>NZ_SLYH01000001.1:1237275-1860524 GCF_004343445.1 Rhizobium sp. PP-CC-3G-465
ATCGCTGCCGTCAGCGACGTCTTGCCATGGTCGACGTGACCGATCGTTCCGATGTTCACGTGCGGCTTGTTGCGTTCAAACTTGCTCTTTGCCATGGGTATGTTTTCCTGTGATCAATGAGATACGGCCCGGCAGGCCAGTATGCCGCCGGCCGGTTTGGGGAGGCGTTTAAGGGTTTCGAAAGAATTGCGCAAGGCCTATTTGCGCCTATGGAAATGGCCGGAAGATCCCCCATCGGGAACCGCCAACCGTCAGTCCCGCATGTGGGATGTGCACCGGTCGAATACAATGGAGGGGAGCCGCGCGGGAGGGCGCGATATAGCGCGCACGCGCAAGGAAAAATAATGGACTTATTGGAGCGGGTAGCGGGAATCGAACCCGCGTATTCAGCTTGGAAGGCTGCTGCTCTACCATTGAGCTATACCCGCGGGGGTCTTGATCCGTGCGACAGAATGGTGGAGGGAGTTGGATTTGAACCAACGTAGGCTGAGCCAACGGATTTACAGTCCGTCCCCTTTAACCACTCGGGCATCCCTCCAGTATTCTGTCGGGATCAAGCGACCAGTGCGATCTTCGGAAGCGGCTGTTTGTGCCGCCCCTTGATCTGCGCCGGGTATATGACCGCCTCGTTTCCTCCTGTCAACACGACGTCACCAGTTTTTTCAAAAGTTGGAAATCTTCCACAGCCGATACCCGAAGCGTGCTGCCGATAGGTCGGGTGAGCTGCGGGAAAATGGTTTCCCTGCCAGCCCTTGCCCGATATACATTCGGCATGAGCAAAGATCCTTCCGGCGACAAGAGCGCCAAAGACACCCATTATGCAACGCTGCGCCGGGCGCATCGCGATCAGAAGCGCGAGCGCGGAGAAATTCCGACGCCGCCCGAAGATCGCCGGGGAAAAGGCGGCAAGGGAGAGTGGCAGGCGCCACCGCTTGCGCCGGATCAGGTCCAGCTTTATGGTATCCATACCGTCAGGGCAGCGCTGGCCAATCCCGAACGCAAGATCGTCAGCCTCTCGGCGACCCTGAACGCGCTCGTGCGCCTGGAGATCAAGAATACCGAGTCCCTGCCCTTCCCGGTGGAAATCGTCTCGCCGCAGGATCTCGACAAGATCCTCGGCCCCGACGCCATCCACCAGGGCGTCATGCTGGAAACGAAGCCCCTGCCCGTGCGCCGGCTTTCCGCACTGAAGGACAGCCCGCTGATCCTCGTCCTCGATCAGATCACCGATCCGCACAATGTCGGCGCCGTGCTGCGGTCGGCCGTGGCGTTCGATGCAGGTGCCGTCATCACCACCATGCGCCACAGCCCAACCGAATCGGGCGTCATGGCAAAATCCGCCTCCGGCGCCATGGAGCTGATCCCCTACATCCAGATCACCAATCTTGCGGAGGCGCTCGAAGAGCTGCACGGCCTTGGCTTCCACTCGATCGGTCTTGATTCGGAAGGTCCGGCACCGCTGGAAAGCACCTTCGTCGGCGACCGCGTCGCGCTCGTTCTCGGCGCCGAAGGAAAAGGGTTGCGCCAGAAGACGCGCGACACCGTCTCGGCCCTCGCCCGCCTCGACATGCCCGGCGCCATCAAATCCCTCAACGTCTCCAACGCCGCCGCCATCGCCCTCTACGCCGCGCGCGCCCACCTGAAACGGTAGGCAAGCACGGCACCGGCAAACATTTCCCACTTTACACGCCGGAGGAATCTGCTAATTCCTCCGCAGCTGCCCTTATAGCTCAGTTGGTAGAGCACCTGATTTGTAATCAGGGGGTCCCGGGTTCGAGTCCTGGTGGGGGCACCATCAATCTATTATTTTCTTTTAAGAAAAAGATGCCTGGCGCTCGTGCGCTAACCTGGGCCGTCTGCGCGCCCTTGCATTCCAATGGCCGTCATCGGAACGGAGATTCCGATTGAAACAGCTCCCATTGAACGGGGCTTATCCGCCACACGAAATAGCGCTTGGTCTATAGCGTATGTCGCAAAGTATTTTCGACCGGCAGACGGCTCACGATCCCGAAATATCCGGCCGCTGATCCCGTTCATGATAGCGCATCTTCCAGTGGATGATGTCGCTGTTTTGATGCAGGACGACGAGAAACCATGAGATGGAGACAGCACCGACGGTGACGGAAACCACTGTGGCGGCGATGTCATTGAACTCCTTTACCAGGCACTTGGCGTCGGCCTCGTAGTCCACTCCGCCATCCACCTCATATGCGAAGAACGTATCGTCCGGCGTTGCAACACCGAGCAAGGCGCGGCTGAGCTGATCCGCCACGACGAGCCGGGTCGATCTTGTCTCGGACTGGCCGTAAGCCTGAACCTGCTGGAAGCTCCAGCCATAGGTGTCGATCGCGCCGCTGGCCTTCGGGTCCTTTCGCGAATAAGTGCGAAGCGTGACGGATGCCGTTCCTTTCGCGATATCACCGACCATGGCAACGGCTTTCGGCCAATCCACTGTGCGCAGGAACATGCCTTCTCCATCTTTCAGCGTGTGCCGCAGGAAACTTCGCGGCATGGATGTTCAAGGTAACGCACTCCCTGCAAAATCATAGATGCTCTCACTCGACCCGCCGTCATACCCACGTGCCTGCGCCTACACACAAGCTTCGCTTCAGCATGGACAGGTAAGGCTCTGCCGACAATGGGAGAGACCTGTGGCTTCAGACGATATCTGGCGGATGGCGTGGACCATCGTTGCCGAGCACATGACGCGGGGCGAGACGGACCCGACGAAGATGGTCGCCGATGGCATTCAGCGGGAACGCGACAGCTGGCATCGCGCCAGACAAAATACGGTCTCAATTTGCGGCGAGGAAGCACGGCATGAAGAATGCCTCGTTGATCGCCACCGCCTTAGTGGCAACCGCAGCAATTAGTTATGTCGTCTTTCGGTTCGCGTTGGCGCTGGCATAGTCTCGCTTTGAGGGACAGCAGCGTAGCGCTTGCCCGACGTGTTGTGCCTCACGTTGGCAGGTCACATTGCCTGGAACGTTGTGGGGATGTTCTCGTTAGCGTCGGAACGCTTAAAGGAGACACCCATGTCCGACGCCAGAAGACCGACGCCGCCCCATCCCGAACAGCAGCAGGCCCCTCCCGGGCTGACGCGACTGATGGATCCTTTGCCGGATCACGGGGAGAAGACCTACAAAGGCAATAATCTCCTCGAAGGCAAAGTGGCCCTGATCACCGGTGGCGATTCGGGCATCGGGCGGGCCGTGGCCATCGCCTATGCTCGGGAAGGTGCCGATATCGTCATTTCGTATCTGAACGAGGATGAGGATGCGGAGGAAACAGCGAAGTGGGTTCGTGAAGCTGGCCGCAAATGCATCGTGATGCGCGGCGACATCCAGTCGGAAGATCACTGCATCTCGCTGGTCGAGAAAACCGTTGGCGACCTCGGCCGCATTGATATCCTCGTGAACAATGCCGCCTTTCAGCGGACCTATGCGGACATTTCCGACATCACCGCGGAGGAATGGGACACCACCTTCCGGACCAATATCTACGCGTCGTTCTTCCTTTCGAAGGCTGCCGCACCGCACATGAAGCCGGGCAGCGCGATCGTCAATACAACGTCGATCCAGTCGAGGCAGCCCTCGCCGCAGCTTCTGGCCTATGCGTCCACCAAGGGCGCGATCTCCAATTTCACGGCGGGCCTCGCCGAGATGCTGGCAGAGAAAGGCATTCGCGTGAACGCCGTTGCGCCCGGGCCGATCTGGACGCCCCTCATTCCCTCGACCATGCCGGCGGAGAAGGCGGCAGAGTTCGGCAAGCAGACGCTGCTCGGCCGCGCGGGACAGCCGGCAGAACTCGCGGGAGCCTATGTGTTGCTCGCATCGGATCTCGGCAGCTACATGACCGGTGCCGTGATCCCGGTCACCGGCGGCGAGATCATGATATAGGCAGCCCCGTCACGCCGGCTTTCCCTGACGATGCGACCGGGTTCGTCGCATTGTCTTCGGACCCTCGCGTCAACACCGTACGCTCAGAAAGCGTACGGTGTTTCTGTTTTTGCGCATAGGTGGAGACTGAAGCCGTCCGTGAGATCCTTCCGAATCCCTTCCCATATGACGTCCTTTCTTTTCGCTATCCCTTTCATACTGTGGGATTTTATGCATGATGGCCCTCGGCCGGCGTCGGCCCCGGTCGCCCTTGGCGGCTTGTCCAGGCAATGGCAAGGCACATCATGCTCCGCACCTTCGAGACGATCGCCTTTGCTCCATCCCAGACGGAAGAAGCGCAGAAAGCGGCTGCGGAACTAACGGCCATCTACGGCAATGCCGATCCGGAAGCGGCCGACGTCATCGTCGCCCTTGGTGGTGACGGGTTCATGCTGCAGACGCTTCACAAGACGATGAACTCCGGCAAGCTGGTCTACGGTATGAACCGCGGCTCGGTGGGTTTCCTGATGAATCGCTACAGTACCGAGAACCTGCGCGAACGGCTGGAAAATGCCGTGGAGAACGCCTTCCGGCCGCTGGAGATGCAGACGCGCGACAGCGAGGGGCAGACCTTCAGTGCGCTCGCGATCAACGAGGTCTACCTCTTCCGGCAGTCCTATCAGGCTGCCAAGCTGAAGATCACGGTCGATGGGCGCGTGCGGCTGGAAGAGCTGATCTGCGATGGCATTCTCCTCTCCACTCCCGCCGGATCGACCGCCTACAATCTCTCCGCCCACGGCCCCATCCTGCCGCTCGAAGCGCCGCTTCTCGCGCTGACACCGGTCAGTCCCTTCCGGCCGCGCCGCTGGCGTGGCGCCCTGTTGCCCAACAAGGTCACGGTGGAAATCGAGATTCTCGAGACGGACAAGCGGCCGGTCAATGCGGTGGCCGACCATGTCGAAGTGAAATCCGTCGTTTCCGTGCGCATTGCCGAATCCGAGGAGATGACGGCGCGGATTCTGTCTGACCCGGATTATTCGTGGTCCGATCGTATCCTCGCGGAGCAATTTTCCAACTGATTCGATTCGAGATGAATTTTATGGCAGGCTTACGCAACCGAGTGGAATCGCCTGCGGGACGAGGTCGTCTGATGATGCGTATAGTTTGGATTGCCATGCTCGCCGGGACGGCGGCTTTCTGTCCGGTGGCCGTTCGGGCGGACGACGTGCTGCCGGCGAACGTCACCTTCGTGACGAGCTCCGGGTTCTGGGAGGACAGCGGTGATCCGTCTGCTGTTCTCGATCCGCAGGGCAAGGCACGGTCTGCACCTGCAAGCACGGCGCAGAAGGGCTATTACAAGCTGATCGCCCTCCGCCAGCCTGACGGTACAGCCCATATCGTGCTGCAACAGATCGCACTCGACCCGGCCGGACCGAAGATCGTGTCGTCGGCCGAACTGGACGAGTTTTCGAAAATGAAGGCGTTCGTGACCGACATCCGGCCGGAGACATCCGACGGCGTGACACAGCAGCCGGGACTGTTTGCGACCGTATATCTGCGCACGAACCCCGCGGCGAGCGATATCGAGACCTGGACAGTGCTGATCGATGAACTCGGTGACATCCGCATCGAGCGCGAATCGAACTAGTCCACAGCAAAGCAGACAGCGTGTCGCAGTCCGCCAAGAAAAGAGCGGCCGCGCTTTCACGCGGCCACCGGTATCAGTTCAGATCGTCGACTGCCGCGTCGGCACCACCGTTCACACGGTGTGCGAGCGCCGCTTCCATGAAGTCGTTCAGCTCGCCATCGAGCACGTCCGAGGGAGCCGTGCTTTCGACGCCGGTCCGAAGGTCCTTTACCAGCTGATAGGGCTGAAGGACGTAGGAACGGATCTGGTGGCCCCAGCCGATCTCCGTCTTGGAGGCCGCTTCCGCATTGGCAGCTTCCTCGCGCTTCTTCAGTTCCGACTCGTACAGACGGGCGCGCAGCATGTCCCAGGCCTTGGCCTTGTTCTTGTGCTGCGAGCGCTCCTGCTGGCACTGGACCACGATGCCCGAGGGCATGTGGGTGATGCGGACGGCCGAGTCGGTCGTGTTGACGTGCTGTCCACCGGCGCCCGACGACCGGTAGGTGTCGATGCGGCAGTCGCTCTCATTGATATCGATCTGGATCGAATCATCCACCACCGGGTACACCCAGACGGAGGAGAACGAGGTGTGACGGCGGGCATTGCTGTCATAGGGCGAGATACGCACGAGGCGGTGAACGCCCGACTCGGTCTTCATCCAGCCATAGGCGTTGTGACCCTTGACGAGAAGCGTGGCGGACTTGATGCCGGCTTCTTCTCCGTCATGGATTTCCATGAGTTCGACCTTGTAGCCCTGACGCTCCGCCCAGCGCGTGTACATGCGCAGAAGCATGTTCGCCCAGTCCTGGCTCTCGGTGCCGCCAGCGCCGGAGTGGACTTCGAGATAGGTGTCGTTGCTGTCGGCCTCGCCGGACAGCATGGCCTCCACCTGACGGCGGGCCGCTTCGGTCCGCAGGCCCTTCAGCGTGTCCTCGGCATCGCGGATGATGTCGGCATCACCCTCTTCCTCGCCGAGTTCGATGAGTTCGATGCAGTCCTTCAGTTGCTGCTCGAAGGCGCGCACGCTGTTGATGCCTTCGTCCAGGCCCTGGCGCTCGCGCATCAGCTTCTGTGCTTCCGCGGCATCGTTCCACAGGGTCGGATCTTCCGCCTTGTTGTTCAGCCAGTCCAGTCGTCTTACCGCCTGATCCCAGTCAAAGATGCCTCCTCAGCAGGCTTACGGCCTGCTTGATCTCGTCGACGATATTCTCGATTTCGTTGCGCATTGTCTCTTTTTCTTGATCGTGCCGGATAACGTGCCCGTGAAATAGCGACGCCCGCCGCCGATGTAAAGGCAGCGGGCGCATCGCGATCCGGTGTTGGCTAGAACAGGCCGTTGGAGCCCGAGGTGACCGCCTGGTTGGCCTGCGGCGAGGTGCGCAGGATCTCTTCCGGCGGCACGTAGGCATCGGCGCCGCCGATGACCGAGAAGGTGGCAGCAGGGCCGGTGCCCGGCTTGAACGCCTCGATGATCGTATCCGGATCGCCTTCGGCTGCCGCCATGCCGGTCTTCCGGTTGACGGGCACGAGGCTCATGCCTTCGGGCGGGATGAACTTGGTGGGGCGGGTTCCGGCCAGAGCCGCCTGCATGAACTCGTTGAAGACCGGGGCTGCAAGGCTGCCGCCGGTGCCGCCGCGCCCGAGCGGTGCCGGATTGTCGAAGCCGAGATAGAGGCCGGCCACGAGGTCAGGCGTATATCCGACGAACCAGGCATCCTTCTCGTCGTTGGTCGTGCCGGTCTTGCCGGCCACCGGACGATCGAGCGTGACCTTGCCGGCCGCGGTTCCCCGCTGAATGACGCCTTCCATCATGGATGTGATCTGATAGGCCGTCATCGGGTCGAGCACCTGCTCGCGATTGTCGGTCAATGTCGGTTCGTCCTGCTCCTGCCAATCGGGGGCGTTGCAGGTTTCGCATGTCCGCTCTTCGTGGCGGAAGATGGTCTTGCCGTAGCGGTCCTGAATGCGGTCGATGAGAGACGGCTTGATCTGCTTGCCGCCATTGGCGAGGACCGAATAGGCCGAGACCATACGCATGACGGTGGTTTCACCGGAGCCGAGCGACATGGCGAGGACGGGAAGCATCTTGTCGTAGATGCCGAAGCGCTCGGCATATTCGGCGACGATTGGCATGCCGAGATCGTTGGCAAGACGCACCGTCATCAGGTTGCGCGACTTTTCGATGCCGAGACGCAAGGTGGACGGGCCCGCCGAGCCGCCGCCATAGTTTTCGGGACGCCAGACCTGGCCGTTCTGGGCCAGTTCGAACGGCGCATCGAGAATGACGGATGCCGGCGTATAACCGGTGTCGAGCGCGGCCGCATAGACGAAGGGCTTGAAGGACGAACCCGGCTGGCGCATGGCCTGCGTCGCGCGGTTGAACTCGGATTGACCATAGGAGAAGCCGCCGACCATGGCGAGCACGCGGCCGGTCTGCGGGTCCATGGCGACGAGACCGCCCTGAACCTTCGGTGGCTGGCGCAGGCGATATTCGCCATCCGTCTCCAGCGCCTCGACATAGACGACGTCGCCCGGGCCGACCACGCCTTCCGGCGAGCGCGCCGTGCGGCGATTGCCCTCGGACGAGCGATACGCCCACTGCATGTTCTTTGCCGAGATATGGCCGGTGACGCGGTCGGGACCGACCTTGCCGGCGCCATCCTTGGACGGCTGAATGCCGATCTCGGCGCCCTTTTCATCCACCGCAAGAACAACGGCGAGCTTCCACTCGGGCACGTCGGAGAGCGCGTCGAGTTTGCCGAGGGCCACGCCCCAATCGCCGCCGATCTCGATGCTCTTCAGCGGACCATGGAAACCCCGGCGCTCGTCATAATTGACGAGGCCATCCTGCAGGGCCTTGCGGGCCTCCACCTGGATCTTCGGATCGAGCGAGGTGCGAACCGAGAGACCGCCTTCATACAGCGCATTGTCTCCATAGCGCTGGATGATCTGGCGGCGGACTTCCTCGGCGAAATAGTCGGACGCAAAGAGGTGCGAGCCACCACGGCGCACGGAGACGCCAAGCGGCTGGGTCTTTGCCTCATCGCCGTCCGCCCGCGTGACGTAACCGTTCTCGACCATCCGGTCGATGACCCAGTTGCGGCGCTCAAGCGCCGCGGCTTCATGACGGAAGGGATGGTAGTTAGAAGGGCCCTTCGGCAGGGCTGCGAGATAGGCCGTTTCGGCAATGGTCAGTTCGGTCACCGACTTGTCGAAATAGGTCAGAGCCGCGCCGGCGATGCCATAGGAGTTCAGGCCGAAAAAGATCTCGTTGAGGTACAGTTCGAGAATGCGGTCCTTCGAATAGGCCTGTTCGATGCGGAAAGAGAGGATCGCTTCCTTGATCTTGCGGTCGATGGTCTGGTCGGCGGAGAGAAGGAAGTTCTTGGCGACCTGCTGCGTGATGGTCGAGGCGCCCACAGGGCGACGGCCGGAGCCCATATTCTGGACGTTGACGAGGATCGCACGGCCGAGACCCATGAGGTCGACGCCGGGATGCTGGTAGAAGTTCTTGTCTTCCGCCGAGATGAAGGCCGCTTTCACGCGGTCGGGGATGGCCTGGATCGGCAGGTAAAGGCGGCGCTCGCGGGCGTACTCGGCCATGAGTTCGCCATTGCCGGCGTGGACGCGTGTGGTGACGGGGGGCGCATAGCTGGCCAGCACCTCGTAGTCCGGCAGGTCCTTGTTGAGGTTGCCGAGATAGAGTGCCGCTGCCGCCGCTGCGATGAGGACGAGAAAGGCGCCGGCGCCGAAGAAGTATCCAATCAGTCTGATCATCGGTTGGCTACCGGTCCCTTCGTCGTCGCTATCAAATGAAAGGCAGCGATCCCGCCGCATCTTTCCGCATGTCGTCACCCGCAGCGTCGCGCCCTATGGGCTGCGATGTCGTCGCCGCAGAACTCAAGCTCGCCCCGCATCCCTGCGGACAAAAGGCAGCTGAACACCCAATCCGGGTCGACATCGCGTCGATGCCGCCCGTTCCGGTCTATTGGCCTCCGCCAGCCGAGCAATTGATACCCGTCCGGCGATTCCCGGACCGTCGATTTCGGCTTGAGGGATAGCGACGGGAATGTGAGGAAAATAGGGCTCTTGATCCAGTTTAGCCCGTTCGGCGTGCGGATGCCACCGCGCCTGTGGCCCGGGCGACACGAAATAATGTAAGTCATCCTTAATTTTAAGGCTACTTCCGGTAGAGCATCCGCGTCCGGACGGCGGCGGCTGTCGTCAGCGATTAACCACCGTCGGCCATGGCACCGCCCCGGTAGCGCCGGACGGCGGCGGCGATGCGCTCGGAAACCTTCTTGCGCCAGACCGGATCGACCAGCAGCTTCTCGTCCTCCTTGTTGGACATGAAGCCGAGTTCGAGCAGGATGGAAGGCACGTCCGCTGCCCGCAGCACCTGAAAGCCGGCGAAGCGATGCGGATTGTTGATCAGGTTGATCTGCCCTTCGAAGGACGTGATGATGGAGCGGGCCAGATTGACCGAGAAGGCCTGCGTCTCACGCCGCGTCAGGTCGATCAGGATGTCGGCGACCTCGGCCGGCTCATCGGCCAGCGGTATCCCGGCGAGCTGATCCGACAGGTTTTCGCGTTCCGCAAGGCTTGCCGCCAGATGGTCGGAGGCCTTGTCCGAGATCGTGTAGACGGTGGCGCCCCGGATATCGTGCTGCTTCAGCGTGTCGGCATGCAGCGAGATGAACAGCTTCGCCTGCTTCTGCCGGGCAATGAGCACACGCTCGGAGAGTGATAGGAATTCGTCGTCGTCGCGCGTCAGCACGGCCTTGATGCCGGGCTCGCGGTTCAGCGTTTCCGCCAATTCCCTCGCGAAAGCCAGCGTGACGGCTTTCTCTTCCATCTTGGTATCGACGCCGATCGCGCCGGTATCGATGCCGCCATGGCCGGCATCGACCGCAATGACGAAGTCGCTGGAGGCGGGCGCCGGCTCATCGACCCGCGGCGCCTTGGTCAGCGCGACGCTGCCCGTCCAGGTCTGCTCGGTCAGAAGTTCAGCAAAGCGTTTCTTCTCGACGCGCTCGGCATCCAGCACGAGGCGGAAGCTCTTGCCGCCATCGTCGGTCTTCACGTCGGCCACGGTGATCTCGACAGGCTTCGTCGCCGTGAGGACGATGCGGGCGCTGCTGGCGCCCATGGCGCCGAAGCGGATGTCCTTGAAGAGCCCCCTCGCTTGCGCGTCTTCCGGCTTCACGCCGAAGGAGGTCTCGGGAAGATCGACGATGACGCGGGGCGGATTATCGACATAGTGAACGAAGATGTCGGGCTTCCGGTCGAAATCGACGACGACGCGCGTGCGGGCATCGTCGCCGGCGATGCGCATGCCGTAGGCCAGAAGCGGGCCCGGCCCGGTGACAGGTTCCGCCTGAAGAGCACCGGCCGTTCCCAGCGCGATGACGACGCTTGCAAGAAGTGCCGCGAGCGAGAACGACAAGCGCGAACGAGGTTCGTGACCCGATGAGGCTCGCCCTGCCCTCGGCTGTCCGCTCGTTTCCCGCCCCGTCTTCCGCTGCAAAACGCTCTCCTCGCGAACACCTCGTCCAAGCCTGCCGGGTCCAACCCTTTTGGCCGGCACACGCCGTCCGACGCGCAGCCTTGCCGCTCGTCCGATCCGCATCCTTGCCGCATCGAGGTTAATCAAGTCTTACCGAAGGGTTTCGGCCGGCTCGGCGTGCACCGACGAGCGCAATGCCACTGCGCCAAAACGAGACAAGCAATTCCATCAATATTAAGGCGCAAGGGCTTTTCTCTTGCCATTGTGACATGAAAACCATAAACGTAGCAGAGGTAAAAAGTGTTGACGGGATAGATTCCACGACCGGGCAGCCAAGGGGCAAAACCCTGGCGCCAGAGCATGATCGGGAAGCGGACTACGCGCTTCCGGCCGTCATGTCCTCGCAGCAAGCGTGTTTCATCCGCCGTCGCTTCACTTTTCATCGCATTCCGAATCGAGAACAATCCGGCGGTGGCCGGAAGATACGGTGTCTGACACCACGCCCTGCAAAGGGCACACTCATCGGGCCACAAGGCCTATGACTTTGGCATTCCTTGTTTGGTATCTCATGTTGACGCAGCAGGATCGGTCAGAAGCGGAAAGCACCGGAAACGGAACGCTTGCCTCTGCCGTCCGGCTGTTTGCCCATGACCGGTATCCTTCGGGAATTTATCTATCCGGCGAACGCCGTGACCTGCGTGGGGAACCGCCTCCGGGACGTCCTTTTCCTGCCCTGTCACGCTCACGCCGAGGAGCACAACCTACATGGCAGAGAAAATGCTTATCGACGCGTCTCACGCTGAGGAGACGCGCGTCGTTGTCGTACGTGGCAACCGCATAGAAGAATTCGACTTCGAGTCGGAACACAAGAAACAGATCCGCGGAAACATCTACCTGGCGAAGGTAACGCGCGTCGAACCTTCGCTTCAGGCCGCGTTCGTCGATTACGGCGGCAACCGCCACGGCTTCCTGGCCTTCGCCGAAATCCACCCGGACTACTACCAGATCCCGCTGGCCGACCGTCAGGCACTGCTGCGCGCCGAAGCTGAAGACGCCCGTCGCGACGACGACATCGAGCATGTCGAGACCGGCACGGACCTCGACTCCGATGACGATGCTTCGGAAGACGAGGCAGCAGACGACGCCGAAGAGGTTTCGCCCGCTGCTGCCGTCGAGGCATCGCCTGCCGAAGCCGAAGCGCAGGACGAAGTAGAAGCACCGGCTGAAACGGCCGCTTCCGACTTTGCCGTTTCCGATATTGCCGATGGCGCTGCTGCCGATGCCGTCGAAGGTGTCGTTGAGAGCGAAGCCCCGGCCGAAACGATCGCTGCCGAGCCGGCCGCCGTCGAAGAGGCGCCCAAGGCCAAGCCAAAGCGCGCTCGCCGCTCCAAGAAGGCCATCGCCGCTGAAGCCGCTGAGGCGGAAGCTGCTGCCGAAAGCGTTTCGACGGCCGACGGCCCAAATGCCGACAATGTGGATGCCGACGAGACCGACGAAGGCCGTGGCCCGAACGGCGAAATGGCCGCCATGGTCGATGCCGACACGATTTCCGAAGCGCCGAGCCGCCGTCGCGGCCACGACGACGATGATGACGATGGTCATCACGAGGAAAAGGAAGTCATCGAATCGGTTGGCGCCGAAGATGCGATGGAAGAAGTGCCGGACCGGAAGGAACGCCGCCCGCGCAAGCAGTACCGCATCCAGGAAGTCATCAAGCGTCGCCAGATCCTGCTCGTTCAGGTCGCCAAGGAAGAACGCGGCAACAAGGGCGCAGCACTCACCACCTATCTGTCGCTTGCCGGCCGCTATTCGGTTCTGATGCCGAACACGGCGCGTGGCGGCGGGATTTCCCGCAAGATCACCAACCTGCCGGACCGCAAGCGCCTGAAGGAAATCGCCCGCGCGCTCGACGTTCCCCAGGGCATGGGCGTCATCCTGCGCACGGCCGGTGCCAACCGCACCAAGGTCGAGGTCAAGCGCGACTTCGAATATCTGATGCGCCTTTGGGAAAACGTTCGCACGCTGACGCTGGCGTCCACAGCGCCGTGCCTCGTCTATGAAGAGGGATCGCTGATCAAGCGGTCGATCCGCGACCTCTACAACAAGGATATCAGTGAGATCGTCGTTTCCGGCGAAGAAGGCTATCGCGAAGCGAAGGCCTTCATGAAGATGCTGATGCCGAGCCACGCCAAGGTGGTTCAGCCATATCGCGACGTGCATCCGATCTTCTCGCGCTCCGGCATCGAGGCGCAGCTCGACCGCATGCTGCAGCCGCAGGTGACGCTGAAGTCCGGTGGCTACATCATCATCAACCAGACCGAAGCGCTGGTCGCCATCGACGTCAACTCGGGCCGCTCGACCCGCGAACACTCGATCGAAGACACAGCGCTTCAGACGAACCTGGAAGCCGCCGAAGAGGTCGCCCGCCAGCTTCGCCTGCGCGACCTTGCCGGTCTCGTCGTCGTCGACTTCATCGACATGGAAGAGAAGCGCAACAACCGTTCGGTCGAAAAACGCCTCAAGGATCACCTGAAGAACGATCGCGCCCGCATTCAGGTCGGCCGCATCTCGCATTTCGGTCTTCTGGAAATGTCGCGCCAGCGTATCCGGGCCTCGGTTCTCGAATCGACCACGCAGGTCTGCGCACATTGTGCCGGTACAGGTGTCGTGCGGTCGCAGTCCTCCGTTGCCTTGCATGTCCTGCGCGGCGTCGAGGAATATCTTCTCAAGAACACGACGCATGACATCACCGTGCGTGCGACGCCGGAGATCGCGCTCTACCTGCTCAACTACAAGCGCTCCACGATCACCGATTTCGAGGCCCGCTTTGGCGTTGCCATCGTCGTTGAGGCGGATGCGCATGTCGGCGCGCTGCACTTTGCGATCGATCGCGGCGAAGCCGTCGAGAACCCGGTCAAGATCGAGCAGATCCTCCAGTTCGAAGCCCCCGTCGAAGACGAAGACGACGATATCGTCATCGAGGACGAGATCGAGGACGACGAGGAACTGCTGGTCGAAGCAAAGCCCGAAAAGGCCGAACGTGCGGACCGCACAGAGCGCGAGACTGGCGACGATCAGAACGGTCGCAAGCGCAAGCGCCGTCGTCGCCGTCGTGGTGGCCGTGATGGCGAAGCCGAGACGTCTGCCGACGCAGCGGGCTCAGACGTCGCTTCGGATGAAGACGCCGACGAGGGTGACGACGAGGACGAGGCAGATGATGCCGTCTCCGCGGATCAGACCGATGGTGTCAGCAGCGAAGACCGCCAGAAGCGCAAGCGCCGTCGTCGCGGCAAGCGTGGTGGTCGCCGCAACAAGGATGGCGAGATCGAAGCCGGTTCGGACGAAGCAGCAACGGCGGATGCCGGTGACGCTGGCGCCAGCACCGACGCCCTATCTCTTGCCGATGCCGTCGATGATGCGGGACACTCGGAAGAGGATGCCGTCGAGGATCAGGCGATTGCTGCGGAAGCAGACGGTCTGGCCGACGATGCGGTTGCCGAAACCGACGATCGCGGTGAAGCACCCGTTGCGCGCAAGCGGAGCCGCCGCCGTCGTTCGCCGCAGGATCTGGTAACGGATGTCGTTGCCCAGCCGGTGGCAGACACTGGCGAAGTTTCGACGGACGAAGCGGCTCAGGCTGCCGTCGAAGCCACACCGGACGCGGTTGTAAGCGAAACGGCACCCTCCTCCGAGGAGGCCCGCACCGAAGAGGCTTCGGCTTCTCTCGGCGAAAGCGACGAAGCCCATGTGGCGGTCGAGACGGCGGACGAAAGTCCTGCCGACGCACCATCCGAAGCCTCGGACGACAAGCCGGCACGCAACAACCGCAACATCGAGACAATCGCCAGCGAACCGCTGGTCCGCTCTTCGGCAGCATCCACCGATGAAGCGACCGAAGAGACGAAGCCCAAGAAGGGCGGCTGGTGGCAGAAGCGCGGTTTCCTATAGGCGCTGATGTTTGCTGAATGAACACAAAGGCCAGCCGGAGCGATCCGGCTGGCCTTTTTCGTTCTGCGCTCTATCGAGTAGGACGGTCTCGGGCGCTTGCCGCAAACCTCAGGCTCTGAATCAGGTGGCTCCCGATCTGATTCCGCCGGTCCGCCGAACCCTTTGACCTCGTTATGTTTTCAACCAACCCGCCATGCGCTCGATCGCGGTTTCGATATCCGCCGGCGCGCCCGCGTAGGAGAACCGCATGGCGCGATGGCCTTCGACCGGATCGAAGTCGCGGCCGGGTGTGGCCGCCACGTTGATTTCGGCGAGCATGCGATGGGCGAAGGCCATGCTGTCATTGGTGAAGCGGCTGGCATCGACATAGGCGTAGAATGCGCCGTCCATCGGTGAGGCGATGGTGAAGCCGAGCTCCGGCAGGCGCTTGAGAAGAAGCGCGCGGTTGACGGCGTAGCTTTCCTTGTAGACCTCAAGCTCGGCCGATGCGCCCAGCGCAGCCTCGGCGGCGATCTGCGACAGTTCGGGCGGCGAGATATAGAGGCTCTGCGCGATCCGCTCGAAGCCCCGCACCTTGTCCTCCGGCAGCACCATCCAGCCGATCCGCCATCCGGTCATGCAATAGTATTTGGAGAAGGAATTGATGACCACGGCGGCATCCGTCACGGCGAGTGCCGTCGTCTCCTCGCCGACGAAGGTCAGGCCGTGATAGATCTCATCGGAGATGAAGGTGATGTCCTTGGCCGCGCAGTAATCGGCGAGCGCCTGCAGTTGCGCCCGTCCCGTCACGGTTCCGGTCGGGTTCGCGGGGCTTGCCAGCAGCACGCCGCGGATCGGCCCGCCCTCGCGCAGCTCAGCGTCCGCCAATCCTTCCGGCGTCAGCGTAAAACCGTTCGAGGCATCGGCATCGACCTCAACAACCTTCAGCCCCAAAGCGGCGAGGATGTTGCGATAGGCGGGATAGCCCGGCCGCGCGATCGCGACCCGGTCGCCCGGATCGAACAGCGCGAGAAAGGCGAGGTTGAAACCCGCCGACGAGCCGGTCGTCACGGCGATGCGTCTGGGATCGACCGCGATGCCGTAATGCCGATGGTAATGATCCGATATCGCCGTGCGCAGCGAAAGCGTGCCGAGCGCATCGGTGTATCCGAGCCGCCCGTGTTCAAGCGCCGCGCGGGCCGCCTCAAGCGCTGCCTTCGGCGCGGGATGGCTCGGCTGTCCCACCGCCATGGAGATGACCGGGAAGCCGGCATCGCGCCGCCGTGTCGCCTCCGCCAGCACATCCATGGCATGGAAGGGTTCCACGGCGCTGCGGTGGGAAAGCGTGGTCATCGCGGCATCCTCGTTTCACTCGGCGGATCAGGATGTCGATGACATCCAGGTCCCGGCAGATCGCCATGGATTGCCCCAAGCGCGCCGGGTTCACAAGACCCGCTTGTGACAAGGCGCCTGCTCTCGACGTTTTGTTTTCACCGTGCGTTTGCATGTGCTATCGGACGGAGACCGTGCGCTGGCGTTCTTTCCGCGTCGGCAGCGCCATCTCAGCGAGGACCGCATGACCTTCCCCGTACGCCGACTGATCGCCGCATCGCTCCTGCTCGTTTCCACCACCTGCACCTTTATCACCCCGGCACTCGCGCTGGATGACAAACAGAAAGCCGAGTTCGGCGCCTTCATCCGCGAATATCTGATCGCCAACCCGGAGGTCATGCTTGAGGTGCAGGAGGCGCTGAAGGCAAAGCAGGCGCTAGCGCAGCAGCAGGTCGCCGAATCGGCCATCAGCGCCAACAAGGACACGATCTTCAACTCGAAATACGACGTGTCGCTCGGAAATCCCAAAGGCGACGTGACCGTCGTGGAGTTCTACGACTACAATTGCGGCTATTGCAAACGTGCGCTTCCCGACATGGAAGCCATTCTCGAAGCCGACAAGAACGTTCGCTTCGTGCTGAAGGAACTGCCGATTCTCGGACAGGAATCGCTCGACGCCCATCGCGTCAGTTCAGCCTTCCGGAAGCTCGCTCCCGAAAAATATGGCGATTTCCACCGGGCGCTTCTGGGTGGTGAGGACCGCGCGACGGAGGAAACGGCGATTGCCGTTGCGACACGTCTCGGCGTGAAGGAAGCGGATATCCGTGCCAAGATGGTCGATCCGAGCCATGACGACGAGGTTCGCGAATCCTACACGCTCGCCAATGCGCTTGGCGTTACCGGCACGCCGTCCTACATCATCGGCAACGAGGCTGTCTTCGGCGCCGTCGGTGCCGACGATCTGGCGGCAAAGATCGCCAACATGCGCACCTGCGGCAAGACAGCCTGCTGACCTCGAGGCGACATGCCTTGTGGACAAGGCCTTAGCGAGGCGCTCGCAGCCATGCGGCGGGTCCAAAAGGCTTTTTTTCAACGGACCAAACGTCTATAGCTGACGGCACGACGATAGGATGCTCACGAAATGCCAACGATTTTCGTCCTGAACGGCCCCAACCTCAACATGCTGGGCAAGCGCGAGCCCGGCATCTATGGCGGCCAGACCCTTGCCGACATCGAGGCGATGTGCGTTGCGGAGGGCGAGAAGCTCGGCCTGACGATCGACTTCCGCCAGACCAACCACGAAGGTGTGCTGGTCGATTGGTTTCACGAAGCCAGCGACACCGCTGTCGGCATCGCGGTCAACGCCGGTGCCTATACCCACACATCGGTCGCCCTGCACGACGCGACGCGCGCCATAGGCATCCCGGTGGTCGAGCTTCATCTGTCGAACGTTCACGCGCGCGAGGAATTTCGCCACAAATCCATGCTTGCCCCAGCGGCGAAAGGCGTGATCTGCGGCTTCGGCGCGCAGAGTTACATTCTGGCGCTCAATGCGCTAAACACTCTCCTTCAAACACCGAAATAAAAAAAACAAGAGGCTCTCATGGCTGACAAGAAGACCGGCATCGATCAGGCACTGATCCGCGATCTCGCCAATATCCTGAACGAGACCGACCTGACCGAGATCGAGATCGAGCAGGAAGACCTGCGTATCCGCGTCTCGCGCGCCGGCACGCCGCAATACGTCTCCGCACCGGTTCCGGTCGCAGCACCTGCAGTTGTCGCGGCGGCTGCCGCACCGGATGCCGCTGCCCGTATTTCGAAGAACGCACTGACGGCCCCCATGGTCGGCACGGCGTATCTCTCGCCCGCCCCGGGCTCGCGTCCCTTCATCGAAGTCGGCGCCACGGTGAAGGAGGGCCAGACCGTCCTTATCATCGAAGCCATGAAGACGATGAACCAGATCCCGGCGCCACGCTCCGGCAAGGTCGTCGAGATCCTCGTGGAAGACGGCGCACCGGTCGAGTACGGCGAAGCGCTCGTGGTCATCGAGTAAGCCCATGCCCATCATCTCCAAGGTTCTCATCGCCAATCGCGGCGAAATCGCGCTCCGTGTCCTTCGCGCCTGCAAGGAACTCGGCATCGCAACCGTTGCCGTGCACTCCACGGCCGACGCCGACGCCATGCATGTGCGCCTGGCGGATGAAAGCGTCTGTATCGGCCCGCCGCCCTCGCGCGACAGCTACCTGAACATCCACCAGATCGTCGCGGCCTGTGAGATCACCGGCGCGGACGCGGTGCATCCCGGCTACGGCTTCCTGTCGGAGAATGCGAAGTTCGCGGATATCCTCGACGCGCACGGCATCACCTTTATCGGGCCGACCGCCGACCATATCCGCATCATGGGCGACAAGATCACCGCCAAGGAAACGGCCAAGGCGCTGGGAATTCCCGTGGTGCCCGGTTCGGCCGGCGAAGTGCTACCTGAAAACGCCTTGCAGATCGCCCGCGAGATCGGCTTCCCCGTGCTGATCAAGGCCACGGCCGGCGGCGGTGGTCGCGGCATGAAGGTTGCGCGCAATGAGGAGGAGGTCGAGGAAGCCGTTTCCACAGCCCGCTCCGAAGCTGCCGCCGCTTTCGGCAACGATGCCGTCTACATGGAAAAGTACCTCGGCAAGCCACGCCATATCGAGATTCAGGTCGTCGGCGATGGCGAGGGCAATGCCATCCATCTCGGCGAGCGCGACTGCTCGCTGCAGCGGCGCCACCAGAAGGTCTGGGAAGAGGCCAACTCTCCGGCTCTCAACGTCGAGCAGCGGATGAAGATCGGCGAAATCTGCGCTGATGCCATGCGCAAGCTGAAATATCGCGGTGCCGGTACGGTCGAGTTTCTCTACGAGAACGGTGAGTTCTACTTCATCGAGATGAACACGCGCCTGCAGGTGGAGCATCCGATCACCGAGGCGATCACCGGTATCGATCTCGTGCACGAGCAGATCCGCGTCGCCTCCGGCGCCGGCCTCTCCGTCACGCAGGACGAGATCGTCTTTCAGGGCCATGCTATCGAGTGCCGGATCAATGCCGAGGACCCGCGCACCTTCGTTCCCTCGCCCGGCACGATCACGCATTTCCACGCTCCGGGCGGTCTCGGCGTTCGCGTCGATTCGGGCGCCTATCAGGGCTACAAGATCCCCCCCTATTACGACAGCCTGATCGGCAAGCTGATCGTGCATGGGCGTACCCGGGTCGAATGCATGATGCGTCTGCGCCGGGTTCTCGACGAGTTCGTCATCGACGGGATCAAGACGACGCTGCCGCTGTTCCAGGACCTGATCAACAATCAGGACATCGCGAATGGGGACTACGACATTCACTGGCTGGAAAACTATCTCGCCCAGCCGATGGAATAAAACATCTCCGGAGCGCTCCCTCACCCTTTTGGGTTGTGGCGCTCCGGCTTCCCAGACGCGCTGCCCGATCCCTTGGCCTTTGACAGGCACTGAGGCCTTGGGTGAGCAAACAGAGGCCCAGCATGAGAGGCAGCCGCCGCAAGCAACCGGACATCACTCCCGACCTGCTGCTGCGCGCCTATTCGATCGGCCTCTTCCCCATGGCCGATTCGGCCGATGACCCTGAGATCTTCTGGGTCGAGCCCGAGATGCGCGGCGTTATCCCGCTCGACGACTTTCATGTCCCCCGCAGCCTTGCCAAGACGATCCGGCACTCGCCCTTCACCATTCGGCGCAACACCGCGTTTGAAGCCGTCATGGATGGCTGTGCCGCGCCAGCGCCAGATCGGCCGACCACCTGGATCAACAGCACGATCCGAGGGCTCTACACGGCCCTACACATGATGGGCCATGCCCACTCGGTCGAGGCCTGGGACGGCGACGACCTCGTCGGTGGGCTCTACGGCGTCTCGCTGGGTAGCGCCTTCTTCGGCGAGAGCATGTTTTCCCGCCGCACCGATGCCTCCAAGATGTGCCTCGTCCACCTTGTCGAACATCTCCGCGACCGCGGCTTCATTCTGCTGGATACGCAGTTCACCACGGATCACCTGAAGACGTTCGGCGCGATCGACGTGCCAAAGGCGGAATATGCCGGCATGCTCGCCGAAGCCATTGCCCAGCCGCACGCGCGGTTCTGACGCACACCAGACGATTTCCAATGATGTGATTGGGTTCAGCGACGAACGCTGGTGAGATGTCAGCCGTTCGATGAACGAATCGGTATTGCATCGACATACACCGCGACCAGACGACGCGCAGTCGAGGGTCGAGTGCGGAGTTACCCCTTACTGGCTGTTCGAGGCACTGTCCGGGGGCGGAAGGTCGGACTTGCCTTTGCAGCTCTGGAGCCAGACGTCATACACGGGGTGCTCGACAGCGTTGAGCCCGGGGCTGTCGGCGAACATCCAGCCGGTGAAGATGCGGCGGATCTTGCGATCAAGGGTGATCTCCTCGACTTCCACGAACGAGGTGGTCTTCTGGGCTTCCGTGTCGTCGCGGCTGTAGCAGACGCGAGGCGTGACCTGAAGTGCGCCGAACTGGACGGTTTCGCCGATATAGACGTCGAAGGTGGTGATGCGGCCGGTGATCTTGTCGATGCCCGAGAAGACGGCGACGGGATTGGCCAGACGCGCGGCCTGGGTTGGAAGCGTGGTCATCGCAAAAGCGGCGGCTGCGGTGGAGAGCGACAGAACAATGCGGCCAGCGGACTTGCGGCAGATCGCGACTTTGCGGTTTATCGACACGTTCCGGGTTTTCCTGTTCACTGCCATTTCAGTCCCTCGCCAACGTCGGCGTCCGGATATGGTCGCTACATCCCGACAAACCAGTGCAAGCCCGGTCAATATGCACCGGTCGTTCCGGCCTGCTTTGGAGATCGAATCTACAGCTACCATACGCCGCGCTCGAAGACGGTCCGGTCACCATGGAAAAGACGCGCTGAGCTTTCGTATGGAGCCGTCTCACGACCGGATGTAGATGCCAATCATGGCCGTGAGATGATGGCTCCGGCACATCGGCCGGAAACCGACAATGCTCTACGAGCGGGGTGTCCAGGCGTCGTAATCGCCGGTGACGCGCGGGCGTTCGCCCGGCTTGGCGAGCGAGCCCGGCGGGCGGTAGGCTTGTGCCGTGCCGGTCATGTTGAGGCGGTGCGGCTTCTGCCATTCGCGGGCGGCATAGGTCTCGTCGGCCGGCGAAACATCCGTGCGGTGATGCATCCAGCCGTGCCAGCCCGGCGGGATCGCCGATGCCTCGACATAGCCGTTATACATGACCCAGCGGCGCGTCCGGCCTTCGGAGTCCTTGCCACCTTCGTAATAGGTGTTGCCGAGCTCGTCCTGCCCGACCTTCTTGCCGAAGCGCCAGGTGTGGAACCGCGTCCCGATCGTCGAGCCGTTCCACCAGGTGAAAATCTGCAGAAAAGTCTTCATCGAACCGTCCTTGGACCGGCGCACGAAAGCCGCGCGCGGATGCCTTATGATTGCTTCTGCTTATGGCCTGCCGGACCGGTCTTGTCCAGCCTGCCGCGTTTCTCGCAGCGTGTTTGCACCGGCTTGGAGAGCGCTCTCAGCGGGCGTCGTCCAGAACCTTCTCCATCTCCACCGTCGGCATGCCCCAGGCTTCCGAGCCCGGACCGACCTCAGTGAAACCATGCGCCGCGTAGAACGCAATGGCGGGCGCGTTGTCGGTGACGACCTCTACCCGCATGTGTCCGGCATAAGGAAAGCAGGTTTCGAGTTCCGCGAAGAGATCGCGGGCGATCCCCTGCCGCTGGAACGCCGGAAGCACGTAGAGCTGGTGGAGGACGGCCGTCTCGTGCAGGGTCGGCGACATCGACGCATAAGCCATGCCGCCAATGCGCTTGCCGTCGTCGGCCACCACGAACTCGCTGCCCTTGCGCTGCAGGTTCGCTTTGAGTGCCACCACAGAGTGCCACTTGGCCGTCATCTCCGCGACCTTGTCGGCACCATAAGTGGCGTCATAGGTCGCGTGCGCGGTCTCGCCCAGAAGGGCACTGATCGCGCCCAGATCACGTTCCGTCGCCGTGCGGACGAAGAACATCGGCTAATCCTCGAGCCCGAGCTTCGCCTTGACCAGCGCCTGCACCGCCTGCGGGTTTGCCTTGCCGCCGGTGGACTTCATCACCTGCCCGACGAACCAGCCGGCGAGCGGGGGCTTCGCCTTGACCTTCTCGACCTGATCCGGGTTGGCGGCGATGATCTCGTCCACGGCCTTTTCGATGGCGCCGGTGTCCGTCACCTGCTTCATGCCGCGAGCCTCGACGATCTCGGCCGGGTCGCCGCCCTCGTTGAAAACGATCTCGAACAGCTCCTTGGCGAGCTTGCCGGAGATGACCTCGGACTTGATGAGGTCGAGGATGCCGCCGAGCTGGGCCGGGGAAACCGGAGTCTCTTCAATGCCTTTGCCGGCTTTGTTCAAGGCGCCCAGTAGGTCGTTGATAACCCAGTTGGCAGCCGCCTTGCCGTCGCGGCCGGCAGAGACGACCTCGAAATAATCGGCGATCGCCTTTTCCGACACCAGCACGGAGGCGTCATAGATGGACAGGCCGAGGTCGCGCACGAAGCGCTCCTTCTTGTCATCAGGCAGTTCCGGCAGATCGACCCTCAGCGCCTCGACGAAGGCCTCGTCGAATTCGAGCGGCAGGAGGTCCGGATCCGGGAAGTAGCGATAGTCATGCGCATCTTCCTTGGAGCGCATGGAGCGCGTCTCGCCCTTGTGCGGATCGAACAGGCGCGTTTCCTGATCGATCTTCCCACCGTCTTCCAGAATCGCGATCTGGCGACGGGCCTCGTATTCGATGGCTTGGCCGATGAAGCGGATCGAGTTAACGTTCTTGATCTCGCAACGGGTGCCGAACTCGCCGCCGGGGCGGCGCACGGAGACGTTGACGTCCGCGCGCATGGAGCCTTCGTCCATGTTGCCGTCGCAGGTGCCGAGGTAGCGCACGATGGAGCGCAGCTTCGTCATATAGGCCTTGGCCTCGTCGGAGGAGCGCATGTCGGGCTTCGACACGATCTCCATCAGGGCGACGCCCGAGCGGTTGAGATCGACGTAGGACATGGTCGGATGCTGGTCGTGCATCGACTTGCCGGCGTCCTGCTCCAGATGCAGCCGCTCGATGCCGATTTCGATATCCTCGAAATGGCCCTGACGATCGGGGCCGAGCGAGATGACGATCGTGCCTTCACCGACGATCGGGTCCTTGAACTGCGAGATCTGATAGCCCTGCGGCAGGTCGGGATAGAAATAGTTCTTCCGGTCGAAGATCGAACGATGGTTGATCTGCGCCTTGAGCCCGAGGCCGGTGCGCACCGCCTGGCGAACACATTCCTCGTTGATGACGGGCAACATGCCTGGCATGGCCGCATCGACCAGCGAGACGTTGGCGTTGGCGGCATTGCCGAAGGTCGTGGAGGCGCCAGAAAAGAGTTTCGAATTGCTCGTGACCTGCGCGTGCACCTCCAGGCCGACGATCACTTCCCAGTCGCCGGTGGCGCCGGGAATGAAGCGTTTCGGATCGGGCGTGCGAACGTCGACAAGGGTCATGGAAGGCTTTTCCTGCAGGCTTCTTTTGGGTAGGTCCGGGTTAGAACAAATGCTTGAGGGGTGCAAGACGCGCGAGAATGTCCGGCACCGGTTTCCGGCGGCTCAGGCGGTCGGCAGCGTCATATGTCCCCCACACTTTTGTCCACGGCGCTTTCGACCTCGCGGAGCGTCCGGGCGAGGCCCACCTGCTCGACATCCCGATCCAGCCGGGCAAGGTACGCGGTGGAAAACCAGGCGATCCGAAAGCCGTGATGGCGGAAGAAGGCGATCGCCGGCGCGTTGCCCGCATGTGTCCGCGCCGTCATTTCCGGCAGTCCGGTGCCCTCCATATCGCCGCGCAGTGCCTCAATCAACGCACTGCCCAGCCCCTGGCGCTGGTGCTCCGGCATGATCCAGAGGTCGCTGACCTCGACATCGCCATTCTCTCGCGCCGCCCAGCCGACGCTCGCCCCGCCCGTCTCCACCACGAGCGTGCGCGGCCAGCTTTCGCGCAGGAACGAGCCGAAGGAGTATTCGGCCGTGGTGCGCATCTTGGTCACATCGGCAAAGCCGACCACCGCCTGCTCCCAGGCGGCAAGGCCGATTTTCACCAGCCGAGGCACTTCATCCTCGCGTGCACCGCGTACCAGAACCATACCGTGTCCAAGCCCCCACCGGTGCGAAGATCGCGCAGCCTACCACCACTTGGGCGGCGTGAAGCGTCCTGCGGCCTGCTCGATGACATGAGCGGTCTTGAACAGCGTTTCCTCTTCGAACGGCTTGCCGATGAGCTGAAGGCCGAGCGGAAGACCCTTGGCGTCGAGGCCGGCGGGAACGGCGATGCCCGGCAGGCCGGCCATGTTCACCGTCACCGTGAAGATGTCGTTGAGATACATCTTCACCGGATCGGCCGCGAGTTCCTGATCGGCGATACCGAAGGCGGACGACGGTGTGGCAGGCGTCAGGATCGCGTCGACGCCGGCATGGAAGGCCGTCTCGAAGTCGCGCTTGATCAGCGTGCGGACCTTCTGGGCGCGCAGGTAATAGGCGTCGTAGTAGCCGGCGGACAGCACATAGGTGCCGATCATGATGCGGCGCTTGACCTCCTGGCCGAAGCCGGCAGCCCGCGTCTGCTCGTACATGTCGGCAATGTCCTTGCCATCCACACGCAGGCCATAGCGCACGCCGTCGTAGCGCGCGAGGTTCGAGGACGCCTCGGCCGGCGCGACGATGTAGTAGGCCGGCAGGGCGTATTTCGTGTGCGGCAGGGAGATATCAACGATCTCGGCACCGGCGTCCTTCAGCCAGGCGATGCCCTGGCGCCACAGCGCCTCGATCTCTTCCGGCATGCCTTCGACGCGATATTCCGCGGGAATACCGATTTTCATGCCTTTCAGCGACTGCCCGATGGCCTTCTCGTAATCCGGCACCGGAAGATTGACGGAGGTCGTGTCCTTCGCATCGACGCTTGCCATCGACTTCAGCAGGATCGCCGCATCGCGAACGTCGCGGGCGATCGGCCCGGCCTGATCGAGCGAGGAGGCAAAGGCAACGATGCCCCAGCGCGAGCAGCGGCCATAGGTCGGCTTGATGCCAACCGTGCCCGTGAAGGCCGCGGGCTGGCGGATGGAGCCGCCCGTGTCGGTGGCTGTGGCGCCGGCGCAAAGGAAAGCTGCGACGGCCGCAGCCGATCCGCCCGAGGAGCCGCCGGGCACGCGGTCGGCATCGGAGCCGGTGGCGCGCCAGGGGTTCTTCACAGGGCCGTAATAGGAGCTCTCGTTGGAGGAGCCCATGGCGAACTCGTCCATGTTCAGCTTGCCGAGCATGACGGCACCATCGTTCCACAGGTTCTGCGTCACGGTCGATTCGTAACGCGGCGCGAACCCATCGAGAATGTGGCTACAAGCCTGCGTGTGCACGCCTTCAGTGCCGAATAGGTCCTTGATCCCGAGCGGAATGCCCTCCAGCGCGCCGGCCTTGCCGGCTGCGAGGCGCTCGTCGGAAGCCTTGGCCATCGCACGCGCCTTCTCCGGCGTCACGGTGACATAGGCGTTCAAGGCGCCGTTCGCCGCGTCGATGGCGGAGAGATAGGCGTCAGTCAGTTCAACGGCCGTAATGTCGCGGGCGGTCAGCCGGTCGCGGGCTTCGGCGATGGTGAGGTGGGTGAGTTCGGTCATGGCGAACGGGACTTTCGTAAACGGCAGGCGGGCGAAACGGTCTTCTAGGCGTGTGCGGGTCGGTCTATTCGACGACCTTCGGCACGAGGAAGAAGTTCCGGTCGGAATTCGGCGCGTTGGCGACGATATCGTCGGCCTTGCTACCATCCGTCACGATGTCCTCGCGCTTCTTCATCGCCATCGGCGTGACCGATGTCATCGGCTCGACGCCGGTGACATCGACTTCGCCGAGTTGCTCGACGAAGCCAAGGATCGCATTCAGCTCGCCGGTCATGCGGTTGGCGTCGTCTTCGCTGACGGCGATGCGGGCGAGATGCGCGACGCGCTTGACGGTGGCGAGATCGACGGACATGGCGGACTCCGGGCCTGACGGGAAATGATCCCCCGCTATACTGACCACGACGGGAGCGCGCAACGGGGGATTAAGGCGAAGACCGCGTTCGCTAGGTGATCAGACCGTCACGACAGCGCCCACGGCGGGGACTTCGACCTTGGTGCTCGCCGGTTCCATGGCGGCGAGGAAGAGGTCGGGTGTCTGGTCCACGATCGGGAAGGAGCCGTAGTGGCAGGGCAGCACGGTGCCGAACTTGAAGTAGCGCTGGCAGGCGAGCGCGGCCACGGCACCGCCCATCGTGAAGCGATCGCCGATCGGAACGAGGCCGATATCGGGCTGGTGAAGTTCCTGGATCAGCGCCATGTCCGAGAAGATATCGGTGTCGCCCATGTGGTAGAGCGTCGGCGCATCGTCGAAATGCAGGACGAGGCCGTTGGCACTGCCGAGCGAGTGCGAAACGCCATCCTCGGTGATCTGCGCGGAGGAATGCAAAGCGTTGACGAAGGTCGTGGAAAAGCCCTTGAGGTGGATCGTGCCGCCCGTATTGCCCATTTCGAGCGCGGAGACGCCCCGCGAACCGAGCCATGCCGCGAGATCAGCATTGGCGACGACGGTCGCGCCGGTTTCCTTGGCCAGCGCGATGGTGTCGCCGACATGGTCGCCGTGTCCATGTGTGAGCAGTATATAGTCGAGGCCGGCGGCCGCGTCCTTGCGGGTCGATTCGTCGAAGGACGGATTGCCCGAGAAGAACGGGTCGATCAGGATCTTCGCTTTGGTTGTCTCGATGTGGAAGGCGGAATGGCCGAGCCATTGGATCTTCATGACATATCTCCTGTCATCTGTGGCGGGCGCGCCTTAAATCCCAGCGGAAAAAGCACGCTGGCGAAATCGGTGCCCGCGGAGCATATGGAACATCGACAGGCAAAGACAAAGGCCAATGGTGAGGTTTAGCATGAGCGTGATGACCATCGAGGAGCTTGCGAGCGCACTGTTGCCGCGTCAGGCGGTTGCCGGGCTCGATTTGGGCACCAAGACGATCGGCCTCTCGGTATCCGACCTCGGCCGCGGACTGGCGACGCCGCGAACGGTGATCAAGCGGACGAAGTTCACGGCCGATGCGCAGGCGCTGCTGGCCTTTGCGGAGAAGGAAAAGATCGCTGCCTTCCTGATCGGGCTGCCGGTGAACATGGATGGGTCGCATGGGCCGCGGGCGCAGGCGACACGGGCCTTCGTGCGCAACATGGAGCAGAAAACCACCCTGCCCTTCGTCTACTGGGACGAGCGGCTATCGACAGTGGCGGCAGAGCGGACGCTGATCGAGATGGACGTGTCCCGCGCCAAGCGGGCTGAGCGCATCGATTCGGCCGCAGCGTCCTTCATTCTTCAGGGCGCGCTGGACAGACTGACATCGCTTGCACGCGCTGCGGCATCCACCGACGACTGATCGTTCCGGCGACGGTACCGGGCGAGAATCGCCTTGCGCTTGCGCAGCGCGATGAGGCCGAAGACGATGAAGCTGTCGAAGATCATCGCGCGCGCGACAAGCAGCGGGATCGTTTCGGGGTCGATACCGAGCACGTTGCCGTACATCTGGAACACGAGGTCGTTTGCCTCCCGCGACAGCATGAAGATGCCGAAGCTGATATCGTTATAAGAGAGCGTGTACCAGCTCGTCAGGAACAGGACCGGCCCGCCCCAGAGGATCAGAAGCCACTTCATGTCCGGTCTCCTCTCATGTTCGCCACGCCGCGGGCTCCCCTGGCACCGACCGATGCCACCGCGCCGGTGGCAATGACGCAGACGAGAAGAACGAGCGCCGGCACCGCCACGTCCAGCGCGATGGCTGCGAAGATCGACATGGGAATGAATGTCAGGACTGCGCGCATCATGCGGGCTCCGTGCGGTTGCGATCCACCACACATGGAACGTTAACCTTGAGGAGGCAACGTCAACCTTTTGTTAAGGTTAACAGGCGCGAAGCCGGCGCGAGTTTTGCGGGGTCGCCCTGACCATCTGGCAAGAGCCCCTGCCCAATGCGTTCATGACAGCGCTCAGCTGGAAGCAGGATAGAGAAGATCGACGATCATCGCGCTGTCGAAGCGCGAGTCGAGCATGCCGTAGGTCGAGCGCCAGCCGGCGGCGAGCCGCGATTCCATGAAGGCATCTGCAATACGTCCGGCACCGAGCCGGTAGAGTTCGGCGGCGGCGGCAGCGAGCGCAAGCTGCTCGACCAGCAGGCGGGCCGCTCCCTCGTCGCGCTCGCAGAGCGAAATGGCGGCGCGCAGCACGTCGATGGTCTTTCGGGCGGCGGGGCCGAGATCCCGGCCGATGATTTCGAACAAGGCCTCGAACAGTTCGCGGCCGCGCTTCAGCACCCGCAGCACATCGAGCGCCATCACATTGCCGGAGCCCTCCCAGATCGCATTCACCGGCGCCTCGCGGTAGTGCCGGGCGATCGGTCGCTCCTCGACATAACCGTTGCCGCCCAGGCACTCCATCGCCTCGGCGATGAGCGTGGGTGCAGTTTTGCAGACCCAGTATTTGACGACCGGCGTCATGATGCGGGCATAGGCCGCCTCCTCCGCGCTGTCGCGGGCGCGGTCGAAGGCATCGGCGAGTCGCAAGGAAAGTGCACTCGCGGCGGCCACGTCCAGCGCCATATCAGCGAGCACACGCGTCATCATCGGCTGCGCGACCAGCGGGCGGCCGAGGACGGCGCGGCCGCGGGTATAGTGCACGGCTTCGGCAAGGCTGGCGCGCATCATGCCGGCCGACGACAGGGCGCAGTCCAGCCGCGTCAGCGTGACCATGTCGAGAATCGTGGTGATGCCGGCATCCGGCGCGCCGAGGATGAAGCCGAAGGTTTCGGAAAACTCGACTTCGGACGACGCGTTCGAGCGGTTGCCGAGCTTGTCCTTCAACCGCTGGAACCGCAGGCCGTTTGCAGATCCGTCCTCCAGCAGACGGGGAACGAGGAAGCAGCCGAGCCCCTCGCGCGTCTGCGCCAGCATGACGAAGGCGTCGCTCATCGGCGCGGACATGAACCACTTGTGGCCGGAGAGGCGGTAGATGCCCTCGCCCACCCGCTCGGCGGTAGAGACGTTCGCGCGCACGTCCGTGCCACCCTGCTTCTCCGTCATACCCATGCCGATGGTGACGGCGGATTTCTGCATGAAGGGGCGGTTCGAGGCGTCGTATTTCCGCGACAGGACCTTCGGTGCCCATTCCTTCTGCACCATCGGCGTCGCAGCCATGGCGGCCAGCGAGGCGCTGGTCATCGTCAGCGGGCAGAGATGGCCGCTTTCGAGCTGCGCGGTGAGGTAGAACCGTATGGCGCGGCTCTTATGGGCATGGCCGCGCTCGTCGGGCACGTTTTCCCAGACGGAAGAATGCAGACCCGCCGTCATGGAGCGGCGCATCAGCGCATGCCAGGCGGGGTGGAAATCGACCACATCGAGCCGCTCGCCGCGCGGCCCGTGCGTGCGTAGCTGCGGCACGCCCTGATTGGCCATGCGCGCGAGATCCTGCGCTTCCGGGGAGGTCACATAGCGGCCGAGCCCGTCGAAATCGTCGCGCAACACCTTGGGCAGCCCGCTTGCGACGTCGGTCAGCAGCGGATCGGAACGATAGGCGTTGATGCCCGACCAGGGTTTCGGCTGGTTGAGGTCGTCAAGGGTCTGGTCGGGTCGAGTCACGGTCATAATCCGGTTCTAGCCGAAGTCCCGAACGTTAGGAACAGCACTGGCTGCGCCCTCCCGCAAAATCGATACGGCCATCGGCAAAGCCTCTGCGGCCCCGATGCGTCGGTGCCTGCGGGCTTTGTCCTCACCTGTTCTCACGCACTGCCTTGCCGCTCACCCGCACAGGCTCTATAGAGCGCGCAACGCGACCATTTGAGGCGGGCTTCCCATGGATTTCTTTCCGCATCGCCATCTCCTCGGCATCAAGGGCCTGAACGAGCGCGATATCACCGGACTTCTCGATCTTGCCGACGAGGCGGTCAAAATCTCCCGTCAGCGCGAGAAGAAAACCTCGACGCTCCGGGGCCTCACCCAGATCAACCTCTTCTTCGAAGCCTCCACCCGGACGCAGTCGTCCTTCGAGCTTGCCGGAAAGCGGCTCGGGGCGGATGTCATGAACATGTCGGTCGGCAATTCCTCGGTGAAGAAGGGCGAAACGCTCATCGATACCGCGATGACGCTGAACGCCATGCATCCCGACGTGCTGGTCGTGCGCCACTCCTCGGCCGGTGCCGCCGCCCTCCTGGCGCAAAAGGTTTCCTGCTCGGTCATCAATGCCGGCGACGGCCAGCACGAGCACCCGACACAGGCACTTCTCGACGCGCTGACCATAAGGCGGGCCAAGGGCAAGCTCTCGCGCATCATCGTTGCCATCTGCGGCGACGTGCTGCACTCACGCGTGGCCCGCTCCAACATCCTGCTTCTCAACCAGATGGGCGCCCGCGTGCGCGTCGTCGCACCGGCGACGCTGTTGCCGTCCGGCATCGCCGACATGGGCGCGGAGGTCTACCACTCGATGGAAGAGGGCCTGAAGGATGCCGACGTGGTGATGATGCTGCGCCTGCAGCGCGAGCGCATGGCCGGTGCCTTCGTACCCTCGGTGCGCGAATACTTCCGCTATTACGGCCTTGATGCGGAAAAACTGAAAGCCGCCAAAGAGGATGCGCTCGTGATGCATCCCGGCCCGATGAACCGCGGCGTCGAAATCGCCTCCGAGATTGCCGACGGACCACAGAGCGTCATCGAGCAGCAGGTCGAAATGGGCGTTGCCGTTCGCATGGCCGTGATGGAAGCGCTGCTCGTCTCACAACATCAGGGCGGCCTCAACAACCAGGGTTACGGCGCATGACCGATCTCGTTCTCACCAACCTGCGCATCATCGACCCGTCGCGCAACCTTGACGAAACGGGCACGATCTTCATTCGCGACGGCGTGATCCTCGCTGCCGGCAGCGATGCGGCGAACCAGGGCATTCCCGAAGGCGCGACCACAGAAGATTGCCGCGGCCTGATCGCCGTTCCCGGCCTCGTGGATGCCCGCGTGTTCGTCGGCGAACCCGGCGCTGAGCACCGCGAGACGATCGCGTCTGCGGCTCAGGCTGCCGCCGTCGGCGGCATCACGTCGTTCATCGCCATGCCGGATACCGATCCGGTCATCGACGACATTGCCCTGGTCGAGTTCGTCATGAAGACGGCGCGCGACAAGGCGGTCGTCAATGTCTATCCGGCTGCCGCGCTGACCAAGCGGCTACACGGCACCGAGATGACCGAGTTCGGCCTTCTCAGCGAAGCCGGCGCCGTCTGCTTCACCAATGGGCGCGAGGCCCTGCACGATACGCTCGTGCTCCGCCGCGCGATGACCTATGCCCGCGAGTTCGGCATGGTGATCGCGCTGGAATCGCGCGACAAATATCTGGGCGCCGGTGGCGTCATGAACGAAGGGCTGCTCGCGAGCTGGCTGGGCTTGTCCGGCGTGCCGCGCGAGGCGGAGATCATTCCGCTGGAGCGCGACCTGCGCGTCGCCGGCCTCACCCACGCCGCCTACCACGCCGCCAAGATCTCGCTGCCGGAATCGGTCGATGCCATCGCGCTAGCGAAGTCGCGCGGCGTCAATGTGACCTCGGGCATCTCGATCAATCATCTGTCGCTGAACGAGAACGACATTGGTGAATACCGGACTTTCTTCAAGCTGACGCCGCCGCTGCGCGGCGAGGACGATCGCAAGGCCATGGTGCAGGCGCTGGCCGAGGGCCGGATCGACATCATCGTCTCCTCGCACGATCCGCAGGACGTCGATACCAAGCGCCTGCCGTTCGCCGACGCCGCCGATGGCGCGATCGGTCTGGAGACGATGCTGGCCGCAGCCCTCCGGCTGCATCATAGCGGCGAAGTGCCGCTGATGCGCCTGATCGATGCGCTCTCGACCCGGCCGGCGCGGATCTTCGGGCTTAATGCCGGAACGCTGAAGCCCGGTGCGAAGGCGGATATCACGCTGATCGATCTCGACGAGCCCTGGATCGTCTCCAAGGACGCCATCGTCTCGCGCTCGAAAAACACGCCGTTCGAAAATGCCCGCTTTACGGGCCGCGCCGTTCGCACCTATGTTGCGGGAAAGTGCGTGCACAGCCTGTAGGAGGCTGACGCGAGGGGGCATTCATGGACGTGTTCACGTGGCCGCTGCCGGTCGTTCTGACGCTCGGTTTTTTTCTTCTCGGCTATCTGCTCGGCTCGATCCCGTTCGGCCTGATCCTGACGCGAGCGGCAGGACTCGGCGATGTGCGCAAGATCGGATCCGGCAATATCGGCGCCACCAACGTGCTGCGCACCGGCAACAAGAAGCTGGCAGCCGCGACCCTGCTGCTGGACGCGCTGAAGGGCACGCTGGCGGTTGCCATCGGCGCGTACTTTCTCGGGACGGTGGCGCAGGCAACCGGCACGTACTTTCTTGGCCCGGAGGCGGGTATCGCCGCAGGTTTCGGCGCCTTTCTCGGGCATCTCTTTCCGGTCTGGCTCGGCTTCAAGGGCGGCAAAGGGATCGCGACCTATATCGGCGTGCTGCTGGGCCTTGCCCCCCTCGTCGTCCTCGTCTTCGCCGCCTGCTGGCTGATCGTCGCCAAGGTCACGCGCTATTCCTCGCTGGCAGCGCTCGTCGCGACCGTCTTGGTACCGGTCGTGCTGCTGGTCGCCGGCTATGGGCGCATCGGCCTTCTCTTCGTGGTCTTGAGCGTGATCACCTGGATCAAGCACCGCGCCAATATCGAGCGCTTGATCGCCGGGACCGAAAGCCGGATCGGCCAGAAGGGATAAGCTGCGATGAGCGACAGCGCGAAAGGCCGGGAAAGCAAAGGCATCGCGCTGACGGATCGTCAAAGAATAGCCTGGCTGCGCCTTATCCGCTCCGACAATGTCGGCCCCGTCACCTTCCGCGACCTCATCAACCATGTCGGCTCCGCCGAAACGGCGCTGGAGATGCTGCCGGAACTCTCCCGCCGAGGCGGTTCCACGCGCGCGATCCGCATCGCCACAGTCGCGGAAGCCGAACGGGAATTGGCGATCGCCGCCCGTTGCGGCGCGCGATTCGTCGGTATCGGCGAAGCGGACTATCCGGCAGCGCTTCGCCAGATCGACGGCGCGCCGCCGCTTCTCGCCGTCAAGGGACGTGCGTCCACCGGCACCGCGCCTGCGCTCGGCATCGTCGGCGCCCGCAACGCCTCCATCAGCGGCGCCAAGTTCGCCGCCATGATCGCCCGCGATGTCGGGCGGGCGGGCTATACGATCATCTCCGGGCTTGCCCGCGGCATCGACACGGCCGCCCATCGCGCGAGCCTCGACACCGGCACGATCGCCGTCCTCGCCGGCGGCATCGACAAGCCTTACCCGCCCGAGAACGTGCCGCTGCTCGACGAGATCACCGGGGGACAAGGCCTTGCCATCACCGAGATGCCATTCGGATGGGAGCCGCGGGCGCGCGACTTCCCGCGCCGCAACCGGTTGATTGCCGGCGTGGCGCTGGGGCTTGCCGTCGTGGAGGCTGCAAGTCGCTCCGGATCGCTGATCACGGCGCGCTACGCCGCCGATTTCGGACGCATCGTCTTTGCCGTACCGGGGTCGCCGCTCGATCCCCGCTGCCACGGCACCAATGGTCTCCTGAAGGACGGCGCCGTGGTGACGACGGAAGCGCGTGACATTCTGGAGGCGCTGGCGCCGCTCAGCCGCATCGACCTGTTCGACCAGCCTCAGGCGCGCGAAGCGGAGAACGACCTGGACATCGGCACCGAGAGGCGGCCCGCAGCTGCGCTACCCGGCGACCGGGAGCGCGAGGCGATCATCGATGCGCTCGGGCCGACGCCGGTCGAGACCGATGACATCATTCGTCATACGGGTTTTGCCGCCTCGGCGGTCTATCTCGTGCTGCTAGAGCTTGATCTTGCCGGCCGGCTTCACCGCCACCCCGGCGGCCTCGTTTCTCTTGAGCCCCTTGGCTGACAGGGCGCGGCGCCCGGAAATGAGGTCGCCCGCCTCGACATAAGCCATCTCCAGGAGGTAGCAGAGCATGTCGGCACCCTTTTCGTCCGCGACGCCACGCAGTTCTGCGAGCATCTGACGAATATAGGCAAGGCTCTCGTCGTCAGGTGTCGCGGGAACAGCAGCGTCTTTGTGTACGGGCACCATGAATACGTCCTGTTGGGCTTGGCCTCGATCCCGAGCGGGCAGCCGACAGCACACGCGGCAACAACCTGTGCGGCCATCACCACTGCCTGTCCGTCGGTGCACTCTCTTCTCTTCCGCCGACGATAACGCAAATATTCCTAATTGCAATAATAACATTATCCCTCAAAGGTTGTGGCGCGTTGTATTCCGGGCTGGCGAGCCTTCGGGCGCGACACCTTGTCGAAAGATCATCAAACGCCTGAAAATGAACAGGTTGCGGGTCTGTCGATCGTCTATGCAAACTGGCTAATTTCATGGTCGCCACTTGACCGCGACGAAATCCCCCTCCATGTCGGGGCTTCAAAAGTTCCCGGCGTGACGGCTGAGGGAAGTCCGTCACCCCTCTCTATGGTTGCTGAATCCTATGACCATGAATGTCGTCGTCGTTGAATCGCCGGCCAAAGCAAAGACCATCAACAAATATCTCGGCCCCGGCTACACGGTTCTGGCCTCGTTCGGTCACGTTCGCGACCTTCCGGCCAAGGACGGCTCGGTCAAGCCCGACGAAGACTTCGCCATGCTCTGGGAGGTGGACAGCGCGTCCGCCAAGCGAATGAACGACATCGGCGCTGCCTTGAAGAACGCCGACGGCCTCATTCTCGCAACCGACCCGGATCGCGAAGGCGAAGCGATTTCCTGGCATGTGCTCGATCTGCTGCGCAAGAAGAAGCTGATCGGCGACAAGCCGGTCAGCCGCGTCGTGTTCAACGCCATTACCAAGAAGGCCGTGCTCGACGCGATGGCCAATCCGCGCGACATCGACGTTCCCTTGGTGGATGCCTATCTGGCACGCCGCGCGCTCGACTATCTCGTCGGCTTCAACCTGTCGCCGGTCCTCTGGCGCAAGCTGCCCGGTGCCCGTTCGGCCGGCCGCGTGCAGTCCGTCGCGCTGCGCCTCGTCTGCGACCGCGAGTCGGAGATCGAGCGGTTCGTCTCGGAAGAATACTGGAACCTCTCCGCCATCCTGAAGACGCCGCGCGGCGACGATTTCGAAGCCCGCCTCGTGGCCGCCGACGGCAAGCGCCTGCAGGCGCGCTCGGTCGGAAATGGCGAACAGGCCAACGATCTGAAAGCCTTGCTCGAAGGCGCCTCCTACGTCGTGGATACCGTCGAGGCGAAGCCGGTCAAGCGCAACCCCTCGCCACCTTTCACAACCTCGACGCTGCAGCAGGCCGCATCCTCCAAGCTCGGCTTCTCCGCATCGCGCACCATGCAGGTCGCCCAGCGGCTCTATGAAGGTCTCGACCTCGGCGGCGAGACCGTCGGTCTCATCACCTATATGAGAACCGACGGCGTGCAGATGGCCGGCGAGGCGATCGATGCTGCCCGCAGCGCCATCGGCGACCAGTTCGGCGCGCGCTACGTGCCCGAAAAGGCCCGAATCTATTCGACCAAGGCGAAGAATGCGCAGGAAGCCCACGAGGCGATCCGCCCGACCGACTTCACCCGCACGCCGGACCAGCTGCGCCGCTTCCTCGATGCCGACCAGCTGCGCCTATACGACCTGATCTGGAAGCGCGGCATCGCCAGCCAGATGGCGTCGGCCGAGATCGAGCGGACGACCGTCGAGATTCTCGCCGAGAATGGCGACCGCAAGGCCGGCCTGCGGGCCGTCGGCTCCGTCATCCGCTTTGACGGCTTCATCGCCGCCTATACGGACCAGAAGGAAGACGGCGAGCAGAGCGACGATGGCGAGGACGAAGGCCGTCTGCCGGAGATCCGCGCAAGCGAGACCGTCGCCAAGCAGAAGATCAATGCGAGCCAGCATTTCACGGAGCCGCCGCCGCGCTACTCGGAAGCAAGCCTCATAAAGCGCATGGAAGAGCTCGGCATCGGCCGTCCCTCGACCTACGCCTCGACGCTCGCCACCCTGCGGGACCGCGAATACGTCGTCATCGACAAGCGCAAGCTGATCCCGGAAGCCAAGGGCCGCCTCGTCACGGCGTTCCTCGAAAGCTTCTTCCACCGCTATGTCGAGTACGACTTCACGGCATCGCTCGAAGAAAAACTCGACCGGATTTCCGCCGGCGAACTCAACTGGAAGGACGTGCTTCGCGACTTCTGGAAGGATTTTTTCGCGCAGATCGAGGATACCAAGGAACTGCGGGTCACCAATGTCCTTGATGCGCTCAACGAGGAACTCGCACCGCTCGTCTTCCCCAAGCGCGAGGATGGCAGCGATCCCCGGATCTGTCAGGTCTGCGGCACCGGCAAGCTGTCGCTGAAGCTCGGCAAGTATGGCGCGTTCGTCGGCTGCTCGAACTATCCCGATTGCAACTTCACCCGCCAGCTATCCTCGGATGGCGATGCGGAAGCGCAGGCGTCGAACGAGCCGCAGGCGCTGGGCAAGGACCCGCACACGGACGAGGAGATCACGCTGCGCAACGGCCGGTTCGGCCCTTACGTCCAGCGCGGCGAAGGCAAGGAGGCCAAGCGCTCCAGCCTGCCCAAGGGCTGGACGCCGGCGAGCATCGACCATGAGAAGGCCCTGGCCCTCCTGTCGCTGCCGCGCGACATCGGCCAGCATCCGGAATCCGGCAAGATGATCTCGTCCGGCCTTGGCCGCTATGGGCCGTTTATCCTGCATGACGGGAAATATGCGAACGTCGAGACCATCGAGGACGTGTTCTCGATCGGCCTCAACCGCGCCGTCTCGGTGCTGGCGGACAAGGCATCCAAGGGCCCGGCCGGTCGCGGTGCGGCCGTGGCCGCTCTGAAGGACCTCGGCGAACATCCCGATGGCGGTGCGATTACCGTTCGCGATGGGCGTTATGGACCCTATGTCAACTGGGGCAAGGTGAATGCGACCCTGCCCAAGGGCAAGGATCCGACATCGGTGACGCTCGAAGAGGCACTGCCGCTTCTTGCAGAACGTGCCGGCAAGGCGAAACCTGTGAAGGCCAAGGCCGTCAAGGCGAAGGCTGCAAAGCCTGCCAAAGCCAAGGTTGCAGCGGACGGCGACGAAAAGGTTGCCAAGCCGCGCGCCGCCGCCAAGGCCAAGCCTGCGGCGAAGACGACGACAAAGACGAAGGCTGCTGCAAAACCCAAGACTGCGGCCGCCGCCAAGGCACAGAAGGGATAGACCGTGAGCAAATCGCCCCGCATCGGCATGAGACGGACCGCAAAACCTTCGGTCCGGCTGGCCCGTGCGGGCACGGCCCTGCCGCCTGCCGATGACACACCGATCATCCATGGCGCCGTGCCACCGCGCGACGTGCTCATGCGTTTCATCGCGGAAAATCCGGACAAGGCCTCCAAGCGTGAAATCTCCAGGGCTTTCGGCCTCAAGGGCGAAGCGCGGATCGAGCTGAAGGCGGCTCTGCGGGATCTCGAAGACGACGGTCTCGTGGAGAAGAAGCGCAACGCGCTCGTCCGTCCGGGCGCCCTGCCCCCGGTCACCGTTCTCGACATCACCACGCGCGACAAGGACGGCGAGCTCGTCGCCCGTCCGGCCGAATGGCCCGACGATGCTGGTGTCGCACCGGCTGTTCTCATCCGCCAGTCGAGCGTTGCCAAGGCCAAGGGCAAGATGCCCGTCGGCGGCATCGGCGACCGGGTGCTGGCCAAGATCTTCCCCTCCAAGGAGCCGACGGGCCCGGCCTATACGGCGCGCATCATCAAGGTGCTCGACCGCCGCCGCAGCGCCAATGCAGCCCTTGGCGTCTTCCGCGAAATGCCGGCGGGCACCGGCCGCATCATGCCCATCGACAAGCGCGGCGAGGAAATGGACGTCGAAGCGAGCGGCGTCGGCGAGGCCAAGGACGGGGATCTGGTCGAGGTCGAAATCGTCCGCTCCGGCCGGTTCGGGCTTGCCAGGGCCGAAGTGAAGTCGATCATCGGTTCGGTCTCTTCGGAAAAGGCGATTTCCATGATCGCCATCCACGCGCATGGCATTCCCTATATCTTCCCCGACAGCGTCACCCGCGAGGCGGAGGCTGCGGGCCCCGCCACCATGTCGCATCGGGAGGACTGGCGTTCCCTGCCGCTGATCACCATCGACCCTGCGGATGCCAAGGACCATGACGATGCAGTGCATGCGGAACCCGACACATCGCCGGAGAACGAGGGTGGCGTCATCGTCACCGTCGCGATCGCCGACGTGTCCTGGTATGTGCGGCCGAAATCCGCGCTCGACAATGAAGCGCAGAAGCGCGGCAACTCGGTCTACTTCCCGGACCGGGTCGTGCCCATGCTGCCCGAGCGCATCTCGAACGAACTATGTTCCCTGAAGGAAACGGTGGACCGGCCGGCGCTGGCCGTGCGTATGCGCTTCACGAGCGAAGGCCGGAAGATCGGGCACACCTTTCATCGCATCATGATGAAGAGTGCCGCCAAGCTCTCCTACAACCAAGCCCAGGCAGCGATCGACGGCGCACCTGACGACAAGACCGGCCCTCTGCTGGAGCCCATCCTCAAGCCGCTCTGGGACGCCTATCGCATCCTCACCGTGGGGCGGAACCGACGGCAGCCGCTCGAACTTAACATGCCCGAGCGCAAGATCCTCCTGAAGCCGGATGGCACGGTCGATCGCGTCTTCGTGCCGGACAGGCTCGATGCGCATAAGCTGATCGAGGAGATGATGATCCAGGCGAACGTGGCGGCCGCCGAAACGCTGGAGATCAAGCGCCAGCCACTCGTCTACCGCGTCCACGATGCGCCCTCCCTCGCCAAGCAGGAGACGCTGCGCGAGTTTCTGGCGACGCTCGACCTGACGCTGGTCAAGGGCGGCAACATGCGCGCCAACCACTTCAACGGCATTCTCGCGAAGGCCGAAGAGCAGCCTTACGAGACCATCGTCAACCAGATGGTGCTTCGCTCGCAGAGCCAGGCGGTCTACAGCCCCGAGAATATCGGCCATTTCGGCCTGAACTTGATGAAGTACGCTCACTTCACCTCGCCCATCCGGCGCTACGCCGATCTCATCGTGCATCGCGCGCTGGTCGGATCGCTCGGGCTCGGCGAAGGCGCCATCACGCCGGCAGAAGAAGGCGCGCTGGAGGATATCGCTGCGGAGATCTCGACCTTCGAGCGGCGCGCGATGGCGGCCGAGCGTGACACGATCGACCGCCTGATCGCCCACCATCTGAGCGGTCGCGTCAACGAGGAGTTCGACGGCCGCGTGTCCGGCGTCACCAAGTCGGGCCTGTTCATTTCGCTTCCGCAGTACGGCGCCGATGGCTTCGTGCCGATCTCGACGCTTGGACGTGACTATTTCATCTTCGACGAAGCGCATATGGCGCTGGTCGGCGACAAGACCGGTCTCGGCTATCGCCTCGGCGACGAGGTGCGGGTAAAGCTGGTCGATGCCGTGCCGCTGGCCGGCGCCCTGCGCTTCGAGATGCTGGACGAGGGCCGCAAGATGCCGACGGCGACGCGCTCCTTCCACAAGGCGGGACGCCGGGACAAGGCCGGTGCCCGCAAGGCACCCGGCACCCGTCCACCGCGTGGGCGGCGCTGACTCCGATGAATGGTGACGGCATGAGAGAGAGCGACGTAGGGCCCGGGGCAGAAACGCTGCACCTAGGTGATGCGCAGATCAACGACCGCCCAGTCGGGCGCTCGATCCGGCGCGGGCTTCTCAACCGGTGCCCCAACTGCGGCCAGGGGCGTATGTTCGGCCGGTTCCTCAAGGTCAACGATACCTGCTCCGTCTGTGGAGAAGCGCTGCATCATCATCGTGCCGACGATTTTCCGCCGTATATCGTCGTCACGATTGTCGGCCATCTGGTGCTCGGAGGCTTCATGATGACGGAAATGCTGATGGCGCTGTCGAACTGGCAGCACCTTGCCATCTGGGTGCCAATCACGATTGCCGGCTCGATCGCGCTCATGCAGCCGGTCAAGGGCGGCGTCGTCGGGCTGCAATGGGCGCTGCGCATGCACGGCTTCGGCGGGCACGAGGATCTGCCGGAAGACGAATTGCCGTCGCAGGACCGCACCTGATGCGCATCGATGATGCCGCGACCAGCGGCACATCCGAGACGGCGACCACACCGGCAAGGGCTCTGCGCCCACGCCTCGCGGCCTCCATCCTCCTTCTCGACCGCAGCGAAAGCGTCGTGCGCGTTCTGGTCGGCCGACGCAGCAAGCAGCATGTGTTCATGCCGGACGTTCACGTCTTCCCCGGCGGGCGGCGGGATCCAGGCGATCACAGAATCGCCTTTGCGAGCGATCTCCCGGCACCGCTCATCGACCGCCTCGTCGGCATCTATCGCGGACGCCTCTCCGTTTCCGCCGTGCGTGCGCTCGCGCTTGCCGCCCTGCGGGAGCTGCACGAGGAGACGAGCCTTGCCGTGGGGCCGTCCTGTGGGCCGTCCTGTTCCGGCAGCCTTCCCTTCCGCCCCGAACTTGAGCGCCTGCGCTACGTCGCCCGCGCACTGACGCCGCCCGGCCATGTGCGGCGATTCGACACCCATTTCTTCGCCCTCTTCACCGACGAGGTCGAACTCGATCTCAATGGACTGCAGGACAGCCGGGAGCTCGAGGACCTGCGCTGGGTTCCCGTCGGCGATCCTTCCGCGGTTTCCATCCCGGATATCACCGCGCGTATTCTCGAAGCCTTGCACACAAGGCTTGACGCCGACCCTCTGCTCGGCTTTGACGGCACCGTGCCGTATTTCCACGTCCGGAATGGACGACCCATCCGCGATCTTCTGTGAGGACACCGAATGTCTCAGACGACCCCTGGCTCGTCTCGGCCGGTTGAGGATATCCATTGGCTGTCGCTGATCGCGGCCCTTGCTGCCGTCACCACGGTCGGCATCGCCATTGGCCTCGGCGTGCCTCTCCTCAGCTTCATCATGGAACGGCGCGGCGTCTCCTCGACGCTGATCGGCCTCAACTCCACCGTGGCGGGCCTCGCCTCCATGGTCGCCGCCTCGTTCACGACACGGCTGGCACACAAGTTCGGGGTGGCGCAGGTCATGGTGGCCGCCGTGGTGCTGGCCGCCGCGCCCGCGCTCGGCTTCTATTTCGTCGAGAATTTCTGGCTATGGTTCCCGCTGCGAATCGTCTTCCAGAGCGGCATCACCATTCTCTTCGTCCTCTCGGAGTTCTGGATTAACGCCACGGCGCCCTCGCACCGTCGTGGGCTCGTGTTCGGCATTTATGGCACCGTTCTTTCGCTCGGGTTCGCCGTGGGGCCCCTGCTCTTCTCCCTGCTCGGCAGCGAGGGCATCCTGCCCTTCGCCGTCGGTGCCGGCATCATCCTGCTCGGCGCGATCCCGATCATCATCGCCCGGAATGAAAGTCCCGATATCGACGAGATGCCGGAGATGCATTTCCTGCGCTACGTTTACATGGTGCCGATGGCGACGGCTGCCGTCTTCGTGTTCGGCGCCGTGGAATATGGGGGCCTGTCGCTCTTTCCGGTCTACGGCACGCGCGTCGGCTTCTCCGAATCGCAGGCGGCTCTGCTGCTGACCATCATGGGTGTGGGAAACCTCATCTTCCAGATCCCGCTCGGCCTCTTGTCGGACCGCATGAAGGACCGCCGCAAGCTGCTCGTGGCGCTGACCGTGATCGGCTTTGCCGGCGCACTCTGCCTGCCAGCCCTGTCGACCAACTGGTACGCCTTGGCGGCCATCCTGCTGCTCTGGGGTGGCATCATCTCTGGGCTCTATACGATCGGGCTCAGCCATCTCGGTTCGCGGCTGCATGGGCCGGAGCTGGCCGCCGCCAATGCCGCATTCGTGTTCTGCTATGCGCTGGGCACCGTGGCCGGGCCGCAGGTCATCGGCGCCTCGATGGATGTCTTCGGCAATCATGGCTTTGCGTGGTCGATCGCCGGATTCTTCGGCCTTTACATCGTGCTTTCCCTGGTTCGCCTGGTTTATAAACCGAAACAGGGTTGACTTTTCGGGCGCGATTTGTAGTTTCGCGCCAAGCTCGCCGGGACCTTTTTTACGAAGTCCGGCTTTGTTATTTCAGAAGGCAGGACGACCATGGCGAAAGCTGCAAAAATCAAGATCAAGCTGCTGTCGACGGCCGACACAGGTTTCTTCTACGTGACCTCGAAGAACAGCCGCACCAAGACAGACAAGTTCAGCATGACGAAGTACGATCCGGTCGTACGCAAGCATGTCGAATTCAAGGAAACCAAGATCAAGTAAGATCTGGTTTCTACATTTGAAAAAGGGCGCCGACGGCTTCGTCAGGCGCCTTTTTGCGTCTGCAGACTTTGCGGCGGGCAGACGCTCGTCCTATGCAGCGGCCGACATCGACATACGCAAACGAAAAACGCCGCTTCTGAAACAGAAGCGGCGTTGAATGGATGTCGGCCGGCACGCAGAGCGGCACGAGGAACCGCTGATACGTACCGGCCGACGACCCCACGACCCAGGAGATGCGGCGGACCTGACATCATGGGGTAACTGATCGGCTTGGGAGCGTAAGACCTCCCCTGCATAAGAACATCGGCGAGATGCAGAAGAAAATCAATGAAATCTTAAAGCTTGGTTCGCTTTGATACAGTCATGGTTAACAAGATCCATGACGTGCAGCCCGATTCGGGAGAAATTGCGGCGCTTTTCTGCCGTAAGTTGCCAGATATCACAGCATGACTGCACAAGCGCGTGATGAGGCACTGTTGCACGCCTTGATGTCAATTCCGCGACGGCCCACGTCCCCTATCTGCGATTCGCTGGCAAAGGGACTCAGGCTGCGGCACCCACCACCTGGTTTCGTCCGTTGCGCTTGGCCTGGTAGAGCGCCGTATCCGCACGCTTGAGGAAGCTGTCGGCTGTTTCGCCGGCCGGGTCGAGCATCGCAATCCCCATGGACGCCGTGATCGTCAACTCTTTGCTCCGATCCTGCAACAGGAAGGGCGTCGTCTCGATGCTCGCGCGAAGGCGCTCGGCAATGGTGCTTGCGGTGGCTGCATCCGTGTCCGGCATGACCAGCACGAATTCCTCGCCGCCGAATCGGCAGGCGAGATCGGCGCCGCGGACGGTGCTGCGAAGACGTCGGGCAAATTCGCGTAGCACCTCGTCTCCCGCATCATGGCCATGCGTGTCGTTGACGATCTTGAAGCGGTCGATATCCGTGACGCAGATCGACAGGCTGCGGCCGCGCTTCATGGCACGTTCGATCAGAAGCTTGAGGTGATTGTCGAGGTAGCGGCGGTTGTGAAGCCCCGTGAGGCCATCGGTGATGGCCAGTTCGATGGTCTGGTGGACGCTGAGGCGCAGGCGATCATTGCACTGCTTGCGGCGGATCTGCGTGAGCGAGCGCGCGATCAATTCGTTCGGATCGATCGGCCGCATGATGTAGTCGGTCACGCCGAGATCGAGCGCGCGCACCACGAGATCTTCGGCCCCCTGCTCGGCCACCAGAAGAATCGGGATATAGCGCGTCCGTTCCAGCGAGCGCAGCTGCGAGCAGAGCCGCAGCGGGTCGTAGTCGTCGAAATTCGCATTGACGATGACGAGGTCGAAGGGCTGCTCCGCCGCTTCGAACAGGGCTGCCTGCGGGTCGCTCATGATCGTCAGGCCGGCCACGGGCTTGAGGGCGCGGGCGATGCGGTCCTGCGAGCTGGCACGGGCGTCCACGAGCAGGATGTTGCCCGGTTCGTCGGGGCGTTCGGCGTTCGAAAGATCCTCGAAGCCGACGCTCTTTGCCGTTTCGGCGCGCAGGCGCAGTTCGTCGCTGACGTTCTTCAAGCGGACGAGGCTTTTGACCCGCGACATCAGCTGCAGATCGTTGACGGGCTTGGTCAGGAAATCGTCGGCGCCGGCCTTCAGGCCGCGCACCCGGTCGGACGGCTGGTCGAGCGCGGTGACCATGACGACCGGAATATGCGCCGTCTTCGGGTTCGCCTTCAACCGCTCGCAGACCTCGAAGCCGTCGATGCCGGGCATCATGATGTCGAGGAGGATGATATCGACAGGGCGGCTGTCGCAGATGGCGAGCGCCTGATAGCCGTCGGAGGCCGTGAGGACGTCGAAATATTCCGCGACGAGCCTCGCCTCCAGCAGTTTGACGTTTGCCGGTATGTCGTCGACGACGAGAATGCGTGCGGTCATGCGGTCCGTCCTGTCCTATCGCCCTTCGCCCTGCTGGGCCCGAATCGCCCGGTGCGAGGGGTTACATGATCACTCGAGCACACCATCATGGCGGCTGCGTCGCGGCAATCGCAAATGTCGGTCAACCATCGCCAAGATAGGTCTTGATGGTCTCGATGAATTTCGGCACGGAAATCGGCTTGGAGACATAGGCCTCGCAGCCACCCTGCCGGATCCGCTCTTCGTCGCCCTTCATGGCGAAGGCCGTGACGGCGATGACGGGGATGACGTGGAGTTCGTCGTCTTCCTTCAGCCATTTGGTCACCTCGAGGCCGGAGACTTCCGGCAGCTGGATGTCCATGAGGATCAGGTCGGGCCGGTGCTTGCGCGCAAGGTCCAGTGCCTCCAGTCCGTTTCGGGTCTGGATGGTCGTGTAGCCCGATGCCTCGATCAGGTCGCGGAAGAGCTTCATGTTCAGCTCGTTGTCCTCGACGATCATTACCTGTTTCGGCATATCAGAACCTTCCCGCGTGTACGGCCGTGGCCGGGGGTCATTCCGCCAGCTGCAAGACGAGCATTCGCGCATGACTGGTGAAGAGTTAGGCCTATTTGGTTGAAAAAAAGGTAATCATAGGCCAGAAAAGCCGACGTGTTGCGGAATAGGGTGAAAACAGTGACGACAGCGGATGAGACCGCCATTGCCGTGCTCGGCTGGCTTGCGAGCGAGCCCGAGCTTCTCGGCCGCTTTCTGGCGCTGACGGGCACCGACCCGACCGGCCTGCGCGGCGCCGTTGGCGATCCCGGCTTCATGGCCGGGCTGCTCGATTTTGTCATGGATCACGAGCCGACGCTGATGCAGTTCTGCGAGGCCACGGGAACGAAGCCGGAAACGGTGGCGCGCGCGCATGCGGCCCTCTCCGGCTTTCGCGGCGATACGGGCAGCGCATGACCAGTAAGACCATCGATCCGCAGACCACTCTCTGCTTCGACCACATAGAGCTGAACGACCGGCCGCTGATCGTCTGCGATATCGACGAGGTGGTCCTCGAATTCGTGACGCCGTTTCAGAATTTTCTGAAATCCGGCGGACGGGAGCTTTTGCCGAGGTCGTTCCGCCTGCATGGCAACATCGTGCAGCTGGAGACCGGCGAACCCGTGCCGGACGCGATGGTGCCGACGTTGCTGGAGGACTTCTTCCTGACGCAGGACGTATGGCAGACGCCCGCTTCGCAGGTGGCCGAGACGCTCGCCGATCTCTCGAGCGAAGCCGACATCGTATTCCTCACGGCCATGCCGCCCCGCCACACGGAGGTGCGCCGGCGGCTGCTCGACCGGCACGGGCTCTCGGCCTATCCACTGCTGGCGACCGAGGCGCCCAAGGGTCCCGTCGTCAAGCAGCTTCATGACGCGCGCGATGTCCCCGTGGCCTTCATCGACGACATTCTGCGCAATCTGGAATCCGTGCGCGAGCACGCGCCGGATTGCCTGTTGATCCGGCTGATGGCCAATGCGGAATTTCTGGCGATGGCACCCGCACCGACCCAGGGCATCGAGAGCGCCGAGAACTGGGATGACGCCGCCCGGATCATCCGACAACATTTCCTGCGCTGAGGGCATCGCGCGGCTGAACAGCACTCCCTTTGCCTTCGGATGTTTTCCACAGGGTTCACGTTTTGGTGATCGGAATACCGGTTTCGATGTTTCATTCCGCACCAGCCGGCAAAGCTTCCTTAAATCTCTTTCCGTAGCCTTCACCCTGTTCGAATGATCCGGATGGTGTCGATGGTTTTGCGTTCTACTCTCGGACTCGGGCTTCTGTTGCTCGCTCTCGCCAGCACGACGGCGGTCGCCGCCGATGGAACCTCGCCGCTACAGATCGTAGTGTCCAAGGACAAACAGTCTCTGGTCGTCTATGATGGCGACACGGTGGTCGCCACCTCGAAGGTCTCCTCCGGCAAGCGCGGCCATGAGACGCCGACGGGTATCTTCTCCATTCTCGAAAAGCGCCGCTATCACGAATCGAATATCTATTCGAACGCACCCATGCCGTTCATGCAGCGGCTGACATGGTCCGGCATCGCGCTTCATGCCTCCAACAGCGTGCCCTCCTACCCCGCGTCCCATGGCTGCGTGCGGCTGCCGAATGCCTTTGCAAAGTCGCTCTACAAGATGACGGAGCGCGGATTGCACGTCGTGATTTCCGATCGCCAGATCGCGCCACAGCCGGTGTCGCACAGCTTTCTCTTCCAGCCTTCCGAGCCGGAACCGCAATTGCTCTCGGATGCGACGCTGCGTCCCGCCATGTCCCAAATCCCGAGCGGCAATGTTGAAGTGGCGATGAGCGAGCCGGCCGTCACAGCCCCAACGGCACCCGTCGCACGCGCCGATGACGATCGAGAGCCGATTCGCATCCTGATCACCCGCCGCGGTGCGCGAGAGCTCAACCTCGATGTGCAAGTGGCGCTGAACGGTCTCGGCTACGATGCCGGCGTGCCGGATGGCGCGCTGGGCAGCCGATCCATCGCCGCCATCCGCGCCTTCGAACTGGCAGAAGGCCGCGAGCCCAAGGGTCGGGTAACGCCGGAGCTGGTGGACGCGCTCTTCAAGAAAGCCAATCTGCCGCCACCGGCCAACGGGCAGCTTCTGGTTCGCCGGGATTTCACGCCACTTTTCGAAGCGCCGGTGACGATCACGGAGCCGGAGATCGCGCTCGGTGCGCATTTCTACCAGTTTCAGGATATCGATGCGACGACGGGAAAGGGCAACTGGTTCTCGCTGTCTCTCGACAACGTCATCCCCAAGTCCATGAAGACCCGGCTCGGGATCACCCTGGACGATGATGCGCTCGCCTACAACGCAGCGACGCGCGTGCTCGATCGCATCCAGATGACGGCGGAGCTGCGCGAGCAGGTCGAGGACGTCCTCGCGCCCGGCTCATCCCTCACCGTCTCCGACATGGGCCTCGGCCCGGAAACCGGCCGCGGCACAGACTTCGTGACGATCACGCATCCCGCGAAGGGGTGAAGCGAACGTCCCTTCCCGATACACGCACGGTGTAGAGCAGGCCTTCTTCCCCGAGCGAACCCGTTAGGTCGGTAAGACCCTACGAGATCAGCTCGACATCGATCACGCCGGGGGCCGTCCTCAAGGCCGCCGCGATCTCGGCTGAGATGCGGTACTTATCGCCCAGTTCCACTTCGATCTCGCGCTGACCATTGTCCTTGACGATGATGAAGGACACCTGCCCGTCGCCCTTCGTGTTCAGATGCGTGGCAACGGAGCGCAGTGGGCCGCTGTCGCGGACATAGACTCGCAGTGCTTTCTGCATCTGGAACGAGCGCTCCTCCAGCGATTGCAGCGTCTGGATCCGCAGGCCGATCCCCTCCGGGCGCTCCTCTGCCTGAACGGTCAGCACCAGAGACTTTCCGGGCTCCAGCAGATCGCGATATTGCTGCAGCATTTCCGAAAAGAGAACGGCTTCGAACTGGCCGGACGAATCGGAAAAGGTGACGATGCCCATCTTGTTGCCGGTGCGCGTCTTGCGCTCCTGCTTGGACGTGACGGTGCCGGCCAGACGTCCGGCGGTATTGCCCTTCTTCACCGACAGAGCGAAGTCGGCGAAGGTCTGGCACCGGATCTTCGCCAGCAGGTCGTTATAGGTGTCGAGCGGATGGGCCGAGAGGTAGAAGCCGAGGACTTGGAACTCACGCTGCAGCTTTTCGGACGCCAGCCATGGCGTGAAATCCGGCAGGCCGATCTTTTCCGGTCCCGTCGCGGCACCTGCGCCGAACATGTCGTGCTGACCCTTGAGCCTGTTCTCGTTGGCGAACTGGGCAAACCCCAGAATCCGGTCCAGACCCGCGACCAGCGCGGCCCGGTCATAGCCGAATCCATCGAAGGCGCCGGCGCAGATCAGGCTCTCGAACACGCGGCGGTTCAATAGCTTCGGATCGATGCGCAGGCAGAAATCCTCAAGGCTCGCAAAGGGCGTGTCGCCCCGCACTGCCACGATATGCTCGACGGCCGCCTCACCGACACCCTTCAGCGCCGAGAGCGAATAGAAGATACGATTGTCGCCCGTCTCGAAGCGGCGGAACGAGGTCTGCACCGAGGGGGGAACCACGGTGATGCCGAGCCGGCCGGCATCCTGGCGGAAATCGACCAGCTTCTCGGTATTCGCCATGTCGAGCGTCATGGAAGCTGCCAGGAACTCGACCGGATAATGCGCCTTCAGATAGGCCGTCTGGTAGGAGACGATGGCATAGGCCGCCGCATGGCTCTTGTTGAAGCCGTAATTGGCGAACTTGGCCAGCAGGTCGAAGATCATGTCGGCCTGCGGCTTCGATACGCCGTTCTTGACGGCGCCGTCCACGAAGCGCGCGCGCTGCATGTCCATCTCCGCCTTGATCTTCTTGCCCATGGCGCGGCGCAGAAGATCGGCCTCGCCGAGCGAGTAGCCGGAGAGGACCTGGGCGATCTGCATCACCTGTTCCTGGTAGACGATGACGCCCTGCGTTTCCTTCAGCAGGTAGTCGATGGTCGGATGGATCGATTCGATCTCCTCCTCGCCATGCTTTCGCGCATTGTAGACGGGGATGTTCTCCATCGGGCCCGGACGATAGAGCGCGACGAGGGCGATGATATCCTCGATGCAGTCGGGCCGCATGCCGATCAGCGCCTTGCGCATACCGGCACTTTCCACCTGGAACACGCCGACCGTGTCACCCCTGGAGAGCATCTCGTAAGTCTTGGCGTCGTCGAGCGGCAGCGCTTCCAGCGCCACATGGATGTCGCGCTTGGCGATGAAGTCCACCGCCGTCTTCAGAACGGTGAGCGTCTTCAGGCCGAGAAAGTCGAACTTGACGAGGCCGGCCTGCTCGACCCATTTCATGTTGAACTGCGTCACCGGCATGTCGGAGCGTGGATCGCGATACATCGGCACCAGCTTCGATAGCGGCCGGTCGCCGATGACGATGCCGGCGGCATGGGTCGATGCGTGGCGGTAAAGCCCCTCGATCTTCTGGGCGATGTCAAGCAGGCGGCCGATCACCGGCTCCTTGTCGACCTCTTCCTGAAAGCGCGGCTCGTCCTCGATCGCCTTGGCGAGCGTCACCGGGTTGGCCGGATTGTTCGGCACCATCTTGCAGATCTTGTCGACCTGACCGTAAGGCATTTCCAGCACGCGGCCGACGTCGCGAAGTGCGGCGCGTGCCTGCAGCGATCCGAACGTGATGATCTGCGCCACCTGCTCGCGGCCGTACTTGGCCTGCACGTAGCGGATGACCTCTTCGCGACGGTCCTGGCAGAAGTCGATATCGAAGTCGGGCATCGACACGCGTTCCGGATTGAGGAAGCGTTCGAACAGCAGCGAGAAGCGCAGGGGATCGACGTCGGTGATCGTCAGCGCATAGGCGACGAGCGAGCCCGCGCCCGAACCGCGGCCGGGACCGACCGGGATGTCCTGCAGCTTCGCCCACTTGATGAAGTCGGCAACGATGAGGAAGTAGCCCGGAAACTTCATGCGCTCGATGACGCCGAGTTCGAAATCCAGCCGCTCGCGATAGTCCGTCTCGCTATAGCCGGGGGACAAACCGAGCTTCTGCATCCGCTCGTCCAGCCCTTCGATGGCCTGACGGCGCAGTTCGAGCGATTCCGCCCGCTCGGCCTCCGCCGGATCGTCGGAGGCGCCGGTGAAGCGCGGCAGGATCGGAGCACGCGTCTTCAGCACGAAGGTGCAGCGCCGCGCGACTTCGATCGTGTTGTCGAGCGCCTCCGGCAGATCGGCGAAAAGCTTCGCCATTTCCTGCCGGCTCTTGAGGTAGTGGTCGGGCGTCAGGCGGAAGCGGGTATCGTCCGACACCATGGCATTGTGCGCCACCGCCATCAGGGCGTCATGCGCATCATAGTCGCCGGGCGTCGGGAAAAAAGGTTCGTTGGTCGCGACCAGCGGCAGTTCCAGCCGGTAGGCGAGATCGATCATCCGGTTCTCGTGCCGCTTGTCGTAGCGCCCGTGGCGCTGCAGTTCGACATAAAGCCGATCACCGAAAAGCTCCATCAGGCAGCGCGCCCGCGCCTCGCCAAGCGCCGTGTGACCCGAGCGGATCGCGATGTCGATCGGCCCACCGGATGCCCCCGTCAGAGCGATCAGGCCGTCTGTCCCGATCTCCTTCAGCCAGGACAGGCAGATACGGACGCTCTGGTTGCCCTCCCCGCCCAGATAGGCGCGGCTGACGAGATCGACGAGATTGACATAACCAGCATCCGTCGCGGCGATCAGCACGATGGCCGGAAGCTTGGCGAGGTGCTGGGCATGCCCCCGCTTCTCACCCTCGACCTCATCCTCCATGTCGAGCGACAGTTGGCAGCCGATCAGCGGCTGGATTCCGTCGTCCATGCATTTCAGAGAAAATTCCAGCGCCGCGAACAGATTGTTTGTGTCGGCGATGCCGATAGCCGGCTGAGCATCGGATACGGCCTTGCCGATGATCTTCTTGATCGGCAGGGCGCCTTCGAGGAGCGAGAACGCCGAATGCGTTCTCAAATGGACGAACTGCGGCGCCGGCTTATCGCCATTGCCCGTACCGCCCGCAAAGCTTACGCCCGCATCCGCCATAGCTCACTCCGACTCTCGCATGAGATGAAAGCATACGCTCTTCAGGCTGGCGAAGCGACAACGGCGTCGCGTTTCTCCCCCGGAACTTGCCGAGAGAGACCCGTGCCGCTTCAGAGACCGAGAAGAAGAATGGAGAAGCTGGCAATGAACATGGCAATGGAGGTCAGTGCGGCGAGATCACGAAGGAAGTCGGACATGGCGTGCTCCTTTTGGTTCTGTTCATTTTATGTTCTATTTTTGTTCCCGTTTCAAGCTCTGAATCTGATGGGTGGTTAACAATTTTCGATGAGATAACGGGTGCATCCTGGCATTGCCGCTGCGCGACACCTGCCCTGGATGATTGCGTGGTGATGCGACGAAGGTTCCCGCGACGCGCCCAAGCGCGTCGCGCCGGGGCCGTACGCGCCAGTCGTTCAGGAAGAGGATCAGAGGCGATAACGCCAGGCGTCAGGCGAGTTCGACGACCTTGCCGTTCTGGAGCGTGATGCGGCGGTCCATCTTGGACGCCAGATCATAATTGTGCGTGGCGATCATCGCGGCGAGGCCGGATTGCTTGACCAGAGCCTTCAGTGCTTCGAAGACATAGCCGGCCGTCTCGGGGTCGAGATTGCCGGTGGGCTCGTCGGCCAGAAGCACGAAGGGCGCGTTGGCGACGGCGCGGGCGATGGCCACACGTTGCTGCTCGCCGCCCGACAGTTCGGACGGCCGGTGTTCGGCGCGGTGACCGATGCGCATGTAATCGAGCAAAGCCGAGGCGCGTTCGCGCGCTTCCTTCTTGGAGAGGCCGGCGATCAGTTGCGGCATCATGATGTTCTCGACGGCCGTGAATTCCGGCAGCAGGTGATGGAACTGGTAGACGAAGCCGATCTCGTTGCGGCGGATGGCCGTGCGCTCGGGATCGCTCAGCGAGCCGCAGGCCCGGCCATTGATCGAGACCTCACCGGCATCGGGCCGCTCCAGAAGGCCGGCCAGATGCAGCAGCGTCGATTTACCGGTGCCAGACGGCGCGACCAGCGCCACCGTCTGCCCACCAAGCAGCCGGAAGTCCGCACCCTTCAGGATCGAGAGCGCCTGTTCGCCCTGGCTGTAATGGCGCTCGACGCCGGAAAGCTCTAGTGCCACACGAGGGGCCATCATATCGTTCCTGTCACTCGTAACGCAGCGCCTGGACGGGATCCAGTCGCGAGGCCCGCCAGGCGGGGAAGATGGTTGCCAGGAACGACAGTCCGATGGCCATGCCGACAACCGCGACGGTTTCGCCGAGGTTCATGTCGGCCGGCAGCTGGCTGAGGAAGTAGAGTTCCGGATTGAAAATCGTCGTGCCCGAGATCCAGGAGAAGAACTGGCGGATCGATTCGATATTGAGACACACGACGACGCCGAGCGCGACGCCCGCCAGCGTGCCGACGATGCCGATGGCCGCGCCCGTCATGAAGAAGATGCGCATGACGGCGCCGGACGACGCCCCCATGGTGCGCAGGATGGCGATGTCGCTGCCCTTGTCCTTCACCAGCATGATCAGGCCGGACACGATGTTGAGCGCCGCCACCAGCACGATCAGGGTGAGGATCATGAACATGACGTTGCGCTCGACCTGAAGCGCGGAGAAGAAGGTCTTGTTGCGGTCGCGCCAGTCGCTGATCAGCACCTGCCTCTGGGCCGCGTCTTCCACCGGCTGGCGCAGGCTGTCGACGAGATCGGGATTCTCCACGAACAGTTCGATCGACTGGGCAATGCCTTCGGCGTTAAAATAGAGCTGCGCTTCCTCGAGCGGCATGAAGATGATCGACGCGTCATATTCCGACATGCCGATCTCAAAGATCGCCGACACGGTATAGGACTTCACGCGCGGATTGACGCCCATCGGCGTCACGTCGCCTTCGGGTGCGACCAGCGTGATGGTGCTGCCGGCCTGCAGGCCGAGTTGGTCGGCCATGCGCGAGCCGATCGCCACGCCGCCGCCGGCCGCATAGCCGGTGAGGTCGCCGGATTTCAGATGATCGGAGACCGACTTCATCTTCAGAAGATCGTCGGCGCGCACACCGCGCACCAGCGCGCCCGTGCCCGCCCCGCCGGGACCGGAAGCCAGCGTCTGGCCCTCGATCATCGGGATTGCCATGGTGACGCCCTTGATACCGGAGAAGCGCGTGGCGAGATCGGCGTAGTTGTCGAGCGGGCCATCCAGCGGCTGCACGATCATGTGGCCGTTGATGCCGAGAATGCGGGAGATGAGCTCCGTACGAAACCCGTTCATCACCGCCATGACGATGATGAGCGTGGCAACGCCGAGCATGATGCCGATGAAGGAGAAGCCGGCGATGACGGAGATGAAGGCTTCCTTGCGCCGCGAGCGCAGATAGCGCCAGGCGACCAGCCGCTCGAAGGTCGAGAACGGGCGGCTGGATGCGGATTTCGCCGACTTGTCGCCCGAAGGCGTTTCCTTCGGCGGCGCGCCCTTCGAGGCTGTCTTCAGTCCGGCCTTGGGCAGCGTTGCCGATGCCTTTGCCGGTTTCGGGTCCGTGGAAGCGGCGCTCATGCCTGGTCCTTATTTCGCAGCGGTCAGCTTGTTGATCGCAGCTTCGATGGTCATGGTCTCACGCGCACCGGTCTTGCGGTCCTTCAGCTCGACCTCGCCCGCCGCAACCGCCCGAGGTCCGGCGATGATCTGCGTGGGCACGCCGATGAGATCGGCGGTTGCGAACTTGGTGCCCGCGCGGTCGTCGGTGTCATCGTACAGCGTGTCGATGCCGGCCTTGGAAAGGGCCGCGTAGATCGTCTCGCAGGCCGCGTCGCAAGGACCGTCGCCAGCCTTCATGTTGATGATGACGGCATCGAACGGCGCGACGGAGGCCGGCCAGATGATGCCGTTCTCGTCATGCGACGCCTCGATGATCGCCGGCACGAGGCGTGTCGGCCCGATGCCGTAAGAGCCCATATGGACCAGATGTTCCTTGCCATCGGGGCCCTGAACCTTGGCGCCCATGGGCTCGGAATATTTGGTGCCGAAATAGAAGATGTGGCCAACCTCGATGCCGCGGGCCGAAAGGCGCTCGCCTTCGGGAATGGCATCGAAGGCTGCCTCGTCGTGCATCTCGGACGTTGCGGCATAGACCGACGTCCACTGGTCGAACACGGCCTGCAGGGCCGCGACATCATCGAAATCCGTCGTTTCCGCGGGGATATCGAAGTTCACGAAATCGCGGTGGCTGAACACTTCGGACTCGCCGGTGTCGGCGAGAATGATGAACTCATGGCTGAGGTCGCCGCCGATCGGGCCGGTATCGGCCCGCATCGGAATGGCGCGCAGGCCGAGCCGCGAGAAGGTCCGGAGGTAGGCGGCGAACATCTTGCGATAGGAGTGCTCGGCGTCTTCCTTCGTCAGGTCGAAGGAGTAGGCGTCCTTCATAACGAATTCGCGCGAGCGCATGGTGCCGAAGCGCGGACGGATCTCGTCGCGGAACTTCAGCTGGATGTGGTAGAGGTTCAGCGGCAGGTTCTTGTAGGACTTGACCGACGAGCGGAAGATGTCGGTGATCATCTCCTCGTTGGTCGGGCCGTAGAGCATCGGGCGCTCCTGGCGGTCCTTGATGCGCAGCATTTCCTTACCGTAATCGTCGTAGCGCCCGCTTTCCTGCCAGAGCTCCGCCGACTGAAGGGTCGGCATAGAGAGCTCGATGGCGCCAGCGCGGTTCTGTTCCTGGCGGATGATGCCGTTGACCTTGTCGAGCACGCGCTTGCCGAGCGGCAGCCAGGAATAGATGCCTTGGCTCTGCTGGCGGATCATGCCGGCGCGCAGCATCAGGCGATGCGAGACGATCTCCGCTTCCTTGGGGTTTTCCTTCAGGATCGGCATGAAATAGCGGGACAGACGCATGAACGGGTTCCGGAGTGGCGCCTTCCGTTTAAGCACGGATTCGGGCGAAATGAGGTTTGCTTACGGCCTGTGCCTTGTGCGGGGCCGTATGGACGAACGGCGGACGATGCGATCCGATCTTTCGAATCCCGCAACATCCACGCTGGAGGTCTTAAACGCTTCGCGGCGGGATGAAAACCCGTGTGGGGCCGAGTGGCGCGCAGAGCCTGTGGCATAGGCAACCTGCCCGCTTTCTGCGACAGATCGAAGCAGGAAAAGGGAGCGCGAGTAACGGCAAATGACCTCTTCGTGTCAATGAATATTTTTTGCTGGACTGTAGCATAAATGCAAAAAAACCTGATGACACCTGCGCTGTTTTGGGTTAGTTTCAGCCCACAAAACAGGCAGGAAGATTAAATTCTTGTCGACGTCGCGGAAAAGTCTTGGGAGGATCAGATCTTAGGCGCGGTCATACGCAGCCACCGGTAACGGTTACGGGTCACGCGATTGCTTAGAAAACAAGGCTTTTAGCCTTGTTTTTTTTTGGCTTTTGGACATGGGTTCCGGATAAGGATGGGCAACGAGCATCATCTTCCTGCCGATACAGGGGCCCTACCCTTGTGTTCGCTCGAGCATCTGCCAAACTATTGAGCAAATGCTTATCGACTAAAACTATAGTTCAACCTGCATAAGGTTACTCCGCCCTCATCCGTCGTCCGCGTTCTCAATAGAACTTCGGTGCGAATTGCGGGATGGCGTCGATCCCGTATCCGTAGCGAACGGAGAGGATATACCAAACGACATGGATCACGGCCGCGAGGATCGTCGTCAGTCCGAAGATGCGCAATGCCCGAAACCGGGCTGGGGCGCTTTCCACGCTTCCCGGCACCACATCGCTCTCCTCCGCCTGGGTGCGCAGACCGATCGGCAGAACGATGAAGAGCGTCATCCACCAGATAATGAAGTAGATGGCGAAAACGGAAAAGATCGGCATGGCAACATCCCGGTTGAGGAGCTGACCGCTCTTATACGCCGGGCCGGGCCGGGCCGGAAGCCGGACGCACATGAAAAGGCCTCCGGCGCGACAGCGACGGAGGCCTTTTCTCTTTGCTGAAAACAGCGTGACATCAGGACATGCGGTTGATGAAGACGGTGACGACCGGCTTCTTGCCCCAGACATCATTGGCCGTGCCGCGAATGGCGCGACGCACGGCTTCCTGCACCATGGCAAGATCCTTGCGGCGTGCGCGCGGAATGCTCTCGACCGCGCCGAGAACCGCGTCGTAGAGCGTGTCGTTCATGTCCTCGCCCTCGTCGTCGAACTCGGGCAGACCGATCGGCACGACGATCGGGTCGGAGGCGAAGTCGTAGCGCGCATCGAGCACGACATTGACAGAGACATGGCCGGCAAAAGACAGCTTGCGGCGGTCGCCGATGCCCATTTCCTGGAAGTCACCGATCAGCCCGCCATCCTTGAAGATGCGGCCGTGCGGTGCTTCGCCAATGACCTGCGCCATGCCGGGCGCAAGCCGCAGGATGTCGCCGTTGCGGACACGCGGTACATTCGGGATGCCGGACTGGAGCGCAAGCTCCATCTGCCCGACGAGGTGTGCAGCTTCGCCGTGGACCGGCACCAGCAGCTTCGGGCGGATCCACTGGTACATCTGCTTCAATTCGTTGCGGCGGGGGTGGCCCGACACGTGCACGAGTGCATCGCTATCCGTGACGATCAGAATGCCCTGTTCGATCAGGCCGTTCTTGATCTCGCTGATCGCCTTCTCGTTGCCGGGAATGGCGCGCGAGGAGAACACGACGGTGTCGCCGGCGGTGAAGGCCACATTGCGCATCTCGTCGCGGGCGATCTTGGCCAGCGCGGCGCGGGGCTCGCCCTGGCTGCCGGTGAGGATGACCACGACCCGGTCGCGCGGGATGAAGCCGAATTCGTCTTCGCTGATGAACGGCGGAATGCCTTCCATCAGCCCGACGTCGCGGGCGACCTGCACCACGCGCTTCATGGACGAGCCCATAAGCAGAACTTCGCGCCCGGCGCCTGCTGCGGCCTTGGCGATCGAACGGATGCGACCGACATTCGACGAGAAGGTCGTGATGGCAACGCGGCCCTCCGCAGCGCGGATGACCTTTTCAAGGCTTACGGACACTTCCTCCTCGGAGGGCGAGACGCCATCGCGCAGCGCGTTGGTCGAATCGCACATCAGCGCCAGCACGCCTTCGTCACCGACAGCGGTGAACCGGTCGCCATCCGTCAAAGGTCCGAGCGAAGGCGCGTGGTCGATCTTCCAGTCGCCGGTGTGGACCAGATTGCCGAGCGGGGTGCGGATGACGAGCGCCATCGGCTCGGGGATCGAGTGGTTGACGCCGACGGCCTCAACCTCGAACGGGCCGATCTGCACGCGGTCGCCCTGCTTGAAGATGGTGATCGGCACCTCGTTGCGGCTTCGCTCGTACTGGCGCTTGGCCTCCAGCATGCCGGCCGTGAAGGGCGAGGCATAGACGGGAACGTTGAGGCCCGGCCAGAGGTCGGACAGCGCGCCGTAGTGATCCTCATGCGCATGCGTGATCACGATGCCTTTGAGGCTCTTGAGCTTGTCGGCCAGGAAGCGGATGTCGGGGAGGACGAGGTCCACACCCGGAAGATCCGGGCCCGGGAAGGTGACGCCGCAATCGACCATGATCCACTCGCGGTTGGCCGCAGGGCCGTAACCATAAAGTGCGAGGTTCATGCCGATTTCACCTACGCCGCCGAGCGGCAGGAAAACCAGTTCGTTTTTCTCAGTCATCAGAGAATTATGCCTTGTTTCATCCGAAAAAGACATCGCCGGCGGCTATGTGCCGGCGCATGCCGTTTTCATCCGTGAGAATTAATTGGCCGGAGCCGTCGATGTCGTCAAAACGTCCATGGATGGACCGATCCGGAAGGTTGACCGTGATGGGGCGACCGATGCCCACAGCATGCTGCCGCCAGCGCGCAATGATGTCGCCGATCCCGAGACCGCCATTCCAGATGCCGAGCGTTTCGGCCATGGTCATGAAAAGATGTGCGAAGAGTTCCTCCGGCGAAGCGGACGACCCTTCGCTGCGCAGATGGGTTAGCGGATAAAGACCGTGGTCCGGCGCGCTGACGACATTAATGCCGCAGCCGATCACCAGAGCATAACGCCCATCTGCAAGACGCTCGCCTTCGAGCAGAATGCCGCAGGTCTTTTGCCCGCCGATCAGGATATCGTTCGGCCACTTGATCTCGGCAGCCCGTGCGCCCGCGGGCAGGACGGCTTGCATGGCGTCGCGAACCGCAAGGGCGACCGCAAGCGGCAGCGACTGGATCATCTCCAGCGGCGCGGGGTCGATCAGGAGCAGCGAGGAATAGAGATTGCCGGGTTCCGAACTCCAGGCACGACCACGCCGGCCGCGACCATCGGTCTGCCGGCCGGCTGTGATCCAGAGGTTCCCCGGATCGCCCGCACGCGCACGCGCAAGGCACTCGGTGTTGGTGGAGCCCACCTCGTCCAGGGCGACGTGGCGGAAGTCGTCAACGGACATGCGGGTGAGCCGGCTCTGGCCGCTCAAAAGAATGTCCGGGCAGCGGCCTCAGCCGCCGCACCGATGGGGCCGCCGACGATGACATAGCCAGCGATGAAGAGCCCGGAGAGGCCGTAGACCAGCTTCAGCGAACCGGACGGGCGGGCGAACTCGCCAGCCGGCTCATCGAACCACATCAGCTTGATGACGCGCAGGTAGTAGTAGGCACCGACGACGGAGGCGAGAACGCCGATGACAGCAAGCGCATAGAGCTTGGCCTCGATCGCCGCCATGAACACGAAATATTTGGCAAAGAAACCGGCCAGCGGTGGGATGCCGGCGAGCGAGAACATCAGGATCGTGAGAACCACGGCCATGAAGGGGTTCGTCTGCGACAGGCCAGCGAGATCGTCCACCTGCTCGACGTGATGGCCTTCCTTGCGGCGCATCGCGAGGATGCAGGCGAAGGTGCCAAGCGTCATGACCATGTAGATCAGCATATAAAGAACGACGCCGCGCACGCCGGCCATGGAACCGGCGGAAAGGCCGACCAGCGCGTAGCCCATGTGACCGATGGAGGAGTAAGCCATCAGGCGCTTCAGGTTCTTCTGGCCGATGGCGGCAAACGAGCCGAGCACCATGGAGGCGATCGAGATGAAGACGATGATCTGCTGCCAGTCGAGCTGGATCGGCTCGAAGGCGGTGATGACGACGCGGACCAGCATCGCGATGGCGGCGATCTTCGGGGCGCCGGCGAAGAAGGCCGTGACCGGCGTCGGCGCACCTTCATAAACGTCCGGCGTCCACATGTGGAACGGCACGGCCGAGATCTTGAAGGCGACACCGGCGAGGACGAAGACCAGACCGAAGACCAGCCCGAGCGAGCGACCGTCAGCGGTGAGTGCCGCTGCGATTTCCACGAAGCCGGTGTGGCCGGTGAAGCCGTAGACCAGGGACATGCCGTAGAGCAGCATGCCGGATGACAGCGCGCCGAGAACGAAGTATTTCAGGCCGGCTTCCGTCGAACGCAGATCGTCCCGGTTCATGGCGGCAACGACATAGGCTGCGAGCGACTGCAGTTCCAGCGCCATGTAGAGCGACATCATGTCGTTGGCCGAGATCATCAGCAGCATGCCGAGGGTCGCGAGAACCACGAGGACAGGATATTCGAACCGGTCAAGACCGAAGATCTTCGCCTGCCCTGCCGACAGGAAGAGCGCGACGATGGATGCAAACAGCGTCAGCATCTTCATGAAGCGGGCGAAGGGATCGGCGACGAAGGCGCCGTTATACGCGACGCCGTCGCCGGTGTTCGCCAGCAGAACGCCCGCAACCACCAAGAGCGCAATCGCCAGCCAGGTAACGAGACCGGAGGACCGTTCGCCCGTGAAGACGCCGATCATCAGGAGCGCGAGCGCACCGATGGCGAGCGTCACTTCGGGAAGCGACAGATGGAGACTAGCGACCAGAATATCAGCGTTCATGTTTCTCTCGCCCCGTCGTCAGTTTGCCGAGAGCGCAAGGGACTGCGCTGCCTGAACGGCGGTCGTGTAATTATTGATCAGCACATCGACGGAAGCCGCCGTGGCATCGAAGACCGGCGCCGGATAGACGCCGAAGAAGATAGTGAGTACCGCGAGCGGGTAGAGGATCACCTTCTCGCGCGGCGACAGGTCGAGCAAAGCCTTCAGCTTCTCCTTCTCCAGCGCACCGAACATCACGCGGCGATAGAGCCACAGCGCGTAGCAGGCCGAGAGGATGACGCCGGTCGTGGCGAAGAAGGCGACCCAGGTGTTCGCCTGGAAGGCGCCGAGCAGGGTCGTGATTTCCCCGACGAAGCCGGAGGTGCCGGGAAGTCCGACATTCGCCATGGTGAAGATCATGAAGATCACGGCGTATTTCGGCATGTTGTTGACGAGGCCGCCATAGGCCGAGATCTCGCGGGTGTGCAGGCGATCATAGACCACACCGACGCAGAGGAAGAGCGCGGAGGAAACGATACCGTGCGACAACATCTGGAAGATCGCACCCTGCACGCCCTGAACATTGGCCGCAAAGATGCCCATGGTCACGTAACCCATGTGGGCGACGGAGGAGTAGGCGATCAGCTTCTTGATATCCTGCTGCATCATCGCGACCAGCGAGGTGTAGATGATGGCGACGACGGACAGCGTGAAGACAAGCGGCGCAAACTGATCGGATGCGAGCGGGAACATGCCGAGCGAGATGCGCACCATGCCGTAGCCGCCGAGCTTCAGCATGACGCCGGCAAGGATGACGGAACCGGCCGTCGGTGCCTGAACGTGCGCATCCGGCAGCCAGGTGTGGACGGGCCACATCGGCATCTTCACGGCGAAGGCCGCAAAGCAGGCGAGCCAGAGCCATGTCTGCATGCTTGCCGGGAAGCCGGCCTTCAGGAGTTCGACCATGTCTGTCGTGCCGGTCTGCCAGTACATCGCCATGATGGCGAGCATCATCAGGACCGAGCCGAACAGCGTGTAGAGGAAGAACTTGTAGCTGGCATAGACGCGCTCCTTGCCACCCCAGACGCCGATGATGACGAACATCGGGATCAGGGTCGCTTCGAAGAACACGTAGAAGAGCACGATATCAAGCGAGACGAACACGCCCGTCATGACGACCTGCAGCAGCAGGAAGGCGATCATGTAGGACTTGATACGCTTTTCGATCGAGTGCCAGCTCGCCAGTACGCAGAAGGGCATCAGGAACGTCGTGAGGATGACAAACAGCATCGAAATGCCATCGACGCCCAGATGATAGGAGATACCGGTGCCGAGCCAGGCATGGCGCTCGACCATCTGGAAACCCGGGTTCGCATTATCGAACCCGGCCCAGATGAACAGCGACAGCAGGAAGGTGACGACCGTCGTTGCGAGCGAGATGTTGAGCACGTTGCGGCGACCGGAGGCGCTGTCGTCGCGCATCAGAAGCAGGAGCACAACGCCGACCAGCGGCAGGAAGGTGACCGCCGAGAGAATGGGCCAATCGGTCATCAGAAGGAGCTCCCGAGCATCATCCAGGTAACGAGTGCGGCGACGCCGATCAGCATCACGAACGCATAGTGATAGAGGTAACCGGTCTGCAGGCGCACGACGCCGCGCGTGACGTCCATGACCCGGGCGGCAACGCCGTTCGGACCGAAGCCGTCGATGACGCGACCGTCACCCTCCTTCCAGAGGAAAGTGCCGAGGCGCTTGGCGGGACGCACGAACAGGAAGTCGTAGAGCTCGTCGAAGTACCATTTGTTCAAAAGGAACTGGTAGAGGCCGCGATGCTGGCGGGCCAGCGCCTTCGGCGTTTCCGGCGACTTGATGTAGAAGTACCATGCCGTGACAAAGCCGAGCACCATGGCGATGAACGGGCTAAGCGCCACGAGAGCCGGAACATGGTGGAACTCTTCCAGCAGTTCGTTTTCGGCCGAGGTAAACAGCGCACCCTGCCAGAACTCCGCATATTCATGGCCATAGAAGTAGCCTTCGCCGAGGACACCGGCGACGATGGCGCCGAAACCGAGGATGAAGAGCGGCACAAGCATGACCATCGGCGATTCATGCACATGATGCATGACCTCATGGCTCGCGCGCGGCTTGCCGAAGAAGGTCAGGAACATCAGGCGCCAGGAATAGAAGCTCGTGAACAGAGCGGCGATGACCAGAAGCGTGAAGGCGAAGCCCGAGAGCGGCGAGTGCGAAGCGTACGTCGCCTCGATGATCACGTCCTTGGAGAAGAAGCCGGCAAAGCCGACCGGCGTGAAGGGAATGCCAACGCCGGTGATGGCGAGCGTTCCGATCAGCATCATCGCGAAGGTGATCTTGATGTGCGGACGCAGACCGCCCATGTGGCGCATGTCCTGCTCACCATCGACGGCATGGATGACCGAGCCGGCGCAGAGGAACAGAAGCGCCTTGAAGAAGGCGTGCGTGAAGAGGTGGAACACGGCAGCGCCATAGGCGCCGACGCCCAGCGCCACAAACATGTAACCGAGCTGAGAACAGGTCGAATAGGCGATGACGCGCTTGATGTCGTTCTGCACGAGACCGACGGTGGCTGCAAAGAAGGCGGTGATCGCACCGATCAGCGTGACCACGGTCAGGGCCGTCGGCGATAGCTCGAACACCGGCGACATACGGGCGACGAGGAAGACGCCGGCGGTGACCATGGTCGCGGCATGAATGAGGGCCGAGACCGGGGTCGGGCCTTCCATGGCGTCCGGCAGCCATGTGTGCAGCAGGAACTGCGCCGACTTACCCATGGCGCCCATGAAGAGCAGAAGTGCGACGCCAGTGACGGCGTCGGCGCGATCGAGATGCATGCCGAACAGCGTGATGACGGTGTCCGTCGCGTTGGCCGCACCTTCGGCCGGCAGGTAGGTCGCGGCCGTCGCGAAGATCGTCTCGAACGAGATCGAGCCGAACAGGACGAAGACGCCGAAGATGCCGAGCGCGAAGCCGAAGTCGCCGACGCGGTTGACGATGAATGCCTTCATGGCCGCAGCACTCGCCGAAGGCTTCTTGTACCAGAAGCCGATGAGCAGGTAGGACGCGAGACCCACGCCTTCCCAGCCGAAGAACATCTGCAGCAGGTTGTCGGAGGTCACCAGCATCAGCATGGCGAAGGTGAAGAGCGAGAGATAGGCGAAGAACCGCGGGCGATGCGGATCGTGGTGCATGTAGCCGATGGAGTACAGGTGCACTAGGAACGACACGGTGTTGACGACCACGAACATAACGGCCGTCAGCGTATCGACGCGGAAGGCCCATTCGGTGTCAAAACTGCCGGTCTGGATCCAGCGCATGACGAAGACCTTGATCATCTCCGTTTCGCCGAGACCGACGTGGAAGAAGACGACCCAGGACAGGACGGCAACGACGGCCATGAGGCCGGTGGTCACATATTCCGAGGCCTTCGCACCGATCTTCGAGCCGAACAGGCCTGCGATCAGGAAGCCGATGAGCGGCAGGAAGACGACCGCTTTGATGATGGTATCCATGGCCGATCAGCCCTTCATCATGTTGACGTCTTCGACCGCGATAGAGCCGCGGTTACGATAGAAGACGACGAGAATTGCAAGACCGATGGCGGCTTCCGCCGCGGCAACCGTCAGAATGAACAGCGCGAACACCTGGCCGGTGATGTCGTTGAGGAACGACGAGAAGGCGACCATGTTGATGTTCACCGCGAGCAGGATGAGCTCCACCGACATCAGGATGACGATGATGTTCTTGCGGTTGAGGAAGATGCCGAAGACGCCCAGCGTGAACAGGATGGCGCTGACGGTCAGATAGTGGGAAATACCGATTTCCATGATGTCTTGTCCTTGACCTTCAGTACCGGCTCAGAGCCCCTGCCCCGGCTTGACCTTCACCACCTCGACGGCGGTGGCGGGAACGCGGGCGACCTGCTGGGAAATGTTCTGGCGCTTGATGTTGGGGCGATGGCGCAGCGTGAGCACGATCGCGCCGATCATGGCGACGAACAGCACGAGGCCGGCAATCTGGAAGTAGTAGATGTAGTGGGTGTAGATGACGTCGCCGAGGGCGGCGGTGTTGGTGCGGTCGGTCACGGCCGGGATCGGCATCGACACCGTCTTGGCGATCTCCGGTGAGAAGGTGCTGCCGGCAACGACGATGATCAGCTCGGCCGCGAGGATCAAGCCGACAAGCGCGCCCACCGGTGCGTAATCGAGCACGCCCGAGCGCAACTGGTTGAAGTCGATATCGAGCATCATCACAACGAAGAGGAAGAGAACCGCGACGGCGCCGATATAGACGACCAGCAGGATCATCGCGAGGAACTCAGCTCCCGTCAGCAGGAACAGGCCCGCCGAGTTGAAGAAGCACAGGATGAGGAACAGGACCGAATAGACCGGGTTCCTGGCCGAAATCACCATGAACGCCGATGCGACGGCGATGAAGGCGAAGAGATAGAAGAATAGAGTCTGCAGACCCATGACCGGTGCCTTTTTCGTCTTCCCCGGAGCGATCTGCCTTCGCGCAAACCGTTCCTGGCCGACCGGAGAGGTCCGGTCGACACCCAAATTTCCAGTGTATCGCCGCCCGGGCGGGCGGCGCTGCGCCGAGATGGCGCCGTCGTCTTAACGATACGGCGAGTCGATGCCGATGTTGCGGGCGATTTCGCGCTCCCAACGGTCGCCGTTCGAAAGAAGGCGGTCCTTGTCGTAGTACAGCTCTTCACGCGTCTCGGTGGCGAATTCGAAGTTCGGCCCTTCGACGATCGCGTCAACCGGGCAGGCTTCCTGGCAGAAGCCGCAATAGATGCACTTCACCATGTCGATGTCGTAGCGCACCGTGCGGCGGGTGCCGTCATTGCGGCGCGGGCCGGCTTCGATGGTGATAGCCTGGGCGGGACAGATCGCCTCGCACAGCTTGCAGGCGATGCAGCGCTCTTCGCCGTTCGGATAGCGACGCAACGCATGCTCCCCGCGGAAACGCGGGCTGATCGGACCTTTTTCGAACGGGTAGTTCAGCGTCGCCTTCGGCGCGAAGAAATACCGCATCGACAGGAAGAACGCGCCGACGAACTCCTTGAGGAACAGCGATCTGACGGCTTGCGAAATGGCGGCCATCATTTACCTCCGAATGAGCTGGCCTTGGAGACGCCAGCGACTGTCGCGAAGCTGCGGACGGGCATCAGGCCCATCCACCGAGCTTCAGCGTGATTGCAACGATAAAGACCATGACGAGCGACAAGGGAAGGAACACCTTCCAGCCAAGACGCATCAACTGGTCATAGCGGTAGCGCGGCACGAACGCCTTGACCATCGCGAACATGAAGAACACCAGCGAGGCCTTCAGCACGAACCAGATGATGCCGGGAACCCAGTTGAGGAACCAGACGTCCACCGGAGGCAGCCAGCCGCCGAGGAAGAGGATCGTGGTGAGCGCGCACATCAGGCAGATGGCAGCGTACTCGCCGAGCATGAACATCATGTAGGGGGTGGAGCCGTATTCGACCATGAAGCCGGCCACGAGTTCGGATTCGGCTTCCACGAGGTCGAAGGGGGGCCGGTTCGTTTCGGCCAGCGCCGAAATGAAGAACACGATGAACATCGGGAACAGCGGCAGCCAGTACCAGTCGAGGAAGGAGCCCGGCAGGCCCATCATCGTGCCCAGACCGTCGCGCTGCGAATTGACGATGTCCGTCAGGTTCAGCGAGCCGACGCAAAGCAGCACGGTGACGATGACGAAGCCGATCGAGACTTCGTAGGACACCATCTGCGCTGCAGACCGAAGAGCCGACAGGAAAGGGTACTTGGAGTTCGACGCCCAGCCGCCCATGATGACGCCGTAGACTTCAAGCGACGAGATGGCGAGAACGTAGAGGATGCCGACATTGATGTTCGCCATCACCCAGTTGTCGTTCAAGGGAACGACGGCCCAGGCGGCGAGCGCCAGCGTCACCGAGACCAGCGGCGCCAGCAGAAAGAGAACCTTGTTGGCACCGGCGGGAATCACAGGCTCCTTGACGACGAACTTCAAAAGATCGGCGAAGGACTGGAAAAGACCGAAGGGACCCACCACGTTGGGTCCACGGCGCAGCTGCACCGCTGCCCAGATCTTGCGGTCGGCCAGCAGGATATAGGCGATGAAGATCAGGAGAGCGACCAGCAGCAGAAGCGACTGGCCGATCATGATGGCCGCCGGCCAGACATAGGTCGAAAGAAAACTGTCCATGGTGCCTTATTCTCCCGCGCTCATTCCGCTGCCGCTTTGAAATTATTGCGAGCCAGCGCCGAACATTCGGCCATGACCGCGGAAGCGCGCGCTATCGGGTTCGTCAAATAGAAGTCTTTCACCGGAGACGCAAACGCGGATTTGGTCATCTCACCGGCTTTTTGTGCAAGTGCGGCAATTTCGCCGTCAACGGGCTCGGCGATCGTATCGACCTCGCCGAAATGCGGGAATTCCGCGACCAGTTTTCGACGCAGCTCGGTGAGCGAATCGAAGGGTAGCTTCTTGCCCAGCACGTCGGACAGAGCCCGCAGGATCGCCCAGTCTTCACGTGCCTCGCCCGGTGCGAAGCCAGCGCGATTGCCCATCTGGACGCGGCCTTCGGTGTTGACCCAGATGCCGGATTTCTCGGTATAGGTCGCGCCGGGAAGGATGACATCCGCGCCATGGGCACCGTTGTCGCCATGCGAGCCGATATAGACCGTGAAGCCGCTCTTGCGGGCATCGAGATCGATCTCATCGGCGCCGAGAAGGAAGAGCACGTCCGTGCCCGTCACCATCTCCTGCGCCGTCTTGCCGTTCGCGCCCGGTACGAAGCCGAGATCGAGACCGCCGACGCGGGCTGCCGCCGTGTGAAGCACAGCAAAGCCGTTCCAGCCTTCGGAGATCGCGCCGATCGCACCGGCAAGCTTTGCAGCAGATGCCAGAACCGACGCGCCGCCGTCACCGATCAGGGCGCCCTGCCCGATGATGATCATCGGACGCTCGGCCTTCGTCAGCACCTCATAGAAGCTACCGCGGCCGGCGAGCAATTCGCCCAGCGTATCCGTACCGGCGCCAAGGTAATCATAGGTGTAGCGCAGTTCGGCGGCTTCACCTATGACGCCGATCGGGAACTTGCTCATCCGGAAGCGCTTGCGGATGCGGGCGTTCAACACCGATGCTTCGAAGCGAGGGTTGGCGCCGATGATCAGGAGGGCGTCAGCGTTTTCAATGCCCTGGATGGTGGGATTGAAGAGATAGCTTGAACGGCCGAGGGACGGATCGAGCGCTGCACCGTCCTGGCGGCAGTCGATACTCGTGGAGCCGAGCGCCGTCATCAGCCCCTTCAGGGCATACATTTCCTCGACGGATGCAAGGTCGCCGGCAATCGCGCCGATGCGGTCGCCGCTGGTCTTGGCCACGGCGCCCTTGATGGCGGCGAAGGCCTCGCCCCAGCTTGCGGGCTGCAGACGACCGTCCTTCTTCACGTAGGGGCGGTCCAGACGCTGCGTCTTCAGGCCATCCCAAATGAAGCGGGTCTTGTCGGAGATCCACTCTTCGTTGATCTCTTCATTGATGCGGGGCATGACGCGCATGACTTCGCGACCGCGCGTATCGACGCGGATGGCGGAGCCCACGGCATCCATGACGTCGATCGATTCGGTCTTGCCGAGTTCCCACGGACGCGCGTTGAACGCATAGGGCTTCGAGGTCAGTGCGCCGACGGGGCAGAGATCGACCACGTTGCCCTGAAGCTCCGATGTCATCGCCTGCTCGAGATAGGTTGTGATTTCCGCATCTTCGCCGCGGCCGATAAGGCCCAGCTCAGCGATGCCGGCGACTTCGGTGGTGAAGCGGACGCAGCGCGTGCAATGGATGCAGCGGTTCATAACCGTCTTCACCAGCGGGCCGATATACTTGTCTTCGACGGCGCGCTTGTTCTCGTTATAGCGGGTCGAGTCGACGCCGAAGGCCATCGCCTGGTCCTGCAGGTCGCACTCGCCGCCCTGGTCGCAGATCGGGCAATCCAGCGGGTGGTTGATCAGCAGGAATTCCATGACGCCTTCGCGGGCCTTCTTGACCATCGGCGTGGTCGTGAAGACTTCGGGCGTCTCGCCGTTTGGCCCCGGGCGCAGGTCGCGCACGCCCATGGCGCAAGAAGCCGCCGGCTTCGGCGGGCCACCCTTCACCTCGATCAGACACATGCGACAATTGCCGGCAACCGACAGTCGCTCGTGGAAACAGAAGCGCGGAACCTCGGCGCCGGCTTCCTCGCATGCCTGAAGCAGCGTGAAATGATCCGGGACTTCGATCTCTTTTCCGTCGACTTTCAGCTTTGCCATCTTCGCACTCAATCCTGTCCTCTTCCGCCGGTCTTCAAGCGACGGATCGATCGTCAAAGGGCCTTAGCGGCCCAATCTGTCCCGAGGCCATTGGCCTCGATCATCCCTGCGGGCCACGGCCCCGTAAGCTTTGGCAGCCTTAGCCGAAGCATGTCGGTTCGGCGTCGGCTCTCAGCTCTTTGCGAGCACCTTGGCCTGTTCGACCCAGCGATCCTTCACGATGCGACCGCTGGCGCTGAGCTCCCGGTCAAACCGGGCAATATCGTTCTCGTCCCAAGCCGCAATTTCGCTGAACTGCGTGACCTCAAGACTTTTCAAAACCTGCTCCAGCTTCGGGCCGATGCCGGAGATCTTCTTCAGGTCGTCTGCAGCCTTGCCGCGGCGGGCGCGCGCAGGCTTTGCAGCCGGGCTTGCCCCCTTCGCGGCCCGCGGCGAAGTCTTGGCAACGGCGGCAGAGGCTCGTGCGACCGCGGCAGCCGTTGCTTCCGCAGCGACGGCCACGAGATCGGCGACCGGCTTTTCTGCAGCCTCGGCATCCGCTTTCGGCGCACCGACCTTGGCCGCTTCATCGGCGCTGGCAGGTTCCGTCGTAGTGATTGCAGCAGATGCTGCCCCCTGCCCTGCCTGACGCTCCGCTTCGGCGGTAGCGGCCGCCTTCTGTGCTGCCTCCATGAACCCCTGCATCGCACCGAGCATGAAACCGGCAAAATGGCTTGCCATTCCGAAGCCCATCGCCGCGACCGCCGCGACCGAAGCCGTGGGATGCTGCATCAGCGGCGGCAAGGGCGGCCCGCCCTCTTTCGTCCAGCCGGCAAAACCCGCGGGATCGCCCTTTGACGACGACGAAGAGCCCTGCGCGTCTGCGGGACCGGCCTGCTCATCGTCATACGGCGACGTTGTCATTCTGTTACTCCGCGGCTTGCAGAACAGCGCCATGCGAGGAGGCGTTGCGGGTGTATTCATCGATCCGCGCTTCCATCTCGGGACGGAAGTTGCGGATCAGGCCCTGGATCGGCCAGGCGGCTGCGTCGCCGAGTGCGCAGATTGTATGACCTTCGACCTGTTTCGTTACGTCGAACAGCATGTCGATTTCGCGCTTCTGCGCGCGGCCCTGAACCATGCGCTCCATGACGCGCATCATCCAGCCCGTGCCTTCACGGCATGGCGTGCACTGGCCGCAGCTTTCATGCTTGTAGAAAGCTGCCAGACGCCAGATGGCCTTGATGATGTCGGTGGAGCGATCCATCACGATGATGGCCGCAGTACCGAACGACGACTTGACGTCGCGCATGCCGTCGAAATCCATCGGTGCATCGATGATATGCTCGGCTTTCACCACAGGGCAGGACGAGCCGCCGGGAATGACGGCCAGAAGATTGTCCCAACCGCCGCGGACGCCGCCGCAATGGCGCTCGATCATCTCGCGGAACGGCGTTCCCATCGCGTCTTCGAATGTGCACGGCTTGTTGACATGGCCGGAGACCATGAACAGCTTCGTGCCGACATTGTTCGGACGGCCGATGGACGAGAACCAGCCAGCGCCGCGACGAAGGATCGTCGGTGCGACCGCGATCGATTCGACGTTGTTGACCGTCGTCGGGCAACCGTAGAGGCCCATGTTGGCCGGGAATGGCGGCTTCAGGCGCGGCTGGCCCTTCTTGCCTTCCAGGCTTTCGAGCAACGCGGTTTCCTCGCCGCAGATATAGGCGCCGGCGCCATGGTGGACGAAGATCTCCATGTCCCAGCCGAGCTTGTTGTTGGCGCCGAGGAGACCCGCATCGTAACATTCGTCGATGGCGGCCTGCAGCGCTTCGCGTTCGCGCATATATTCGCCGCGCACATAGATGTAGGCGGCATGTGCGCCCATGGCGAAGCTGGCGATGACGCAGCCTTCGATCAGCGTGTGCGGATCGTGACGCATGATGTCCCGGTCTTTGCAGGTGCCGGGCTCCGATTCGTCGGCATTGACGACGAGGTAATGCGGGCGTCCGTCGCTCTCCTTCGGCATGAAGGACCATTTGAGACCGGTCGGGAAGCCGGCGCCGCCGCGGCCGCGCAGGCCGGAGGCCTTCATCTCGTTGATGATCCAGTCGCGACCTTTTTCCAGGATCTGCTTGGTGCCGTCCCAGTGGCCACGCGACATCGCGCCCTTCAGCGACTTGTCGTGAAGGCCGTAGAGATTGGTGAAGATGCGATCTTTATCGTCAAGCATGGCTCAGTCCGCCGATTCTTCGAGAATGTGGATCCGCCGTCAAAGCGGGTCAGTCCTTGCGTCCATTCGTCGGGCTGCCGTCGTCCGCCTCTTGGCACCGGTCGTCGGCGGCTGCCGATCCCTCCGGTGTACAAGGCTTCGCAGCCCGTGGCCAGAGCCACCGTGCGCCGAACCCGGCGCGACGGTGCCCCGCCGTTACATCATTTTGCCTCGGGCGCCGGCTTGCCGGCACCGGCTGTCAGGTCGGTCTTTTCGCCGCCCTCAGGCGTGTCCACGGATGCAGCATCCTTGGTCTCGCCGCCTTCCTTCTTGGCATTGGCAGCCGACTCGCTCTTCGCGGTGGCCGGCGTCTTCATCGTCGGGTTTGTTTCGGCGTCCGTGCTCTTCGGGCGGCCGGCTTCCGACGGGGGAACCGAAGCCCCCTCCTGCGGCGCGGGCGGTGCCGGGGGCTCGGTGACCTGATTGCGCTGCGGCGTCGGCTCCTCGGTCAGCGTCGTCAGGCCGTCGATCGGTGCGGAGAAGATGCGATCGATCTGCGGCCCCGGAACGATCTCTGCACCCCGTCCAGCCTCGAAAGTATCGATGATCTCTTCCAGGCGCTCGACCGTCAGGTCTTCATAGCTGTCCTTGAAAATCATCACCATTGGCGCATTGACGCAGGCGCCCTGACACTCGACCTCTTCCCACGACAGCGTGCCGCTCTCGTTCTGGGTCAGCGGTTGGCCATGGATCTTGCGCTTGCAGAGCGCGATCAGCTCTTCCGAGCCGCGCAGCATGCAGGGCGTCGTGCCGCACACCTGGATATGCGCCCGCGTGCCGATCGGCTTCAGCTGAAACTGGGTGTAGAAGGTCGCGACTTCGAGAACGCGGATGTAAGGCATGTCGAGCATGTCGGCGATGCTCTCGATTGCGGCCTTGGTGACCCATCCGTCCTGCTCCTGCGCCCGCATCAGAAGCGGGATGACAGCGGACTGCTGGCGGCCTTCCGGATACTTCCGGATGGTGGTCTGCGCCCACGCAGCATTCGAATCGCTGAATGCGAACTGCTGCGGCTGGACGGCTACATCGGCTAGTCGACGAACGGACATTGTTACCGCACCCTATTTCAGTTTCTCGATCCGGCGAACATGCTGTTGAACAGCGGCTCGGGTCCGGAGGAATTTTGTTCGCGGCGATCGGCCGCGGCGGAAGACTGCCCGTTCGTGGCCGACTGGGCCAGAAGACGGTCGAGCGTCTGGATGACGAAGCGGCGGGCGGCGACGGAGCGGTCCAGCATCAGCGATCGACCTCCCCGAACACGATATCCAGCGAGCCGAGAATGGCCGAAACGTCGGCAAGCTGGTGGCCACGACAGATATAGTCCATCGCCTGCAGGTGCGCGTAACCGGGAGCCCTGATCTTGCAGCGATACGGCTTGTTGGTGCCATCCGACACGAGATAGACGCCGAACTCGCCCTTCGGCGCCTCGACCGAGGCGTAAACTTCGCCGGCCGGAACGTGGTAACCTTCGGTATAGAGCTTGAAGTGGTGGATGAGCGCTTCCATCGACCGCTTCATCTCGCCGCGCTTCGGCGGAACGACCTTGCCGTCGAGTGAGGAGACCGGGCCGACCTTGGCGTCGCCGAGCAGGCGATCCACGCACTGGCGCATGATCTTCGCCGACTCGCGCATCTCGATCATGCGGATGAGGTAGCGATCGTAACAGTCGCCGTTCTTGCCAATCGGAATGTCGAAATCCATGTCGGCATAGCACTCGTAGGGCTGCGACTTGCGCAGGTCCCAGGCAGCGCCCGAACCACGGACCATGACGCCCGAGAAACCCCAGGCCCAGCAGTCCTCAAGGCTAACGACGCCGATATCGACGTTGCGCTGCTTGAAGATGCGGTTTCCGGTCAGAAGCTCATCGATATCGTCGACGGTCTTCAGGAACGGATCGATCCACTTGCCTATATCCTCGACCAACTCGTGCGGCAGGTCCTGATGAACCCCGCCCGGACGGATGTAGGCCGCATGCATGCGCGAGCCGGAGGCGCGCTCGTAGAACACCATCAGCTTTTCGCGCTCTTCGAAGCCCCAGAGCGGCGGCGTCAACGCGCCGACGTCCATAGCCTGCGTGGTCACGTTGAGAAGATGCGACAGAATGCGGCCAATTTCGGAATAGAGCACGCGGATCAGCTGCCCGCGGATCGGCACCTCTGTGCCGGTCAGCTTTTCCACGGCGAGCGAGAACCCGTGCTCTTGGTTCATCGGAGCAACGTAGTCGAGACGGTCGAAATACGGCAGAGCCTGAAGATAGGTCTTCGCCTCGATCAGCTTCTCGGTGCCGCGGTGCAGCAGACCGATATGCGGATCGACCCGCTCAACGATTTCCCCGTCAAGCTCCAGCACTAAGCGCAAAACGCCATGCGCCGCCGGGTGCTGCGGCCCGAAGTTGATGTTGAAGTTGCGGATGTTGTGTTCGTTCATTCGCTTCGCGCTCCGCGCTCTCTGCAATTAGCCAGTCGCCAGTAGGGTCGTTCATATCACTCGTCGCGCTCATGCCGTCCATCTAGCAAAACCCGTATCAGGGCGCGCAGCATTTTTCCAATGTCCGTCGCAAGTTCCATCGACGTGGCCGTACGATCGCCGGTAATCATCCCTACCCTCACGGACAGGATCAGATGCGTCTCCAGTTCCTTCAAAGACCCTTGAGCAATCTTAAGATGATGGACATACGCGCCCGTCGAATCCCTTCCGTGTCCTTCGGCAATATTGGCTGCTATGGAAGCCGCCGATCGCCTGATCTGGGACACGAGCCCAAAAGCCTCTTCTCGAGGAAACACCTTCGTCAGGTCATAACACTCGACAGCAAGATCCATGGCCCGCTGCCAAACTCTCAAATCCCGATAGGAGTTGATCGTCGTGTCACTTCTCCTTCAAAACGACCGCCGATTGGCGACTGCCGATTTCCTAATCGCCTCACTTCGCCTTCTCATCCCCCGGCAACACATAATCCGTCCCCTCCCAGGGAGACAGAAAATCGAAATTGCGGAATTCCTGCTTGAGTTCGACCGGCTCGTAGACCACGCGCTTGGCTTCGTCGTTGTAGCGCACTTCGACATAGCCCGTCAGCGGGAAATCCTTGCGCAGCGGATAGCCCTCGAAACCGTAGTCGGTGAGGATGCGGCGGAGGTCCGGGTGGCCGGTGAAGAGGATGCCGTACATGTCGTAGGCTTCGCGCTCGAACCAGTCGGCGCCGGGGAAGACGCTGCAGATCGAGGGAACGGGCTCTTCTTCCGACGTTGCGACCTTGACGCGGATGCGCAGGTTCTGCTTCGGCGACAGGAAGTGGTAGACCACGTCGAAACGCTGCGCGCGCGCGGGGTAATCCACGCCGCAGACGTCGATGATGTTGATGAAGCCGCAACGGGCATCGTCGCGTAGGAAGGTCAGGAGTTCGACGATGTTCTCGCCGGTCGTCGTCAGCGTCAGGTCGCCGAACGCGATCGTCGCTTCGGCGAACAGGGCGCCTTTGGTTTCCCGAAGGTAGGTCGCGAGGCTGTTCAGAGCTTCACTCATTGCGTGTCCTTATCCGGATGACCATCGGGCCCAGGCCGCATGCGGCCATGAACCCTTTGATCGAAGACCCCGAGGGCCTAGCGTTCGATCGTGCCCGTGCGGCGGATCTTCTTCTGCAGCAGGAGCACGCCGTAAAGCAGCGCTTCTGCCGTGGGAGGACAGCCCGGCACGTAGATATCGACAGGCACGACGCGATCGCATCCGCGCACCACCGAGTAGGAATAATGATAGTAGCCGCCGCCATTGGCGCAGGAGCCCATCGAGATGACGTAACGCGGCTCCGGCATCTGGTCATAGACCTTGCGAAGTGCCGGCGCCATCTTGTTGGTCAGCGTGCCCGCGACGATCATCACGTCGGACTGGCGCGGCGAGGCGCGCGGCGCAAAGCCGAAGCGCTCGGCGTCGTAGCGCGGCATCGACATCTGCATCATTTCGACGGCGCAACAGGCCAGGCCGAACGTCATCCACATCAGCGAACCGGTACGGGCCCAGTTGATCAGCTCGTCGGTCGAGGTGACGAGAAAACCCTTGTCGGCGAGCTCATTGTTGATTTCGCCGAAAAACGGATCGTTCGCACCGACCGGCTTGCCGGTCGAGGGATCGATGATGCCCTTGGGGGCCTCAGCCACCATGGTGTTCGTGGTTGCTACTCCCATTCGAGTGCTCCCTTCTTCCATTCATAGATGAAGCCGATGGTCAGCACGCCGAGGAAGGCCATCATGGACCAGAAACCGAACCAGCCCATACCCTTGAACGCGACGGCCCAAGGGAACAGGAAGGCGACTTCCAGGTCGAAGATGATGAACAGGATCGACACGAGATAGAAGCGAATGTCGAACTTCATGCGCGCATCGTCGAACGCATTGAAGCCACACTCGTAGGCCGAAAGCTTTTCGTCGTCCGGCGCCTTGAAGGCGACCGCGAACGGCGCAGCAAGAAGCGCGAGGCCAATGACCAGCGAGATGCCGATGAAGATGGCGATCGGGATATAAGAGCCGAGAAGGTCTGTCATTATTTTGTCCCTGCCCGCGGCCGCGCCGGTGAGGCGCGATTGGCGTCTGCCTGCAGGCCGAAAAATGTTGCAACGCCAAAGTCGTTAGCGCAGCCCGCGCCATGGCGCAAGCCTCGCATCTTGTTTTCATCCGCTCGTCCAAGCGAATGAAGAATCTGCATATTCTGCGGTTCCATCCCAGCCGTACGGATCACATCCGAAGCAATACCAAGTTGCAACGTACATAGCCGTTTCAGCGGAAATTACCAGTCTCAGGGAACCCTTGAAGGGTGGAAGGGCAAAATGTCGCGGCCCTCTTTCGAGGACCGCTGATCGACATTTTCATTTTACTGTGAAAGTAAAATGGCGCGAGTGACGGGGCTCGAACCCGCGACCTCCGGCGTGACAGGCCGGCACTCTAACCAACTGAGCTACACCCGCGCATTGTTTGGAAAACCGTTCTTTTCAGTCCGTCTTCCGTGACCGTTCAGCGTTGCGCCGTTCGATGAGCGGCTGTTTACGGGGGGTTTCGGGGAGTGTCAAGCGCGTTCAAATACAAAATCATGACAAACTTGAATTTATTGTCGGCAGCCGTCCGGTGTCCGCTCGTCTTCCCCTTCCCAACCCCCTGCAAATCAGGGCTTGGCGGCGAAAAACCTCTCGTTTTCCGCGTCTTAGAAAAAGATGCGGCTTTTCCACAAGGCGGGTCTGTCTCCGTAACGACCGGCAGAGAGATGCGAAAACCGGCGCTTCAACATGATGAAAACCCTCAGAATCCTTGAAAATAAACGCATCGGGACCAAGCCGGCAAAAAAGTTCGAAAAACCGCACCTGCGGCCTTGCGGTTTCCAGCAGTTCCGAATACATCACGCCCACCAACACGGCGGGCGATTAGCTCAGTTGGTAGAGCGCCTCGTTTACACCGAGGATGTCGGCGGTTCGAGTCCGTCATCGCCCACCATTCTCTCCCCCGCCTTGGTTTTACCGTACCTTATAGTGTCGTCGTGTGCACCCAATCGGGACACGGCCCGCGAATGCGCGCATCAGGCACCTCCTTCTTCTCTGTGGCTCCCGTCAAGGGAAGGAACGACGCGCGTGCGCGCGCCGGTCTTGTCGCGTCACACCGCCGTATAGGCGGCACTGAGCAGGGTTTGCGTGTAGGCCTGTCGAGGCGCCGCGAACAACGTTTCCGTCTCCCCCTCCTCCACGATCTCTCCGTCCTTCATCACGATGACGTAGTCGGCCATAGCCTTGATGACGGCAAGGTCGTGGCTGATGAAGACGTAGGAAAGCCCTTGGGCATCCTGAAGGCTCCGCAGGAGATCGATGACCTGTCCTTGCACCGAGCGATCGAGCGCCGAGGTCGGCTCATCGAGAATGACGAGGCGAGGTTTGAGAATCATCGCCCGGGCGATGGCTATGCGCTGTCGCTGGCCGCCGGAGAATTCGTGCGGATAGCGGTTGCGCGCCTGGGGATCGAGACCGACCTCCTTCAGCGCTTCGATGGCCCGCTTGTCGCGATCGGCACGACTTAATTCCGGCTCGTGGACGTAGAGACCTTCGGTAATGATCTCTCCGACCGTCTGGCGCGGCGAGAGCGAGCCGAAGGGGTCCTGGAACACCAGCTGCATCTCGCGCCGGAGCGGACGCATCGCTTTCCGGTCGAAGCCGGAAATATCCTGTCCGTCGAAGCGAATGATGCCGGAGGCGGGAACGAGCTGCAGCAGCGCCCGCCCGAGCGTCGACTTTCCCGAACCCGATTCACCGACGACGCCGATGGTCTGCCCCTCCCGCAGGCGAATGCTGACCTTGTCCACGGCGCGGAAGGTGCCGGAGCGCTTGGAGAACAGGCCGCCGCCCGTCGCGTAATCGACGGAGACGCGCTGTCCGTCGAGAAGGATGGGTGCAGATGTCGGAACCGGCGGCTTCTCGCCACGCGGCTCGGCGTCCAGCAGCATCTTCGTGTAGTCGGCCTGCGGACGCTCGAAGATATCCGTCGTCAGCCCCTGCTCCACCACCTCGCCCCGCCGCATCACGACGACCCGATCGGCGACATGGCGCACCACGCCGAGATCATGGGTGATGAGAACCACCGCCATACCGAATCGCGTCTGCAGCGACCGGAGGAGATCGAGAATCTGTGCCTGGATCGTCACGTCGAGGGCGGTCGTCGGCTCGTCGGCAATCAGGATGTCGGGATCGTTGGCGAGCGCCATCGCGATCATGGCGCGCTGGCGCTGGCCGCCGGAGAGTTCGTGCGGATAGCTGTCGATGCGCCGCCGCGGGTCGGGAATGCCGACGAGTTCGAGCAATTCGAGAACGCGGGTTCGCGCCTGCCGGAAGCTGCCGCCGCGGTGGTGGACGATCGGTTCGCAGATCTGGCGGCCGATGGTGTAGAGCGGATCGAGCGAACTCATCGGCTCCTGAAAGATCATGGTGATCTTCGCGCCACGCACCGCGTTCAGCGCCTTCACCGGCAGGCCGATCAGGTCCTGCCGGCGATAGGTCGCCCTGCCCGTTACACGGCCGTTTGCCGCCAGCAGCCCCATGATGCCCATCATCGTCTGGCTCTTGCCGGAGCCGCTCTCGCCGACGACGGCGAGCGTTTCGCCGGCGCGCACGTGGAGATCGATCCCCTTGACCGCCTCGACCGGCCCGTCCGGCGTATCGAACGTCACCTTGAGATCGCGAACGTCGAGAATGATGTCTTTTGGTTCCGGCATGTCAGCGGTCCCTCGGATCGAGTGCGTCGCGCAGGCCATCGCCCACGAAGTTCAGCGAGAACAGCGTGAGGACGAAGAAGATGGCGGGGAAGATGAGCAGCCAGGGCGCCGACTGGATGTTGTTCGCCCCTTCCGAGATCAGCGCACCCCAGCTGGTCAGCGGTGCCTGCACGCCAAGGCCGAGGAAGGAGAGGAAGCTTTCGAGCAGGATCACCTTGGGCACGACGACGGTAACGAAGACGACGACCGGGCCGATGGTGTTGGGCACCACGTGTCGGCGGATGATCTGCCAGTCGGTGAGCCCCAATGCCTGAGCGGCCGCCACGAACTCCCGGCGCTTCAGCGCCAGCGTCTGGCCGCGCACGATTCGCGCCATATCCAGCCACTCCACCGCGCCGATGACGAGGAAGATGAGAATGAAGGAGCGACCGAAGAAGACCACGAGCACGACGACGAGAAACACGAAGGGCAGCGAATAGAGAATCTCGACGAACCGCATCATGATATTGTCGACCCGGCCGCCGAGATAACCCGAGGTCGCGCCGTATAGGACGCCGATGCCGAGCGAGACGAGGCTGGCGAGCAGGCCGACGGCAAGCGAGATCTGGCCGCCCAGCATGACGCGCGCGACAAGGTCGCGGCCGTTCGAATCGGTGCCGAACAGGAAATATTCGCGTGACACGCGGCCCTCGACCACGATCGTCCGGCCGTCATCGCGCGTTTCCGTCACCTTGGTGTCGTCGAACTCGTTGGCGCGGTCGATATAGCGGGTTGTGCGGGGATCGATGGTCGCGTCGGAGGTGAAGGTAGCCGTGAACGTCTGCCCCTCGACCTTGAAGGCCTGAAGCGTGACGCGCGCCCGCGTCGCTGCTGATGAGATCGCGCCCTGCAGGCTGTCGGCACCGGGCCGCGGTTCGAGGCTCGGCGGCACGGAGACGTAGGAGGGAAACACCTGATCGTAGCTGTGGCTGATGAACAGCGGCCCTAGGAACGAGAACAGCGCGACCAGTACCAGCACGACGCTGCCGGCCATGGCCGCACGGTTGCGCCGGAAGCGCATTGCGGCAAGCTGGAACAGGCTGCGGCTGGCCGCTTCCGGCAGAACCGCCGGCATTTGGGCAAGATCACTCATGACGAACCCTCGGATCGAGCAGGCCGTAGAGAATATCGACCACAAGGTTGAAGACGATGACGAAGACCGCGATCAGCACGACCGTGCCCATGACCAGCGTGTAATCGCGGTTGATGGCGCCAAGCACGAAGAAGCGGCCGACGCCGGGAATGGTGAACAGTGTCTCGATGACGGCCGATCCGGTGAGAAGGGCTGCGGCGCAGGGCGCGAGGTAGGAGACGACCGGCAGCATGGCGGCCCGCATCGCATGCGTCACCACCACCGTTCGCGCCGGCAGGCCATAGGCGCGTGCGGTGCGGATATGGTCCGTATGCAGCGCCTCGATCATCGCGCCGCGCGTCAGACGCGCGAACACTGCCAGCTGCGGCAGCGCGAGCGCGATCATCGGCAGGATGAGAAACCGCAGCGAGCCATCGCCCCAGCCGCCGGCCGGCAGCCAGGACAGGGTGACGGCGAAGACCAGCGTCAGCACAGGGCCGACGACGAAGTTCGGCACCGTGACGCCCACCGTCGACAGCGTCATGATGGCGACGTCAATAAAGCTGTTCTGACGCAGGGCCGCGAATGTGCCGGCGGCAACACCGCCCACCAGCGCCACGCCCAGCGCCCAGAGGCCGAGCTCGATCGAATAGGGCAGCCCCATGCCGATCAGCTGATCGACCGTATTGTCGCGGTAGATATAGCTCGGACCGAAATCGCCGCGCACGACGTTACCGAGATAGCGCAGATATTGCTGCCACAGCGGCAGATCCAGCCCATAGGCCTTGTTGAGATTGGCCATGGTCTGCGGCGAGAGCGGGCGTTCGAGGTTGAACGGGCCGCCGGGGGCAAACCGCATGAGGAAGAACGAGATCGTGACGACGATGAAAAGGGTCGGCACGGCGCTCGCCAAGCGGCGGAAAACGAAGGATAACATGGCCTTCTCCGATGGGAGGCGGTGTTGTGGTGGGTGGAGAACACGCGACGAGCCACCTCTATTGAAGCTCTCCGCTAAGCCACGCCCTCTCTGGCCTGCCGGGCATCTCCCCCACAAGGGGGGAAAAGATCCTGGGCTGAACTCCCTTTCCCTCAGGAGACGTTCCATCGTGAAGAGGCGAGCGTACCACGAGTCTTCTCCCCCCTTGTGGGGGAGATGGCCGGCAGGCCAGAGAGGGTCTTTTCTTCCGGCCTGCCGCGCAATTACTCGGCAATGCTGAGGAATCGGCTCGGGTGTTCGTTATTGGCGTTGTCAACCCAGCCCTTGACCTTCTTGGAGACGAGCCACAGCTCGTTCTGGTAGAGGAGCGGCGCCACGGGCTGCTCCTTCATGAGGATCGTCTCGGCTTCATGCAGCAGCTTTGCGCGGGCCGCCGGGTCCTTTTCGTCGTTGGACTTCGCCATCAGCGCGTCGTAGTCGGCGTTGCTCCACTTGGCATAGTTGAAGGTGACGTTGCTCGTCGTGTTCATGGCAAGGAAGTTTTCCGGATCGCCGTAATCTGCCGTCCAGCCGGCACGGGCGACGGAGAACTTACCGCCTTCCTGCAGGTAGGCGTAGTGCGAGGAGACGTCGAGATTGACCATCGTCACCTTGGCGTTGAAGGCCGTCTTCCACATGTCGGCGACGGCGGTCGCCACGCGCTCGTGGTTGGGGTTGGTGTTGTAGCGAATCTCGATGTCGAGCGGCTTGCCGCCCTCGCCGTATCCTGCCTCTTTCAAGAGCGCCAAGGCGTCATCCTCGCGGTCGAGCTGGCTTTTCGTCGCGAAGTCGGCAACCGATGGCGCACCGTAATCCGGGAGGCAGGGGGGAACGAAGCCATAGGCCGGCTGCTGCGAGCCGCTGTAGATTTCCTTGGCGAGGAAGTCGCGATCGATGCCCATGGAGAGCGCGCGGCGCACGCGGACGTCGTCCATCGGCGCGGTGCGTGTGTCGAACACATAGTAATAGGTGGCGAGCGCCGGCGAGATATGCACCTCGTCGCCGACCAGGGTCTTCAGCCGCTCGATCTGATCGGCGGAGAAATTGTAGTTCACATGCAGTTCACCGGCCTCGTAGCGACGCACGGCAGCGGCCTGGTCCTCGAGCGGGTAGAAAACGACTTTGTCGAGTTTGATGTTGGCGGCGTCCCAGTGTTGCTCGTTCTTGGTCAGTGTCAGGTGGTCGTTGGCGACGTGCTCTGTCAGCTTGAAGCCGCCGTTCGACACCATGATCCCCGGCTTGACGAAGTCCGTGCCGTTCTTCTCGAAACTCGCCTTGGAAACCGGCAGCGCCGTCTGGTGGGCGAGGAGTTCCAGGAAATAAGGCGTCGCGCGTTCGAGCGTGATCTCCAGCGTCTTCGCGTCGATGGCTTTCACGCCCAACTGGTCGAGTGCCAGGCCGCTCTTGTTGATCTTCTCGGCATTCTTGATCGGGTAGAGGATATTGGCATAGCCGGCCGCTGTCTTCGGATCCTCGATGCGCGACAGCGAGAACACGAAGTCTTCCGCCGTCACCGGCGATCCGTCCGACCATTTGCCGTTCTCACGCAGCTTGAAGGTGTAAACCGTCCCGTCGTCCGAAACCGTCCAGCTTTCGGCCGCACCCGGCACGATCTCGCCCTTGGCATCATGTGTCGTCAGGCCCTCGTAGAGGTCCTTGAGGATGAACGCCTCGATGTTGATCGACGTATGGGCCTGGTCGAGCGTCTGCGGTTCGCCGGCATTGCCACGGTTCAGCACGGCCTCGGCAAGCGCAGGGCTTGCGCCGAGCAGCAGCGAGCCGATCAGGGCAGCGCGTCGGAGGTGTCGTGTCACGGCAGTCAGGGGTGCGGTCATCGGTGATCTCCTTGCCCGTTTGCGCCATCAGGCTGGCGCCAAAGCGACAACAAAGGCGAAAAAATGCATAAAGGCAACCCTCTTCCGGCGCGCGATCCCCATGGACGAGGGAAGCGAAATCTGCGGGTTACAGTCCGAGCGGTTGCAGGATCGTCTTCATGAAAGATACCCTCATCGTCTCCATGCCCTGCGCGTAGAGCCGCACGAAGGCACGCTGCACCTTACGTCAAAGGCAATCTCTGACCTGGCACGTGATAAGACGAACGGATCTCGCTTTGTGCAAAGACAGAAATGCGACAGCTGGTGGTTGCTGCCGCATTTCTTCTGGTCTTCCATCATCCTTGAAAGGTCGTGCTGACGACGTTGTGGGCAAACGCCGTCCGACGATGCTCACACCGATAGCGGCGGTGCGTCGTTTTCATCGGGATTGGGATTCGGCGTTTCGTCGGGCAGCCGGTCCGGTTCCGGTTCGGTAATCGGCGGCATGGGCGTGGGGATCGGCGGATTACCGGGGTTTGGCGTCGAGATGGGGTCGGGCACATTGGACATGATGTCTCCTGTCAAAAACGGGTTTCACAGCCGGTTGGACTGGCTATCTGTGGATTTCGGCCTGCCGCATCGGCATGCTGTCGATTTCGGCGAAAAGCACATCGGGATCGACCACATCATCGAAGCGGCTTTTCACATGGCCGTCTTTACCGACCAGCACGACGGCAAAGGTGCCGGGCGCGCAGCCCAGTTCCTTGCGCAATGTGTGAGCCTGCGGCACGACGTCCGAGCCGAACTCTGGACGAACGTCGTTGCCGTCCACGGTAAAAATTGCCAGATCGCGCTGGCGAAGCGCATCCCTGTCCATCATTAGGGCGCGAAGCTGGCTGTCCGACTTTGTGCCAGCAGGGTCGGAGAAGATCACGAGCACGCGCTTTTCCCACTGCAGATCATGCAGATTGCCGGACGTCTCCTCTGGATGGGGGCCGACGCCGAAGATTTCGGTCATCAGGGATTTCAGCATGGTCGTCTCCTTTGCGTTCGCGTTTCAGTCGAAGGACGCCCCGCGAGCGCCGAGCAGTTCGCGCGCCAGCTGACGGATCGCTTCCTCCGCAACGTCGCGGTGCCAGCCTGATGCCTCAGCTTGTTTAATCAGTTCCTGAAGTTCGCTCGGGATTTCAGCACCGGCGGCTGAACCCATGCTCACTTCGCCGCTCGTCGTCACCGCCTGGAAGGCATCGCCAAGTGTTGCCTTGCAAGCCTCGACGTCCCTGTTGCCCTCCATCGTTCCGTGCCCGAATGTCCTCGGTTCCACATTGCTGCTCATGACGTTCGTCCTCCCGCGCGCATGGGCGCACCGCGCGCGCCTGCGTTACATCAGCAACACGCGGATCGACACGATTGTTCCAGATGGCACCCGGATGGCGCCAAGAGTTGTCACGACAGCATCTTGCCAGATGACGCCGGATTGCTATTTCGTCATACCAATGAGACGAGCGTCGGTGCCGCCGCCGTCTCACCGAAAGACGGACGGACAAACGGTGGTGGGAATGGCCGAGAACAATCGGGCCGAAGGGGCTGGGGCCATAAGCGCTGCAGACGCGTCACAAGATGCATTCGCCTTCCTGGGAAAAGGCGGTGAAATCCGTCAATTGATCCGCAACTTCGACTGGAGTGCCACGCCGCTCGGACGCGTTGAAACGTGGCCCGGCAGTCTTCGCACCGCGACCGCCCTCCTTCTCCAGTCCCCGGTGCCGATCGTCATGCTCTGGGGCGAGCATGGCATCATGATCTATAACGACGCCTATTCCGGCTTTGCCGGCACGCGCCATCCACAGCTTCTCGGCTCCCGGGTACGGGAAGGCTGGGCCGAGATCGCCGAATTCAACGACAATGTGATGAAGGTCGGGCTTTCAGGGGGAACGCTCGCCTATCGCGATCAGGAACTGACGCTGCATCGGCGCGGCGTGCCGGAACAGGTCTGGATGAACCTCGATTATTCACCCGTGCTCGACGAGACGGGCACGCCGGCGGGCGTCATCGCCATCGTGGTGGAAACGACGCGGGAGGTTCTGGCGCGCCAGCGGATCGCCCGCGAGCACGAGCGGCTGCTCCAACTCTTCGCCCAAGCGCCGACCTTCATGGCCATGCTGCGGGGCGAGAACCACGTGTTCGAGCTGGTCAACCCGAACTACCAGGCGCTGATCGGCAACCGGGACGTGATCGGCAAGCCGGTCAGCGAAGCGCTGCCGGAGCTTGCCGATCAGGGTTTTGGCGATCTCCTCGATGAGGCTTATCGCTCCGGCGAGCCTGTCAGTCGCTGGTCTGAGCGCCTCATTCTTGTCCGCTCACTGGCAACGGGACCGGAGGAGCGCTTCGTGGATTTCGTCTATCAACCCATCACGGCCGATAGCGGCGAGGTTACGCATATCTTCGTGCAGGGATCCGACGTGACCGAGCGGGTGATTGCCGAGCATCGGCAGCGTCTGCTGGTCAACGAACTCAATCACCGTGTGAAGAACACGCTCGCCTCCGTGCAGGCAATCACGTCGCAGACTCTTCGCGGCGCCATGTCGCTGAAAGAGGCATCCGATTCGATCAATGGCCGCATTCTCGCGCTCTCGCGCGCCCACAACATGCTGACCGCGCAGAACTGGACCGGTGCCGATCTCAACGAGGTGCTGGAGACAGCGCTTTCGACACATGACGATCCGGACCGTCCCCAGCTCGACGTAACCTCCCCACCCTTGCGGCTGGAGCCGCATGCAGCGCTTTCTCTGGCGCTGGCGCTCTACGAGCTCGCCATCAACGCGGCCAAGTTCGGCGCCCTATCCCGCACGGAGGGTCGCGTAGAGATCATTTGCGAGACGGTCGTGGTGGACGACCGGGACGTCTTTCGGATGACCTGGCGCGAGATCGGCGGACCGCCGGTGCACGCGCCGCAGCGGCGCGGTTTCGGATCCCATCTCCTCGAGCGCGCCCTGCCTGCCGAGCTTTCCGGGCAGGTGCGCATCCACCATAGGCCGGATGGCCTCGTCTTCGAACTGGCCGCTCCGCTCTCCGCCATCCGCGAAGGCGTCGGCCTTGGATAAGCTTGCCGGAAAACGCGTGCTGATCGTGGAGGACGAGATGCTGGTCGCGCTCCTCATCGAGGACTTCATCCTCCAGCTCGGCTGCGAGATCGCCGGAATGGCCATGCGGCTGGAACCGGCCCTCGACCTTGCCCGCACGATCGATATCGATGTGGCCATCCTCGACATCAACCTTGCGGGAAAACCGTCCTTCCCCGTCGCCAAGATGCTGCAAGGGCGCGGCATACCGTTCGTTTTTGCCAGTGGATACGGCGCGGCGGGCCTCGATGGCTCCGGCATTTCGGCGCCGGTCCTGCAAAAACCGTTCGATGTCGGCGATGTCAGGCGCCTGCTGACGGCGGCACTCTGACGCCCTTCCTGCGCATTTGCAATGTCACGAAACGGTCATTTCCGCGTCATCGCCGTCACGTAGTATCTTTCAGAACGCTTCGGAAAATTCATCGGCTCTATGATGATTGATAGGCCAGTTCTGGGAATCGCCAAGGACGATCTGTCCTGTACAATCGCATGCCAGTCAAACCCGTGGAGATCATCATGCCCACAAGGGATTTCGGTCTTGTTGCCGACAGACGCCCGGACGCTCGGCATGCCCCTCGCGGCGGGCATGCGCTGGAGCGCGTCTTCGAGGACCATTGCACGGCCGGCGCCGAAACGGGCGACGTCGCGGCGGCGCGCAGAATTCACGTCTTCCAGTGCGGCATGATCAGCGAAGCCGCGCTACAGGACCTCCTGCAGGATAGCGACCGCCGCAAACAGCAGCGATAAAATGACATGCGGCCCGACGATAGGCGCGGGCCGCGTCCTCCTCAGGTATCGACCTTTTCCTTTTCCCGCTTCGGCGCAGCGCGCTTCGGCTCTTCTGGAGCTGGCGGCGAATACGGCGTTTCGCCCTTCGGAGTCGGTGCCAGCAGGTTCTTCAGCGACGACAGGCGATCCTTCAGCAGCGGGCGGAACCGCGTTGCGCGGTAGGGCATGTCGGCAGCGCCGTAGCCTTCCGGGCCGTCATCATTGCCACGGTTGATTTCCTCCAGCTTCACGCCGATGAACTCGCCGTCGATGTAATGGCTATACGGGCCGACCCAGCGGATCGTGTAGATCTCGCCCTTGCGGATCAGCTGGTCGATCGAGACGTTCTTGAACTTGTCGTCGATACAGACGACCTTCTGGCCGACATGGAAATTGTTCATCGCTGCCTCCGGCCCGAATGGCCACTCGAATGAGAAAAGCCCGCCACGCAAGCGTGCTCCGGTTTCCCCTTTGCCGTCTCCGCCTCGTCGCCAATGCCGTGAGCGATAGCGTCGAAGCGGGAATATCGTCCACGGCAGCCATGGAGATGAATGCCGGCACGGTGCATCCCTATAGGGCCTGATGCCATCCGCCCGCAAGTCCGGCGCTGGACGGGACCGGCCGCCGGCGTCCGTATGTCCTCAAAGCCGGTGCAACACCACATCGAGGCAGGCCCTGCTGGCGATCTCGCAGAGGTGTTCGTGATGGGTCAGGTAGATGACCTGGCCGACACCCGCCATATCCGCCATCAGACGGAAGGCGTGGAAGGCGCGGGCGTCGTCGAAGGTCTCCATGATATCGTCGGCGATGAAGGGCAAGGCCTCGCGCTGGGCGCTGATCTCGTGGAAGCCGGCCATGCGCAGCGCAAGGTAAAGCTGGAAGCGCGTGCCTTTCGACAGGTCCTTCGCAAGCTTCGTCGCGCCCGAAGCGGAGCGGACCAAAAGGAACTCCGCCCCTTTCTCCATCTCGGTCGAAAGCCCCTCATATTCCCCACCGCTGATGGTGGCGAAGGCCGTGGACGCCCGCTGCATCATCGCGCTGCGATGGCGCTCCCGGTAGAGGCGCAGGGCCATGTCGGCGGCGAGCAGGCCGGAGCGCAGCCGGAGATAGGCGAGCGCCTGTTCCTCGATATCGGCAAGCACCGTGCGCCGGCGCTCCTCGATATGGGCGGCCGCGTCGTCGCCTGCGGCCTTCTCCAGCCCGCGCTCGGCGTCGCGCAGTTCGGCATGGCGGTCCTGCACCATTCGGTCGGCCTCGTCGTGGCGCGCTGCCAGTTCGGCCGCCTCTTGGCGAAGTCCATCCTCGTCCAGCGCGACGAGAACCATCTCGGCCTCCTCCGCTGTGCCGACGCGTAGTCGTGCGGCAAGGTCGGCCTCGGTTTCCGCGATGCGTTCGCGCAGCCGCGTCCGGGTCTTTGCCGTCTCCAGGTGGGCTGCGACATCGCCGAGTTCCGTGCAGCCGAAGAAGGCGAGCATATCGCGTTTGCCGGCCTCGTGCCGCTCTCGGGCCTCGGCCAGTGCCTGCGCCTCGCGTTCGCGCTCCTCCAGTTCCTGCGACAGACGGTCGAACAACGTCTCCACATGCTCGGCGCTCGCGACCCGCTGTTGCAGGGCTGTGAAGATCGCCAGCGGATCGTCGCCCATTGTCAGATCCAGCTGCGCGCAGCAGCTGGCGATGACGGTTGCGAACGCGGTCTGATCGCGGCCCATAGCCTGGATACGGTGGTCGAAATCGCTGCGGCGCTGCACGAGACGATCGATCTCGGCAAGCACCGCCAGCGTCGGCATCACTTCGGCCGGGCCCGGCACTGCGCCGTCAGGCGCAAGCCAGAGGCCAGCGAGGCACTCCCTCCAACTGTCCGCCCATGCCGCCATCGCGGCATCGGCCGCATCCGCATCAACACGCCGCGATGCGAGCGCCGCTTCCATCCGCTTCAGGTTTTCCAGAAGCGTGCGCCCCTCGGCCGCCTCGGCCTGCGCTGCCGTCAACACGCGCTCGCCAAAGGCCAGTGCGGTCTCGAAATCGTGCGGCAGCGAGGTCCCATCCCCGAACGCTGCGGCCAGCCGGCCCATGGCACGCACCTCGTCGGCATCCGCCTGGGCGAGTTTCTGGCGCATGGCACGCAAGGCGGCGCGCGTTTCCAGCGCCTTCAGCCGGCGTTGCAGCCAGTCCTCCAGCCGCGCCAGCGACAGGTCTGCCGGGAGATTGCAGGCCGCCGCCGCTGTGGCAATGGCGGCATCGAGCGTGCTGCGCTCCGTGAGCAGTTCCGTGCGTTGCTGGTCGTACGCCGTTTGTCGCGCCTTCAGGTCGGCGATCGTCACCGCCAGAGCGCGGCTGCGGGCGATGTGTTCGGTCTGGGTCAGCCGCAGGGCGCTCGCCTGGTCGTCCTTGTCGAGCGCGCTTGCGAAGTGGTCGGCCGTGTCCGGCGTCAGCGTATCCCGATGCGCTCGCCAGGCTGCATCGCGCGCAAGGCGCAGCGCCCCAACCCGCGCATCATCGGCAAACTCCGCCTGCACCAGCAGCGTATCGCGCTCGGCTTGTGCGGTGGCCAATTGCAGCGCGATCTCCGCGCGGCGCTCGTCGAGCCGGCGCAGGCGCTCGCTCGACGTCTCGGTCTTGAACGACCAGTCGGCCAGATCGCCGTCCACCGGGACAGGCGCGAGCGCGAGGCTCTCGGCATCGTGTCGGCCCGGCAGGGCTGCCAGCTGGTCGGCCAGAAGATCCTCCAGCCGAGCCAGCTCCTCGCGCGCCGCCTTCTGCCGCAGCGGAAAATCCTCGCGTCGCAGAGCGCGCAGCAGGTCGGACAGCGCCTGCGGATCGCCCGTCGTCGACATCGCAGGGGCTTGATCTGCCGTCTTATCGCCAAGCGTCTCGGCACGCTCCAGCGCCTCGCGATGGGCGGCCTCGGTCGATGCACGCTCCCGACGGGCCGCTTCCTGCCGCTCGGTCAGGCGTGCATGCGTCTCGGCGAGCGCTCGCAGCTTGCCGATGGTCGCTGCCGGAATGAGCAGCGCCGCGGGGTCCTCATCAGCCGTCCTGCCGAGTTGCAACAGCCGCGCGGCGAGATCGGCGGAAACCGCCGCCCTCTCCTGCGTGCGGGAGGGCATGTCCTGCGCTGCCGTCCGGTAGCGGGCTTCCAGCCCCGAGCTTTCCAGTTGATGCAGGTCGGCGCGCAGCGCGAGCACGGCCTCGTCGCGCGCAAGCAGGTCGCGCTCCTGCGTGCGGCGGGCGATGTCCGCCGCGATCTGCGTCAGGCGCGTGCCGATTTCGGTTTCCGCCCGCATCAACTCGGGCAACATCTGGTGCCAGACAGAAGGCGGGTCCGGCAGGTCGCTCAGCGTCGCCAGCTCGCTGCGCAGCGCCCGCAGCCGCAGAAGGAGCGGCAGGCCGTCTAGCTTCGCCTTCGCCCCGTCCCACTGGACGCGCAGCCCGGCGCGGGCGGCAAGCGCCGCTGCGTGCCGCTCCGTCGCCAGATCCCGCGTCTTGCGCAGCGCCGTGTATTCGCGCTGGCTGACATCAATGGCGGCGCGCTCGTCCTTCAGCGCATCCAGCTCGGCCTTCAACTCCGCCAGCCGGTGTTTCCGCGCCTGCGGGCGATAGAAGGCATCCGTGCGGCCCTTGAGGTCGGCCATGACACCGGTCAGGTCCGGCAGGCCCGAACTGGCCGAAAACAGCAGAGACCCAAGCTCGCCTTCGCTCCGAAGGATGCTCTCGCCGCCCTTTTCGATGCTGTCGTCGTCGAGCGAGAACATCAGCTGGTAGGTGGCGCGGTCCACCGTGCCGAAGGCGTTGGCCAGCAGCCCTTCCGGCAGCGGCTGATCGTTGACGTCGATCAGCGTGTTCTGCTGGCGCTTGACGCGGAACAGGGACTGGCTGCGACCACCCGTTACAACCGTCGCGCCGATGCGCATCGCGGGGTACGGATGCAGGAAATTATAGGTGCTGCGGCCCTCGATGCCGAAGAACAGGTCTAGAACGGCGGAGAACAGCGTCGATTTGCCCGCCTCGTTCGGGCCGTAGACCAGATGCAGATCCGGCTTGCCCGGCCGGGCCGTGCCGAAATCGAGCTGCTTGCCGGTGAATTTGCCGTAACGGACGAGATCGAGTGCGGAAAGACGCATCAGTGACCTCCCTCGCCGGCCCGCACATGCGCGAGCACCTCGTCGCTGCCGTCGCGGGCGATATCGGCCAGAAGCGCTGCAACGGTCGCCTCGTCCGTTCCGAAGGTTTCCCGCAGCTCGCGCGGCAGCTGGCCCAGAAGCTCTGCCATCAGATCGGCCGCCTGCTGGCGGAACCCGTGCGAGGCGAGCACATCGCTATGGATCAGCGCCGAGAGTTCGGCGGCGGGATCGAGACCGGGGTCCGGCCCCGCGACCGTCTCCGGCGCATGGCAGTCGATCTCGATCTTCTCCACCCAACAGCCCGGCAAGGCATTGGCAAGGCCCGTCACCTCATCCATCAGAAAGGTCGGATCGCGCTTGAGGCGGAAGGCGAGCGGCGTGGCGCCTGTCAGGTGCAGGCGCAGGATCAACTGTTCGGCGCCGGCCGCCGCCACGCGGCGCGCGAGATCGTCGCTGATGCGGGCCAGAAGCTCGCGCCATTCCGTAGTGCCTGTGAGGTCGATCGTCGCCCGCTCGAACACGGCGCCGCCGATCCGGCGCTCGGCATGGTGGATCTCCCCGGCGGCCTCGATGGTCACCAGCGTCACGCTCTTCGCGCCCGCTTCGTTGATATCCCTGCCCTGCGGCATGCCGGGCATGACGATCAGCGGCGCTTCGCTGTGCACGAGGCGATGATGGACATGGCCAAGCGCCCAGTAATCGAAGCCATGTGCGGCAAGCTCCGCCACGCTGCAGGGCGCGTAGAGATCGTGCCCCGGCGCGCCGGCAAGGCTCGTATGCAGCATGCCGATATTGATGCTGTCTGCCTGCGGACCCGGGAAGGACGGTAGGAGACTGTCCGGCGCGTGCGGCTGGTCAAAGCCGATGCCGTGAATGTAGACGGCGCGGCCATCCGGCAGCGTCGCCGCTTTTACCGATTTCGTGCGGTTGGAGAACACATGCACGTTGTCCGGAAAGGTCAGCTCGCGGCGGATGACTGACTGGTTGTCGTGATTGCCGCGAATGACGAAGACGCGCACCCCGGCGGCCTCCAGCCGGCGCATCTCGCTCATCAGGAACAGCGCCGTGTTCATCGAGGTCTGCGACCCGTCATAGAGATCGCCCGCGATCAGCAGCGCATCGACCGCCTCCGCGATACAAAGATCGACGATGGCCGTCAGCGCGGCACGGGTCGCGCCGCGGACATGCTCGGCGAGCTCGCCGTTGCGAAGCGCTAGACTGCGGAGAGGAGAATCGAGGTGAAGGTCTGCGGTGTGAACGAAGCGGAAAGCCATGCCCGACCATGGGCCCGCCGATACATCGACGTCAATCGTTTCGGCCTGGGCGGCCCCGTCTTTCCACGGCGTCGTGCAGCTATGACAGGGTCAACGCGGAACCGACCAAGCGAGCCCTGTCCCAATGTCTGTGGCGCTTCCGACACCGCCGCCGGGTTTCGAGCGACCTGCCTTGACATCCCCGTGAAGGGATTTGACATGGGCCCTCAGAACGTCCATCTCCAATCTATGAAAACGACCTTCGACGTCTCCGACAAGCTGTTCGAGCTCTATCACCGCGTTCATCGGCTCATCAACCAGTCGATGACGGAAGAAGGCGTGTCGCTGGCCCGCAGCAAATTCCTATTCTTCCTGAACAAGCTCGGCCCCTGCCGCTCGACGGATATAGCCTGTGCACTCAATTTCGCACCGCGCACCGTCACCGAGGCGATCGACGGGCTGGAGCGCGACAAGCTCGTGGCGCGTCAGCCGGACCCCGAGGATCGCCGTGCGAAGATCGTTTCGATCACCGATGTCGGGCGCATCGCGCTGGAGGCTGCCGAGCACCCGCGCAAGCAGCTGATCGAGGAAATCTTCTCGGCGCTCGATGACGAACAGCTCGACCAGTTGCATGAGATCGTCAGCAAGCTTGTCCGCCGCACCGACGAGATCCGCGAGCGGCGCGAGCAGGAAGAGGCCGTCCGGCCGGCAGCGGCCGCAGAAGCCTGAGAGCAGCCGACAGGCATCCTATCTCACCGGCCCTGAATCCGAAGACTGGCCCTTGGAAGTCGGACCTGCTGCACGCAGGCCCGACGTCGTAGACCCCGGCGTTGCCGGGACACCTCTCGTTACATCGCGTCGATCTTGCCGATGCTCCAGAACATCGTCTCGCCCGAGCTGTCGTCCACGCCGTCATTGTCGGTGACGACGAAGCCGGTGCCGGTTTCATCGACCGCGAAGCCCTCGACCTTGTCGAGAACATAGCCGTTCAGCGTCTTCAGGTCCGGAAGCAGATCGCGGAACTCTTCCTTGGCGACGACGGGCAGCGCGCCACCGAGCTTGGCGGGCTTCAGCTCGGTCAGCGCCACGCGATAGATCTTCTTTAGCTTGGCCGCCTGGCCGACGAGGTTGTCGCGCTCGATGACATAGGCATAGTCGCCGTGAACGGTGATCTCGGAGAGGCCGACCCAGCCCTCACCCTTCTTTTCCAGCGGATAGCGCACGGCGCCCCATTCCTCGGACTTCGGCTTGTAGGAGACGAGCTTGACGAAGCCCTTCTCGTCGTCCTTCCATTCGCGCTGCACGGCCATCCACAGAGTCGTGTCGTCGCCCTTACCCGTCACCGTGATGCCCTCGAAGCCGAAGCGGGTCTCGCCCGCGCGCAGAACTTCCGGCAGTGCGATCTCCTTCTTGATTTGGCCCTTGGCATTCACCTGATAAAGCGCGTGCGGCACCAGCTTGTCGGAATTGCCTTCGGAGGCGAGCCAGAAGCCATCGCCTGTCGCGACGATCCCCTCGATATCGAGCTTCTGCGCCGGGGCGCCATCGCGGGTGACTGTCAGGGCGTCGGTGATCTCAGCCGGGCTCTTGGTGGTGTCGATGGTGAAGATGCGCGGTTCGGCGCCATAGACCGAGTCGCTGACCGCATAGAGCTTGCCGGGCTGGCCTGGAACAACCGATAGGCCCGACAGGGCGCCGAAGCCGATCGGTACGCCGTCCTTCTCCACGGAGCGGATCTGCGGATAGGCCGGCTTGCCCTCCTTGCGCTCGTAGATCATCACATGCGAGCGCGCCGCACCGTCCTCGACCAGATCGGCCTCGTTGGCGGTCACCAGCAGATTGCGAGCGGGAATTGCGACGCCGCCTTCCGGCGAGATACCCGAGGGCAGAAGCTGCAGCAGTTGCGGCTCGGCACCCGTATCCTTGTAGACGCCAACGAGCGAGGCGCGCTCGGCCAGCACGAAGAACAGCCGGTCTTGCCCGAACGTCGCAGCTTCCAGACCCTCCGGCTCGATGCCCTTGGCAGCAGAGCGCTTCTCGGGATAGTGCCCGATGGCGGCGGCGGCATGTTCGAAGCTTGCACCGGCCTCGTAGAGCACCTTGCCGCTGGTGTCGAAGATGGTGAAGCTGCGCGAGCCGCCCTTCCAGTCGCCCTCGTTCGCCACGACCAGTCGCTCGTCATCCAGCCACTTCACGGCGTCCGGTTCCCGGGGTACGCCCTTCAGCGATCCGGTGAAGGAAAGCTTGCCGTCGCGCTTGGTGTCGACCTTGTCGAGATCCACCGTTCCGGCCGAGAAATGCGAGACGACCGCGCCCGAGCGGCCGTCGAGAATGACGATATGGTTGTTCTCCTGCAGGGTCAGCGCGATCTGATCCTTGCCGTTGAAGGACACGAATTCCGGTTCCGGATCGTCTCCCCCGACAGCAGCGAGACCCGTCAGTGAGACGTGGCGGATCGTGGCGCAGTCCGGCACGCCGTCGTTGAGCTTTACGATGACGAGGTCGCCGGCCGGCATCTGCGGCAGCGCTCCATCGTTCACCTTCTCGTCGCGCTCGTTCTCGATGGCGATAGCCGCGTGCGTCCGATCCTTGTTGACTGCGACCGAATCGGGCTGGCCGCCGAGTTCGCAACTCGACGTGACCGTACGGCCCGCGATATCGACGGCGGCGAGCATGCCCGACGGGTTGGCGCGGTCGGGGCTCGTGTTGACGGCGACGAGTGCCTTGGTGCCGGCCACCGTGACCGATGTCGGCTCACCGTCGAAGGAGACGATGCCACCGGCCTTAGGCGCCGCGGCATCCGTGATGTCGATGAAGCCGATCGCCTTCAGCGGGCTGTCGGAATAGATCAGCGTGTTGCCGTCATCCGTCGCGGTGACGATCTCGGCCGACGTCACGGTCTTGCGGTCGATGGCTGCCGGCAGATTGTCCGCGACGGCGAAGGACGAGATGCGGTTGAAGACAGGCTCGGCAGAAGCACTGCCAGCAGCCGAGGTCGCAAGCAGGGCCGCGAGTGCGGCGGTGACGGATACGGTTTTCATGAGACATCCCCTCGGCGTTCAAACGGCAGTTCGGGCCGCGTGGCCGCTTGCATCGACGCGCGCGGCACAATTAAGGAGTTTGTGAAGCGCCCGCATGACAGAGGAATGACAGAGACGAAAAAGGCCCGGGAAAACCCGGGCCTGAAGGTGAGGAGCGCGGCGTGAGCCGTCCCCTCTTGCGCCGCAGCGCTTTATGGTGATCGAGCAGCCAGTCGGCATCCCCAAAAGGGATGCGCGGCGCTCGGCCGTGACTATGGCAAGGCGAAGCGAGCCGCTTCGTCCGGATATGCCTTAGGAGTTCACAGCGTCCTTGAGGCCCTTGCCGGCCGCAAACTTCGGAACGTTGCGAGCAGGGATATCGACTTCCGCGCCGGTGGAGGGGTTGCGGCCCTTGGAGGCTTCGCGGCGGCTCACGGTGAAATTGCCGAAGCCGACGAGGCGAACGTCGCCGCCGTTCTTCAGTTCACCCTGGATCACGTCGAACAATGCTTCGACAGACGTAGCTGCCTCTTTATTCGTGATGCCGGCCTTTTCGGCAACAGCCGATACGAGCTCATTCTTGTTCATGTTTCCACCCTTTCAACTTGGTCCGAAACGACTTGTTTTCGGGCGGCCGCGCCATCGTCGCAGCGGTCGCCTTGGCAACCCAATCGCGCCGAATGCCCGGAAATGCAAGGCTTTGCGGTGCATTTTACGAAAAAAGACCGGCTCAAGGGCCGGTCTTCCACTGTTTAAGCGATGAACAACGGTGCGAGGACACCCTCATCAGGCCCGAGAATCAGTCCCGCCGCCTGTTGACGCGTCTCCGGGAAAGCGGTGTTACCGCCCTCCCGGAAGGCCTGATCAATGGGCGAAGCCCGTCGTCGTTTCGTCCGTATCGGCCGCGACTTTCACCGGCGTGACGTTCTTTGACGGATCCCATTCGATGGCTTCCGGCATGCGGACCAGAGCGTGCTTCAGAACATCGCCGACCATCGACACCGGGATGATCTCCATGTTGTTCTTCACATTGTCCGGAATCTCCGCCAGATCCTTGGCGTTTTCTTCCGGAATAAGCACCTTCTTGATCCCGCCGCGGAGCGCCGCGAGCAGTTTTTCCTTCAGACCGCCGATGGGCAGAACCCGGCCGCGCAGGGTGATTTCACCCGTCATGGCCACATTCTTGTCGACCGGAATGCCCGTCATGATCGAGACGATGGCCGTTGCCATCGCCACGCCGGCCGACGGACCGTCCTTCGGGGTCGCCCCTTCGGGAACGTGGACGTGGATGTCGCTCGTGTCGAAACGCGGCGGCTCGATGCCGAAGTCGATGGCACGCGAGCGGACATAGGAGGCCGCCGCCGAAATCGATTCCTTCATCACGTCCTTCAGGTTACCCGTCACCGTCATGCGGCCCTTGCCGGGCATCATCACGCCTTCAATCGTCAGCAGTTCGCCGCCGACCTCGGTCCAGGCCAGACCCGTGACCACGCCCACCTGGTCCGTGCGCTCGGCTTCGCCATGGCGGAAGCGCGGAACGCCCAGATAGTCGTTGATGTTCTCGGCCGTCACCTGGATGCTGGTGGCCTTGCCCTTGAGGATTTCGGTGACCGCCTTGCGGGCGAGCTTCATCAGCTCGCGCTCGAAGGAGCGGACGCCCGCCTCGCGGGTGTAGGTCTGGATCACCGCCATCAGCGCACCGTCCGTCACCGAGAATTCGGCGGGCTTCAGGGCGTGGTCGGCGATGGCCTTCGGCAGCAGGTGCCGCTTGGCGATCTCCAGCTTTTCCTCTTCCGTGTAGCCGGCGATACGGATGACTTCCATGCGGTCCATCAGAGGCGCCGGAATGTTCAGCGTGTTCGCCGTCGTGATGAACATCACGTTCGAGAGGTCGTATTCGACCTCCAGATAGTGGTCCATGAACGTTGCGTTCTGTTCCGGATCGAGCACCTCGAGCAGGGCCGACGACGGATCACCGCGGAAATCCTGGCCCATCTTGTCGATTTCATCGAGCAGGAAGAGCGGGTTGGACTTCTTCGCCTTCTTCATCGACTGGATGACCTTGCCGGGCATCGAACCGATATAGGTGCGGCGATGGCCGCGGATCTCGGCCTCGTCACGAACGCCGCCCAGTGCCATGCGGATGTATTCGCGGCCAGTGGCCTTGGCGATCGAGCGGGCGAGCGAGGTCTTGCCGACGCCCGGAGGACCGACGAGGCACAGGATCGGACCCTTGATCTTCTGCGAACGCGCCTGAACGGCCAGATATTCGACGATGCGTTCCTTGACCTTGTCGAGGCCGAAGTGATCGAGCTCAAGCACCTTTTCGGCGGCATTGAGGTCAGTCTTGACCTTCGACTTCTTGTTCCACGGAATGCCCGTCAGCCAGTCCAGATAGTTGCGCACGACAGTGGCTTCCGCCGACATCGGGCTCATCTGGCGCAGCTTCTTCATCTCGGCGTCGGCTTTTTCCCGCGCTTCCTTGGAGAGCTTGGCCTTGTTGATCTTGTCTTCCAGTTCGGCCATCTCGTCGCGGCCTTCCTCGCCGTCGCCGAGCTCCTTCTGGATCGCCTTCATCTGTTCGTTCAGATAGTATTCGCGCTGGGTCTTCTCCATCTGGCGCTTCACGCGCGAGCGGATGCGCTTCTCGACCTGGAGAACCGAGATCTCGCCTTCCATGAAGCCGAGCGCCTTTTCCAGACGTCCCTTCACGCTCGTCGTTTCCAGCATTTCCTGCTTTTCGACGATCTTGATGGAAAGGTGCGACGCGACGGTATCGGCCAGCTTCGAGTAGTCCTCGATCTGGCTGGCGGCACCGACGACCTCGGGCGAAATCTTCTTGTTGAGCTTCACGTAGCTCTCGAACTCGGAAACGACCGAACGCGACAGCGCCTCGATCTCGACCGGGTCCTCGGCAGGCTCTGCCAGCGGATGCGCCATCGCCTCGTAGAATTCCTCACGGCGCGTATAGCCGTCGATTTCCGCGCGCGAACGACCTTCGACCAGCACCTTCACGGTGCCGTCGGGCAGCTTCAGCAGTTGCAGAACGTTGGCGATGGTGCCGATCTGGTAGATCGCAGAGGGCTCCGGATCGTCGTCGCCGGCGTTGATCTGGGTCGCAAGCATGATCTGCTTATCGGTACCCATGACCTCTTCCAAGGCACGGATCGACTTTTCGCGACCCACGAAGAGGGGCACGATCATATGGGGGAACACCACGATGTCACGCAGGGGAAGGACTGGGAAGGTCCCGCTCTCGGCTGCCGGAGACGTTTTGTTCGTCATGTCATTTCCTTTCCGTCCCGTTTCCGGGAGCGTTACCCGAAGCACGTCAAGGGTGCTTCCGGTCATCACTTTTTCCACTGTCAGAAGTGGAGGTTGCGAGACCCGTTTTCAACCCTTCGACGGCCTGACCCAACGGCAATCGAAGCGTATCGCACAGTAGAGGCTACGTGACTGTCGCGGACCTTGCCGCGCAACCACAAGCCCCATGATTCGAACCACCGGCCCCAAGACACGAAACCGTCATATCATCGCGCTGCCGGGGTGATTTAGCAATGGCGGAATGAGGGGGTGGATGACGGCTTTGGAAGAGCATTTCGCTGTGCGATGATGAAAGGAAGGAGACATCTCACGAACAAGGTCGCCCTTCGATGCGGGAAGGTTATGTGTATCTGCTGGCATCCAAGCGCAACGGCACGCTCTACCTTGGCATGACCAGCGATCTTTCGCGTCGCCTCTTCGAACACCAAAACGAACTCACGCCCGGCTTCACCACGCGATACGGCGTAAAAACACTCGTTTGGTTCGAAACGCATCCGCTCGTCACCGACGCAATCCGCCGCGAGAAGACCATCAAGGCATGGCCTCGCCGCTGGAAGATCGCGTTGATCGAGGCTGTCAATCCAGAGTGGGAGGATATCTCGGCTTGGCTGCTTTAGGGGTTGGGCGAGCGGAGTCCTTGACCTGATGGACATCAGGTCGCTGGGTTCCGGCTCAAGGCCGGAAAGACGGAGGTCAGGATATCGGTCACAGAAACGGAATTGAGGATGCTAGCCGTAGCAGCGGTGAAGGCACTTGCGCTGGTCAAGGCAATGGGTTGGGAGACTGAAAGAATAGGAGGCGTTGCTTGATGCGAAGAGATGAGAAGGAAATCCGGTCACCACGGGCAAAGTTCGCGCCACCTCATTCGCATCCGGCTCACCATCCTCCGTCATTCCGGCCTTGAGCCGGAATCTAGCCATCTCAAGTCTTGAGATGAAGGAACTCTTTGCCGCACAGAATTGGCTACAGATAGAGAAGCAGTGACGAGGTATGCTTCGCTATCTCGCAGATTTTCCTGCCTGTGCCCGCCGTAGCCGCAAGTCCCGCCCACATCCTTCCAATCAACGAAAAAGGGCCCGCATCGCTGCGGGCCCCCTTCCTTCATTCTCCAAATCACATCAGGCCGAAACGTTGGCCTTCTCGTCCGTGCGCTCCGAGTAGATGTAGAGCGGGCGGGCGGAGCCTTTGACGACTTCGTCGGAGATGACGACTTCGCGGACGCCTTCGAGCGTCGGCAGTTCGAACATCGTGTCGAGCAGGATCTTCTCCATGATCGAGCGAAGGCCGCGGGCGCCGGTCTTGCGGATGATAGCGCGCTTGGCGATCTCGCGCAGCGCGTCTTCGTGGAAGGTCAGTTCCACGTCTTCCATCTCGAACAGGCGCTGATACTGCTTGATCAGGGCGTTCTTCGGTTCAGACAGGATCTGGATCAGCGCGTATTCGTCGAGGTCCTCAAGCGTCGCCAGCACGGGCAGACGGCCGATGAATTCGGGAATGAGGCCGAACTTCACCAGATCTTCCGGCTCCAACTCGCGTAGGACTTCGCCGACACGACGGTCTTCCGGGGACTTGACCGATGCACCGAAGCCGATCGACGTCTTCTCGCCACGGGCGGAGATGATCTTGTCGAGGCCGGCGAAGGCGCCGCCGCAGATGAACAGGATATTGGTCGTGTCAACCTGCAGGAATTCCTGCTGCGGATGCTTGCGTCCACCCTGCGGGGGAACGGAGGCGACCGTGCCTTCCATGATCTTCAGAAGTGCCTGCTGCACGCCTTCGCCCGAAACGTCCCTGGTGATCGAGGGATTGTCGGACTTGCGCGAGATCTTGTCGACTTCGTCGATATAGACGATGCCGCGCTGGGCGCGCTCGACATTGTAGTCGGCCGACTGAAGCAGCTTCAGGATGATGTTTTCGACATCCTCGCCGACATAACCGGCTTCGGTCAACGTCGTCGCATCGGCCATGGTGAAGGGCACGTCGATGATGCGGGCCAGCGTCTGGGCGAGATAGGTCTTGCCGCAGCCGGTGGGGCCGACGAGCATGATGTTCGACTTGGCCAGCTCGATGTCGCTGCCCTTGGCCGAATGCGCCAGGCGCTTGTAATGGTTGTGGACGGCGACCGACAGAATGCGCTTGGCCTGCTGCTGGCCGATCACGTATTCGTCGAGAACCTTGATGATTTCCTGCGGCGTGGGAACGCCATCGCGGGATTTCACCATCGAGGTCTTGTTCTCCTCGCGGATGATATCCATGCACAGTTCGACGCATTCATCGCAGATGAAAACGGTCGGTCCGGCAATCAGCTTCCGGACTTCGTGCTGGCTCTTGCCGCAGAAGGAACAATAAAGGGTATTCTTGGAGTCACCGCCGCTGCTGCCGCTGACTTTGCTCATTTCACTTTCCTTCCAGCACGCCGCGCGTCCCCTGCGGGACGCAACGAACCACTCAAACCGCTCCGCAGACTGTCGCGCCGTTCGGCGTCAATGTGCTTTGCTTCCGGGAGTACGAACCGGCGGCGCTTTCGCGCGCACCGGCGGCAACTTATCTCCCACCGAAAAACCGGATGCTAGATTGCGAGAACTCAACATAGCATTAACGGTCGATAGTAACGGCTTTGGTCTCGGGATAAAGACCCTTGAAAGTTACAATTGTGTCACAAATGCATCATTTGCGACACAAAAGCCATGATCAACTTTCGACGGCTGCTTCCATCGCCTCGCGAGAGGTGATGACCTTGTCGATCACGCCCCAAGCGAGGGCCTCATCAGAGGTCATAAAGTGGTCACGATCAAGCGTCTGTTCAACCTCCTCATAGGTCCGTCCGCAATGCTTGACGTACACCTCGTTCAGGCGGCGCTTCATCTTCAGGATGTCGCGGGCATGACGCTCGATGTCGGAGGCCTGACCCTGGAACCCGCCGGAGGGCTGGTGCACCATGATACGGGCGTTCGGCGTGGAGAAGCGCATGTCCTTGTGGCCAGCGGCCAGAAGCAGCGAGCCCATGGACGCCGCCTGACCGACGCAGAGCGTCGATACGGCCGGCTTGATGAACTGCATCGTATCGTAGATGGCCATGCCGGCCGTCACCACGCCGCCCGGCGAGTTGATGTAGATCGCGATTTCCTTCTTCGGGTTTTCAGCCTCGAGGAAGAGAAGCTGGGCGCAGACCAGCGTTGCCATATGATCTTCCACAGGGCCGGTGAGGAAGATGATGCGCTCCTTCAGGAGGCGCGAAAAAATGTCGTAGGAGCGTTCGCCACGGTTGGTCTGCTCGACGACCATCGGCACGAGCGCCATAGCGGTATCAACGGGATTTGTCATGTCAGCCCTTCGTCTCATGAATGCGCGAACACTTCGCGTATCGGAATCATTCGAATATCTCTGCCCCTTTACATAGAGTGTCAGAGGTAGGCACTTCAAGTCGGCTGCCATCTATAACGTTAACGAGAGCCGCTTGCCCGAAAGTGGCGTCAGAGCTGGGATTCGATAGGGAGGTAGCCGATGATCGCGGCCGTCACCCGGCGCCAGAAACCGGCATCCGGCTCACGTTCCAGCATGCGCGAGCAGTGTTGCGCCTCGTCGTTCCAGCAGAGCTTGCCCTTCTCGAGCGAAAGACGGAAACTCGTGCCCGGATGGGTCTCAAGCGCAAAGATCGCATCGACGTCGGCCACCAGAGACGGGCACGTGAAAAGCACGCCCATCTCGGTGTTGAGCGAGGCCGAGCGCGGATCGAAATTCATGGAGCCGACGAAGGCACCCTTGCCGTCGATGGTGAAGGCCTTGGTGTGGAGGCTCGCGCCGCGCGATCCGAAGAGCGAGATGCGCTGCGTTTCCGTCGCCTCCTGCACCGCCTTCAACTCATAGAGCGTCACGCCGCCCGCCACGAGCTTGCGGCGGTAGTTGGCGTAGGCACCGTGCACGGCGGCAACGTCGGTCGCGGCGAGCGAGTTGGTGAGGATCGCCACATCGACGCCCCTCGCCACCAGTCCGCACAACTCTTTCACGCCATCGGCACCGGGGATGAAATAGGGCGAGATGATCTTGACGCTTCGCCCGGCCGCCGTGATATGCGGCAGCAGTTCCTGCATGAGCCAGTTCTGGCGGCGCTCCAGATGCGCCTTTTCCGGCGGGTCGGCCTTGATGGTGATATCGCCGGTGAACCGCAACTCGCCGCTGCCGTGAAAGAGCCCGGACTCGGCTTCTGCCTGCTCCACATGGCCGAGATAGTGCCGGCCGCCCTTGCCGCGCGCGAGCTTGGCGAGCTTGCGGCGCAGACGCGGCAGATAATGGCGGTGCGGGGTGCGCAACGAGCCGATCGGCAGCACCATGGAGCTGTTCCAGTAGTCGTCGAAGACGCTGGCTGCCTCCCGGGCGATCGGTCCAAGCATCCACATGTCGAGATCGCGGAAATTTGCCTGCTCGGCCGCATCGAAATAGGCATCGCCAATATTGCGTCCGCCGGCGATGACGACGCGTCCATCGGCGATCCAGGTCTTGTTGTGCATGCGCCGCGTCGCCCGCAGCGGCCGCAGCATCATTTCCAGCCCCCGGCGGAAGCGGTCGTTGCGCGCGCGGCTGGGGTTGAACAGCCGCACCTGAATGTTCTCATGCGCATCCAGCGCCAGGCAGAATCGGTCATGCAGCCCGGCATTGATGTCGTCCAGCAGCAGGCGTACCTTCACGCCGCGATCGGCCGCCGCCAGTACCTCGCCGGCCAGAAGCCGCCCGGTGAGGTCGCGCCGCCAGTAGTAATATTGCAGATCGAGGCTGCGCCCCGCTTTGCGGGCCGAGATGGCGCGAACGGAAAATGCATCCAGGTTGTCGGATACGAGCGTGACAGCGCTCTGCCCGTCTTTCCCTGCGAGCAGTGGCACGCTCTCCCGGTCGATTTCCGTCTGCCCCTCCACGGGCTCGATCGCCTTTGCCGGCTGGCCATAGAGATGCCGGCCGAAGCGGCCATAGACGTAGATGGTGCCGAGCGCTGCCAGCACCGCCAGGATCGCAAGGATCGCAAGGGAGATGATCAGCCATTTCATGGAGCGGACGCGGGCCTCTGGGTGGGTCTGGCAGTCGGGATCGTCACGGGTGCCTATCGGGCTTGCAACGTCGTGTCCGTCGAAATCGTCTCGGTCTGGGGTACGGCACCCTCGGCGAGGTCCTTCCGGGTCGAGAGTGCCGCCTGCAGATCGATATGCGCCTTCAGCGGCAGATGGTCGGATGCGACGCGCGACAGGGTCGAGTTGTGGACCTCCACATGCGTCACCAGCGTATGCGGGCTACCCATCACCCGGTCAAGCGCCAGCAACGGGTAGCGCGAGGGGAAGCTGGGGACGGCCGAAATCGAATGGTCGAAGATGGGGCTGAGCAGCGACAGCGCCGAGCGCTTGCCGATCCGCCATTCGTTGAGGTCGCCGATCAGCAGCGTCGGACGCTCCTCGGCCTCCTCGATGGCCGCGAGAATGGCGCGCGCCTGCTGGCCACGGGAATGCCGCAACAGACCGAAATGGGCGGCGATGATGCGCAGCGGCCCGTGCTTCAGGTCGAGATCCACCACCAGCGCGCCGCGCGGCTCCACGCCCGGCAGCTTCAGCTGGCTGACCTTAACGACGGCCCCTTCGCGCACCAGCAGCAGGTTTCCGTGCCAGCCATGGCCCTTCGGCGAGAACGCCGCGATCGGCACCGAGAGGAGGTGGCAATCGCGATGCAGCCGCTCGAGATCCAGAAGCCCGGCCCGCTCGCCGAAGCGCTGGTCGGCCTCCTGCAGCGCGATGATATCAGCGTCGATTTCGCAGATCACATCCATGATCCGGCCGGGGTCGAAGCGCTTGTCGGTGCCGACGCATTTGTGAATGTTGTAGGAGGCGACCACCGTATCGCCCCGCGCTCCATCACCGCGCGCATTGGCTGAAGCCTCCCGGCCAAGCAGCGGCACACGCCGGGCCCGCAGGGCCGCAAGCAGCCCACCGGCCGTCTTACCGGCTTTCAGGAATCGGGTGGGCTTGGCTGGCTTTTGCGACATGGCGGGGCTCACCTTGGCTATTGGATGCTTCGGGTCGGGGTGGTCGTGTCCGTGCCTCTGGAGATAGCGAGGACCTGACGCAAGACAAGGCGGCGGCCGTGCGCGGAGAGCAGCATTCCGAACGTCACCGACGGCCGACGGATGCACCCGCACGACAATACCAGTGACGCAGCAGGCCGCCCAAAGTTGGGCAAGACCGTGCGAGCAGAAAGCCTGATCTTGACAAGCAACCGATACGAACCGCCTTCTGTCGCCCGACCAACATTCCGGGAGGTTTGGCGCGCGCGAACTCGACGACGCATCCTTATCTCCCGATCGAGGTCTCCTCTACCGCATCCGACCGTAAACATTCCCGCGGTCCTCGCCCATACTGGACATGCCATGCCGACTGCCACGCTCTCCGCCCCGTCCCCTGCCATCATCGATGCCGCCACACGGCGCGTGCGGCTCGATATCCGCGATCCCGCCTTCTACCGCGATCCGCTGCCGACCTATGCCGCCCTGCACGCCGCCTGCCCGGCCTTCTACTGGGAAGAGCCCGGACAATGGTTCTTCACGGGCTATGATCAGGTGAATGCACTGTTGCGGGACCGCCGCTTCGGTCGCCAGATCCTGCATGTTGCGACGCGCGAGGAACTTGGCCTGCCCGATCCGAAGCCGCATCTCGCCGATTTCGACCGGCTGGAGCATCATTCGCTGCTGGAGCTGGAGCCGCCGGCGCACACCCGCCTGCGCACGCTCGTCAACCGCGCCTTCATTTCGCGGCATGTCGAAGCCCTGCGGCCGGAGATCGCTGCGCTCTGTCACCGCCTGATCGACGGTTTCGAGAGAGATGGGCGTGTCGAACTCCTGAAAACCTATGCCGAGATCGTGCCCGTCACGGTGATCGCGCGCATGCTCGGCGTGCCGCTCGACATGACGCCGAGCCTGCTCGACTGGTCGCACCGCATGGTGAAGATGTACGTCTTCAACCCCTCGGAGGAGACCGAGCACGACGCCAACCGGGCGTCGGCCGAGTTCGACGCCTATCTCCGCGGCATCATCGCCTGGAAGCGCGACAATCCCGCCGACGACCTCCTGACCCACATGATCACATCCGAGAAGGACGGCGAGCGGCTGACGGACGACGAGCTGGTCTCGACCGCCGTTCTCCTGCTGAACGCGGGCCATGAGGCGACCGTGCACCAGCTCGGCAATGCCGTCGCGACCATCCTGCAGACGGGTGCCGACCCGGCCGCCCTGTTCGCCGACGACACCGCCACGGAGCGGACGGTGGAGGAGTGTATGCGATACGCCGCACCTCTCCACATCTTCCAGCGCCATGCTCTGTCCGATATCGAGCTCGAAGATGGCATCACCCTGAAGAAGGGCGACCGGATCGGCCTCATGCTGGCTGGCGCCAATGTCGATCCGCGCCGGTTCAGCAATCCCTCGACCTTTCGCCCGGACCGCAACGAAGGCCCCCACCTTTCCTTCGGCGCCGGCATCCACTTCTGCATCGGCGCGCCGCTCGCCCGGCTGGAACTCAAGCTGTCCCTGCCGATCCTCTTCGAACGCTTGCCAGCGCTGCGGCTCGCCGAGACGCCCGCCTTCAAGGACAGCTATCACTTCCACGGGCTCGAACGGCTGGATCTGGCTTGGGGGTAAAGCTTCTCAAACCCTGATCACGTAATCCTTGCGAGTCGTTTCAAGCACTTCCCAGGTTCCCTTGAAGCCGGGCCTGAGGATGAGGCTGTCACCGGTCTTCAGGTCGAAGGTCTGGCCGTCGTCGCCGGTGACGATGGAGTGGCCGGAGAGGATGTGGAAGTATTCCCACTCCTCGTAGACGATCCGCCATTTGCCGGGCGTCGCTTCCCAGATGCCGGCGTAGAGACCGCCCGGGGCTTCCTCGATGTTCCATGTGCGGAATTCCGGGTCGCCGGAGATCAGGCGATCCTCGGCCGGAGCGCCGATATCCGGCTGGATGCCGGTGATGTCGAACGTGAGTGAAACGGCCATCGGCGTCAGACCTTTGCAAGCGATTGTTCGAGATCGGCGACGATATCCGCGGCATCCTCGATGCCGATCGAGAGGCGAACGACCTCGGGCCCCGCACCGGCCGACACCAGCTGCTCGTCGTTGAGCTGGCTGTGCGTGGTGGAGGCGGGGTGGATGACGAGCGAGCGGGTGTCGCCGATATTGGCGAGATGCGAGAGCATCGAGACGCCTTCCACAAAGGCCTTGCCCGCGGCATAGCCGCCCTTCAGACCGAAAGTGAAGACAGCGCCTGCCCCGCGCGGTGCATAGCGCTGCTGTAGCGCATGGTTCGGGTCGCTCTCGAGGCCGGCATAATTCACCCAGGCCACCTTGTCGTGCCCGGCGAGGTAGCGCGCGACGACAAGCGCATTCTCGCAATGGCGCTGCATGCGCAAAGGCAGCGTCTCGATGCCGGTGAGCAGCATGAAGGCGTTGAACGGGGAGATCGCGGGCCCGAGATCGCGCAGGCCGAGCACGCGGGCTGCGATCGCGAAGGCGATATTGCCGAAGGTCGTGTGCAGCACCATGCCGTTATAGTCCGGCCGCGGATCCGACAGTGCCGGATACTTGCCCGACGCCGACCAGTCGAAGGTGCCGCCATCGACCAGAATGCCGCCCATGGAATTGCCATGGCCGCCCATGAATTTCGTCAACGAATGCACGACGACATCGGCACCGTGCTCGATCGGCCGCACGAGGTAGGGCGTCGCCATCGTGTTGTCGACGATCAGCGGCAGGCCGTTGCGATGGGCGATCTCGGCAATGGCTTCGATATCGACGAAGGTGCCGCCGGGATTGGCCAGGCTCTCGATGAAGATCGCCTTCGTCCGCCCGTCGATTTCCGCCTCGAAGCTTTCGGGCGCCGCCGTATCGGCCCACCGCACCTGCCAGTCGAAGGATTTGAAGGCCTGTCCGAACTGGTTGATGGAACCGCCGTAAAGCCTGCGCGCGGCAATGAAATTGTCGCCCGGCGACATCAGCGTATGAAACGCGATCAGCTGCGCGGCGTGGCCCGACGCCACCGCAAGCGCCGCCGTCCCACCCTCCAGCGCCGCGACGCGTTCCTCCAGCACGGCCTGCGTCGGGTTCGTGATGCGCGTGTAGATATTGCCGAAGGACTGCAGGCCGAACAGCGACGCGGCATGGTCGGCATCGTCGAAAACGAAGCTCGTCGTCTGGTAGATCGGCGTGGCGCGCGCGCCCGTCGTCGGATCGGGCTGCGCACCGGCGTGTACGGCCAGCGTGTTGAACCCCGGTGCGTTCGTCATCTTTCGTCCTCCCTGTGGCGAGCGCGCCCTGGCAGCGCCCGATGGTGCGTCGTGGCAGAGGGGTCGCGACCTACGTCTTGTTCCCCGGCCTCGACGTTTCTCGTTCGGCACACTATCCCAGACCGGACGTCGGACCGGAAGAGGCGAACGGCGTGTTCTTTCATCGGCGCGGCTGCGGCGGGCGACGTTTCATGTCACGGTCGGCGGGGTCAGGATGCGGTCCTACGCGGAGATTGACGCCGCATCATCCAACCTTTGCAGCGAATGGTTGCGCCGGCCGGCTGCTACAGAGCCGAGACCCGGTTGCGACCCGCTCGTTTCGATAGATACAACCCCTCGTCAGCGCGTCTGAGGATGTCGCTGGAAAAGCGATCCGGTCCACTGAACTCGCTGACGCCGCCGCTGATCGTCGCGTCGCAGCGCAAATTCTCCCTGAGAACAATCGGAACATGCACGCGCAATCGCTCCGAAATTTCCAGCGCATCGCGACGATGCGTACCGGGCATGACAATCACGAATTCGTCGCCACCGAAACGGGCGATCACATCGCTCTGACGCAGATGCTGTCGGCACAGGCGGGCAATCTCAACCAAGGCGGCATCGCCTGCCTGATGTCCCATCTCGTCATTCAGCCGTTTGAAATTGTCGAGATCGAAAACGAGTACCGACGTTTGCGATTTTTCCCGTTTGAAGATCGCAAGGCGTTGATCCAGGGTCTCGATAAGCTTCCGCCGATTGTAGAGCCCTGTAAGGGCGTCCGTCTCGCTGAGTTGGCGCAGCTCTTGTTGAACCTCGTTCTTGTCCGTGATGTTGCTCGCCACCCAGACGACAGCAGCCTCGCCTTCCACCTGAAAATCGAGCGCCTGAACACGTCCTTCAAACCAGATGGAATGGCTGGGGCCGTCGCCGGCTCCGTTGACGTCGTTGCCGCTGAGTTCATATTCGACGATATGGAGTACGCCACTCTCCAATGCCTTTTCGATTTCGCCAGCAAACCACTGTGCCTTATCCTCTTTCAGCACATCAAAAATGCTGCGTCCGACAAGACCGCTGCCGTCATGATAATGCCGGAGATCCTTTCCCCCGAATATAGCTGCATACCTGCCGCTACGCGTCAGGATGAAGGCGGGGTCCGGAAGGGAGGAAAGAATGGACATCAGTTGCTGCTGCATAAACACGGAGTCACTTTCCACATTGGCCGACGAAACGACTCTGCTGAAAAAATACCCGTATGTACAAACGGCACGTATTTTATCTGCAGACCGGCCTTCCACTTCCTCCAGATTGCCACAACGGCATTTCATTTTTCTAAATGCAGCAACACGAGTTAACCTGGTGAAGGCCTTTCCGGTGGACAGATTGACGTCCCCTCATCGTTGACTGTCCGGTGTTCGAATCGATACCGATCGGGCCGTTCACCGCACGTGAAACGCAAAGCCTGATCAGCCAACGAGCCGCGGATACTCCATCGCCGGGCAGCGGTCCATCACCACCTTGATACCGCGCGCCTCGGCCTTCGCAGCCGCCGCGTCGTCGCGAACGGAGAGTTGGCCCCACAAGACCTTCGGCAGGGGATCGAGCGCAAGGATCTCGTCCACCAGTGCCGGCAGGGCGTCGGCGGCGCGGAAGATGTCGATCATGTCGATCGGCTCTTCGATCTCGGCCAGACGACCATAGACGGTGCGGCCCTGAAGCTGGCTGCCGGCGAGGCCCGGATTGACCGGGTGGACGATGTAGCCCTTGCGCAGCAGGAAGCCCATCACACGGTAGCTCGGGCGCTCCGGATTGACCGAGGCGCCGACGAGCGCGATCGTCCGCGTCGAGCGCAGAATGTCCTTGATGTAGATGTCCGGGTACTGATCGTGATTCATGGTGCCTCCTGCCTCTCTTTCTGGCGCGCATTTTCCATCTTTCCAACGGAAAAGATGGGAGCGATCTGCGCTGTTTCCGGGAAAATATCTCTTTCCGTCGAAAAGACCCTTCCGGATCTGCCTAAAACGGCATCTCTGTCATAAAACTGTCGTGCTGGCACCTGGCGGTGCTTGCGGTCCCGCCCCGGCCTTGCCACAACGGAGGCGCGCTTCCGCCACCCTCCCCCTCCGGTGTCCCGTGCCGCTCGACGTCCTCCTCTTCGTTCTTTTCGGCGCCCTGCTGCATGCCGGGTGGAATGCGATGGTGAAGGCCGGGACGGACAAGTCGCTGGATGCGGCGATGATTGCGCTCGGTGCTGCCGTCATCGCCTTGCCGTTCCTGCCCTTCATGCCGCTGCCGGATGCGCGGGCGGTGCCGTTTCTGCTCGCCTCCGCCGTACTGCAGTTCGGCTATTTCCACTTGGTGGCCGCCGCCTACACCGCCGGCGATATCGGGCTCGTCTATCCGCTGATGCGCGGCGGCGCACCGCTGCTCATTGCCGCGACCAGCAGCATGATCGTCGGGGAAAAGCTGACCCAGGGCGCCTCCCTCGGCATCCTCGCCATTTCCGCCGGCATCTTCACGCTCGCCTTCGAAGCGCGCCGCAGCGGCACACGGGCCATCGTGCTCGCGCTCGTCAACGCGCTCTTCATTGCCGCCTATACCTATGTCGATGGCATCGGCGCGCGCATTTCCGGAAATGCCATTTCCTACACGCTATGGATGGCGCTGCTGCCGCCCGTCCTGCTGTTCGGCTGGGCGATCTCGCGGCGCGGTGCCGCACCCGTGCTGCGTCACATCCAGCACAACGGGTGGCGCGGCCTTGTCGGCGGCGCAGGCTCCATCGGCTCCTACGGCATCGCGCTCTGGGCGATGACCAAGGCGCCGGTCGCAACCGTTGCCGCCCTGCGCGAAACCTCGATCCTCTTTGCGATCGTGATCTCCGTCACCGTGCTCAAGGAGCGCATCAGCCCCTTCCGCATCGCAGCCGCCTGCCTCATTGCGCTCGGCGCCCTGCTCCTGAAGCTCGCCTGACAGGCGCTAGGAGCCGGGCCAGACAGGCGTACGATTCGCCAGAAACGCCTCCATTCCCTCGACGGCATCCGGCGTCAGCGCGCTTTCCGCTTCCGCGCTTGCGGCCTCGGCATAGGCTGCCTCGCGCGACATCGACGCCTGCCGGTCGAAGGCGGCCTTCACCCCACGCTGCGCATCCTGCGATTTCGAGGCGATGACGGCGGCGTATCTGTCCACCACCTGCCGCAGATATTGCTTCGGCACGATGCGGTTCACGAGGCCGAAATCCTTGGCCGTGGAGGCATCGATCGTCTCGCCCGTCAGCAGCATTTCCATCGCCTGCTTGCGGCTGGCCGCACGGGCCAGCGCCACGACCGCGCCCATCGGCGCGACGCCGATATTGACGCCCGGCGTGCAGAACGTCGCCGTATCCGTGCAGATGGCGAGATCGCACGCCGCCACCAATTCGCAGCCCGCCGCCGTTGCCAGCCCGTCGATCTCGGCGATGACAGGCTGCGGCAGCGCCGAGATCGTCGTCATCAACCGCGCCGAAAGCGCAAAGGCCGCCGCGAACGCATCATGGCCGGCATCCTCGTTGGCCCCCTGCCGGGTCAGCTCATCCAGATCGAGGCCCGCCGAGAACACCGCTCCGGTCGCCGCGAGAATGATGACGCGCAGCGAGGTGTCCGTGGCCGCTGCGTCGAGTTCCGCCAGTAGCGCCTCGATGACTGCCGTCGAAAGCACATTGAGCGGCGGATGGTTCAGCGTCAGGCGCAGCACGCTACCCTCGCGTTCCCGCAGCACGAGGTCGCGGGGCTCCTGCCGGTGCAGGGAAACGATATCGGCCATGTCGGCTCCTTCTAAAGGGGGCGGAATTCGATCTTCAGCTACGCCGCCGGGCTCATGCTTTCAAGCCGAACGGCACCGGATGCGCTTTGAAGACGGCTTCACGTACCCAGAATCGATGAAATTTCTTGTGGTATCATAAAACCACATAGATAACCCATTGATTTTGCTAACCGCATCTCGCAGGCTTGTCATCCGCACCTCTTGACGGGCAAAGCGGCCTGACCTTATAAGCCACCTTGTTCGGGGACGGTCACGTCCGCGTTCTCTTTGCGGGTCCTCCCCTCGGGGCTGCCACCGCAAATCAAGCAACAAAAAACGCCCGGCGGCAACGTATCGGGTCCCAAACGAAAGAGTTTCATCATGTCAACCTTCGTTCAGAAGCCTGCAGAGGTGGAGAAGAAGTGGATCCTCATCGACGCCGAAGGCCTCGTTGTGGGTCGCGTCGCGTCCATCATCGCCAACATCCTGCGCGGCAAGCATAAGGTCACCTACACTCCGCATGTCGACGACGGCGACAACGTCATCGTCATCAATGCCGAGAAGGCCGTGCTCACCGGCAAGAAGTACACCGACAAGAAGTACTACTGGCACACCGGCTATCCCGGCGGCATCAAGGAGCGCACCGCGCGCCAGATCATCGAAGGCCGCTTCCCGGAGCGCGTTCTCGAGAAGGCTGTCGAGCGCATGGTTCCCCGCGGGCCCCTCGGCCGTCGCCAGATGAAGAACCTTCGCGTCTACGCAGGCACGAACCATCCGCATGAAGCGCAGCAGCCGACCGTCCTCGACGTCGCCAAGCTGAACACGAAGAACGTAAGGAGCGCCTGATCGTGGCCGACCTCTCCTCTCTGAAAGAACTTGGCACGGTCGTGGAAGCCAGCAACGCTGCTCCCGTTCATGTCAAGAAGATCGACGCTCAGGGCCGCTCCTACGCGACCGGCAAGCGCAAGAACGCCGTCGCCCGCGTCTGGATCAAGCCGGGCTCCGGCAAGATCACTATCAACGGCAAGGCTTATCCCGAGTATTTCGCGCGTCCGGTTCTGCAGATGATTCTGCGCCAGCCGATCTTCGCAGCTGCTCGTGACGGCCAGTTCGACATCGACGCCACGGTTGCCGGCGGCGGTCTGTCCGGCCAGGCCGGTGCCGTTCGTCATGGCATCTCCAAGGCCCTCACCTACTACGAGCCGGGCCTGCGTCCGGTCCTCAAGAAGGGTGGCTTCCTGACCCGCGACAGCCGCGTCGTCGAGCGTAAGAAGTACGGCAAGGCGAAGGCCCGTCGTTCGTTCCAGTTCTCCAAGCGTTAATCGCTTCGATTTCAGGACTGCGTCAAAGGCGGGGCTTCGGCTCCGCCTTTTTCGTTTGTTCATCCGGCGTTTGCAGCGGCTAGCGAGACCACCCTACCGGCTCGCGAACCCCGACATTTCAGGGAGGTCGAGCCTGCGCTCTCAAACTCAGAACGCCCGGTTGCCGGCGGCAATGAGGCGTTAACTTTTCTGTCGGTCCGATAGCTGGTCGATGATCGCTCCGACCACGCGCTTGGCGCCCGTCGTGGTAAAGTGTCGGATATCGGCCAGGTAAGGCAATCCATCCCACACGAGCGCACAACCGCCACCCGATGAAACGTTGCAGAAGATGTTTTCCGGGAACACCTTCATTGTTTTACGGCTGGCTGCCGCATCGAGCACTGAACGGCTGAGGGCGCTGCGACGTATAAAGTTGGCGTAGGGAATGATCACTTCCGGCTGAATCACCCCTCTGAGCATCTGCTGTACGACCATATCCATGAGGCTCGTGTCAGGTTGCGGATGGGGATAGACCAGTACGACGAGACGACCGGAAGCTTCGATTGTCGCGATCGTGTCCTTGAGCCGCTGGGTGACCGCCCGTTTATCCTCGTCCCGGAGAGGATCGATTGTTCCGTCGATCTCGTAACCGGGGTAGCCGAAAAACTTCATCCAAGAGGCTGCAAGCACCACCGTCTTGATATCCGGCGAAGCAAGGATCTGTTCGAGCGCGCTCGAATTAAATGCGCTGCAATGCGCGCTCGGTGCGACGGACGGAACGGAGACACCGGGAAGCGGAGCGCAAAAACCGTGTGTAAATTGCTGGAGGGTAACGCCGCGTGAATCGAGTTCGCTCGCCAGCACGCCTGACAGCGACGACGAAATCGAATCTCCCCAGATCGCATAGGCCTCAGAATGCCCCGGGTTATGAAGGCATTCGATCAGAGGAAATACGGGAAGGTCGGACTTCTCATCGAAAAGACAGGCCGTATTCCATTCGCTTTCGCGTAACATCGCGATAACCTGGGGCGGCATTCGCCAAAGCAGACCCTTGGTTATCTGACCCGCAGCGCTCACGGTTACGATCAGTATGCCGGCAGCGGCGATAAACATCCGATAAGGCTTCCAGCCTATCCGAAAAGGCCCGCTGTGCTTGCGGAACGGTTGCTCGATAAAACGCCAAGTGACAACGGAGACCACGAGCGCTGCAAGAGCAAGGCCGAGCATAACCGCAAGAGGTGGCTCAGCAGCACTGCGAATCCGGGCAAAAGCAAAGAACGGCTGGTGCCAGAGGTAGAAGCTGTAGCTGACGAGACCAAGGCCCACGAACGGCCGCAAAGACAAGACACGCGCCGTGAATGTTCCCTGCACTCCGAACACGAGAAGGAGGCCTGCCCCAAGAACGGGGGCCAGCGTCAGAGCCGAGGGGCAAGCCTGTTGAACCGTTGGCAGCAGGAAGGAAACGAGGATCAGCGCAAGGCCGACAAGCGATGCCACCTCGTTGACACGACGTGACCGGGAAGACGCCACGAAAGAAAAGAGGGCGCCGCCCAGAAGCTCCCATGCCCGGCTGGTGAGGAAGTAGAAATTGATCGTCGGGAATGAACGAACCCCAACAAGACAAAGGAGAAAACTGAGAGTGAAAATCCCGACTATCGCGGGCACAAGGACATTCCTCCTCGTCCTCGTTAGAAATACGACGAAGATCGGAAAGAGTAGATAGAACTGCTCCTCAACAGCCAGACTCCAGGTATGCAGCAGGGGTGCCCGATCCATGTCAGGCGCGAAATAGCCGTCCTTCGTTGCAAAATGAATGTTCGAATAGGAGAACAGGCTCGACAGCAGAGACTGCGCGTACGCCTTGAAGTCTATTGGAATCATCCATATCCATGCGAACGGTATGGTGGCTGTCAGCATTACCAGAAGCGCAGGGAGAATACGTCTGACACGCCTGTCGTAAAATGCCGTCAGCGAGAACGTCCCGGACTCAAGCTCTCGGACGATGATGGCCGTGATCAGATATCCACTGATAACGAAAAAGATATCGACCCCCAGAAACCCTCCGGGGAGAAACGGCACGCCGGCGTGATGAAGGACGACAGCGGTCACGGCAGTGGCACGAAGACCATCAATTTCGCGTCTATAAAGCATTCCGTTCCATCTGGAGCATGTCACACATGAAGAGAATTCATTATATTAGGAATATACATATTGCAAGTTCGCCTGCTGGCGTCTGCCACCTCTAGATGTAGTGCCAACAGCCGTTAGACCGACCAACACCGGAAAAACGTCTCTTGCCAGAGATGCAGAATTCCCCCACTTTTGGCTCAACGTCCTTCGGAGTTTCCATGGCCGGCAAATCGATCGATCACGCCATCACAGCCGACTCGCTGCTGAGCGCTGCCAGCGACCCGACCCATGCCGGTATTCTGTCCTTCATGCGCCGCCGCTACAGCAAGACATTCACCGGCGTCGATGCCGTCGTGTGGGGCATTCCGTTCGATGCGGCGACGTCCAACAGGCCGGGTGCCCGCTTCGGGCCGCAGGCCATCCGGCGGGCGTCGGCCATCTTCGACAACGATCCGCAATATCCGTTCCAGCGCGACCTCTTTGCCGAGATGGCGGTGGTCGACGCCGGCGATTGCCTGCTCGACTACGGGTATCACGAGAAAACGCCGGCCACGATCGCGCAGGAGGCGGCGCGGATCATTGCGTCCGTGCCCTATCTGCTGACGCTCGGCGGCGACCACTTCATCACGCTGCCGCTTCTCAGGGCACACGCCGCCAAGCACGGGCCGCTCGCCCTTGTCCAGTTCGATGCGCATCAGGATACATGGCCTGACGCCGAAGGCCGGATCGATCACGGCTCCTTCGTCGGTCGCGCCGTTCGCGAGGGTCTCATCGATCCCGCGCGCTCGATCCAGGTCGGCATCCGGACGCATGCGCCGGAAGATTTCGGCATTCGCATTCTCTACGGCGATGCGGTGGAGGAAATGAGCGCGTCCGCTATCGCCGCCGAGATCCTCGCACAGACCAAAGGTGCTGCGGCCTATCTCACGGTCGATATCGATTGCCTCGATCCGGCCTTTGCGCCGGGCACGGGTACGCCGGTCTCGGGCGGGTTTTCAAGCGCGAAGCTCCTGTCGGTCCTGCGGAAGCTCGCGCCTCTCGACATTCGCGGGTCCGACGTGGTCGAGGTGGCGCCGGCCTACGACCATGCCGATATCACCGCCATTGCCGCATCCACCGTCGCAATGTATATGCTCGGCCTGCGCGCGGAGCGGCTTGCGGCCAGCCGGTAACGTTTGCTGGCTACTGTTATCAAACTGAATCAAGAGCATGACAGACTGAGTCCGGCGCGACGCGCAACCTCTTGAACCGACGGGACAAAGACATGACGGCGAAGATCTTCATCGATGGCGAACACGGCACAACGGGGCTGCAGATCCGCGCCCGCATGGCCGACCGCAAGGATGTCGAGCTCCTGTCGATCCCCGAGGCCGAACGGCGCAATGCGGCCTTGCGCGAAGACCTGCTGAACAGCGCCGACATCGCCATTCTCTGCCTTCCGGACGACGCCTCCAAAGAGGCCGTCGGCATGCTCGCCGGCAACAACAGCGTCCGCATCATCGATACATCGACCGCCTATCGCGTGGCGCCCGACTGGGCCTATGGCTTTGCGGAAATGGATGCTGCCCAGGCTGACAAGATCCGCGCCTCGCGCCTCGTCGCCAATCCCGGTTGCTACCCGACCGGCGCCATCGGCCTCGTGCGGCCGTTGCGGCAGGCGGGCATTCTGCCGGAAAGCTATCCGGTCAGCGTCAACGCGATCTCCGGCTATACCGGCGGCGGCAAGCAGATGATCGCCCAGATCGAGGACCCTGAAAACCCCGATCCCATCACCTCCCCCGGCTTCCTCTACGGCCTGCCGCTGAAGCACAAGCATGTGGCCGAGATGAAGACCCACGGCATGCTGGCACGCACACCCTTGTTCTCGCCCTCCGTCGGAAAGTTCCCGCAGGGCATGATCGTGCAGGTGCCGCTGTTCCTCGAAGAGGTCGGCAACGGCGCAACGCTGGAAAGCATTCATGGCGCGCTCTTTGCGCATTATGCGGGCCAGTCGATCGTCGAGGTCGTGCCGCTGGAAACCAGCGCTGCCCTGCCGCGCGTGGACGCCGTGGAACTCGCGGGCACCGACCGCATGAAGCTGTTCGTCTTCGGCACGCCGGGTGGCGAGCATGTCAACCTCGTGGCGCTGCTCGACAATCTCGGCAAGGGCGCCTCGGGTGCGGCCGTTCAGAACATGGACCTGATGCTGTCAGCCTGAGCGGCGGCCTCCGCTATTATCCGATCCTCATCGCCTCGGTGCCTCTTGCACCGGGGCGATTTTTCTTGTGCGCAGATATTGCGAAGAGAGACTAGCGCCGCACCACCCGCGTCTCCGCCGGATATTCCCCGACGAAGCCGCGCCAGTGGGCGATGGCGAAGCCGAGGACGACGAGCGCGCCCGCCTGGTGGGCGACGCCCCAGACGATCGGTACCTGCAGGATCAGCGTCATGATGCCGATCGACGCCTGCACCACGACCAGACAGGCGAGCACGACAGCACGGCGGGCGTGGGTGGAGCGCGGCGCGAGGCGCAGATTGGCGATCATGTGGATCACGACCAGCGCCAGCAGGACATAGGCGCCGCAGCGGTGCACGAACTGCACGGTCTTCGGGTTTTCGAAGAGATTGCGCCAGCCGGGGCTCTGGATGAAGAGGTCGCCGGGGATCAAAGCGCCATCCATCAGCGGCCATGTATTGTAGCTCAGGCCCGCGTCCAGACCGGCGACGAGAGCGCCGAGATAGATCTGGAACAGCGCCATCAGCGCGATGCCGGCGGCGACCAGAATGGAATAACGGGTCGGCGGCGCGTCGCTGCGGTGCGGCGAGAGGCCCCGCAGGATCCACAGACAGACCGAAAAGATTAGACAGGCGATGATCAGGTGGGTCGCCAGCCGGTACTGGCTGACATCCGTGCGGTTGACGAGACCGGACGAGACCATCCACCAGCCGATGAAGCCCTGGAAGCCACCGAGCGCGAGGATGCCGAGAAGCGGCAGCTTCAGCCGCCGCTCGATGCGGCCCGTCAGCCAGAAGACAGCGAGCGGCAGAGCGAAGATAACACCGATTGAGCGGGCCAGCGCCCGGTGCGCCCATTCCCACCAGAAGATGGTCTTGAACCCTTCGACCGTCATGTCGCTGTTCATCTGCGAATATTGCGGGATCTGCTTGTAGAGCGTGAACTCCTCCTCCCACTCCGCCTCCGACAGCGGCGGGATGACGCCGTGGATTGGTTTCCATTCGGTGATGGAGAGACCCGATTCGGTGAGCCGCGTCGCGCCGCCGACGAGGACCAGCGCAAACAGCGCGAAGACGACGACGCCGAGCCAGATGCGGATCTGGCGACGGTTGCGCCGGGCGGTGTCGATCTCCCGCGTCAGCCGTTCTTCTCTCATGATGGGGTTGGCACTGGTCATCGCGCTGCTCCGTTCGCCTTGCTGGCGGTCGCCGGGGACGGAAAGAGGGTGTCGTCCGGTACAGCGTTGATTTGCATCAGTCCGGCAGGCATGACAAGGAGTGGCTTTGCGGCATGCCGTCGCGGCCCATACCCGTGCTCGTCATTGTGATCGTGTACAGGGCATGACGAACGCTTCTGGAGGAGATTGAGACAATGCCGGTGCGCCTTCGCAAGCTGATCGGGACGATTCTCATCATCGTGCTCGTCATTTCCTACGCGCTCATCGCCACCACCTTCGCCGAACTGCTGCTTGGCGCATCGCCGTGGTGGGTGCATCTTCTCTACTTCTTCTTCACCGGCCTTCTCTGGGTGCTGCCGGCCATGCTCATCATCAAGTGGATGGAAAAGCCCGCCAAGCCACGTTCGTGAGGTTGCACACATGAAGATCGCCGTCATCGCAGATATCCACGGCAATGCCCCGGCGCTCGAAGCCGTGCTTGCCGACATCGACAGCCAGGGCATCCGCGAGATCGTCAATCTTGGCGATCATCTCAGCGGCCCCATCGACCCGGCCCGCACAGCCGATCTCCTGATGGCGCGCGATATCGTCTCGATCCGCGGCAATCACGACCGCGCGCTGCTGACGCTAGAACTCGAAGCCATGATCTCGATCGACCGCTTCGCGCGTCAAGCGCTGGACGAAGGCCACCTCTCCTGGCTGCGAGCCCTGCCCCCGACGCTTCACATGGACGAGCATGGGCTCTTCCTCTGCCACGGCACGCCGCAGGACGATCTCGTCTACTGGCTCGAGGACCTGACGCCGGAGGGCATCGTGCACCGTGCGGATGCGGCGCGCATCGAGCGCCTTGCGGCCGGCGTCGAAGCGCCTGTACTCCTCTGCGCGCACACGCATATTCCCCGCCTCGTCACGCTGTCCGACGGACGGCTCGTGCTCAATCCCGGCAGCGTCGGCTGCCCGGCCTATGAGGACGATGAGCCCGTCGTCCACAAGGTGGAGACCGGAACCCCGCGCGCATCCTATGCCGTCATCGACAGGCGCGGGGACGGCAGCACCGAGGTCGCCTTCCGGCTGATCGCCTACGATCATGCCTCCGCTGCTCGTCTTGCGGCGGAAAACGGGCACCCGGACTGGGCCCGCGTGCTGTCCACCGGCTGGGTGTAACGAAGCGGCACGCCTTAACTCTGCGATAACCCCGTCTTCGGATATCGCCGCGAAGCCGCGCGAATGCGCGCAGGCTTAAGCAAACGTCAGAGGCTTTCCGGGCTAGATGCCGGCAACGCGTTTCAGACGGAGGGCTCTTTCGTGATGAATGCCCATATCAGTGCTTTTTCGATCGACACTCCGCTCGCGGGCCTACGCAGCGAAGCCAATAACAACGTGACCGCCGGCATGCCTTCGGATCTTACCGTGTCGGTGCATGTTCTGATGTCCGCGCTGGAAGCGGACTGGCGTGCGCTAGAGGCCTCCAATACCGTTTCGCTGCACCAGAGTTTCGACTGGTGCGCAAGCTGGGTGGCGACGCATGTCGATCGGCCGCTTCTGTTGCGCGGCCGGCTTGGCGATCGCACCATCTTCATCCTGCCGCTCGAGCTGGTGCGCAACGGGCTGTTCCGCACGGCCCGCTTCATCGGCGCACCGCACAGCAATATCAACACTGGAATCTTCGCCGAGGATCTGGGCGGCCTGTCGCGCGAGACACTGGCGGAATGTATCCTTCAGGAACTCGTCAACAAGCTTGCCCATGTCGCCGACATCGTCACGCTGGAGAAGATTCCGCTCGAATGGCGGGGCCAGCCCCATACGCTCGCTTCCCTGCCCTCCATCCGCAACCAGAATGCCTCCTACCAGCTGCCGCTGCTGCCGGATTTCGCAGCCACGCTCGCGCAGCTCAACGCCAAGCGCCGGCGCAAGAAATTCCGTGTGTCCGAGCGGCGCATGGAGACCTATGGCGGCTATGACTACATCATTGCCGAAAGCCTCGACGAGCGCCGTGCGATTCTCGACGTCTTCCTTGCCCAGAAGGCGGCACGGTTCGAGGCACTGGAATTGCCGAACGTCTTCCGCGACGCGCCGACGCAGGCTTTCCTGCGCGCGGCGATTGCCCATGACGGAACGTCCGAAAGCCGCCCGCTGGCGCTGCACGCGCTGCGCCTTCGCAGCGAAGCCGACAGCCGCATCGTGGCCATTGCCGGCGTCTCGCGCAAGGGCGACCACATGATCTGCCAGTTCGGGTCGATCGACGAGACGCTGGCCGCGGATGCGAGCCCAGGCGAGCTCCTGTTCCACAGGATCATAGAGCGGGCCTGCGGCGAAGGCGTCAGCCTGTTCGATTTCGGGATCGGCGACCAGCCCTACAAGCGCTCCTGGTGCACGGTCGAAACGACGCAATACGACATCGTCCTTCCCCTCACCCTTCGCGGCCGCGTCGCGGCCGGCGTCCACCGGCTGATCGTGCGCACCAAGCGTGCCATCAAGGCGAACCGCCAGATCTATTGCGCCGTCCAGCGGTTCCGTCAGAGGCAGCAGGGCAAGACGGCGCCGGTATCGGCGGACACCGACGGAGACTGAAAGCGCCTTACGCGGCGCGGCGGTCCGGCTCCGGTTGGTCGGCAAGCCGCGCATCCATGATGTGGATGTGGTCGTAGCCGGCTTCCGCAAATTCCGTGATGATCTCGACGATGTCCTCGGCCGAAACCTCGGGCACCGAGAAGATGATCTCGACATCATGGGCGCGCGCGATACGCGACACCGCTTCTGCATCCGCATCCGCGCATTCGACCAGCACGAGGTCGTAGGCATCCGTCAGCGCTTCGATGATGATCTGAAGACGATCGATCGCCTGCATGGCGACCGCCGGATCGGCATTGCCGCGCGGAACGACATGCGCGTCCGAGCCGCGATCCGCATGGAGCGCATCCGCAAAAGCAATCTCGTCGGCGAGCAGATTGGTGATCCCGGGCAGGTTTGCGGACATCGCCATCAGCGCCGTCGGGCAGCCGGACGCAGTGAGATCGACCAGCACGACGCGCCGCCCCTCCTGTGAGACCATCCGCGCCAGCGCCACCGTTTGCGTGGAACCGGCGTCGCCTGTCGGGGATACGATGAAGGCGAGCGGTACGCGATCGACGATCAATGCGGCCGCCACGTTCTCCACGAAGAAGCCGTCGAGCGGCACATCGGCCGCCAGTTCCTGCTCCCTGACATCTGAGAAAGATGCGTTGGAGGAGGAGGCGACAGTGGCAACGTCGCGGGCGACCGTGGGCTGTACCATCCCGCGCGCACTCTCGACGGTCGCGGTATCCCGCCGAAAGCTCCAGCCGCGCTTCGTCCGCGGGTCCGGCGTGTTCGGCGGCACAGGCGGCATGGGTTGCGCGGAGACCGCGACCGGCACAGGAACGGGCCCGCCGACCGGGCGCAGGGCGCGGCCGCTGAAAAGCTCCTGCAGCATGATGACGACGCAGCTCAGGAGAAACGCCGCCATCGCCGCGACGATGGTGATCGGCAGGATCTTCGGAAAGCTTGCTTCCGTCGGTTCAACGGCGCTGGAAATCACGCGCGCATCGGCCGGCGCGGCACTGGCGCCGGTGCGGGAGCTCGCCTCGCGGTAGCGCGAGAGGTATGTTTCCAGAAGCTGGCGCTGGGCGGCGGCCTCGCGCTCCAGCGCGCGCAGGCCGACCTCGTCTTCACCGGCCTTGGCGGAAGAGGCCTTGAGCGTGTTCATCTGCTGGGTCAGCTGGCGCTCGCGCAGTTCGCCGACCTTCGCCTCGTTTTCGAGGCTTGCCAGGATCTTCTGCGTCTCCTCGCGGATCTGCGCGCGGATGCCCGTCAGCTGCGATCGCAGAGCCTTGATACGGGGATGGCCGTCCAGCAGCGTGGTCGACAGGTCAGCTGTCTGGTTCTGGATCTGCGATTCGGACTCCTTCAGCCGCTGGATCATCGCGGAGCCCACGACCTCGTTCAGGGTCTCGGCGCCGCGGCCGCTCGACAATGCAGCGCGCACGTTCTCCGCCCGCGCCTCAGCCGTCGCCCGGTCACCGCGCACGCGGGCGAGTTCCGTCGAGATATCGGTCAGCTCGCGCGTGGCGAAGGTGCCGCTGTCGCCCGAGGGCAGCAGGTCGGAACTGGAGCGGTATTCGGCGATCTTCACTTCCGCCGCACGCACCTTTTCCCGCAGGTTCGCGATCTCCGGCTCCAGCCAGCGGCTGGCCTCCGTGTTGGAATCGAGCTTCGCACCGGCCTTCAGCGAGAGATAGATCTTCGCCATCTCGTTGGGGATGGCAGCGGCAAGCGCACGGTCCTTCGAGGTGAACTGGATGCCGATGACGCGCGATTTCTCGACCTGGTAGACCTGCAGCTTTTCCTGAAACTCCTTCAGCACCCGTTCTTCCGGCGGCATGTCGAGCGGATTGCGCTTCAGGCCGAGCATGACGAGGATATCGGAGATGGCGGACGGGTCGGCCGTCGGGTCGAACTCCTTCAACTCGTGCAGCCGCATGTTGCGCGCCACCTGCTTGATCAGGTCCACAGACCGCAGCAACTGCACTTCGCTTGAGATACCCGGCTCGTCGAAGGAGGTGGCGCTGGCGGCGGAAGGCTGCAGGGTCATCGAGCTGAATTCGGGCTCGCGTGGCTCGATCAGCAGCCGCGTCTCGCTGTCGTAGCGGGGCGAGATCATGTGCGCTGCGGTGAAGGCGAGTGCGGCCACGGCCACGGTGGTCAGGAGTACCCGCGCCCGGCGACGCCAGATCGCACGGAACAGACCTCCGAGGTCGATATCCACGTCCTGTTGACTGCCGCTAAAGCCTGACATCCACGCACCTGCACACGAGCATTGTTGGCGCACAGGGTAAAGAAAGATGGTAACCCGAGCGTTAACGCGTGGGTGGCATAGCCTTCCCAGATACTATTTTAGCGATCGCCGATTCGCACCGACTCACACGTTCCTTTACCAGCTGTTAACCCTAACAGATCGATAACAGCATCACATTCGTCCTTGAACGCGAGAATCGCATGACCTTCGCACGATTGAAGTCAGGTCTGGCCTTGGGTATCGCCCTGCTGTCGATCACGATGGCGGGGTGCAGCAGCTACGAGCCCGCGCCCCGAGCCTTCAGCGAGGCCACCATTCAGCCCTACCGGCTGGATAGCGGCGATCGTTTGCGCATCAGTGTCTTCGAGCAGGCAGGCCTTACCGGTTCCTACACCGTCGATCAGGCCGGCTACGTCGCCTTCCCACTCATCGGCTCGGTCCCATCGCGCGGCCACACGCTGAGCGAGATGGAGACCATGATCGCGCAGAAACTGCGCGCCGGTTATCTGCGCGATCCCGACGTGACGATCGAGGTCGATCGCTACCGCTCCGTCTTCATCATGGGCGAAGTCGGCCAGTCGGGCCAGTATTCCTACGTGCCCGGCATGACGGTTCAGAACGCCATCGCGGTGGCCGGCGGCTTCTCGCCGCGCGCCAACCAGCGGACGGTGGATGTGACCCGCAAGATCAATGGCCGCATCATCACCGGCCGCGTCTCGATTTCCGATCCGATCATGGCGGGCGACACCGTCTACGTTCGTGAGCGGCTGTTCTGAGCCCATGCCGTCAGTGACAAAGCCCATCGAGCTCCCATCGCAAGGAAGACCCCTTCGGATCATCCACTGCTTCCGCTCGCCGGTCGGCGGCATCTTCCGGCATGTGCGCGATCTCGCGGCGGCTCACGCAGCCGAGGGCCATCATGTCGGCATTCTCTGCGACAGCTCCACGGGTGGCGCGCACGAGGAGCGCCTTTTCGAGGAGATCCGGCCCCACTTGGCTCTCGGACTCGTGCGCCTGCCGATTCGGCGTTCCATCGGCCCTTCGGACGCCAGGGCGCTCTGGACGAGCTACAAGGAACTGCGCCAGCTCCGGCCCGACATCCTGCACGGCCATGGTGCCAAGGGCGGTGCCCTCGCCCGCATGATCGGCACCGTGTTGCGCATCAACGGGTCCCGCGTCGCCCGTCTCTACTCGCCCCATGGCGGCAGCCTGCACTACGATTGCAAGACCCTGAGGGGAAAGGGCATTCTCGCGCTCGAGCGCTTTCAGGAGCACGCGACGGACGCGCTCGTCTTCGTCTGCGACTTCGAGCGGCGCACCTACGAGGCAAAAGTCGGCCAGCCTCGCCCGCCGGCCGTGACGATCTACAACGGCGTCGAGGATGCCGAGTTCGTTCCGGTCGAACCGGGACCGGATGCCGTCGATTTCCTCTATATCGGCATGCTGCGCGACATGAAGGGTCCCGACATCTTCATCGACGCGCTGGGACGCACGGAGCGGCTCGCGGGCCGGCCCTTGAGCGCCATGATGATCGGCGACGGGCCGCAGCAGGAAGACTACCTGCGCATGAAACTCCATCGCGGGCTCGGGCAGCGGATCGGCATGGCGCCTGCGATGCCGGCACGGGATGCCTTCGCCCGTGCGCGGTTCGTGGTGGTGCCCTCGCGAGCGGAGTCGATGCCCTATATCGTGCTCGAGGCCGTTGCAGCCGGCCGACCCGTCATCGCAGCGCGTGTCGGAGGAATGCCGGAGATCCTCGGGGCCGACAGCGCAGCCCTGGCCGAACCCAACGACGCGCAGTCGCTGGCCGACATCATGCACCGCGCCCTGACGGAAGACGGCTGGGCCGAGCGCACCATGCCGGATCCGGAAGCCTTCAGGGCGACCTTCTCCTCGGCGACGATGGCCGCGTCGATGATGCAGCTCTACCGGCGATTGGCGAACGACCCCGACGGCTGAGCCCGCACGTATGCCCGGCCGTTCTCGAATTGCTGTTGACCGCGTCTCGCAAGTCCCGTCCCGGCACCTCCTTGAACAGAAACGGTTATTTCCCTTAACCCATTTCAGAACGGGTCGCATTGCACGCCCCGCCGTAAACGTTTCTTAGGTCCTCCCTGCTAAGTCTTTCCGAGCCAACGGCAGGATGGGCAGCATCATGAACCATATCGAAAAGCCGGAAACCTTCGACCCGGAGGCTTTGCGACGGCAGATCTCCGAAATCCGGACGATCTCGCGCGACGAGGTGCGCCCGGTCGAGCCGCGCAAGGAACTGAACCCGCTGGCACGCCGGATCGCGGCGCAGTTCCGCACCGACACCTATTCGCCCACCATGGTGCTCGGCTGTCTGCGCCTCTTCGAATTCGCAGCTCTGTTCATCATCGGCTACATCATCAACAGCCTCTATGTGGCGCCGGAGTTCGGCCGCTGGGTTGAATATTGCGTCATGCTCGCCGCCAGTTCGGCGCTGACGGTCGTTTTCCTGCAGTTTTCGGACGGCTACCAGATCCCCATCCTGCGCTCCGTGGCGCGTGCCCTGCCGCGCCTGCTGGGCGCCTGGACACTCGGCTTCGGCGTCATCACCATCGTCATGTTCTTCCTGAAGACCGGCGACGCCTATTCCCGCCTCTCCTTCGGCATCTGGTTCCTTACCGGTACGACCTTCCTCCTGATCGAGCGGGCCGTCATCGCCTTCTCCATCCGGCGCTGGGCGCGCAACGGCATGATGGAGCGCCGCGTCGTCATCGTCGGCGGCGGCCAGCCGGCCAAGGACCTTATCCGCGTCCTCGAGCAGCAGACCGACAACGACATCCGCATCTGCGGCATCTTCGACGACCGCGACGAGCGCCGCTCGCCAAACATCATCGCCGGATATCCCAAGCTCGGCACCTTTGCCGAACTCATCGATTTCGCCCGCCTCGCCCGCATCGACATGCTGATCATCGCGCTGCCGCTGTCGGCCGAACGCCGTATTCTCGATCTTTTGAAGAAGCTCTGGATCCTGCCCGTGGACATCCGGCTGGCCGCCCATGCCGCCAACCTCCGCTTCCGCCCGCGCAGCTACTCCCATGTCGGCCAGGTGCCGATGCTCGACATCTTCGACAAGCCGATCGCCGACTGGGACTCGGTTGCCAAGCGCATTTTCGACGTCGTTTTCAGCATCGTTGCGCTCGTGCTCCTCTGGCCGGTCTTCATCGGCGCAGCACTGGCCGTCAAGCTGAGCTCCCCCGGCCCGATCATCTTCAAGCAGATGCGCCACGGCTTCAACAACGAGCAGATCGAGGTCTACAAGTTCCGCTCCATGTACACCGATATGAGCGACCCCAGCGCCCGCAACGCCGTGACCAAGGGCGATCCGCGTGTCACACCCGTCGGCCGCTTCCTGCGCAAGTCCTCCATCGACGAGCTTCCGCAGATCTTCAATGTGCTGCGCGGGCAGCTGTCGCTCGTCGGGCCCCGCCCCCACGCCGTCGCCGCGCAGACGGCTGACCGGAACTATAGCGATGTCGTCGAGGGCTACTTCGCCCGCCACCGCGTGAAGCCCGGCGTCACCGGATGGGCCCAGATCAACGGCTGGCGCGGTGAGATCGACAATGACGAGAAGATCCGCTTCCGCACCGCCTTCGACCTGCACTACATCGAGAACTGGTCGCTCTGGTTCGATCTGAAGATCCTGGTCCTCACGCCCATCCGCCTTCTCAACACGGAAAACGCATATTGAGCGCGATCGTCGCCCCTGCCGGCGTGTTCCGGCCGCAGCTGGCCGCGTTCGGGCTCATCGGCTCGGCGGCGGTCGCCTTCGGCGTGTTTCTCCAGGGCTTCGTCATTGTGGAGCCCGCGCCGCACGAACTCTTCGTCGCCGGCCTCATCGGGGTCTGGGCGTTCTGCGGCCTGCGCATTTCGCGCTCCACGGCGCCGCTCTTCACGCTTCTGGTGCTCTTCATGACGGGCGGCCTGATGTCGCTGACGGTCATGGACGATCTCGACGTCGCGCCGATGTACATGGCGATCTCGGGCTTCCTCGCGATCACCTCGATCTTCTACGCCGCCATCATCGAGGCCCGCCACGAGCGGCTGAAGCTGATGTTCCGGGCCTGGGTCGGCGCCGGCGTCGGCACGGCCACGCTCGGCATCCTCGGTTATTTCGGTGCCATTCCCGGCGGCGAAGCTTTCACCCGCTACGACCGCGCCATGGGCGCCTTTCAGGACCCGAACGTCTTCGGTCCCTTCCTCGTCGCCCCGTCACTCTTCCTCATCCACGGGGTGCTGAAGGGTCGGCTGATCGACCTGCCGCTGCGTGCGGTCGGCATTCTCATCATGGCGTTCGGCCTGTTTCTGTCCTTCTCGCGCGCCGCCTGGGCGCTCTATCTCTTCTCCGCCTGCATGCTTGTCTTCATCATGCTGCTGAAGGAGCGGACCGGTGCCTTCCGCCTGAAGATCTTCGTCATCGCGCTCGGCGGCGTGATCCTCATGGTGACGTCGCTGGTGGTGGCGCTGCAGATCCCCCAGGTCGCCGACCTGTTTTCCAACCGCACGCAGCTCGTCCAGGATTATGATGGCGGCCATCTCGGTCGCTTCGAGCGCCACCGCATCGGCTTTCTGATGTCCATGGAAAAGCCGCTCGGCATCGGGCCCATGATGTTCTCCAAAATCTTTCCGGAGGACGAGCACAATATCTGGCTGAAGACCCTGACCTCCTACGGCTGGCTCGGCTTCGTCTCCTATGTGACACTGATCGTCTGGACCCTCTCCATCGGTTTCCGCTTCATGCTGCTGGAACGGCCGTGGCAACCCTATATGATGATTGCCTGGATCGTGCTGCTCGGGCATGTCGGTATTGGAAATGTGATCGATACGGATCACTGGCGCCATTTCTTCCTGCTTCTCGGCATCATCTGGGGTTGCGGCGCGCTCGAATACCGCTACAGCAGACGGTCGCAGGCACAGGGCCTGCACAAGACGACTTCAGAAGGCGCAGCGGCCTGACACGCCACCGCGATCGAACCTCATGACCACCCCGACCTCGACGACGGAAACGAAGGCGACCGACATGCAGGCGACCGACAGGCCAGAGGGATCGGCGACGCCGGCAACCGGTCCTGCCGGACATCCGGAGACCGACGCGGATCGCGCCTCGCTGTCGATCCTGCAGGTGCTGGAGCCTTCCGGCGGCGGCTCTGGTCGGCACTTCCTCGATCTCTGCCACGGGCTGTCGCGGCGCGGGCACCGCGTCGAGGCCGTCTTCTCCCCGCTTCGCGCCGAGGAAAGCTTTGTGCGCGAGCTGAAGTCGCTCGGCCTTCCCGCCATCCACAAGGTCGAGATGACCCGCTCGCCGGGCCGCGCCGATATCGCCTCGTGGAAGAAGCTCAATCGCATCATCTCCCGCGGCGGCTTCGATATCATCCATGGCCACAGCTCCAAGGCCGGAGCGCTCGCGCGCCTGCGCCTGCCCGGCCGGCACGTGCCGCGCATCTACACGCCGCATGCCTTCCGCACGATGGATCCGACGCTCGGCTCCAGCGGCCGCAAGCTGTTCGGCTCGGTCGAGACCTTTCTCGGCCGGTTCCTCACCGATCACCTCATCTGCGTCTCGGAGGACGAGTATCGCCATGCCGTCGCGCTCGGCATTCCGGAGAACCGGATGTCGGTGATCGTCAACGGCGTTTCGCAGCCGGTAAAAGACATGGCGATGACGGTGCGGGCAAGCTTCGGCATCACGCCGGAAACCTTCGTCTTCGGCTTCGTCGGCCGGCTGTCGCACCAGAAGGCACCGGAGCGCCTGATTGAGGCCTTTCGTCACGCGGCGGCAAAGCTTCCGGAAGCCCATCTCATCATGATCGGCTTTGGCGAACAGGACGCGCCTGTGCGCGCCGCCATCGCCGCAAGCGGCCTGCAAAGCCGCATCCACCTCACCTCCGCCTTCTCAGGCCCGCAGGCCATCCCCGCCTTCGATTGCCTCGTCATGCCGAGCCGCTACGAGGCCATGTCCTATGTGATGCTCGAGGCCGCCGCTGCCGGCCGACCGATCATCTCCACCGCCGTGGGCGGTGCGACGACGGCGGTGGAGGAAGGTGCAACCGGCATCATCGTTCCCAATGACGGCGACTCGACAAAGCTCGCCAGCGCCATGATCACGCTCGCCGAGCCCGCCAAATACCAGGCCTTCCGCGCTGCCGCCGACCATGCCCGCGCCCGCTTCGCCCTCGATGTCATGATCGACAAGACCGAAGCCGTCTACAAGATGCTCGGCACGCGCCGCTGACGGCTGCAGGAGGCCGAATGGGCCGCCTCTCCGGCTACACGCCGCCGACTTCTTGCCTCATAGAAACGCAAAACGCCTGCCGCACATGCGGCAGGCGTTTGCTTTTTTGTCGAATGGCTCGCTCTGGCTGCCTATCAGCCTCAATACGGCGAGTTGCACAAACGGCGCGGGCCGTTATAGGGCTGGTAGCTATTGTCATAGGCGCGATACGACCGATAGCGTGCCTGGCACCATGCAACGTGCGAGTTGCCGCCATAGGCGCGCGTATAGCCGGGACGGACGTAGCGTGGCTGGGAGTTGAGCGCACCGCCGATGATCGCGCCGGCAGCAAGGCCGCCCAGCGCAAGTCCAACGCCACGATCCCGGTAATAGCCGTCGCGATAGTAGCGGTCGCGATAACGGCGATCGTAGCGGTAGCCGCGGTTGCCGCGCCAATCGCGGTGGCCGTTCAACGTGCGAAACGCACGATCACCCCGCCAATCGCCCCGGTTGCCCCGCCAATGGCCACGGTCACGGTTCCAGTTACCACGCCCGTTGTGGCGGCGGATGATGACCCGATCGCGGACCTGCTGGACGTCCGTTCTCGTCTGGACCGGCTCGATTTTCGTCAACGGCATGGCGCTGACGGGCCCGATGCCGGAAAACGCGGTGACGAGCGACACGAATGCAATGATGAGTTTCTTCATGGATGTCTCCTTCCGTAGGAAGGAAGTTAGAACGCGAGGGAAGCGATACAATATGTCGGTCGCCGCCAAGACCATCACAATAGCGCGACTGGCCCCCTCTCACCCCTCCCCACCTCGTTAGCGGAGCCGGCATCCCCGCAATGTCGACCCCAATCCACCATTTTCTCAAGCCCAGCCCATTTTCCCCTTGCACCTATCAGCCTGAGAATATAGGCCTTCCCTCGGAACGGAATGTAGCGCAGCCCGGTAGCGCACTTGACTGGGGGTCAAGGGGTCGTCGGTTCGAATCCGGCCATTCCGACCATTTAGATCAACCATTTGAGTGGTTGAATCGAGCTCCCCCAGAGCTCCTCGGAACAGCAAGGCTGTTGCTGATAGCGATTGCACCTCACCCCACCAAATTTTTTGAGTTGATGTTTATCGAGCCAATTCGGCTTGTGCTCAGGAACGAGTGGAGCACGTTAAGCACGCGCGCCCAAACCTCCCGGTAAAGGTGTATTCCGCTTGCAATACGTAAGCATGCAGTTATTCTTTTCTCCGTAAAGTATGGGGGAATTTTGTGAAAAACATCGTAATTGCAGCACTTTGCGCTGCCACGCTATCGGCTTGCCAAACGAATTATATGTACGTTCCGATTGTGCCCAACCCGCCGAATATGGAAATGGTGGAGGCGCAATGCCAGATGATGTCCTCAAGTACGCAGACGGGGTACATTGCGTACGGAAGCCAATCCTATGTTACGGGTGCCGCTATTGGCAACGCGCTTGGAAACGCTATTGCCGCAGATCAATTCGTCCGCCAATGCATGACGATGAATGGATGGCGAAGGGTGCCGCGTCCAGCGCCGACCCAAGTCAAAGCCCAGAGACCACCAAAGTACGCAAACGCGACAGTGCGCGCTCATGAGGCAAAAGGAGCTTTCCCATCCCGGCCAAAGCCGTTGCCGAGATAGGATGACGCCGCTTGCCAGCCGGCACCGTTGTTTGCTGGCCTCGCGATAGGCAAAGCTCTGCACCGTACCCAATTGTCATCTTTGGACGCAGGCGAATCCTCAACCCCGTCATTTCAGATCAAGCCTGGGATGACGGCCGAGAGGTTCGCGACCGACAAAATACATGCAGACGGCGAAACGGGACGACGTGTGGAATGTTGATGCTCACTGTCGTGTTCTATGCAAGCACCTGTTCACGCGCTGGCTTCAACGAACCTGATCCAACAGCCGCTTGCACTCCAACAAATCATACAGTGCCTCCTGCAGCAGAGCCCGGTCTTCCTTGTTGACGGAGGTCTTGCCGACGGAGACTTCGGGCATGTCGTCGGTGCCGTTGCCGAAGGAGAAGAAGCGGCGGCTGGTGGGGAGTTTGGCGCGGCCAACGATCTGGTCGTCGTCGGGCATGCCGACCTTGGGCTGCTGCTGCGACGGCGCTTCGTCGTTGCTGGCTGCGGCCAGCGCCTCGACGGTGGCAAGGTCGCCGCTGGCGATCGCCGCCACGAACTTGTTGCCGTTCATCTTCAGAAGCTTTTGCACGCCCTTGATGGTGTAGCCATGGTCGTAGAGCAGGTGGCGGATGCCCTTCAGCAGGTCCACATCCTCGGGCCGGTAATAGCGTCTGCCCCCGCCCCGCTTCATCGGCTTGATCTGGATGAACCGCGTCTCCCAGAAGCGCAGCACGTGCTGCGGCAGGTCGAGATCGTCGGCGACTTCGCTGATCGTGCGAAACGCATCCGGGCTCTTGTCCATATCGTCCTCAATCACGCCAGGTGCGCCACGAGCCTTGAAAGCCGTGGCCGGGTGCCGCCGCGTCCCGATTCGGGACGACGATCCGCTCTGTGGGGCATGATCGCACAATCGGGCCGTCTTTCAACGGCTTAGGCGAGGGTTTTCAACCGGAAAAAACAGATGCGTCCGTTCGGTGCCGCGAAAATCGCCGGCACGGTGCGCCCTCAAGGTGCCGGTGCGGCCGGCTTCTGCTTGGCCTTGCGGGCCAGATGCGCCTTGAGCACGCGCTGCTTCAGCACATTGGAGGCCTTAAAGGTCATGACGCGGCGCGGCGAGATCGGCACTTCCTCGCCCGTCTTCGGGTTGCGGCCGATGCGCTCGTTCTTGTCGCGCACCTGAAAGGTCGCAAACGAGGACAGCTTAACGCTTTCCCCGCGAACGATGGCGTTGCAGATCTCGTCAATGACCGTCTCGACCAGTTCGGCGGATTCGGTGCGCGACAGGCCGACCTTGCGAAAAACAGCCTCTGCGAGGTCTGCTCTCGTTACCGTTTTACCGCTCATGATCCCCCACCGATGTTCTGGAATATCGATTGCCGGGAAGAGTATTGCCGTTGACCACGTGGGTCAAGGCCTTCATTCCCAACGCTTTTCATCTACCAGCGCCCGCTCGCTTTTCCTCTACCAGCGAATGAGGACGGAGCCCCAGGTGAAACCGCCGCCCATGGCTTCGAGCAGAACAAGGTCGCCCTGCTTGATGCGCCCGTCCGACGCGGCCTGGTTCAACGCCAGGGGAATGGAGGCGGCCGAGGTGTTACCATGGAGATCGACGGTGATGACGACCTTTTCCGGGGGAATGCCGAGCTTCTTTGCCGAGCCGTCGATGATGCGGCGGTTGGCCTGGTGGGGCACCAGCCAGTCGATGTCGTCGGCGGTGGTGCCCGTGGCCTCGAAGGCCTGCTCGATCACGTCTGTGATCATGCCGACGGCATGCTTGAAGACCTCGCGGCCTTCCATGCGCAGATGTCCGACCGTTCCGGTGGAGGACGGGCCGCCATCGACATAGAGCTTTTCGCGGTGGGCACCGTCGGAGCGCAGGTGAGCGGTCAGGATGCCGCGATCCGCGATCGTGCCGTCGCCCTCCCCGGCCTCCAGCACCACGGCGCCGGCACCGTCGCCGAAGAGCACGCAGGTGGTGCGGTCGTTCCAGTCGATGATTCGGGAGAAGGTCTCCGCCCCGATGACGAGGATACGGCGCGCAAGTCCGCCGCGAATGTAAGCGTCGGCCGTTGCCATGGCATAGACGAAGCCGGAACACACCGCCTGTATGTCGAAGGCGGCACCGTGATGCATGCCGAGCCGCGCCTGGATATTGACGGCGCTTGCCGGGAACGTGTTGTCCGGCGTCGAGGTCGCGAGAATGATGACGTCGATGTCGGTCGGCGTCAGGCCCGCGCGGTCGAGGGCTGCGCGTGCGGCGGCTTCGCCGAGCGATGCCGTCGTCTCGCCTTCGCCGGCGATGTAGCGCTGACGGATGCCGGTTCGCTGCACGATCCACTCGTCGGTCGTGTCGACCCTCGCCTCCAGGTCACGATTGGTCACCACTTGTTTCGGAAGCGCTGCCCCGAACCCGCGAACCACAGAACGGATCATGTCTTTGTCAAACCTCACCACCGGCACCCGTCGGCGTCCCTTCGGGGGCCCGGGTCGCGCGGTATTTGTCCAAGTCGGTCTCGATCTTGGCTTTCAAACCATTGCGGACCATGTCGTAACCGACATCGATCGCTGCTGCAAAACCTTCGGCATCCGCGCCACCATGGCTCTTGATCACCACACCGTTGAGGCCGAGGAACACGCCGCCATTGACCTTGCGCGGATCCATCTTCTCGCGCAGGCGGTCGAAGGCGCCTTTCGCCAGTATATAGCCGATCTTGGCCAAAAGAGTACGGGACATGGCTGCGCGCAAATATTCCGCGATCTGGCGGGCGGTGCCCTCGGCGGCCTTCAGAGCGATATTGCCGGAGAAGCCTTCGGTGACCACGACATCTACCGTGCCACGGCCGATATCGTCGCCTTCCACGAAGCCGAAATAGTCGATTCCGTCGAGATTGGCCTCGCGGATCAGCCTGCCGGCTTCCTTGACGTCTTCCTGGCCCTTCATCTCCTCGACGCCGACATTCAGGAGGCCGATGGTGGGACGGTCCATCTCGAACAGTGCGCGCGCCATCGCGCCGCCCATCAGGGCGAAATCCATCAACTGCTGGGCATCGGCGCCGATCGTCGCGCCGACATCGAGCACGATGCTCTCGCCCTTGAGCGTTGGCCAGATCGCCGCGATCGCCGGGCGCTGGATGCCGGCCATGGTGCGCAGGCAGAAGACGGACATGGCCATCAGCGCGCCGGTATTGCCGGCGGAGACGACGACGTCGGCCTCATTGCGGTTGATCGCGTCGATCGCCTGCCACATGGAAGCCTTGCCGCGTCCGCGGCGTAGAGCCTGGCTCGGCTTCTCGTCCATGGCGATGGCGATCTCGCAGGCGTGGAACGTGCTCGCCGCCTTGACCTTCGGGTACTTCTCCAGGATCGGCAGGCACTCCGCCTCCAGACCATAGAGCACGAATCGGATGTCCGGATGCCGCTCGAGCGCCTTGGCGGCGCCGGGGATGATGACCTGCGGACCATGATCGCCGCCCATCAGATCGAGGGAAATTCTGACCACGTGTTTCCTATCCTGCTGTCCGTTTCGTGCCCGCCTGCCCGCCCGCGCCGGATCGCGCTGGCGATCGCGCATGGCGACACGAAGTGGTCCTTAACCGTTCACGCCGGGGAATGCGAGCCGATCCCGCAGTTCGGGCGGCCGGTTTTCCGCCAAAATGCCTGTTTTTCCATAAGTCATACCTGAAAAACCGATGAACAGGCGCAATTCGCTCTCGCTTTTAGTCTTTCTTCCAGTCCTTCAGGGCGGCAAACGGATTCGGGCGCTTGTCGTCCTTCTCGGTGCTTTCGATGTGGCCCGGAAAGGCCGCACCCGCCTTTTTCGGATAGGGGTCGATCGCCATGGCCGCATGCTCGGCCACCGTCTGGCCGATGTCGATCGTATCACCGACGAAGATGTCGGGCGCATCCGGACCGTCGGGGTCCACCACCATCTCGGCAGTCTCGACGGTCAGCGCGCGGGCGAGCTTCGATCCGTCCGGCACGTAGGTCGCTTCCACCGGTTCGTCGATGTGGCTTTCCACCGGCTCCAGCGTCACCACGCATTCCTGCACCAGATCCGCCATCACCCGGCCCTTCACCCGTACCCCGTCCTTCTTCCAGCGAGCGATCTGCAGGTCGGCCTTGAGGCTACGGACCTCCGTCACGTTCCACTGGCGCGCCAGCGCTTCCAGCGCCTGCGCGTCGGCCTCAAGACGCAGGTTCGTCAGGCTGGCAGAAAGGGTGCTGACCTTGACCGGATGGGAATAGGCGGAGATTTCATCGGGCTTCACAGGTCATTCCTTTGTCTAGCGTCGTCTGCAGTCAATGTTTCCGGCATCGGCGGAGCCTCCGGTGTGGGGATCGCCAGTGCCCCGGTCTCGACCTGGTCCTCGCCGGTCGCGGTCAGCGCGGCCTCGGCGGACATCATATAGGCGGCAAGGGCTGCCATCGAAGGTGCATGCCCCTCTGCCTTCGGGTGAAAATTGCGTCGGAGTGCTGCCTCCAGCGCCGGCCGGTCGCCCTGGTCGAGTGCTGCGGAATAGCTCTCCAGCCGGCCATAGAACATGGAGGCCAGCTTTTTCATGCGCTTGGGCACGCTGACATCGCCGACGCCGAGTTCGCGGATCGAGTGGTCGACATCCTCGAAGAAGGCATCCACGATCTCCTGCGCGATCTCCTGCCCTGCCCGGGCGGAGGCCCTTGTGCGGCGGAAGTAGAGAATCAGCACGGCCGAGACCATTTCGAACCGTCCCATGACGGTATCTGGCACATCCATGCTTTCATAGAGCACAGGCTGGCGCGCTGCGGCCGTCAGGAGGTCGTACTGACGGGCGACGATGGCGGCATTGCCGTTTTTTTTGCCGAACAGCCCGAAAAACATCATTAAGCCCAACTTTCCCCGCTTCAAACACTCTGAAACACCGGGGGTACGCGCATCGTCTTGTTGCATGATCGCGGAAGCTGGTTTACCGAAGCAGGCACGAAAAGCAATGGCGCATCTGCCGGCGTATCTTCAAGGGAGATGTCGTTGACGAGACGTTTTTTCAAGTCCGACATGCAGTTTCTGAACCGAACGGGCCTCGCCGTCACGCTCTGCGCGGGCCTCCTGGCCGGCTGCCAGAGCACGGGCGACCTGTTCACCGTGTCGCAGACCTATAATCAGGGCTATGTGGTGGATCAGGAGACGCTGGCCCTCGTGCCCGTCGGCTCCAGCCGCGAGCAGGTGCTGCTCTCGCTTGGCACGCCCTCGACCACGGCGACCTTCGACAACGAGGTGTTCTACTACATCTCGCAGAAGCGCCGCCGCCCGGTCGCCTTCATGAAGCCGAAGCTGATCGACCAGAGCATTCTCGCCGTCTACTTCGACAAGGACGGCACCGTGTCCCAGCTCGCGCACTATACGCAGCAGGACGGCAAGGTTTTCGACATGATCTCCCGCACCACACCGACAGGCGGCAAGGAACTCACCTTCCTCAGCCAGCTTCTGACCGGCAACGGCATCGGCAAGGGCATGGCGCGTTCCGTTCTCTCGGGCAGCGGCAACAGCGGCGGCCTGTAAGGCTACCTCGCACGCCCTTCGATAGACCGAGGGGACGACACGACAAAACCCGCAGCGCCGAGGGCGCTGCGGGTTTCTTTTTGCCTGCACGCTGCTCATAGGGTTTCCGGTCTGATCGACCGGAAACCGTCTCAGGCGAGAACGGCCAACAGCAGCAGCGCCACGATATTCGTGATCTTGATCGCCGGGTTCACGGCCGGGCCAGCAGTGTCCTTGTAGGGATCGCCTACCGTATCGCCGGTAACGGACGCCTTGTGGGCGTCCGAGCCCTTCAGGTGGCGTTGCCCGTCCTTGTCGACGAAGCCGTCCTCGAAGCTCTTCTTGGCATTGTCCCAGGCGCCGCCGCCCGATGTCATGGAGATCGCGACGAAGAGCCCGTTGACGATGACGCCCAGCAGCGACGCGCCGAGCGCGGCAAAGGCCGAGGCCTTGGAGCCCGAGATGGCGAGCACGCCGAAATAAACGACGACGGGTGCGAGGACCGGCAGCAGAGACGGCACGATCATCTCGCGAATCGCCGCTTTGGTCAGCATATCCACCGCCCGGCCGTAGTCGGGCTTATCCGTGCCGGCCATGATGCCCGGCTTTTCGCGAAACTGCCGGCGCACCTCCTCCACCACCGAGCCTGCCGCCCGGCCGACCGCCGTCATGGCGATGCCGCCGAAGAGATAGGGGATCATGCCGCCGAAGATCAGCCCGGCGACGACGTAGGGGTTGGAAAGATCGAAGGAGATCACGCCGACATCGGCGTAGTAGGGATATTTGTCGCCATTGGCGGCGAAGTATTTCAGGTCGTTGGCATAGGCTGCAAACAGCACCAGCGCGCCGAGCCCGGCCGAGCCGATGGCATAGCCCTTGGTCACCGCCTTGGTCGTATTGCCCACGGCATCCAGTGCATCGGTGGACTTGCGGACTTCCGGCGGAAGATGCGCCATCTCGGCGATGCCGCCGGCATTGTCGGTCACGGGACCGAAGGCATCGAGCGCCACGATCATGCCGGCGATGCCGAGCATGGCGGTGACGGCGATGCCGGTGCCGAACAGGCCGGCAAGCTGGTAGGTCGTGATGATGCCGCCGACGATGACGATGGCGGGCAGTGCTGTCGATTCGAGCGAGACGGCCAGCCCTTGGATGACGTTCGTCCCATGGCCGCTGACGGAGGCCTGGGCGATGGAGTTGACCGGGCGCTTGTTGGTGCCGGTGTAGTATTCGGTGATGACGACGATCAGAGCGGTCACCACGAGACCGAGGATGCCGCAGCCAAACAGGCTCGCCCCGGTGATCTCCTTGCCATCGACGGTGCCGATGACGCCCCAGCCGACGGTCACCGTCGTCGCCAGAGCGAGCCCGACGATCGACAGGAGGCCGGTCACGATCAGGCCGCGATAGAGCGCGCCCATGATCGAGCCGTTGGAGCCGAGTTTGACGAAGAAGGTGCCGATGATCGAGGTGATGATGCAGGTGCCGCAGATGGCGAGCGGATAGACCATGGTGGTGGCCAGCGCCGCGCTGCCGGCGAAGAAGATGGCCGCCAGCACCATGGTCGCGACGATCGAGACGGCATAGGTCTCGAACAGGTCGGCCGCCATGCCGGCGCAGTCGCCGACGTTGTCGCCGACATTGTCGGCAATGGTGGCGGGGTTGCGCGGGTCGTCCTCGGGAATGCCGGCCTCGACCTTGCCGACGAGATCACCGCCGACATCGGCCCCCTTGGTGAAGATGCCGCCGCCGAGCCGGGCGAAGATCGAAATCAGCGACGCGCCGAAGCCGAGCGAGACGAGCGCATCGATCACCTCGCGGTCGCCGGGGGCATGGCCGAGCCCGGCTGTGAGGATGAGGTAGTAAAGGGAGACGCCGAGCAGCGCGAGACCCGCGACCAGCATGCCGGTGATGGCCCCGGACTTGAAGGCGATATCGAGGCCAGCCGAAAGGCTGACGGACGCCGCCTGCGCCGTGCGCACGTTTGCCCGCACGGAGACATGCATGCCGATGAAGCCGGCCGCGCCCGAGAGAACGGCACCGATCAGGAAGCCGATGGCGGCCGTGCCCGAGAGAAGCAGCCAGGCCGCAACGAAGACGATGGCGCCGACGATGGCGATGGTGAGATATTGCCGTGCGAGATAGGCCTGCGCGCCCTCGCGAATATAGCCTGCAATCTCCTGCATGCGGGCATTGCCCTGATCGGCAGCCAGCACGGACCGCGTTGCCCAGATGGCATAGGCCACCGAAACCAGCCCGCAAAGAATTACGCCCAGTAGAACAATCATGTCGTCTGTTTCCTCCTTTGGAGACCGCGCCGCACACTGCTCCGCCGATCCCGTCCCCTCCCTGCACCGCCTCCTCGCGGCGCCGGGCCCAGGTGAAGAGTGCGGCGGAGAATCGGCGAGGTCAAGCGGGGATCGCGGGCCAATGCTGGCGATGAAATCGGAACATCTCAGGATGACGCGAGACTCTGTCTTTCAGCTCCCGGGACAACCCCGCCTTTGACAACCGAAAATCTGATGATAGGTAGTTGTACGGTACAACTACCTTGGAGATCATCATGCTATCGACAGGCTCCGACGAGATGATCCGCTCCATCCGCGATGCATCCCGAGGTCTCGTGCGGGAGCTCGGCTTCCTCGAGCCGACGCTTGCCGGCACGGATCTGGCACCATCCGCTGTTCACGCCCTTATTGAGATCGAGGCACATCCGGCGATAACGGCCGGCATGCTCTGCACGTTGCTCAGCCTGGAAAAATCAAGCGTCAGCCGCCTCGTCCGCAAACTTGTCGATGCGGGCGAGGTCAAGGAGGAAAGCAGCAACGGCGACGGCCGCACGAAGTGCCTGAGCCTGACGACGAAGGGACAGGGCACTGTTGCCGCCATTCATGCCTTTGCCACATCGCAGGTTGCCGCCGCCCTCTCCCGGCTGCAGGTTACGGACCGCGAAGCGGTGCTGGCTGGCCTTCGCACCTACACCAACGCGCTTCATGCCGGCAGGACCGATACTGGGCGGATCGATCGCCCGGCCGTCACGATCGAAAGCGGATATCGATCCGGCATGATCGGCAGATCGACCGAGATGCATGCAGCCTTCTATCGTCGCGTCGGCTTCGGCGCCTACTTCGAAGCCCAGGTTGCGGCGGGATTGGCCGCGTTCGTCCAAAGGCTGGACAGGCCGGTCAATGGGCTCTGGTCGGCTGTGGAAAGCGGGAGAATCGTCGGCAGCGTGGCGATCGATGGCGAGGATCTGGGCGCAGGCCTTGCCCATTTGCGCTGGTTCATCGTCGATGAAGGGCAACGCGGAGGCGGCACCGGCCGTCGCCTGCTCGACGAAGCCCTGTCCTTCTGCGACCGCACGGGCTTCACCGAAACGCACCTTTGGACGTTCCGGGGACTGGACGCGGCACGGCACCTCTACGAGGCCAACGGCTTTGCGTTGGTGAACGAACAACCCGGCCGGCAATGGGGCGAAGAGGTCACCGAACAGCGCTTTGTCCGCAAGGCGGCCCAGCCCGTGTCCTAGTGAGGCCGCGCGACCTGTCAGACAGTCTGTCTTAAACCCTGGACGGGTGAGTCTTCAGTGTTCCGGCAGACTGTTGAAAAAACGATCTACTTCCGCACGTCCGTCCTGAATTGCCGCGCGATGCGGTCGAGGACGGCGTTGACGAGCTTCGGCTCGTCTTCTTCGAAGAAGGCGCGGGCGATCTCGACATATTCGGTGACGATGACGGCCACGGGCACGTCCTTGCGCTCGGTCAGCTCGAAGGTGCCGGCGCGCAGGATGGCGCGCACGGTCGAATCGAGACGGGACAGCGCCCAGTCGTCCTGCAGCGCCGCGCCGATCAGCGGATCGAGCTTGCGCTGGTCGCGCACCACGCCGGAGACGATCGAGCGGAACCAGGAAGCATCGGCCTTCAGGTAGGTATCGCCGTCGATCTCCTGGCCGAGGCGATGCGTCTCGTATTCCGCGACGATCTCCAGCACGCCGGTGCCGCCGATATCCATCTGGTAGAGCGCCTGCACGGCGGCGAGACGCGCGGCACCGCGCTGGTTCGCCTGCTTGACCGGCGGCGTCTGTTCGTTCGGAGTGCTCACTGTTCGCCTCCGAGCTTGGCTTTCAGCGCAATCATCGTCAGGGCTGCGCGCGCGGCAAAGCCGCCCTTGTCGCCTTCGGACTTGCGGGCGCGAACCCAGGCCTGCTCGTTGTTCTCAACCGTCAGGATGCCGTTGCCGATGGCAAGGCTTTCGCTCACGGTCAGGTCCATAAGCGCGCGGCAGGACTCGTTGGCGACGATATCGAAGTGGTAGGTCTCGCCACGGATGACCATGCCGAGCGCGACGAAGCCGTCATATTCGGTGGCGCCATTGTCGATGCCGTCGAGGGCCATGGCGATCGCGCCGGGAATTTCGAGTGCGCCGGGCACGGTCACGACGTCATAGGTCGCGCCGGCGTCCTTCAGCGCGGATGTCGCGCCGTCGAGCAGCGCATCTGCCATGTCGTCGTAGAAACGGGCCTCGACGATGAGGATATGGGGCTTGACGCTCTCGGCCATCGGTTCACCTGTCTGGAAATGGAGGCAGAATGGAATGTGGAAATAGCCGGTCGCTTTGCCGGCAGAGGCACGGGTAAAACCACGGCGAAGCCGGAATGGCAAGCCTTTTCCCGTTCCCGGCGCGCAGGGCAGCTTTGCGGTACGCGCGATTCGCGTTTAAGAAGGCGTTCATGCACACCGTTCCGACCCTTGAGACACAACGCCTCATCCTCCGCCCCTATCGCCGCGACGACTTCCCGGCCTATGCCAGCCTCTTTGCCGATGCGCAGGTCGTGCGCTTCATCGGCGGCGTGCCGTTCTCGCGGGAGCAGGCCTGGACGCGGTTTCTGCGGCAGGTCGGTATGTGGCATTATTTCGGCTTCGGGTTCTTCGCCTTGCAGGACAGGGAGAGCGGCGCCTTCATCGGCGAAGCCGGCTTTCACGATCTGCACCGCGTCATCCAGCCCTCCCTCGAAGGCACGATGGAGACCGGATGGGCGCTTTCGCCCGCGGCCCATGGCCAGGGCTATGCCACCGAGGCGGTGTCCGCCGCCCTGAAGTGGGGCGAGCGAACCTATCCCAAGGCCCGCCGCACCTGCCTTATCGATCTTGGCAACATCGCGTCACTGCGCGTTGCCTCAAAGCTCGGCTTCCGCGAGACGGCCCGCACCGTCTATCATGGTGCGCAGGTCGTTCTCTGCGAGAGATAGTCATGTTGTACGAAGGCGTCAGACGCCCTGTGCCGGGAAGTCGGCCAGCCGCGCGGCATAGCGCGCCATCGTGTCCACCTCGAAGTTGACGCGGTCGCCGGCCTTCCGGTCGCCCCAGGTGGTGACCTCCAGCGAGTGGCGGATCAGGAGCACGTCGAATTCCGTGCCGTTGACGGCGTTGACCGTGAGCGACGTCCCGTCGAGTGCGACGGAGCCCTTGGGCGCGACGAAGCGGGCGAGATGTTCGGGCGCATTGAGACGGAACCGCGTCGCCTCGCCTTCCGCCTCCACCGAAAGAATCTCGGCCGTGCCGTCGATATGGCCGGACACGATATGACCGCCCAGTTCGTCGCCGATCTTCAGCGCCCGCTCGAGGTTGATGCGCGCGCCGGACGACCAGTCGGCGATCGTCGTCAGCCTCAGCGCCTCTTCCCAGGCTTCCACCTCGAACCAGCGGTCGTTGGCGCCTGCCTCCGGCAGTGCCGTCACGGTGAGGCAGACGCCGGAGTGGGAGATGGAGGCGCCGATGTCGATGGTGGCGGGGTCATAGGCCGTTGCGATTCGCAGCCGAACGCCCTCATCGAGCGGCGTCACGCTCTCGACCTTGCCGATATCCGTCACGATGCCAGTGAACATCAGGGTGTCCTCTCGTAAATATCCAAGTGGTCGGGCCCAAAGGCCACGCCAGACGTATGCATGAATGGCGCGGGTACAAGACCGGAGCGAACGGGCGATGCAATCCCTTGTGCGCCGATGGTTGGCGATCCGGTGAAAAGCAGCAGACGATCGACCATGCCCGCATCGAGGAACGAGGCTGCGGTGCGCGCGCCCCCTTCCACCAGAAGCGAAGACAGGCCGCGGCTGGCCAGCGCCGGCAGCAGCAGATCGAGCCGGCGCGGATCCCATTCGAGCACTTCGACGCCGAGCGCCGACAGGGCATCCGCCCGGGCCTGCCGCCCGTGCGCATCCACCTCTCCATCATCCGGCGATAGCACGCCAGCCACCGCTATAACAGGAACTCGGGCGGCCGTGCGGGCGAGCTTGCTGTCGGGTGAAAGCCGCAGGTTTCCATCGAGCACGATGCGCACCGGCGAGCGATCCTCGAGCCCCGGCAACCGCACGGTCAGTTCCGGATCGTCGGCGACAACAGTGCCGATGCCGACGAGGATGGCATCCGACCGGGCGCGCAGATGCTGCACATAATCCCGGCTTTCCGGCCCGGTGATCGCGACCTGCCCATAACCCGGCCCGAGTGCGCGAGAGCCGATCATGCCGTCGCGCGACACAGCGAGCTTCAGCGTCACATGCGGACGGCCGAGGCGCTTGCGCATGAGATACGCTTCGAGCGCACGCTCGCCTCTCGCTTCCAGCACGCCTGTTTCCACGGAAATGCCGGCCTCGCGCAGCATGGCGATGCCGCGGCCGGAGACGCGCGTGTCGGGATCCACCACCGAGATGACGACGCGGGCGATGCCGGCCCGGATCAGCGCCTCTGCGCAGGGCGCTGTGTGGCCGTGGTGGGAACAGGGTTCGAGCGTGACATAGGCGGTGGCACCGCGCGCCGCCTCGCCGGCTTGCGCCAGCGCCTGCGTTTCCGCATGCGGCCGCCCGCCGGGGGCAGTGACGGCCGCGGCGATGACGCGTGGCCCCGCCCCGTCGTCACGCACGATCAGGCAGCCGACCGAGGGGTTGCTGCCGGTGAGACCGAGATGGCCGTCCCCGACTGCGATCGCTTCCGCCATCAGCCGGGCATCCGCCTCCGTACCGCTGACCAAGCCGGTTTCAATACCGCTTCCTCTCGCATCGGCGGCGGCGGGATTGGCATGTGTGTCGTCGGGAGGTGTCATGTCCGCCGCTTCCGCTCAGGCGCCGGGGTCGCGGGCGATCTTGGCCGAAAGTTCCGCCATTACCTTTTCGAAATCCTCCGCATGGGAGAAATCGCGATAGACGGAGGCGTAGCGCACGAAGGCGACGTCATCGAGACCCTTCAGCGCTTCCAGCACCTGCAGGCCGATTTCCTCCGAGGCGATCTCGCTCTCGCCCGAGCTTTCCAGCCGCCGGACGATGCCGGAGACGGCACGCTCGATCCGCTCGCGTTCCACCGGCCGCTTGCGCAGCGCAATCTCGAACGAACGCATCAGCTTTTCCCGATCGAAAGGTGCCTTCCGACCGGTCTTTTTCAGCACCATGAGCTCGCGCAGTTGCACGCGCTCGAACGTCGTGAAACGCCCACCGCAATCCGGACAGATGCGGCGGCGGCGAATGGCCGCGCCGTCTTCCGCAGGTCTCGAGTCCTTGACCTGGCTGTCTTCCGATCCGCAAAAAGGGCAGCGCATGCCGTGCCAGCCTTACAGGTAGCCGTACATCGGGAAGCGGCCCGTCAGCGCGACGACCTTTTCGCGTACGCCGGCTTCCACGACCGCATTACCCTCGTCGGAATTGGCGACCTTCAGGCCGTCGAGCGTCTCAACGATCAGGTTGCCGATCTCGCGGAACTCGGCTTCCTTGAAGCCGCGCGTCGTGCCGGCCGGTGTGCCCAGGCGCACGCCGGAGGTGACGAAGGGCTTTTCCGGATCGAAGGGGATGCCGTTCTTGTTGCAGGTGATGTAGGCGCGGCCGAGCGCGGCTTCCGCCCGCTTGCCCGTCGCGTTCTTCTTGCGAAGATCGACCAGCATCAGGTGGTTGTCGGTGCCGCCGGAGACGATGTCGAGACCGCCATCGACCAGCGTCTGCGAGAGCGCCTTGGCGTTCTTGACGATCTGCGCTGCGTAATCCTTGAACTCGGGCTTCAGCGCCTCGCCGAAGGCGACCGCCTTCGCCGCGATGACGTGCATCAGCGGACCGCCCTGAAGACCGGGGAAGACGGCCGAATTGAACTTCTTCGCCAGATCCTCGTCGTTCGTCAGGATCATCCCGCCGCGGGGCCCGCGCAGCGACTTGTGCGTCGTCGTGGTGGCGACGTGGCAATGCGGGAACGGCGACGGGTGCTGGCCACCGGCGACCAGACCGGCGATATGCGCCATATCGACCATGAGCCACGCGCCGACCTCGTCGGCGATCTCGCGGAAGCGCTTCCAGTCCCAGATGCGGGAATAGGCCGTGCCGCCAGCGATGATCAGCTTCGGCTTGTGTTTGCGCGCGCTTTCGGCGACCGCATCCATGTCGAGCAGATGGTCTTCCTCGCGCACGCCGTAGGAGACGACGTTGAACCACTTGCCGGACATGTTGACCGGCGAACCGTGCGTCAGGTGTCCCCCGGAGTTGAGATCGAGACCCATGAAGGTGTCGCCCGGCTGCAGCAGCGCCAGGAACACGGCCTGGTTCATCTGCGAACCGGAATTCGGCTGGACGTTGGCGAAGTTGACGCCGAACAGCTGCTTGGCGCGGTCGATCGCGAGTTCCTCGGCGATATCGACGAACTGGCAGCCGCCGTAATAGCGCTTGCCCGGATAGCCCTCGGCATATTTGTTGGTCATGATCGAGCCCTGGGCTTCGAGCACGGCGCGCGAGACGATGTTTTCGGAGGCGATCAGCTCGATCTCGTGGCGCTGGCGACCCAGCTCCTTCTCGATCGCACCGAAAATATCCGGATCGCTATCGGCGAGAGACCGGTTGAAGAAGACGTCGTTGGCGGCTGCATCGCTCATGATCAGGCTCCTGTAGGGCGGTGGCACGGTGTTTATCTCCCTCGCATGCCAAGGGCAACCCGCACCCCGCGTTTTGCGCCATTTGCCGCGGCGTCTGCGCTGTGGGTGGGGAGGTCGTGTGATCGTTGCTTCAGAAAGCCTGCAGCTAGGATGCCAACACGAGCGTCAGATCGGTCGAGGCCACCGGTTCAGTCAGACGGCCTTCAGCGATTGCCACGATGGTTTCCAGAACCGACCGCATTTCATACAGGACGTGACTGTTCCAGAAGCGGGCAACGTTCCAGCCATTGGCAGCCATATGCGCGTTCCTCACCCGGTCGTAATCGCTGCCCGCATGCTGATGACCGTCCACTTCCACGACCAAACGAACGTCCCGACAAGCAAAATCCGCGAAATAGCGATCGATCGGCAGCTGCCGCACGAACTTCAGACCGTTCAACCGTCTTCCTCGCAGTTCACGCCACAACAAGAGCTCGGCATCATTATCCACTTGGCGTAGTGTGCGCGCCCGCTCAGTTCTCTTCTCGTTCGGCCCTCGCATACACCCTCCGCTCCGGGACTGCCCGCCTGTCGGCAGAAGAAGCCCGTGCTGCGACGTTGACGAGGGGAATGCAACCGCAGCCACACGTCTCTTCTCCCCGTCAAAACGGGGAGAAGATGCCGGCAGGCAGATGAGGGGCAGACGCTAACTGAAACCATGAACGTCACAGATGGCCCCTCACCCTAACCCTCTCCCCGCTTGCGGGGCGAGGGGACATGGCCCACGCATTGTCGAGCGTATCGTGAGTGCGTGCCACATCCTCCTTCGCCCCGCCTGCGGGGAAAAGGAAAGGTCGGCAGCAGCCGGATAAGGGGCAGCCTACCCACAAACAAAAACGGCCGCGCTCCCAGGAAGCGCGGCCGTCGAAATTCATCTCACCATCAAAACCTACTGCGCGATGCCGCCATCCAGGCCGCCGGTGACCGGCTCGATGCCGGCGGTCGTCTGGAGCGCGAGTTCCTGTTCGCCGTCCATCTGATAGATGTCGTCGCGGAACTGGACGACACCGTCTTTAGCGGCCCAGGCAGTGATGTACTTGAAGTAGACGGGCACTTCGACCGCGAGCTTAATCGGGTTGTTCTGGCCCGAGCGGATGGTCGCCTCGATCTGCTGGCGGGTCCAGCCGGGGGTGTCCCGCAGGAGCCAGGTCGTGAGATCACGCACGTTCTGCACGCGCACACAGCCGGAGCTTTCGAAGCGCGCGAGCTTGTTGAACAGGCCCTGCGACGGCGTGTCGTGCATGTATTCGTTGTTCGGGTTGTGGAAGTTGATCTTCGTCGACGCCATCGCGTTAATCTTGCCCGGGTCCTGGCGGAACGTCAGGTTCGGAGCCTTGTCGGCGTTCCAGTCGATCGTTTCCGGCGAGACCTCGTTGCCCTGCCCGTCGATAAGGCGGATGGCGTTCTTCTTGAGATATTCCGGGTCCTTGCGCATCAAAGGCACGATGTCCTTCTCGACGATCGAGCGCGGCGCAGTCCAGTACGGGTTGAGGATGACCTCGTAGATCTTGGAATTGATGATGTGCGTCGGGCGCGACAGGCGGCCGACGATGGCCGTGTGGCGCTGCACGACGCGGCCGTTTTCCACCGCCTCGATATAGGCCGCGGGAATGTTGACCACGACGTGGCGCATGCCGAGATCGCCCGACATGGACTGCAGGCGCACGAGATTGGTGTTCAGCTGCTGCAGGCGCACATTGGCCGAGATGTTCAGAGCCTTCAGCGAGTATTCGCCGAGCACGCCATCCGGCGGCAGGCCGTGGCGGGCCTGGAAGCGCTTGACCGCGCCATCGACATAGCTGTCGAAGCTGTCGGACATGCCGGACGACTGATCGAGATCGCCAGCGGCGATCAGGTGCTGGCGCAGTGCCCGCACCGACGGGTCGGAAACGCCGAGTTCCAGACGCTGCGACGGATTGACCTCGGGCCAGCCGCCGGCCGACACGATCCGCTGATACTGGCCGATCGCCGTCTGCGTGTTGTAGATGGTCTCCATGCTGAAGATCGGATTGTTCGACGAGACAGCCAGCGCGGTGCGCGAAGCCTGTGCGTCGAACTGATCGTCCCACACGCCGCGGCGCGGCGCGTTGATGATGTCCACAAGCGCGTCCTGCGCGAACGCACCACCGGCCCAGGCTGCCGCGCCGAGCGTGGCGGCGGAGCGCAGGAAGGCGCGGCGGCTATGAGCATCGATTCCGTTTTTCTTCGACATGATCCCTACCATCAGATGCTGCGAGGCAAATTTCGCCTTCAGCGCTATCACGATTACGGTTAACAAAGGCAGACCTGCCCGGAACGGGAGTGGCACCTCGGCGGACGAAGGGCCTCGAAGACCCCGCGACTGCGGGCGCGCCAGCGCCGAAAACCGCTTGACCGAACCCCTATTCCGGGCCGGTTTTTCAGCATTTTACGTCCCATACCAATATGGCCAAACGGTGTCACACAACCAGTGGGAAAGCGCGCTGACGTACCGGGAGACAAGGCACTGCGTCCTTCCTGCAACAGCCTTGCCGGCCTTGATTTCCGGGGCGGATCAGCCCTTTTCGAGGCTTTGACAGGCGACATCCTCAAGTCCGGATCACGACCGTTGACAACATCGTGACGGTGCACGTTGCAGCTGCGATCTCCAGCTGTCGTTCCCGGAGGACATGCGAAAGGCCGGACGCCATCCCGCGCCCGGCCTTTTCAAGGAGGATCATACCCCGCCAATCTTACATGCGGTAGGCGATCGAGTCGTTCCAGAAGCGGTCGAGGCGCTGGAGCAGCTTGTTCATCTGGCCGAATTCGTCCGTGCCGATGCCGCCGACCTTGTGGATCGAGCCGATGTGGCGCTCATAGAGCTTGGCGACCGTCTCGGCGATGCCCTGGCCGTCTTCCGTCAGGCTGATGCGGACCGAGCGACGATCGATGCGCGAGCGCTGGTGGTTGATGAAGCCGAGGTCGACCAGCTTCTTGACGTTGTAGGAGACGTTGGAGCCGAGGTAGTAGCCCCGCGAGCGCAACTCGCCAGCCGTCAGTTCCGAGTTGCCGATATTGAAGAGGAGAAGCGCCTGAACGGCGTTGACGTCGCTGCGGCCCTGCCGGTCGAATTCGTCCTTGATCACGTCGAGCAGGCGACGGTGCAGACGCTCGACGAGGTGGAGCGATTCCATGTACAGGGAGCGGATCGCATCTTCCTGCGGGTCTTTGTGAGCAACGGTGTTGGCGGGAGCCTGTGCCTTGAGCTTGGTGTTCATGATGACGGTCTCTCTCTGTTTTGGTGGCGGTGGTTATGTTTTCCCGCCTTGAGGGAGACACTATCGAATACGTATAAAATTCTACTTAAACCGCAGCCTTAACATGAGCTTACGATTCACGTGACCTGTGTCAGGGTGAATCAAATCTTGCGACACGCCCCTGGCGCATGCGCTGGTAGAGGATGAAGCCCCGGAAAGCGACGAAGATCAGAGCCGCCCCGCCATGCAGCACAAGGATCAGCGGCTTGGTGCCGAAGAGGTCGGGATAGAAGCCGAACATGACGATTTCGGTCGCCGCCGCCACGACCCAGATGACCGGTCCCCAGGACACCAGAAGCCACAAGCCCAGCGCGGCCACGGGATAGGCAACCGCCAGCGTCGCCGCCGCCACGCGCCACGGCACGGTCAGAAGATCGAACCGGCCGGACCCGTTGAAGGAATAACCGATCAACAGCGCCCAGTAGTTCAGGCCGAACCAGAAACACGAAATCGCCACCAGCCGCAGGAAGACGCCGAACAGCGTCTCCGTCAGCGAGACCTTGGGGACATGGACAGAATCATGGGACATGACGGCGACCATAAGGGTGGATGGTGGCAACCGCTAGGCTGGGATGGGCGCCCGTGGCAACGTGATCGATCATCAGGTCTGGCCAGGCATGGCGGCAGGATCGCGGGAACCATGCCGCACGGCATGAATGACGATCTCGGCCTCGGTGATCTCATAGAAAATCAGGTAGGGATAAGGCAACGCGATCAAACGACGAATCGTGGGATCTTGCGTACGGGCGCCGGCGAAAGGCTGATCCTGAAGCTGCTCGATCAAGGTCTTGATACGCTGCATGACCCGACGCGCACCTTGCGGTGAACGCGCACCGATATACGCGGCAACGTTCTTGAGGTCGATCATCGCCGGTCTTGTGTAGCGAAGCCTCACAGACCGTGGGCAGTCCAGATAAGGCGCATGTCCTCGTCGGTTGCAAACTCTCCGCGGGCGGCTGCGCTTTTGGAAACGGCAATCGCTGCAAGCTCCCCCGCGCTCAATGGAACCGGCTCCGACTCCTCGCGGGCGAGGATCAGCATCGTGCGAGCGATCTCGTCCTGGACGACGGCAGGAAGAGCGCGGGCGGCCTCAACGGCTTTTTCTAGGAGCTCGGTCATGCCCCATTATGCAGGAAACACCGGCGCGGAAAAGCCGACTCTCTCGAAATTGTTGCATCTTGCCCCCTCGGTCGGACGCGCCAACACGCGCTCTATATGCAGAACCGGGACGAGACGCCGCACCTGGGATGTTTTGCCTTCATGCCCCATCGTGATAAATGTTCCCCAACTCCTGCATGGCGCGCGCTCGCGCAATTTCCGAAAGACGCCCTTCATGACCGACAAGACCGACATCGTGGACCTCATCACCGGACACCGCCGCATGCGCCGCAACCGCAAGGCGGACTGGACGCGGCGGATGGTGCGCGAGAACCAGCTGACGGTGGACGACCTGATCTGGCCGATCTTCCTCGTGCCCGGCACGAACGTGGTCGAGCCGATCGCCGCCATGCCCGGCGTGATGCGCCTCAGCGTCGACAAGGCGGCGGAAGCCGCGCGCGAGGCGGCCGACCTCGGCATCCCCGCGCTCGCCACCTTCCCGAACGTCGATATGGCGCTGCGGGATGACACCGGCTCACACAGTCTGGATGCCGACAACCTGATCAACCAGGCGACCCGCGCCATCAAGAAGGCGGTGCCCGGCATCGGCGTCATCACCGACGTCGCGCTCGACCCCTTCACCAGCCACGGCCATGACGGCATCCTACGCGATGGGGAGATCGTCAATGACGAGACCGTTTCCCAGATCGCCCGCGCCGCTGTCGCGCAGGCCAATGCCGGCGCCGATATCATCGCACCCTCCGACATGATGGACGGCCGCATCGGCGTCATCCGTCAGGCGCTGGATGCGGCCGGCCACCAGAATGTCGGCATCATGGCCTATGCCACCAAGTTCGCCTCGGCCTTCTACGGCCCCTATCGCGAAGCCATCGGCACCAGCGGTCTGCTGAAGGGCGACAAGAAGACCTATTATATCGACCCCGCCAATGGCACCGAAGCCCTGCGGGACGCCGCCCTCGACGTGGAGGAAGGCGCCGACATGATGATGGTGAAGCCCGGCCTGCCCTATCTCGACATCTGCTGGCGCATGAAGGACGCCTTCGGCCTTCCCGTCTTCGCCTATCAGGTCTCCGGCGAATATTCGATGATCAAGGCCGCCGGCGCGCAAGGCTGGATCGACGAGGAGCGCGTCATGATGGAAACCATGCTGGCCTTCAAACGCGCCGGCTGCGACGGCATCCTCAGCTATTTCGCACTGGATGTGGCGCGGCTTCTGGCCCGGAAAGGATGATGACGAGGAGAAGCGACCGCTTGAATCCGTCCCGCTTCATTCCAATATGAGTGATGACGATTGGAGACCCAGATGACTATCAGCCAGGATGACGTTCGCTTTCCCAGTACCGATTGGCGCGCCTATCGCGGCGTTCTCAGCCGTCGGGTCATTGCGTTCTGCGTCGATTATCTCTTCGTCGCGCTGCTCTGGATTCCCGCCGCCGTGGTGGTGTTCTTCCTCGGCATCCTGACGCTCGGTTTCGGCTTCCTGCTCTATCCCGCGCTCTTTGCCATCGTCGCGATGCTCTACTTCGGCGTCACAGTCGGCGGTCGTTCACAGGCGTCGCCCGGCATGGCCATGATGGGGCTGGCGATCGCGCGGACCGACGGGCGGCCGATGGATTTTATGACGGCGGTCGTGCATCTCGTGATCTTCTGGATTGCGAATGCTTTCCTCACGCCGTTCATCGTGCTCATCAGCCTGTTCACGGATCGCGGCCGTCTGCTGCACGATTTTCTCATCGGCACGGTGACGGTGCGACGCGATAGCTACCCGCTGAGCGCGTAGCGCCTGCACGGACACACTGCCTCATCAATCCGACGTGTTTTCGACCGGTCGTGTTAACGGCCGGTTGACCTTTTTCATTCTTGAGCCATGCTACTGCATAATCCCTCAAATCGGAGTCGATTTCAGGATGAGATTATGCAGCAGGTATAAAAGTGCTACAGCGAACCTGAGTGTCATACATGGCGCACGACGCTGTAGCGTGATCGTATGGTCATGAAGTGTGATCGCCGCCCCAGATGAACATGAACAGCCACACCGCCCCGTCTCCGCAGTTCTACCTCACGGCACCGGCGGCTTGCCCCTACCTGCCGCATGAGATGGAGCGGAAGGTGTTCACCCATATGGTGGGCGAGCGGGCGCCCGAGCTCAACGACCTCCTGACCCAGGGTGGCTTCCGCCGCTCGCAGAACATCGCCTACCGCCCTGCCTGCGAAAGCTGCCGGGCCTGCGTTTCCGTGCGGATCGTCGCCGGCGAATTCAAGCCGACGCGCTCGATGAAGCGGGTGCTCGCCGAAAACACCGATGTGGTGTCCACCGAATACCCGGCCGAACCGTCGAGCGAGCAATATGCCCTCTTCCGCCGCTACCTCGACAACCGCCACCAGAAGGGCGGCATGTCCGATATGTCGGTGCTCGATTATGCGATGATGGTCGAGGATACGCATGTGAACACCAAGATCATCGAATACCGCCTGCGCATCGAAGGCGACGGCATTGCCGGCCGGGCCAACGGACCGCTGATCGGCGCGGCGCTGACCGACAAGATGGGCGACGGCCTCTCGATGGTCTATTCCTATTTCGACCCCGCCTTTTCCGACCGCTCCCTCGGCACCTTCATGATCCTCGATCACATCCGCAAGGCGCAGGACCGCGGCCTGCCGCACGTCTATCTCGGCTATTGGGTCAAGGGCTCGCGCAAGATGGACTACAAGACGAAGTTCCTGCCGCAGGAGCACCTGATGGCGCGTGGCTGGGAGCGGTATGCCGGGCCCGCGAGCGAGGATGCGGCGGGCTGATCCCGTCTGTCGAACGGCTGACAAACCATCGCCTCGGGCTTCTTGTAGGAGAGCGCCCTTTTTGTTATAACGTCGGTTATAACAAGGAGAGCCACTATGAACGTCACTGTCCGTAAGATTGGAAATTCCGAAGGCGTCATCCTGCCGAAAGATGTGCTGGATCGCATGGGCGTGAAGGCGGGGGACGAGCTTGAAGTGCAGGTAGAGGCCAACAGTCTGACGCTCCGCGTTCCCGACGAGCAGTTCACGCGGCAGTTGGCCCATGCTGAGGCTTTTATGGAGCGTTACAAGGTCGCGCTGAAGAAGCTTGCGGAATGACGGACTTCATCTTCCTCGACCGTATGCTGGTCCAAGTCCTGCACTCCCGCCAGATCGAACGCTTCGGCGGATCCTACGGGTTGCGGGATGAAGGAGCGTTGGAGTCCGCCCTCGGCAGGCCGCTCAACCGGGCGAACTACGGATGCGACGATATCGTCGAACTCGCCGCAACCTACCTGTTCGGCCTTGCCAAAAACCATGCTTTCATCGACGGAAACAAACGCATCGCCATCGTTGCTTGCGCCGTCTTCTTGATGGAAAACGGCTTTCAGATCGCAACCACCGACGCGGTCCTTTACACGTTCGTGCTGGGCATCGCTTCAGGCGACATAGACGAGGAAGGCGCTACCCGCTTCCTGCGGGATGTCGTGCAGCCTTTGGAAGAGGCACCTCTGTAGGCGATCGACACAAAGACGCCGACGGTCAAAGAGATCGCCTCTTACCCCCCGAACTTCCCGCTTCGCGGAAAGCCCTTGGGGACAACGCGGCCGGCAGTACCGCGGTCGGCAATCCATTCGGTGAGTTCGGCGGCGGTCTTGGTAAAGCTGCGGCCGGCGCTGTCGCTCCAGGTCAGGCCGTCGGCCAGCGTGAAGCAGCGGATGTCGGAGACACCGCCGTCCTTGTAGCGCTGCAGGCGCACGCCCTTGCCGCGGGCCATTTCCGGGATCTGCGCCAGCGGGAAGACGAGGAGCTTGCGATTTTCGCCGATGATGGCGACCTGATCGCCCTTGACGGTCACGACCATCTTGGCCTCGTCCGGCATGGCGACGTTCAGGATCTGCTTGCCCTTGCGGGTGTTGGCGACCATCTCGCTTTCGGAAATCACGAAGCCGTTGCCGGCGGCGGACGCGATCAGCACCTTGCGGGCGGGATCATGCACGAAGGCGGTCAGCACGTCCTGATCGTTCTCCATATCGACCATGATGCGCAGCGGCTCGCCGTGGCCGCGCCCGCCGGGCAGCTTGTCGCCGCCAAGCGTATAGACCTTGCCGCCGGTGGTGACGATCAGGATGCGGTCGGTGGTGGATGCCGGGAAGGCGAACTTCAGCGCATCGCCTTCCTTGAACTGCAGCGTCGCCGTATCGGAGATGTGCCCCTTCAACGCGCGGATCCAGCCTTTCTGCGAGAGGACGACCGTGATCGGCTCCTTCTCGATCATCGCCTGGTGGATCGCCGCGTTGTCCGTGTCCGGCGCGTCGGCAAACACCGTGCGGCGACGGCCGAGTTCGGTCGCCTTGGCGAACTTTTTCTTCACCTCGCCGATCTCCGAGGCAACCGTGTCCCATTGCTTTTCGTCGGAGGCGAGCAGCGCGTCGATCTCGGCCTTTTCAGCCGTCAGACCGTCGAACTCGGTGCGGATCTCGAACTCCTCCAGCTTGCGCAGCGAGCGCAGGCGCATGTTGAGGATCGATTCGGCCTGAAGGTCGGTCAGCGTGAAGCGCTTGATCAGAGACGGCTTCGGCTCGTCCTCCTCGCGGATGATGCGGATGACCTCGTCGAGGTTGAGATAGGCGATCAGATAGCCGCCGAGGATCTCCAGCCGGCGCTCGATGGCGGCCAGGCGGAAGCGCGACCGGCGCTGCAGGACCTCGCGGCGATGCTGTAGCCACTCCGTCAAAATATCGAAAATCGACATGACGCGGGGCACGCGGCCCATCGACAGCACGTTCATGTTCAGCGGAAAGCGGTTTTCGAGGTCCGTCAGCCGGAACAGCGATTCCATCATGATGGTGGGATCGACGCTGCGGCTCTTCGGCACCAGCACGACACGCACGTCTTCGGCGGACTCGTCGCGTACGTCCTCGAGAAGTGGCAGCTTGCGGGCGATCAGCAGTTCGGCGATCTTTTCGATCAGCCGCGATTTCTGAACCTGATAGGGAATTTCCGTGATGATGATCTGCCAGACGCCGCGGCCAAGGTCTTCCAAGACCCATTTCGCCCGCACGCGGAACCCGCCGCGTCCCGTCCGGTAGGCCTCGGTGATGCTGGCCTTGTTGTCGATGATGATGCCGCCGGTCGGAAAGTCCGGACCGGGCACGAGCTCGACCAGTTCCTCAATCGTCGCATCCGGCTTGCGGATCAAGAGCAGCGCGGCATCGCAAAGCTCATGCGCATTATGCGGCGGGATCGACGTCGCCATGCCCACCGCGATGCCGGATGAGCCATTGGCCAGCAGGTTGGGGAACGCGCCCGGCATAACGACAGGCTCTTCGTCCTCCTCGTTATAGGTGGCGCGGAAATCGACGGCGTCCTGGTCGATGCCTTCCAGAAGCAGCGCCGCGACCTCGGTCATGCGCGCTTCGGTGTACCGGTAGGCCGCAGCATTATCGCCGTCGATATTGCCGAAATTGCCCTGTCCATCGACCAACGGATAGCGCTGGGAGAAATCCTGGGCGAGCCGCACCAGCGCGTCGTAGACCGACTGGTCGCCATGCGGGTGGAACTTACCGATAACGTCACCGACGATGCGGGCGCATTTCTTGAACGCCGTGTTGGGACGGATGCCCATCTCGCTCATCGCGTGGATGATGCGACGATGCACCGGCTTCAGGCCATCGCGAACATCCGGCAGCGCACGATGCATGATCGTGGAAAGCGCATAGGCAAGATAGCGCTCTTCCAGTGCCGCCTTGAGATCGACGGGCTGAATATGATCGTCTCCGCCCGACGGCGGCAAAAGGCTCTGTCCCATGGGTCGTAGCTACCCCAACAAACCGTGAACATCAAGTTGTCTCGCCGGCGCTATCCCCAGCAAACCGCCGCCCATGAAAGCCCTCGTCAAATAAAGCACGACGCTTACCTGACATTTCTCCACCAGCCGCATATATTTCCGCCCAAATCGCCTTGGAGACATCGACCCCGATATCACAGGCATTGCAAGGACCAAATGATGATGCAGTTTCCAAGACTTCGCTTCCTGCTGGCAGGCGTCGCCTTCGCCGGCCTCGCCTCGCCCGCCTTCGCGCTCGATGGCGCCGACTTCGTCACCAAGCTGAACGCCGCCTATGCCACCAACGGTGCGACGCTCGCCTACGAGGCGGTCGATGTCAACGACGACAGCGTAGTCCTCAAGGGCGCCAGCGTGCGGAGCACGGTGAAGACGGCGGACGAGCTCAAGATCGGCGACCTCACCTTCGACGGCGTCGAGGAGCTTTCGGATGGCGGCTACACCGTGGAGACGGTGGATTTCCCGGATATCGACCGGACGGCAGACGGCGCCCGCCTGACCGCCAAGGACATTGCGATCTCGGGCCTGCGCGTGCCCGCCAAGACCGGGACGGGCAGCATCGACGACCTGCTCTACTACCAGTCGGCCGGAACCGGCCCGATCACCGTGGAGATCGGCGGCAAGACCGTGTTCGCCATCGACAAGTCGGAAAGCAACCTGACCCGCCAGGACGGTGACAAGGGCATCGACTTCGACGGCATCGTCAGTGGTGTGAAAGCGGACCTCTCGGACGTCAAAGACGCCAAGACCAAGATGGCGATCGACAAGCTCGGCCTTCAGAATCCGACCGGCGAGTTCACCGTGGAAGGTAGCTGGGACCTCGCCTCGGGCGTTTTCGCCGTTCGCGACAACTCTGTGAACGTCGACAATGTCGGCCGCCTGTCGGTCGGCTTCAACGTTTCGGGCTATACGCTCCAGCTCCTGAATTCGCTGCAGGAAGCCTTCAAGGCAGCCGAGGCCAACCCCAACAAGGAAGCCGCCAATCAGGCGCTCGGCCTGTCGGCGATGGGCCTCATCCAGCAGCTGAACTTCAACTCCGCCTCGATCCGCTTCGAGGATGCCTCGATCACCAAGCGCCTGCTCGATTACTTCGGTGCGGAACACGGCGTGACGGGCGAGCAGATGGCGCAGTCGATCAAGGGTCTCGCCCCGATCATGATCGCGCAGCTCAACCTTCCCGACCTGCAGAACCAGCTGACGGCGGCCATCACCGCCTATCTGGATGCGCCGAAGAACCTGACGATCACGGCGGAGCCGGCCAAGCCGGTCCCCTTCCCGATGATCGTGGGCGCCAGCATGGGCGCGCCGAACACGCTGCCGAGCGTGCTGGGCGTCAAGGTGACCGCGAACGACTGACGCGGCCTTGACTATATGAAACGGCGAAGCCCGCCGGTCTCCTCAAACAGGAGGCCGGCGGGCTTTTTCGTATCTCAGTGCGAGGCCTGCGGCAGGGCCGGCGCATCCGGCTTATCGTGCACGGCAAAGCGGTCGAGCATCGTCGCGCTGGCCTCGTTGAGGCCGATGACCTCGACGGGAACACCGGACCGGCGGAACTTCAGCACCACCTTGTCGAGTGCGCCGACGGCTGTAATATCCCAGAAGTGCGCGGCGGAGACGTCGATCGTCACGCTGGCGGCACTCTCGGTGAAGTCGAAGGCCGCGATGAAGGCGTCGGCCGAGGCGAAGAACACCTGGCCTTCCACGCGGTAGGTCCGGGCAACGGCATCGCCGAGCGATACCACGCGGAAGAGCTTCGCCACCTTGCCCGCAAAGAACACGCCCGAGAGCAGCACGCCGACGATGACGCCCTTGGCAAGGTCATGTGTCGCGACGACCGTGACGACGGTGGCTAACATCACCACGGAGGAGGACACCGGGTTGGTCCGCAGATCGAGGATGGACCGCCAGGAGAAGGTGCCGATCGACACCATGATCATCACCGCGACGAGAGCGGCCATCGGGATGATACGCACGATATCGTCGAGAACGAGGATGAGGAACAGCAGGAAGGCACCGGCAACGAAGGTGGAAAGCCGCCCGCGGCCGCCGGAGGAGACGTTGATGACCGACTGGCCGATCATGGCGCAACCGCCCATGCCGCCGATCAGCGCGGAAGCGATGTTGCCTGCCCCCTGACCCACACATTCCTGGCTCTTGTTGCTCGGCGTATCCGTCATGTCGTCGACGATCTGCGCCGTCAGCAGTGATTCGAGCAGGCCGACGGCTGCAAGCGTCACGGAATAGGGAAAGATGATCCGCAGCGTTTCCCAGGTCAGCGGCACGTCCGGCAGGCCGAAGATCGGCAGGCTGGAGGGCAGTTCGCCAAGATCGCCCACGGTGCGCAGATCGAAGCCGCCGAAGACCGCAACGGCCGTCAGCGCCGCAATGGCCACCAGCGGCGACGGGATGGCCTTCGTCACATAGGGGAAGAGGTAGATGATGCCGAGGCCGATGGCGATCATCACATAGGTTAGCGCGGGAACGCCGATCAGTTCCGGCAGCTGCGCCATGAAGATCAGGATCGCCAGAGCGTTGACGAAGCCGGTGATGACCGAGCGCGAGACGAAGCGCATGAGCCGCCCGAGCTTCAGGAAGCCGCCCGCGATCTGCAGAAGCCCCATGAGGATGGTGGCGGCGAAGAGATATTGCAGGCCATGGTCGCGCACGAGGCTGACCATGACGACGGCCGTGGCTGCCGTGGCAGCCGAAATCATACCAGGCCGGCCGCCGGTAAAGGCGGCGACGCAGGCGATGGCGAAGGAGGCAAACAGCCCCACCTTCGGATCGACCCCCGCAATGAAGGAAAAACCGATCGCCTCGGGAATAAGCGCCAGCGCCACGACGACGCCGGAGAGGATGTCGCCGCGAATGTTAGAAAACCATTCGTGGCGGTAGGTGGACAGTGAGATCATGGATTGAACGTTTCGCAAACAGGAACGCACCAGCCGGGACGAGGTCCGAAGCGGCTATAAGGGCTGATGCTGTGCGTTGTCCGGCGGATCGGCGGCCGGAAGAGCCACCCGGGGATCGCACCCGGGTCCGTTGTGATCTCAGTCTGTTGCCACAGTCTCACGATGATTTCAAGGATTAGCTTTTGAACGCGCCTCATGCAAACTTCGAAAGCATGAACCCCAATGCCGCGAGAATCACACTCCCAAGGAAGGTGTAGAAAACAGGATGCATCTCTACTTGTTGAAGCCACGTTAGAGATGCTGACGATACGACGTCAGGCTTCGGCGACGCTGAGACGAGATTGTCCGCAACGGCTTCGCGCGCCCGCTCGACTTTGCCCGCTGCGGTATCGTGAATATCGAGAAGCTGAACCGCGAGGTGACCGTTGATCAGGTCTTCCAAAGCGCTCAAATCCAGATGTCCGGTTTTGAACGCGGCGTCCGCCTTCTCTAGAGCCCGATAATAAGGTTTCTTATTATCGGCAATCTGATCTGGGATTGTCCGTGTTCCTGGCAAACGATAGCCGAGTTTGGAACACATAATGAGATAGGACACAATGCGGGCTGTGCGGCCGTTGCCATCCACAAAAGGGTGAATCCAGTTGATCTTCCAAAGCGCATAAGCGGCGAGATGAATAGCGTTTTGGGATTTGAACTCGTCGTTCACATAGTCGCAAAATTCCTCCATGAGGAGCTGAACTTGCGAGGCATCCGGTGGCACATGGGAACTATCGGTTATCTTTATCCCGCTTGGACGATTGGTTCCCGCATATTCGCTCAACCGATCAAGAGCGAGACGATTCAATGTCATAATCTTGGACGGTCGGAGCTTGTAACCGGGTGTCCCGATCCAGACTTCCATTTCCGCTATCGCAGCATCGAACTGCCGCAATGTGTTCTCGGCTTCGATCCGCGCTACTTGTTGCGGATCACTGACGAGAACCGGCTTTCCTGCTTCACTCGAACGGTCATTTGCCATGCGTCTCCTGTCTGAGACGCATGGCGGCTTGGTCGATCATCTCGCGCGTAATATCGCTGTTCTCGATCTTCGCAGAACCATAGGCAAAACTTCGCCTCTGCTTTTCAAGATGATCCTCCGTTGGAACGATGGACCGAGCCTTCTCGATAAGCTTTTCAAGTTCTGCGTTCATGTGCGTTCTCCGTCGAGTCTCATCTTAACAAACTGAGAGCCAATGACCACACATAGTTCGTCATGAGGCCGATGCCAGGAATCAATCCTTCTTCGGCTGCGGCACAACCCTCAAGGCCAGTTCGCGCAACTGTGTCGGGGCGGCTTCGCTGGGGGCGTTCATCAGCAGGTCCTGGGCCTGCTGGTTCATCGGGAACAGCGAGATTTCACGCAGGTTCTTGGCGCCGACCAGAAGCATGACCACGCGGTCGATGCCGAAGGCGCAGCCGCCGTGCGGGGGAGCGCCGTACTGGAAGGCGCGGTACATGCCGCCGAAGCGATCTTCCACGTCCTGCTTGGACAGGCCGACCAGCTCGAACGCCTTGACCATCAGTTCCGGCGACTGGTTCCGGATGGAGCCCGACGCGATCTCGAAGCCGTTGCAGACGGCGTCGTACTGGTAAGCCTTGATCGTCAGCGGATCCTGCGTTTCCAGTGCCTCAAGCCCGCCCTGCGGCATGGAGAAGGGGTTGTGTGCGAAATCGACCTTCTTCTCTTCCTCGCTCCATTCGTAGAAGGGGAAGTCCACGATCCAGCAGAGCTCGAACCGGTCGCGGTCGACGAGGTTCAGCTCTTCGCCGGCGCGCGTGCGGGCTTCGCCTGCGAACTTGTAGAACTTGGCGGGATCACCGGCGACGAAGAAGCAGGCGTCGCCGGCTTCCAGGCCGAGCTGGACGCGCAGCGCCTCGGTACGCTCGGGACCAATGTTCTTGGCGAGCGGGCCGGAGCCTTCGACGGTCTCGCCCTCGGCGCGCCAGAAGATGTAACCGAGCCCCGGCTGGCCGGTGGACTGCGCCCAGGCGTTCATCCGGTCGCAGAAGGCGCGGGAGCCTCCGGTCTTGGCCGGAATCGCCCAGACTTCGACCTTCGGGTTGGAGGCGATCATGTTGGCGAAGACCTTGAAGCCGGAGCCGGCGAAGTGCTCGGTCACGGCCTGCATCTCGATCGGGTTGCGCAGGTCCGGCTTGTCGGAACCGTACTTGCGGATCGCGACGTCGTAGGGAATGCGCGGCCAGTCCTTGGTGACCGGCTTGCCGTCCGCGAATTTTTCGAACACGCCGGTGATGACGGGCGCCATCGTGTTCCAGACGTCTTCCTGCTCGACGAAGCTCATTTCCATGTCGAGCTGATAGAATTCGCCCGGCAGGCGGTCGGCGCGCGGGTCTTCGTCGCGGAAGCAGGGTGCGATCTGGAAGTAACGGTCGAAGCCTGCGACCATCAGAAGCTGCTTGTACTGCTGCGGCGCCTGCGGCAGCGCGAAGAACGTGCCGGGATGGATGCGCGACGGGACGAGAAAGTCGCGCGCGCCTTCCGGCGACGAGGCGGTGAGAATCGGCGTCGTATATTCGGCAAAGCCTTCCGCGTTCATGCGGTTGCGCATGTCGGCGACGATCTGGGTGCGCTTGACGATGTTGCGGTGAAGCGTCTCGCGGCGCAGGTCGAGGAAGCGGTACTTGAGGCGCACGTCCTCGGGATAATCCGGCTCGCCGAAGATCGGCAGCGGCAGTTCCTTGGCGGCGGAGAGGACTTCGATTTCCTGAGCGTAGAGCTCGATCTCGCCCGTCGGCATCGTCTTGTTGACCGTCTCGGCCGTGCGCGCCTTCACGCGTCCGTCGATGCGGATCACCCATTCGCCGCGCACGGCTTCGGCCGCCTTGAAGGCCGGGCTGTCGGGATCGACCACGACCTGGGTCAGGCCGTAATGGTCGCGCAGGTCGATGAACAGGACGCCGCCATGGTCGCGAACACGATGCACCCAGCCGGAGAGACGGACGTTCGCGCCGACATCGGTCTGGCGAAGGGCGGCGCAAGTGTGACTGCGGTAACGGTGCATGTGCGTTTCCTGGAACTGGCAAAATGCCGCACACGGGAAAACCATCGCTGTCCCGGCGGCGTCGAAATCGCGCGGAAAAGCGCATGGCAGGTCCGATTTGTCAAGGCGGAGCTCGGCCGGATGGACCGATCTTACGCCTCTACGCGCCCTGCGACAACGCGGCACGCGGGAAAGATTGCCGTCACAATTGCTGAACAGGGCGATCAAGTTTAAGGAGAAGCCACGTCGATGCACCCGGACCGGATCATGCCCGCCCTCACCCGCCGAACCCTCCTCAAAGCCAGTGCCGCAACGGCTGCATCCTTCGCGCTGGGCGCAGGCCTTGCCGCGCGTCCGGGCACGGCCGCGCCTCTAACGCTGAAGGCGCAGTTCGGTGCTGCGAAGATTGCCGAAGGCGGCGCGGAGACGCGGGTGATGACCTGGGGACTTGGCGACGAGCCTGCGATATCGGGCGTGCCACCGGTGTTGCGGATGCGGCAGGGCCAGCCCTTCGCAGCCCGGCTGGTCAACGGGCTCGACGAGCCGACCACCGTGCACTGGCACGGGCTGCGCATTCCCAACGCCATGGACGGCGTGCCGGAGATGACGCAACCTTACGTCTACCCGGGCGATGGCTTCGACTATGCCTTTACGCCGCCCGATGCCGGCACGTTCTGGTATCACCCCCATTGCAACACGCTGACCCAGATGGGCCACGGCATGACCGGCGTCATCGTCGTGGAGAACCCTGCCGACCCCGTCTTCGACGCCGAAATCGTCCTGAACCTGCGCGATTGGCGGCTGGGGGCAGACGGTGCCTTCATCGCCCCGTTCAAGCCCCGGGATGCGGCGCGCGGCGGTACCTATGGCACGGTGCGCACCGCCAACTGGCAGCGTGCGCCGCAGTTCGAGGCACCCGCCGGCGGGCTGGTGCGGCTGCGCATTGCGGCGACCGACGTCACGCGCATCTATACACTCGGCATCGATGCGCCAGCCTCGATCCTGGCGCTCGATTCGAACGCGCTTGCCCAGCCGATGCCGCTCGATACGCTCGATCTCGGGCCGGGACAGCGCGCCGATCTCGTGGTGCGGATGCCGGATGGCGAAGGGCAGACCGTGACGCTCGGAAACCTGCGCGGCTCCTCGCCCTGGACCATTGCGACGCTGGTCGCACGCGGATCCTCGCTCAAGCGCGACCTCGCGGACGCCAGCGCGCTGGCACCCAACCCGATCGCCCGTCCCGACCTCGCCGGTGCCGAGCGCATTCCCCTCGATTTCACGGCGACGGCCGAGCACAAGGCGGTGGAGAGTATCTGCGGCTCGCTCGGCTATACGTTCTGGGCGATCAACAAGGTGCCGTGGCCGGGCGATACGCCGGACCCGGTCGCGCCGCTGGCGGAGCTGAAGCTCGGCCGGAGCTACGTCTTTGAAATCGCCAACCGCACGCCGCATGCCCACCCGATCCACCTGCACGGGCTGACCTTTCACGTCCTCTCCTCCAACAAACGCACCGTGCTGCCTCCGCCGACGGACACGATCCTGCTGCAGCCGGACGAACAGGCCGAGCTGGCGCTGGTCGCCGACAATCCGGGCGACTGGATGCTCCACTGCCACATCATCGAGCACCAGAAGACGGGTATGTCGTCCTATCTCAGGATCGTCTGATAGACCGCCTGCGGCGTGCCGAATCGCGGCTTTTTCATGTCGGTTGGTTGACATCCCCGCATCAAAAGAGAAGAGAGAGAAAACCCGCCTCCACATCCCGGAGATCCGATGGATATTATCGATACGACTGCGGCGCTGCAGGCAGCCTGCGACACGCTGGCCACTGCGCCTTATCTGACGATCGACACGGAGTTTCTGCGTGAGACGACGTTCTGGCCGCAGCTCTGCCTGGTCCAGATGGCCGGTCCCGACATCGCCGTGATCGTCGATCCGCTCGCCAAGGGCCTCGACCTTGCCCCCTTCTTCGCGCTGATGGCCAATCCCGACATCATCAAGGTCTTCCATGCCGCGCGGCAGGACATCGAAATCATCTTCCATCTCGGCGGGCTCATCCCGCACCCGATCTTCGATACGCAGGTCGCGGCCATGGTCTGCGGCTTCGGCGATAGCGTCTCCTACGACCAGCTCGTCAGCCGCATCAAGGGCGAGCATATCGACAAGTCCTCGCGCTTCACCGACTGGAGCCGCCGGCCGCTGACGGACAAGCAGCTCGATTACGCGCTCGCCGATGTCACCCATCTGCGCGACGTCTACCACCACCTGAAGGCCGAGCTGGAGCGCGAAGGCCGCTCGCTGTGGCTGACGGAGGAGATGGCGGTTCTCGAATCGCGCGAGACCTACGACATGCATCCGGACGATGCCTGGCAGCGGCTGAAGATGCGCCTGAAGAAGCCGATCGAGCTGGCCGTCCTGCAGCGCATCGCCGCCTGGCGCGAGCGTGAGGCCCGGTCCCGCAACGTACCGCGCGGCCGCGTGCTGAAGGACGATGCGCTCTACGAGATCGCCCAGCAGCAGCCGAAAGATGCCGAAGCCATGTCGCGCCTGCGCACGGTGCCGAAGGGCTGGGAGCGTTCCAGCGCCGGCACGGCCATCATCGAGGCCGTCAACGAGGCGCTTGCTTTGCCCAAAGCCGACATGCCCCGCCTGCCCCGCCAGAACCAGACGAGCGAAGGGGCTGCCGCTGCCATCGAACTGCTCAAGGTTCTTCTGAAGCTCGTCGCCGAAAAGCAGGGCGTCGCCGCCAAGATCATCGCCAACAGCGAAGACATCGAGCGCATCGCATCCGAAGGCGAGAAGGCCGATGTCGGCGCGCTGAAGGGCTGGCGCCGCGATCTGTTCGGCGAGATCGCGCTGAAGCTGATCAATGGCGACGTGGCGCTGCGCTTCGTGGACCGGAAGATCGAGACGGTGGAATTGCCCGGTGCTCCGGCCTGAGGCCGGGTCACCGCTCCGGTTGGAAGCCGTATTTGCCTCTCGGCCCCAGACCCTTGTCGAAGGTCCCGAGCTTCGTGACGCAGACGGGTTCCACCTCAGGCTTCGTGAAGGGTTTCGTCGTACCGTCGGGATCTATCAGATAGTTGAAGATCCTGTCTGAGAGCAGGATGCGTCCCTCGCCCGTCTTGCACACCGCGATGCGCTGCATGCCGCCGGTGTCCTGATCCATTTCGAACACGACCGGCGCGCGTCCTTTTGCCGTGACGGTGAGCGTCCGCCGGAATTCCGCGAGGAAAAGATGGTCTAGGTATCGTTCGAGCCGGAGATGAAGGCCATCGATGTCTGCCTCGGTGACATCGAACGGGCCGCTTTCACCGCGGATCATCTTCCGCCGTTCGTTGATCTCCAAACCGACGGATATGACGATGAGTGCCACACCACCGACAAAAGCGATAAGCAGCAGAAACAGGACGCGGCGCCAGCGAGAGCTTTTTTCTGTCACGCGAACCGCCCTTTCCTCATAACGGCCCTTACGCGAACCGGAACGCGATCCGCTTGCCCGTTAGTTTCGCCAGCTGCTGCAAGCGTCCATCCAGTCTCTCCCCAGCAAACTCGCTGTAATCGGTGGGCACCACGAAATCGAGGTCGGTGTTTGCAGCGGAAGATGGGCGGAGGGCGAGGTTGCGGACGATGCCGGGCATGGAGGCGGAGAAGAGGTAGGCGACGCGCAGGAGCGCACCGAGGATCTTCGCCTGTTCCAGCATGCGTGCCGGCGTGATGGTGGAGAGCGGGCTGGTGGCGCCGTTGTCGTTCAGGCCATCGTGCCGGTAGTAATTGGCGAGCGCGATATAGGCGCGGCCGGCATGGGTGATGCCGGAGAAGGTGGAGTGGGCGATGATGTTGAGCGCCTGCAGGCCCCGGTAATCGGGATGCGCGCGCCAGGAGATGTCGGCAAGCAGGCAGGCCGCCCGCCGGTAGCGGGCCTCCTCATCGGTTTCGGTGATGCCGAGGGCCGGCAATACCCTGCCCGTCCAGTCCGCCAGTTCGCGGGCGTGCTCGGGAGACCGGGCCCGCAGGATGGCCAGTTCGGAGGCGGCGGTCAGCAACGGATCGGCATTGCGCGCCTGCTCCGACAGCAGCGAGAACAGGTAACCCTCGCGCACGCCCAACGCGGAAAATGAGATCCGCGCCGGCTTCAGGAGCGAGATCGTCTCCTGCAGGGCGATGGCGCCGTAGGGCAGAAGATTGCGGCGGCTGCGGGAGATCGCGGCGAAGGCGGGGATCTTCAGGTCCTTGGGCTCGATGACCTCCGGCAGGAAGCTCATCGCCTCCTCGAAGCTCATCTCGTAGCCCTGCATCATATGCAGCGGATAATCGCGCAGTTCCATGTGCAGCTTGGCGATGGAACGCCATGTGCCGCCGACAGCGTAGAAGGTGCGGCCGGCACCGCGTTTCAGCACATCGACGTTCTTTACCGTCTTGCGGACATAGGCACGCGCCCGCTCCAGCGAGCCGCCGGCATGTTCCGACAGGCGAATGCCGCCGAGCGGCAGCGTGATGCCGGTGCCGATGGTGCGGCCAACGACATCGACCAGTTCCAGCGAGCCGCCACCGAGATCGCCGACGACGCCATCGGGATCGTGATAGCCGCTGACGATGCCAAGCGCGGAGAAGTAAGCCTCCTCCTCGCCGGAGAGGACACGGATCTTCTGGCCGAGAATATGTTCGGCGCGGCGGATGAAATCGGGACCGTTGGAGGCGTCGCGGGCCGCCGCCGTCGCCAGTACGAAACCGGTCGAGGCGCGCGCCTGGGTCGCGAGGGCCTTGAAGCGGTGCAGCGCCTTCAGCGCACGCTCGACGCTCTCGGCATCCATCTGCCCGGTGGCATCGATGCCCTTGCCGAGCCCGCACATGACCTTTTCGTTGAACAGCACCGCAGGCGAGCGATTCAGTCCCTCATAGATCACGAGCCGGATCGAGTTGGAGCCGATATCGACGACGGAAACAGGAGCGATGCCAGGCAAGCGCCCCTGAGCTTCGGATTCTACCATACGGGTCCAGCTTTACTTTCTGCGGTCGCTGTCCCAGCCGGCGATAACCTTGGGCGCACTCGATTTCAGGGCCTCGCCCCGGCCGGACAGGCTGGGGTTGGTCATGAAATAGACTTGTGCGTTGAACGGTTCGCTGTCCTTGGACACCGAGATCCGCCGTGAGGTGCCGTCCTCGAGAATTTCGTAGCTCTGCTGGTTATCGATGAGATTTGCCAGCATGATCTGCGACAGGACCTGTTCGTGCACGGTCCGGTTGACGAGAGGTACGAGAGTCTCCACGCGCCGGTCCAGGTTGCGCGGCATCATATCCGCCGAGCCGATATACACAAGCGCATGCTCGGAGGGAAGAGCATGGCCGTTGCCGAAACAGAAGATCCGGCTGTGCTCGAGGAAGCGGCCGACGATCGATTTGACGCGGATGTTCTCCGACAGGCCCGGAACCTGCGGACGCAGGCAGCAGATGCCGCGAACGATGAGTTCGACCTCCACACCGGCGCGGCTGGCGCGGTAGAGCGCGTCGATGATCTCGGGATCGACCAGCGAGTTCATCTTCATCCAGATCGACGCCGGGCGACCGGCACCGGCATGCACGATCTCCTCCTCGATATGCTTGAGGATGCGCGGGCGCAGCGTGTGGGGCGAGATCGCCAACTTCATGCCGGCTTCCGGCTCGCCGTAGCCGGTGATGAAGTTGAAAATGTTCGCCATGTCGTGGCCGACGACCGGTGAGCAGGTGAAGAAGGACAGGTCGGTATAGATCTTGGCAGTGACGGGGTGATAGTTGCCGGTGCCGAGGTGGCAGTAGGTCCGCAGCTTGCCCTCCTCGCGCCGCACGACCATGGACATCTTGGCATGGGTCTTCAGCTCGATGAAGCCGAAGACGACCTGCACGCCGGCGCGCTCCAGGTCGCGCGCCCAGCGGATGTTGGCTTCCTCGTCGAAGCGGGCCTTGAGCTCGACCAGCGCCGTCACCGACTTGCCGGCGTCGGCGGCATCGATCAGCGCGCGCACGATGGGGCTGTCGTTGGAGGTGCGGTAGAGCGTCTGCTTTATCGCAAGGACGTCAGGATCGCGCGCAGCCTGATGGAGGAACTGGACAACGACGTCGAAGCTCTCATAGGGGTGGTGAACCACCATGTCTTTTTCGCGGATGGCGGCGAAGCAGTCTCCCATGTGCTCTCGGACTCGCTCGGGAAATCGCGCATTATACGGCGCGAAGCGCAGATCCTCCCGAGGCGCCTTGGTGATTTCCGACAGCGTGTTGAGCGCCAGCAGGCCGGGCAGCACGGCCACGCGGTTTTCCGGCACGGCAAGTTCGGAGATGACGAAGCGACGCAGCTCCAGCGGCATTTCCGAGTCGATCTCGATGCGGATGACCGAGCCGCGGCGGCGGCGCTTCAGCGCAGTCTCGAAGAAGCGGACGAGATCTTCCGCCTCTTCCTCGACCTCGATATCGCTGTCACGGATGATGCGGAAGGTACCGGCGCCCTTGACGTCGTAGCCTGGGAACAGGCGGCTGATGAACATGCCTACCACATCTTCCAGCGTGATGTAGCGGATGGTGGAGCGCACGTCCGGCAGGCGCACGAAGCGATCGAGCGCCACCGGCAGGCGCAGGAGCGCCGTCATCGGATCACGCCCGGAGCGGCTGACGAGCTGCAGGCCCATGGTGAAGCCGAGATTGGGAATGAAAGGGAACGGATGCGCCGGATCGATCGACAGCGGGGTCAGAACCGGGAACATCGACTGGTCGAACGTCGTCTCCAGCCAGGTCCGGTCGTCGGCCGACAGCGAGACCGGGCGGACGATGAGGATGTCTTCCTTGGCGAGATACTGCTGAAGCACGGCGAGCGACGCCTGCTGCTCCATCTGCAGCGTGTTGATCTCTTTCAGGATGTCGCCCAGCTGCTCAGCCGGCGTCTTGCCATCGGGGCTGCGCACGACGACGCTCTGGCGCACTTGCGCCTCGAGACCGGCGACGCGGACCATGAAGAACTCATCGAGGTTGGCCGCAGAAATGGACAGGAAGCGGACGCGCTCCAGGAGCGGATGGGCCGTGTTCAGCGTCTCCTCGAGGACCCGGCGATTGAACTGCAGCCACGAGAACTCGCGGTTGATGAACCGTTCCGGGCTGTTCAGCAGGTCAATGCCCTTATCGACCGCACCCTTGTCGACCGGGTTGGCCGGGGAGGTCGTCTTTGCCGCAGCTGTCGTCGTGTCCATGTCCCGTTCCCTCATACGCTTTGCGAAAAGCTGCTAGACGAGTTTGACGACGGAACTGTGACAGTCAATCGTCTTGATCAGGGATTTCTTGCATATCCCCCGCATTACCAATTTTTTCAAGCACTTCGGCCGCAAGCGACCGGCTGATTCGCGTGTGGCGGGCGAGCGCCAGACGGTCCATCTCCTCCACGACCCGATGGGCGGTTTCGAGCGATCGCTCCATGCGGGCGACGAGGTAGGCGATCAGCCGTTCATCGGGAAAAAGCTGGCGGTCGGCAAAAAGCTTCATCAGCACCTGGCCGAGAAGATCGTCGTCCGGCTCGCTCGTCTCCACGACGGTGACCGCCTTCAGGCGCGAGGCGAGATCCGGCAGCGCCACACCCCAGGCGGCCGGCCGGCTGCGGGCGGTGACGAGGAGGTAGGTTCCGTTTTCGCGCACGCTGTTGATGACGTGAAACAGCGTGGTCTCGTCGAAGCCGTGACGGTCTGCGTCCTCGAACAGGACAGGGCCCCGAGCCGCGATGTCCGGCGCCTCGCTGCCCGCGTGAAGATCGACGGCGGTCGCGCCGCTCGTTCCCGCCCAGATGGCGGCCAGATGCGACTTGCCCGAGCCCGGCGGGCCGACGAGCACCACCACAGGGGTCGGCCATTGCGGCCAGCCATCGACGATCGCCACCGCGGCCTCCAGCGAGGACGAGACGAGAAGGTCATCCCGGCTGATCTGCGGCGCGTGCCCCAGAGGCAGCGGCAACTGGTCGTCGCGGCGGGTCATGTGAGGCTATGCGGTACGTTCGGCTGAGCTTCGATGGTCGTGTGGGTCGGCGGGCTGTGGTAGACGTCGCTTTCGAGGTAGCGCGCCAGCACAAAGCGCACGAGAACGCCGAGGGCCGCCGCTGCCGGGACCGCCACCAGAAGTCCCACGAAGCCGAACAGCGAACCGAAGGCCAGAAGCGCGAACATCAGCCAGACCGGATGCAGGCCGACGCTGCTGCCGACCAGCTTGGGCTGAAGGATGTTGCCTTCGAGGAACTGGCCGGAGAAGAAGATGCAGGCGACCACGATGACCCAGAAGTAATCCGGCCAGAACTGCACCAGCGCCACGCCGACCGCCAGCACCAGACCGACCATGGAGCCGACATAGGGAATGAAGCTGATGATACCGGCGAAGAAGCCGATGAGCAGGCCGAAATTCAGCCCTGCGACGGTGAGGAAGATGCCGTAGTAAAGGCCGAGGATGATGCAGAGCGAGCCCTGCCCGCGCACGAAGCCGGCAATGGAGCTGTCCATGTCGGTCGCGATCTGGCGGACGGTGGAGAGCTGGCCGCGCGGGATCCAGCTATCGACCTTGGCGACCATGCGGTCCCAGTCGAGCAGCAGATAGAAGGCGACGACCGGCGTGACGACGAAGAGCGAGATGATATCGAGCAGCGCGACGCCGGAGTTCCACAGCTGCTGCACCAGCGTGCCAAGGAAGCTTGCGCCCTGCGCCATGAGGCGGGACGAATTCTCGCGGATCGCAGGCAGCTGGCTCTGCAGCCAGTCCGGCAGGATATCGGCCTGGGGGCTTGCGAGGAAATTCTGGAAGCTGGCCACGTAGTCCGGGATCTTGGTGATGAAATCCGACGCCTGCGTGAAGATGATCGGGATGATCAGCACCAGAGACAGGGCGAAGACGACGATGAAACCGACGAGAATGACGATCGTCGCCATCATCCGGCTCAAGCCCCATTTTTCCAGCCGGTCGGCGATGGGATCGAGGAAGTAGGCAAGCGCCATGCCGGCGAGGAACGGCAGGAGGATGGAGGAGAAGACCATCAGGAAGGCGATGAAGAGGACGAAGAAGACAAGCCAGAAGATCGCCTGGCGGCGAAGTCCCTTCCCGCTGAACATGGTGGCCATCTGAGGCTCCGATCGTGTTGACATCGCGGCGGCCCGTGGCGCGCTTCCAATGAGATAGGCGCGAGATAGGACGGTGCAAGGCGGCGGGTCAAGCGCCCGTGATTCGCTATCCCCGAGGGATGACTCTCGGATGACTCTGGGATCACGCCGAGATCCATGCGGGAAAAAGCCCCGCGAGAGCGCCTGCACGCTTGCACTTGCCCGCACCACATGCCAATCGCAGGGCTTGAACGGGTGCGTGGAGAGCCAAACATGAGCCAGTCGGGTAAGAACGGTCTGACCTACAGCGATGCGGGCGTCGATATCGATGCCGGAAACCTGATGGTCGAGAAGATCAAGCCGCATGTGCGCTCCACCCGCCGGCCTGGAGCCGATGGCGAGATCGGCGGCTTCGGCGGCCTGTTCGACCTGAAGGCCGCAGGCTTCACCGATCCGGTGCTGGTCGCCGCAAACGACGGTGTCGGCACCAAGCTGAAGATCGCCATCGACGCCGACAAGCACGACACCGTCGGTATCGATCTCGTGGCCATGTGCGTCAACGACCTCGTGGTACAGGGCGCCGAGCCGCTGTTCTTCCTCGACTATTTCGCGACCGGCAAGCTCGATCCCGACCAGGGCGCGGCCATCGTCGCCGGCATTGCGGCCGGCTGCCGGGATGCGGGATGCGCGCTGATCGGCGGCGAGACAGCGGAAATGCCGGGCATGTATTCGGGCGGCGACTATGATCTCGCAGGCTTTGCCGTCGGTGCGGCCGAACGCGGCCGCCTTCTGCCGGCCGGCGATATCGCCGAGGGCGACGTGATCCTCGGCCTCGCATCTTCCGGCGTCCACTCCAACGGCTACTCGCTGGTGCGCAAGATCGTCGGGCTCTCGGGCCTTGCCTGGGATGCACCGGCCCCCTTCGATGCCGGCACCGAAGACGCGACGCTAGCCGACGTGCTGATGACGCCGACGCGCATCTATGTGAAGCCGCTTCTGAAGGTCATCCGCGAGACCGGCGGCATCAAGGCGCTTGCCCACATCACCGGCGGTGGCTTTCCCGAGAACATTCCGCGCGTGCTCCCCAAGCACCTCGCAGCCGAAATCGACCTTGCCGCCGTCAAGGCGCCGGCCGTGTTCTCCTGGCTTGCCCGCACCGGCGGCGTGGCGGCGACCGAGATGCTGCGCACCTTCAACTGCGGCGTCGGCATGATCGCCGTCGTACCGGCAGAGCTTGCCGACAGCGTGACGGCAGCGCTTGCCACGGAGGGCGAGACGGTCTTCCGCCTCGGCCGGATGATCGCCCGCGACGAGGGCGCGCCGGGCGTGGTCTACGAGGGAACGCTGGCGCTGTGAACGGGACGATCTTGAGTGAGATGGGCATGAGCGAAACGGCATCGCGCAAGCGCGTCGTCGTCTTCATCTCCGGCGGCGGCTCCAACATGCTGGCCCTCGCGGATGCCTGTGCGGCTGGAGATTATCCGGCCGAGATCGTCGGCGTGATCTCCGACCGCGCAACCGCCGGGGGGCTCGAAAAGGCCGCCGCGCGCGGCATTCCGACCGCCGCGTTCGAGCGGCGCAACTATGCCGACAAGGCGGCGCACGAGGCTGCCATCCTCGACCATGTCGAGACGCTCCGCCCCGATCTCCTCTGCCTTGCCGGCTATATGCGGCTCCTCACCGGCGCCTTCATCAGTCGTTACGAAGGCCGTATCCTCAACATCCACCCGTCCCTCCTGCCCGAATTTCCCGGCCTGCATACGCACCAGCGCGCGCTGGATGCGGGCCGCACCGAAGCCGGATGCACGGTCCATTTCGTCACCGAAGGCATGGACGAAGGCCCGGTTATCCTGCAAACGCGGGTGCCGGTGCTTGAAGGCGATACGGCGGAAACCCTAGCGGCCCGTGTGCTGACGGTGGAGCACAAGACCTACGCGGAGGCCCTGCGGATGGTGGCGAGCGGCGACGTGTGGATGGGCGGCTGAGGTTAGCGGCAGCGCAGGGCGTTCAAGGCGCCACGGACGCCCCGGCCTTCAGGCTGTCCCGATTCATCACCGCCCATTGCAGCAGCATGATCGTCTTGCCGTCACAGATCTCGCCGGACGCAATCATGGCCATCGCATCGTCGAGACCGAGTTCCACGACTTCGATGTCCTCGTCTTCCGATGCGAGGCCACCGCCTTCCTCCACGCGGTCCTCGATATCGATGACAGCGGCGAAGCAGTGGACGATTTCGGTGACGGCGCCGGGAGACATGTAGGCCTTGAAGAGCGAGCGGACGGCGCCGACGTGGTAGCCGGTTTCCTCCATCGCCTCGCGGCGGATCGCATCCTCGGGCGCATCGCCATCGAGCAGGCCGGCCGGCGTTTCGAGCATCCAGCCGGTGCCGCCATTGACGTAGGTCGGCACGCGGAACTGGCGCACGAGCACCACGACATCGCGGCGGGGATCGTAAAGCAGGATCGTCGCGCCGTTGCCGCGATCATAGGTCTCGCGCTTCAACACTTTCGCGCGGCCCTCGGCGTCCGTGTAGCGGAAGGTGATGTTGCGCAGGTGGTACCAATTTTTCGAGAGCGTCTCGTCCTTGAGGATCTCAATGGTCACGGTCTCGGACTTGCTCATGCGGGTTCTGCCATTCGAAGGGTCTCGTCGCGTTTCAGCCAGATGCGGTTGTCGTGGAAAGCGGCGCCGCCATAGGGCGCGACGCTGTCGGCACCGGTCAGGACGTTGATGCCTTCGCCGTCGAGATGGGCGCCGTTCGGCCACAGGCCCTCGGCAATCACCACCCCCGGCCGCGTGCCGCCGCCGAGGCGGGCGTGGAGGCGGATCTCGCCCCTGACATTGCCGAGCCTGACGATGTCGCCATCCGCGATACCGAGATTTGCGGCATCCGCCGCATGGATCATCACCTCCGGCCGGCCTTCCTTCTGCACAGAGCCCGGCGTTTCCGCAAAGCTCGAATTGAGGAAGGAGCGCGCCGGCGAGGTTGCGAGGCGGAACGGATGGTCCGCATCGGCCGACTCGATCAGATCCGCATGGTCGGGATAGACCGGCAGGCCTTCGACCGGGCCGAGCATGCCCATGGCTGCGGGCGGGCGATTGGGCGCGGGCGTGCCGGTCCAGTCGGCGCGGAAGCGGAAGCGGCCGTCGGCATGGGCAAAGCCTTCGATGAAATGGGCCGTGGCGAAGTCCGGCTGGACATCCAGCCATTTCGCCGCCTTCAGGTGCTCGTAGCCGCTGTCGTAGTTGACGAGGATACGGTCGATATGCTCGCGCTCGTTGCGACCGAAGCCCGGGCGGTCGGCGATACCGAGGCGTTTTGCCAGTTCCTCGATGACGAAAAGATTGGTGCGCACCGTTGCCGGCGGCTCCACCAGCTTCGGCCCGAGCAGGATATGCTGGTGGCCACCGCCGCGGTAGAGGTCGTCATGCTCCAGGAACATGGTGGCCGGCAGCACGATATCGGCAAGCTTTGCCGTGTCGGTCAGGAACTGCTCGTGCACCGCAACGAAGAGGTCGTCGCGCAGGAAGCCTCGCTTCACCAGCCGTTGTTCGGGGGCGACGTTGACGGGATTGGTGTTCTGGATGAGGAGCGCCGTCACCGGGCCGCGATGGCGCAGCGCCTCGGCATCGCCGGTCAGCACGCGGCCGATCTGCGACTGGTCGAGCATGCGGATGTCGGGGTCCACCATGGCGGTGCCCATCAGCTCGCGCTTGTCGAAGCGGAAGATATCGTTGTTGGAATGGAACGCGCCGCCGCCCTCGTGCTTCCACGAACCGAGCACCGTCGCGATGCTGGAGGCCGCGTGGATCGCCACCGCGCCGTTGCGCTGGCGGGTAAAGCCATAGCCAAGCCGGAAATAGGTCTTCGGCGTCGCGCCGACGAGTTTCGCGAAGGCTTCGATCTCCTCGACGGAGAGGCCCGTGATGTCAGACGCCCAGGCGGGGTCGCGGCTTTGCAGATGCGCTTCCAGTCCCTCGGGATCATCGGAATGCGTGGCGAGGTAGGTGCGGTCGGCATAGCCATCACGGAAGGCGACGTGCATGACGGCACAGGCGAGGGCCGCGTCCGTACCGGGGCGCACGGTCAGCGCCATATCGGCCTGCTTCATGGTGGGATTGTCGTAGATGTCGATGACGACGATCTTCGCCTTGCGCTCCTTGCGGGCGCGGATGGCGTGGGTCATCACGTTGACCTGGGTGGAGACCGCATTGGTGCCCCAGATGACGACGCAGTCCGACAGGGCCATTTCGCGCGGATCGGGACCGCGCAGCGCGCCCGTGCCCATTGTGAAGCCGGTCCAGGCGGGATTGGTGCAGATCGAATCGAAGAAGCCGGAATAGCGCTTGGCATGGCGCAGCCGCTCGATGCTGTCGCGCTGCACCTGCCCCATCGTCCCGGCATAGAAATAGGGCCAGACGGCTTCCGAGCCGTGCCGCGCTTCCGCCTTCAGGAAGGCCTCGGCGATTTCGTCGAGGGCTGCGTCCCAGGAGATTTCCCGGAAATCGCCCTCGCCTTTGGCGCCGATACGGCGCTGCGGCACGAGCAGACGGCCGGGATGGTAGATGCGCTCGGAATAGCGCGCCACCTTGGCGCAGATGACGCCGGCGGTGTAGCTGTTGGCCGAGGCGCCGCGCAGCCGGCCGATCCGGCCGTCCGGGGTCAGGTCCACCTCCAGCGCGCAGGCCGAGGGACAGTCGTGCGGACAGACGGAGTGTCCGACAGCGTTTCCCGTTTTGATGGGGTTTTCCGCTTTGATAGGGGTCGCAAGGTTCATGTCTTTTCTATAGGACATCGCAAAAGCGGCTTAAAGCGCTTTGCCCTTTGCATCTCAACATTTCATCAAGGCGATCACCAGAGATCATGAATTATCGGCACATCTACCATGCGGGCAATTTCGCCGACGTGCTGAAGCATGCGGTGCTCGCCCGTCTCGTCACCTATCTGAAGCAGAAGGACAAGGCCTTTCGCGTGCTGGACACCCATGCCGGCATCGGGCTCTACGACCTTTCGAGCGAAGAAGCGCAGAAGACCGGGGAATGGCGCGACGGTATCGGCCGGCTGCTGGCAGACCCATTGCCGCCCGCGGTCGCGCCGATTCTTGCGCCCTATCTGGAGGCCATCGCGGCGCTGAACCCCGAAGGCGGGATGACGCACTATCCGGGCTCGCCGAAGCTGACGCGCCTGCTGATGCGGCCGCAGGACCGGCTGTCGGCCATGGAGCTGCACCCCGACGACTACGAGACCCTGCACCGGCTGTTCGACGGCGACTACCAGAGCCGCATCACCGAACTCGACGGCTGGCTGGCGCTCGGCGCGCATCTGCCGCCAAAGGAAAAGCGCGGGCTGGTGCTGGTCGATCCGCCCTTTGAGGAGCCCGGCGAATACGAGCGGCTGGAGAAGGGTCTCGCCAAGGCCTATCGCCGCTTTCCCGGCGGCACGTTCTGCCTCTGGTATCCGCTGAAGCAGGGCGCACCGATCGCCGAATTTCACGAGAGCCTGACGGCGCTGAACATTCCCAAGATGCTTTGCTGCGAGCTGACGGTGAAGAGCGACCGCGGCACCACCGGCCTGACCGGCACGGGCCTTGTCATCGTCAACCCGCCCTTCACCCTGAAGGGCGAGCTGGACGTGCTGCTGCCCTTCCTCAAGGACCGCCTGAAGCAGGACCGCTTCGCCTCCGCCCGCGCGATCTGGCTGCGGGGCGAGGCGCGCGATCTTCCAGACGACGAGGACGAGGCCTGATCGGGCAACGACTTCGCCTCGCTTGGCTTGACGCGATGCACCCGACCGACGCAATCTCCCGCAGCGCAACGAAGCGCCAAGGGGCAGAAACGGGAGACGACGATGACGAAGGATCTCCCCATCCCGGCCTGTGCCCCCTTGTGCCGGCCCACGCATAGGGTCCCGGCGTGATCCATCTGCCTCTTTTCTCCCCAGCACGGGTCACGGCAGCGCTCGTCGCAAGCCTTCTGCTATCGGCCTGCGGCGAAGAGCCACCGCAGAAGCAAGCGACGGCCACACCGCCTATCCTTCAGCAGGTACCAAAACCACCGGCAGAGTCATCTTCGCCGTCGCCCAAAAAGACACCGCCGGCCGCGTCTCGAAACGTACCGATGGGCAGCGGGTTCGATTTCTACGTCCTTTCCCTCTCCTGGTCGCCGACCTGGTGTACGGAGAACGACCGCGCGGGTAAGACCGCGCAGTGCAATGGCGACCGGACATACGGCTTCATCGTCCACGGCCTGTGGCCACAGAACGAGCGGGGCTTTCCGTCCTTCTGCCCGTCGCGCGACAGCGACCGGGTGCCAGATGCGCTCGGCCGCGGCCTGTTCGACATCATCCCCTCCATGGGCCTGATCGGGCATCAGTGGCGCAAGCACGGCACGTGTTCGGGGCTGGACCAGCGCGGCTATTTCTCCGTGCTTCGGGCAGCGCGCGACCGTGTGCGCATTCCCGCAAGCATCGAGACTGCCGATGCGCGGCGCCGGATGAGTCCGGCCGCCATCGAGACGGCGCTTGCCGACGCCAATCCTGGCCTGACGCCACAGGGCGTCGCCGTGACCTGCGGGGACGACAAGCTCGACGAGATTCGCATCTGCTTCACCCGCGACCTTGCCTTCCGTGCCTGCAGCGAGGTCGATCGTGGCGGCTGCCGGGCGCGGGACCTGACCATCCCCGCTGCGACCCGACCATGACGGGCGCGACAGCCATCACATCCCGAACCCTATACCGAAGACGAATGGTGCTCCCATGAAGATCCTCTATTCCCCCGCTTCCCCCTACTCCACCAAGGTGCGCATGGCGGCGCATTATGCCGGCCTGCCGGCCGAGAGCGTGCTGACGGACACGAATTCCAACCCGCCGGATCTGATCGCCAGCAATCCGCTGGGCAAGATCCCGACGCTGGTGCTCGACAGCGGTCAGGCCATCTTCGACAGCAGCGTCATCATGCATTTCATCGATCGCGAGACGAAGGGCGTGCTCTATCCGCGCAACCCGCAAAAACGGGTGCAGGCCGAGGTGCTGGAGGCACTCTGCGACGGCATCTGCGACAGCCTGCTCGCCATCGTCTATGAGAAGCGCTTCCATCCGCCGGAAAAGGTGCATGAGCCGTGGATCGAACGCCAATGGCAGAAGGTCGAGCGGGCGCTCGACTATCTCGACGCCAACATGCCGAAGACCGGGACGAAGCTCCACGCCGGCCATTTCGCGCTCGCCGCCACGCTGCGCTACATCGAACTGCGCTTTGCCGGCGAGTGGCAGAAGGGTCGTTCTAAGCTGAAGAACTGGCCGGAAAAGTTCGAAAAGCATTTCCCGGATTACAAGCTGTTCAAGGCTTGATGCGGGTGTCGATAAAGACGCCGCCGTTGCCGGCGACGCCTTTCTCATTCAGGTCGAGAGATCTGATCAGCCTTCTTCCTGGAACACTGCCTCGCGCTTGGCCTTAATGCTCGGCAGAAAGACTACGACGAGGACGGCAGCGGCCAGCAGGAGGAGGCCGGCGCTGATGGGGCGGGTGACGAAGGTGGACGGGTCGCCGCGCGAGAGGATCATGGCGCGGCGCAGGTTTTCCTCCAGCAGCGGGCCGAGCACGAAGCCGAGCAGCAGAGGTGCCGGCTCGCAGCGCAGCTTGACGAGGAGATAGCCGGCGATGCCGAAGAAAGCGACGGCATAGAGGTCGTAGACGTTGGCGTTGACGCTGTAGACCCCGATGGCACAGAAGGCCATGATGATGGGGAACAGCACGTAGTAGGGCACTGTCAGGAGCTTTACCCAGAGGCCGATGAGCGGCAGGTTGAGTACGACCAGCATCAGGTTGCCGATCCACATGGAGGCGATGATGCCCCAGAACAGAGCCGGCTGTTCGACGGCGACGTTCGGGCCGGGAACGATGCCCTGGATGATCATCGCGCCGACCATGAGCGCCATGACGGGATTTGCCGGAATGCCGAGCGTGAGCAGCGGGATGAACGAGGTCTGGGCCCCGGCATTATTGGCCGATTCCGGACCGGCGACGCCGGCGATGGCGCCCTTGCCGAACTCTTCCGGATGCTTTGAAATGCGCTTTTCGACCGTGTAGGAGGCGAAGGCCGCTAGGATGGCGCCGCCGCCGGGCAGGATGCCGAGTGCGGAGCCGATGCCGGTGCCGCGCAGGACCGGGCCGACCATCTGGCGGAAATCGTCTCGCGTCGGCATGAGCCCGGTGACCTTGCTGATCAGCACGGTGCGCGTCATCTCGTTTTCGAGATTGCGCAGGATTTCGGCGACACCGAAGACGCCGACGGCCACGGCGACGAAGTTCAGCCCGTCGGCATATTCGCGGATGCCGAGCGTGAAGCGCGGCGTGCCGGTGTAGATGTCGGTGCCGACGAGGCCGAGCAGCAGGCCGAGCGAGACCATGGCCAGCGCCTTGACGATGGAGCCATGGGCCAGCGCGATCGAGGACACGAGGCCGACGACCATCAGCGAGAAATATTCCGCGGCACCGAACTTCAGGGCGACGGCGGTCAGCGGCGGAGCGAAGATGGCGACGAGGAAGGTGGACACGGTGCCGGCGAAGAAGGAGCCGAGCGCCGCGATGGCCAGCGCTGCGCCCGCCCTGCCCTTGCGCGCCATCTGGTAGCCATCGATGGCCGTGACGGCCGAGGAGGATTCACCCGGCATGTTGATAAGGATGGCGGTGGTGGAGCCGCCATATTGCGCGCCGTAATAGATGCCGGCGAGCATGATCAGCGAGGAGACCGGTTCCAACTGGAAGGTGATCGGGAGAAGCATGGCGATGGTGGCCGTCGCGCCGATGCCGGGAAGCACGCCGATGAGCGTGCCGAGGAGCACGCCAATGAGGCAGAAGAGAAGGTTTTCCGGCGTGCCGGCCGTCGCGAAACCCAGCGCGAGATTGCTGAAGAGATCCATGGTCGAAGATCCTTAAAACCGCAGCCAGGGGCCGAAGCGTTCGAACGGAAGGCCCAGCGCGTAGCTGAAGACGGCGACGGAAAAGAGCGTGATGGCGATCGACAGGATGATCGCGCCGACCAACTTCATGCGCTGCGAGGCGAAGGACGCGATGAAGGCGGCGATGAACAGCGACGGCACGAAACCGAGGCCCCGGACCGTGAGGCCAAAGACGATGGGGGCGGCAAGGATGAAGAGCATGCCGCGCCAGGCCAAGGGCTCGATCGGCTCGCTCTGCGTGCGGGTCGCCTGAAAGAGGATGACGAGGCCGAGGCCGGTCAGGAACAGCGCGAGGACCAGCGGGAAATAGCCCGGGCCCATGCGAAACGTCGTGCCCAGTTCGAGCGACAGCGACTGCGCCGCGAAGAAGAGGCCGAGGGCGATGAACAGGATGCCGCAGAGGGCATTCGTCCGGTCGAGACTAAGTGGTTTCATGGTCGTTCCCCAATGAGTCGAAGCGCAATCGGCCTTTCGGCTTCATGCGGTCGTTGATGCTTGTGTCGGCCGGTCGGCGCGCGCGATCAGGCGTTTCCCCCGCTATCTCCCCGGTTGCGGCAGCCCCTCACCCTAGCCCTCTCCCCGCCTGCAGGGAGAGGGGACGTGCCCGCTCGACGCTTGACCGAGAGGCTGCCGCGCATGCCCTTCGCCCCGCTTGCGGGGAGAAGGTGCCGGCAGGCGGATGAGGGGCAGCCTGCAAACCGCATCCCGGTCCGTCGATGTGGCCTCAATCAGTCGGCGTACTGGCCGGCCTTTTCGATGATCGGCTTCCAGCGGGCGATCTCGCCCTCGAGCTTGGCCTTGAGGGCAGCGGGCGTCGCATCGGCGTCCGACGAGGGCTTGGTGCCGAGTTCGGCGAAGCGGGCGGCGACGTTCTCGTCCTTCAGGGCCTTCTGAAGCGCGCCTTCCAGCTTGGCGATGGCTTCCGGCGGCGTGCCTTTGGGCGTGTAGACGCCGTGCCAGATGCCGACCTCGAAGCCCGGCAGACCGCCTTCGACGGCCGTCGGCAGGTCCGGGAAGATATCGAGGCGCGCCGGCGACGTCACGGCGAAGGCCTTGATCGTGCCGCCCTGGATCTGCTTCGTCGTGTTGGTGGTCTGGTCGCACATGATATCGACCTGGCCGCCGAGAAGATCGGTCATTGCCGGGCCGGTGCCCTTGTAGGGCACGGTGACGAGCGATGTTTCGATGGCGCTCATGAACAGCATGCCGCAGAGGTGGGACGCAGCACCAATGCCGGCATTGGCGACCGTCACGGTATCCTTGTTGGCCTTGGCGTATTCGACGAGGCTCTTGAGGTCAGTCGGCTCCAGATCCTTGCGCGCGACGATGGTCATCGGCACTTCGGTGACGAGGCCGACATAATCGAAGGCGTTCAGCGTGTCATAGGCGAGCTTGCGGTAGAGCGTGGCGCTGGTGGCCATGCCGATGTGGTGCAGGAGCACGGTGTAGCCATCGGCCTCGGCGCTCGCGACACGGCCGGCACCGAGCGTGCCGCCGGCACCGCCGACATTTTCCACGATGACCTGCTGGCCGAGATCCTTCGACATGGATTCGGCAACGAGGCGCGCGACCGTATCCGTCGGCCCGCCAGCGGCGAAAGGCACGACCATGGTGATGGTCCGCTCCGGATAGTCCGCCTGCGCAGCGCCTGCAAAAACGGTTGCGGCAAGCGCTGTGGCTGCCAGAAGCGACGATAAACGCGTCATGATGTCCTCCCGAGACATGATCAGCATGCCGGCAGGGCTCCTCCTCTGCTGGTCATGGAATGGACGCGAGTGTCCCGTTCAGGCGGAGGTGTGCAACCGGTTATTGGAGACGTCGCGCTGCGGAACGACGCTTTTGCGCCGCACCATGGGTGGAAACGGCCCCCTTACCATTTGCGATGGGTGGAAACCGACACATGAGTCCCTCATTCCGGTCCATCATCGAAGGTCGCGCGCTTGTCGAGGCCGTATTTCTGCATCTTTTCGTAAAGCGTCTTGCGGGAGATTCCGAGCTCCTCATAGACCGGCCGGAGGGCGCCACTATGCACGGCAAGTGTCCGGGCGATCAGCCCCCGCTCGAAGGCGGCGACGCGGGGCGCGAGCTTGCTCTCCTCCTCGCGATCGTCCGTCGCCGGCTCCAGGCCGCGGGCGTCGAGGCCGAGCACGAGGCGGTCGGCGGCGTTGCGCAGCTCGCGGACATTGCCCGGCCAGCGCCGGTGGGCGACCTCCGAGACGATGGCGGGCGGCACCTCCATATCCTCGCGGCCGTAGCGGGCGGAGGCCTCGCGCACGAGCTGGAGGAAGAGCAGCGGAATATCGGCGGCGCGCTGGGCGAGCGAGGGCACATGCAGCGTCACGACGTTGAGGCGGTAGAACAGATCGGCGCGGAAACGGCCGGCCTCCACCTCCGCCTCCAGATCGACCTTGCTGGTGGCGACGAAGCGGACATCGAGGGGCACCGTCTCGTTGGAGCCGAGACGCGTGATCGTGCGCTCCTGCAGGACGCGCAGGAACTTCGCCTGAAGCTCGATCGGCATGGAGCCGATCTCGTCCAGCAGGATCGTGCCGCCACGGGCATGCTCGAACTTGCCGTAGCGGGCGCGAATCGCCCCCGGAAAGGCGCCGGCCTCGTGGCCGAAGAGTTCGCTCTCGATCAACGTTTCCGGCAGCGCGGCGCAGTTGATGGCGATGAAGGGGCGGTTGGCGCGGGCGCTGATATCGTGCAGCGCGCGGGCGGCGACCTCCTTGCCGGCACCGGTCTCCCCAATGATCAGCGTATCCGCGTCGGTGGCGCCGATGGCGCGCAGGCGGTAGCGCAGATCGACCATCACGGGGGTGCGGCCGGGCATGCGCGCCTCGATGTCGTCGCGCTTGCCGGCGACCGCGCGCAGACGGCGGTTTTCGAGCACGAGGCCGCGCCGGTCACGGGCGCGGCGGATGATGCCGGCCAGCGCCTGCACGCCGAAGGGCTTCTCCATGAAATCATAGGCCCCTTCCCGCATCGCCTTGACGGCCAGTTGCACGTCGCCATGGCCGGTGACGAGGATGACGGGGATTTCGTGGTCGATCTCGCGGATGCGCTGCAGCAGCGTCATGCCGTCCATGCCGCGCATGCGGATATCGCTGACGACGACGCCGGCAAAGCCGTAGCCGACGCGGGCGAGCACGTCTTCGGCGGCGGCGAAGGTCTCGACGGTCAGGTCCTGAAGCTCGAGCGCCTGCGCCGTCGAGCGACGCAGCTCCTCTTCGTCATCGACCAGAAGAACGGTTGCCGCTTCGCTCGTCATTCGGCTGCCTCGCGTCTGCTGTCCATGCGGTCGAGTTCGATGCGGAACATCGCGCCGCCCTCGGGGTGATTTTCCACGGAAAGGCGGCCGCCGAAATCCTTGACGATATTGTAGGAAATGGAGAGGCCGAGGCCGAGCCCCTTGCCGACGCCCTTGGTGGTGAAGAACGGATCGAAGATGCGCTCGGCGATCGCCTTGGGAATGCCCGCCCCGGCGTCGCGGATGGTGATCGCCACGCGGTCGCCTGTCGTCGTCGCGGTGACGGTGATGCGCCTGTCCTCAAGGCCCTCCACCGCATCCGCCGCATTGGAGATGATGTTGACCAACACCTGCTGCAGGCGCACGGAACCGGCGCGCACAAGCGGCGCGGGCTCGCCGAGCGCCACGACCAGCTCGGCATCGGCCGAGACAAGGCGGGCCGAGACGATCTCCAGCGTGTCGCGCAGCACGTCGTCCAGTGCCACCGGCCCCAGCTTCTCATTGGGCTTGCGGGCGAAATTGCGCAGGTGGCGGCTGATGGAGGCCATGCGGTCGATGAGGTTGGAAATGCGCCGGAGATTGTCCTTGGCCTCGTCGATCCGGTCGCGCTCGATCAGCAGCGACGCGCTGTCGGCATAGGTCTTGGCGGCGGCGAGCGGCTGGTTGAATTCGTGCGAGAGGGCGGCCGACATCTGTCCGAGGCCTGCGAGCTTGCCGGCCTGCACCAGATCGGCCTGGGTGCTGCGCAGCTGGGCGTTGAGGTCGGCAAGGTCGGCCGTGCGCTCCTCGACGCGCCGTTCGAGTTCGGCTTTCGCCTCGATCTGCATCTGCATGCGCTCGTTGCGGCGCGCGTGCCGCTGGAGGAGGACGGCGAGGCTGAGGCCGGCAAGGCAGAGGAACAGCAACACGGCGGTAACCGCGACATGGGTCTGCGAGCGCACCCAGCTCATGTCCATCAGCACCCGAACGGTCCAGTCGGCATCGCTGACATATTCGGAGAGCACGAGATAATCCCGCGTCGCACCGCGTGTGGGAATCGACATCAACGTATGGTCGCCGATGCGCGACCTGACGACGCCGAGGTCCTTGAGGTCGGCCTCGGCATAGCGCCGCGAGGCTTCGGTACGGCGGAGGCGTTCGGGCGTCAGGGCCAAGATGCTGGCGTAGAGCCATTCCGGATTGCTGGTCATGAAGATCACACCTTCCGGATCGGACACGAAGATCTCGTATTCACCGCCCCGCCAGGACGCCTCGATCATGTCGATATCGACCTTGAAGACGATGACGCCGGCGACCCTGCCGTCGATGTCGATGGGTGCCGCGAAGAAATAGCCGCGTTTGAACGACGTCGTGCCGCGAGCGTAGAAGCGCGAGCGCTTGCCCTCCGCCGCCTGACGGAAATAGGGGCGATAGCTGAAGTTCTCCCCGACGAAGCTCGTCGCCCGGTCGTAATTGCTGGCGGCGATGGTCTCGCCGTCTCGGGTCATGACGTAGATGTCGGAGGAGCGCAGGAGACCGTTGATCTCCTTTAGATAGTGATTGGCGCTGTCGCGCAGGGTCTGATCCCCCGGGCTGGAGATGAGCCGGCGGATATCGTCGTGATCGGCAATCAGCGCCGGCAAGGCTTCATAACGGCGGAGATGGCCCGACAAGGCAGCGACCGCGAGGCGCAGAGCCGTTCCTGCCTGCAGCGAGGCCTCGGCCATGAAGCGTCGGCTGGCATAGGCATTGCCCCAGACGGCAAGGCCTGTGGCGGCGATGACGACCAGCACCACCGGCACGACCAGACTGCGGCGCAGGCTCCTCAGCATCTCCTCGCATTCCTCCCCAACGCGTCCCCCTCGCCCGTGCTTGCAGTCCGGTCCCGGCACTCTCCCCGCCGAGCCATAGACGTGCAGAGACAGCCTATAGAGAAGGGACTTGCTTTCCAAGGTCTTGCGGATCGGCCGGTGCCACGCGCACCGCGTGAAAGCCGTCGGCTGCGATTCCGTCGCAGAGGCCCGACCATTCGCAGCCGGCACAGGCCGCCCGAATGCCGCCGGCGGCAAAGTGGGTCCGCAGGAGGGCAATCTGGGCTGCATCGAGGACGAGGCGCACGCCGGCGTGGATTTCGCAACCGAGCAGTGCCCCCACGTCCGCTGCGGCTCGACGGTCGCGGGCGATCACGCTGTCGTTGAAGCAATGCGGGTTCGGCGTCTCCAGCAGCGGGCGACAGATGTCGTCGGGTCCATCCACCACGTCGAGCGCTTCGCCGGCACTGATCCGCGCCGCGATGGCATCGTAGTTGCGAACGAAGGCGGGGCTATAGCCCTTGCCGATGTAGGTCAGCATGCAGAGGAGATGATGCGGGCGCAGGCGAATGGTCATCGGACAGTTTTCCATAAGCAAGGTCTGGCATCGCATCGCCTGGAAACGAGCGAATGAACGCATACGAAAAAACCGCCTGCAGCGAAAGCTGCAAGCGGTTTCTTGCGTTCGAATTCGACCTTTCGGTCTTATCCGTCGATCAGAACTTCACGCCCATACCAACCTTGACGCTGTGTTCGTCATAGCCGGAGGAGAAGTTGCGGCCGGGAACGCTGAAGCTTTCCTTGCCGTAGTCGGTGTAACGGTATTCGACGCGGGCAGTAACGTTGTCGGTGACGAAGGCTTCGGCACCGGCACCAGCCGTCCAGCCGATCGCCGTGTTCTTGTCAGAACCGCCGAGCTGGCGGGCCTTCAGGCTCGAAGCAGCCACACCGGCCGTGCCGTAGAGCAGAACCGGGTTGACGTCGTAACCGACGCGACCGCGGAGCGAGCCGTTGACGCCCTGTTCCATGCTGCGGCCAGGACGGCTTGCATCGTTGTCGCCGTAGTTGATGTCGGCTTCAGCACCGTAAACGATCTGGCCTTCCTGCATGTTGTAGCCGCCGTACAGACCGCCGCCGAAGCCGGCTGCGCTGTTGTCGCCAGTGCCCTTGAACTTGCCATGGCCCCAGTTGGCGGTACCACCGACGTAGGCGCCGGCCCAGTTCTTGACGGCCGGAGCCGTGTAGTCGGCAGCCGGTGCCGCGGGAACTTCGTCGATGGCGTCCGCTGCGTTGACAGCCGAGAAAGCGACGAGAGAAATGGCCGAAGCCATGAGAGTGGTGACGAGAGTACGCATACTAGATCTCCTTATCAGACCGGCGCTGGACCGATTTCCTTATCATCCGATGCGGCGCCGGTAATTTCGTTCAACCCCGCTCGGTTGAGATGAAATTGATGTCCAAATGCGGATTTCCAAGAGCCGAATTGTGAAATGATTGAGGCAGAGACGTGGCTGAAAAACGATGTTGTTTCAATGCAACAGGCATTTGGTTAACCATGCTCGCACTATACTGTCATCTCACCTTTGTTCCTTGAATTTTCATCAATTCCGCGCCGTTTCGTTCACTTTGCATTAACGAATGATCCGGTGGTTTTGCCGTGCGTACGCTGTTCTTTTATGATCTGGCTTCGGCTGCGATCAGAATCGTGAAGGACGAACGCGCGTGAGACATCTTCTGAAAACGGCATTGGTGACGGGCGGGGCAAAGCGGATCGGCCGCGCGATCGTCGAGGATCTGGCACGTCACGGTTTTGCCGTTGCCATCCATGCCAATGGTTCGCTGGACGAGGCACAGGCGCTTTGTGCCAGCCTTCAGGCGGAAGGCGCCACGGCTGCCGTCGTGCAGGCGGACCTCTCCCATGCCGCGGATCTCGGCCGGCTGGTGCGGGACGCGTCGGACGCCATCGGGCCGCTCGGGCTGCTCGTCAACAATGCCTCCGTCTTTGCCAAGGACAGCCTCGATGCGTTCGACGAAACCGTGTGGGACCGGCACTTCGCACTGCACGTCAAGGCGCCCTCGGTTCTCGCCGGCCATTTCGCCGCACAGATGCCGGCGGATGCGACAGGGCTTATCGTCAACATGATCGACCAGCGCGTCTGGTCTCCAAACCCGCGATTTTATTCCTATATGTTATCGAAGTCGGCGCTGCTGACGGCAACGGTGACGATGGCACAATCTCTGGCGCCGGCGATCCGGGTGAACGGCATCGGACCGGGCCCGACCCTGCCAAACGATCGGCAGAACCAGGCTGACTTCGAGGCTCAGGTAGATTCGCTGATCCTGAAAGTCGGCCCGGGACTTGGGGATTTCGGGCGCACCATTCGCTATATGTTCGACACGCCGTCGATGACCGGGCAAATGATTGCGCTGGACGGCGGCCAGCATCTGGCGTGGCAGACGCCGGATCAAATGGAGATCGTGGAATGAACGGACGGGCGCCGCAGGATGGCGGCATCTTGTACGACGAGACGGTGAGCGACGACGACGAGGATGCGATCGAGACGGTCGAAGCCCCGTCGCCGGTGGCCGATATCGACTGGGCGGAAACCTCTGCCGTTCCCGATGGCTTACGCGGTGCGGAGCTGATCCAGGCCTTCGTCAAGCTTTTGCCCAACAGCCCCGGCGTCTACCGCATGTTCAACGAGGCGGGCGACGTTCTCTATGTCGGCAAGGCGCGCAGCCTGAAGAAGCGCGTCAGCAATTATGCGCAGGGGCGCGGCCATTCCAACCGCATCTCCCAGATGATCCGCCAGACGGCGAACATGGAGTTCGTGACGACGCGCACCGAGATCGAGGCGCTGCTGCTCGAGGCGAACCTGATCAAGCGGCTGCGGCCGCGCTACAACGTGCTTCTGCGCGACGACAAGTCGTTTCCCTATATTCTCGTCACCGGCGACTCGAGAGCGCCCGCGCTCTACAAGCATCGCGGCGCGCGCAGCCGGAAAGGCCAATTCTTCGGCCCCTTCGCCTCGGCCGGCGCGGTGGGACGCACCATCAATTCTCTGCAGCGCGCCTTTTTGCTGCGCACCTGCACGGACAGCGTCTTCGAAAGCCGGACCCGGCCCTGCCTGCTGCACCAGATCAAGCGCTGTTCCGGGCCGTGCACGCGCGAGATCAGCGACGACGACTATGCGGAGCTGGTCACCGAGGCCAAGGATTTCCTGTCGGGCAAGAGCCAGGCTGTGAAGGCGACGATCGCGTCTGCCATGAGCGAAGCGTCCGACAATCTCGACTTCGAACGCGCGGCCCTCTACCGCGACCGGCTGGCGGCGCTGTCGCATGTGCAGAGCCATCAGGGCATCAACCCGTCGGGCGTGGAAGAGGCAGATGTCTTCGCCATCCACCATGAAGGCGGCGTGTCCTGCATCCAGGTGTTCTTCTTCCGCACCGGGCAGAACTGGGGCAACCGCGCCTACTTCCCCAAAGCCGACCCTTCGCTCGCGCCGGCCGAGGTGCTGGCGGCGTTCCTCGCGCAGTTCTACGACGACAAGCCCTGCCCGATGCAGATCCTGCTCTGCGAGACGGTGCTGGAGCAGGATCTTCTCGGCCAGGCGCTTTCGGAGAAATCCGGGTTCAAGGTGGCGATTCTCGCGCCGCAGCGCGGCGAGAAGAAGGATCTCGTCGATCACGCCATGACCAATGCGCGCGAGGCCCATGGCCGGAAGCTGGCGGAAACCGCTTCGCAGGGCCGCCTGCTGGAGGGCTTCATGCAGACCTTCAAGCTGGACCGCGTGCCGAGGCGCATCGAAATCTACGACAACTCCCACATCATGGGCACCAATGCCGTCGGCGGCATGGTGGTGGCGGGGCCGGAAGGTTTCGTGAAGGGGCAGTATCGCAAGTTCAACATCAAATCGACCGACATAACCCCGGGCGACGACTTCGGCATGATGCGCGAGGTGATGACGCGGCGTTTCTCGCGCCTCCTGAAGGAGGAAGGCAAACCGGACCGGAGCGTCGAGCCCGGCGAGGACGCCGGCTTCCCCGCATGGCCGGACGTGATCCTGATCGACGGTGGACAGGGGCAGATGACCGCGGTTCGGACCATCCTGAAAGAGCTCGACATCGAGGACTGCGTGATCGCGATCGGCGTCGCCAAGGGCGTGGACCGGGAAGCCGGCCGCGAGCGGTTCTTCCCGCCGGTCGCCACGGCTGGCGGTCTGACGGTCGGGCGGGATGGCTTTACCCTGGCCCCGCGCGATCCGGTGCTCTATTTCATCCAACGGCTGCGGGACGAGGCACACCGATTTGCGATCGGCAGCCACCGGGCGCGGCGCAAGCGCGAGATGGTGAAAAATCCGCTGGACGAGATCGCCGGCATCGGCCCGACGCGCAAGCGCGCTTTGCTCCACCATTTCGGCACCGCGAAAGCCGTGTCGCGCGCTGGCATGAACGACCTCATCGCCGTCGACGGCATATCGGAAGCCGTGGCGAAACTGGTCTACGACCACTTCCACGAGGACGGCACGGCGGTGTCGCGGAACTGACGTTCAGCCCGCGCCATCTTCGCTGCCGGTGGGACAGTTATCGTCGCTGGCGGCGTGGCCGCGATCTTCGCTCGCGGCGTGAAAACGGGCCTCGAACTCGCGGCGCAGGGTGCGGCGAATGTCGGCTGCCTTTTGCCGGCGGCGGGCCATGTCCGTCTTCGGCACCACGGCGGGAATGACGGTCGGGCGGCCCTCGTCATCCACCGCGACCATGGTGAAATAACAGGAATTGGTATGGCGGCGGACGCCGGAGCGGATGTCTTCGGCCTCAACGCGAATGCCGACTTCCATCGAGGTGCGGCCGGTCTGGTTGACGGAGGCGCGGAACGTCACGAGTTCGCCGACGAGAATCGGCTGGCGAAACACGACCTGATCGACCGACAAGGTCACCGCATAGCGCTTGGAATAGCGCGAGGCACAGGAAAAGGCGACGCGGTCGAGAAGGTTGAGCAGCGCGCCGCCGTGGACCTTGCCGGAAAAATTGGCCATGTCGGGCGTCATCAGCACGACCATTTCCAACTCTCCCGCTTCATGCGTCGCGTTCGCCTCGTCCATCCCGTTTCCTTCCACGGTTGCGTTGATTGACAGACACTACAGCGCCCGCCGGCTTTCGCAACGCGTCGTGCGCGTATAAGGTCGGCGTCATCCGCGCATTGCCTTTTCTGGGGAAGGTCGCAGATCAGGGCGGGCGTGTCGCGGTGGTTCACGGCCTGTTCAGATGAATTCCGCCACAATTGCCGCTCATTCATCAAAAACCGGTTGACCTCCGGGTCACGACGTCTTTCATCCCGCCTGTACGAAATGCGTACCAAGTTTAGAGACCGAGTTGACATGCGAACCGTGCCCGTCGCCTACAATATTCCCAATCTCCTCACCTACGCGCGCATTCTCGCGGTTCCGCTGATCGTTCTGTGCTTCTTCATCGAGGGCAAGCTGCAAAGCTCCGACTTTGCCCGCTGGACGGCGCTCGGCCTGTTCGCGGTGGCCTCGATCACCGACTTCTTCGATGGCTACCTCGCGCGGATCTGGAAGCAGACCTCCAATATCGGCCGCATGCTCGACCCGATCGCCGACAAGCTGCTGGTCGCCTCCGTGCTGCTGCTGGTGGCCGCCGATGGCACCATTGCCGGCTGGTCGATCTGGGCCGCGATCATCATCCTCTGCCGCGAAATCCTCGTTTCGGGCCTGCGCGAATATCTGGCAGCGCTGAAGGTCAGCGTACCAGTGACGCGGATCGCCAAGTGGAAGACGACGATCCAGATGGTGGCCATCGCACTCCTGCTGGCGGGCCCTGCCGGCGACAAGGTTCTGCCCTACACGACCGAGACCGGCATCATCATGCTGTGGCTCGCCGCCGCCATTACGCTCTACACCGGCTATGATTATTTCCGCGCCGGCCTGAAGCATCTGGTGGCCGAATGAGAGAGGTCCGGCTCGTCTATTTCGCCTGGGTGCGCGAACGCATCGGCGTGGGCGACGAGATCGTCTCGCTGCCCGATACGGTCGTCACCGCCGGGGATCTCATCGCGTTCCTGAAAACCCGCGGCGAGGACTACGAAGCGGCGCTGGAGCACGAGAACGTTATTCGCGTGGCCATCGACCAGGAGAATGTGGAGCATGACGAACCGCTCGGCTCGGTCCGCGAGATCGCGCTCTTCCCGCCGATGACGGGCGGCTGAGGAGATGACGTTGGCTGCTCCGTCCCTGTCCACGCCTGCGTCCGTCACCGTTCGGGTGCAGGCCGAGGATTTTGACACGGCGGCCGAGATCGAGGCACTGTCGACCGGGCGCACCGACATCGGCGCGGTGGTGACCTTCTCCGGCCTCTGCCGGGAGGAAAAAGGCCAGCTGGCCGCGCTCGAGCTGGAGCATTATCCCGGCATGGCGGAAGCCGAGATCCGGCGGATCTGCGAAGAAGCCATCACGCGCTTCGACCTTCAGGGCGCAACCGCCATCCACCGCTTCGGCCGCATCGACCCCGGCGCGCGCATCGTCCTCGTCATCGCGGCCTCCACCCATCGCCAGGCGGCCTTCGACGGCGCGTCCTTCATCATGGACTACCTGAAGACCGCGGCACCCTTCTGGAAGAAGGAGCACCTGAAGGACGGAACAGCTCGCGGCTGGGTCTCTGCCAAGGATGCTGACGATACGGCGCGGGACCGGTGGACGCGAGGCTGATACCGCCGCCACGACGGCCGTAAATCGGGCCGCTGCATTTTCCATGCGATACGTGACCGGACACCACCCCTCACCCTTTCAGCGTGTATTTCAGGTTGGTAGGCAACCAGAAATGTCTGTGCTTATATCAGCGCATGGCCAAGATCGAAGCTCTCCTCGCCGTTCTTCTATTCCTGCCAAGCGCTGAGCTTTACGCCCAGGATGCGCCTCCAGATATGGGCGCGATCATTCTGGAGCGACGCTACAGCGCGCCTGTCTTCCAACCGCCTCCGAACCTCGGCTTCGGCGGCAACACCTTCGATCAGATCACTGTCCCGCGAACGGACGGCCCCACGAGATCGCTGGATACAACGCTTCCCGTGCCACGCTTACCCGCATGCCACGCCGTCCCGGACTGGTGTTCTGCCGTGTCCGACCCGCTGAAATATGCCTCCTGCCTCTGCGGACAATGATCATGCGCTGTCTCGCCCTGCTCCTCGTCGTGATCGCCGGTCTCCTGCTCAACACCCTGCCCGGTCGCGCCCAGTCGCCACAACCGCAAGGGGACCTTGCGGCGCTGCAGACGCTGTCGGAGGAAAAAGATCAGGTCATTGCCGATCTCTCCCAGCAACTCCGCACGTTGCGCAGCCTCTCGGATACCGACAGGTCCAAGATCAACGATGCAAGCACACGGGCGCTGGCGAGCTATTACGAAGGCTTGATCTCGGTCAACGACAACGGCAACAAGTTGCGGCTGCACCAACAGGCCGTTTTCGCCTGGCAGCTCCTTGCTGCCAATGTTCTGCTGGGTGTGGTCGTTCTCGTCTCGGTATCCGGCGTCTTGTTTGCAGGTTATGAAATGATCGTCTCGCGCCGGCTGATTGCAGGGAATGCTGCCGCTGCTACCGGCACGGTCACGCAGGGTGTCGTTGCCCCAGAGGCTGCCGATCCCCCTGCACAGGCTCCCGACCCAGGCGCGGCCTCGCCATTGGGTGTGACGACGATCGTCCTTGAGCCGACCAAGATCCACATCACGTCCGCCGTCATCGGCATCGTCATTCTCACGCTTTCGCTTGCCTTCCTCTACCTGTTCCTCAGGGAAGTCTATGCGATCAACGTCATCGACATTACCGACCGTGGCATCCCCCACGTGATCTCGACGAAGAACCCAGGAACGGCACCCGAGGCAACGTCGCCACCTACCCCCTGACAGATCGGCACCGTCGTTTGCCGCCGATAACCACAACGCAAAAGGCCGAGGCATTCCTGCCTCGGCCTTTTGTCATTCCAGATATTTAGACCGGTATCAGCCGACGATTTCGGTGGCCGAGAACCAGTATGCGATTTCTTCGGCAGCGGTTTCCGGGGCGTCGGAGCCGTGGACGGAGTTTTCGCCGATCGACAGAGCATGCGTCTTGCGGATCGTGCCTTCGTCGGCGTTGGCAGGGTTGGTCGCACCCATGATTTCGCGGTTCTTCAGGATGGCGTTCTCGCCTTCCAGAACCTGAACGATCGTGGGCCCGGACGTCATGCCTTCGACCAGTTCGCCGAAGAAGGGGCGTTCCTTGTGAACGGCGTAGAAGCCTTCGGCTTCGCGCTGGCTCATCCAGACGCGCTTGGAGGCGATGACGCGCAGGCCGGCGTCTTCGATCATCTTGGTGATCGCGCCGGTCAGGTTGCGCTTCGTTGCGTCCGGCTTGATCATCGAAAAGGTGCGTTCAATCGCCATGGTGTCAAATCCCTAGGAGTTGCGTTCGTTTGGACGGTTCCTTAGCGAGCCGCCGCGTGCAAGACAAGGGGAATGGCGCTGCGCGGCCTTATTTCGAAAACGGCGCGGCGAAGATCGAGCCCTGTTTCAGGCGGCTTCGGCGATACTGGCCGGCGATATGCCACGGCCAAGACCGTCGTGGAGATCGAGGCAACGCTCGAACCATTCGGAGACGGCATCGCCTGGCTCGAGCAGCGTTTGCGGCGACATGATGCGGGCCCATTGCAGCGCGCCGAAGACGATGTAGTCCGCAAACAGCGGCGTCTCGCCGCCGATGAACGGCTGCTTCTTCAGCATGTAGCGCAGCGGCAAAAGCTTGTCGGCAAAGGCCGCGCGCTCCGCGGGCGCTGCGGCAACGACCTCTTCCAGCGTCTTTCCGAACGCGGCCTCGCGGCTCTTGCGGAAATAGGCACGATCCTCGGGCGCGAGGCGATCGTGGATATCGACGAGAATGATGCGGACGATGGCCGGATGCAGCACCGTTTGCGAGAAAGCCTCCACGAACCGTGCCGTCGCCTGGCCGCCCTCCCCGGCAAACAGCGTGGGCCGGTCCGGATAGGTCGCGTCCAGATGCCGGGCGATGGCGAAGCTGTCAACGACGGCCTGCTCGCCATCGATGAGATACGGCACCATCTTCGTCGCGCCGGCTTCGACCTTTGGAATTTCGGTAAAGCCCAGCGGCACGAAGCGGCAGTCGAGCCCTTTGTGGGCAAGCGCCATTACGACCTTCCAGACATGCGGTGAAAAGGGCCTCTCCCGATCTTCGCCACACAGGCCGTAAAGCGTTCTCGTCATCGCAGGTCTCCGCAAGGGTGTATATCATCGCACTGTGAGCGCGGACGAAGGGCGAAAGCAAATCAGCAAATTTCATGGATGGCATCACGCTTGTTGAACCCTTGGCGGGATAGGCTAGGTTTTCCGACGCGCCGGAGTCGCCATGATCGACCATTTTCGTATGTTCGCCGCCTATAACAGCTGGGCCAACGACCGCATCTATGCCGCAGCCGAGGTGCTCGGTGAGGAGGGACGCCGCAGGCAGACCGGCGCCGCCTTCGGCTCCCTGCACGGAACGCTGAACCACCTGCTTGCCACCGACCGGATCTGGATGAAGCGCTTTACGGGCAAGGGCGAGGCACCCACCACGCTCGATGCGGTCCTCTTCGAAGACTTTGAGGCGCTGAGGGCCGCGCGGGTGGTGGAGGACCGGCGGCTTGCGACGTGGATCGACAGCCTCGGCTCGGACGACCTTGCCGGCGTCTTCACCTACACGCCGATCAGCATTCCCGAGCCTATCACCCAGGCGCTCAGCCCCTGCCTCGCCCACCTCTTCAACCACCAGACCCATCATCGTGGCCAGTGCCACATGATCCTGACCAGCCTGGGGCAGCCGAGCGTGGTGCTGGATCTGGTGTATTTCCTGCGAAGCCGCGCCGCCTGAGGCGTCAGAGCGTGTAAATGTGCAACTGGGTGCGGCGGCCGTCATCGACGTCGAGGATGCGATCGGCGGCGCGGCCGGGGACGGTGAAGCTGTTGCTGACGAAGAGCGTGCCCGGGCGCATTTCACGCCGCGCCTTTTCGAAGAGACGGGCCATGGGCACCGGCGAGAGGAAGCAGTAGACCACGTCGTAAGTGCCGAGCTCCGCCTCCCACAGGCTGCGATAGACGATGCGGGCATTGGGAAGGCGGCTGAGGGCGATGCGGAGCTTCGAGGCGGCCACGACCAAAGGTGCCGTTTCCAACCCACTGACGTCGACGCCGGGGTGGGCGCGGGCGAGGAAGGTGACGACGCCCCCCATGCCGCTGCCGAGATCGACAACGCTCTTTGCCCCCGAAGCGGCCACGAGATCGGCGAGCGCCTGCCAGGTTCGTCGGTTGGTGAGGTAGAGCGGCACCTGCTCGGAGGCGCTGTTCCAGTAGACCAGCGCGCAGAGCACGAAGGCCACGAGATAGGCCCAGGCGGGCACGGCATCGCCATAGACCACCGCGACCGGCAGCAGGAACTGCACGACGAGCCAGATGCGCGGCATGCGCAGGAGGAACCCAAGGCCCGCGGCCGCAGCCCCCTGCCCGAGCAGGACGGGAAGCGTGCCCGGCGTGATCCAGCGCGACAGAAAGAGGACAGCGACGAGGACGAGCGCCTGGCAGGCAAGGACCTTGATCCAGGGAAGAAGCTGGTTGCGCAGGACGCTCATGACTGACGTTCCGTTTCCTGTGGTTCGACGCTCGTCTCATCCGAGCGCCAACGTTGCCGCAACCGATTCGCATCCTGGCAGCGGCTTGCGAAGCTATCGCAGGTTTTCCGGTTTTCACGAGAGAGAAAAGGCGGGTGTGTTTTTGCCGGCAGGCCCCCAAAAGGTCATGTCGGGAAAACCTTCTCTGCTCACTTCGACGTCAGGGGGGCGAGAAGAGTGCTGACAGGGGAGGCCTTGAAGTTTACGTAAGCTTATCGGGATATAGTGCCGGAAACGACCGGCGAATGCGGTGCGCAGGAATGGGTAGACACGTGGCAACGAGAGAACAGATCAGCCGAAGCGGCACGGCCGTCAGAATCGACTGGCATGTCGCGGAACAGGCCCATGGCGTGGTGCAGCGTGTGGCGCAGGCCATTGCGCATCTCGGCGTGCAGCCATTGCCGCGCAATTACGAGCTGTTCTACGAGGCGTTCTCCAGCGGACCCTCGGGCCTCAGCCGCGATCTTGCAGCGCTCGGGGCCTCCCCTTCGCAAAAGGCGCTCGACGCGATCGGCCTCCGGCGCAAGCTGCCGGGGCATATGGGTCAGGCGCTTGGGCAGGCCCAGCAGGCGGCCATGGAAGCAATCCAGACCATGACGACGGCGATCTCGGAGGAAAGCCGGCCCAAAGCCGAGGCCTTCGACACGCTCGATGCCTTCCTGCAGAGGCTCGATGCGGACCCTGTCATGTCGATGTCGGACTTTGCCGAGGAGGCTCGCGCCCTGCGCCAGACGCTGACCCAACTGCGCAAGCGTGAGAAGCGGCTGGCGGAGACGCTGGAAACCACGGTTGCAGCGCTCGGTGATGCGCAAGGGCGGATCGCGGCGGACCAGCGGGCGGTGCTGCGCGACGCCCTGACGGGGCTTCCGAACGGCACGGCCCTTTCGCTGAAGATCGCGGGCCTGTTCGACGAGGCCGACGTGACGACGAAACCGGCTGCGCTGGTTCTGGTGATCGTGGAACGGCTGAAGATGCTCACCGAGCAGCATGGGCCGGAGACCGGCGAGAAGGCCGTGAAGAAATGTGCCGCGATCTTCCGCAAGTCGGTGAAGAAGAGCGATGTCGTGGCACGCATCGGCTACGACGCCTTCGCCTTCCTGCTGAACGATGTCAGCGAGCAGAATGCCCAAGCCATCGCGACCCGCATCCGCGATGCCGTGCAGTCTCTCCAGATCCGCCTCGCCAGCCGCGAATTCACCACCGAGGCGCTGTCGCTCTCCGCCGGCATCGCGACGACGGCCACCGTCAACGGGCCGCAGGATCTGATGCATCACGCCGAAATGGCGCTGACCGTGGTGCGGGCGGACGGTCGGCAGGGCATCCTGCGCTGCACGCCGATGATGTGCGCGCAGATCGCCGGGCTGCAAAGGGCGTAAAGGCATAACGGGAGTCCTGCGGCTTCTCTTGCCTTCCGGCCCCACATCGGCCAAAACGCCGGCATGATTACGATATCCAATCTCTCGGCCCGCATCGCCGGACGCCTCCTGATCGACCACGCCAACATCTCGCTTCCCGAGGGCACGAAGGCTGGCCTCGTGGGGCGCAATGGCGCGGGCAAATCGACGCTCTTTCGCATCCTGACCGGGCAGATGGAGAGCGAGAGCGGTTTCGTCTCCATCCCCAAGAATTCGCGGATGGGCCAGGTGGCGCAGGAAGCGCCGGGCACGGAAGAGCCGCTGATCGAGATCGTGCTGAAGGCCGACAAGGAGCGCGAGGCGCTGCTGTCGGAAGCCGAGACAGCCACCGACCCGAACCGGATCGCCGACATCCAGATGCGGCTTGCCGACATCCAGGCCCATTCCGCCGAAGCGCGCGCGGCCTCGATCCTCGCCGGCCTCGGCTTCGACCACGACGCGCAGCTGCGCCCGGCCTCGTCCTTTTCCGGCGGCTGGCGCATGCGCGTGGCGCTGGCCGCTGTTCTCTTCTCCGAGCCCGACCTGCTGCTGCTCGACGAGCCGACCAACTATCTCGACCTTGAGGGCACGCTGTGGCTGGAGGATTACATCCGCCGCTACCCGCACACCGTCATCATCATCAGCCACGACCGCGACCTGCTGAACACCGCCGTCAACGCCATCATCCATCTCGACCAGCAGAAGCTGACCTTCTATCGCGGTTCCTACGATCAGTTCGAGCGCCAGCGCGCCGAGGCGATGGAGTTGCAGACGAAGGCCAAGGTGAAGAACGACGCGGCGCGCAAGCACCTGCAAACCTTCATCGACCGCTTCAAGGCCAAAGCCTCCAAGGCCCGGCAGGCACAGAGCCGTGTCAAGGCGCTGGAGCGCATGGGCACGGTCGCCTCGGTGATCGAGGACCATGTGCAGCCGATCACCTTCCCGGTTCCCGAGAAGCAGCCGGCCTCGCCGATCATCCAGCTCCAGAATGCCTCCGTCGGCTATACCCCCGGCCAGCCGATCCTGAAGAACATCACGCTGCGGATCGACAATGACGACCGCATCGCGCTGCTCGGCTCGAACGGCAACGGCAAGTCCACCTTCGCGAAGTTCGTCTCCGGGCGGCTGGATGCGGATGGCGGCGAGATCAAGCTGGCGCCGAACCTGAAGATCGGCTTCTTCGCGCAGCACCAGATGGACGACCTCGTGCCGGCCGATTCGCCGGTGGAGCATGTCCGCCGCCTGATGCCGGGCGTTCCCGAAGCCAAGGTCCGCGCCCGCGTGGCGCAGATGGGGCTTGCGACCGAGAAGATGTCGACGGCGGCCAAGGATCTCTCCGGCGGCGAGAAGGCGCGCCTGCTGATGGGTCTCGCGGCCTTCCACCACCCGAACCTGCTGATCCTCGACGAACCCACCAACCATCTCGACATCGACAGCCGGCGCGCGCTGATCGAGGCGCTGAACGATTACGACGGCGCCGTGATCCTGATCTCGCACGATCGTCACCTGATCGAGGCGACAGTGGATCGCCTGTGGCTCGTCAACAACGGCACGGTTTCGAACTTCGACGGCGATATGGAGGAGTATCGCAGCCTGATCGTCTCCTCGGGTAAAAAAAAAGACGAAAAGCCTGAGGTAATCGAGGACGCGACGTCGAAGGCGGAGCAACGCAAGGCGAACGCGGAAAAGCGCGCCGTCCTTGCGCCGCTGCGCAAGAAGATCAACGATATCGAATCCTTGACGGCAAAGCTTGAGAAGCAGATTCAGGCCCTTGATGCAGAGCTTGCGGACCCCGTGCTCTACGAGAAATTCCCCGCGAAGGCCGCCGAGAAGGTGAAGCAGCGCGGCGAGACGGCGGCGAAACTGGGCACCGCCGAAGAGCAGTGGCTGGAGCTGTCCGCGCAATACGAGGAGGCGATGGCCGGCTGACGGTCCGCCTCCTCTCTCTTCATGGTTTCCGGCTGATCGCGTTCCGCGAACCGGAAACAAGAACCATCGGAAATCTCTGGCCGGAAGCCAGATTTTCAATGGACGGAATGCAGCTTTCGGTCTGATCAATCGGAAACCGTATTATCCCTCGACCGGCTTCAACGGAAAGGCAGACGCCCCATGCACCTTTACCTCGAGACCGACGACGATGCCCGCACGCTCGACTTCGTGGCACGCGAGAATGCGCTTTCGGACACCGCACTGAAGACCGAAGCCTTCGCGGCGGACGCCGCAGCCTTCAAGGCGATGATGGAGCGCGACGACCGGCTGATCCATTTTTCCCGGCGCGGCGACTGGCTGAACACCTTCCGCAAGACCGCTGGAAACCCGATGGGCGTGTGGCAGAGGCTGCCGGCAACCCAAGCACCGGTGCCGGAGGCGGCGTGGGAGACGATGTTCGATCTCGACGCCTATAACGCGGCCGAAGGCCGGACATGGATCTGGCGCGGTGCCGTCACCTGTCCGTGGGATCCGTCGCGTGTTTTGGTGTCGCTGTCGGACGGCGGATCGGATCTGCGGATCTTCCGGGAGTTCGACTGCGAGAGCCTCGCCTTCGTGGAAGGCGGCTTCTCGACGCCGCTCGCGCGTTCGCACGCCACTTGGGAAAGCCTCGACCACATCCTGTATTTCGGCTCGATCGACCGGGAATCGGCCACGCAATCCAGCTGGCCACGGGTCGGACGGCGCGTGGCGCGCGGGCAGGACGTTGCGGAGGCAGCACTCGTTTTTGCCGCAGAGGACACCGACGTGACCGGCTACGGGACGGTTTACGGCCCCGAAATGGCCCGTCTTTCCCAAGGCGATCGCCTTTCCGGCGACGAAAGGCTGTCGATCTTCACGGCGGTCCACACGATCGGGACGGCCAGCCATGTCGTATCGAAGAACGGCGGGACGCCCGTGCCGCTCGATATCCCCAGGGAGAGTGACGCGGGCACCAATCATCGCTTCTGCCTGTGGCGGGCAAAGACGGACGAGCGTGTTCCGAGCGGTTCGCTGGTCCTGCAGGAGCTTCCCGTACGGCTCGGCAGCGACCAGCCGCAGGCCCCGGCCCGCGTGCTGTTCACGCCCACCGGTCGCCGGTTCTGCACGGACTTCATGCTGTTGAGGGACTGGTGCGTCTTCACCGTCGCCGACACCATGACGCCGCACCTGTTTCTCCTCGACCTTACCGTCGAGGGTGCGGAGCCGTTCGAGCTGGCCCTGCCCGACGGGGTGGAGACCCTGTCCTACCACCCGCTCTATTCCGACCTGCATCTCGGCGATGACACGCTGATCGTTTCCGGACAGGGCTTCCTTCAGCCGCCGACCCTCTACCGGCTGGATCTCTCCGACCGGACAACGCCGCTGGCGCTGCAGCCCGTTGCCGCCTCGCCCGCCTATTTCGACGCAAGCGGCATGTCGAGCCTGCTGCTCGAAGCGACGTCGGAGGACGGGACGGCGGTGCCCTATCGACTGGTGCTGCCTGCGACCTTCGACATGGGTACCCTGCCCGTGCTCCTCTACGGCTATGGCGGCTTCGAAGTGCCGTTGCAGCCCTATTATTCCGGCGTCACCGGACGCTGGCTGGAACAGGGCGGCGCCTATGTGCAGGCCTATATCCGCGGCGGCGGCGAGTTCGGTGCCGCGTGGCACAAAGCGGCGAAGCGCGAGGGGCGGCACCGGGCCTTTGCCGATTTCGCCGCGATCGCCCGCGATCTCGTCGCACGCGGCTACACAAAGCCGCAGCACATCGCCTGCAATGGCGGCAGCAATGGCGGGCTTCTGACCGGGGTAATGCTGACACGCTATCCAGACCTTTTCGGCGCCGTCTGGTGCCAGGTGCCGGTGCTCGACATGCTGCGCTTCCACACTTTCCCCGCCGGGCGGGCGTGGATGGACGAGTACGGCGATCCCGACAATGCGCAGGACCGGGAGACGATGCTGGCCTATTCGCCGCTGCAGGCCGTGCGTCCCGCAACGGAGGTCACCTACCCGCCGATCTACATCGAAAGCTCCAGCAATGACGACCGGGTGCATCCCTCGCATGCCCGCCGCTTTGCCGCGCAACTGCGGGAGTTGGGGCACGATCCGCTGTTCCACGAATTCACATCCGGTGGCCATGGCGGCGAAGGCGACACGGCGGCCTCCGCTGCCCGAATCGCCACGGGCTACAGCTTCCTGCGGCAGACGATCATGAAGCCTGCCGCAACGGAATGATGCGGGCCTATCCCGGCTCGCCTAACCCAATTCGAAAGTGGTGATCCCGAAGATGCGGGAAAGCGGCAGGTCGGGAACATCGCCGCGATACATGCGGGCGGTCTCGAACACCGGTTTCAGATTGTAGCGGTCGCAGAGCGCCTTGGCGGCGCCGTTCGGTTCGGGGATATCGAGGAAAATCTGTCCGTCGCCGCCCATCTCAAGGCCGGTCGCGACCAGCTTGCGGAAGAGAAGGTCGGCACCGGTTTCCGTATCGGCGAACAGCGGCCCGATCTTCTGGCCCTCGCGGCAGGTGCGAATCGTGCCGTAGCCCTGCACCTCTGTGCCGCGCAGGAGCGCGATGCTCTGCCGGGTCGGTTGGGTCTTCAGCCATTGCCCGAGGAAGGCATCGCGTCGCGCTGGCGAAAAGCGAGCGTCGTAGTCGATGAGCAGCGGCAGATGAACGGGGGCGACCTCGACGAGATCGGTGCCGGGCGGCGGCGTCACCTGCGGCATGCCACCGTAACGCATGTTCGCGTGCGCATAGGCGAAGCTGGAACGCTGGTAGCTCGCCTGCTGGGCGACGACGCCGTCGAGACCAATGATGCGCGTGCCTTGCGCGGCCAGCGCCGCCTGCCACAGGGCATAGCCGAGGCCTTGGCCGCGAAAATCCGGATGCGCCATGTAGAAGCCGAGAAAGGCGTAATCCGGCCCGAAGCGGACGACGGAAATCGCCGCCGCAAGCGCGCCGCCCTCCTCCGCCACCCAGAAGCCTTGGCTGTCGGCAGCGTAGAAGGCGCTCGCATCGTCGAGACCGGGATTCCAGCCCTCGCGTGCGGCCCATTCGATGATCTCTTCGATTTCCGCGCGGGTGGCGTTGCGTATCGTCGGGGACATGCAATTTCCTTGGTTCGTTCTTTCGGGCCGTCATCATTGCAAGGCCGGACCGCCTTGCCCGCTCCGGCCTTTCTGGTACAAAGCCGGACATAAGTCATACAATCTGGCGGAACACCATGAACCCCATCTCTATTGCTGTCGTCGGCGTTGGCAAGATCGCGCGCGATCAGCATCTGCCATCCATTCACAACAATCCCGGATACCGGCTGGTCGCGGCCGCAAGCCGGCACGGCAGCGTCGATGGCGTCGAGAACTTCACCGCCATCGAGGACATGCTGGCCGCCATGCCGGAGATCGAGGCGGTCTCGCTCTGCATGCCGCCACGCGTTCGGTTCGATGCTGCCTACAAGGCGCTGGAAGCCGGCAAGCACGTCTTCCTCGAAAAGCCGCCGGGTGCGACGCTAAGCGAGGTCGCCATCCTCGAGGCACTGGCTCAGCAAAAGAACGTCACGCTGTTCACCAGCTGGCACTCGCGATTCGGACCCGCGGTCGAGCCCGCACGGGCGTTTCTTGCCGACAAAACCATTCGCCGCGTCGATATCATCTGGAACGAGGACGTGCGACGCTGGCATCCGAACCAGGACTGGATCTGGGAAGCAGGCGGCCTCGGCGTGTTCGATCCCGGCATCAACGCCCTGTCGATCATGACGCATATTCTGCCCATGCCGGTCTTCGTCACCCGCTCGACGCTCGAAATTCCCGAGAATCGCGATGCGCCGATTGCCGCCCAGATCGACTTCCAGAGCGCGTCCGGCATTCGGGTGACCGCCGACATGGACTGGCGCCGCCAGTCGAGCGACGACCGCTGGGACATCATCGTGGAGACCGATGCGGGAACGATGATTCTCGGAAATGGCGGCGCGCGGCTCTCTGTGGATGGCGTGATGCGCGCCGACGAGCAGGAGACGGAATATCCGACGCTCTATGCCCGCTTCCACGACCTCGTTCGTGCCGGTCGCTCCGAGGTTGACGTCGCCCCGCTGCGCCATATCGCCGACATCTTCATGCTTGGCAGCCGGAAGACGGTCGAGGCGTTTTACGACTGAGATTGATGGTGTTGGACGTTCGGCCGGCTGGACCGACAAATACCGGTTTGTGATTCCGCATATGATACCGAAGAGCGTGCCCTGAGGTCCGCCAGGTCAGAGACCAGCCATCTCGATGTTTTGGGGTGGCTGGCACAGATGTGCCTGCTCGCAGACGGCAAGAAGTGGATACCGCACGGTATCGACACCGCTCGGACGCAAAAGGACAAAATGGGCTGTACGGGTTGCGATGCCGAACATCGCGCGGGGACTGAGGTCAGCCGCGATTAGTCCTTAAAGGCTCAAGCTCCAAAGCACCTCTACCGGCACTGCCAATCCCTTGAATGACCGTGTCAGCAGAGGACGGACGCCGAAGCGTCCGTCCGTTGTCTCGCGAGCGATCAGCCGGCGAGCGGTGCGCCCCAGCCGCCCCAGATGTAGATGGAGAAGAAGAGGAACAGCCAGACGACGTCGACGAAATGCCAGTACCAGGCGGCAGCTTCGAAGCCGAAGTGCTGCTGGGGGGTGAAGTCGCCCTTCAGCGCCCGGATCAGGCAGATGGCAAGGAAGATGGTGCCCACGAGGACGTGGAAGCCGTGGAAGCCGGTCGCCATGAAGAAAGTGGCGCCGTAGATCGAATCCTTGAAGGCGAAGGGGGCGTGGGCATACTCGAACCCCTGCACGAAGGAGAAGAGGACGCCGAGGACGACGGTGAGCGCGAGGCCGTTGGTGAGGCCCTTGCGGTCGCCGTGGAGCAGCGCGTGGTGCGCCCAGGTGACGGTGGTGCCCGAGAGCAGCAGGATGACGGTGTTGTAGAGCGGCAGGTGCCAGGGGTCGAGAACCTCGATGCCCTTCGGCGGCCACTGGCCGCCGGTGAAGGCGGTGCGGGTGGCCTGAATGGCCTCGCCGGGGAACAGGCTGGCGTCGAAATAGGCCCAGAACCAGGCGACGAAGAACATCACTTCCGACGCGATGAACATGATCATGCCGTAGCGAAGGTGCAGCGAGACGACGCGGGTGTGGTGGCCCTCATGGGCCTCCTTCACCGTATCGGCCCACCAAGCATACATGGTGTAGAGCACGATCGCGAGGCCGATGAAGAGGATCCACGGATTGGCCCATTCCAGCCCGAACATCTTGAACGAACCGCCCGAGAGATAGCGCATATAGGCGACGCCGCCGAAGGCCATGACGAAGGCGCCGATAGAGGCGAGCAGCGGCCAGGGGCTGGGATCGATGATGTGATAGTCGTGGTTCTTCTGATGCGTGTCGGCCATGTCGTTCTCCCCGTCGTCCCCTCGCCTGAAGCGGTCCGGTCTTGCCGTCCCACTCTTCCCGAACGCCCGCGAGATTACAAGCGTGCGATCGGTCTCCTGATGTCGTTCACGCCTAGCCGGCCCTGCCGGTACGGCGCGTTAAAGTTTTCTGTCCGGCACGGTGCCATCCCTGGGCTTCAGTGCGGCAACCGGCTTTGATGGCTGGCGCGCATAGAAGGTGTAGGACAAAGTGAGCGTGCCGATGTCTTTCGTTTCAGCCGCTTTCACAATCTCCGGATCGACGAAGAAGACGACGGGCATCTCCAGTTCCTCGCCCGGCTGCAGCGTCGTCTCCGTAAAGCAGAAGCACTGGACTTTGTTGAAATAGGCACCGCCCTGCATGGGCGTGACGTTGAAGACGGCCTGCCCGGTGGTCGGAACATCCGCCATGTTCTTCGCCTTGAATTCGACCTGCACCGTCTCGCCGATCTTCGGCGAGATCTCGCGCACGACCGGCGTGAAGCGCCAGGGCAGATCGCCGGAGGTGTTGGCATCGAAGGTAACGCGAATGGTCTTGTCGAGGATCGTGTCGGAGGCCTGCTCGACGCGCTTCGTCGTGCCGTTGTAGCCCGTGACCTTGCAGAACATGTCGTAGAGCGGCACGGCGGCATAGGCCATGCCGACCATACCGACGACAAAGGCGACGCAGGCGCCGACGATCACGCCGTTGCGGCGTTCAGACGGTGCTTGGGGTCGTGCCGGATGCGATACCATGGCCGTCCGTCTCCTACTGCGTGAGGCCGTTGGAAAATTTGACGAGCGTGACGACGTAGAACAGGGCCACCAAGCCGAAGAGCACGAGGCCGAGCGCGATATTGCGGCCGCGGCGGGCGCGCTTCTGGGCCGGCGTGAGCGTAATGAGATCCATCAGAAGCCCTTTCCGAAGGCGGAGAGCAGCGCCAGCACCGCGCGATCGGCCAGCAGCGCCGAAAAGATCGCGAAGAGATAAACCAGCGAGAAAGCGAAGAGCTTCTTGGCAGGCAGCATCTTCTCGTCCGTCTCGGACATGGACTGCACCTTGATGGAATACCAGACGAAGCCGAGGCCGAGCGCCAGCGCGACGATGCCGTAGCCGACACTCGCAAAGCCGAGCAGCGTCGGACAGATGCCGGCAACCGCCGTCAGCACGGCATAGATGAGGATCTGCACCTTCGTCGTGGGAATGCCCTTGACGTTCGGCAGCATAGGCACGCCGACAGCGCCGTATTCGCCCATCTTGAACAGCGCCAGTGCCCAGAAGTGGGCCGGGGTCCAGAGGAAGATGATGAGGAAGAGAACGATGCTTTCGATGGAGACGCCGCCGGTGACGCAGGCCCAGCCGATCATGGGCGGAAAGGCGCCGGCCGCACCGCCGATGACGATGTTCTGCGGCGTCGCCCGCTTCAGCCACATAGTATAGACGACGGCGTAGAAGAAGATCGTGAAGGCAAGGAAGCCGGCAGCGAACCAGCCGACCACGAGGCCGAGGATGCAGACCGAGAAGGCCGACAGTGTCAGCCCGAAGCCGAGCGCTTCCTGGCCGGTGATGCGACCGGCGGGAATGGGCCGCGTCGCCGTGCGCTTCATCACCGCATCGATATCAGCATCGTACCACATGTTCAGCGCGCCGGACGCGCCGGCACCCACTGCAATGCAGAGGATGGCGACAAAGCCGATGAAAGGGTTGATCTCGCCGGGCGCCAGCACCATGCCGGCAAAGGCCGTGAACACCACGAGCGACATGACGCGGGGCTTCAGGAGCGCCCAGTAATCGCGCGCCGAGGCCTCCGACAGGCGGATATCGCCGTCGTTGAGGTTTCCGGTGGTGTCGATGACGGTCATTCCGGTTGTCTTTCTTCAAGCGGTTTCGGGTGGGGCTGTTGGCCCTGCCCCAAGCAAGGCTGCGGGTTGTGGCTGCCCCTTACCCTAGCCCTCTCCCCGCCTGCGGGGAGAGGGGACGTGCCCCAAGATTTGGGATGCGTCCCGATTGGTCGATATAGCACGAGCGGTGCCACATGTCCCTTCTCCCCGCGCGCGGGGAGAAAGTGCCGGCAGGCGGATGAGGGGCAAGCTGCGACCCCTCCCCCAAAACCTTACCGAATGCGGGGCAGCTGCTCCCACTGGTGGAAGGGCGGCGGCGACGAGAGCTGCCATTCGAGGGTGTTGGCGCCCTCGCCCCACGGATTGTCACCCGCGACGCGCTTCTTGGAGAAGGCCTCCCAGACGCCGAAGAGGAAAATCAGCACGCCGACGGCCGAGATGTAGGAGCCGATCGAGGAGACGAAGTTCCAGCCAGCGAACGCATCGGGATAGTCGATGTAGCGGCGCGGCATGCCGGCGAGGCCGAGGAAATGCTGCGGGAAGAACACCAAGTTGACGCCGATGAACATGACCCAGAAGTGAAGCTTGCCGATGAACTCATTGTACATATAGCCGCTCATCTTCGGGAACCAGTAGTACCAGCCGGCGAAGATGGCGAAGACGGCGCCCAGCGACAGGACGTAATGGAAGTGGGCGACGACGTAGTAGGTGTCGTGCAGGGCACGGTCGAGACCGGCATTGGCAAGCTGGACGCCTGTGACGCCGCCGACCGTGAAAAGGAAGATGAAGCCGATCGCCCAGACCATCGGCGTGGCGAAGCGGATGGAACCGCCCCACATCGTCGCGATCCAGGAGAAGATCTTCACGCCCGTGGGAATGGCGATGACCATGGTGGCGAACACGAAGTAGCGCTGCGTGTCGAGCGACATGCCGACCGTATACATATGGTGCGCCCAGACGATGAAGCCGACGGCGCCGATCGCCACCATGGCATAGGCCATGCCGAGATAGCCGAAGATCGGCTTGCGCGAGAAGGTCGAGACAATGTGGCTGATGATGCCGAAGCCGGGCAGAATCAGGATGTAGACTTCCGGGTGGCCGAAGAACCAGAACAGGTGCTGGAACAGGATCGGGTCGCCGCCGCCTTCCGGCGCGAAGAAGGACGTGCCAAAGTTGCGGTCCGTCAGCAGCATGGTGATGCCGCCGGCCAGAACCGGCAGCGACAGGAGCAACAGGAAGGCGGTGATCAGCACCGACCAGGCAAACAGCGGCATCTTGTGCAGCGTCATGCCGGGTGCGCGCATGTTGAGGATGGTGGTGATGAAGTTGATGGCGCCGAGGATCGAGGACGCACCGGCGATATGCAGGCCGAGGATCACGAGATCCATCGCCGGCCCCGGTTGTCCGGATGTCGAGAACGGCGGATAGATCGTCCAGCCCCCGCCCGCACCGAAGCCGCCGGCCGGACCTTCCACGAACATGGAGAGGAGCACGAGCAGGAAGGCCGGGATGATCAGCCAGAAGGAGATGTTGTTCATGCGCGGGAAGGCCATGTCCGGCGCGCCGATCATGATCGGCACCATCCAGTTGGCGAACCCGCCGATCATCGCCGGCATGACCATGAAGAAGATCATGATCAGCGCATGCGCGGTCGTGAACACGTTGTACATATGCTTGCCGCCGTCGATGGCGGCATCGCCCTCAAAGCCGTAGACCATGGACGCCAAGCCGTGGAAGATCTGGATGCCCGGCTCTTGCAGCTCGGCGCGCATGAAGACCGATAGCGTGCCGCCGATGATGCCCGCGAAGATCGCGAAGATCAGGTAGAGCGTGCCGATATCCTTGTGGTTGGTGGACAGGAACCAGCGCTGGAAGAAGGTCAGCGGCTTGTGGGCGTGATCGTCATGCGCGTGGTCGCGCGAATGATCGTGCCCGTTGGAATGATCGTGAAGGTGATCGGTGTGCGCGGTTGTTCCGGCCATTGTTCTCAAGCTCCCCGAATTACTGTGCTGCGGCGGTGGCGACGTCGGTCGTCTTCACCGCATCGACGGAGGCCATGAGGGCCTTGTTGGCATCGCCGACATTGGCGGCAGCGGCGGTCAGCCAGGTGTCGTACTGCTGCTGGCTGACGACGCGGATGGCGATCGGCATATAGGCATGATCCTTGCCGCAGAGCTCGGAACACTGGCCGTAGTAGAGGCCTTCGCGGTCAGCCTTGAACCAGGTCTCGTTGAGACGGCCGGGCACGGCATCGATCTTGACGCCGAAGGCCGGCATGGCGAAGGCGTGGATGACGTCGGCGGCGGTCACAAGCACGCGCACCGTCTTGCCGACGGGCACGACGACCTCGTTGTCGACGGCCAGCAGGCGCGGATAGGCATTCTTGTCTTCCTTGCCGAGGGATGCCCGGTCCTCTTCCTTCATCAGCAGGCTGTCGAAGGAGAGCGGGCTTTCGCCGACTTCATACTCGTAGGACCAGTACCACTGGTTGCCCGTAGCCTTAAGGGTGAGATCCGGATTGGCGGGCGGGGTCAGCTGCGCGGTCAGAAGCTGGAACGAAGGAATGGCCAGGAACAGGAGGATCACGACGGGACCGACGGTCCAGGCGATCTCGATGGCCGTGTTGTGGCTGGTGCGCGAGGGAACCGGGTTCACCTTTTCGCGGAACTTGACGACCACGACGACCAGCAGCGCCAGCACGAACAGGGTGATCGGAATGATGAACCACAGCGTGTAATGCTCGAACCAGGTGACCTCTTCCATGATGCCGGTTGCGGCTGCCTGGAAATTGGTCTGCCAGTTGACGGGCTTGTCCGCGAGCGCCGTGCCCGCGGAAAGCAGACAGCTTGCCGCCGTCACACATGCCGCGAGACCCGCAAAAGCCTTGTTTCTCACCATTCGTAATTCCCCTCTCCATCCCGCTTTCGCCGGATCGAACAATCTCCGCCCTCTACAGCGCTTCAAACCACAGTTTGACCAGTGCCGCAACATCTGTCCATGCGTCCCGGCAAACGGCCTGCTCCTCGCTTACAGAATGTCACAGAACGACGGTTGCCGCCACCATGGCGCACACCGTCTCCATGCGGCATTTCGCGCCAGCGTCGGGCAGCATTTCGCGCGGAGGTGGACAGGGTGCATGTCCGCGGGATAGATGATGCCGCAGACGTGATGTGAGCGGAGAAAGGCCGGAAATCCGGGTCGTATTTCCGCCACACCACCCTTCGATAGAACGTCGCCTGCCTTTGACATGTGTCTTTGGTCTTCGATGGAACGGGTTCGGCCTTCGACGGGATACCGGAGAAGACGGACGGCACGAGACGTCACGCGCCCCTCCAGGGGTTTTCATTTCCGGGCCGGCTCTTCAAGAATAGCCGGACTGATTCGGTATTTTGAGGTTTTCATGGGCCTGTCCCTGTTTCTACGCCCGTCGATCATCGGAGCCGCCGCGGCTCTGGCCCTGGCAGTGCCTCTGGCGCTTCTGCCCGTCGCGGCTGTCGCACAGCAGCAGACGCCCGCTGCCCCCGGCACTGTGAAGTCCAATCATGGCGCGTGGTCCATCGTCTGCGACCAGCCGGCCGGCGCTTCGGCCGAACAATGCGCACTGATGCAGAACGTGATCGCCGAGGACCGGCCGGAAGTCGGCCTGTCGGTGGTGGTGCTGAAGACCGCGGACCGCAAGGCAAAGATCCTGCGCGTTCTCGCGCCGCTCGGCGTGCTGCTGCCGAACGGCCTCGGGCTGAACGTCGACGGCAAGGATATCGGCCGGGCTTACTTCGTGCGCTGCTTCTCCGACGGCTGCTATGCCGAAGTGGTGCTAGAGGAGGAGCTTCTGAAGACCTTCCGCTCGGGCGCGACGGCAACCTTCATCGTGTTTCAGTCGCCGGAAGAGGGCATTGGCATTCCCGTCGATCTCAAGGGATTTGGCGAGGGGTATGACGCGCTGCCGTGAGGATTTCGTAGGTTTGTGAAGACGTAAGAGAGAAAGGCCCTCTCTGCCCTGCCGGGCATCTCCCCCACAAAGGGGGAGAGGACTCGCGGATCGCGCGCAGCGTCTCCCTCAAACGTCTCTTAAAGAGGCGAGCGGCCAGCCCCTAGTCTTCTCCCCCCTTGTGGGGGAGATGGCCGGCAGGCCAGAGAGGGTTTTCCTCTTTGACCAAATGCGCGCACCCCAAAGATGCCTTGCCCCTCCCCCGGCGCGTGCCTACATAGCGGCTTCACCTTTCTGACGGAGTGCCAGACATGAACACCGACCTCATCACCCTGTTCGACGGCGACGAGGCGGCGGTGCGGCGCATTCTTGCCGAGACGCTGCAGGGCGCCGACGACGGCGAGTTGTTCATGGAACACATTCAGTCGGAATCGCTGTCCTTCGACAATGGCCGCCTGAAGGGCGGCAGCTTCAATACGGACCAGGGTTTTGGCCTGCGGGCCGTGGCGGGTGAAGCGGTCGGTTACGCCCATTCCGGCGATCTGTCGCTCGCGGCGCTGAAGCGCGCGTCGGATGCGGTTTCCGCCGTGACGCGCGGCTATGCCGGCACCTATGCGGCGGCCCCCCAGAAGACCAACCGCAAGCTTTATGGCGACGAAAATCCGATCGGCGAGCCGAGCTTCGAGGCGAAGGTGGCATTGCTGTCGGAGATCGACGCCTATGTCAGGGCGAAGGATCCGAAGGTCCGGCAGGTCACGGCGTCCATTGCCGCCAGCTGGCAGGTGGTCGATATCCTGCGCGCCGATGGCGAGCATGTGCAGGACATCCGGCCGATGACGCGGGTCAATGTTTCCGTCGTCGTCGGCGACGGTGACAAACAGGAAAGCGGCTCCTACGGCTTCGGCGGGCGGCGCGGCTTCGGCGATCTGATCACTGGTGAAACCTGGCGCCACGGGGCCGACGAGGCGCTGCGGCAGGCGCTCGTCAATCTTGAGGCGATCGACACACCGGCCGGCACCATGGATGTGGTGCTGTCGTCGGGATGGCCGGGCGTGATGCTGCACGAGGCCGTCGGCCATGGGCTCGAGGGCGACTTCAACCGCAAGAAGACCTCCGCCTTTACTGGCCTGATCGGCGAGCAGGTGGCGGCGAAGGGCGTGACGGTTGTGGACGACGGCACGATCGAATCCCGCCGGGGATCGCTGACCGTGGACGACGAAGGCACGCCGTCGGCCTACAACGTGCTGATCGAGGACGGAAAGCTGGTCGGCTACATGCAGGACCGGCAGAACGCCCGCCTGATGGGCATGAAGGCCACCGGCAACGGACGGCGCGAATCCTACTCTCACGTGCCGATGCCGCGCATGACCAACACCTATATGCTGGCCGGCGACAAGACGCCGGAAGAAATCATCGCATCGGTCAAACGAGGCATCTATGCCGTGTCGTTCGGCGGCGGCCAGGTGGACATCACCTCCGGCAAGTTCGTTTTCGGCTGCACCGAGGCCTATCTCATCGAGAACGGCAAGGTCGGCGCGCCGGTGAAGGGCGCCATGCTGATCGGCAACGGCCCGGACGCCATGAAGCGCATCACCATGATCGGCAATGATATGCAGCTCGACACCGGCATGGGCAATTGCGGCAAGGGCGGACAGTGGGTGCCCGTGGGCGTCGGCCAGCCGCACCTGCGCATGAACGACATGACCGTCGGCGGCACGCAGGCCTGATTCGGCCGCACCTTTCTCATCCGGCTAAAAAAGCGTTTCATTTCAGGCGGAAGGCTCAGCCTTCTCGCCTAATCTCGCGGAACTTTTCTCTCTTCGCCTCGTTGACGGTGGTCAAAGCCGGACACTGCGTCCGGACATACAAGGAGAGACATCATGGGACGCGGAATTTTGCTCTGGCTGCTGGGGATTCCGATCCCGATCATCATCCTGATCATGCTGTTCGTGCGCTAGGAGACTCGGATGGCAAAGCCCCTCTCCGCCGCCATTCCCGCGGCGGCGGCCTCCGTGTCCTCGGCCGAATCCGCAAAATCCGCCGTCAGCTGGGGCGCCATTTTTGCGGGCGCCGTCGCTGCATCGGCGCTGACCCTGCTTCTCACCCTTCTCGGTTCCGGCCTCGGACTAAGCCTTGCATCACCCTTCGGCGGCGATGGCCCGTCGGTCACCACGTTTGCAGTCTCGGCTGCCGTCTGGCTCGTCATCGTGCAGTGGCTATCCTCGGCCTTCGGCGGCTACATGACTGGTCGCCTGCGGACGAAGTGGAGCGGCATTCATAATGACGAAGCGTTCTTCCGCGACACCGCGCACGGCATTCTTGCCTGGGCAATCGCAACGCTGGTCGCTGCAGGCCTGCTCGGCTCCGTCGTCTCCTCGACCATCGGCACCGGCGTTCAGGCTGCGGCTTCGCTGACCGGAACGGCTGTCGCCACAACGGCAGGCGCTGCGGCCACCTCCGACAGCGCCGGCAATGCGACGTCCTACTTCGTCGATACGCTGCTGCGCCCGGCCGATCCGCGCACCGCGCAGGCAGGCCCGAACGGCACGGATGCGACCTCCGAGGTCTCGCGCATCCTGATGAACGGCGCGACGACCGGCACCATCCCGGAAGGCGACCGGACGTACCTGTCGCAGCTGATCGCAGCCCGCACCGGCCTGTCGGAAGCGGACGCCAACAGCCGTGTCGATAGCGTGCTGAAGAGCATCGAAGACGCGAAAACTGCAGCGGCCGATGCCGCAGAGACGGCCCGCAAGGCCAGCGCCACCACCGCCCTTATCGGCGCCGTATCGCTTCTTATTGGCGCCATCTGCGCCGGCATCGGTGCAGCCCTCGGCGGTCGCCAGCGCGACGACGACAACCTCTATATCCGTCGCTAAGGTTTCGCGCGGAGATAAATATGGAGCGGGCCGCGAAAGCGGCCCGTTTTCGTGTCGGTGATGGGGAGATGCGGATAAGTCCACGCGGAAGACGCCGGAAGTCCCGACAAAGCCTTGCCGCTCAGTCCGCGACTCGAATGTCGAACAGCGCATCACCTTTCAGCGTGTTGCTGACGGTGCAGATCTCTTCCGCCGCCTCCGCCAGATGCCGGCGCGTGTCTACATCCAGATCGCCCGTAAAGGTAAACACGATGTCGAAGCGGATGATTCTGCTCGGTTCGTCCTTGGTTTTCTCGCCCGTGACATCTGCCTGAATGTCGGTAATCCCGGCGAGGATATCCATGCGGCTGGCGGCGATGCGGGCGCTGAGCACGAGGCAGGCAGAGAGTGAGGCATAGAGGAGATCGATGGGGTTGAAGCCCGGCTGCGAGGCGCCGGTGACGATGTCGAGCGTGCCGCCTGTGACGCTGGTCAGATGCGGAAAGCCCGCGCGGCCGACGATTGCGGTCACGCCCGTCGGGCGGGTGCGGGCCTTCAGCGGCGGCGGTCCAGTCTCCCCGTCACCACCGCCCGTCATGCCTTCTTCTCCCATCGCCCCTCACTGCTCTGCTGCCAGTAGGTCAGCGCGTGGCCCTCCCCCTTCAGCCGCTTCCACTGGGCGCGTGCACCTTCGAGCTGCGTCTGGTCGTAGCCATCGAACATGAAGACGACGCGGTCGTAAGATGCCAGATCGGGAGGCACGGCACCGTCCACGAGAAAACGGACGGTCGCGTTGTTGGCGTTGCCGGCGCCCGTGGTCAGCAGCACCGGCTGGTTTTCGGGCGCCACCGCCGCGTGCGGGCCGTCATCGGTGGCGTGCGGGAGAAAACTGTCCTCCCGCCAGGTCCAGAGGTGATCGTCCAGCCTGTCGCGCCGTTCCTCGTCGGCCGTCTGGACGACGACCCGCCAGCCGCGTTCGACACTCTTGTCGACCAGCGGCGGCAGGGCATCCTCCAGCTTCGATTGGGTCAGGTGATAGAACAGGATGTCCGTCACGTCGGGCCCATGCCTTTCAAAGATCGCCTCAGCTCTCGTAGCGGGCGCGCACGAGTTCGTTCAGCAGGCGGACGCCGTAGCCAGACGCCCAGGACTGGTTGATCTCGTCGTTCGGCGAGCCCATGGCCGTGCCGGCGATGTCGAGATGCGCCCAGGGCGTGTCCTTGACGAAGCGCTTGAGGAACTGCGCCGCAGTGATCGAGCCGGCGTGCCGGCCGCCGGTGTTCTTCATATCGGCGAACTTGCTGTCTATCATCTTGTCGTATTCCGGACCGAGCGGCATGCGCCAGACGCGCTCCTGCGTCACGAGACCCGCCTGCGTGATCTCGCCGGCGAGCGTGTCGTCGTTGCAGAACAGGCCGGCCTGGTGGCCGCCGAGCGCCACGAGGATCGCGCCGGTCAGCGTGGCGAGGTTGATCATGAAGCGCGGCTGGAAACGCTCGTTGCAGTACCAGAGCGCATCGCAGAGCACGAGGCGGCCTTCGGCATCGGTGTTGATGATCTCGATCGTCTGCCCCGACATGGAGGTGACGATATCGCCCGGACGATAGGCATTGCCATCCGGCATGTTTTCCACGAGGCCGATGATGCCGACGACGTTGGCCTTGGCCTTGCGCGCCGCGAGCACGTGCATGAGACCGGTCACGGCAGCGGCTCCGCCCATGTCGCCCTTCATGTCCTCCATGCCGGCACCGGGCTTGATCGAGATGCCGCCCGAATCGAACACGACGCCCTTGCCGATGAAGGCGACGGGCTTGTCCTTCTTCGCGCCGCCGTTCCAGCGCATCACCACGAGGCGCGGCGGACGCGCGGAGCCTTGCGCGACGCTCAGAAGCGCGCCCATGCCCAAGTCCTTCATCTCGCTCTCGCCGAGGATCTCGACCTCGACGCCGAGGTCCTCGAGCGCCTTGGCCTTGGCGGCAAATTCGATAGGACCGAGCACGTTCGGCGGCTCGTTGACGAGGTCGCGGGCGATGAACACGCCTTCGGAGACGGCTTCCGACAGCGCCAGTCCCTTCTTGGCCTCGTCGGCGATCGCGGTGATGATCGTCACCTTCGTGCGCTGCGGCGTCGGCTCCTCATCCGGCTTCTTCTTGGTCTTGTAGCTGTCGAAGCGGTAAGCGTTCAGCTCCATGCCGAGTGCGAAATCGGCGGCCGCGCGCGGCGTGATCTCGACGCCGGGCGCGTCCAAGAACACCGTGGCGTCGCCTGCGCCGCGCAGCTTCGCCGCTGCGGTTCCCCCGGCCTTCAGCCAGTCATGCGCCGTCTGCGCCTTGGGATCGCCGAGGCCGAGGAGGAAGATGCGGTCGGCAGGCGAGCCTTCCGGCGCGAGAATGTCGAGCGTCGAGAGGGCGCGCGCCTTGAACTTTCCGGCCTTGGTCGCGCGGGCGATGACGCCTGAGGGATCGACCGTCGCCGCCCCCGCCGCCTCGTGCTCGGCAGCCACCAGGCACAGGACCGTGCCTTCCGTCTTCTTGCGCTGCGCCTTGAAGACAATCTCGAACATTCCGGCCATTTTCGCTCCGATCCTTCCGCCGCCCAGACGCTTGGCCGGGCACCGTCTTTAAAGCATGTTTTTCCACAGGCACGACGTCGTCAACCGTTCATCGCGTCTTCGTTACCGACGTAGCGTGACGGGACGCAAAGGCCAAGCAAAACCCGCGGGCCATTCGCTCCTCTCCTCGTCCCGGGTCGGAAAATTAGCATTCGACCTCGGTCGTGCCATCGGAACGATGCGTCACCAAAAAGACACCAAATGGGAAAATCTAGGCGTCGATGACAGCCTGAGCGTTGCGGGCCCTCAGTAACTTGGCTACTGCGATACCGATGATGATCAAAGCCCAACAGCGCTCGTGCGCCAGAGCAGCCCGCCGGACGGTTCCGTCCGCGCCCGCATGCGCCCGGAACAGGCTGAGATGACCATTCTCCAAAGCTATATTCTCCGACGTGTCGTCCAGATGTTCCTGTCGGCACTGCTGCCGGTTCTCGGCATCATCTGGACGACGCAGGCGCTGCAGCGCATCAATCTGGTGACCGATACCGGTCAGTCGATCGGTGCCTTCGTGCAGCTTGCGACGCTCATTCTGCCAACCGTCATCCCGCTCGTTCTGCCGTTCGCGCTCGCCATCGGCATCACGCAGGCCTTGGCGACGATGAACAACGATTCGGAACTGACGGTGATCGAATCGGCAGGTGGCAGCCGCGGGATCATCCTGCGACCGATTCTCGGCCTGGCCCTTGCCGTCAGTGCGGTGTCCTTCACCGTGGACAATTTTCTGGAGCCGGTGGTGCGCCAGGAAGTCCGCCAGATGATCGCGAGCGCCAATGCCGACCTTCTCTCTTCGGTCGTGCAGGAGAACACATTCCGCAAGATCGCCGACGGCCTCTACATCCAGATCGGCGGCCGGCGCGGCGGTGGCGTTCTCACCGGCATCTTCGTCGGCGATTCGCGCGATCCGAACGTCGAGTTCGTCTATTATGCCCGCGAGGGTGCGGTGGACGAGAAGAGCTCGGCCCTGGTGATGAAGGACGGCGAAGTCCACCGGAAGCTGCCGGACGGAGGCGTCTCCATCATCAAGTTCGACAGCTACGCCTTCGACCTGACCGAGATGACCCGCAAGGTGGGCGCTGCAACCCTGCGCGCCCAGGACCAGGATCTCTTCACCCTCCTCCACCCCGACCCGGAAGACAGCAACTACCAGCGCCGTCCGCAGACCTATGTCGCCGAGCTGCACCGTCGGCTGACGGAGTGGACGTTCCCGATCATCTTCGCGCTTATCGGCCTCGTCGTCAGCAGCGACGCGCGCTCGCACCGCGAAGCCCGCCTGCACCCGACGGCGACCGCCCTGCTTTTGATGCTGCTCTTCCGCTGGATGACCTTCTATGCAGCGAACGGGGCGGAGGAAGAACAGTTCTTCGTGCCGCTGATGTACGTCATTCCCGCCATCACGACGTTCCTGTGCATTCGCCAGCTCGCAAGCAACAAGCGGCTTGTCATTCCCCGGACCCTCCAGGAGAAGTTCACCGACCTGACAGGCCGGATTCGCCTGCTGCGTTTCGGCAATTCCGACCGGGAGGCGCGCTGACCCGATGAGCACGCTCAAGATCTACTTCTTTCGCCGGTTCATGGTGACGATCGGCTGGTTCCTTATCGGTGTGTTCTCGCTCGTCTTCATCATCGATTTCAGCGAACTCTCCAACCGCATGTCGAACCTGCCGGGCTACTCTCTCGGCGGTGCGCTGCTGATGACCGCCATGCGCATTCCCATGATCATGCAGCAGACCGTGCCCTTTATCGCGCTGTTTGCCGGCATGGTGACGCTGATCGCGCTCAACCGCCGCTACGAGCTGGTGGTGACGCGGGCGGCGGGCATTTCGGCCTGGCAGTTTCTGCAGCCCTTCGTGCTCGGCGCCCTGCTGTTTGGCGCGCTTGCGGTGGCCATTCTCAACCCGATCGCCGCCTGGGGTTCGCGCAGTGCCGAGCTTCTGGAGACCAACTGGGGCAGCTCGTCGTCGCGCGGCTCCAAGACCATTCCGTGGCTGCGCCAGATCTATGGTGACGACGACAGCATCATCGGCGCGCGCGCCGTACAGGACGATGGCCGGACGCTCGTCACCGTCACCGTGATCCACCTCGACAAGCAGGGTCGCATCGTCTTCCGGCAGGATGCGCAGAACGCAAAACTCGAAGATGGTTACTGGTTGCTGAACGGGGTGACCGAGACCCGCAACGGCGTGCTGCCGAAGCGTTTCGAAACGGCACGGTTGCCGACCAATCTCCGTGCGGAATTCGTTCAGGAATCGCTCGACAAGGCTGAATCCATTCCGTTTTTCGAGCTTCCCCATAAAATTTCGATCGCGAAATCCTTCGGGTTTCCGACCTACGGCATGCAGACCCAGCTTCATTCGCTGTTGTCCCTGCCGCTTCTTCTCGTCGCCATGACGCTGATTGCCGCAAGCGTGTCGCTGAAATTCAGCCGCTTCCACCAATCGCGCTCGGTAATTCTCGGTGGAATCCTGGCAGGCTTCGTGCTTTATGTCGTGACCGTGCTGGTCAGAGCATTCGGGAGCAGCGGCATCTTGCCTCCGTTCGTTGCAGCCTGGTTGCCGGTTGTTGTCGCGATGGCGCTGGGGTCCACGATTTTGTTGCATCAGGAGGATGGCTAGTGGCGGGCTGTGACCGCAATCATACAAGGCTACTGGCGGCCATACTGCTTTCCAGCGTTGCATGCCTTTCCGTATCTCCCGGCACGTCCGGTTCGGCCTTCGCTCAGTCGGCGCCGACGACGCTTGCGCCGAAACTGCCCGACGATGCCAAGATGGTGCTGTCGGCCAACGAGCTCGTGTACAATCGCGACGCCGAACGCGTCATCGTGCGCGGCGCCGTGCAGATCAATTACGGCGGCTACCAGATGGTCGCCCAGCAGGTCGAATACAGCCAGAAGACCGGCCGAATCGTCGCGACCGGCCAGATCGAGCTGATCGAGCCGACCGGCAACAAGATCTATGCCGAGAAGATGGACGTCACCGACAATTTCGCCGATGGCTTCATCGAGACGATGCGCGTCGAGACGACCGATCTGACCAAGCTTGCCGCCGTCAACGGCGAGCGGCGCAATGGCGACGAGATCATCCTGAACCAGGCGGTCTACACGGCCTGTACGCCGTGCGCGACCAATCCGGACTACCGCTCGCTCTGGCACATCAAGGCGCAGCGCATTATCCAGAACGGCAAAACGCACACCGTGCGGCTGGAGAACGCCCGCTTCGAACTGTTCGGCAAGCCGATCCTGTACCTGCCGGTGCTGGAGGTTCCCGATGGCACGGTGAAGCGCAAGAGCGGCTTCCTGTTCCCGCGGTTCCGCTACACGCAGAAGCTGGGTGCCGGCGTCAGCGTTCCCTATTACTGGGCAATCTCGCCCACCATGGACGCGACCGTGACGGCGACCGGGCTGACGCGCCAGGGCTTCCTGCTGGAAGGCGAATTCCGACAGCGCTTCGAGACGGGGCAGCACGTCCTGCGCATGGCGGGCATCAGCCAGATGGATCGCAGCTCGTTTACGGACGGAACCGTGGACGCGCAGGAGACAGAACGCGGCCTCATCGGCTCGCGCGCCGACTTCAAGATCAATCCGCGCTGGTCGTTCGGCTGGGATGTCCTCGTCCAGAGCGACAACAACTTCGCCAAGACGTATGAACTCTCGACGTTCGACGGCACGACGCATACGAACCAGGCCTATCTGACGGGTCTCGGCAAGCGCAATTATTTCGACCTGCGCGCCTTCTACTTCGATATTCAGGATGCCGATCCGGACAGCGTGGCCGAAAACAAGCAGGCTTACGCGCAGGTCCTCGACTATGACTATACGGCGCCGCAGGCGGTTGCCGGCGGTGAGCTCTCCGCGACCGTCAACCTGACCAACGTCAACCGCAACCGCGAGGACTCGGTCGACGTGTTCGGCGTCGACCGGTTCCGTGGTCTCGAAGGCACCGCGCATCGCCTGACGGCGGAAGCCGAGTGGAAGAAGACCTTCATCGTGCCCGGCGGCCTGTCGCTGACGCCGCTTCTGGCGGCGCGCGGCGATATTCTCGGCCTGACGATGGACAATCCCGGTCCGACCTATACCGGTGACTATAACGGCGACGACACCTCGACGCGCGGCATGGCGACGGCCGGGCTCGAGGCGCGCTATCCGATCCTGATGGCGACCGCCAACAGCAGTCATATCTTCGAGCCAATCGCGCAGATCTATGTTCGTCCGGACGAGAGCAATCCGGGTAGCCTGCCGAACGAGGACGCACAGAGCTTCGTGTTCGATGCGACCAACCTGTTCGAGCGGGACAAGTTTTCGGGCTTCGACCGCATCGAGGGCGGCTCGCGCGCCAATCTCGGCATGCGCTACACGGGCACGCTCGGCAATGGCTACGGTGTTCGCAGCATCGTCGGCCAGTCCTTCCATCTCGGCGGCGTCAATTCCTTCGCAACCGACGATCTCGTGAAGGTGGGTGCCGATTCGGGCCTTGAAAGCGACCGGTCGGACTATGTCGGCATGTTCGGCATCGATGCGCCCTCCGGGCTGACGGCCAGCCTCAGCGGCCGGCTGGACGAAGAGGATTTCGACCTGCGCCGGACGGACTTCTCGGTCGGCTACGAAGGCATCGCCTGGCAGACGGCCATCACCTATACCAGCATCAAGGCGCAGCCGACCTACGGTTCGCCCTACGATCAGGACGAAATCCAGACGGCGGCCGCCTGGCGGTTCCGCGAGTACTGGTCGGTGTTCGGCTCGGTTACCTACGACATCAACAACAGTCTCGTCACCCGCAACGGCCTCGGCGTCACCTATGACGATCAGGACACGCTGTTCTCGCTCGTCTACAAGAACGAGCGCGACCCGGACCAGTCGCTCGCCAATGACTGGTCGATCGGTGCGCGGATCTCCTTCCGCACATTGGGTGACATCAATGTCGGCGACAGCTCGTTCAACGCGCTGGACTAACCGCGGTCGTCGTGACGGAAAACAGGCTTGTGTGCGCGGTCTCGCGCCCACGCTCAGTGATATCGAGGGCTTGTCATCATTCGGCCGCATGGTTTATGCATCCAGCGGGAAACAGGCGCAGCCGCAGGCTTGGCGCTTCATGGAGCGTTGCGAGCCCGTTAAAATGTGCGGCTTGCTCTGAAGGGGATGTCTGATGGGCAACGGAACCGTGCAAAAGCGATCTTCACTGCGAGTGGCGGCAGGTATTCTGCGTGCGGGCCTGCTGGCCGGCGCGCTCTGCCTGCCGACCACCCTGCCCGCTGCCGCAGCGGGTGCGGGCACCGCGGTCGCCGTCGTCGTCAACGGCACGCCGATCACGACCGGTGACATCGCCAAGCGTGCGGCCTTCCTCAAGCTGCAGCGGCAGAGCTCGGCCGGCGCACGCGAGCAGATGATCGATGAAGTGCTGAAGCGCGCTGAAGTGCTGCGCCTCCAGCAGTCCGTCAGCACCGAAGATGTCGATGCGGCCGTTGCGCGATTTGCCGCCGGAAACAAGCTGTCGGTGGCGCAGCTCACCCAGGTTCTGGCCCAGGCCGGCGTCGGCATCGACCATTTCAAATCCTATGTCGCGATTTCCATGAGTTGGCCGCGGGCCGTGCGCCTGCGCTTCGGCAGCGGCGGCGGGCGTCTCTCCAACGAGGAGCTGGTGCGCCGTATGCAGGAGAATGGCGGTAACAAGCCGGTGACGACCGAGTACTTCCTTCAGCAGGTTATCTTCGTCGTTCCCGGCGCCAAGCGTAACGCCATCATGGGCAAGCGGCAGGCCGAAGCCAATGCCTCGCGCTCGTCCTATCCGGGCTGCGACGATGCCAAGACCTTTGCCGCGACTATGCGCGACGTTTCCATCCGCAATCTCGGCCGCATGATGGTACAGGAAATCCCCGAGGACTGGCGTCCGCTGGTTGAAAAGGCTGGCGACGGCAACACGACCGCGACCCGCGTGACCGAAAGGGGCGTCGAATATCTCGGCATTTGCAAGAAGCGGCAGGTTTCCGACGATCTGGCGGCCGAAGTCGTCTTCCGCGCCGAGGATCTCGGCAAGCAGAAGGGCGGCGAGGACCCGAACAGCGTGAAGTACATGGAAGAACTGCGCAAACGCGCGCAGATCCTGGGGAAGTAACCGGACCATCATGACAGACGAGACCCGGGCGCCGCTTGCCCTGACCATGGGCGACCCGGCCGGTATCGGGCTCGACGTCACGCTGGAAGCCTGGACGCGCCGCGACGCGCTGGGGCTTGCTCCCTTTCTCTTCATCGGCGATCCCGCGGTTCTTGCCGAACGGGCACGCCTACTCGGCCTCGACGTGTCCATTACCGAGGCAGACCACCGCTCGGCCGCAGGTCTCTTTGCCACGAGCCTTCCCGTGCTCCCCATCGCCTGCCCGGCGCCCGTGATCGCGGGCCGTGCCGACAGCGCCAATGCGCCAGCGGTCATCGGGGCGATCCAGACGGCCGTGCAGATGACGCTGGCCTCCCAGACCGCCGCTGTCGTCACCAACCCCATCGCCAAATCCGTGCTCTATGCAGCAGGCTTTCGTTTTCCCGGACATACCGAGTTCCTGGCAGAACTTGGCAGCGTCGCGCGCAACAAGCCGCTGCTGCCGATCATGATGCTGGCTGGCCCGAAGCTCCGAGCGGTGCCGGTGACGATCCATATTCCCCTGAAGAACGTGCCCGGTCTGCTGACCGCGGACCTCATCTACCGGACGGCCGTCATCACCGCAGCCGATCTCAAGGCGCGCTTCGGCATCGCCGCACCGCGGCTCGCGATCGCGGGGCTCAACCCGCATGCCGGCGAGAGCGGTGCGCTGGGGCTGGAGGACGACGCCATCATTCGCCCTGTGGTCGAACGCCTGCAGGCCGAGGGGATCGACGCCGTCGGCCCCCTGCCCGCCGACACGATGTTCCACGACCGGGCACGCGCCACCTACGACGTCGCGCTCTGCATGTATCACGATCAGGCGCTGATCCCGGCCAAGGCGCTGGGCTTCGACGACAGCGTCAACGTCACGCTCGGCCTGCCCTTCATCCGCACCTCGCCCGACCATGGCACCGCATTCGGCATCGCCGGGCAGCGGCTGGACGGACGCACGATCGCGCGGGCGGACAGCCTCGTTGCGGCGCTGCGCATGGCGCGCGAGCTTGCCGATACCGAGCGCAGCGACATCGAAAACGCCGGCATCGAGAGCGCCTCCTGATGGCCGCCATCGACGGACTGCCGCCGCTGCGCGACGTGATCCAGCGCCATGGGCTGGATGCCAAAAAGGCACTCGGCCAGAACTTCCTTCTCGACCTCAACCTCACGCAGAAGATCGCGCGCACGGCGGGTCCGCTCGAAGATGCGACCGTCATCGAGGTGGGCCCCGGCCCCGGCGGCCTGACGCGCGCGATTCTGTCGCTCGGCGTCCGCAAGCTGATCGCCATCGAGCGCGACAGCCGCTGCCTGCCGGCGCTTGCCGAGATTTCCGATCATTATCCCGGCCGGCTGGAGGTCATCGAGGGGGATGCGCTGAAAGTCGATTTTGCGGAGCTGGCGCGCCAGTCCGGCGCTAGAGGCCCGATCCGCATCATCGCCAACCTGCCTTACAACATCGGCACGCAGCTGCTCGTGAACTGGCTGACATCCGACGCCTGGCCGCCCTTCTACGCCTCTATGACGCTGATGTTCCAGCGCGAGGTGGGCCTGCGGATCGTGGCGGATGAGACGAACGACCACTACGGTCGGCTGGGCGTGCTCGCCGGCTGGCGCACCGAGGCACGCATGGCCTTCGACGTCCCCCCGCAAGCCTTCACGCCGCCCCCCAAGGTCACCTCGACCGTGGTGCATCTGGAGCCGCGCGAAAACCCGATCCCCTGCTCGATTTCGGCACTGGAACGCGTGACGCAGGCCGCCTTCGGCCAGAGGCGCAAGATGCTGCGCCAGAGCGTGAAATCGCTTGGCGGGGAAACGCTGCTGGCCAAGGCAGAAATCGACCCGCAGCGGCGGGCCGAGACATTGTCGGTCGAGGAATTCTGCCGGTTGGCGAACTGTCTTTAAGCGCATTCGAGAAGCGCAATTCCCACGCCTCCGGTAGAGCGTTTAGACGAGCTTCGGCGTTTCCGTCAGCAAGCCCTGCACATATTCGAACAGGCCGGGGCGGCGGTCGCGGCGGAGGCGTTCGGCTTCGACGATGGCGCGGACGGCGGCGAAGGCTGTGTCAAGATCCTCGTTGACGACGATGTAGTCGTATTCCAGCCAGTGCTCGATTTCGGCGCGGGAATTGGCGAGGCGCGTGGCGATGACCTCGTCCGTATCCTCGGCGCGGCGGTGCAGGCGAGACTGAAGCTCTGCCATGGTTGGCGGCAGAATGAAGATCGAGACGACGTCGCCGGACATCTTGTCCTGAAGCTGCTGGGCGCCCTGCCAGTCGATGTCGAACAGCATGTCGCGGCCTTCCGACATCGCTTCTTCCACCGCATCGCGCGGCGTGCCGTAGAAGTTGCCGTGCACTTCGGCCCATTCCAGCAGGGCTTCCGTCTGGCGCAGGCCCTCGAACTCGCGGATCGACTTGAAGTGATAGTGAAGACCGTCGATCTCGCTCGGGCGGCGCTTGCGCGTGGTGACGCTGACGGAGATGCTCATCTCCGGATCGGCCTCCAGCAGGTTGCGGGCGATGGTGGACTTACCGGCGCCGGACGGCGAGGAGATGACAAGCATCAGGCCCCGGCGCGCAATCGTTGAAACCTTCGTGGGTGTTTCGGCGGGTCTCATCATTACTCCAGATTCTGGACCTGTTCGCGGAACTGGTCGATGACGACCTTGAGGTCGACGCCTGCGGCCGTGACGGCGGCGGAGGTGGACTTCGAACAGATCGTATTGGTTTCCCGGTTAAATTCCTGGCAAAGAAAGTCGAGTTTGCGTCCGATGGGGCCGCCTTTCGACAGAAGCGCGCGGGCGGCCATGATATGCGCCCGCAGCCGATCGAGCTCTTCGCGGACATCGGCCTTGGCCGCCAGCAGCGCCGTTTCCGCATACAGGCGGTCGCGGTCGAGCTTGGCGGCATGGCTTGTCAGCCAGTCGATCTGCTGGACGAGCCTTGCGGCGATGGCCGAGGGGGTCCGCGACGGATCGGCCTCGATCGCGCTCAGCAGCGTCTCCATCTCGCCGATCTCCAGCAGGAGCACCTGTTCGAGCGCCGTGCCTTCGCTTTCGCGCATTGCGGCGAGATCGGCGAGTGCGAGGTCGAGCCCCGCGAGGACGGCCGTTTCCCGCGCCGTCTTGTCGGCCTCGCTCTCTTCCGGCTCCTTGAAGTCGATGACGCCGCGGATGGCAAGCAGCGTGTCGAGCTTCAGCGGCGCGGGGTCGATCACATCGCGCAATTGCTCGCGCAGCGACAGGACGGAGGCGAGCGCCGTCTGGTTGATGGTCGTTTGGATCTGCGTTTCCCCGGCATTGAGGCTGAGGCCGACCTGCATGTTGCCGCGCGAGAAGCGAGCGGCGATCCGTCGCCGGATATCGGCATCGAGCGCTTCGAGCCCACCGGGCAGGCGCAGCTTCACGTCGAGACCCTTGCCGTTGACCGAGCGAAGCTCCCAGGCCCAGCGGCTGCGGCCGGACGTACCCTCGCGGCGGGCAAATCCCGTCATGGACTGCAAGGGCATGGGGGGACTCCTTGGGGAATACGCCTCGGGGACAAGCGAGCTTTCTGTTTAAGGCCGCAACGTCTGCGCCCGCAAGGCCTATTGCGAAAGCGAGCCCGACCCCGGCGCGTCATCCACAAGGTGACGTCCCGGGGCCGGGTTAAAGGTAAGGCTTGGAAGGCCAAGCGAAGACTCAGTTCTGGACAGGCGCCTCTGCGGCGTCTGCGGGCGGAGCCGCAGCGCCGGCCGCCTTGGCGGCGCTGGCCTTCTCCGCTTCCAGCTTGCGCCAGCGGCGGACATTGGCGTTGTGATCGTCGAGCGTGGTCGCAAAGACGTGGCCGCCCGTGCCGTCCGCGACGAAGTAGAGATCGGCGGTGCGCGAGGGATTGGCGACGGCCTCCAGCGCTGCCCGACCGGGATTGGCGATCGGCGTCGGGGGCAGACCCTTGATGACGTAGGTGTTGTAAGGCGTCTTCTTTTCGAGATCGGAGCGCAGGATCGGGCGGTCCGCCGGTTTCCCCTCGCCGCCGAAGATGCCGTAGATGATCGTCGGGTCGGACTGCAGCCGCATGCCCTTGTCGAGGCGGTTGAGGAAGACCGAGGCGACGCGCGAGCGCTCGTCGGCGATGCCGGTTTCCTTCTCCACGATCGAGGCGAGCGTGACGAACTCCTCCCGTGTCTTGATCGGCAGCTTCTCGTCGCGCTTCGCCCAGATCTGGTCGACGATGGTCTTCTGTGCGGCCGTCGCCTGAGCGACGATCTCGGCGCGCTTGGTGCCGCGCGAGAACTTGTAGGTATCCGGCCTCAACGTGCCCTCGGCCGGAAGGTTTGCCGGCAGGTCGCCCTCGAGGATCGGATCGTCCTGCAGCTTGCGGAACATCTGTTTCACGGTCAGGCCTTCGGGAAGGGACGCCGAATAGAGGATCGACTTGCCCGATTTCAGAAGCTCCATGATCTCCTGCATCGAGGCACCCGCCTTGATCTCGTACTCGCCCGCCTTCAGGGTCTCGTCATCCAGATAGGCTTCCGACATGAAGCGGAAGACGCGTCCGTCGGAGACGATCTGGTTGCGCTCAAGGCTTGAGGCGATCTCAGCGATCCCGGCGCCGTTGCGCACGATGAAATTGCTGTTGGCGACAAGCGGTCCCCGTGCCTCGTAGGAGGTCATGGCGTAATAGGCCGTGCCGGCTGCCGCCAACGTCAGCACGACGATGACCGTCATCAGGAAGTTGAGGAAGATGACCACCTGGCTGCGCGCCTTGCGCGAGCGCTTGGGGGGCTGCGGAACCTTTTCCGGTCGCAGAGCCTCAATCGGCGATTTCGGAATGATCGGCCCCTTGGTGCCGCCCTCGTTCCGGCCGCTCGGAGCCGTGCTGTTTTCTTGTCCGTCGTTCACGCCTGTCCTGCATCCGGAGTTCGCAATCCTGCACGCCCCGCTTCCCGATGCGAACTCCGGAAGAGGTTCGGGACAGCGAAAAAACGATCGAGACAGGCCGCCAGCCTGACGGGGCCGCCGTGCGCGAGCGTGGCCACCCCTAGCATGTCTCCCGCCAAAAGACGACACCGACCTGCGGTGCTCTATTCTGGTGACCTGCCGCATTCGACCGAGCCCTTGAAGATGGCCGGTCGCGGTGGATCAGGGAGCTGTTTTGAGACGAGCAATGCGGCGAAAAACAGGACCGGATCGTGGGCACCGGACAATATCGTCCGGTGCCCACGATCTGTTTGCGATCACGTCTGCGCGAGGAGCCTCAGGCGTAACGCTGGATGACCAGCGTGGCATTGGTGCCGCCGAAGCCGAAGGAGTTCGACAGCGCGACATCGATGGTCTTCTTGCGCGCCGTATGCGGCACGAGATCGATGGCCGTCTCGACAGAGGGGTTGTCGAGATTGAGCGTCGGCGGTGCGATATTGTCGCGAATGGCGAGCGCGCAGAAGATCGCCTCGACGGAGCCGGCAGCCCCCAGCAGGTGCCCGATCGCCGACTTGGTCGAGGACATGGCGATGCCGGATGCACTGTCGCCGACGACCCGCTCGACGGCGCCAAGCTCGATCGTGTCGGCCATGGTCGAAGTGCCGTGGGCGTTGATGTAGTCGATATCGGAGGGCTGCAGGCCCGCGCGTTTCAGCGCCATCTTCATGCAGCGATAGGCCCCGTCGCCGTCCTCGGACGGTGCCGTGATGTGGAAGGCGTCGCCCGAGAGACCGTAGCCGACGATCTCGGCATAGATCTTCGCGCCGCGCGCCTTGGCGTGCTCAAGTTCTTCGAGAACGACGATGCCGGCGCCCTCGCCCATGACAAAGCCGTCACGGTCCTTGTCATAGGGGCGCGAGGCCTTGGTCGGATCGTCGTTGTGCTGGGTCGAGAGCGCCTTGCAGGCGGCGAAGCCGGCAAGCGCGATGCGGGAGATCGGAGATTCCGTGCCGCCGGCCACCATGACGTCGGCATCGCCGAGCGCGATCAGCCGGGAGGCGTCGCCGATGGCGTGCGCGCCGGTCGAACAGGCGGTCACAACGGAGTGATTGGGGCCGCGCAGCTTGTGGCGAATCGACACCTGGCCCGAGGCGAGGTTGATCAGGCGACCGGGAATGAAGAAAGGGGAAACGCGGCGGGGGCCCTTGTCGCGCAGCGTATAGCCGCCCTCGACGATGCCTTCGAGACCGCCGATGCCGGACCCGATCATCACGCCCGTGGCGATCTGGTCGTTGTCGGTCTTGGGGTGCCAGCCCGCGTCGTCCAGCGCCATATCGGCCGCAGCCATGGCATAGATGATGAAGGGATCGACCTTGCGCTGTTCCTTCGGTTCCATCCAGTCATCGGCATTGAACGTGCCGTTGGAACCATCGCCGAAGGGAATGCGGCAGGCGATCTTGGCGGGGAGATCCGAAACGTCGAACTCGGTGACGGTGCGGGCGGCGTTGTCGCCGGCGATCAGTCTCGCCCAGCTGGCTTCCGTTCCGCAACCCAGCGGCGATACCATGCCGGTACCGGTGATAACGACACGTCTCATGAACCGCGATCCATCCTCGTAAGGTCTCGATATGCTCCGGCGCGAATGGTCGCTACCGGCCGACGGAGCCGGTCCCGCGGCGGGACCTCGTCGCGTCTGCCCCGATGGCTGCAGCCACATCTGGGCCGCCCGAGGGCTCTTCCAGGTCCGGATGAACAGACCGGTCTCCTGGCAGGACCAGAACCGGCGTCACCTCGGGTGAGCGGGCGGGCTGCTTTCGCGCCCGCCGCACCCGTTCGTTCAGGCTAGGCGATTAAGCCTGGGCCTTCTCGATGAACTTGACGGCATCGCCGACGGTCAGGATCGAATCGGCAGCGTCGTCCGGAATTTCAACGCCGAATTCTTCTTCGAAGGCCATGACCAGTTCGACCGTGTCGAGCGAGTCCGCGCCGAGATCGTCGATGAAGCTTGCGCCTTCAGTTACCTTTTCGGCATCGACGCCAAGATGATCAATGACAATTTTCTTTACGCGTTCTGCGATGTCGCTCATGTCGGATTCCTCGACCTTCGTTTTCTCTTTATCAGGGGCGCCCGAAAGCGTTCCCTTGCCAAAGCCTGTTAAACCACTGCGGTTCAACCGGCAATCCTTCAAACCGGGAGAGCCCGGACGGGCTCCAACGAGCCGGCATCCGCGTCTTCTCCGTGATTCGTTCGGACCGTCCGGCGAAGGGCGAAAGCCCCGCGCCGTCCAGACCACTACGGCCCGATTAACACGGTTTAACGGCCGCGCAAAGTCCGAATTTGGGACGCCAATCCTTGCTCAACAAGCATTTACGGGCAATTTCGTCACCCGCGATCGGCCCTTCCCGCACCCGACTCAGATCATCGCCATGCCGCCATTGACGTGGATCGTCTGGCCGGTGACGTAAGCGGCCTCGTTGGACGCGAGATAGGCGACGGCGCTCGCCACCTCGGCACCGGTGCCCATGCGCTTCATCGGGATGGCCCCCATGATGGCGTCCTTCTGCTTGTCGTTCAGCTTGCCGGTCATCGCGCTTTCGATGAAGCCCGGGGCGACACAGTTGACCGTCACGTTGCGGGTCGCGATTTCCTGGGCGAGCGACTTGGAAAAGCCGATCATGCCAGCCTTGGCGGCGCAATAGTTCGCCTGTCCCGGATTGCCGGTGACGCCGACGATGGAGGTGATGTTGATGATGCGACCATGGCGGCGGCGCATCATCGGGTGGGTCAGCTCGCGGGTCAGGCGGAACACGGCGGTCAGGTTGACCTCCAGCACGGCATCCCAATCGGCATCGCTCATGCGGACGAACAGGCCGTCCTTGGTGATGCCTGCATTGTTGACGAGAATGTCGACGCCGCCGAGTTCGCTCTCGGCCTTTTCGCCGAGCGCCTTCACGGCGTCGCGGTCCGACAGGTTGGCCGGGAACAGGTGCACGCGCTCGCCGAGCGCATTGCCGAGTTCCTCCAGCTTTTCGACGCGGGTACCGTGCAGACCGACGGTCGCGCCCTGCGCATGCAGGATACGGGCAATCTCTTCGCCGATGCCGCCGGAGGCGCCGGTCACCAGGGCTTTACGGCCTGTCAGGTCGAGCATGATCATCTTCCTTTATCTTCGGTTCCCACGGCGGCGTCTCAGCCGACGTCGGGATCACCTGCCCGCAACCGCGAGCGTTCAGAGCACAGCCGCGAGAACGGCCTCGATATCGGCCGGCGAATTGACCGCAAGCCCCGTGACGGATTTGTCGATGCGGCGTGCGAGCCCGGTCAGGACCTTGCCGGAACCAACCTCGTAGAGGGTCGTCACACGATTTGCGCCGAACCATTCCACGGTTTCGCGCCAGCGTACCTGTCCCGTCACCTGCTCAACCAGGAGATCGACGATCTCGTCGGACGAGGTGACCGGAGCGGCACGCACGTTGGCGATGAGCGGCACCACGGGATCGCGGCGCTCGACCTTCGCCAGCGCCTCGCGCATCGCATCGGCTGCCGGCGCCATCAGCGCCGAATGGAACGGAGCGGACACAGGCAGGATGATGGCGCGCTTCGCACCGTTCTCGCTTGCCTGCTTGGCGGCCTTTTCCACGGCTTGCCTGTCGCCTGAAATCACGATTTGCCCGCCGCCATTGTCGTTGGCGATCTGGCACGGGCCGATCTCCGACATCTCGGCACAGAGTGCCTGGACGGCGTCATGATCGAGCCCGATGATTGCCGCCATCGCGCCCTTGCCCACGGGCACGGCCGCCTGCATGGCATTGCCGCGAATCCGCAGGAGGCGGGCGGTATCGCCCAGCGAGAAGGTGCCGGCGGCGCAGAGGGCCGAATATTCGCCGAGCGAGTGGCCGGCCACGAAATCCACATGCTTTGCGAGATCGAGCCCGCGCGCTTCCAGAACCCGGATCGCCGCGACCGAGACGGCCATCAGTGCCGGCTGTGCATTCGCCGTCAGCGTCAGCTGATCCTCCGGCCCGTTCCACATCACACCGGACAGTTTTTCGCCCAGCGCATCGTCCACCTCGGCAAAAACCGCAGATGCTTCGGGAAAAGCCTCTGCCAGATCCCGCCCCATGCCAACCGCCTGGCTGCCCTGCCCCGGAAACGTAAACGCGATCGCCATGAGGAACCTCCTGAATTTTTGGCTTCTCCATTCACATTAAGGCTCTGGAAGTCAAGCAGCGAGGGGAAATGGCATTGGTGAAGCACGACGTCGTGAAGGCATCGCAAGGCATCGACGGGGTCTTCCGAAGCGCTTGACCTTGCCTCCCTGCCGATTATGTTGCGTCGCAGCAGGGGCGCCAGCCTCTTTCGTGGATCACAAGGGGCCGGGTCTCCGGTCGCGTTCGACAAGGTCATTCCTTCATGCAGTACAAACAACTCGGCCGCACCGGCATCGAGGTCTCCACCATTTGCCTGGGGACTATGACGTGGGGATCGCAGAACACGCAGGACGAGGCTTTCGCCCAGCTCGACGCCTCGGTCGAGGCCGGGGTGAACTTTATCGACACGGCGGAGCTTTATCCGACGACGCCACTGTCGGAAGAGACCTATGGCGGGACCGAGCGGATCATCGGGAACTGGATGGCGGAGCGTGGCAACCGTGACCGGATCGTGCTCGCGACGAAGATCGCCGGGTCGGGCCGCAACTACATTCGCGGCGGCGGGCCGATGACGGCGGACAGCATCGCGACGGCGCTCGACGCCAGCCTGCAGCGGCTGCAGACGGACCATGTCGATCTCTACCAGCTGCACTGGCCGAACCGCGGACATTATCACTTCCGCAATTCTTGGAGCTACGATCCGAGCAAGCAGGACACCGACAAGGTGGTCGAGGATCTCGGCGCGCTGCTGCATGCGCTGGATGCACAGGTGAAGGCGGGCAAGATCCGGGCGATTGGCGTCTCCAACGATACGGTCTGGGGCACGCAGAAGCTGCTCGATCTCGCCGAGCGCCACGGGCTGACACGCGTCGCTTCCGTCCAGAACGAGTACAATCTTCTCTATCGCCCGCATGATCTCGACTTTGCCGAGCTGTCGCATCACGAATCGGTCGGGCTTCTTGCCTACTCCCCGCTTGCTGCCGGCCTCCTATCGGGCAAATATATCGGTGGATCGCGGCCTGATGGCAGCCGCCTGTCGATCAATGGCGATCTCGGCGGTCGCTTCACACCGCATCAGGAGCCGGCCGTCGAGGCCTATGTGGCGCTCGCCCGCGACCACGGCATCGACCCCTCGCAGCTGGCGCTCGCCTTCGTGCTCGCGCGCCCCTTCACGACCTCCGCCATCATCGGCGCGACGACGATGGAGCAGTTGGAGATCAATCTCGGCGCCGCCGATCTCGTGCTGACACCGGAACTGGTCAACGGCATTCGCCGGATCCACCGCCTCTACCCGATGCCGATCTGATCGGCATCCTGCGCCCACATTAACAGCGCGCTCTCGATACGTGGATTCTCCGGTCTTGCAATTCCGGAGAATCCACGTATAAGCCGCCGTGTTCGAAACACCCGGTTATCTGGCTGGTGGCTGAACGGAGGGCCGGCGCTCTTGTAGTGCCTGTCGGGATCCTGAAGGGATCCAGCCTCCCGTGTCTCCGCTCTCGACCGTCTCGAAACAACACTTTCTTGCCGGCGCTCGCGCGTCTTTAAGAACAGTCGTTGAGGCTTAGCGCCGTTGCCGGGTGACGTTAAACGCAAGAAAGGTAAGCCAATCATGGCTCTCTATGAACATGTGTTCCTGGCCCGCCAGGACGTGTCCGCACAGCAGGTCGAAGCCCTCGTCGAACAGTACAAGGGTGTGATCGAAGCCAATGGCGGCAAGGTCGGCCGGGTGGAAAACTGGGGCCTCAAGTCCCTCACCTACCGTATCGCCAAGAACCGCAAGGCTCACTACGTCCTCATGGACATCGATGCTCCGGCACCGGCCGTCCACGAAGTCGAGCGCCAGATGCGCATCAACGAAGACGTTCTTCGCTACATGACCATCGCAGTCGAAAAGCATGAAGACGGCCCGTCCGCCATGATGCAGAAGCGCGACCGCGACGACCGTCCGCGCCGTGACGGCGACCGTCCGGACCGTGGCTTCGGCGACCGTCCGCGCCGCGATGGCGACCGTGAAGACCGTCCGCGCCGTCCGCGCGAAGACCGCGTTTAAGATCGAAGGGATTATAGACAATGGCTGACATCTCCTCCGCTCCGGCACGCCGCCCCTTCCATCGCCGCCGCAAGACCTGCCCCTTCTCGGGCGCAAACGCTCCGCGGATCGACTACAAGGACGTACGCCTCCTGCAGCGCTACATTTCCGAGCGCGGCAAGATCGTCCCTTCGCGTATCACCGCCGTTTCCCAGAAGAAGCAGCGCGAACTGGCCCAGGCCATCAAGCGCGCCCGCTTCCTCGGCCTCCTGCCCTACGTTCTTTCGTAAGTCAGGCTTTCATTGACGAAAGCGGCCGATCCCGGATCGGCCGCTTTCTCCCTTCCGCGATGGGCGCGGATCGGACCTGAGCGCTTTAAGCGCCAAAACCCATGTTGGGGACATCTCGTCCTCTAACTGCCGAAGAGCAGGACAGCGACACGTGACAGCCATCAACAGGACATCGTTGCTCACCGGCATTCTGGCCGGCGTTACCGCCGCGTTCCTGTCGTTCGGCGCAACCACGCCCTCCTCGCTCGCCATCGTTCTCTATGCCGCCTCCGCGCTGCCGATCCTGATTGCCGGGCTCGGTTGGGGCAATGCGGCTGCCATCGTCGCCGTCGTCGTTGCGGGTTTTCTTGCGGCCATTGCCGTCTCTCCCTATTTCGCGCTGCTCATTCTCGTCGTCACGCTCATTCCCGCCGCATGGCTGTCGCATCTGGCAAACCTTGCGCGGCCGGCAAGCGAGATTGGCGGCCCCGACGACGCCATGGCGTGGTATCCGCTCTCCGATATCCTCACCCATCTTGCCGGGCTCGTTGCCGGGGGCATGCTGATCATCGGCGTGGTGCTTGGCTACAGCACGGAAACCGCGGCCGGCATGGTCGATATGGTCATCGAAGCGCTGAAGAGCCAGGAACCGACCTACAATCCGGATCCCGCCGCTCTCGCGCAGATCAAGGCGGTGTTCAGCGTCGCGCTGCCGATGGTTCAGGGTGCGCTCTGGGTGCTGATGTTGTTTGCGGCCTATTACACGGCAACGCGCATCGTACAGATGTCCGGTCGCAGCCTGCGTCCCCGCGAGGATATTCCCTCGACGTTGCGGATGCATCGCTTCGCCATCTTCGCCTTTCTCGGCGGGCTGGTACTGACCTTTGCCGGTGGTGCGGTGGGTGCCGTGGGTGCTCTCGTCTGCGGCACGTTCGGCGCCGGCTTCCTGCTCTCCGGCTTCGCCGTCTTCCACTTCCGCACCCGCGGCAAGTCCTGGCGGCTACCGGTGCTGTGGCTCGGCTACCTCTCCGTGCTGCTCTTCACCATTCCCGCCTTCTTCTTCCTCCTGTCGGGCCTCATGGATACACGCCGAGCGATCGCGCTGTCTCCGGGAAAGCCGACGGGAAAGACGCCTGAATAAACTCCAGACACAGACACCTGAAAGGACAAAACCATGGATGTCATTCTTCTCGAACGCGTAGCAAAGCTCGGCCAGATGGGCGAAACGGTCAAGGTCAAGGACGGCTTTGCCCGTAACTACCTGCTGCCGCTCGGCAAGGCGCTGCGCGCCAATGCCGGTAACAAGGCCCGTTTCGAAAGCGAGCGCGCAACGCTCGAAGCCCGCAACCTCGAGCGCAAGTCGGAAGCCCAGGCGGTTGCCGAACAGCTCGACGGCAAGAGCTTCAACGTCGTTCGCTCCGCCGGCGAAACCGGCCAGCTCTACGGTTCGGTCGCGGCTCGCGACGTTGCCGAAGTGGTTGCTGCCGAAGGCTTCAACGTCGGCCGTAACCAGGTCGACCTGAACAACCCGATCAAGTCGATCGGCCTGCACCCGGTCAAGATCCACCTGCATGCCGAAGTCGAGATCACGGTCACGATGAACGTTGCCCGTTCGGCCGATGAAGCCGAGCGTCAGGCCAAGGGTGAAAACCTCAACTCCGCCGATGCCATCTACGGCGTCGACGAAGATGCCCTGCGTCCGGAAGACTTCTTCAACCCGGAAGCCGAATTCGACAACGACGAAGAATAAGCCTTCGCGAATCGATCATGACAAAGGCCCCGGAGCGTTTGCCGCTCCGGGGCCTTTGTCGTTTCAGCCATGCCGTCTCATGCCCTCATTCAGCGTCTGCGATCTTCGCGTCGGGATCGAGCGACTTGTCGATGCGCACCACGACCGACAGGCCGGGGGCGAGCCGTTCGGCCGCCGCCTGGCCCGGGTCGATGGAAATGCGGACACCGACGCGCTGGGCGATCTTGGTGAAGTTGCCCGTGGCGTTGTCGGGACGGATGACGCTGAACTCGGAACCGGCAGCCGGCGAGAAGCGCTGCACATGGCCGGTCAGCCTCTGGTGCTCCAGCGCATCGACCGAGAAGGTGACGGGCTGGCCGACCTTCATACCGTCCAGCTGGGTTTCCTTGTAGTTGGCGACCACCCAAAGCTCGCTCGGCACCACCGACATCAGCTGGGTTCCGGCCGTCACATATTGTCCGAGACGAACGCCGACTTCGCCGAGATGCCCGTCGCGGGGCGCACGGATAGCGGTATTGGCAAGGTCGATCTCCGCAAGCTCGACGGACGCTTCGGCGCCCGCCACGGCAGCCTGCAGCGAACCGCGGTTGACGATGATGGTGGCAAGCGCCTGGCGGTTGACCTCGACGGCGGCCTCGGCCTGCGCTTCCGCCGCTTTCGCCTGCTCGAATGTCGCCTGCGCCGACTCGACCTCGCTGGTGGAGGCAACGCTGCGCGCCGCCAGCTGGTTCACGCGCTCGGAGGCCAGCTCCGCCCTGCGAAGGGCGGCTTTCGCCCCGAGAACCTGCGCATCGCTGGAGGCGATGCTGGCCTTGGCGGAGGCTTCCTGCTGGCGCGAATTGTCGAGCGCCGCCTTCTGTCCGGCAAGCGTCGCGCGAGCTTGCGCCACCTTCTGCTGGTAGATGCGATCGTCGATGCGGGCGAGCACGTCGCCCTCCTTCACCGCCTGATAATCGCGAACGGGAACCTCCACCACATAGCCCGCGACCTGCGGGCTCATGATGGTGACGTAGCCTTTGACATAGGCGTTATCGGTGGTTTCCACCGAGGTCACGAAGGGCGGCAACCGCCAGGCATAGAGCACCAGCAGGACGCCGATGACGCCGGCGAGGAGGACGAGGATGGTAACGGGAGAGCGGGTGAGCTTGGACATGGCGGACTCTGTTTAAAGGCGGCTTCAATGAAAGGATGTTGAAATCAGGCCGGGACGGCTGCCGGGTCGGAAGACGCGACCAGACGGCGCCAGATCAGGTGACCAATGAGGATGGCCAGCGAGATCGCGCAGCCGATGAAAATGACGAAGAAAGCATCGTTATAGGCGAGCACATAGGCCTCGCGGCTGACCTGTTGCGTCAGGAGTTGCAGCCCCTCGGCATTCAGAAGCGTCTTGTCGGTGATGACCTTGCCGTAAGAGCCGGCCAGCTGCGTCACGCGGTTGGCGACCAGCGGGTCCGACAGCATGATCTGCTCGGCCAGAAGGTTGGAGTGGAATTTCTCGCGAATGGTGACGAAGGTGCCGAGCGCGGCGGATGCCATCAAGCTGCCGAGGCTCTGGGTGAACAGGAAGATCACGATGAAATTGACGACGTAGATGGGTCCCTTGGCGAGTGCTGCGCCGAAGCCCGTCGTCATCACCGGTGGCAGGAACATCGCGGCGCCTGCCGCCACCAGAGCTTGACTCAGATACATCTGCTCTGGCCGGGTCAGGTTGGTCGACTGGCTGTCGAGCCAGGCACCGGCGCCGATGAGAAGAAGCGCGATGACATGGGCAAGATCGAGCTGTTTCTTCACCATGAGGAAGGTGCAAAACAGCCCCGCTGCGACCGAGGCCGCGAGCACGATCGCATAGAGCAGCGTCGTCTGGTCGTTCAGCAGGCCGATCTGTTGGTAGAAGCCAGAGACCGTCGCCGTCTGCTCGGAGGAAACGGTGCGGAACAGGATGAGGACACCGGCCATGTGGATGTTCGACCAGGAGAAGATCCAGCGCAGGTCGAGCATCGGCTGTGACCGGTTGATCTCGATGGCGACGAAGACCGAGAGCAGGCCGATGGCGCAGGCCAGAAGCACGCCGAGCCAAGGCGCCTCGAACCACCAGTAGAAGCGCCCGAGCGACAGGAGGATGGCGAGACAGCCGAAGCCGCCCGCGAGGATGAAATAGCTGAAGATATCGAGCGTTTGGATGACTTTCGCACGGGGCGGGGCTGTGACCGGCAACAGGTAGATGAAGGGCAGCGCGATCAGCGCCAGCGCCACCTCGAACGTATAGAGCGCACGCCAGCCGCCATACTCCATCAGCGCCGGCGAGATGATGCGCGCGAGGGGCGCCGACAGCAGCGTGTTCATGACCGCGAGGCTGAGGCCCATGGACAGTTTCTTCGCCGGCGGAAACGCCTCCAGCATGTAGAGAATGCCGATGGTCGAAAGCGGCGCGGCCGCGACGCCGTTGACGAAGCGGATGATCAACGCGGAATGCAGGTCGGACACGAAGAGATTGGCGAAGGCGGCAAAGACGAAGCAGAGGATGCCGAGTTCGGCAAAGCGACGCAGGCCGTATTGCGTGCGGATCTTGAAGAGCGCCACCGACAGGCTGGCATAGGGCGCCATATAGGCTGCCGACAGCCAGGCAAGCTCGTTGACGGTCGCCGAGAAAGCGCCCTGCAGCTGGTAGAGATTGGCGTTCAAGAGGTTCATGCCGAGGCCCTGCGTCAGGAACATCAGCACGGATGTGAACATGTAGAGCGAGGCACGGCCGCGCGAGATATGCACGGCCGGCTGCGGCACGGTTGCCGGCAGTGTGAGCGCTGGCATCTCGGGCTCGGAGGCCGGCCGGTTCTCTATCGAGGGCGTGATGGCGCTGGTCACGAGACGCTCTCCCGCCCGATCAGGATCATGTTGTCCGCCATCGCCGTCATTACCGCGAGCGCGGTCTCCTTGTCCTGAAGACTGACGCCGGAGAGGAGGTCTGCGCGGATGCCGCAGGCGATGACCTCGATCTCCTCAGCCAGCGCCCGCCCCATCGGCGTCATGTGGATCTGCTTGGCGCGCCGGTCGGACTTTTCCACCCGGCGCTCGATGAAGCCCTGCGCCTCCATGCCGTCCAGAAGCCGCACGATCGTGGGCGTCTCGATCGCCAGCTCTTCGGCAAGCTCGCGCTGGTTCAGTCCGTCGCGACGCGACAGTGCGAACAGCGCGCGCGCACGCGACAGCGTCAGTCCACGTTCCTTGACCTTGGCATCGAAGACGGCGCGCAGCTTCCGGTTCACGGATTGCAGGGCATCGAACAAAGCGCGATTTGCGAGATCGGTCAACTGCTACTCTTTCCATAATAGTAGTGTACTAACTATGTGTGGTCGAAGTAATACAGAGCGTCGGCTATTTCAAGCCGTCATCGGGCTGTCCACCGCATTTCATGCGGCGGTCGTTTGGCGTATCCTGCCGAAACGATTCGCTGCCGTGGCATATCCGGTGGCCGGTCAAGCAGAGATGGCGCAGACGGGACCGATTTCTACCGTACCCTCCCTGCGGCTGTGGAGAGCGGTAACAGGCCGTGCCCTCACCCCGACCCGGCACCAGCACCGCTTGACACCGTGTCCCGATCAGCCAATCACAGGCCCTCAAGCGGTACAGACGAGAGATGACGATGAATGAAGCAGCGCGCAGAGTGGCAGCGATGAGCCAACAGCCCATGGAACCCCAGTACCGGGAAGCTCCGAGCAATATCGAGGCGGAACAGGCCCTGCTCGGCGCGATCCTCGTCAACAACGACGCCTTCTACCGCGTCTCGGATTTCCTGAAGCCGGTTCACCTGCACGAGCCGCTGCACCGCAAGATCTACGAGGTCGCCGGCGACATCATCCGCATGGGCAAAACCGCCCATCCCGTGACGGTGAAGACCTTCCTCGCACCCGACCAGAAGGTCGGCGACATGACGATTTCGCAATATCTCGCGCAGCTCGCGGCCAATGCCGTGACGATCATCAATGCCGAGGATTACGGCCGGGCGATCTACGATCTGGCGCTCCGCCGCTCGCTGATCACCATCGGCGAGGACATGGTCAACATCGCCTTCGACGCACCGCTGGACATGCCGCCGCAGGGGCAGATCGAGGATGCCGAGCGGCGCCTGTTCGAGCTGGCCGAAACCGGCCGCTACGACGGTGGCTTCCAGGCGTTCAACGACGCCGTGGCACTGGCCATCGACATGGCGGGCCAGGCCTTCGAGCGCGACGGCCACCTGTCGGGCATCTCCACCGGCATTCACTCGCTCGACGGCAAGATGGGCGGCCTGCAGCGCTCCGACTTGATCGTGCTCGCCGGACGTCCCGGCATGGGCAAGACCTCGCTGGCCACCAACATCGCCTACAACATTGCAGCCTCCTACGAGCCGGAGATCCAGGCGGACGGCTCCTACAAGGCAAAGAATGGCGGCGTCGTCGGGTTCTATTCGCTTGAAATGTCGTCCGAACAGCTGGCGACGCGTATCATCTCCGAGCAGACGGAAGTCTCCTCCTCGAAAATCCGCCGCGGCGAGATCACCGAGCACGACTTCGAAAAGCTGGTCGCCTGCGCCCATATGATGCAGAAGGTGCCGCTCTATATCGACCAGACCGGTGGTATCTCGATCGCCCAGCTTTCCGCGCGTGCACGCCGCCTCAAGCGCCAGCGGGGACTCGATTGCCTCGTGGTGGACTATATCCAGCTGATGACCGGCGCCGGCAAATCCGGCGAGAACCGCGTGCAGGAAATCACCCAGATCACGACGGGCCTGAAAGCGCTCGGCAAGGAGCTGAACGTTCCGATCATCGCGCTGTCCCAGCTGTCGCGTGCGGTGGAAAGCCGCGAAGACAAGCGCCCGCAGCTCTCCGACCTTCGCGAATCCGGCTCGATCGAGCAGGACGCCGACGTCGTGCTCTTCGTGTTCCGCGAGGAATACTATGTGAAGAACATGGAGCCCCGCGACGAGTTCGACCCGAAATACGAGGAGTGGAAGCAGACCTTCGAGAAGGTGAAGGGTACGGCCGACGTCATCATCGCCAAGCAGCGTCACGGACCGACCGGCACGGTAAAACTCGCCTTCCAGTCCGAATTCACCCGCTTCACCGACCTCGCCGACCCCTCGTTCACGCAGTACGAGGAGCATTGATCGGGATGGGGGATGGCGCTATCTCGCTGAAGTGAGCGAGGCCTGAGAGCGTGTCCGCATTCAATGGGCTCGCTCCCCGCAAACTTCCGAGGGTATCATGGACGACGTCTTTTCCGCTGCGGCGAACCGCCTGACCATCGACCTGCAGGCGCTGGCCGATAACTGGCGCCAGATGAAGGCGCGGTCGGGACGTGCGCGGGCGGCGGCCGTGCTGAAGGCCGATGCCTATGGGATCGGGATCGAGGCGGCGGCGGAGACGCTTTACCGGGCTGGAGCGCGGGATTTCTTCGTGGCGAATGCCGAAGAGGGTGTCGATCTTCGCCCGCTGGTGCCCGAGGGCCGCATCTATGTGCTCGCCGGCCTCTGGCCCGGCATCGAGCCGCTGTTCTTTGAAAACGGGCTGGTGCCCGTCATCAATTCCGAGGAGCAGCTCGCCTTCTTCATGGCGGCCCTTTCCGAGCATGGCGATCACCCTTGCGTGCTGCATGTGGACACCGGCATGAACCGGCTCGGCCTTTCCATGGAAGAAGCGATGGCGCTTGCCTCCGACCCGGCGCGCCCGGCAAGCTTTTCGCCGATGCTGGTCATGAGCCACCTCGCCTGCGCCGACGATCCCGCGCATCCGCTGAACGCCCGGCAACTCACGGCCTTCCGCGAGGTCAGCGCCGCCTTCGAGGGCGTCGAGGCGAGCCTTGCCAATTCTGCGGGCGTTCATCTCGGGCCGGACTATCATTTCGACCTCACCCGCCCGGGCATCGCCACCTATGGCGGCGAGGCGGTCAACGGAATGGCCAACCCGATGACGCCGGTCGTGACCGCAGAGGCGCGGATCATCCAGGTGCGCTCGGTAGCGAAGGGCGGTTCGGCGAGCTACGGCGCCACCGCCGCCTTTGCCCGTGACAGCCGGATCGCCATCGCCTCGGTCGGCTATGCCGACGGCTACCACCGCTCGGTTTCCGGCAGCGGCGTCGCCCTGCGGCAGGCGGCACCCTCCGGCGCTTATGGCTTCCTCCATGGCCGCAGGGTTCCCCATGTCGGCCGCGTCACTATGGATCTCAGTCTGTTCGACGTGACGGACCTGCCGGAAAACGCGGTGCGTGCAGGCGATTACATCGAACTCTTCGGACGCAACATCGCGCTCGACGATGTGGCGCGCGCAGGCGGGACAATCGGCTACGAGCTGCTGACAAGCCTCGGCCACCGCTACGATCGCGCCTATCGCGAGGCCGACGAGGAAGTTTGACGCGGCATCTTGGAATGCCGTTCGAGATACGCTAGAAGAGAACAAAGGGAGATCAGAATGACTGACATCCATTTGAGCGACGAAGATTGCGCCTTCATCGAAGGGCAGCTGCAGATGGGTGCCTATCGCACCGCCGACGATGTGATCCGTGCCGGACTTCAGGTTCTGCGGGAAGAGGACGAGGAACTGCGGCGCCTCATCAAGATCGGCGAGGACGGTATCGAGGCAGGGCGGTACGTCACGTTCGAGAAGGTTGGCGACCTGAAGAAACATATCCTCGCACTCGCACGGAAACGACAAGATGCTCGCTCGGCGCCTGAACATGAGCCGTCGCGCACTGAAAGACCTGGCGGACGCCTTTGAGTACATTGCAGAAGAGAACCCGGTCGCAGCCGACGCTTTCATAACCGACCTGACGGATCACATCGAAAGGATGGCAGGCCTCGGCCTCATCGGCACCAGCCGCGACATCGTTCTCGGTCTGCGGTATTTCGTCTATCGCGAGCGCCGCATCTATTTTTTCGTCACTGAAACAGACCTCAACGTCCTGCGCGTCCTTCACGGACGCCGGACCATCTTCGCCTCAACTTTTACCGAAAGCGATACCGACTGAATGGCCAAGGCCAGAACGAATTTCATCTGCCAGAATTGCGGCACCGTCACCTCCCGCTGGGTGGGAAAGTGCGAGGGCTGCGGACAGTGGAACACCATCGTCGAGGAGGACCCGCTGGGCGGCATCGGCGGCGGGCCGGGCAAGACGCCGAAGAAGGGGCGCCCCGTTGCGCTGACCACGCTTTCCGGCGAGACAGAGGATGCGCCGCGCATCACGACCGGCATCTCGGAGTTCGACAGGGCGCTCGGCGGCGGCTTCGTGCGCGGGTCGGCGGTGCTGATCGGCGGCGATCCGGGCATCGGCAAATCCACGGTTCTCATGCAGGCGGCGGCAGCTCTTTCGCGCAACGGCCATCGCATCATCTACGTCTCGGGCGAAGAGGCCGTGGCGCAGGTGCGGCTGCGGGCCCAGCGGCTCGGCGCTGCGGATACCGACGTGCTGCTGGCCGCCGAGACCAATGTCGAGGACATCCTCGCGACGGTGTCTGAGGGTAAGCGGCCCGATCTCTTCATCGTCGATTCCATCCAGACGCTCTGGAGCGACGTCGTCGATTCGGCGCCGGGCACTGTGACGCAGGTTCGCACCGGCGTGCAGGCGATGATCCGTTTCGCCAAGCAGACCGGCGCCACAGTCGTGCTTGTCGGCCACGTCACCAAGGAAGGCCAGATCGCCGGTCCGCGTGTAGTTGAGCACATGGTCGATGCCGTCCTCTATTTCGAGGGCGACCGTGGGCATCATTACCGCATTCTGCGCACGGTAAAGAACCGCTTCGGGCCGACGGACGAGATCGGCGTGTTCGAGATGTCGGACAAGGGACTGCGCGAGGTCACCAACCCCTCAGAGCTTTTCCTCGGCGAGCGCAATGCGAAATCGCCGGGTGCTGCCGTGTTCGCCGGCATGGAAGGCACGCGGCCGGTGCTGGTGGAAGTGCAGGCACTGGTGGCGCCGACCTCGCTCGGAACGCCACGCCGCGCTGTGGTGGGTTGGGATTCAGCGCGGCTGTCGATGATTCTCGCGGTGCTGGAAGCCCATTGCGGCGTGCGGCTCGGGCAGCACGACGTCTACCTCAACGTGGCCGGCGGATACCGTATCGCGGAGCCCGCGGCGGACCTTGCCGTGGCTTCCGCACTGGTTTCCTCGCTTGCCGGACTTGCCCTTCCCACCGATTGCGTTTATTTCGGCGAAATCAGCCTGTCCGGGGCCATCCGGCCGGTTGCGCATACGGCCCAGCGCCTGAAGGAATCCGAGAAACTCGGCTTCTCGCAAGCTGTCCTGCCTTCCGCCTCCCCCGATCTGCCCAAGGGCTCGGGCATGGTGTGGAGCGAGATGGAGAGCCTGCCGGATCTGGTCGCGCGCATCGCCGGTGCCAAGGGTGCTCTGCGCCAGACGGATGAGGACGACTGACCGGACGGCGGGAGACCGCAAGACGGCTACTGCCCGAGATTATCGGGCCAAAGCATATCGGGACACGGCCGCCGTTTCGGTATAGATGCTGCGTCCGGTTCCGCGAGAGATCGGAGCCGGGTTCACGTGCGGTGACTGCAGATGCCCCGGTGCGGACCCCGCCTGGCGCTTGTTCGGAGTAGGACGACCATGCCCATAACCATTCTCGACGGGATCGTGATCGGTGTCGCGCTGTTCTCGGCCGTCCTTGCGATGGTCCGCGGCTTCTCGCGCGAGGTGCTTTCGGTTGCCAGCTGGCTCGGTGCCGCAGCGTCTGCCTATTTCCTCTATCCCTACCTGAAGCCCTATGCCGCGCAGTACACGACGAGCGATGCCATCGCCACGGCCGGTTCGGCCGGCGTCATCTTCCTCGTCGCCCTGATCATCATCTCCTTCATCACCATGCGGATTGCGGATTTCATCATCGACAGCCGCATTGGTGCGCTCGATCGCACGCTCGGCTTCCTGTTCGGTGCGGCACGCGGCGTTCTCCTGATCGTCGTCGCCATGCTGTTCTTCAACTGGATCGTGAAGCCCGAGCAGCAGCCGACCTGGGTCATCCAGGCGAAATCGAAGCCGCTGCTCGACAATCTCGGCACGAAGCTCGTGGCGCTGCTTCCGGAAGATGTCGGCACGACCGTGGTGAACCGCCTGACCGGCAAGCCGACGCCCGAAGGCGAGCTGGACGGTACGACGCCGCCGAACGAGCCGGTTCCATCCGACGATGCGCCGGCCCTTGCGCCCGCTGCGCCGACGACCAACAACTGACGCGCCTGCGCCAGAGATGCCAGCCCGCTTTGCGGGCTGTTGTCGTTTCATCGCTCTTTTCGCCGGTATTGCTGGTTGAAGGCGCGATGACGCGCTACGATATGCCAACCGCACCCGCCGAGAAAAAGGTGATACCGCGATGACCCTGTCCCAGTCCCCCACTGCCGCCGCCAAAAACCTGCGTGCGACCGAGATCCATGACGAGATGGACGGCGATACGCTGCACGAAGAGTGCGGCGTTTTCGGTATCCTGGGGCATGAGGACGCCGCCACGCTGACGGCGCTCGGCCTGCATGCGCTGCAGCATCGCGGACAGGAAGCGGCCGGCATCGTCACCTTCGACGGGCGGCAGTTCTACACCGAAAAGCGGATGGGCCTCGTCGGCGACCACTATACGGACCCCGCGACGCTTGCCAAACTGCCGGGCTTCATCGGCATCGGCCATACGCGCTACTCGACGACCGGTGAAGTGGCGTTGCGCAACGTGCAGCCGCTGTTTGCCGAACTCGAGGTCGGCGGCATCGCGATCGCGCATAACGGCAACCTGACCAACGGCCTGACGCTGCGCCGCCAGCTGATCGCAGATGGCGCCATCTGTCAGTCGACCTCGGATACCGAAGTCGTGCTGCATCTCATCGCCCGTTCCAAGCATGCCGGTTCCGGCGAGCGTTTCGTCGATGCGATCCGCCAGGTCGAGGGCGGCTACTCGATGCTCGCCGTCACCCGCACCAAGCTGATGGCGGCGCGCGATCCCTACGGCATCCGCCCGCTCGTGATGGGCGAACTCGACGGCAAGCCGATCTTCGCTTCCGAGACCTGCGCGCTCGACATCATCGGCGCGAAGTTCGTGCGCGATGTCGAGAATGGCGAAGTCGTGATCTGCGAGATCCAGCCCGACGGTTCGATCAGCATCGAATCGCGCAAGGCGGAAGCGCCGATGCCGGAGCGGCTCTGCCTCTTCGAATATGTCTATTTCGCCCGGCCCGATTCGGTCGTCGGCGGCCGCAACGTCTATGTCGCCCGCAAGAACATGGGCATCAACCTTGCCAAGGAAGCACCGGTTCAGGCGGATGTCGTCGTACCCGTTCCCGATGGCGGCACGCCGGCGGCCATCGGCTTTGCGCAGGCGAGCGGCATTCCGTTCGAACTCGGCATCATCCGCAACCATTATGTCGGGCGTACCTTCATCGAGCCGACGCAGTCGATCCGCGCCTTCGGCGTGAAACTGAAGCACTCCGCCAACCGCGCGATGATCGAGGGCAAGCGCGTCGTTCTGATCGACGATTCGATCGTGCGCGGCACGACCTCGCTGAAGATCGTCCAGATGATCCGCGAGGCGGGCGCGCTGGAAGTGCATATCCGCGTCGCAAGCCCGATGATCTATCATCCGGATTTCTACGGGATCGATACGCCGGACGCTGAGAAACTGCTGGCCAACCAGCATGCGGACCTTGCCTCCATGTGCGCCTTCATCGGCGCGGATTCGCTGGAGTTCCTGTCGATCGACGGTCTCTACCGGGCTGTCGGCGGCGAGCCGCGCAACCCGAAGGCGCCGCAGTTCACCGACCATTACTTCACGGGCGACTATCCGACGCGCCTTCTCGATCGCGAGGGGACCAGCAATGTCCGCAAGCTGTCCGTCATGGCGAGCAACGGCTGACGCATGAACCCGATCGACCTGAAGGGGCGCATCGCGCTTGTCACCGGCGCCTCGCGCGGCATCGGCTATTTCACGGCGCTTGAGCTGGCCCGTGCCGGCGCACAGGTGATTGCCTGCGCGCGGACCGTGGGCGGCCTCGAGGAACTGGACGATGCGGTCAAGGCCGAGGGCGGCCTTCCGCTCACGCTGGTGCCTTTTGACCTTGCCGATATGGAGGCGATCGACCGGTTGGGCGCGGCGATCCACGAGCGCTGGGGCCGGCTCGACATTCTCGTCGCCAATGCCGGCGTGCTCGGCACGATCTCGCCGATCGGCCATGTCGAGGCGAAGGTGTTCGAAAAGGTGATGACGATCAATGTCACCGCGACATGGCGACTGATCCGCACGGTGGAGCCGTTGATGATCCAGTCGGATGCCGGGCGCGCGCTGATCCTCTCCTCGTCGGCCGCACACAAGTGCAAACCGTTCTGGGGCCCCTACTCCGCCTCCAAGGCGGCCGTCGAGGCGCTGGCGCGGACATGGGCCGGGGAAACCCAACGCCTGCCGTTGCGCATCCTCTCGGTCGATCCGGGCGGTACGCGCACAGCCATGCGCGCGCAGGCCATGCCGGGCGAGGATCCGGAAACTGTCCCGCACCCCTCCGAGGTCGCGCGGACGCTGCTGCCGCTCGTCGGGCCGGACCAGACCGAGACCGGCAAGCTGTTCGTGGTTCGCGAGAAGCGGATCGTGGATTATCGCCTGCCGGAATAGCCGCTACAATCCCATCACAAGCCTCAGCGCGATCGCGAACATGACGATGCCGATAATCGCCTCCAGGATGCGCCATGCCGCTGGCTTCTCGAAGAGCGGCCGCAGGCGGCGGGCACCGTAGCCGAGCGAGAAGAAAAACAGGAACGAGGCGGACATCGCGCCGGCTGCAAACGCGCCCTGCGCACCGGGAAACCGCGTCGAAATGGTGCCGAGCAGGACGACCGTGTCGAGATAGACGTGCGGGTTGAGCCAGGTGAGCGCGAGGCAGGTCGCCAGCGTGACGCCAAGGCCGCGGCCCGTCTGCCCTGACATATCGAGAGCACCCGAAGCGCGCATGGCCGACAGCAGGCTGCGTGCACCATAAACGAACAGGAACGCGGCGCCACCATAGCGCATGAACGGGTCGATACCCGGCAGGATCTGCGCGATCTGGCGGAAGCTCGTGACACCCAAGGCGATCAGGGCAGCATCGGACACGGCACAGGCGAGGCAGACCGCGAAGATGTGCTCGTTGCGCAAACCCTGCCGCAGCACGAAAGCGTTCTGTGCGCCGATGGCGACGATGAGGGTGAGGCCCATCGCGAGACCGGTCGTAAAAGCGCTCAGGGTCATTTCGTCGAGCAGTGAGGCAGGCGGCATTGATCTCTCCCGAGTGGTGTGAGCTTCGATAGCGCTGAGTCTCGAATTAGGATAGTTAATGATCCTAATATTGATGAAGGACAGCTAATGGCGCTTGACTATATCTCCCTTCGCGCGGTGTCTGCCGTCGTACAGACGGGAAGCTTTGAAAAGGCGGCGCGCTTGTTGAACGTCACGCCGTCCGCCATCTCGCAGCGCGTGAAGGCATTGGAAGAGCGCCTGGGAACGGCGCTCATCATCCGCGGTGCGCCCTGCGTCGCGACCGAGAAGGGGGCGTGGCTCTGCCGGCACATGGAGACGGTGGGCATGCTGGAAAGCGAGCTCTTCAGCCACTTGCCAACACTTGCCGATCCGCTTTCGCCCAGTGCCCGCGTCACCCTTCACATCGCCACCAATGCCGACAGCCTTGCCACATGGTTCCTGACGGCGGCCTCAGCTTTTTCACGCGACGCGCCGCATCTTCTCAACATTGCAGTTGATGATCAGGACCATACGGCCGAATGGCTGCAACAGGGGCGCGTGCTGGCGGCCGTCACGTCGCTGGAAGCACCGATTTCCGGCTGTCGCCGCACGCCGCTCGGCGCGTTGCGGTATCGGGCGACGGCGAGCGCGGATTTCGTGGAACGGTATTTCGACGGCGGCATGACGCCATCCGCCTTCGCCCAAGCGCCGGCGCTGACCTTCAACCAGAAGGACCGGCTTCAGAGCCGATGGCTCCGGCAGGCGCTCGGCGAGGACCCGGTGTGCCCCACCCACTGGCTGCCTTCGACGCAGAGTTTCGTGGAGGCAAGCCTGTCCGGAATGGGGTGGGGCATGAATCCCGAGATCCTCGTCGCAGAGCACCTCGCCAGCGGTCGGCTGGTCGAGCTTATTCCGGACAGGCCGCTGGATGTTCCATTGTTCTGGCAGATCAATCGGCTCGCGGCAGACCAGTTGACCACGCTGACGCGGGCGGTGGTCGATACGGCGCGTGGGGTGCTTCACGCGCCATCTTGAGCGTCATCGCCGACTGATTACCCAGAGACTGGGGTGCACAGCTCCACCAGCAAACCATCAGGACACCTGACATAGGAGACGAACTGACCCCAGGGCTGCTTCTTTGGCGAACTGATCTCCTGCGCACCGCATGTCAATGCAAGGGCATGGGCCACGGCCACATCGTCGGTGACGAGAGCGATCTCCATCCCGAGAGGATGCTTCGACGCGTGCGCGAGCACATAGCCTTCGGGAAAATGGGCAGAGGCGAGATGGGTCGAGGCGAAGGCCAGCGTCGTCTCACCCGTCTCCAGTTCGCCGTAGTCCCCGCCCTCATGCAGGAACTTGACAGGGACGCCGAACGCCTTCTCGAAAAAGTCGAGAGAGGCTGCGACGTCGGGGACGTAGGTAATCGTGTAGCCGAACTTCATGGGCCAAATTCCCTCTTGCTGCCTCACCTCGGCCTGCTCATTTATTGTCCTGGCAAGCCGTCGTCCCTGACGCCCTCAGGATGCTCCGGCCACTTGCTGCCATACTTCTTTTTCCAGGCGCGGGCGCCGAAGGGAAGCGTGGCGAGGTAGGCGATGGCGGTGATGACCATAGTTTCCCAGGTGAAGCTCATCAGGGTCGCGACATAGATGACCACAGCCAGAATGACCGGGAGAACGAGATCGCGGCGGACGCGGTTTTCCGATTTGCCCGACCAGACGGGCAAACGGCTGACAAGGAGGAAGGCGATGAGCAGCGTATAGGCCGAAAAGATGAGGCCAATGGTGCGGTTGGGCTCGACGCCGATGAGGCCGAGATAGACCGGCAGAAGCACCAGCATAGCACCCGCCGGCGCGGGAACGCCGACGAAATATTCCGACTGCCACTTCGCCTTGATATCGCGCTCGGCCATCACGTTGAAGCGGGCCAGCCGCAGGCCGGCGGCGATGACGTAGATCAGGGCTGCGATCCAGCCGATCGACTTGGCTTCGTCCAGCACATAGGCAAACAGCACCAGTGCCGGGGCGACGCCGAAATTGACGATATCGGCGAGCGAATCCATCTGCACGCCGAATTTCGACGTGGCCTTCAGGAGGCGGGCGATGCGGCCATCGACGCCGTCGAGAAAGGCCGCCACCAGCACCATGGCCACCGCCAGCTCGAACCGGCCTTCGAAGGCCAGCCGCACGCCGGTGAGGCCGGCGCAGATGGCCAGCACCGTGATCAGGTTGGGAATGAGCAGCCGCAGCGGGATCTCCCGCAGGCGCGGGCCGCGGGCCTCGTCGTCTTTCGGCCCGTTCGGCTCGAAGGGGGGAAACGGCGTCGTATCCATGGCGCTTGGGTCCTCGGGAGCACGGCGGGACGGGTCGTCCCTGCGGAAGAATTGCAATTCAACATAGCGCGGCGGCGGAAGCGTTCCAGCGCGGTCTCACCTCATCTCCGATCAAAGCGGCTTGATCGGGCATCACCTTGACGTCAGTCGCGGCGACCGAGCGTCGGGCCCTTTTCAGAGCCGAACTCGGCCAGCACGGTCTCGCCGGCGATGGCGAGCTGTCCGAGGCTGACACGCGGCTCGGCGCCGGCCGGCAGGAAGACGTCGAGGCGCGAGCCGAAGCGGATGAGGCCGAATCGCTGGCCTGCCTGCAGCTGCTCGCCCTGCGAGGACCAGCAGATGATGCGCCGGGCAACGAGGCCGGCGATCTGCACCGTGCCGATGGCGCCATGGGCGGTCTCGATGACGAGGCCGTTGCGCTCATTGTCGCTGCTGGCCTTGTCGAGTTCGGCATTGACGAACTGTCCGGCGCGGTAAGCGATGCGCGTGATGGTGCCGCGCATGGGGGCGCGGTTCACGTGACAATTGAAAACGTTCATGAAGACGGAGATGCGCAGCATCGGCTCGAAACCGAGGCCCAGCTCTTCCGGCGGAACGATATGGGCGATGGACGAGACGCGGCCATCGGCGGGGCTGATGACGAGATCGTCATCGACCGGCGTCACGCGCTCGGGGTCGCGGAAGAAGTAGGCGCACCAGGCGGTGAGGATGAAGCCGATCCACAGCAGCGGCTCCCACAGGAAGCCGAGAAGAAGGGAGACGACGAAGAACCCGGCAATGAACGGGTAGCCGGCCTTGTTGATCGGCACCAGCGTGTTGCGAACGGACGTGATCAGGCTCATGAGGGCAGCGTCTCCATTAAACTCCGTTCCTGCACCTATAGGGAAACGTGCCCTGCGGCAACAATCGCGGTGATCAAGGGGATATGGGGCATGACTGCGAAAACGGTAGCGTTTCCTCGTGCGAAAGGCCCTACGCCTCAACAGTCTATGCGAACCGTTGACCTCATATTAAGGCTCATTATAACAGACCTATCTTATCTAAAGAGAAGACGGACATGCTGGCATGTTGCATCGACCGGGATTATGCCGAGCTTGCCGCCGTGATGCTGCGTTCGGCGCACGTCAACGGTAACATTCCCGACGTGGAATTCTGCGTTCTGGGCGACGGGCTGCGGGCGTCCGACAAGGAAAAAATCCAGCGCTCCGTCGGGCGGCCTGTCACGTTCATCGATATCGATGACGAAATGCTGGGCAGGATCAAAAACCTGAGAACGACGAGCGGATGGAGCCGCGCGACCTATGCGCGATTGCTTCTGCCGGACCAGATGGGCGCTGCCTATCCTCGCATTGTCTATCTGGACGCCGATACGCTGATCCTCGGCGACATCTCGTATCTCTTCACCCTGCCGCTCGGCGATCATCTCGTTGCAGGCGTCGCAGCCCGTGGCAGCACGAGTTCGGCCGAACTGAACATGGCGCTGGGGCGAAGCGACGATGCGTTCTATTTCAATGCCGGCGTTCTCGTCATCGACGCGACCAAATGGCGAAGCGAGAAGGCGAGCGAGACATGCTTCGCGCTCCTCCATTCGAGGCAATTCCCGTTTCTCGATCAGGATGTCCTCAACCTGCTCGCCAGCGGCCGGGCGCTGCAGCTCGGCTGGCAGTGGAACGCGCAGATGGCGGACGACTATACCGATGCGGTCGTCGTGCACTTCACCCATGCGAAGCCGAACTCCTTAGAATGCCGGCATCCACAGCAGGGCGCATACCTCGCGGTTCGCGCAACGACGGCCTGGGCAGACGCACCTCTGCGAACGAAGCGGCAGAGGCAATGGAAGCGTTATCGCCACTCCATCCGTAAAAGATGGCTGGCCGTGCTCCGCCGCCTTTCACCCCGGCGCGCGACGCCCTGAGCGACGCAGAACTGCCGACCGATAGGCGTCTCAAACCGCCGGCGGGCGGCGGGTGACGATACCGAGATCGTCTTCGTCCTGCACCTTCTTCAGCTGCTCGGCCGCCTGGGTCGCCTCCCGCTGGCGGCTCCACATCGAGGCGTAGAGCCCGTCCCGGTCGATCAGTTCGCCATGGGTGCCGCGTTCGGCAATCACGCCGTCCTTCAGCACGATGATCTCGTCGGCCTGGATGACGGTCGAGAGGCGGTGGGCGATGACCAGCGTCGTGCGGTTGCGCGAGACGATGTCGAGCGCTGCCTGTATCTCCTGCTCGGTGCGCGTGTCGAGCGCCGAGGTCGCCTCGTCGAGGATGAGGATCGGCGGGCTTTTCAGCACGGTGCGGGCGATGGCCACGCGCTGCTTCTCGCCGCCGGACAGTTTCAGACCGCGCTCGCCGACCATGGCGTCGTAGCCCTCCGGCAGTGTCTCGATGAAAGTGCCGATCTGCGCGATGTCGGCGGCAGCCTCGACCTCGGCCTGCGAGGCCGACGTGCGGCCGTAACGGATATTGTAGGCAATAGTGTCGTTGAAGAGCACCGTATCCTGCGGGACCATGCCGATCGCCGCACGCAGGCTCTTCTGCGTCAGGCTGCGGACGTCCTGCCCGTCGATGGTGATCGACCCTTGCTGCACGTCGTAGAACCTGTAGAGCAGGCGCGACAGCGTGGACTTGCCGGCGCCCGAGGGACCGACCACGGCAACGGTCTTGCCGGCGGGAACTTCGAAGCTGATTCCCTTCAGGATCGGGCGTGCCGGATCATAGGCGAAATGCACGTCCTTGAAGACGATGGCACCCTTGTCGATCGCGAGTTCCCTCGCGCCGGGACAGTCGACCACCTCGGCCTGTACCTCGAGTAGATCGAACATCTGCTCGATATCCGTCAGGCCCTGGCGGATTTCGCGATAGACGAAACCGATGAAATTGAGCGGGATCGACAGCTGCATCAGCATGGCATTGATGAAGACGAAATCGCCGATGGTCTGCTCGCCGCGCTGCACGGCCAGCGCAGACATGATCATCATGATGGCGGTGCCGAGGCCGAAGATCACCGCCTGACCGAAGTTCAGCCAGCCGAGCGAGGTCCAGACCTGCGTTGCTGCCTTCTCGTAGCGCGCCATCGACTGGTCGAAGCGCGTCGCTTCCATCTGCTCGTTGCCGAAATATTTGACGGTCTCGAAATTGAGCAGCGAATCGATCGCCTTGGTGTTGGCATCCGTGTCGCTGTCGTTCATCGAGCGGCGAATGGAGATGCGCCAGTCGCTCGCCTTGACCGTGAACCAGATATAGACCGCAACCGTAACGGCGGTGACCAGCAGGTAGGAGAAGCCGTAGCCCCACCAGAAGATCGCCGCGGTCAACAGGAACTCGATCAGCGTCGGCACGGTGTTGAGAATGGTGAACCGGACGATCGTCTCGATGCCCTTGGTACCGCGCTCGATGATGCGCGACAGGCCGCCGGTCCGGCGCTCCAGATGGAAGCGCAGCGAGAGTTGGTGCATGTGCACGAAGGTGCGATAGGCGAGCTGGCGCACCGCATGTTGGCCGACGCTGGCAAACAGCGCATCGCGCAGCTGGTTGAGACCGGCCTGCAGGAGACGCGCCAGATTGTAGGCGACGACCAGCATCAGCGCGCCGGTCATGACGGCCGGCAGGACGCCGCTCATATCGGCGCGGCCGTTCAGTGCGTCGGTCGCCCATTTGAAGAAATAGGGTACGAGCAGCAGCACGACCTTGGCGATCAGAAGGATCACCGTCGCCCAGACCACGCGCATCTTCAGGTCGGCCCGGTCGCTCGGCCACATATAGGGCCAAAGGTTGAGGATGGTCCGGAGCGGATTGCCGGCATCGGCCGACACGGTCTTCTTCTGGTCCGTCATATCTCTTCGATTTCACGCCGGCAGGGCTGTGCGGCCGACAGGGGAGTGCCGGTCAAACGTGCGAACGGCGCCCCCTGCGGAAGGCGCCGTTCGCGTCGAGCATCACATAGGCTTACCCGGCGGCCGCGGCAATGGCCTTGCGGACATGCCTTTGCTTGTTGCCACCGGGCGCGCTGCCGTCAGGGTGTGTGCTGCATATGCCGGCGGTGGATTTCCTGCGATTGCGCATCCGGCAGCGCCGTCTCGGGAACGCCGAAGACCTGACCCGGCAGGATGCGGTCGGGATCGAGGATCTGGTCCTCGTTGGCCACGTAGATCGTGGTGTAGCGCACCCCTGCCCCGTAGACCCGGCGCGAGATCTGCCAAAGCGTATCGCCACGGCGGATGATCACCGAGCTCTTGCTCTGCTGCAACGGTGCCTGCTGCACCGTCTCCGGCTCGCCGCTGGCCGTCTGCGAAGACGGGGCGACGGTGGGTTGCGATGGGGCTGCACCCGGCGCGGTCGAAGGCGTGCCGGCGTCCGTGTTGGGAGCTGGCTGGCCGGCTATGGACTGGCTTGTGGAAGGCTGGCCCACAGGTGCAGGCGATGTCGCAACGGACGGAGCCGTCTCCAGCACGCGGGCCATCGCGGTATCGAGGCGGCCGATGACCGCACCGACGGCCGCGGCATCGCGCGGCAGCGGCTTCAGGATCGCGAGCGCTTCGCCGGCTGCCTTCGTGGTGGCGTTGACGCGGTCGGTCACACTTGCCTGCATGCCGGTGACCGGCTTGACACCGGCCAGCGACGTCAGGGCGATTTCCGTGGCGGACCGTGCGGCTGCGAGCTGGTCGAGACCGGGCAGCTTGCCGCCGGCATAAAGACCCTTCAGCAGCGCGAAAGCCTTGGCCGCTTCCATGCGCGAGGCATCGAAGATGGCGCCGTCGAAGGCCGGATCGGAGCCGCTGGCCGGTGTCTGGGCGACGGCCGAGATCTGGTCGCCTTCCGGACGTTCGAAGGGAACGGCAGCGCGCATCTGCACCTTGCCGTCGGCGCCGACCATGTCGACCCGGATGACGTGCTGGCCGACGGACAGGCTGAGTTCGCCATCGATGACGAAGCGGCCCTGCGCGTCCGCCTTGCCTTCGCCGACCAGTTGGTCGTCTGCATAGATGCGCACGGTCGAGCCCGGACGCGCCGTGCCGGCGACGAACAGCTTGCGGCCCTCGATTTCGACGGCGGAGACGGCAACCGGCGAGGCCGGTGTGCCCGGAGCCGAGGTGCCCGGAGACGGCGTGCCATTGGCAGGAACGGGAACGGATGTCGTCGGTGTGGGTGTCTGAAGGGCGGCCTGATCGCCGGCAGCAGGTGCTGCGCCCGTGGGTGCAGCCGGGGCTGTCGCTGCCGGTGCAGCCAGCTCGCTCGGCGCGGTCAGGATACGACTTGCCTGTCCCGGCTTCGTCACCATGGCGAGAAGCTGGCCGTTGTCGACCTTGGGAATGGAAACGGTTGCGACTTCGTCTGACGCGGTGACGGCACCGGATGGCGTCGTGCTGCGCAGCGTCAGCTGATAGTCGCCGGGCGGAAGCGGCTTGTCGAAGACGGCCGCGAAATCGCCGGTGCCGCCGACATCGGCCGTGCCGACGACGGCATTGCCGTTGACGATCTCCAACTTGCTGTTGGGCTCGGCACGCCCGGCAATGACGGTGGAGCCATCGGGCTCGACGCGCAGCACGTCGAAGCTCGGCGTATCGGTGCCGTCAGCCATCTCAGTTGGCGCAGCGGGTGTCGCGGTCGAAGACGGCGCGGCAGCCTCGCCGGACGGAGCCGGCTGGGCGGTGTTCGCCTGATCGGTATCGGCCTGGCTCGTGGGATTTGCGGCATCGCCGGCACTGGGGCGGTTGCCCTTGGCGTCGGCCGTGGTGGTATCGCCGCTGCCAGAGAGCGCGTCGGGCGCATCGTCCGCAGCTGTCGAGGGGCTTTTCGCACCCGTGCCTTCGGCAACCGTCGGCACTGCCTCGTCACCGACATTGGGCAACACGACGAAGATCATCAAAAGCGTGGCGATTGCCAGCACGACGAGCGCGACCAGACCTGCCGTATTCTTCCTCATGCACCTCTCCACCACGGACGTTTCGGCTGACTGTGTTCGCCAAAAACGCTTGCCGTGTTCTGCAGCCCCAACCGGGGGCCATATCGTCTTGCGCGCAGGCGGCTCTGCTCAACGCACATCTCTTGAAATTGCTAGCGATATCCGGCCTTCTCCACAAGCAGCGATGCATGTTCTGAAGGCTTCGTGCGTGCCTTTTTACACGTTTTGCCTCTTCCGTACCTTGACGCGGTGCAGGACCGGATGTCTGCTTCCCCTATGAGTGATCAAACTGTTCCGATTCGATCCATCTGCGTCTATTGCGGTTCCCAGCCCGGACGTGAGCCCGAATTCATGGATGCGGGCCGCAGGCTCGGCAAATCCATCGCAGAGCATCATATGCATCTGGTCTATGGCGGCGGCACCAAGGGCATCATGGGCGCCGTCGCGAGCGGCGTCCTGTCCAATGGCGGCCGCGTGACCGGCATCATACCACAGTTCCTGATCGATATGGAGGCCACCCGGCACTCGCTCGGTCAGTTGAGCGAACTGGTCGTGACGGCCGACATGCACGAGCGCAAGCACAAGATGTTCGAGCGTGCCGACGCCTTCGTGACGCTGCCGGGCGGCATCGGCACGCTGGAGGAGATTGTCGAGATCATGACATGGGCGCAGCTCGGACGGCACCGCAAGCCGATCGTGCTCGTCAACATCAACGGCTTCTGGAACCCGCTGATGAAGCTGATCCACCACATGGCCGATAGCGGCTTCATCCACACCGCGCATCTCGTGCAGCCGCTGGTCATCGACGATCCGGATGAAGTGGTGCCCGCGCTGAAAGCCCACTGGGCCGGTACGGTCGATCGCGGCGGCGAGAGCGATATCATCGACAAGCTGTAACGTGCAGCCGCTTTAAACAGGCGGCTCACATTGCGGCTAACCGTTGCCGGATCAGGCCTTCAGAGCAGCTGCCGCCTGTCGGGCGTTCCGGCTTTCCACGAGCATTGAGCCCGTATAGATCACCAGCGCCATCCAGATCAGCCCGAACGCCATCAGCTTCACCATGCCGAACGGCTCGCGGAAGACGAAGACCGCGATGAGGAACACCATGCTGGGCGCGATATACTGCATGATGCCGATGGTGGAGAGGCGCAGCAGCTTGGCGCCGTTGGCATAAAACAGCAACGGCACGGCAGTGACGACGCCGGACGAGATGAGCCACACCACATCCGCGATGCCCGTATCGGTGAAATGCCCCTGCCCGGAGCTTTCCAGATAGAAGATATAGGCGAGCGACGGCACGGAGAGCAGCATGACCTCCAGGAAGAAGCCCTGGTTCGGCCCCACCGGCAAGGTCTTGCGGAAAAAGGCGTAGAACCCCCAGGACACGCAAAGCCCGAGCGACACCCAGGGCAGCCCGCCGGCATCCACGGCGATGATCGCGACGGCGGCGACCGCAAAGCCGATGGCGACCAGTTGCGCCGGGTTCAACTTTTCCTTCAGCAGCACGGCGCCGAGGAAGATCGAGAAGAGCGGATTGATATAGTAGCCGAGCGCCGCCTCCAGCGTTCGCCCGACGCTGATGGCCCAGACATAGATGCCCCAGTTGAAGGTAACGAGCGTCGCCGTCAGCGCCGCCATGGCCAGCATGCGCGGCGAGCGCAGCGCGACTTTCAGATCCGCGGTCCGGCCGAGCCACAGGATGAACGCGCCGACGAGCGGCACGGACCAGACGATGCGATGCGCGACCACTTCGGCGGCCGGAATATGGCCGATGCCCTTCATGAACAACGGCAGGAAGCCCCAGCAGGCATAGGCGATGGCGGCGAGCAGGAAACCGCGCGGGCTGTCGCCGTTGCCGGGAACGACGGCCGTCGGCACGGCGCCGGTCGTCGCCAGCGGCTCGCTTGTCCTATCAGCCATGTCGCGGCCCTCCTCCGGCCTCTGCGCCCCTGCCTGCACGCTTCCCGTCGCGCGGAAGGTAAAGCCCGCGTGGCGCATGTCGCTTCAAGGCGCGGCTTACGCGAAAAGGCGATGCCGCTCCAATTCATTTCCCTGAACCATCGACGAATTCTGGTGACACACGACCGTCGCTTTTGCCTGCGAGATTTCCGATTGCGGTTCGCGCGTCCACGATGAGCCGATGCCATCCGTCCGAAGGTCGCCAAGCCCGTCTTTTGGTATATGGTCGCTACGAAGTGATCCGGCACGAAAGGAACGTCATGTCCTCCCCCTCAGCGCCCTTCCTCCCCACCTCCCGTCCCGCAGCCATGGCGGTAACACGCCGCACCTTCCTCGGCGGGCTTGCGTCAGCCTCCGGGCTCGTCATGCTGCATCCGTTCGCCGCGCATGCCAGCGCCAACCAGGCGCATCTGCGTCTAATGGAAACGACCGACATCCACGTCCACGTCTACCCTTACGACTATTACGGCGACAAGCCGAACGAGACGCTGGGTCTCTCGCGCACCGCCTCGATCATCGACGCCATCCGCGCCGAGGCGGGCAACACCCTGCTGGTCGACAATGGCGACTTCCTGCAGGGCAACCCAATGGGCGACTTCATGGCCTACCAGAAGGGCCTGAAGGAGGGCGACGTCCACCCCGTCATCAAGGCCATGAACCTGCTCGGCTACGAGGCGGGCACGCTCGGCAATCACGAGTTCAACTACGGGCTCGACTTCATGGCGAAGGCGCTGGCGGGCGCCAATTTCCCTTACGTGTGCGCCAACCTGACGAAGGGGACGCTGGCCGATGACCCGACCAAGGACGTGCTGTTCTTCAAGCCCTATACGATCGTTGAGAAGACCGTGACGGACGGCAGTGGCGCAACGAGCCTGCTGAAGATCGGGCTGATCGGCTTCGTGCCGCCGCAGATCATGCTCTGGGACGTGAAGAACCTCGAAGGCAAGGCGCAGACGCGCGACATCGTGGAAGCCGCACGCGCTTGGGTGCCGGTGATGAAGGAGGACGGCGCCGACATCATCGTGGCACTGTCGCATTCCGGCATCGACGGCAGCGGGCAGACCGACCGCATGGAAAACGCGTCTCTCTATCTCGCCGGCGTGGAAGGCATCGATGCCGTGCTGACCGGGCACCAGCATCTGGTGTTCCCCGGACCGAAGAGCTTCGATGGCATTGCGGGCGTGGACCCGGTGAAAGGCACGCTGCAGGGCAAGCCGGCCGTCATGGCGGGCTTCTGGGGCTCGCATCTCGGGCTGATCGATCTGCTGCTGGAGAAGGACGTCAAGAGCTGGAAGGTCGTCGATTTCACCACCGAGGCCCGGCCGATCTACCACCGCGAGGACAAGAAGGTCGTGGCCGACGTCAACGACCGCGCCGACGTGCTGACCGCCGCCAAGGCCGAACATGAAGCGACCCTCGCCTATGTCCGCACCCCCGTCGGCAAGACCTCGGCGCCGCTTTACTCCTACTTCGCGCTGGTGGCCGACGACCCCTCCGTGCAGATCGTTTCACAGGCGCAGACCTGGTACATCAAGGACATGCTGAAGGAGACGGCATGGAAGGACCTGCCCGTGCTTTCGGCCGCAGCCCCTTTCAAGGCCGGCGGACGCGGCGGTGCCGACTACTATACCGACGTTCCCGCGGGCGACATCGCCATCAAGAACGTCGCCGATCTCTATCTCTATCCCAACACCGTGCAGGCCGTCGTCATCACCGGCGCGCAGGTGAAGAACTGGCTGGAAATGTCGGCCGGCATGTTCAATCGCCTGACGCCCGGGCAGAAGGACCAGCCACTGCTGGGCATCGGCTTCCCGTCCTATAATTTCGATGTCATCGACGGCGTGACTTACGAGATCGACCTGTTGCAGCCGGCGCGTTTCGATACGGACGGCAAGCTGGCCGATGAGGCTGCACACCGGATCACGGACCTCAAATTCGACGGCCAACCCATCGATCCCGCACAGACATTCGTGGTCGCCACCAACAATTACCGCGCCGGCGGCGGCGGCAAGTTCCCGGACATCGCCAGCGACAAGGTCGTCTTCGCCGCCCCCGACACCAACCGCGACGTCATCGTCCGCTACATCCACGACCAGGGCACGATCAACCCGACGGCCGACGCCAACTGGCGCTTCAAGCCCCTGCCCGGGACGACGGCCCTGTTCGAGACAGGCCCGAAAGCGCGGCTGCTGCTGGGCCAAGTCAAGGCGGCAAAGATCGAGGATGCTGGGGATGGTGCGGACGGGTTCGCGCGGTTCCGGCTGGTGTTGTGAGACTTGATCCACAAGACCTACGATCTGCCGTACCCCGTTTTTTCGCCGCTACGCGACCGTCTGCAAAACCAATTTCCGTTTCAGACGTCATGCGATAGAATATTTGCAGAACCTCAAAGGAGCCGAGGACATGCAGGCATTTCGCATCACTCTTCCGGACGAAATGGCAATGCTTGTGAAGGAGAAGGTCGCCTCTGGCGAATATGCGACAGAGAGCGATGTGTTCCGCGAAGGCCTCATGACGATCGCCATACAGGACGCGGCATTCGAAACTTGGCTGCATGACGAGGTTCTGCCGACCGTTGATGCGCTTGCACGGGAGCCGGGTCGCGCGATGAGTGCGGATGCCTCCTGGGCGGCGATCAAAGACCATATCGACAGGTCCAATTTCAACGACAAGCCGTGAGCGATCTGCCTGTCCAGTTCACGCCGGAAGCCAACGCCGATCTGACGGAACTCTTCGACTACCTTGCACCCCGAGCCGGATATGCCGTTGCCTTCAAGTATGTGAGTGACATTCATCGCCATTGCCTGGGCTTTGCACTGTTTCCACAGCATGGTTTCTCAAGAGAAGACCTCAGACCTGGACTCCGTGTCGTCGGTTTTCGCCGCCGGGCAAGCATCGTCTTTCAGGTGAAGGACGAGCAAGTGACCATCATTCGCATATTTCATCGCGGCCGCGATCTTCGCGTTTCCGAAGACTGATCTACTCCGCCGCAGCCGCCACCGCGCCGTCGCGGTTCTTCAGCAGCTTGAACACGATGCTGTCCATCAAAGCCTGAAACGAAGCGTCTATGATGTTGTCGGAGACGCCGACGGTCCACCAGCGGGCGCCGGTGGCGTCGGTGGATTCGATGAGGACGCGGGTGATGGCCTCCGTGCCGCCGTTGAGGATGCGGACCTTGTAGTCCGCGAGTTCGAGATCGGCGATTTCGTGCTGATACTTGCCGAGATCCTTGCGCAGGGCGAGATCGAGCGCGTTGACCGGGCCGTGACCTTCAGCGACGGAGAGGGTTTCCTCGCCGTCGATCAGAACGCGGACGACGGCTTCCGACACGGTCTTCAGCTGGCCGTTGGCGTCGAAGCGGCGCTCGACCATGACCCGGAAACTTTCGACATGGAAGAAATCGGGGACGTGGGCAAGGATGCGGCGGGCGAGGATGGCGAAGCTCGCATCGGCGCCTTCATAGGCATAGCCCGTCGCCTCGCGTTCCTTGACGATGGTGATCAGTCTGTCGAGGCGCGGATCGTCCTTGCCGACCACGATGCCGCGGCGCTTCAAAGCATTGATGAAATTGGCCTTGCCGCCCTGGTCCGACACCATGACCTTGCGCAGGTTGCCGACGCTCTCCGGCGTCACATGCTCATAGGTGCGCGGGTCCTTGAGCAGTGCGGAGGCATGGATACCCGCTTTGGTGGCGAAGGCGGAGGCGCCGACATAGGGCATCTGGTGGTCGGGCGAGCGGTTCAGCAGCTCGTCGAAGGCGTGGGAGAGCTTCGTCAGCTCCTGCAGGCGGTCGGTGTCGATGGTCGTTTCGAAGCGGCTGGCATATACATCCTTCAGCGCGAGCGTCGGGATGAGGGTGACGAGGTTGGCATTGCCGCAGCGCTCGCCGATGCCGTTCAGCGTGCCCTGGATCTGGCGAACGCCGGCCTCGACCGCGGCCAGCGAATTGGCCACCGCCTGCCCTGTATCGTTGTGCGCGTGGATGCCGAGACGGTCGCCGGGGATGCCGGCGGCGATGACGGAGGCGACGATCGTGCGAATTTCCTCCGGCTGCGTGCCGCCATTGGTGTCGCAGAGCACGACCCAGCGCGCACCGGCATCATAAGCAGTCTTGGCGCAGGCGAGCGCGTAATCGGGGTTCGCCTTGTAGCCGTCGAAGAAGTGCTCGCAATCGACCATGGCCTCGCGGCCGCTCATCACAACGGCGTCCACAGAGGCCGCGATGTTGTCGAGGTTTTCCTCGTTGGTGCAGCCGAGCGCGACCGCGACGTGATAGTCCCAGCTTTTCGCCACGAGACAGATCGTGTCGCTGGCCGACTGCAGCAGACCCGCAAGGCCCGGATCGTTGGCGGCGGAGACGCCGGTGCGCTTGGTCATGCCGAAGGCGACGAAGCGGGCGTTGCGGGTGCGGCGCTTTGCGAAGAAGGCGGTGTCGGTCGGGTTCGCACCGGGATATCCGCCCTCGACATAGTCGATGCCGAAATCGTCGAGCATAGAGGCGATCGCGATCTTGTCCTCGACGGAAAAATCGACCCCGGGCGTCTGCTGGCCGTCGCGCAGCGTGGTGTCGAAGAGGAAGATGCGCTCGCGCTTCATGGGTCAGGCTTCCTTGCCGGCGAAGGTGTCGGTGGTGCGGATCATCCGGTCGAGGATGCCGGGCTCGCTCATCGCGTGGCCGGCGCCTTCGACCAGATGGAATTCCGCCTGCGGCCAGGCCTTGTGCAGCGCCCAGGCGTATTTCGCCGGGCACGGCATGTCGTAGCGGCCCTGGATGATGACGCCAGGGATGCCGTGGAGACGGTGGGCATCGCGCACGAGCTGGCCCTCGTCCATCCAGCCTGCATGCACGAAGTAGTGTGTTTCCAGCCGGGCGAAGGCATCGGCGAAATCGTCTTCGGCGAACTTGCTGCTGGTGTCGGGCTGCGGCAGGAGCGTGATCGTCTCGCCCTCCCACGTGCTCCAGACCTTGGCCACCTCGCGACGCAGCGCCATGTCGTCGCCCGTCAGGCGGCGGTAATAGGCCTGCATCATCTCGTGGCGCTCTTCCGGCGGAATGGGTGCGACGAAGCGCTCATACTTGTCGGGGAACATCTCGGACACGCCGAACTGGTAGTACCAGTCGAGTTCGGCCTTGGTCAGCGTGTAGATGCCGCGCAGCACCAGTTCGGAGACATGCTCCGGGTGGGTTTCGGCATAGGCGAGCGCCAGCGTCGAGCCCCAGGAGCCGCCGTTGACGAGCCATGTGTCGACCCCGACCATCTCGCGCAGACGCTCGATGTCGGCCACCAGATGCCAGGTCGTGTTCGCCTCGAGGCCCGCATGCGGCGTGGACTTGCCGCAGCCGCGCTGGTCGAAGAGGAGCACGTCGTAGAGCGCGGGATCGAACAGGCGGCGGTGGTTGGGGCCGCTGGTGCCGCCGGGGCCGCCATGCAGGAACACGGCGGGCTTGGCGCCCGGTGTGCCGGAACGTTCCCAATAGATCGAATGTCCGTCGCCCACATCGAGATGGCCGGAGGCGTAGGCTTCGATCGGCGGATAGAGGCCGCGCAGGTTGTCGGTATCGTGTTCGGAGGTCATAGGCTCAATCCGTGAGTCGGCCAGTCGGCCGTATCGTGATCGGGATGCTGGAAGGAAATGACGGATTCCTGCTGGGCGTAATAGTCGGGATCGCCATGCACCGGCTGGTCGAAGATGGTGGTGACCCAAGGGATGCGGGCCTCGACATTGACCTGAATCTGCGGCGCGAGATCGGTGCGGTCGTCGAAGGCGCCGATGGCGATTTCGAGCCCGCCGGGATGGCGATAGGCCAGCGGCGTGCCGCAGGACGCGCAGAAGCCGCGGGAAATGTTGATGGACGACTGGAACCAGGCGGGCTCGCCGCGGCTCCAGCTCAGGCCGTTTTCGGGGGTAGTGACCAGTGGCCCGAAGAAGCCGCCGAAGGCTTTCTGGCACATGCGGCAATGGCAGATCGACGGGCGGCCGAGCGTGCCCTTGATCCGGAAGCGCACCGCGCCGCACTGGCAGCCGCCTGTTCTTTCGCCGCCTGTTCTAGCATCGTCGTTCATTGCGGTCTCTCCTCTAGCGGCCATTGGTCCGTCTCGTGGTCGGGGTGCTGGTAGGAAACGAGACCATCTAGGAAGGGCGCATCGTCGAGGTCCTCTTCCGTAGGGTGACCCGGCAGCTCATGTAAATGATCAACAAATGCGATCTTCGCCTCGGTGCCGAACTGTGTGCTGGGGACAAAGGCGGATGGATCATCGAAGGCTCCAGCCGCGATTGCCATACCGTCTGGCGCCTCGTACGTCAGAGGTGTACCGCAATCGCCGCAGAAGCCACGCGACACGACATTGCTGGAGCGGAAAGATTTCCGCTCGCCGCGCGTCCATCGAAAATCCAGTCCGCGCACGGAGACGAGTGGCGCGTAATACGCACCAAATGCCTTCTGACACATGCGGCAATGGCAGACGGAGGCGTCGTCGAGCGTGCCTTCCACCCGGAAGCGCACGGCACCGCACTGGCAGCCGCCGAAGTGTACATCCATCGTCATGATGCGGTCCTCTTCTGGTATGGAATGCTGGAAAGACCTGATGCGTCAAAGGTGTAACGCCGGTCGCTCACACTCTGAGTCTTCGTGCGCATGTATCGCATGAACGGACAGATCATCGCATTCTCCTCCCGCAACTCAACGTCCATTGTCGCGTCTCGCCGGCCGATCCGGCGATTCCACCCATTCCGCATCCCATGCCGATCGAGCGCTCAACGCAAGGCTGCTCCAGCAGCCTCTAGCGCTTGACCTCCCAAGTCGTCACCCGCTCGCCGGTCTGCGGGTCCTTGCCGTCCTTCAGCTGGATGCCGTCTGCAAGAAGTTCATCCCGGATGCGGTCGGCGTCAGTGAAGTTCCGGGCCTTCAGGAGCGCCAGCCGTTCCTCGATCCGCTGCGTCACGCCGGCCCATTTGTCCTCGTCGGCAAGGCTGAGGTCCAGATCGGTCGCCTGCTGGCTGAGATGCTCGATCGCCTCGAAACCCATCAGATCCAGTAGCCCGAGGAAAGCGGCAGCAGCAGCCGGATCGCCCTTCACCGCGTCGGTCGCGAGCTGGTTCATGCCGGTGATGACGGGATAGAGGTTGAGATCATCGAGGATCGGGCTATCCTGCGGCAAGGTCCAAACGGGCACTTCCGAGCTTTCAGCCAGAAGAGCGGCGACCCGAACCTTGGCGTCGGCCCAGCGACGCACGATGCCTTGTGCCTCCTCCAGCCGTTTGAGACTGAAATCGATCGGTTGGCGATACTGCGTCATCAGCATGGCGAGGCGCAGGACCTCGCCCGGCCACCTCCGGCCACCGAAGTTTTCCGTGTGCAGCAGGTCGTGGATGGTGACGAAGTTGCCGTCCGACTTCGACATCTTGCGGCCTTCGATCTGCACGAAGCCATTGTGCATCCAGACGTTGGCCATATTTTTCGTGCCGTGGGCGCAGCGCGACTGGGCGATCTCGTTCTCGTGGTGCGGGAAGATGAGGTCGAGGCCGCCACCGTGGATGTCGAAGGTCTCGCCGAGATAGCGGTGGCTCATGGCGGAGCATTCGATGTGCCAGCCCGGACGGCCGCGGCCCCAGGGGCTGTCCCAGCCGGGTTCGTTGTCGGAGGACAGCTTCCACAACACGAAATCGCCGGGGCTCTTCTTGTGCGCATCGACGGCGATGCGGGCGCCGGCCTGCTGCTCGTCGAGATTGCGATGCGAGAGCGCGCCGTAATCGGCCATCGAGGTCGTGTCGAACAGCACCTCGCCAGCCGCGACATAGGCGTGCCCGCGCGCGATCAGCGCCTCGATGATCGTGATCATCTCGGCGATGTTCTCGGTGGCGCGCGGCTGGACGGTCGGCTCCAGCGAACCGAGCGCGCGCGCATCGTCCCGGAACTGTGTCTCGGTCTTCTCCGTGACGGCCCGGATCGCCTCGTTCAACGGTAGATCAGGAAAGTCACGCAGCGCGCGCGCGTTGATCTTGTCGTCCACGTCGGTAATGTTGCGGACATAGGTGACGTTCGGCGCGCCATAGAGATGGCGCAGCAGGCGGAAGAGGACGTCGAACACGATGACCGGGCGCGCATTTCCGATATGCGCGAAGTCGTAGACGGTCGGGCCGCAGACATAGAGGCGGACATTGGCAGCATCGATCGGCGAGAAATCGGCCTTTTCGCGCGTCAGCGTATTGTAGAGCCTCAGTGCCGGCACGTCCGTCATGCGTATCGTCTCCCTTGTCGTTTGTCCCGAACGGTCGATCCGGCGAATGGCCGCCGCAGATCGCGCGCGCCGGCCTGCCGGCCTTCGCGTTGTCATCTTGGTCTTGGGTAAGGAGACGAAACGGAAAGGGCCAGCGGCAAGCGCTAGCGAATAATCGAGCCGCAGAAAATGCAGGTGTCCGTTTTCATGGCGGCTTTATCGCTGTTCTCGCGCCTGGGGTCAAGGGGCCCACCCCTTGGGTCAAGGGGGTCCGCCCGTTGGGCCGAGGGGTCATATCAAACCGACAAACTCGCCGCATCGCAGCATCCATCCGGTTGCATTGCAGCATGTTTTTGCTCGCAAAAAGCTCGCAGGATGGACATGAATTTGTCATGATTCAAACGTTTGAAAGCCGCAGAATTTCAGGAGATTCGAGCTTGCGGGGACAACGCGAGACGCTCGGTTCTCCGGGAACGAACGAGGTGCTGCAGGTTGTGATCGTCAAGCGACGGTTTCACCCAAGCAGGACCCGACCCGGGACGGAATCATTATCAGGAGAGAGTGACATGACGGAACGCAAGACGGACACGACTGAAGCCGCTGCCAAGAACGAAACGCTGATCGACCGCTACCGTCCGCTCGGCCTGAAGGCCGTGGCTGCCGCAGCGCTGCACCAGAAGCCCAAGGCAGCGGCGCAGCCGGCAAAGGTTGCCGATCGCATTCGCGACTGGCGCGAGCACTGATCGCTCGCCACGGCAGGGCTTGCCCTCGATTCCATCACTAGAACAGCGAGAGCTGTGGGCCGTCGCCATCGTCTGGCGGCCCTGCGGATGCAGGCTTGTTCCTGCCCGGTTTGGTCGACGTGTGCGCTGACTCGGTAACGCTGACAGGCGTCTGAATATCTGGCGTCGTATTGGCGACCTTGTTGACCGCGTCGGAGACCGGCACGAAATCGAACAGGTCGTCATCGGCCGGCACCATCAGATCGGCGACGTCTCGCGGCTCCTGCGTCTTGCAATCGAGCCAACGGGCGAAGTCTTCGGGCCGGATGATCACCGGCATGCGATCGTGGATGAAGGCCATCGCCGCATTGGCGCGGGTCGTGAGAATCGCGCCCGTGTCCATCTCCGAGCCATCGGCAGAGGCCCAGGTTTCCATCAGTCCGCCGAAAGCGACGATGCCGCCGGATTTCGGCCTTATCCAGTAGGCTTGCGATGGAAGGCCGCTGTCCTTGGGATAGCGCCGCCACTCGTAGAAACCCGATGCGGGCACGAGCACGCGACGGTGACGCATGGCTGCGCGGAACGAGGCCTTCTCGATGGCCGTCTCGGCGCGCGCGTTCAGGAGAAGCGGAAAATCGTTCGGGTCCTTGACCCAGCCCGGCAGGAAGCCCCAGCGCACGAGCGCGGTCCGGCGCGGCGGGGTGTTGCTGCGCGGATCGGTGCGGTCGGCGGCGGTGACGACGATGATCGGCTGCGTCGGCGCGATATTGTAGCGCGGCGGGAAATCACCGGCGTCGATGACGGCCAGCGCCTCCTCTAGTCCCTCGGGCTTGACCGTCAGAGCATAGCGTCCGCACATGATGTCGATCCCTTATCCTCGCCGAACTCTCGGGGCGTCGCGGCCTGCATTCGATCGCGCTCGCCCCTCCGGCTGATGTAGGATCGATTCGTCCGCAACGCCATAACGGAACTGCCATGACTGCCTCTCCGCCGCCTGCCCTCGCCTCTTCCGCCATCGTGGTGCGCAACGGTCGCTACCTGCTCGTGCGCCGCTCCAAGCCGCCATCTGCCGACATGTTCGCCTTTCCCGGCGGGCGGGCGGAGCCGGGCGAGACGCCGGCGGAAACGGCGGTGCGGGAATTGTTCGAGGAGACCGGCATCACGGGCTCAGTGCCGGTGCTCTTCGCAACCTACGACCTGCCGGTGGACACGGCGGATGGCGCGGGCGGGCGGCATTTCTTCCTCTCGGTGTTTCGCGTCGAGGCGGATATCGACGCCGAAGCGGTCGCCGGAGACGATGCGGCAAGTCTTGGCTGGTACACCGCCGCCGAAATCGCCGACCTGCCGGCCCCGCCGAGCGTGCGTGATTGCATCGCCAAGCTGGAAGCCACGAGGGCATGATGAGGAAGCCGGGACTTGCGAAATCGAGGGAAACGGGCATTTTCGCCGGCATGACCCTCAAGACTCCCCTGCGCCCTGCCCTTGCCGGCCTTCTCCTTGTGCTCGGCCTGCCGCTGTCTTCAGCCCAAGCGCAGCCGGTTACGGAACGCCTGCCTGCAGCCAGCGCCGATGCGCATGCGGCAAAGCCCGCGCCTTATGACGCAAGGCTTCTGCGGATGGCGGAAATCGTGGGGTCCGTCACCTATCTGCGGACGCTCTGCGCGGACGTGAAGGCCGGGGAATGGCGCGCCGACATGCAGGCGCTGATCGACCGGGAGGCCGGCGCGGAGCCGGATCGCAAGGCGCGGCTGACCGCCGCCTTCAACAGGGGCTATCGCAGTTTCGCCTCGGTCTATACAAGCTGTACGCCGAGCGCCGTGCTGGCCGACCAGCGCTACCGTGACGAAGGGGCAACACTGGCCGCCGAAATCGTCTCGCGGTTCGGAAATTAGGGCTCCGTTAACCTTTTTTCGAACGGGCCGTGTCGTTTCGGTAAAAGACTGCTAGTCTTGTTAAGACCATGGTAACAAGTGCCGCCGCGATTCCGATGCGGCGTGATGTGAAAGCGTATAATTGCATGGAACGGTCGATGGAACAGAGCCTCAACGAGATAGACGACATGATCGTCCACGAGAAGATGCAGGCGGCGCTGGAACATCAGAACGAAGCTTGGGCAGATGGCATGGCCGATGGAATCGAGCCGGAGATCATCGCCGATGCCGCCATCGCGCTCGCCATGCGCGAGACGATCCGCCTGCATGGCGAGGACAGTGCCGAGGCCATGCTGAATTCGCTTCGCGAGCGCATGCTTGCCGGCGAGTTTTCCCCGCAGCGTTCGCTTCAATAGCGGCTGCCCGATCCGGACCCCGTCCCCTTGCGGACGCTCCACCAGTAACGAGAGTGCCATGACACGTTCGTCGAATAGCCGGACTCCATCCGCTCTTCTTGGTGCGCTTGCGTTCACCGCCCTTCTTACCTCGACATGCCTCGTGCCCGCGGCACCGGCCCTCGCGCTGAGCCAGCTACGCACGATTCCGGGTGATGCGACGGCGGAAGAGCCGGATGCACCAACTGAGCCAAGCAAGGACGACACGGTTTCTCCGAGCGCGCCCGGTGCCATCCCCATGCCCGACCCGCTGGTGAACAAGCCGACGGCGCAGTCACCGAAGGGAAAGGCTGACGGTCCGGCACCGGGGCAGCATCCGGGCAAGACGCCGGACGCCGAGGCGGATGACGGGCCCGTCGAAGTGCTGACCGATATTTCGAAGATCCCGAAGCCCGTCGCCCGGATGCGCGAGCTGATCGTCGAGGCTGCCGCCTCCGGCGATATCGAGCGCCTGCGCCCGCTGCTCGGCAAGGGTGAAACGGCAACCGCCATCGGCGACAGCGAGGAGGAAACCGATCCCGTCGCCGCCGTGAAGGGTCTTTCGGGCGATGCAGACGGGCTCGAAATTCTCGCCATCATGCTCGACGTGCTCTCTACCGGCTTTACCGTGATCGACAAGGGAACGCCGGACGAAATGTATGTCTGGCCCTATTTCGCCGCCAAGTCTCTCGACAGCCTGACGCCGCCGGAAAAGGTGGACCTGATGCGCCTCGTCACGGCCGGCGACGTCGCGTCCATGCAGGAATTCGGCAGCTACAACTTCTACCGCATCGGCATCACGCCCGACGGGCAATGGAAGTTCTTCATCGGCGGCGACTGACGCCGGATGGCGTGTGAGGACCGGCAGACGCTTGCAGGGCGCCGGGCGAGAGCCTACCTTTTAGCGATCCGTCGTGTCTCTCCTGCCATTCCAATTTCTAGGATTGTGTGAGAGTGCGCAGATCAGCGTTCTCAGCGGGGACGCGTCTCATTTTGCATTTGCCGGGCGTGTCAGCCCTTTCAGGATCGATCATGTCTCTCTTCGCTGTCCCAGATCGCGCCCTCGTCACCGTTTCCGGAGAGACGGCGGTCGAATTTCTGCAGGCGCTGATCACCACCGATGTCATCCAGCTGACCGCTGACGAGGTGCGCCCCGGCGCGCTGCTGACGCCGCAGGGCAAGATCCTGTTCGATTTTCTGGTGAGCCGGACGGAAACAGGCCTGCGGCTGGAGACCGGCGCCGAGCAAGCGCCTGCCCTCCTGAAGCGGCTGACGCTCTACAAGCTCCGCGCGCCCATCACGCTCGCTCTGGACACCGAGATCAATGTCGCCGTGTCGTTCGATGCGGTCGAGGGCGCGCTGCTCGACGTGCGCTTTGCAACGTCGGGCGCTCCAGCCTACCGGGTCTATGGCACCAAGGGCATCGCGGACACCGAGGGACGTGTGGATGACGCGCGGATCGCCGGCGGCATTGCGGTGTCCGGCGCCGACTATGCGTTGCAGGACGCCTTTCCGCACGACATCCTTCTCGACAAGAATGGCGGGCTTTCGTTTCGCAAGGGCTGCTATGTCGGGCAGGAAGTCGTCTCCCGCATGCAGCACCGTGGCACGGCGCGGCGGCGGGTCGTGACGGTCGAGGGCATGTCCGACCTGCCGGCGTCCGGTACGGCGATCACGGCTGGCGGCAAGCCGATCGGCACGCTCGGCAGCGTGGCCGGGCGCTCGGGGCTTGCGATCGTGCGGATCGACAAGGCGGGCGACGCGCTGGCAAGCCAGACGGACATCTTGGCGGGCGAGGTCAAGGTGGCGCTGGCGCTGCCCGCCTGGACCGGGCTCGCTTTTCCCGTACCCTCACCCAACACCGAAACGTCCGAGGCTGGCGCCTGATGTCGCCACGGGCCTGGCAGCGCATGCTTTCCGGCCGGCGGCTGGATTTGCTCGACCCCTCGCCGCTCGATGTCGAGCTTTCCGACATCGCGCACGGGCTTGCGCGCGTGGCGCGGTGGAACGGGCAGACCGACGGGCCGCATGCTTTTTCCGTCGCCCAGCACTCTCTCGTGGTCGAGGAGATCTTTCGCCGCAATGGCAAGGCAACTGCATCGGAGTGCCAGATGGCGCTGCTGCACGATGCGCCGGAATATGTGATCGGCGACATGATCTCCCCCTTCAAGGCCGTCGTCGGCGGTGGTTACAAGGCGGTAGAGAAGCGGCTGGAAGGCGCGATCCACCTGCGGTTCGGCCTGCCGCCGATAACGCCCGAGGCGGTGAAGGAGCGGATCAAGAAGGCCGACCAGATCGCCGCCTTTTTCGAAGCGACCGTGCTGGCCGGTTTTACGCTGGAGGAAGCACGGCGTATCTTCGGGCAGCCGCGCGGCATTACCTGCGAGATGTTGACGATGGAGCCCCTGCCCGCGCTGGAGGCGCAGCGGTTGTTCATCGCGCGGTTCGAGGCGATCGAAGCGGAGCGCGCGGGCGTTCGCGTGTCAGAAAGAGCGGAATCATGAGCGTCATCATCGTCTCGCCGCTGGCTCGGATCGGCGAAATGGCCGTCCGGCACGGCTGTCTCGACATGCTGAGCCTGATGGCGGTCGGGCACACGTTTCACCGGCCGGGCGTGATCGCCGCCGGCCGGCACCTGACGCTGGGGCTGAACGACATCACCTTTGCCGGCAATGAAAAGCTGATCGCGCCCGCCGAAGAGCATGTGGACGGCATCGTCGCCTTTGCGCGCGGTTGGCAGCGCGAGACGCCGCTGCTCGTCCATTGCTGGATGGGCGTTTCCCGCTCGCCCGCCGCCGCCGCCATCGCCGCGCTTGCCATCGCACCCGACCAGGACGACGACGCGCTGGCCGACCGGCTGCGCGCCGCATCGCCCTTCGCCACGCCCAATGCCCGGCTAATCGCCATCGGCGATGCCATGCTCGGTCGCAATGGCCGGTTGATCACCGCCATGAAACGCATCGGTCGCGGCAGGGACGCCGATGGCAACACGCCGTTCGTGTTCGATCCGCACCCGTCTGCTATCGTGGTGCCTGCCGATGCCGGGTGAGCCGATGCCGGGCGGCATGACCGTCGAGATCGGGCTCAACGCGGCCATCGTCGCGATGGTCGAGCGGACACCACGCATTCTCGTCGTCAGCGAGGGTGGCGATGGCGGACGGGATGCCCTTCCCTTCGGCCCTTTCGACCCCGCCACACACCGCACCTTCGAGACCAGCCTGCGCGCGCGTGTCGAAGAGCAAACGGCGCTCGATCTCGGCTATATCGAGCAGCTCTACACCTTCGGCGACCGCGGCCGGCAGCGGCTGGCCAACGAAGACCGCCTGCACATGGTCTCCGTCGGCTATCTCGCGCTGACCCGCAGCGATGCGGAGACGACCCTGCGCCTGTCGCAGGCCGGAGCCGACTGGCGGGAATGGTATATCTACCTCCCCTGGGAGGATTGGCGGCACGGGCGCCCCCCGGTGCTCGATCGCGTCATCCTGCCGGCGCTCGCCACCTGGGAGCGTGCGGACCCTGCCAACCGGCGCAGCCGCATCCGGCTCGCCTTCGGGCTCGACGATTTCCCTTTCGACGAAGAGCGTGTGCTGGAGCGGTACGAGCTGCTCTACGAGGCGGGGCTGGTGGCGGAGGCGGCCAGCGACGCGCAGGGGCACGACGCCATAGAGGCAGGCCAGATTTACGAACGCGTCGGTCAGGCCATGCGCCACGACCATCGCCGGATCGTCGCCACCGCCGTGGCACGGCTGCGGGGGAAGATCAAATACCGGCCGGTCATCTTTGAACTCATGCCGCCGGACTTTACGCTGACGGACTTGCAGAACGCGGTGGAGGCGATCTCCGGGCGGCATCTGCACAAGCAGAACTTTCGGCGGCTGGTGGAGGGCGCATCGCTCGTGGAGCCGACCGGCATGACGACCAGCGCGACGGGCGGACGCCCGGCCGCGCTCTTCCGGTTTCGCCGGCAGATCCTCGACGAAAGACCGGCACCGGGCCTGAAGCTCGGCAATCGCTGAGGCGTATGAAGGTCGATCCAACCGGTTGACCCTCAAGGCTTCCGCCCCATGTCCCTCCTTCCAACGAAGAGGGCCTTTCATGGAACCACAACAGCCAGACGTCATCCTTGCCACCCGTACGGCGCTCAGCCAGGCGTCCGCCTTGGCCGTGCAATATTCCTTCTCGATCGTGGGCGCGCTGGTGCTGCTCTGCGCCGGCTGGCTCATCGCCCGGCTGCTGCACAACTGGGCCTATGCCGGCCTGAAGCGCGTTCATGGCATCGACGAGACGCTGGCCCGGTTCTTCTCCAACATCATCCGCTATGCCCTGCTGGTACTGGTCTTCGTGACGGTGCTGGGGCAGTTCGGCGTGCAGACGGCCTCGATCATCGCCGCACTCGGCGCCGCCGGTCTCGCCATCGGCCTCGCGCTGCAGGGTACGCTGCAGAACATCGCGGCCGGCATCATGCTTCTGGTTCTCCGGCCCTTCCGGGTGGGCGAATCCATCGAGACGTCGAGCGTCACCGGCACGATCCGGGAGATCGGGCTTTTCGCAACGGAGCTCGTGGATTCCGACGGCGTCTACAGGCTGGCGCCTAATTCGACGCTGTGGAACACGCCGGTGCGTAATTTCAGCCGCTTGCCGACGCGCAAGCACGACCTGGCCATCTCCGTCGGGGCGGATCAGGACATCGACGATGCGATGCAGCGGCTGCTGGACATCGCCCGTGGCAACGACAACGTGCTGAAGAACCCTTCACCGGCGGTTTTCATCTCCGAGCTTGCGGGCGACGGCGCGACGGTGACCTTGCGCTACTGGGTCTCGACGCCGAACTGGTGGGCGACGACGCGCAGCATGCTGAAGCAGGTGAAGGACGAGTTTGCGGTAAAGCCGGAGGCCGAACTCCAGACAAACGAAGACCGGGGCGATGACCCCGGTCCTCTTGATCCCTAATCCGGAAATCGGCCGGATTTACTTGATGACGGCGCAGGCGAGACGATCGCCCGCGTCGCCGGAAGGCTGGCTGCGGTTGTCGTCTGGCTTGGCATGGATCATCAGTGCGCGTCCGCGGATGCCGTTGGTCTTGTCGTCCAGCGTGACCATGCTGTTGAAGACCTGAGCACGGAGCGTGCCGTCGGCGCTGACATACTGGTTCGGCATATCCCCGGCATGCGGGCCATTGGCGGCGAGGAAGCCGTGTTCCGTCTTGTCGGGATTGAAGTGCGCGCCCGCCGAGGCGTGGGCATGCGCCGGATCGCACTTTCCCGTCTCGTGGACGTGGAACGCGACCCACGTGCCGGCCGGCAGGCCCGTCACTTCGACTTCCATGAGCACACCGTGTTTTCCGGCGGTCAGGAGTGCGCGTCCGGTCTCCTTATCGTCCTTGCCGACGAAGCTAGCGCTGGCGGTCTGGGACTGCATTTGCGCGGCAGCGGGCACGGCTGCGGCGACAGTGGCTGCAAGGGTGGCTGCAGCGAGCGTGATAAGCATGGAGGTCATGGTGGTCCTTCCCTGGTGTTCCCGGCCTTAGGCTTCCAAGACTCCGGGTTGCATTCATGACGTATTTGGAGAATGGCATGAACCCAACGTTTCGGGCTGCGCGAGGTTCCCGCACAAGCGCGTGACGGCAGACGGAACGTGCTGGAGGTCAAAAGAAGCGGACGACGGACGTGGCGATGATAATGAGGGAGACTGCAACCATCAGCGGACGGACCGGCAGGTGCTTGACGATGTAGGCGCCGATGGGGGCTGCGAGGACGCCGCCGATGATGAGGCCGACCGCCGCGTCGAGCTGCGACCAGCCGAGCGTGATGATGAAGGTGGCGGAGATCGTCAGCGTTACGGCGAATTCGGTGAGGCTGGTTGAGCCGATGACCTTCTTCGGGTCGTGCCCACGGCCGATGAGCGAGGTCGTGACGATCGGGCCCCAGCCGCCACCGCCGGCCGCATCGAGACCACCACCTGCAAAACCGACCAGCGGGACCGTCCAGTCGTGCACGTCACGCTGGAACATCGGCCGGAACGCCTTGATGAGGATATAGATGCCGATGAGGATGAGATAGACGGAGATGAAGGGCTCGATGACCTTGCCGTCAATATTGGAGAGGACATAGGCGCCGAGAACACCGCCGATCATGCCGGCCGGTGCAAGCCGCATCACGAGCTTCCAATCGACATTGCGCTGCCAGACGTGGGACGCGCCGGAGGCTGCCGTGGTAAAGACCTCCGTGATGTGCGTCATGGCGCTTGCCACCGCCGGCGGCATGCCGAAGGCGAGCAGAGCGGTGGTACAGAGGACCCCGAAGGCCATGCCGAGCGCGCCATCGACCAGTTGCGCGAAAAAGCCGATGAGGATGAACATCCAGATATCGCTCAAATGCCGTCTCCGTTGTCGTTTATGCTGCGCAAACCTGTGGCGTATCCGACAGGGTTTGCACCGTCAGGGGTTGCCGATCCCGATGTCCAGACCGATGTCGAGCGTCGGCGCCGCCATGGTGATCTTCGACGTGGAGATATAGTCTACGCCCGTCTCGGCAATGGCGGCGATGGTGGTGAGATCGACGTTTCCAGACGCTTCGAGGCGCGTGCGCCGCTGGTCGCTCGCGTAGACATCCGGGGAGAGCCCCCAATGCGCCGCATTCAGCGCCACGGCCTCGCGCAGGAGGTCCGGGCCCATATTGTCGAGGAGAATGGCATCGGGCGTGGCCGACAGCGCTTGCTCCATCTGCTCCAGCCCATCCACCTCGACCTCCACCCTGACCAGATGGCCGGCATAGGCCTGGGCGGCGCGGATGGCGGGAGCGACGCCGCCGGACACCGCGATGTGGTTGTCCTTGATCAGGATCGCATCATCGAGACCATAGCGGTGATTGGACCCGCCGCCGAGCCGCACGGCATATTTCTCAACAGCGCGAAGGCCCGGCAGCGTCTTGCGCGTGCAGCAGACCTTGGCCGTCGTATGGGCGATGGCGTCGGCATAGCGGGCGGTGGTGGTGGCGACGCCGCTCAGATGCATGAGGAAGTTCAGCGCCACACGCTCCGCCGAAAGAAGCCCGCGCGCCGGGCCTGAGATGCGGGCAATGGCGGTGCCGGCGGCGACACGTTCGCCATCGTTTGCCAGTGCCTCGAAGGCGAGCGACGGATCCACGAGGCGGAAGGCGGCGCGGGCAAGCTCGAGCCCGACAACGACGCCGGCTTCCCGGACGTTCATGGTCGCGGTCGCTATGAGATGCGGGGCGATGGTGGCCGCCGTGGTGATATCGCCGGCGCGGCCGAGATCTTCGAGGAGGGCTGCACGAACGATATCCTCGACCATGAGTGTGGGGAGGTAGGGTGGAAGAGCGGTCATCGGGGGTCTCTCGATAGGGTTCGGCGTGGTCACGACGTCGCGGTTTCCGTGGCGTCGGCGAAGATGCCGTCGGCCTCCTCCAGCGTCATGAAGGTGCGGTGCTGCCACTGCGCGCTGGGCTCGGGGAAATCGGAGCGGAAGTGCCCACCGCGGCTTTCCTCGCGGATCAACGCACCGGCGACAATCAGCTTGGCGGTCGTGACGATATTGGCGAAGCGCAGGCGCGGCGTGTCGCGCTCCAGCGCGGCGATGGTGCGGGCAGCCGTTAGCAGGCCCGCCCGGTCGCGGATGACGCCGGCATGGGCAGACATGGTGCGGCGGAGTTCCCGCAATTGCGGGCTGTCCTCGACCGTCACGAGATCGTCGCTCTCGCCGGCATTGCCGGCCCAGTTGCCCTGGCGCGGTGCCGGCAGCATGCCCTGGATGTTCTCGGCGATGCGGGCGGCGAAGACGACGGCTTCGAGCAGCGAGTTTGACGCGAGGCGGTTCGCGCCGTGAACGCCGGTGGAGGTCACCTCGCCGGCCGCCCAGAGGCCGTCGATCGAGGTGCGGCCCTCGGCGTCGGTGAGGATGCCGCCCATGTGGTAGTGGACGGCGGGCTCCACCGGGATCGGCTGCGTCACCGGATCGATGCCCGCTGCCATGCAGGAAGCATAGACGGTGGGGAAGACCTGCGGGAAATGGTCGCCCACCGCCTTGCGGCAATCGAGGAAGGCGCCGCGGCCGGCAGTCACTTCGGCGAAGACGCCGCGCGAGACGATGTCGCGCGGGGCAAGCTCGCCGTCCGGATGGATGTCGAGCATGAAGCGGTGGCCATCCCCGTTGATGAGCTGGGCGCCGTCGCCGCGAAGGGCTTCTGTCGCCAGCGGCGCGGGGTCGCGGCCGATATCGATGGCGGTCGGGTGGAACTGGACGAATTCGGGATCGGCGATGATGGCGCCGGCGCGTGCTGCCATACCGACACCCTGCCCGCTCGCCTCGCGCGGATTGGTGGTGACGGCAAAGAGGTGGCCGACACCGCCCGAGCAGAGCACGACGGCGCGCGCCGGAAACGAGATGCGCTTTCGCGACTGTCCGGCATCCGGCCGGGCGACGACGCCGGCGATGAAGCGGCCTTCGCGGATCAGCTCTTCGACGACATAGCCCTCCATCACCCGGATGGACGGCGTGGCGCGAACCGTGGCGATCAGCGCTTCCATGATGGCGCGCCCGGCCATGTCGCCCTTCACGCGCACGATGCGGCGCTCGGAATGGGCGGCCTCGCGCGAGAGCAGCAGGTGCCCTTCCAGATCGCGATCGAACGGCACGCCATAGGCAAGAAGATCGTGGATGCGGGCCGGGCCTTCCGACACCATCCGGCGCGCCATCTTCTCATCCACGATGCCGGCGCCGGCCGCCAGCGTATCGGCGACGTGGGAGTCGATTGAATCGCCGGGACTCATCGCCGCCGCGATACCGCCCTGCGCCCAGGCGGAGGATGCGCCTTGGCCGATGGGCGCGGCCGCCAACACCGTGACCGGGCGCGGGCTGAGTTTCAACGCGCAGAACAGGCCGGCGAGCCCGCCGCCGACGATGACGATGTCGTCGATGCCGTTGAAGGATTGGGGACGAAAATGATCGGTCAGCATGGCAGTCTCCTCCGCCGGCTTTTCAGGCTGCTACTGCTTGAGGTTGATCATCCGTTCGACGGCCAGCCGCGCGCGGTCGGCGATCTCGGGATCGATCAGCACCTCGTCCGTCATCGTCAGCAGGCTGTCGAGGATCTTCGGCAGCGTGATGCGCTTCATGTGCGGACAGAGGTTGCACGGCTTGATGAACTCGACACCCTCAACCTCCGCCTGGATGTTGGAGGCCATGGAGCATTCGGTGACCAGCAGCACTTTGGGCGGGCGCTTGTCCTTGACGTAGTTGATCATGCCGGCGGTCGAACCCGCGAAATCGCAGACCGCGATCACATCCGGATGGCATTCGGGATGGCCGATGATCTCGATGCCGGGATGGGCGGCCTTGTAGGCGAGCAGTTCGCCGGCCGTGAAGCGCTCGTGCACCTCGCAGTGGCCCTTCCAGGTGAGGATCTTCTTATTGGTCTGCTTGGCGACGTTCATGGCCAGATATTCGTCGGGAATGCAGAGCACGGTGTCGCTCTCCAGGCTCTCGACGATGGCGAGCACGTTGGACGAGGTGCAGCAGATGTCGGTCTCGGCCTTCACATCGGCGGAAGTGTTGACGTAGGTGACGACCGGCACGCCGGGATAGCGCTGCTTCAGCAGGCGGACATCGGCGCCGGTGATCGATTCCGATAGCGAGCAGCCGGCCCGTGAATCCGGGATAAGTACCGTCTTCTGCGGGTTCAAGAGCTTCGACGTTTCGGCCATGAAGTGCACGCCGCACTGCACGATGATCTCCGCATCCACCCGCGTCGCATCGCGGGCAAGCTGCAGGGAATCCCCGACGATATCGGCCACGCAGTGGAAGATCTCCGGAGTCTGGTAGTTGTGGGCGAGGATGACGGCGTTGCGCTCGCGCTTCAGCCGGTTGATGGCCGCGACGTAAGGTGCGTAGACCGGCCACTCGAAGGCAGGGATGAAGTCCCGGACCTTCTGGTAGAGGTGCTCCGTCTCCCGCGCGGTCTCGGGCGTGAAGGTGAGGTCCGGCATGGGCAAGACGCCGAAGCGCTCGGCGGCGGTTTGCGGACGCGCCAGCGTTGCGCCGTCCGTCGACAGGCCTTCCATCGCTAGAAATGCATCGGTCATGCCATCCTCGCTCTCCGCCGCTCCACCACGACAGCAAATATGCTCATTACGAGCATAAAGGGATTAAAACAAAACCGGCTTTGCCGGTCTTGCTGAATTAGAAAGTTTTGTGACAGATATCAAGCCGTCCGCGATCCCTTTTTATCATATCGAGCATAAGCCCTGGCTGCGACGGCGACGGCCCGGCCTTACCGACCATGTGCATTGCAACATAGACCCTCGGGTTCTATGACAGTTCGATGACACTCCGCTCCTTGTTCCGCGCTGCCGCCTGGGCCGCCCTCCTCGTGCTCGTTCTTGTGACGATCTCGCCCCTCGGCTGGCGGCCGCATACGGTGACGATGGTCGGTCTCGACCGGGCTGCGGCCTTTGCGCTGGCAGGCGCGATCTTCGCCATCGCCTATCCGCGACGGTGGATTTCGCTCGCGCTGTTTCTCATCGCCGCTGCCTTCTTCATCGAGATGCTGCAATGGATCTCGCCGACCCGGCACGCGCGGTTTTCCGATGCGCTGGTGAAGTCGCTCGGCAGCGTCATCGGCCTTGCCCTCGGCAAGCTGGCACTGGTCGCCCGCAGGCGGTGGTTCGCCTACAGGCAAAGTCCGGACATCCGGTCAGGCGCGATGCTTCATCGGCCAGCGCTCGGTGCGGGTCGAGACGATGCGGACGGGATCGCCGAGCGCGATGCGCCCGGTGCCGCGCGGTACCGCATTCCAGCCGAATAGGACACCGGGAACCCTGCGGTCGGCCGACATGCGCTCCACCCGCAGCGCCTCGATCGGGTTTCCACCGATGCGTTCGCCGGTCATCTGGTCCTGCGTGGTCATGATGCAGCGGGCACAGGGTTTGACGAGGTCGAACCGGATGCCGCCGATCTCGACCGCTTCCCACAGATCCTCCTCCCAGGCCGTGTCGTGATCGAGGAGAATATTGGTGCGGAAACGGTCCATGCCGACGATGGGCTGGCCCTTCGACGCGAGCGTCCGGTTGAGCGCGTCTAGCGAACCGATGGTCGTGATGAGGATCGGGAAGCCATCCGCAAACCCGACGGGTGCCGGCTCGCCTGCCCACTCCGCGCCAACCGTGCGTTCGGCCTTGTCATCCATGTGCACCAACCGGACCGGGCGGCCGAGCCAGCCGGACAGGGTTTCGTTTGCGGCGTCGTCCGCGCAGGCGGCATCGACGCTGCTCGACCAGACACGCACCGTCATGCGCCGGTCGCCCGTAAACCGAACGGACAGATGGGCGCCGCCCATTTCCAGATCGAGCCCGCCGTCTCGCGGCACGGCAGAGATCTGCGCCAGAGGTTGACACTCGCGCTGGGTGATGAACGTACCTTCGGGATCCACAAGCATGAAGCGGCGGTCGCCGGCAAAGCCATCCAGCCGAACCTCGGCGTGATCGACGGGGATCGCCCGGCCGCTCTTCAGCGGGTGGATATTGAGTGCGACGACCTTGGGGTTCACGGGCATTCGGGTAGTCCTTCAGCGGCAACGGGAAAGCTCCGTTGTAGCCGCCAACGGGTCACGCCGTCGATGCGATTCTTCCGCGCGGTTCGCTCTGCGCGACGACGGCGCTCCGCGCCCGATGCCGCTTCCAACGCTCCACCAGCCTGCGGCGTACCGGGTCCTCGATGAGGTGGTACGAGTAAGTCGCGAAGACGACGGCGAGACAGACCGAGAGGACGACCGCAGCGGGACCGGGGAGAAAGAGGCCGAGCGTCTTCATCGACAGGAACATGACCGGCACATGAAAGAGGTACAGCGAAAAGCTGATCTTGCCAAGGAACCGCAAGGGCGGACTTGCGAGAAGCGCCCGCGACAGGGACTGCTCCTGCGCCGTCAGGAAGACGATCACCCCCGCCGTCACCGCCATGACAAGCCCCCAGCCATCCTGCTGGTCGCGCCACAACAGGATCTTCGACAGGAAGACGAAACCCAAAAGCCCCAGCGTCGCGACGCCGACCACCCAACCTTTGGGGCGGAGACGTCCGGACGCGTAGAGAAGACCGGCGGCGACGCCTGCCATGAAGAAATGGATCTTCGACGGCAGCATAATGCCCGGGCCGGGGAAGTCGAAAACGGCATCGACAGCCACGCAGGCTGCCAGGAACAGCGCTAGAAAACGGTACCTGCGGGGATTGGATAGGCACAGCCAGACCAGCAGGAAGAAGAAATAGAACTGGATTTCCGGCGGCACCGACCAGAAGACGCCGGACGAGCCGAGAAGGATGACATGCCTGACGATCTCGACCGGACCGTGGATCGGGTGAATGTAATCGAGGCCCGGCACCAGCGACAGAATCACGACGAACAGCACGGCCACGAGATAGACGGGGTAGATGCGGGCGAAGCGGTGCACCAGATAATCGGTTGCCGCCACCCGGTCGAGCGGCCGCGCTGCGTAGAGGCTGGCCATGAGGAAACCGCTGAGCGCGAAGAAGATCTCGACCGCCTCGGCACCGATGTTCAGCGAGAACCAGCCCGGCAGGTGCGGATAAAGAAGGGCGACATGCGACATCACCACGAGGAAGGCGGCGATCCCCCTCAGGCCATCGAGGCTGGCAATGTGTCTGGTGGCGCGCATGGACATCCCGCTGGCGGCCGTTTCCGGTCACGTCTCGAAGGTGAAAGACGCGAGCAGAACACCATTGCAACCGGGCAGAGTCAAATTTCCATGGTGAATTTTCGGTTACGAGGTTAATGCCGGGACCACTCGCCGACGCGGCCGAGCGGATCGGCCGCTCTTCTTATTCAGGCGACCTCCTGCATCAGCATGTCAACGACGGTGCGCAGCCGATCCTGCCGTTCGCCCGCCATACGTCGTCCGCTCTCCGTCTGGAAGTTTGCGGCGAGCTTGAAGAGCTTCACTTCGAAGTGGTCGAGCGCGAAGGCCTTGTCATCCAGCGGCCGGCGCTGCGCCAGGGGGTCGAGCGGATCGTAGAGACCGCTGCCGAGGCGGCCGGCGATATAGAAGCAGCGTGCGGCGCCGATCATGCCGATCGCGTCGAGCCTGTCGGCATCCTGCAGGATCTTGGCCTCGATCGTCTCCGGCGGAATGCCGGCCGAGAAGCTGTGGGTGAGGATGGCGTGGGCGACGGCATCGATATCCGCCGCGTTCCAGCCGAGACGTGCGAGAAGTCCCCGAGCCTTGTCCGCCGCAAGCCGGGAAGCGCTCGCCCGGTTCGGCGCGTTCTTTTCGACCGCTACCCCGTCATGCAGCAGCACGGCGGCGCAGAGGCGGCGCAGGTCGCCGCCCTCCTCCGCCTGAAGGCGGCAAACATTGCGCCAGACCCGGACGAGGTGGGCCGCATCGTGCGACCCGTCGTCTCCCGTCGTGCCCTCGGCAAGGAGCGCTTCCGCGAGATCCGCGAACGGAGCGAAGGCGGCCGCCAAGGCCGATGCCGCCTGCGTCACGCGCCTGATCCGGGCAGGACATCGGCGGCGGGTTTCGGCCGCGCGGTCAGAACCTTCTGGTAGAACAGGCCGATGCCGATCAACACGATGCCGAGGCCCATGAAGGACAGCGCGCGCAGCAGGCCTTCCAGATTGGCCATGTCGAACAGAAAGACCTTGAGCACCGTGACGAAGACGAGCACGCCGGAGACGATGCGCATGCTGCGGCTATGGAAGCGAAGGCTGGCGACGAGCAGGAGCACCCCGAGAGCGAGCCAGACGACCGAATAGGTGTAAGTCTCGCCGGCGAGGAAGCCCTTCCAGTCGGCAATGCTCGGACCTTGCCAGGCGCGGCGCACCGACAAGGTAGCCCAGGTGAAGACCAGCACGGCCGCAGCCGTTGCAAGCGCCGCGACGAAAGCGGGCGGACGCCGGCCGATGGCCATGCGTGCCAGCGCGGCGTAGGCGAGGCCCGGCAGCAGGTAGCCGATCAGCAGCAGGTCGAACAGCGGATAGGGCCCGAGAAGTTCGCCGGTGAAATAGGGATTGAGGCCGACGAGGTGGGCGGAAAGCATCATCAGCAGAGAGATCGCGCCGAGACCGATGCTGCCATAGCGGAAGAACGAGCCGGGGCGGCTGAGATCGAGGCGCATGAGGATGGCAGAGGCGCCGATGACCAGCAGCGTATAGATCGACTGTTCCGACAGTGACGGCGCGCCGCCCTGCAGCTGCCCACCGTTCATGGCGTGCCGCACCAGAATGGCAAGCGTCAGCAGGCCGAACAGGCTGGCGATGGCCTGCAGCGTGTTCCGCAGACGGTCTGACGGCCAGTCCCGCAGCGTATAGGCCGACCAGAGGGCGAAGAGCGCGGGAATGCCATAGCCCGGCAGCAGCGCGTTCAGCACCGGTGTCCGGCCGAGCGCGAGCGGCCCGACGATGGTCGGTTCCCAGCCGATGCGCGCGAGGACGAACACGAAGCCGAGCGCTCCGACCCACGGCAGCGCCGCCCAGTTGCGCACCCGCGTGGCTGCGATGAAGGCGACCGCGAAGACGGCCATGGCGAGCACCGTCCACAATCCATCCGACAACGCATGTGCGGCAACGACCAGCTGACCGAGCGCACCAGCCAGCAGCAGGCCCTGGGCGACACTCGGGAAGGACGCATCGCGGCGGGCGAAAATCTCCGCAAGCGCGAGGAAGGCCATGGCGGCAGCCACCGCGGCAAGGCCGTGGAGAGGATCGAACGAATAGGTGCCCAAGATGAGGAAGGAGAGCCCGATGCAGGCGACCGAGGTGACGGCGGCAAGACCCGACCAGAGGATGGCGAACCGGTACCTGTCGCGATGACGATGCAGGGCGAAGGCGCAGAGCGCGATGAAGATGGCCGCGAGGCTCAAGGCAGCGACCGGCGATGTCGCGAACGACCTTTCGGCAACGACGCCGATGCTGGAGAGCTCCAGCAGAAACGGAAGCGTGGCCAGCGTCGAGACGCCGAGGATCGCCATGAGACCGGCCGTCAGTGCTGCGGTGACAGCGCGCGCGCGCAATGCGCCAAGGAAGCCGAGAGCCGCGGTGACCGCCAGGAATTCGAAGGTCGGATTGCCGTCGGTCTCCGTCAGCGGGCCGATGAGCGAAAGCCCCGTCATCAGCACGGCAAAGGCGCCGGTGAGGATGATGGGGGCATGACGCGGCAGCAGCAGGCGGCGCCAGTGCGCAGCGCGGCGCGGTGCCGGTACCGGTGTTGCCGAGGCGTCCCCTGCCCCCGTCGTCGTGTCTTCGGCAACCGGAAGCGTCTCCGCTTCGTCCTCGATTGCCTCCGGTTCCGCGTCGTCGGCACCGGCCGGCCAGACATAGGCGTGGCCGGCGATCAGGACGAGCAGCGAGAGGGAGACCGGCAGGGTGACGGCAGGGTCTTCCGCAATCAGGTAGACGGTGCCCCAGAGGGCAAGGCCGATATTGGCGAAGGCCGGCACGATCCGCCAGCGGCCGATCCGCGCCGTCGCCATCGCGGCCAGCCAGACGAGCGACAGGAAGGCGAACAGGCTCCATGGCGAGGGATCTTCGGCATCGATCAGAAGCGGCGTGACGAGCGACGCGGCAAGGCCGAGGCCGGCCAGCGCCTGTCCGTGACGCAGAGACAGGCCGAGAACGAGGAACGACACCAGCCCCATGAGGACGAAAGCCGTGGTCGGGCCGATGAAATCGTAGACCGCATGGGCCGCGAAGATCGCACCGAGCAGCGTCACCGCACCGGCCGCGGTCAGGATGCCGGGAATCATGGCATTGGCGAAGCGCTGTCCGCCATCTGCGGGACCGCGCCGGCGGATCATCTCGCCACCGACCATGAGTGCCGCGCCGAACAGCGCCGCCAGCACCAGCCGCACGGCGGGGCTGAGCAGCCCGGCATCGATCGACACCTTGACCAGAAAGATACCGCCAAGCGCCAGCGCGATGCCGCCGACCCAGACGGCCCAACGGGCACCGAGCCAGCTTTCGAGGGATTCGCGCGGCTTCTGCGGCTCTGTTTCCTCCGGTGGTACGGAGGCGGGCTCAGCCTCGATCGTCTCCGGGTCGATGGCCGCCGCTGATCGCTCACCCTCCTCCACCTCGGGAGCTTGCGTTTCCACCACCGCGACATCCGTCGCCGGGCCTGCCACAAGCGTCCCGGGAAGGTGGGCCGCGGAAAGGCGGGCGATCTCCGACTGGAGGAAGGCGATGTCGCGCGTGAACCGCTCGTTTGCCTGCCGGGTGCGGGCAAAGGCCAGGAACGAGAAGATGAAGGCAGCGAGGACAAGAAGGTCGGTCATGGGCACCCGTCATGCAAACCCCTGCGGCTGCGGCCGACAGAGGCGATAAGGAAAGACGGCAACTTATCGTCATTGCAGCGGAAACCAAGACAGAAACCGTGCGATTCTCCTCACGGGAGCAGGATGTCGATCGGCTTTTCCCCAGTCGGGGACGCATCAGGCATCGTCCGGACAGCGCCAAGTGCCTTCATCGCCGCCTGGACGAAGCCGTTTCTTGCAGCGGAGATTTCGATACCGCGTGGCTCGTAGACATGCCGATGCAGGAAATAGCCCGTCATGCGCAGCGCGTCTTCAAGGCTTTGCCTGTCGGCAGCCCTGCCCTCAAGCGCGAGGAAAGGCGGCAGCGCGAACATGCGATCAGCATAGGGCAGACCCGCCGTGCGGCTGACGGCGCGGCCGGATTTCGGAGAGATGAAAGCCAGATCCTCCCTTGCGCCCGTGGCGGCGCAGCGCGCGAGATCGAGGCCGAAGCCGAGATCCTCAAGCACCGCGATCTCGAACCGCACGAAGAGTTCGCCGGCATCCTTCGGGTCGTGCAGATGGTCGAGGATGACGGACAGCGACGTATAGAGATGCGGATGCGGATCGCGCTCGGGCAGCAACCGCAGGAGCGCCGCCATGGCCTGGACGCCGTAGACCGCCGTCGCCGTCTCCATCAGGCGTGCGGCGCGCAGTTCCACCGGCTCCATGCGGAATTCGCCGAGATGCTCGTCCAGCCGCGCCCGCCATGTGACCTCGACCGCATTGCCCGGCTGCAGCACGGGCTGGAGCGCTCGCGACCGGCCGCCACGCACGAGGCCGAGATGGCGCCCCCGCGCGCGCGTCATCACTTCGGCAACGACGGAGGTTTCCCCATGTCGCCGAATGCCGAGAATAATCGCCTCATCGGTCCATTGCATGGGAAACGGTCCAGAAAGCAGGAGGGGTGGCTCGAATGAGCGGACGCGGCGGACGCAAGGCCACGCGTCGTTGGCACCAATGGTGATGTAAGACGCGAGCGCCGCTTTGGGAAGAGGTTCCGCCATATCGAGTCCACCGAGGGCGCTCCGGCGGGCGAGGTTAACGATGTCTGAAGATATGACCGAAACGTCTAATGTAAACTCTTCAAAATAAGGATAGCCTGATGGGAATTCGATCCTGCTTTCCCGGAGTTTCCATGCATCCGACCATCAAACGCGTCGCCAAGCCGATCTTTCGCGCCGTCCGGCCGATCATCCCTGCGCCTCTCCTTCTGTGGTTCAAGGGATATTCGGAAATGCGTTTCTGGAAGGGCCTCTACGGTGAAGAGCGCAAGCTCGACAATGATCACTACGAATATTTTTATACCGAGTTCTTCTCGCTCGATAAGGGCTGGTACAAGGGCAAGACACTGCTCGATGTCGGCTGCGGCCCTGCAGGCAGCCTCGAATGGGCCGACATGGCGGGCACGCGCACGGGTCTCGATCCACTCGTCGATCAGTACCGCACGCTCGGCATCGACAAGCACAAGATGGACTATGTCTGCGCACCGGTCGAAAAAATCCCGTTCGCCAGCGGATCGCGGGATGTCGTCTGCTCCTTCAATTCGCTCGACCATGTCGATCACCTCGACACCGCGATCGACGAGATCTTCCGCGTGCTCAAGGTCGGCGGTTCGTTCCTCATCATCGTCGAGGTGAACCACAAGGCGCGGCCGACGGAGCCGATCGAGATCTGGGAAGACGCTTTGCGCCAGACGCTGGCGCGGCATGGCACGATCGCCTCCTGGCGCGCCTTCCCCATCCGCTACGACCACGACATCTATCGCAGCCTGCGCGAGGGAGCGCCGATCGAGCGGATGCCGGACGGCAAGGAGGGCCTGATCGCCGCCCGGGTGATCAAGGGCGTCTGATCGACGTCCGGGATCGGGTCGGGCTTGGCTGCCGTCCATCGCCCGGCCTGGGTATCCTGAAGACCTCGCCAGTGGAGATATCGCCATGTCCAAGATCGGTTCCTACCAGTCCATCCAGTGCCTGCGTGCCGTCGCGGTGCTGATGGTGGCGCTCGTGCACCTCTCTCCGCAGCAGGTGGCGATCGGGGCTGCGGGCGTCGATATCTTCTTCGTCATCTCCGGTTTCATCATGGCGACCATCGGTGCGCGGGAAACGCCCTCGACCTTCGCCGTGCGCCGCGTGGCGCGGATCGTGCCGCTCTACTGGGCGGTGACGCTGTTCATGTGCGCGCTGGCGCTGAAGCCCGGCTTCTTCTCCAACTTCACCTTCGACATGCCTCGCCTCGTGATGTCGCTGTTCTTCATTCCCTACCGCGATGTCGACGGCATCATCTGGCCGCTGGTGCAGGTCGGATGGACGCTCAACCTCGAAATCTTCTTCTATGCGGTGTTCATGCTCTGCCTGTTGACGGCACGGCCGGTTCCGGCCGCCATCGGCGCCATTCTTCTGCTCATCGTCGTCGGTCTATTGCTCGACCCGCAGCAGGCCGCGCCGATCATCTGGACCTCCCCGCTGCTGGCGGAGTTTCTCTTCGGCATGCTGATCGCCATCCTTCCGCGACCGCGCAGCCGGGTCGTAGCACTTGCGATCACGGTCGTGGGCGTACTCTGGTTCACCATCGCCGCCGCATCGCAGGTGACGCCCGATAACGAGGGCTGGCGGTTCGTCGTCTGGGGCGGGGGCGCCGCCCTCCTCGTGCTCGGCTGCCTCGGCCTGGAGGAAGCCGGCGTCTGGCCCCGAGCCGCCCGTCCGCTCGCCCTTCTCGGCGACGCGTCCTATTCCTTCTACCTCCTGCACGGGCTGGTCATCGCGCTCGTCGTCAAACTGCTCGGTCACGGCCTTGCGGCCGGCATCGTCGTCCTCACCGTCTCGACGGTCGCGTCCTTCCTGTCTCTCCATCTCTTCGAGCGCCCCGCCGCCCGCCTCGTCCGCAGCGCGCTGTCCCGCGGTCGCCGCTGACGCCGTCTATCCGGGTTCAGCTTTCCATAACCAAGATCGCCAGCGACTTCACACCCGCGCCGCCAAATCCGCGGATGCGTAAAACTTGAATGATCGGAAACGGCTTATCTTCATTTGGGACAATTAGGTTTTGCTGCATCACCTGCTGGCAATCGACTGCCGCGCAGGCCTTCTTCCTCGGATTTTGGAGATGACAATGGCAAAATCGATCAAGAATGCTGCTGGCAAGACTTTGTATTACAGCAACGACTCCAATGCGTGGGCTGCCGCGACGGAGGCCAATACGTTCGTAAACAAGAGCGGCGGATGGTTCTCGGGTACGGCGAAAGACGACTCGATCTGGGGGAAGGCCGGCCTGAAGGTCACCCTGATGGGCGGCGCCGGCGATGACATCTACTATCTCGCATCCGCCGACAACCTGATCTACGAAGCCGCCGGACAGGGAACGGACACGGTCAGCACATACTTCAGCTACCAGCTGACCAATCCGAACCTCGAAAACCTGATCGTCAACGGCAACGACACCTTCGCGTTCGGCAACAGCCTCGACAACATCATCACCGGCGGCAGCGGCAGCCAGACGCTCTGGGGCGCCCTCGGCAATGACGTGCTGACGGGCGGCGCCGGCGACGACACGTTCATCGTCACCGGCGGCGGCGGTCACGACACGATCACGGACCTCGGCGCCACTGATACCGTCCGCATCGCCTACTACACCTTCACTTCCTTCGCAGACGTCCTGAAGAACGCCAAGCAGGTCGGCAGCGACACCGTCATCAAGATCACCGACAGCGCATCGGTGACGCTTTCCAATACCAAGGTCGGTAGCCTGAAGGCCGACCAGTTCGACCTGAACATCTCCAAGGCCGGGATGAAGCTGACCTTCAGTGATGAGTTCAACAAGCTTAGCCTCAACACCGGCAAGGACGGCGGCACATGGGACACGAAGTTCTGGTATGCCAGCGAAAAGGGCTCATCTCTCGGTGACGGCGAACAGCAGTGGTATATCAACCCCTCCTACGCCCCGACCTCGAGCGTCAACCCGTTCTCGATCAAGGACGGCGTGCTAACGATCACGGCTGCGGAAACGCCGCCGGATCTGCTGAAGACCATCGGCTACGACTATACCTCCGGCGTGCTGACCACGCATTCGAGCTTCGCTCAGACATACGGCTACTTCGAGATCCGCGCCGACCTACCGGACGATGTAGGCGCATGGCCTGCCTTCTGGCTGCTGCCGAAGGATGGCAGCTGGCCGCCTGAACTCGACGTCTTCGAGGCGATCGGCGGCACGAACAGCTATTTTGCCACCGCGCATACCCAGGAAACGGGCAGCCACACGAAGGTCTCCACCCAGGTTCATACCCAGAGCACTGAAGGTTTTCACACCTATGGCCTCCTGTGGACGAAGGACACGCTGACCTGGACCTTCGACGGGACCAAGGTTGCCTCGACGAAGACCCCGGACGACATGCATTCCGATATGTATCTTCTCGTCAACCAGTCCGTCGGCGGCTGGGCCGGCACCCCGTCGGACAAGGATTTCGCGGACGGATCGCAGTTCAATATCGATTACATCAAGGTGTACTCGCTGCCAGCCGATGGCTCGATCATGTAAGCGAACGCCAAGCGTCATAACGGCACACACAAAGGCCGCGCATGCGAAATGCGCGGCCTGTGGCGTCTTTGTTTCCTGCAGGGCTCCCGGCGTTAACGACGGGTCACTGCCGTCTCGTCATCACTCTCACAGGCGATCCCTTTCTCCGCCCTCAGCCGCTCCACCTCGCTGCGCAGCCGGAGAACCTCGCGCTTCAGCGCATCCAGTTCGATTCCGAGCACGTCGATCACGATCATCAACCCCTGTCCCTGCATCATCGTCTCCTTCACGCCAGCGCAACTTCGCCGGAAACCAGAACGCCGGCGGCGTTCTTGGCGGTAATCTTGAACTTCGCATTGGCCTCGTCGTACCAGAAGGTCAGTTCAGCGTTGACCACATCGCTCGGGGCGGGTGCTGATGTCTTCCGGGTCATGACGTAACCTCCGTAGTTGACGCGGCTGACGACCTGGTCCGCGAAATTCAGCATCTGGATGAAATCGCCGGTACCGGATGAGGTCTCCTGGCTGAACTGCGCCACAGGCAGCGTCGCAGCATAGCCTGCAAGCTGCATGGCCGGCAGGTCGGTCTTGCCGGCGTTGGAGAATAAGCTGGAATAAGGCGCCATAACCCGCCCGCTCGACTGCACACGAAAGAGTTGCACGTCGGCGTTGTTCAGAATACTTAGAATATCGGCTGTCTGGCCGGACGCGCCCTTCGCCGTCAGCGCCGCCGTGCTCGTCGCGTTGCTCGTGACCTTCATCGGCGTGCGCCAGTCAAAAAACCCATACAGGATCGCGCCGCGCAAGGTCGTGCCGTCGGCATCGAAGAGGCTCAGCACCGGCTGGTTCGCCGGCACGGGGCGACCGCCGACGCGGAAGCGGATACCGGTGCCGGATGCGGAGGCGGCCTGCGAGAGCGTGACCGTCTGGCTGTCCACGACGGCGCTGATGGTGGTGCTGGCGGGAATGCTGCCGATGGGGCTCGATGCCCCGACAGATGTCAGCTGCGCGATCGTTTGCCCGACATCGCCCGCTGTGAACGTGGCACTAGCCGAGGTAAAGGTGGTGGAACCGGCGTTCGTCACCCCGTCCTTGAAGCCGGCGCCGGTCTTCGGTTGCAGCTTGATGCCGCCGGCACCGGCATAGAGGTCCATCTGCAGCGCGGGATTGGCAGTATACCCGGTGATGTAGGCGCCGAGGCCGGCACCGGGATTGTTGACGATGTTCAGGCCCCAGCTCGCATTCTTGTGGCTGATGAGCAGGCCGCCGCCCAAGCCCTCATCCGTGCCGATGCCGATCGCCCCTGCCAGACCGCCGGAATTGGGACCGGCGCGCAGATGGAAAATATAACCTGTGGTGTCGTCGTACTTGGCGTCCATGATGCCGCCGCGGCCATTTCCGGGGGGCTTGAGCGTGAAAGGCGTGTCGCCGAAGACGCTAAGGCGGAGCGCAGCCTCCACCTCCGTCTTCTCGGTCGAGGAGACCGTTCCGAGATAGGTTGCGAAGTAGGTCATCAGACCTCCGTGCCGGTAAGGCCGATTTGGGCTGTTGTGGTGAGGACGATGCCTGCGGCGGATGCCCAGGCGGCTCGGCCCGTCAGCGTGTCGCCGGCTGAATCCGTAAGGACGGTTCCGTTCTTCGCCGTCAGGGCCATCATCCCTGCGAAAGCGGATGCACCGCCACGGTCGAGGCTTAGGCCAAGGGAAATCTGATGCATGATCTGTCTCCTTTATGTGTCCAGATGCGCCGACCTCGACGGAATGGCGGCCGGACGGTGAATGAAGAAGCGTCAAGAGTATCTGCCGGGGAAGCGGGTTCGCTTCTCCGTCGTAAAAATCTGCAATGACGTGAGGTGGACCCGTACGCCGAAACCGGATTTGGCGGCCCGACTCTAGCCCGGTCGCGCCGAGAGGCGGGCGATCCGCCGGTTCCCGGCATCGGGCGGCAGCGTGTAGGGTCCGCGAATGCCGAAGACCTCCTGCGTGCTCGCATCTTCGTAGGTCAGGGTAATGTTGTGGAGCCTTGGGGGAAGCGCGATGACGACCTCATCCGCCTCCCGCACAGCTGCCTGTCCGGTCGTGGGTATGATGGAAGACGGCGCAGACCCTTTTTCAAGCTGCGGCAAGCCGATCCGGAAGGCGAAGCGGTTCGCTTGACCGACTAAGCAGGGAATGAAGAGATACGGGCGCAGATTTGTCGTGCCTGATGCGGACACGACTGCCGTGCAGGACTGTCGCAAGAGACTGCGTCCCGCCGCAACCTCGGTCGAATGACGCGCAAGCGGTTCGCCGGACGACGCCAGCTCGGTCAGTCCCAGCATCGGCCGCGGTGCATTTCCGCCGCCGATTCGCGCAAGGAAACAGGAGAGCGTCCAGCCATCCTCCGCGGCATCCGGCGTCACCGCGATCTCGCCTTCCTCCTCGAAAAACAGCGTCACGGCATCCGTCTCGGGCACGCCGTCCCATGCAAGGTCGAGGAAGGAAATGCCGGCTTCCGTGCCGGTGCGCAGGACGGACAGCGTCAGCCCATCGCCGCCAAGGGTGCTCCAATGCCGGGGCAGACCTCCGCTGGCCTCCGAGATATCGGTTATGCCGCTATTGCGGATCAGGTTACGTGCGGCAGGCTCGACCAGCAGCCCACCACCGTCGGCACGCCTCGGGTGATGGGCGGCAACGGCCTGCCAGCCGGTACTGCCCTCTGCAAAGCCCGGCGTTTTCCGTTGGCAGGAAAGAAGGCTCGCGAGCGCCGCGAGAGCGCCGTGGATGCGCGCGATATCGTTGACGAAATCGATCTCGATGCCGCGCCGGCCGGACGATACCACCGCATCTGCCGCCATGCGCTGGAAAGCAGCCGATGCGGCCGCGGCCATCGCAACGTGCCCTGCCGCCTGCGGGTGGATGCCATCTGCCGAAAGCGTTGCGCGAACCGGCGTGCCGGCGTCATGGGCAGCGCCGGGTCCGCCGTTCAGGACCGCGGTGACGGGATGTGTTGCCGAGACCGTCGTCACATGCGGCCAGTTGAGCTCCGCGCCCTCGCTTGCTCCGTCAGGCGCGACCGGCAGGAAAACGAGATGATCGCCCGGCAGAGGCGCATCGCGCAGCACGAGCGCGCCGCCCCAGGCCGGAACCGGGGCAGAAAGCACGGTTTCGAAAAGGGGCACATGCCATCTATGGTCCGTCTGCACGGCTCCGACGATATCGAGGATATCATCCGGACCTTCGTGCCCTGCATCTTCGCCGGGGGCACGCGCTCCGGCAGCGGCCCCGATGGCGTCGTTGACCGCCGAGACGACACTGGCTGCGCCGAAGCCGAGCTGGCTTTCCTGGCCCTCGATGGTGGTGTTGGCGTCCGGAGAAATCGTTTCGGAGAGGATGGTCGCCTGTGCGATGTGGCGGACGCCCGCTTCGCGCAAGGCGCTCCAGATCGTCTTCAGGTCGCTCGACAGCTGATCGGCCGTGCGACCGTCACGAATGTCATTGGTACCTAGCGCCACGATAGCGGCCGTGGCGCCCGCCCGCCGGACGAGGACCAGCGATTTTCGAGACCTGCCGCTCACGAACTGCGCCTTGTCGCCGGTGCGCGTCACCGAGAGATAGGGCAGCCCGGCAGCGAAAGCGGCCCGCCGCCCCCAGCCGCCGCCCGTCTGGCCATCGCCGGCCATGTCCACCGCCCCATCGAGGATGCTGTCGCCGATGCCGGCGACGGAGGTGACGGCCTGCGCCGGTGTACCGACCAGCATGACCGGGCACGGCGCCGGTACCCAGAGATCGGCGCCTTCCGGAATCTGCCAGCCGGTTCCATCGATATCATCGCCGCCCTGCCGTGGATCAAACAGCAGCTGGCTTTCACCGGGGAGATAGGCGGCATTGCCCTGCACGGCAATGAGACCTTCGGCCTCGAGATCGACCAGCATACGGATATGCACGACCGTTCCGGGCACAAACATTTTAAGACCGAACGCGTCGGCCGGCACCGCTTCCGGCAGCACCTCAACGGCGCCCGGCTCGACCACCCGGGACCTTTGCCCGTCGAAGAAGAACGGCACCGTTCGCCCTGCCACGGATGCCGAGACCTTAACGAGCGTATAGGCCACTTCGCCGTCGATCTCGCGCTCCGCTGCGTTGACGAGACTGAAATTGGAAAAGACCGGTGCGATCGATAGGGCGCCGCCAGCGCCAACGATGAACCGGGTCGCGATCTTCATGCGGGTCTTCGCGCCTTTGGCGCCGCCCATAGCGTTCGGCACCTGTCCCCGGTTGGCGATGTTCGAAAGGGGGATGGCGGGCGAACCCCATGCCGCACGGGGTCCGACCGCGCCGGCCACTGCCGCAAGGCCGGCAGCTGCGAGAAACTGTCGTCTGTCGATGGTCCACATGCCGCCGTTTCCCTTTTCCACTGTCCTGTCCTCCGCGTTCCGTCCGGCCCACTCCTGTTGCAGTGTCCCGGTCGCCCGCATCCGTGCCAAGCTTCCACTATCGCCGTGGCCCCCAGCAGCCGACACTATCGGCCTCAGCCACAGCACGGGGAGAAGTCGATAGCGGCCCGCGCGAGGGTCACCTTGATATAGCTTGAAAATTTCGCATGCTTTCTCGAAAACAGACGGATTTTCCACCCGGATTTTCCCCGTGACCGGCACGTCACGGTGCCTTCACCTGCCACGTCCGCGCTCCGGGGATAGCGCCGGTGCCGATGATGGCGTCGGCGAGGACCTTCGAGCCTTCCGCCGTCAGATGCCCATAGTCCCACTGCAGAGGGACGTCGCCGACCATCGTCCTGCAGGCCGTATCCGGATTCGGGCAGAGGAGCCGGTAGGGCGAAACGTAGATGGCGCCGGCGGCCTCGACCAAGGTCTGAAGGTCACGATCCCGCTGCAGCTGTTCGGTCGTGCGGCTGTCGACCAGAAGAACACCGCTACGGCCGCCCGCGATCTGGGCGAGGAGACGCGCTAGGGGCCGCTGGTACTCCACAATCGGGCCGGAGACGACAACGGCGCCCGCCTTGTCCTTTACCTGCCGGAGCGTTTCGGCCACCAGTGGCAGGTCGTAGTCGGCCCAGCGTGCCGAGAGGATCAGCACGTCAGGCTTGTTCTTGGGCAGAAAGCGCTCGAATATCATCTGCATCAGGCCGACGCATTCCGGATCGCCCCCCACCCCGATCAGCGGCTTGCATCCGCTGGATGCCGCCAGCATCACATGCGCCTGCGGCAAGGCTGCCTCGAAGCCACTGCGGAGATGGGCAGCGTGACTGTCGCCCATGATCAGGACATTCGGCTCGACCTTGGAAGGAGACAGGCAGTCGGCAGCGGCAAAATCCGCCACAGTCTGCTGGTAGCCAATGAGGAAGCAGGTTCCACGCCTGTAGACGTCCCGGTCGTCGTAGGTGAGATAGGTGGCGAGGCGATCGCTTTCCGTCTGCGGCGACGCGGCCGCGAAATGCCAGATCCCGAGGCCGAGAAGGCAGCAGAGGCACCAGGCAGCACCGGCCTGCCGCCACAGCGAGCCTGCCGTTCGTCCGATCCGGCGTTGCCGGAAGGGCTGTTCCACGAAGCGCCAGGAGAGATAGGCGGCGACCACGCTTGCAAGGAGAAGGCCGATGGCCTCCGGTATCGTCGGCGCCCGCGCGGTCGTCAGTGCGACACCGACGAAGATCGGCCAGTGCCACAAATAGAGCGAGTACGAAATCTTTCCGATGCCGACGAAGGGCGGCAGCGCCAGAAACCGCGTGACGTGGGAGCCGCCGGTGCTGCCGATCGCGATCAGGAGAGCGGCGCCGGCAACGGGCGCGATCGCAAAGACGCCGGGGAAGAACATGCCGCCATGGAACCGATAAGCGCTGCCGAGAATCAACGCGAGGGCGAGGAGTGACAGGCCATCGCGGATGCGCGCCGGCAAGCGGGGCAGCGGCAAGAAGACGAGCAGTCCGCCCGTGATCAACTCCCAGGCGCGAGACACGGGAACATAGTAGGCAAGATCGCGGTTGGCACCCGTCAGCCAGATACCGAAAAGAAAACTCGCGAAGGCAGTCGCCGCGACCACGGCGCCAGCACGCCAACGCCCCAAGCCCGACACGGCCAGAAGGATGAACGGAAAAACGAGGTAAAACTGTTCCTCGACGCCAAGCGACCACGTGTGGACGAGTGGCTGGCTGTAGACATCGGCGGCAAAATAGCCGGATTTCCCGAGCGTCTCCACGGCGAGATAAATGTTTGATACGGAGGTCAGGGCAGCCAGCCCCGTCCAGACCGTCGTCGTGCGCTCGCTCGCAAAAAGGACCAGCGGCGCGCAGACAAGAGTGACCGCGACGGTGACGACCAAGGCCGGGAAGATCCGGCGCGTGCGGCGCTCATAGAAGGTTAAGAGCGAGAACGTTCCCTGCTGCAGCTCATGCCAGACGGCTTTGGTGATCAGGTAGCCCGAAATGACGAAAAAGACGTCGACCCCAATGAAACCGCCGCGTAGTGGACTGATCCCCGTGTGGAACAGCAGAACGATGAGAACCGCGACGGCTCGCAGTCCGTCGATATCCGCGCGGTAGGCGCCCGGTTCGTACCGGGCGATGCCCTGCTCCGGACGTCGCAACGTTCCCTTCGAAACGTCCTGATCCAAAAGCATAAGCCGTCTCCAGTGCAGAGGAAGTCACGGCAGCGCTTGTTTGTCGCTTGCCTCCCTCGGTGTATCGTGTCACTCAATTAGATACAGATGAAATTTAGTTTGTCGACGGAATTTGCGCCGGATATGGAAGACGTTTGCGTGACATTTGGTAGAAACGCATGAGCACAGCGGTTCTCGTTGCCATACCGACCTACAGGCGTCCCGTCGAACTCGAGCGCCTGCTGTCGAGGATCGACCAGCTGGACATCGCCGTGCCTGTCACGGTGCTGGTGGCCGACAACGATCCCGAGAGACGGCAGGGCGAAGAGGTCGTTGCGGCGCTGGCAGCCCACTCCTATCGCTTCCCCCTGGAAGCAATCACGGTTTCAGCCAAGGGATTGGCGAACGTCCGCAATACGCTGTTTACGCATGCACTTTCGCATCACACCTTCACGCATATCGCGATGATCGATGACGACGAGTGGCCGGACGCACCCTGGCTCGGCGAACTCCTGCGCGTCCAGAAGGCGACCGGAGCGGATATCGTCGGCGCGCCCGTCGCCTCCATTTTCGAAGGCGCCGACGGTAGTTGGGTGCGTCGAGCGCGCCTGTTTCAACCGGAAGCCCGGCCCGAGGGGCCATGCCCGATCATCTGGGCGAGCAACAACGTGCTTCTCACGCGCGACTGCATCGAGACAGCCGGACCGCCCTGGTTCGATCTCGCCTTCAATATCACCGGTGGCGAGGATGTCGAGCTCTTCACCCGGCTGAAGGCGCAGGGCAAGCGTTTCGCCTGGGCGCCGGGCGCCCTGATCTTCGAGAGCGTGCCCCGGGAGCGCACGCAGGCGCGATGGCTTCTTCGGCGCGGGTTGCGCATCGGTTCGACGGACGCCCGCATCCAGTTGCGCCACGGCACCGGCCGTCTTCATCGCGTACGCACGGTAGGCAAGGCCGTTCTCGGTCTCGTCGCCAGCCTGTCGCTTCTGCCGTTGCGGGCGCTAAGCGGCAAGCGCCGCGCAGACGGATTGTTCTCGGCCGCGCGTGCGGCCGGCAAGTTCTATGGTTTTTACGGAGGCAGGGTCCATGAGTATCAGTAACGTCCCGGCCTATACGACATTGGCACTTGCGGGCGCGGTGCGGTCCAAGGAGCCGCTCTGGCTTCGCCGCTTCCTCGAATTCATGCTGTGCGCCTTTCTCGCCTACGTCTTCACCGACGGAACGCTGATTGCGGTCAATACCGGCGTCAGCGACATGACCACCCTCGTGCTCGATAGCGGCGAAGGCGACTCCAGCCGGCAGATCTTCTATATCGGCATCGCCATCATGCTCTTCCTGATCGCGGCACGCCACGGGCTGCGCAATGTCGTCTCGCCTTTTCCCACCTCCGTCTTCGTCGTCGTCTTCTGGTGCTTCTGCAGCGTTTCCTGGGCCATCATTCCGGATATTTCGCTGCGGCGCGCCATTCTTGCGACCATCATCATCTTTGCGACCATCACCATCGTCTCGGCGCTGGGGCCGCTCCGGGTCACGCAGTTGCTCTACCGGATCCTCGCCTTCTTCGTCGTCGCCAACATGCTCTCGGTCGTTCTCCTACCCGGCTATGCCATTCATTCCGAGCGGGAACTGGACACGGCGCTGGTCGGGGCATGGCACGGGCTCATGCCGCACAAGAACATCGCCTCGGCGGTAACGGCGCTTTCAGCCATCGTGTTCGGCTATCACGCCTTTCTCACACGCAGCTGGAAATCAACCGCGCTTCTGGTCCTCTCCATCATTTTTCTCCTGGGAACGCGCGGTAAGACCTCGCTCGGCATCGTCGTGCCCTGCCTGTTTGCCGGCATCATGTACAACCACGCCTTCCGCACCGAGCGGCAGAAGTTTCTCATGTTTGCGAGCATTTTCCTGTTCCTCGCAGGGCTTGCCGTGTTCGCCATGGTCTTCACGCCGCTGCTTGCGCAGATTTTCGACGATCCGACCTCGTTCACCGGCCGCGTAGCCATCTGGGACATCGTGCTGCGCTATGTCGAGGAGTATCCGATGACCGGCGCCGGCTTCGGCTCATTCTGGCTGATCGGACAGGATTCGCCCATCCTGCGTATCGGTGGCGACATGCCCTGGCTCTTCGGTATTGCGCATTCGCACAACGGTTACCTCGAAATGCTGGTAACCACCGGTGTCCCCGGGCTCGTGCTGACGGTTATCATGTTCGTCATCGTGCCGTTCTATTCCTTCGTCATGGCCGACCCCGTCTGGCGGAAGATCAATGGGCTCTACTTCGGCATCTGGCTCTTCGCGGTCATCTACAATCTCCTGGAAACGCACATCATGAACCGCGACCGACAGGTCTGGGTCATCATGCTCATCGCCATCCAGGTCGCGTTCCTCCACCGCAAGCGAGAGCCCGGCACCGGCCCCCGCATCGTTCTGGGCACCTAGGTTGATGTCCGCGAGCACGGATCCGCAGGTCAGCGTCGTCATCCCTCTCTTCAACAGGGCGCACCTTATCGGCGCGACCCTGCAATCGGTGCTGATGCAGTCGTTTCAGGACTTCGAGGTGATCGTGGTCGATGACGGATCCGGAGACGATCCACGTGCCGCCATCGCCACCATAGGCGATGCCCGCATCCGTCTCGTCCGGCAGGAAAACCAGGGTGCATCGGTCGCGCGCAATCTTGGCGTACAAGAGGCCCGTGGTGCACTCGTCGCCTTCCTCGATTCTGACGATCGTTTCCTTCCACACCACCTCGCCACCATGGGCGAGTTGCTCACCGGACGAGGGGACACGGCAGCTTATGCGCAGGTTATCGCCGATCGCGGGGATAACCGGACTTTCGTGAAGCCGTCTCGTGGCATCCGGGACGACGAGACGATGGCCGACTATCTCGTCTGCCGGAGCGGCTTCGTGCAGACCAGCACGCTGGTCGTTCCCCGATCCTGGGCTCTTGCCGTGCCCTATCGGCCGGATGTCGGCTTCGGAGACGACACCGACATCGCCATCCGGCTTTCGCTGGCAGGATGCAGGTTCATCATGGCCCCGACGCCGGGCGCCATCTGGTCGGACGAGCGGGGGACCGATCGCTTGTCCTCATCATCCGCGGCGAGCCAAGCGCGCTTTACCTGGCTCGACGATCTGCGCGGACAGATCCCACACAAGGCCTATGCCGGCTATCGCGGTTGGCATGTGGCCAAGACGCTGATCCGGACGGAACCGCGCAAGGCCTGGGGGCTCTACGGAAAGGCGCTTCTCAGCGGCGCCTATCCTCCAAAGCTTGCCCTGCGTGTCGCCCTACAACTGCTCTTGAATGGCGACGGCTACCGGCGGCTGGCCGATCGGCTGGTGGCGCGCAGACGAAGGATACCCTCGTGACCGGATTTCTCAGACGGCAGTTTCTCGCTGGCGCGAGCCTCAGCATCGGGGCGGGCGTTGCAGAGAGGTTCACGGGCGTTTCGCCTGTGGGCGCCGCTCTGGCGAACAGTATCGCGCCCTTCTCTACGACCGAAAGCCAGGACAGCCTGCGCAACCTCGCCGCTCACCGCGGGCTCTTCTACGGCTGTGCCATGAAGAGCGGACAGATCACCGAAGACCCTGCCTTCACCGCAGCGGTCGTCGCGGATTGCAGCGCCATCGTTCCGGAATACGAGCTGAAACGCGTTATCACCGAACCGTCGCCCGGCCGCTTCGACTTCAGCGGTGCCGACCGGCTGTCACGCTTTGCGCAGGAGCACAACATGCTGATGCGCGGACATACGCTGGTCTGGCATCTGGCCAACCCTGCATGGCTTGAGGCGGCTCTTACGGAAGCGCCCTCCATGAAGACGCATATGTTCGACTATATCGACACGGCGATGCGACGCTATGGAAACCGCGTTCCCGTCTGGGACGTCGTGAACGAGGCCGTTGCGCCCGAGGAGGGTGATTTTCTCGGCCGCAGAATCGGCTCACCCTGGTTCAAGGCTTTCGGCGACAGCTATATCGATGACGCCTTCCACCATGCCCGCGCCATCGCGCCCGATGCCGTTCTCGCCTACAATGATTATGGCGTTGAGATGTCGGGAAGCTGGTACGGCGCTCGCCGCAGGGCCATGCTGCTTCTGCTCGAAGGTCTCCTGGCCCGCAACGTTCCCATCGACATGGTCGGCATCCAGGGACATCTCATCGCCTTCGACAAGGCGTTCGACGAAGATGTCTTTGCCGGGTTCCTTGCCGAGATCGCCGGGATGGGGTTGAAGATCACGATCACCGAATTCGACATTACCGACCGGAAGGGCCCGGCCGACCCCGCCATACGCGATGTCGAAGTGGCGGCGCTCGGGCGCCGGTTTCTGGATGTCGCACTAGACTGTAAAGCACTTGTCGGCGTTCTCAGCTGGGGTCTCAGCGACCGGTATTTCTGGGTTCCGGAAGATCCCGAGCAACAGCCGCCCAAGGGTCAGAAACTCCGCCCGCTGCCGCTCGATGAGAACCTTGCGAAGAAGCCGCTCTGGGACGCGATCGCCGGTGCGCTTCGAGAGTCCTGATGGAGACGCGGCGCGGCGCGATCGATGTCAGGTCGAGGGCGTCTCGTTCAGCGACGCTTCGTTCAGGCGGCTCTTCAACAGCTTTGCCGGCACGCCGCCGATAACCGAATAGGGCGGAAAGGTGCCGCGCACCACGGCGCCAGCAGCGACCACGCTGTGCGCGCCGACATGGGCGCCATCCAGAAACGTCACTTTCGATCCGACCCAGACATCGTCATCGATGCGGATGCCGAGATCGGTCGAGGCCTGCATGCGGATCGGAATATCCGTGCGGTCGAAAACATGGCTCGCGGCATGGAACGAGACATATTGGCCCATGATCACGTTGCTGCCGATCTCGATGCCGCCGAGCGCGCCGAAATAGGAATACTGCCCGACGCCGCTGTCAGAGCCGATTTTCAAGCCCTTGCCCAGTTGGCTCGGGTGGTTGGTGATTCCGATAATCGTATAATCGCCGATATTGACGCGCTCGCCAAGGATGAGCCCCTCCCGCCCGTAGCCATCGAGTTGACAATGGGCACCGATGGTGGAGAACCGGCCGATCTTGATGCGGCGACCGCCGCTCATCTTCACGCCCGGCCCGATGAAGACCTTGTACCGCCCTCGGAGGAGCGCCCGCAAGAGCCAGGCCAGCCGGCGCACGAGCGTGTGAACCAGGAAGCCGGCGGGAAGCTCGGGCGACATCGCATAGGTCTTGCCGACCAGCCGCAGAAGGCCTGCGAAGATGCGGTGCAAAAAGGCATCCACTGTCTGTTTCCTTTTGGCGCGAGGCCCTTACGATCCGTGGATCGTCTTGTATTCGTTGTACCGGCGGCCGGCGAAGGCGTTCAGCATGCCGAGGCCGCGTGCGGCGCGCGAGAAGGCCTTGACCCTCGTTGCTGTGCCGAACGGCAGCGCCGCCACGGACAGGACAGCGCCTCCGCCAACACGTGCTAGACCCGACAGGAACAGGGAGACCTGCCGCTTGGTCGAGCATCCCGACAGCTTCTCGGAGAGCACATAGGTGTTGCCCTCGCGGAACTTGCGCGAGATCAGCCACTTCGACGACACGCGGGAATCCGGGACGATCTCGCGAACCCGGGCGTTGCTTGCCCAGAGCATCCGACCGCCCTTCTTGTGTATCATCATGCCGAGCAGCGTATCCGTTCCGCCCGTGTACCGCATGCGCGGATCGAACTGCAGGCCGAAGGCCTTGAAAACTTTGAGGTCGATCAGGATATTGGCCGTGTTCCCGAAGGGGACCACACCGCCATCGGCAAAATCCTGCGCAACGAAGAAGCCGCCTTCGGAGACCCATTGCGGCGGGGTCGTTTCGAACTCCGAGATAACAGGTCCGAGGATCGCCTCAGCACCGGTGGCACGGTATGTCGCCAGCAGTTGGTCCGCCCATTCGGGCTCTGGATATTCGTCATCATCGATGAAGAGAATGACCCCATCCGCGCCCTTCGTCTCCGCAACCACACGATTGCGAGCAAAGGGAATGCCCGATTCCGGGTGGACGGCGTAAGTGATGGGAAAAGGAAACGACGGCCGCATCTCCTCGATCAGCCCGGCCATAGGGCCCTCCCGATCGTTATCGACGACGATCACTGTTATCGGCGGCGGGGTGGTTTCGAAGGTCAGCGCGGCGATGCCTTCCAGCGCCCGGCGAAGGCCTTTCGGGCGCCGAAAGGTAATCAATCCGATGAAGAGATTGTCGATACTCATGTCCGCGATCCGCTTCTTGGTGTGTCCAGTCCGAAGGCCTCCACCATGTTCCGGCCATAGGCTTCCTCGGAGAAAAGCGCCTCGAACCGCGAGAAACCACGACCCCCCATCGCCTTGCAACGCACCCTGTCGACGACAAGCGCGGTCAGTGCCTCGGCCAACGCGTCCTCGCTTCCTGGCGCCACCAGGAACCCGGTTTCGCCATGCTCGACGATTTCCGAAAGGCCGCCGTGATCGGCGGCGATGACGGGGCGATGGTAGCTCATCCCCTCGATTGCGACGCGGCCGAAGGGCTCGGGAAGCGTTGAGGGAACGGCCACGACATCGCTCCAGAGGAAATGCTCGGACGGGTCATCGACGAACGGGTGGATGGTGACCGAGCGCTCCAGGCCGGACGCCGTAATCAGCGCCCTGACGTCGTCAACGAAGTGATCCTGCCCCCCATAAACACCACCAACCAGGCGAATCTCGACGCGATCGCGAATATCCGGTGCTAGGGCCGCCATCGCCTTGACCAGAACCTGCTGGCCCTTCCACGCGTTGAATCGGCCGATCAGAAGAACCTTGAGCGGCCCGGAAGCCTGGACATCGGACTGAACCGCCGGTGCCGCGACCCCGTTATAGATCACCGACTGCCATGTCTTTGCCGGGACGGCGAAGGCGTCGCTCGTGGCTTTGGAATTGAAGATAACCCGGCTGCGGCTGAAGGCGAGAACACGCGAGAAGATGGCCATCGCCTTGCCTGTCGGTATCTCATGCACGTGGCAGATCGTCGGCCCTTTGAAAAACCGGGCAGCGACCAGATAGTCGAACGGCACGAGCGTGCTGATATAGAGCAGATCGCATCCCGATTCGCGGATCACCTTGCAGGCACGCAGCACCGCAAGGGGGAAGCTGATGGCCGCCGTCAGGACGATCCGTTTCAGGTCCGCCTTTCGCAGGACCCACATGGGTCCGTAGAGAATGCGGGTCGAGGCGCGCTCGACATGCGGTGTGATCGGCCCCTCGCCCACGAGACGTACATCGACAGATCCGTCGGGATCAGCGGCCCTTACGGCCTCGAGGACCTGGAGGAAGCTCCTGTCCGAACCATAAAGTTCGATGTTTGGATGTACGCAGAGAATTTTCAAGCGTGGCTCCCCGGCCTGTCTTCGGTCATGATCGACGCCGTCACGGTCACAGGCACGTCAGAAGCAGCGCCTCGTAGGCAGCGTTCACCTTCAGCCAGGTGAATTCCGCCTGATGACGTGCGGCGGCCGCAGCCCCTGCCTGTTTGAGGTCGAGGCCGGAGCCGATCCGGTCGATGAGCGCTTCGAGCGCCGTCTGGCTGTCGAAATAGAATTGCTGATCGCCGGCAACCCAGCGATTGAAGCGGTTGTCGTGAGCGATGATCGGGTTGCCGGCACCGAGCGCTTCAACGAGCGAGGGGTTCGTGCCGCCGACCTGATGGCCGTGGAGGTAGGCCAGAGCATGGTAACGCAGGGCCGAGACGACCTCCGGTTCGTAGATGCCTCCGGGGAAGACGACGTCGTCCGACGCTGCGGCGCGAACCTTGCGGTGGTAGGCATTATCCGGCGAAAAGTTGCCGAGCACCATGAGCTTGATGTCGCGCTTCTTGCTGGAAAAGGCGCTGACGATCTCCAGAATCGAGTTTTCCGGCTCGGCACGGGCGATGGAGATGAGATACTGGCCGCTCTTGAGGCTGTAACGCTCGATCAGATCCTCCGGTGCGGCCTCGATTCGGTCGGCGCCGTAAGGGATCATCACGGCATTGCTGCAACCGTGGCGGCGCAGATGGCGCGCGATCTCGGGGTGATCGGCAATCGCGACATTGCTGATATTGGCCCCGATGAACTCATTGGCATAGAGCCAGATCTTCACCGGAAACGACCACTTGTCCCGGCGCCACTCCACGCCGTCCATGTTCATGAGAACCTTACGCCCTCTGAGCCTCTGGAGCGTGTTGAAGACGGCGGTGTTGTAGCCGAGAACGAGATCGATGCCCGGCCGCTTGCAAACATCGGCGACGCACTTCCTGTCGAAAACCACACTCCCCTTCGAGCCTGTGGCATCGCTGGAAATGTGGATGCGATGAATGCCGTTCCAATCGTCCTCGTAATCGGCTTTGCCGCTTTCCTGACAGTAGACGTTCACCGTCCAGCCATGCTCGACCAGATAGGGAGCGAGGCGACCTGCAAAGGTCTCGAATCCACCATGGGCCGCAGGAATACCGCGAATACCAAGAATGTTCACCACCTTGCGGCTCGTATCGACAGTCTTCGACTGTTCGATCATGCGATTGCTCCCTGTCACACTTCGGACCCAGACAGATATGTTCGTCATGACGTCGGGAGCGGCGCGATGAGCACTTGCCACGACCTCAGGACGGGCCTGTAAAGACCATCCTCGACCGGACAGGCTCAATCCGTATGCCTGTATCCGAATATTCTAATCTCATTTAGTAGGAAGCTATCGCATAGTTTCGCTGCAATGCAAAAAAAATTTGGCTGCAAAGCGCATTTTCCAGCGATTTCAATAGGTAATAAGTGGCTTACGCTCTGGGCTTCGGCGCATTCGCGTTCCGCGTCTGCCGCAACGCAATATAAAGAGCGACCGGATTCGTCGTGAGGTAACGCCAGAAAAGCTGTCGGGGGCGCAGCACCATGCGGTGCAGCCATTCGAGGCCGATCTTCTGCAGGAACAGCGGGGCCCGCTGGTAATGGCCCGCAGCAAAATCGAAACAGCCACCGCATGTGATGATCCAGCGACCTTCGAAATGGTCACGGATCGCCAGCGAGACGAGCTGCTCTTTCGGCTTGCCGAGGCCGACCCACAGGACGTCGGCTTTCGTGGCATTGATGTCCGCGACGACGCCCGGCAAGGCGGCCTCATCGAAATAGCCGTTGCGATAACCGGCGATGATCAGCTGGGGATAGAGGAACGTCATGCGGGCGACGCATTCCTCGATGACAGCGTCGGTCGCGCCGAGAAAATAGCAGGAAATGCCGTTTGCCTGGAAACCTTCGGCAAAATCGTAGAAGAGGTCGGTGGTCGCGCTGCGTCCTCGCACCGGCGTCGTCGTGAGCAGGCGCGACACCATGACCAGCGGCTCGCTGTCGACGTGCACGACGTCCGCCTTCACCAGGCTCTCCGCATAGCGCGGATCGGATCGGCAGAGGCCGACCGCATGGCCGTTGAGATCGAACAGAAGGCGCGGTGCATGGGCTGTTGCGTCGAGCGTCGTCTGTACGACATGCTCGGTCAGTTCGGCACGGCTCTTCCGCGTAACCTTGACCCCGGCAACGATCACCGAATCTTCGTTTTCTGCTTGTTTCGGCACGATGCGTTCTTTGGTCGGAGCTAGAAGGGTACTCACGCGTTCCGGCATCCCGCAACATTCGTTTCGTCGGCGGACGAATGGAGAGAGAGAACCGTCGGCGCGGCAAATCGGGCGATGTTAACCCTTTGACGGATCGACCCTGACAAGCATGCGTTCAGACAGTGCATTCTAAGGCCCCCTTCCTCTCATGCGCCACGATACCTAGTCTAAGTTAAGCATCACTAAAAGATATTTTATGAATGGAAATTTCAATATCCGTCGTGGTGAACGCAATGGGCGTGCACTCCAATGTTTATGACTGAAAACACATCCGACGAGCGCGTTTTCACAGAACCACTCAACCGTCGATGTGCGACGGCAATCATCAGACAGGGTGGTCGAACAGTTGCTTCTGGCGCGTCAGGCGAAAGACGAGCGCCGTCATCACCACCTCACCTGCGATGATGCCGACGATCGAGGCGATCGGGCTTACCGTGTAGATGATGACGGCCGCAATCATCATGGTGACGGGTGCAGCAATGAGGCTGGTCTGTGCGAGAGGTTTGAACTGCCGCGCCGCCTGGATGAGGCTGCTTGCGGGAATGCGCATCGACTGTATGAGGACCACGATGAACCAGAGGCCGCAGGCGACATAAAGCGTGCTCGCCTCGTAGGGCAGGCTCGCGACCTTGTCATGAAAGATGAGGGCGACGGCGACCGCCAGGACGACATTGCCGGCAAGAATCGTCAGGACGATGCGGAGGAACGATCTGGCTGTGCCGCGAGCCCCCTCGACATCGCCCTGGGCGAGTTGCCGCGCCATGATCGGCCGCTCGATGAGCATCAGCGAGGGCAGAACGACCGTCAGCGGGCGCCAGAACAGTGCGGCGACGGCGATCGGTGCAAAGGCCTGCGGCCCTGCCATGAGCGTGACGAGATAGGCATGGCCGTTGGAGGTCATTTCCGTGGTGACGACGCCGAGAAGCGCCCATCGGGACTGGCCTTTCCAGACGCCGGCATAGTGCGAAAGCCGGCTCCTGCCATCGACTCTCTCCAGCGACAGCCAGAGATAGATCGCCGAGAGGCTGGCGGCCGTCGCCACCGTGATGCTGGCCACCAGAAGCGTCTCGCCCAAGTGTCCCAAAAACATGACGACGCAACCGATGACGACGACGGAGGCGTAGATCAAGTCGGAAATACCGGTCGATTTCACCCTGTGACGCGCAAACTCCGCACAGCGAAAACCCCAGCGGAGCGCCGCGGCAAAGGTGAACAAACCCATGAAGAGCGTCACAGCCAGCGGCATGTCGAACAGGAAGCCGGACCCGATGGCAACCAGGCCGGCGAGCACAGAGAGAATCGCATCCACCTTCATGATGGCCAGATACTCCGGTTGCCAGTCCGGGGTGCCCCTGTTGAGGGTGATCGAGAGCGGCGTTCCGCCCATGGCATTCACGATGCTATAGCTGAAGGCCGTGAGCACCTGCCCGAAGATGAAGAAGCCGTAGTCGGCCGGCACGAGCAGCGGAATCAGCACCAGCGACAGAAGAAAGTTCGACCCGGCGATCGCCAGCGTTCCCGCCATCGACAGGCTGACACGGCTGGCTTTGGCCGCGACCGACCGCAGCAGTAAGACGGGCTTCGTCATGAAATCCTCAAGATCCGGAGATGGTTTGGAGCGGCAAGGTCGCCGGCTTCAGCTTCAGGGGTTGTTCAAACCGAGCGAGACGAGCATGTCCGCGTCCTGTTCGCCGCTGGCCTCGTCGAACAGGCCGAAATAACTGCCGTAACACCAATAGGACCAGGGAATACCGTTCGCCTCGGCCTCTCTGCGTACCGCAGACAGCCAGGCAAGCCGATCGGCATTGTAATCGGACAGAAGACCCGATTTTGGCCTCGGCGCGCCGAACTCGCCGAGATACAGGCGTTCCCTCGGTATGTCGTAGCGCTCCGCCCAGGCAAGCGCGCGCTCGAAGTCCTGCCTGATATCACCGGCATCGTAGCCACGGGCATAGTAGACGACGAGCTTCCAGAACCGAGAGCCGATATACCCCCAGGACGACGGCGTGCTCCAGAGATCGGCGACGCTATAACCGAATGCGAGGACCGATTCGCTTGCCCCTTCCGCAGTGGCCGGCCATCGAAACAAAGGCGGATACCGGGCGGCAAGATCCTGCGTCACCGGCGCGTAGCCCTGAAAGATGAACTCGGGCGGCGAGTAGTAATGCACGGAATAGAGAAGATTCGGATCGTCAAAGCTCGAGGGGTCGAGCCGAAGCAGACCGAAGAGGCCTCCGCCACAGGCACCGGTGACCACGAGCGTATGATCCGGCGCAATGCGACGCGCGACGGACACCAGCGTTTTCAGGTACCCTTCCCAAAGCCCGACCGTCTGGCATTCGACCTGCGGTTCGTTGAAGAGCTCCAATGCCACCCAATCCGTGGGACGGCTGGCCGTCCTCTCGGCAAACGCGGCAACAACGCGCGTCAGAGCATCGAACATCCCCGACCCCTCGACCAAGGACTGGGCGTCGTAAGGGTAGTCGCGGCCCCTGTCCGGCGTGTGAATATCGACGAGAACCTTGAGGCCGAGCGCGGAAATGGCATCCACCTGGGCAAAGACGTAGTCGGCGCGCGCCTGCAGCTCCTCCGCACTGGCAAGCACCAGGGGGCCGACATTGACCGGGAGACGGACATGGTCAAAGCCCATGGCCTTGATGCCCGAAAAGTTCGAAAGCGGGAAATAGGACCCGACGGTAACGTAGCCTGCGCCAGGGAACCGGCCATTCTTCAGTGCCGTCGGCTTCCAGAGAAAGGGAAAGACATTCACGCCCTTCTTCACGCGGAAAGCGGGCTGCACGTCATCGGCTTTAGCAATGGGCGTCGTGAGCGGGGAGACGGCAACGACGAGGGCAAGAACGGCTGCAAGAAGACTGCGCCAGAAATCGCGACGTGCGGTGAGAAACTGGGGAACGTGCGGTCTGCCGATCACGGAGTCTGCACCAAAAGACCGCAACCATCCGCGTGGCGGGAATGCCCAAAGACGATTCGGATGGCTGGATCGTCCAAACTGCACTCCTTCGGAACCTTTTTTGGAGAGGTCATCGCCGTCGCATCCGCACCAATTGGCAGGCTGGTTGCATGAACCGGCCGGACATCAACTTTGCGAAATCTACATTAGATATTTTTCATCTTCAAGCTGTGTCCTGCCTTGTCCCATGTCGACAGGTCGCCTTGTGCGGGTTAAAGGCCCATGGCGTGGCATATGATCGGATCTTTCCGATCGGGCGACGGTCTCTTCGCAAGCCTTGATTGGATGAGCATGCGCTATTTTATTACCGGAACCGCCGGCTTCATCGGCTTCCACCTCGCTCACCGCCTCGTCGGTGAGGGCCATACGGTCGTCGGATTCGACGCTATGACGCCCTACTACGATGTGGAACTGAAGCGGAAGCGGCACGCCCTGCTCGAGCGGTTCGAAGGCTTTACCGGCGTGATCGGCCGGCTAGAGGATCGCGTTGCGCTGGCGGCGGCCGTAGAGACGGCAAAGCCCGATGTCATCCTTCATCTCGCAGCTCAGGCGGGCGTTCGCTACAGCCTGAAGGAGCCGCGCTCCTACATCGATTCGAACCTTGTCGGCTCGTTCAACGTCATCGACATCGCGCGGGACATCCAGCCGCAGCACCTGCTCATCGCCTCGACGTCTTCGGTCTACGGTTCCAATGAAAAGGTGCCGTTCGAGGAGGATGACCGCGCAGACGAGCCGATGTCCCTCTACGCGGCCACCAAGAAGTCCATGGAGCTGATGGCGCACAGCTATGCCCATCTCTTTGCCGTGCCGACGACGGCTTTCCGCTTCTTCACGGTCTATGGCCCGTGGGGACGGCCAGACATGGCCTTGTTCAAGTTCGTGGAAGCCATCCGTCAGGGACGCCCCATCGACGTCTATGGCGAAGGGCGCATGAGCCGCGACTTCACCTATATCGATGATCTCGTGGACGGCATTCTTCGGCTGTCGCAGGCCGTTCCCTCGGAAGCCTCCCGCCTCCGCGATGGCGCGGTGGCCGACAGCCTGTCGCACCATGCACCGTTCCGCACCGTCAACATCGGCGGCGGTCAACCGATCGAACTCCTGACCTTCATCGAAACGATCGAGCAGCGGCTCGGCCTCAAGGCCATCAAGAACATGCTGCCGATGCAACCCGGCGATATGCAACGCACCTACGCGTCGCCCGATCTGCTCAAGGCGCTCACCGGCTTCCAGCCAAAGGTGACGCTCGCCGAAGGCGTCGGCCGGTTCGTCGATTGGTATGACGAACATTATCCGCAGGCCTGAGACGGCCGGACCAGCGAGGCGTGAGACTCTCATTCCCACTGTCGTGTCGCTGGCTTCAGAGATGAAGAACGGCGCTCTACGGCGCTTGAAACCTTGAGCAACCGAACCGGCGCTCCGTGAGAAGCGCCGGTCCGACATTGGCTATTTGGTTTCCAGATAATAATCGCCATAGCGACTGTTGTGGTAGAAGTTCTCGTCCTGGTGAAGGTAGAGCTTGACCTTGCTCAGATCGACCTTGTTCAGGATGACGCCTGCGCATTTGCGCATGATGGAGGGGTGCGTCTGGACGGCCGTGCGAACGATCCGGCGTGCGGTCGAACCCCATTCGATGATCATCAGGAAGCTATCGATCTTGCTGGAGATGGCGCGCGCATCGACCACGGGGCCGAGCGGCGGGAGATCGAGCACGATGTAATCGAAGGTCTTGGAGAAAGAGGCCAGGAGGTCGTTCATCGCGCCCGACGAAAGCAGCTCGGCGGAGAACAGGATGCGCTGCTTGATGATGGTCGGCAGGAAGACGAGGCCGGTTTCCACATCGGTCAACAGAACGTCTTCCACCGATTGGCTTTCACTGAGCACCTCGTAGAGGCCGCTGCGGGCATTGGCACCGATGGCGCGCGTGGCGCCGGGATTGCGCAAGTCGGCGTCGATCAGCAGTGTCCGGGCACCTTGCTTGGCCAGATGCTGGGCGAAGTTCACGGCGACCGTGGACTTGCCCTCCCGTGGGAGGACCGAGACCATCCCGATGACCCGGCCGGACTTATGCCCCGCCTTGAAGTCCGCCGCGATCTTCGCGCTGCGGATCGTTTCCGCAAAGGACGAGAGCGGATGATCGATGATGTAGCGATCGAGATTCGATTTGCTCAGCACCCCGCGGGGGCCGACGCGAGACGCATCCAGCTTTGAGCCGCCTGCCTCGTGCTTTTCCAGCGGGATCTGGCCGATGAACTCCATGGAGAGTTCCTTCTGAACCTGCTCACCCGTGCGGAAAAACCGTTCCCCGAACTCGCGATAGGCACCGATCGCCGCACCGACGCCGCAGCCCATGACGAGAGCGAGTGCGAGGATCAGCGGCTTCTTCGGGTAGCTGGCATCCTGCGGAGGCTCTGCCCGTGTGACCACGCGCGCAGCGGTCACGGGGAAGCTTTCCCGCTGGCTCGCTTCCTGGAAGCGCTGGAGATAGGTCTCGTAGAGCGTCTTGTAGGTTTCCGCCGCGCGCTCGTGTTCGCGCAGCTGGACGAGATCGTCGTTTGCGACGGCGGAGGTGCTCGTTGCCGCAGCGACCTGGCCTTCCAGGGCCTTCTGGCTCGCCGAGGCGACCTCGTATTCCTGCCGGTAGGTACCGGCGATACGGCGAAGCTCCTTGAACATGACCTCGTCATATTCCTGAAGCTTGGAGCGCAGGAGAACGGCCTGATAATGATCCCGGCCGAAGCGCTTGGAGATCTCGGCCTCGCGCCGGGACACGTCGAGTGCCTCCTGCTGAAGCTTGTTGATCACGGGGCTTTCGAGCGAACCGACGACGGCCGAACGGATATCGCCGCTCGCGACGACGGCCTGAACACTGTCATACTTGGACTTGGCATCCGCTGCCGCACTCTGTGCCTTGACGAGATTGGTGTTGATCTGCGTCAGCTGCTGCTCGCTGACGAGTTCGCCGCCGGTCGCGATCAGGCCTTTTTCCGCCCGGAACTTCTGCACGAGCAGGTCACTGTCGAGCGACTTCTGACGAAGCGCCTCGATCCGCGTCTGCAGCCAGTCGCTGGCGCGCCGCGTCGCATCGAACTTCGAATTGTACTGGTCTTCCAGATAGGCATCGACAATGGCATTGGCGATTTTCGCCGCGGTTTCGGGCGATCGGGAGACGTAATCGACCTCCAGAATATAGGTCCGGCCGACGCGCGATGCGGAGGTGTTCCGCATCAGGGCTTCCTTGACGTCCTGCTTGAGAGCCTCGACGTCCTCCGTTTTCGGCGGCGTGTCCGAAGCGACCAGCGATTTCAGTGTCGTGACCACCGTGGACACGAGCGATGGCGCCCGCTTCTGGAATTCGGGGTCGTTCACAAGGTCGAGCCGTTCGACCACCAGGGTCGCAACGCGCTCGGAACGCAAAATCTCGACCTCGCTCAGCACCGTCGCGTCATCGTCCCGCGTCGGGTAGCCGGAGTTCCGGTTGCCGTCGGAGAGAAGCTGATCGGCGATCTGCTTATTGTCGCCATCGATGAAGAGCGTTGAGGACGCCGTGTATTTCGGCGTCGCCGTGAAGGCAAACGCGGCACCGAGAAACAGCATCAGGATGCCGCACAGCGCCACGATCCTCCACTGCCGTTTGATGGTGGAGACGATCTCGTTGAGATCGATCCCACTCTCGTTCTGAGAAGGAAGGAACTCGCTTGTCTGGGCCTTATCCAATGTCTGTACGCCTTAATGATGCAACGCCGGAACGACTGTTTCGCATCATCATGGCAGAGATCGACAATGTAAAACCAGATGTTTTTTTGCAACGCAGCAAGTTAATACTTAGTAGGTAAAGACTTACACTGAATCAAACGACAGGATACCGCCGCCGCGCGCACTGACGTCTTGCGACTTGGTCTTGCATTCTGCCGTTCACCCTCGCCCCGCTATAGATCAGAGCTTGAAATCGTCTCTCCGTCGTGGACAGGCATCCGGTCTCTTCCGGACGCCCTTCGACATGCTGTTGCTAGAGGTCCTTCACCGCATCGCGCGTTTTCACGACGTCGGTCGAAACGCCGGATGCCGTCGAGGACACCGAGTTCACCACGTCGAGGAACTTGATCAGCTCCGTCGCCTTCGAATTGGTGATGTAGACGATGTCCTTGTCCTGCATCGGGAACTTCTGGATCATGAACATCGCGGAGGGGTCGCGCAGGTTGGCGCGGAACACCACGGGGATCTGATCGCTCGGGTAGCGGCTGACATCGACGTGCAGCTGCTTCAGGAAGTTGCGATCGACGACGCGGTAGAGAAGCACCTGCTCGGGATCGGCACGATTGTCGAGAAGGCCGCCGGCCTTGCCGAGCGCCTCTCCGAGCGTCAGGTCCGCATCCTCGAAGTCGATGCGCCCGTTCTGGCCGGATGCGCCGAAGGCGAGGAAGGTGCGACGCTCACGGTTGACGATCACGGTATCGCCGGGGACCATGAAGATGTTCTCGGCCGGCGTGTTGATCAGATAGTCGTAGAGGACCGTGGCCGTACGCGGGCCGCGCTGCAGCGTGACATAGGTCTCGAGGCGGGGAGTGCTGAGACCGCCCGCCTGGGAAATGACGTCGAGAATACGGTCGCCGGCTTCCGTCAGCTCGACCTTTGCCGGACTGTTGACGTCACCGAGAACCGCGACCTGGGCTGAGCGGCTGGCAACCTTGGAGATGACCACCTGCGGCTCGATGGCGCGATTGGCCAGCAGCTGCTGGAGTTCGTCCTGCACGGAACTCGTCGTCCGCCCGGCAACGCGGATGCGACCGGCATAGGGAATGGAGATTCGCCCACTCTGGTCGATCGTCTGGTTGGGCATGGTGACGAAATTGCCGGAGCGTGAGCCGGCATCGGCCGGAATGAACAGACCGCCCGACTGGGACTCGAACACCGTGACGCTGATGATGTCGCCGATCCCCAAGGGAAGGTTCGGCACGCCGCCGCGACGGTTTCCGAAACTGCCCTGCAAGGTCGGTGTCGTCGCCTGCGCGACATTGGCAAGGACCGCCGCACTGATATCGACGAGCGCGTAATCGACACCAGGACGCTTCCGCGACGCGGACCGTGTGTTCACCACTTTGAGGGCGGCCTGTTGTTCGACCTGTTCCGAGGCGGGACCCGAGCTCGGCAGGGAGGTGCAGCCGGCAACGAAGGTCGTCGCGGATAGGGCGATAGCGCTGATGCACAGACGGTATGACAAGAAACTCTCCTGCAATAGGTCGTGCAGACCAGCGACCTTCAATAGATTACGATGAGCGACTGCCGGGTGCGGCGACTTGAGACCACCCAGCCATGCCCAAGGGCATTTCGAGAATCACACACTCCAAAAGCGTCTTCTAACGCAAGAATGAAGAGTCGTGGTTAAGCAATCATTAAATTAACGTCAACGACTTTAGATCTTGAGATTTTAGTCATTTAACGCCTTGCCTACACGACTATCTTGACAGGGACACGATGTACAGTGATGCCTTAAATAATGTGGACGCCTTGGAAACAGAATTCACAGCGTAGAGAGAGGCCAGCCGCCTCTCGACAGCGACTGGACCTTCGACAGTGGGATATGGGTGGCAGCATCTATGTCGTCCCCGACATTCACGGCTGCCTGCATGCCCTTCACGAAGCCGAACGGCGAATTGCGGCTGATCGCGATGACACGGAGGGAACGGCGATCATCGTCTACCTCGGAGACTATGTCGACCGCGGGCCGGACTCTGCGGGCGTGATCGAGCACCTGATCGAGGGCTCCATCGAGAAGGCGCACCGGATCATGCTGTGCGGCAATCACGACCAGATCTTCCACGCCGTCCTCAGCACGCAGGCGGACCCGCGCGGCTGGCTGTCGCTGGGCGGACGCGAGACGTTGCGCTCCTACGGCATGTATGATGCGGACATCAATCGGCTCTGCGCTTCCCCCCGTAAGCTGGCTGAGGCCGTGCGGTCGCACGTTCCCGACTCGCACAAGCTGTTTCTGAAACTGCTGCCGGTCGCAGCCAGCATCGGCCCCCGGCATATCTTCGTTCATGCCGGGCTCTACCCCGGACGGCCGCTCGACCTCCAGACGGACAAACACCTGATGTGGATCCGCGAGCCCTTCCTCACCGACGGCCCGCAGATGCCAGTGGTCGTCGTCCACGGGCACACGATCGTTCGGGAGCCCGAGTTTCGCGAGGATCGTATTGCTCTCGACACCGGGGCCTTTCGGAGCGGTCGATTGACCGTCCTCAAGATCGCCAACGGCGTTACCAGCCTCATCTGATCGGCTTTGTGGCGTCGTCGCCCCGGACGACGCCAAACGGGCACACCTGCAGCAGAGCCATTGTAGCGGGCCTTCGCCTGCAACGGCAAAAACGAAAAAGGGCGCCCGACCGGCGCCCGTTACAAACATCATCTTATGGGAATATGGGAGCGTGTCACCAGGCGGCGGATCTCTGCGGCCGCGTGGAAAGCGCCCTGCCAGCGCGTTTGCGTCTTAGAACCCGCTACCGCCGCGCAGCTCGGACATGACCGTCCGGCCGATGATGCTCATGTCCATCCAGAACGAATAATTGTGCATGTAGTAGATGTCGCAGGCGATGCGGGCGCGGGCCTTGGCAGCGTCCGTCGTCGGGCCGCGCAGGCCCCGGACCTGAGCGAGGCCCGTGAGGCCCGGCTTGATCCGGTGACGATCGTGATAATGCGGCACGAGGTCTTCGTAGAGACGGTCAGCCGCCAGCATGCCGACGGCGTGGCAGCGCGGGCCGACCAGCGACATATGCCCGAGAAGCACGTTCACAAGCTGCGGAAGCTCATCGATGCTGGTCTTACGAAGGATCGCCCCGAGACGCGTAATCCGCGGATCGTTCTTCGTCGTCTGCGCGATGCCGCTCGCGTCGCAGAGATCCGTCCGCATGCTCCGGAATTTGTAGATGCGAATACGCGTGCAGTTCACGCCCCAGCGGACCTGGCTGAAGATCGGCGAGCCCTTGCTTTCCAGCCGGATCGCGATGCAGACGAGAACGAAGAACGGCAGCAGGATCGCCAGAGCCGTGAAGGAGACGGCGATATCCAGCGCGCGCTTCGCCGCCAGATGCGCCGTGCGGCTTCCGGAATGCCCGACGGTCGTCAGCGGACCGCGATAGGCGGCTGGCGAGGTCGGAACCGCGGTCACATATGTCATCGCACCAAACTCCTTCATGCCAACCTCCGAGCGAACGCATCTTCATGCTGCATCGCAATATGCCTCACTCTAAATCAGGAGTCACTAAGCAATATACACTTGATTAACTATGGACGGCTGCTATGCACCACACGCATGGCTGGCACATCGCATTTCCCTACGCGGCCAGGGAAAGCATGTGGATACCGCACGCCTCCAGTTGGAACGCACGAAAATGAACCGTTTTTTAGCTGTGTCTTCTGGAAGTCTCGGGTTTGGAGGCCGTTTGGGCCGGATTTAACGGCGTCATAAGATGCGTGCGCCTAGGGTTCCAGAAACGACCTGGAGAGCCCGATGTCCCTTCGCCTCAAGAGCCTGTCCGCTGCCTTCGGCTTGTCGATCGCAACCTGGAGCCTCATCCTGCATGGCGTCAGTTCGCTGTGATGGACGACCCTCATGCGGCAAACGAAAAGAGCGCACGCCGTTTCCGACATGCGCCCTTTCATCTCATGGGTACCCTGCAGCGAACCTGATCCGGCTCAGTCCGAACCGAAAAGGTCACGCGTGTAGACCTTTGCCGCCACGTCCTTCAATTCCGGCGTGTAACGATTGGCGACGATGACGTCGCAGGTTTCCTTGAAGACTTCGAGATCGCGGATCAGGGGGGATTTGAAGAAATCCTCGCCTTGCAGCGCCGGCTCGAAGACCACGACCTCGATACCCTTCGCCTTCAGCCGCTTCATGATGCCCTGAATGGACGAATCCCGGAAGTTGTCCGAGCCCGCCTTCATGACCAGGCGATAAATGCCCACCCGCTTCGGATTGCGGCGCAGAATGCTCTCCGCGACGAAGTCCTTGCGCGTCGTGTTGGCGGTGACGATGGCGCTGATCAGCGCCTGGGGCACTTCGCTGTAGTTTGCCAGCAACTGCTTGGTGTCCTTGGGTAGGCAATAGCCGCCATAGCCGAAGGACGGGTTGTTGTAGTGCGTGCCGATCCGTGGATCGAGGCCGACGCCGTTGATGATCTGGCGTGCGTTGAGGCCGTGAAGCTCCGCATAGGTATCGAGCTCGTTGAAATAGGCGACGCGCATGGCAAGATAGGTGTTGGAGAAGAGTTTGATGGCCTCGGCCTCGCTCGAATCCGTGAGGAGGATCTGCACGTCCTTCTTGATGGCGCCGCCGAGCAGCATGTCGGCGAAGGTCTGCGCCCGCTCGGACTGCTCGCCGACCACGATGCGCGACGGGTGAAGGTTGTCGTAGAGCGCCTTGCCCTCGCGCAGAAATTCCGGCGAAAAGATGATGTTGTCACGTCCGAGGCTCGCGCGCAGGCGCTGCGTGTAGCCGACCGGGATCGTGGACTTGATGACGATGACGGCCGTCGGATTGACCGCGAACACGTCTGCGATCGCCGCTTCGACGGATCGCGTATCGAAGTGGTTGGTCACCGTGTCATAGTTCGTCGGCGTCGCCACGATGACGTAGTCGGCCCCGGCATAGGCATCGGCCGTGTCGCCGGTTGCGCGGAAGTTCAGGGAGCGGCCGAGATAATCCGAGACCTCGGGATCGACGATCGGCGACTGTCCCGCATTCAGCATGTTCACCTTGTCGATGTTGGTATCGTAGGCGACCACCTCGTTGTGCTGTGCCAGCAGCATCGCATTCGAAATGCCGACATAGCCCAGACCTGCAACTGCAACTTTCATCATCACTCACTTTCTAAAAAAGACGGACCTCCAACGACATATCCTAATATTCCGGGTGATGGACACCTTAAATATCTTCAGCGGCAGCTTACCGTTTTACGTCCTGCATGTTGCAGACACGACGAGACCTCTCGCAGCACGGAAAAATGCTGCGGACACCAATGCGAAGGCAGGGGAATGTCGAGACGCGAGCAGCTTTACTAGTCGGTAGCGTTCCGGCGCGAGAGGCGGTCTTCCCAATCCAAAGCGTGGCGAACGATCACGTCGAGATCGTCATATTCCGGCACCCAGCCGAGTTCCTTCATGGCAAGCGCCGGGTTCGCGACGATCATCGCCGGGTCGCCCGCGCGGCGGGGAGCAAAATCGACCGTGAGATCCGAGCCGTTGACGCGCTTGACCGTGTCGAGAACCTCGAGCACCGAGAAGCCGTGGCCATAGCCGCAATTGGCAACCAGGGAGCCTCCCCCGGCACGCATGCGCTGCAAGGCTTTGAGATGCGCCTGTACCAGATCCCAGACATGGATGTAGTCGCGCACGCAGGTGCCGTCCGGCGTCGGATAATCCGTGCCGAAGACGCTCATGGAGGGGCGCTTCCCGAGCGCCACGGCGCAGGCGATCTTGATGAGATGGGTCGATGTCTTCGACGACTGGCCGGAGCGGCCCTTCGGGTCGGCGCCCGCCACGTTGAAGTAGCGCAGCACCGTATAGGTCAGGTCGTGCGCGGCGGCGGCGTCGCGCAACATGATTTCGGTCATCAGCTTCGAGGAGCCGTAGGGCGATTCCGGGCGAAGCTGGACGGTTTCCGAAACGGGCTCCAGCACCTCCGGCGTGCCGTAGACGGCAGCGGTGGAGGAGAACACGAAATGCGGGATGCCGGCCTCGACGACGCTGGCGATGAGCGCGCGCGACTTGACCGTGTTGTTCTCGTAATAGCCGAGCGGATCGCTGACGCTGTCGGGCACGACGATCGATCCGGCAAAGTGAATGACGGCGTCGATGGCGTTCTCGGCGAAGATCCGCGACAGCAGTGCCGCATCCGCGATATCGCCCTCGTACATCCGCGCTTCCGGCGCGATCGCCCAGCGGAAACCGGTGGAGAGCCGATCGATGACCACGACCTCCTCCCCCGCTTCCAGAAGCGCCCATACCATATGGCTGCCGATATAGCCGCCACCGCCCGTCACGAGTACTGCCATGCGTCCCTCACGTCTGTTCCTGCATCAGGTATGAAACGCCTGCCGGGAAATGACAAGCGTCACGCGTTACTTCCGCTTGGTCGCCCGCAACAGCGCCTCGCCCAGCGCCCCGGTGGCGGCTGGTGCCGGCTTCTCCTGCTTGATCGGTCGATGGTCGCGCCGGGGCTCGGGCGGAGATGCAGGCCGCCCACCCGCCTCGCCGCCATCCTTGCGCATGGTCAGGCCGATGCGCTTGCGCGGCACGTCCACCTCGGTCACGCGCACCTTCACCACGTCGCCGGCCTTTACCACCTCGTGCGGATCTTTCACGAACCGGTCGGCGAGTTGCGACACATGCACGAGTCCGTCCTGATGAACGCCGATATCGACAAAGGCGCCGAAGGCGGCGACATTGGTGACGGTGCCCTCCAGCAGCATGCCCGGTTTCAGGTCCTTGATGTCGTCGATGCCGTCGGCAAAGGTCGCTGTCTTGAAGCTCGGGCGCGGGTCGCGGCCGGGTTTTTCGAGTTCCGACAGGATGTCGCGAATGGTCGGCAGGCCGAAGCGGTCGTCCACGAAGACCTTTGGGTCGAGAGACTTCAGGAGCTGGGAATCGCCCATCACGGTGCGGACATCGCGGCCGCAGGCGGAAATGATCTTCTTGGCGACGCCATAGGCTTCCGGGTGGACCGAGGAGGCATCGAGCGGCTCCTTGCCGCCGGGAATGCGCAGGAAGCCTGCGCACTGTTCGAAGGTGCGTGCGCCGAGGCGCGGCACCGTCTTCAGTTCCGTGCGGGTCTTGAACGGGCCGATCGCATCGCGGTGCGCGACGATCGCCTCTGCCGTCGAGCGGCTGAGGCCGGACACGCGCGCGAGAAGCGGCGCGGATGCAGTGTTCAGATCGACGCCGACGGCGTTCACCGCATCTTCCACCACGGCATCGAGCGAGCGGCTCAAGCGGCCCTGATCGACATCGTGCTGGTACTGCCCGACGCCGATCGACTTCGGCTCGATCTTCACGAGTTCAGCCAAGGGATCCTGCAGCCTGCGGGCGATGGAGACGGCGCCGCGCAGGGAGACGTCGAGTGTGGGGAACTCATCGGCGGCCGCCTGCGAGGCCGAGTAGATCGACGCGCCCGCTTCTGAGACGATGACCTTGGTGGGCTTCGTGCCCGGCAATGTGGCCAGCATGTCGGCAACCAGTCGCTCGGTCTCGCGGCTGCCGGTGCCGTTGCCGATGGAGATCAGTTCCACCTTGTGGCGGGCGACGAGCTTGGCGATCTCGGCCTGCGCGCCGCGCACGTCGTTCTTAGGCGGAAAGGGATAGACCGTCGTGGTTTCCAAGAGCTTGCCGGTTCCATCGATGATGGCTACCTTCACGCCGGTACGAATACCCGGGTCGAGACCCATCGTGGCGCGGGAGCCGGCGGGGGCTGCAAGCAACAGATCCTTGAGGTTTCGCGCGAAGACGTGGATCGCCTCCTCCTCGGCCCGCTCACGCAGTTCGCGCATCAGGTCGAGCGACAGCGACATGGAGAGCTTGACGCGCCATGTCCAGCGGATGACCTCCATCAGCCATTGATCGCCGGGCAGACTGCCAAGCTGATAGGCGGCAGCGATGATGCTTTCGACCGGTTTGACGGGCGACGGATCGGCTTCGTCCACGATGATATCGACCGAGAGGATTTCCTCGTTCCAGCCGCGCAGCATGGCCAGCGCCCGGTGGCCGGGGGCTGTCGCCCAGCGTTCGGAATGGTCGAAATAATCGGAGAATTTCGCGCCGGCCGCTTCCTTACCGGCCACGACCTTCGCACGGAGAAAGGCGCCGCCGCGCATATGGCCGCGCAACCGGCCGAGTAGGTCGGCATTCTCCACGATGCCTTCGGCAACGATGTCGCGCGCGCCTTCGAGCGCCGCCTTCACGTCCGGCACTTCGGCGGAAAGGAACGAAGCGGCGCGGTCCGCGGGCGGAATGCGGCGATCGAGAAGAATGGCTTCGGCCAGCGGTCCGAGGCCCCTCTCGCGCGCGATCTCGGCTTTCGTGCGCCGCTTCGGCTTGTAGGGGAGATAGATGTCCTCAAGCTCCGCCTTTGTCGCAACGGCGGCGATCTTGCGCTCAAGATCGTCGGTCAGCTTGCCCTGACCGCGGATCGAGTCGACGATGGAGTTCCGCCGGGCTTCCAGCTCTCGCAGGTAGACCAGTCGTTCGGCGAGCGTGCGCAGCTGCGTGTCATCGAGGCCGCCGGTGACTTCCTTGCGGTAGCGGGCGATGAACGGCACGGTGGCACCGCCATCCAGCAGTTCGACGGCTGAGACGACCTGCGCCTGCGTCGCCTTGATCTCCTGCGCGATCAGGAGTGCAATCGGCGGAACCGTCCGCGGGGACGTTTGTGCTGGCTGCGACATGAGGCACGATCTCCTGTTTCCGAATCGGGCGGACCATAGAGAGATCAAGCGGGAACGCCAAGCGCGAGAGAGGATGCTCAGACGCGCTGGACGATCCCCTCGCCCGCAAGCCCATCCCGGCCATGCGGGCTGGTGAAATCGAGATCGGGGCCAAGGGGCACGATGCCCGTGGGGTTAATGTGGGCGATGGAGTAATAGCCGCGCTTGATATGGTCGATCCGAACCGTCTCCGCGATGCCGGGCCACTGGTAGATATCGCGGAGATAGGCCTGAAGATGCGGGTAGTCGGCGATGCGGCGCAGATTGCACTTGAAGGCGCCGTGATAGGCCGCATCGAAGCGCACCAATGTCACGAACAGGCGGATATCGGCTTCCGTGAGGTGCCGGCCGGCAACATAGCGGTTCCGTGACAGATGCTCCTCAAGTGTATTCAGGGTCGAGAAAACACCGGTGACGGCGTCTTCATAGGCGGCCTGCGTGCGGGCGAAGCCCGAACGATAGACGCCGTTGTTGAGCGTGTCGTAGATCAGCGCGTTCCAGCGGTCGATGTCGGGGCGAAGGGGTTCGGGATAGAGATCGCTACGGTTCCCGGTCAACGCATCGAAGCCGCCGTTGAGGATGCGCAGGATGTCGGCCGACTCGTTGTTGACGATCCGGCCTTCGCGGATGTCCCACAGCACGGGCACGGAGACCTTGCCGGTGTAGTGCGGATCGGACGCCGTGTAGAGTTCGTGCTGGTAGCGGATCAGACCGACGCGCGGCCCGGCATCGGCAGGCGGATCGTAGGTCCAGCCGTTTTCGCCGAGTTCGGGCTCCGAAATGGCGACGGGTATGATGTCGGTCAGGCCCTTGATGCTGCGCATCATCAGCGTGCGGGAGGCCCACGGGCAGATATAGGCGACGAACAGCTGGAAACGCCCGGCCTCTGCCTTGAGCGCGGGCTGGCCCTCCGGTCCCGGGCTGCCGTCCGGGGTGATCCAGCTGCGAAAACTGGTGGGCTCGCGATGGAAGGCGCCACCCTTCATTTCGCCGGCGGCGACATCGCCCTTTTCCCAAACCCCATTCACGAGCTGCGGCATCGGCCGTCTCCTTGTACCTGATATGGATCATCAGGTGACATGACGGATCGGGGCGCACAAGACGGGCGGGACTGGACGGAGCGTTCACCGAATCACGGCGTCGCTCCGCCATTTTACATCAGCGCGGGAATTCCAGCCCCATCTCGCGGAAGCGCTCGGGGTCGTCGCCCCAGTTTTCGCGCACCTTCACGAAGAGGAAGAGGTGGACGGGCTGCTCCAGAATCTCGGCGATTTCCTTGCGTGCGGCCATGGAGATCGCCTTGATCGCGTCGCCATTCTTGCCGAGTGCGATCTTCTTCTGGCTGTCGCGCTCGACATAGATGACCTGCTCGATCCGCACCGAGCCGTCCTTCTTTTCTTCCCAGCCCTCGGTTTCCACATGCGAGGAATAGGGAAGTTCCTGATGGAGGCGCAGGAACAGCTTTTCGCGGGTGATCTCGGCGGCCAGCTGGCGCATGGGCAGGTCGGAGATCTGGTCTTCCGGGTAGTACCAGGGACCTTCCGGCAGGGCTGCCGCCAGATAGTCCATGACATCCTCGCAGCCGGAGCCGGTCAGCGCCGATATCATGAAGGTGCGCTCGAAGGGAACGACCTCATTGGCGGCGGAGGCCAGTTGCAGCAGGACGTCGCGGGAGACCTGATCGATCTTGTTGAGCACGAGGATCTTCGGCTGGTGGACCTCCTTCAGGCCCTCCAGAATCATCTGCGCATCGCCCTTCAGCCCGCGCTCGCTGTCGACCAGCAGCATGATGAAATCGGCATCCTTGGCGCCGCCCCAGGCGGTGGTGACCATGGCGCGGTCGAGCCGGCGACGCGGCTTGAAGATGCCGGGCGTGTCCATGAAAACGATCTGCGCGCGATCGTGAATGGCGATGCCGCGCACGATGGCGCGCGTCGTCTGCACCTTGTGGCTGACGATCGACACCTTGGCGCCCACCAGCCGGTTGACGAGCGTCGATTTGCCCGCATTCGTCGCACCGATCATCGCGACAAAGCCGGAATGCGTCGGCCCGACATTCTCGGCGACATCCGTTGCAGCTTCGGCTTCGACTGCTGCGTCCTGCCCGGTTTCGGTAGGATCCGTGTGATCTTCGGTCATCATATCCGTCAATTCGTTGAGGGCCGGCGTGTCTGCCGACGTGAGTATGAACCGCAATCGCTTCCGCGACCAGAGGTTTGAAACAGGTTCGTTGCGCGCCGGATCAGGCGCACATGATCAGGTACCGGAAGCGGCCCAGACCCCTTCTCGCTCCAGAATGCGGGTCGCGGCAGTCTGCTCGGCGGCCCGCTTGGAGCGGTCCACACCCGTCTCGGGCGCAACGCCGGGAATAATGACCGTCACCGTGAAGCGCGGATCATGGTCGGGACCGGAGCGGTCGTCCACGCGATATTGCGGGGCGACGCCGAACTTTGCGTGCGACCATTCCTGCAATTCCGTCTTGGCATCCCTGCGGGCGCCGTCGGCGCGGGTCGCGCGGGCCTTCCAATGCTTGAGCACGAAGCCGCGCGCAGCCTCCAGACCGCCGTCGAGATAGATCGCGGCGATAAGCGCTTCCACCACGTCGGCACGGATGTTCAACACGTGCTTGCCGGAGAGCTTCTTGACGTCGGCGCCGGCGCGGATGAAGCGGTGAAGCTCGATCTCGTCGGAAATCGCAGCGCAGCTTTCGGCGCTGACCAGCTGGTTCAGCCGCACCGACAACTCGCCCTCGTTCGCCGTTTTGAACGTCTGGAACAGAAGCTCGGCGACACAGAGACCGAGCACACGATCACCGAGGAACTCCAGCCGCTCATAATCGGAGCCGCCGGAATTGCGGGCGCTCGAATGCGTCAAAGCACGGTCGAGCCTGACCTTGTCGGTGAAGACGTAGCCGAGCACGTCTTCCAGGCGCTCGCGCTCCTGCGGCCCCAGATCGCGCGGCTTCATTACTTCAGAACCTTGAAGAGGCGGTCGTAGCGCAGGTTTGCCGGCCACTTCCAGATTTCCAGGAAGGACGTATCGTGCCCGAGCGAGAAGAAGATGAGGCTGGCGCGACCGACAAGATTTTCGGCTGGGACGTAACCGACATCGAAACGGCTGTCGGCGGAATTGTCGCGGTTGTCGCCCATCATGAAGTAATGGCCTTCCGGCACCACGAACTCGCGGGTGTTGTCGCCGCGCGAATCCGGAAACTGGTCCAGCGTGTCGAAGCTGACGCCGTTGTCGAGCGTTTCGCGGAAGACCGGCACGTCGGCGCCGGTGTCGTACTGGTCGTCGGCCCGGAAGACGCCGTCGGGCGCGCGGGCGACTTCCTTGTCGTTGACGTAGAGAATGGAATTGCGCACCTGTACCCGGTCGCCCGGCAGGCCGATGACGCGCTTGATATAGTCGATCTCGGGATTAGGCGGGAAACGGAAGACGGCGATGTCGCCGCGCTTCGGCTCACTGCCGAAAATGCGGCCACTGAAGAGGTCGGGCGAGCGCGGCAGCGAGTATTTCGAATAGCCGTAGGCGAACTTGTTGACGAAGATGTAATCGCCCACGAGCAGCGTCGGCATCATCGAGCCGGACGGAATCGTGAAGGGCTGGAAGAGTACGGTGCGGATCACCAGGGCCAGAAGCAAGGCCTGGATGATGACCTTCACATTCTCCCAGAGGCCGCTGTCCTTCTTTGCGATTTTTTCTGCCACGCCCGTCTATCCTTGTTTGCCGCTGACCGGCGCTTGTTATCGTCTGAATGCCGTTGGTCTGCAGGGGTCCATGGCGCTCGCACGCGCTTGGGTCCATCGGGCTCAAGCGCCCTTGCGAACGCGCGCACCGTCAGGCGCAGCGGACCTCGACTTGGCCATCCTCTAGCCGCTAACGTCTTCCGGAGCAACGGGCAGCGCCTCTATTATGACGAAGGCCTGCGCCAAAGGATCGTCGTCGGTGATCGTCAGGTGCACGACGGCCCGGTGGCCGTGCGGCAGCATGCTCGCCAGGCGCACGGCGGCACCGCCGGTCAGCACCATGGTCGGCTTGCCACCGGGCAGGTTGACGACACCCATGTCCTTCCAGAGGACCCCCTGCCCGATCCCGGTTCCCAGAGCCTTGGAACAGGCCTCCTTCGCCGCGAAACGCTTGGCATAGGATGCCGACCGGTTCTTGCGGCCCTCGGATTTGGCGATCTCCACCTCGGTGAAGCAGCGCTGGATGAAACGCTCGCCGAAACGGTTCAGCGAGTTGTCGATGCGGCGGATGTCGATGAGGTCGCTGCCAAGGCCGATGATCATGAAAACCTGAGGGATCCGAAAGGTTGAGGGTTTAGGCCGCTTGCGAGGCCTTGAGCTTCTCCGCAAGACGCGACACGCGCCGCGACTGGAACAGCCGCGCCGCATAATAGGAGCCGATATAGAAGACAACCGCGCTACCGGCCGCCAGCGGCAGGCTGCCTAGCAGCAATGGCTTCAGCACAGGGCCCCAAAGCTCGGTCAGTTGCAGGTGCGTCAGCTTCTGCAGCATATCTTCGCCATCCAGCGGCGCGTGGGCGCCCGAGCCGAGGATCGCCGTGCCGATCTCGTAGCTGCTCGCGAGAATGACCGGGATCGTCAACGGATTGGCGAGCGTCGTCGCAATGCCGGCGGCGATCAGGTTGCCGGAGAAGAGATAAGCGGCCGCAAGTGCCAGGAGAATATGGAAGCCCACGAAGGGCGTGGCGGAGGACGCGGCCCCGGCTGCAACGCCCATGGCAATGGAATGCGGCGACGACGACAGGCGCAGGATGCGCAGGGCCAGATAACGCAGGCCGCGGGTAAACCCCTTGCGCGGCCAGACCAGCTCGCGGAGCCGGACTGAGAACGATGCGGGCTGACGACGTTTGAATACCATAGTGCCGTGATAGACGATGCCCGTGTGGCCGTACAATGGCAAATTGGGGCAATGCGACGCAATCTCGACGCAGGTGCAGCATTTCAGCAGCACATTTTCTCGACCGTGGCGTGGGGAGGCAGGCCGCGACGGACGGGATCATTTGCGATGCGGACCACTATCGATCCATGACATTCGTCGCCCGCAGGCGACGCGTCGATGATACGAAGATCGCGGCGGACGCGGGCCCCGTAAAGGGCACACCGCACGACGATCCCCGACCGCTCATCGATATCGGCCCATCATGAACCGCCATCTCTCGAGCCTTTCCCGGTCGAGCCGCCATCATGGCCGCATCCTGCCGGGAAAATTTTGGGACTGCTGATATGACCAAGCCCCAGATGAGCTTGCGCATGTCAGCCTTGCACAAGGCGCAAGGCTCTTATTCCTGTTTGCTTCGAATGAGCCTAGCTCAGAAGCCGCTACGGAACAGACCGCGGTCGATCTGGCGCTGGCGGTATTCGAGGTCTATGCGATCGGACGAGCCGTTGAGGTAGCTCAGTTCGCGTTCGGCTGCCGACAAGGGGCGCAGGGCGCCGGTGAGCTTCTTGATCTGCTTGAACATTGGTAAACCTTTCTTCGTTTACCTCCCGAGCCAGAACATAAGCGTATCGTTGCCTTTGCACCAGCGCCGGGTTTGGCGGGCAGCCATGCTGTCGGCGCATACCGCCTTCAGCGGCAGCCTATCTTGCAGGCAGACATCTCAAAGGAAGACCCGCTTGACCGTAGAGATGACGGGCAAGTCCTTCAGCTGCGTCAGCATATGGTTCAGCTGGCGCAGGTCCCAGACCTCGAGATCGAGCATCAGCTCGCTGAAATCGGCGGCGATCGGCCCCATGGTGATGGCGCGGATGTTGATGTCGCCGGTGGCCAGCGACTGCGCGATATCGGCCAGCGTCCCCGGCTCGTTCAGCGCGTTGACCTGCACGCGCACCATGAAGCGGGTGTTGTTGGCCTGGTCGAGATCCCAGCGCACATCGATCCATCGCTCCGACTCGTCATCGAACTGCTGCAGGCTCGGCGACTGGATCGGGTAGATGGTGATCCCCTTGTCCTTCTCCATGATGCCGACGATGCGGTCGCCGGGCACGGCGCCGGATGCGCTGAAGTGGACAAAGGCATTGCCCGAGAGGCCACGGATCGGCAGGTCTTCCGGCCCACCCGCATCGATGGCGGTGGCGCTTTCCTTGGAATGGCCCGGGATCTTGAACGCCATGCCGGCGGCCGAGCGCATCGCGAACCAGCCGTCATCGGTCGAGGGCTTCGGCGTGACGCGCTCGTCCTGGTGGTCGGGATGCATGGCGCGCAGCACATCGAGGGAGGAGAGCTCCCCACGGCCGACGGCGGCGATGGCATCCTCGACCTCTTTCTGGCCGAGCCGGTGCAGGATCGGCTTCATCGCTTCGCGCGTGAACGGCTTGCCGGCGCGCTCGAACGTCCGCTCGAGGATGCGGAAGCCGAGGCCCGAATACTGCTTGCGGATGGCCGCCTTGGTCGCGCGGCGGATGGCGGCGCGCGCCTTGCCGGTGACGACGATTTCTTCCCAGGCCGCCGGTGGCACCTGTATGCCCGAACGGACGATCTCGACCTCGTCGCCATTGGCGAGCCGGGTGACCAGCGGCATGATCCGGCCGTTGATCTTCGCGCCGACGCAGGTGTCGCCGATATTGGTGTGGACCGCATAGGCGAAATCGATCGGCGTCGCGCCACGCGGCAAGGCGATCAGCTGGCCCTTGGGCGTGAAACAGAAGACCTGATCCTGGAACAGCTCGAGCTTTGTATGCTCCAGAAACTCTTCCGGATTGTCGCCTTCCGCCAGCGCCTCGATGGTGCGACGAAGCCAGGAATAGGCGTTGGAGGTCGGCGACAGCTTGACGTCACCCTGCGCCTCGGCGCCATCCTTGTAGAGCGTATGCGCGGCAATGCCGTATTCGGCGATCTCGTGCATGCGGCGCGTGCGGATCTGCAGCTCGATACGCTGGCGCGACGGGCCAACGATGGTGGTGTGGATCGACTGGTAGTCGTTCTGTTTCGGCGTCGAGATATAATCCTTGAACTTGCCCGGCACGACGCGCCAGCGGGTGTGGACGATGCCGAGCGCGCGATAGCACGCCGGGATATCCTCGACGATCACCCGGAAGCCCCAGACATCGGAAAGCTGCTCGAAGGACAGGGACTTGGACTGCATCTTGCGAAAGACGGAATAGGGCTTCTTCTGCCGCCCTTTGACGGCGATGCCGGTGAGGCCCTTGGCGGCGAGCAACTCGCCCAGCTCATCTTCGATCTTCTTGATGAGCCCCTCGTTGCGGGCGGAAAGCTCGTCCAGCCGCTGCGTCACGGTTTCGAAGGCATCGGGATTGATGTGACGGAAGGAGAGGTTTTCCAGCTCCTCGCGCATGTCGTGCATGCCCATGCGGCCGGCCAGCGGCGCATAGATCTCCATCGTCTCCTCGGAAATCCGGGCGCGCTTCTCCGCCGACATATGGTCGAGCGTGCGCATGTTGTGCAGGCGGTCGGCAAGCTTGACGAGGAGGACGCGCACGTCGTCGGAGATGGCCAGCAGCAGCTTGCGCAGGTTTTCCGCCTGCTTGGCCTTGCGGCTGACGAGATCGAGCTTCTTGATCTTGGTCAGGCCCTCGACGAGCGCCCCGATGTCCTCGCCGAAGAGATCGTCGATCTCCGCCCGCGTTGCCGTCGTGTCCTCGATGGTGTCGTGCAGCAGCGCCACAGCGATCGTCGCCTCGTCGAGGTGCATTTCCGTCAGGATAGCCGCGACTTCCAGCGGATGCGAAATATAGGGGTCGCCGCTGGCGCGCTTCTGCTGGCCATGCTTCTGCATGGCATAGACGTAGGCCTTGTTGAGCAATGCCTCGTTGACGTCGGGCTTGTATTTCTGAACCCGTTCGACGAGTTCATATTGGCGCATCATGCGTGTGCGGCTCCGCGGGGGCTGTGTATCTGCAACATCACTCCTTTAATGGAAATCCATTTAAATCATGACGCAGCAGCAACGGAAAGCGCGTCCGGTGCAATCGGGCGCGATTCTTCCGGTATATCATGGCGCTACCGTCGATTTCACACCATCGGAATCATGGATGCGGAAATTTCTCGCGCTTTATCGCCGCAGGGATGCTCCTGCCGCGCGATGCACGGGATGCAGGAGTGAAGGGCGGCCAAAACGACAAAGCGCCGGACGATGCCGGCGCTTCGAAGATTGAATGCTGATAGGGACGATCAGTAGTCGTCACTCTTTTCCGGGGGAACGAGGCCCTCGATACCGGCCAGCAGTTCTTCTTCCGTCATGCGGTCGAAGGTCACGGCTTCGGGCTGATCGTCGTCTTCGGACGCATCGGAGAAGTTTGCCGAGCTGCCCGTGATGGAGGCCGGATCTGCTTCCGGCTCGTCGACCTCGACGTGCTTCTGCAGCGAATGGATCAGATCTTCCTTGAGGTCGCCGGGAGACAGGGTCTCGTCGGCGATCTCGCGCAGGGCCACGACGGGGTTCTTGTCGTTGTCGCGATCGATGGTGATCGCCGCGCCCTGGGAGATCAGGCGCGCACGGTGGCTGGCGAGGAGCACGAGCTCAAAGCGGTTGTCGACCTTGTCGATGCAATCTTCGACCGTAACGCGGGCCATTGCGTATCCTTCGATGGTTTCAAGCGCCGGACGCGGCCAGAGGCTGCCTGCCTGCGCAGATATTGATGACGAGAGCGACCGAGGCTGGCGCGGCTTTCCGGCTCTCAGGAACGGATTGGTTGCCGGATACAGCCATTGGCCTGAAAATTCAAGTTTTTCATGAGAGGGCGGGCGATAAAGGGTAAGCGTTGCCGATAGTATTGTTTTTGGACCATATCGTGGAAATTGCAAAAGGCAGGTTGCAACATTAGATTTGTATGAAAAGCAGACAGCTTACCACATATTTAGGGGTTCGTTTGTCATGTTGATGTGTGCGTTGCCGATCGAGACTAGTGAGCCGGGAAAATTTGTGCTCGAACGACGTTTGTCTTCTATCGAACTTTTCTCTCGATCACTGGTGCGATAAGGACAGTCATCACGATACGCCCGGTCTGCACTTGTTTCGCGTCCGATAATGGACAGGAAAAATTGCGCTCCTCGCCGGACTGAAGGAATGCCGATGTTCGATCCCCGCGAAAAAATAGCTCTCTTTATCGATGGTGCGAACCTGTACGCCGCGTCGAAAAGCCTCGGCTTCGACATCGATTATCGTAAGCTTTTGAAAGCTTTTCAGAAGCGGGGCTATCTGCTGCGCGCCTATTATTACACGGCGCTGATCGAGGATCAGGAGTATTCCTCGATCCGCCCTCTGATCGACTGGCTGGACTACAACGGCTACAAGGTCGTGACGAAGCCTGCCAAGGAATTCACTGATTCGCTCGGCCGCCGGAAAATCAAGGGCAATATGGACATCGAGCTTGCCATCGATGCCATGGAGCAATCGGAAACCGTCGATCATCTCGTGATCTTTTCGGGCGACGGCGATTTCACCACGCTGGTGGAAGCGCTGCAGCGCAAGGGTCGGAAGGTGTCCGTGGTTTCCACCATGTCGACGCAGCCGCCGATGATCGCCGACGACCTGCGGCGCCAGGCGGATCACTTCATCGATCTTATCAGTCTGAAGGCTGAAATCGGGCGCGATCCGTCCGAGCGGCAGTCCCGCACAGTCGAGCCGGCGCATCAGGACGATCTGAACTGACGTCATAACCTCGGATCGGCGCCCTGGCGCCGACCGCGATATCATCTGCGCGCTTCAGCCGTCCTTCAAAAGACGGCTTTTCTGGCGGTTCCAGTCGCGCTCTTTTTCGCTTTCCCGCTTGTCGTGCAGCTTCTTACCCTTGCCGAGTGCCAGCTCGAGCTTGGCGCGTCCCTGATCGTTGAAATAGATCTTCAACGGGATCAGCGACATGCCCTCGCGGTTCACTGCACCCTGCAGCCGGTTCACCTCACGCTTGGACAGCAGAAGCTTGCGGCGGCGGCGCGGCTCGTGATTGAAGCGGTTGGCCTGCAGATATTCCGGCAGATAGGAATTGATCAGCCAGATCTCGCCGGCCTCGTCGGTTGCGTAGGACTCGGCGATATTGGCCTTTCCCTCGCGCAGCGACTTTACCTCGGTGCCGGTCAGCACAAGGCCTGCCTCGTAGGTGTCGAGGATCTCGTAATTGTAGCGCGCCTTGCGGTTTTCGGCGACGATCTTGCGAACGGTGCGCTCGCTGCCCTTCGGGGCCATCAGTTCAGCAGCCCTGAATGAACGAGCGCCGCCTCGATCGCGCTCTCGGTTGCGGGCTCGAGCGACGGCATCAGCGGCGAGCGGACGTGTCGGCTCATGCCGCGCAGCCGGTTCAGCGCGAACTTCGAGCCGCAGACGCCCGGTTCCATGAAGATGGCCTTGTGCAGCGGCATCAGCTGGTCCTGATAGACGAGTGCCTTGGCGAAATCGCCGGCCAGCGTCGCTTCCTGGAACTCGGCGCACAAACGCGGCGCGACATTGGCCGTGACGGAAATACAGCCGACGCCGCCATGGGCGTTGAAGCCGAGCGCCGTCGCGTCTTCGCCCGAAAGCTGAACGAAATCCGCACCACAGGTGATGCGCTGTTCGGATACGCGCTCGATCTTGCCGGTCGCGTCCTTCACACCGAGGATCGACGGATAGGCCTTGCGCAGGGCACCCATGGTTTCCGGCGACATGTCGATGACCGAGCGGCCGGGAATATTGTAGATGACGATCGGAAGCCTGACGGCCTCGGCGATCGCCGAAAAGTGGGCATAAAGCCCCTTCTGCGTCGGCTTGTTATAATAAGGTGTCACGACGAGGATACCGTCGGCGCCAGCCTTCTCCGCGTGCTGGGCAAGCTCGATGGCCTCGCGGGTGTTGTTGGACCCGGCACCGGCGATGACGGGAACGCGACCGCCGGCGGCCTCGATGCAGAGTTCGACGACGCGCTTGTGCTCGGCATGCGACAAGGTGGGGGATTCGCCCGTCGTTCCCACCGGAACGACACCGTGACTACCCTCGGAGATCACCCACTGGACGTGATCGACGAATGCGTCCTCATCCACGGCGCCGGCCGGTGTGAACGGGGTGACGAGAGCGGGAATGGATCCCTTGAACATGCACGACTCCTGACGGCGCGCGGGCACTGGAGACCCATGCTTCGGCCGTATTTCACGGTTAGAAAATTGCCGGCACCTTAATCGTCCCGATCTCCGGCGGCAAGCATTGACTGGCAGCGACGACGCAGAGCGGAACGGACGAGGCGGCCTGAGGGTTCAGGCGGTTCACGCTTATTTTTGAACACTAGACGATCACGGTTCAGGGCAATCTCTCGATCCGGGACTGGCTTAACCTTTCATTAGCGTCTCGCTTGCCAAATGCGGTAGGCCAAATGCGGTAGGATTGCAAAACGGCGGGTTGATCATGGGCGGGAAAGTTTTCATGCGTGGTGCCATCCATCGAACACTGATCGCCGCCTTGGGTGTTTCCACGCTCGGGCTCGGCGCGCTCTTCGTCCCGAGTATCGCCGCACAGGCCGAACCGGCCGGCGTCCCCCTCCCCCTTTCGCGCCCGCCCCTTTCGCGCCCGACAGCCGTCGCATCCGCAGCGGAAGCCTTCGTACCCGTTCCCAAGGCGCCGGCCGCCTTCAGCGGCATGACGGATGGTGGCATGACCGGTGCCATTCCGCGCAGCACCATCCCTGCCTCCGTTGCCGCGCTCAAAGACGGTTTGGACGCCCTGACGAATCGCGATCCCGTGCGCGCCATCGCCGTGCGCAACGCCATGGGCGACGATACGCTCGACCGGCACATCCTCACCTGGGCCATCGCGCAATCGACGCAAAAGGGCATTCCATCCTACGAAATCGCACGCGCGCAGCAGGAACTCAAAGGCTGGCCCGGCCTCAGTGGGCTGCGCGCCAGCTCGGAACGTGCGCTCTACAGGGAGAACCCGGCGCCAAAGGATGTGCTCGCAGCCTTCGGCAGCACCACGCCCGAGACGTCGGAGGGCACGCTGATCCTCGCGCGGGCGCTGGTTGCGAAAGGCGACACGCGTCAGGCGGCAACAAGGCTTCGCACGCTCTGGGCGACGAAAGCGCTGGACGCGGCGACGGAAACAAACGTGCTGGCGGAATTTCCAAGCCTGCTGACGACGGCAGACCATAAGCGCCGCATGGAAATGCTGCTCTATCGCGGCCGTTTCGAGCAGGCGACGCGCTTCAGTGATCTCGGCAAGGCGCAGTCGCTCTATCGCGCATGGATCGCCATGTCGAAAAAGGCCGCGAATGCAGATGCGCTGATCGCCGCCGTCGATCCGTCCTGGCGCAGCGATCCGGCCTTTCTGTTCGTGCGGATCGAGCAGTTGCGCAAGCAGGAGAAGTACGACGCCGCCGCAAAGCTCCTGTCGCAACTACCGAAAGATCCCGAACGCCTGATCGACACGGGAGAATGGTGGGTCGAGCAACGGATCATCAGCCGCGGGCTCGCCGATGCTGGAGATTTCCGCGGTGCCTACCGGGTTGCCGCTGCGCATGTGGCCACGGATGCCGCCGATGTGGTGGATGCGGAATTCCATGCCGGCTGGTATGCGCTGCGCGGTCTTCAGGACGGGCAAACGGCTGCCGCGCATTTCGAGCGCATTCTCAAGGCATCCAACCGGCCGATCTCGGTGTCGCGCGCCTATTACTGGCTCGGCCGCGCTGCCGAGAAGGGTGGCCCCGGACAGGCCAAGACCTATTATGCCAAGGCAGCCGCGCTTTCGGGCACGTTCTATGGACAGCTGGCCAGCGCAAAGCTCGGCCGCAAGACGCTGAACGTCACCTACCCCAGCCCCACGGCCGACGACCGCACGCGGTTCGAGAGCCGTGAAGCCGTTCGCGCGATCGGTAGGCTTGAGGCGGCCGGACATGGCTGGCGGGCAGACGGGCTGTATCTGGCGCTGGCCGACAACCTGACCAGTCCGGGCGAGCTCGCGATTCTCTCTGCCCGCTCGGAAAAGACACGGACGCATAGCCTCGCGCTTCAGGTCGGCAAGCTGGCGTTTGGCCGCGGAATCGACGTGGCGGCCCTCGCCTTTCCCTTGGGCGTCATCCCGGGCACGGCGAACATTTCGGGTTCCGGCAAGGCGCTCGCCTATGCCATTGCGCGGCAGGAAAGTGCCTTCAACCCGGCTGCGGTGTCGCCGGCGAATGCGCGCGGCCTGCTGCAGATCCTGCCGACAACGGCAAAGCTCGTCGCGAGCCGCCATGGCATCCCCTATTCCAAGGAACGCCTGACGACGGATGCCGGGTATAATGCGACGCTCGGTGCCCATTATCTCGGCGAACAGATCAATGATTTCGGCGGCTCCTACATCCTGACCTTCATTGCCTACAATGCGGGCCCTCGCCGCGTGCCGGAATGGATCGGCCGCTATGGCGATCCGCGCGGAAAATCGATCGACGAGGTGGTGGACTGGATCGAGCGCATTCCTTTCGCCGAGACGCGCAACTACGTGCAGCGGGTGATGGAGAACTACCAAGTCTATAAATCGCGACTCGGACAAAGCGCCGATATCGTCGAGGATCTGCGGATGGGACGGCAGTCGTCCTGATCAGGCCGGCTCCCCTTTCTTCCTTTCGCCTTCGTCCCCTTTATAAAGAAGAGAGAACCGAGACGGCGGAGCGACACGAACCTCCGCGAATGGAGGGGATATGGACAGAAACGGGATCGTCGAGCATTTCATCCGGGTTCGTGATGATCTGACGCTATTTGCGGCGGAGTATCCTGCCGCCCATCGTGCAGCGGATGGTGACGATCCCCTGCCCGTTGTCTGCCTCCCCGGACTCAGCCGCAACTCCCGCGACTTCCATGGCTTTGCGCAGGCCCTCTCGAACGATCGGGAAAAGCCGCGGCGCGTGATCGCGGTCGATTATCGCGGTCGTGGACGATCCGACTGGGATCCGGATCCGAGCCGCTACCAGCTCTCGGTCGAGGCGGGCGATGTTTTGGAGATCTGCGGCGCACTCGACATCGATGCTGCCATCTTCGTGGGAACATCGCGCGGCGGCTTGATCCTCCACCTTCTGCCCGGCATGGCGCCCGGACTTTCACGGGCCAACATTCTCAACGATATCGGACCCGTGATCGAGATCGGCGGGCTGCTGGCCATCGCCCGCTACCTGAATGACGAAGGCCGCTACGCATCCTGGCGTGCCGCGGCCATGGCGTTGAAGATGCTGCACGGGCCGGCCTTTCCCGCTCTTCAAGCTTCGGATTGGGACGAGATGGCACAAAGCCTCTATCGCGAGGCCGATGGCGTCATCATACCGGACTTCGACCCTGCCCTCGTCGCACCCCTCCTCGAACTCTCGGCGGAAACGCCCCTGGCGGACCTTTGGCCCCTCTTCGATCGCCTCCGGGCCCAGCCCCTCATGGTGATCCGCGGCGAGACATCGTCTCTTCTCTCGCAGAAGACGGTTTTGGACATGGCGCGGCGCCATCCCGGGCTGCATTCGTTGACCGTGCCCGGTCAGGGTCACGCTCCCCTCCTCCACCTCCCCGGCGTCATCGAGCCGATCGCGGACTTTCTCGCGACACTGGCTTAAGCGACGAGACATATTCTGCGCCCGCGTCAGGTTCCGTCGTGCATCGCCTCGTGCGAAAACGAAAAAACCCGGCATTGCTGCCGGGTTTTCCATCAATGACCGTGAGGTCAAATGATATTAGAAGTCGCGCTGAAGGCGAACGAAGCCAGTCCACTGGTCGTCGGATACGAGCGCGTCAGCTGCGTCGCCGTCGAACTTCGTGTAGTTGACGGTTGCCAGCGTGCGCAGGCCTTCCGTAACCTGGTAGCCAGCCGTCAGGCCAACCTTCCAAGCGTCGAGGTCGTTGTTAAACTGGCTGCCCGTACGGACGTTGCCGAAGTACTGAGCGGCCGGGGTGATCGTCAGCTTGTCGGTTGCCTTTACAGCGTATTCAGCTGCAACGGTCCATTCAGCGCGGTCGTAGTAGTAGTTCGGGTTCGTGGCGTACTGGCCAGCGATGCCGAACGTGCCCGGGCCGATTTCAGCCGTAGCAAGCAGGCGGAACGCAGCTTCTTCGACGTCGACGTCGTAGGAAGCGAGACCGTAGACGTTGAAGCCGCCGATCGTTGCGCCGAGCTTACCGGTTACGCCAACGTCGTTGTTGCTGTCGCGGTCGGTGAAGTAGGTGTTCTCGATTTCTTCAACCGATACGCTGGCGACGAAAGAGCCGGCGTCATAGGTGTAACGAGCCGAGTTCTGCAGAGCGCCGAACGAAGAGTCGAGCGAGTCGGTTTCGCCAGAGAGACCATCGTCCCAGTAGCTGTAGAAGTAACCGACGTCGAAACCAGCGATGTTGATCCATGCGCCGTCAAGGAATACGTCGCTTTCGGTATCAGCCTGAAGGTTGATGTAGGACGACAGCGTGCCGTATTCCGTGTCGTTCTTGGCAGCGAACGTCAGGTAGCCACGCGAGTAGCCATCATAGTCGCCACGGCCGTTTGCGCCGTAGGTATTTTCGTTGAAGCGAACTTCCGTACGAACGTAGCCGCCGATCTTGAGGCAGGTTTCCGTGCCCGGGATGTAGAAGTAGCCGGTGCCGAAAGCGTCGCAAACGCGAACGTATTCCATTGCTTCCGGTTCAGCAGCGACGATAGCGTCGGCAGCGTGTGCGCCGGATACTGCTGCGAGAGCGGCAGCGGAGCCGAGAAGAAGGCTCTTAATGTTCATTTCTGACCTCCAGTCAAAAATGAGTCAAAACTTACCAAACGTCCGGTCAGCAGGGCTTTGAGGCAGTCGGCGCCTCGTGCGGTCCTGCGGCACCATCCGCGCGGGTCGACAGTCCGGACGCCTTGCTCTCGCAATATCGGGTGTCCGAACCTCTCGACATCGATTCTCTTTAGGGAATCATGCGCAGCAACCGATTCTCAGGTCCGGTCGAATGGCACGGTGCCAGGGCACCCAGGCGGCGGATGGTGACGGCGGGGAGGCCTTGCGACCGGCGTAGCCCCCGTTTTGACACCTTAAACACCAGTTTCGCGCAAGCCTCCGCACCGCTAAGCACTTCGCAATAAACGATTTTCTTAAGCTCTCATTAAGACTTCGGAGCCCGGATGGCCATTTTGTGTCGTTTCAGCAACAGGACATGCGGAAGGGCGGGCGAAAGAAGGCGGGATAGCAAGTTGGTGATTGCGCCATCGGCCGGGTCAGGTATTTTCAAATCCAGAAGCAAGGGCGGTTGATCGCCAACTTCTGAAGTGTTGGGGATGGGGCAGGGAACGCTGTCCTTCAGCAAAATACCCAGACCCGTTTTAAACTTTTGACTGGAGGTCAGAAATGAACATTAAGAGCCTTCTTCTCGGCTCCGCTGCCGCTCTCGCAGCAGTATCCGGCGCACATGCTGCCGACGCCATCGTCGCTGCTGAACCGGAAGCACTGGAATACGTTCGCGTCTGCGACGCCTTCGGCACCGGCTACTTCTACATCCCGGGCACGGAAACCTGCCTGAAGATCGGCGGCTACGTTCGTACGCAGTTCAAGTACGACGAAGACGCCTTCGGTATTGATCCTGTTGGCCCGCGCGGCAAGACGGGCGACTGGGACGCTCAGACGAAGGGCTACCTGACCATCGAAGCCAAGAGCGACACCGAATTCGGCGCGCTGACCGGCTACATCAACCTGGAAGCCAACGACACCAAGGACACGCTGCTCGACGGCGCTTGGATCAACATCGCTGGCTTTGACGTCGGTTACTTCTACAACTGGTGGGATGACGGCATTGCCGGCGAGACCGACGAAATCGGCTCTGAAGAAACCCTTCAGAACTCGGTTCGTTACACCTACGAAGGTGGCCCGGTTGTTCTTGGCGTTGCCGTTGAAGAACTCGCAACGACCAACCTGAAGTCCAACGACGACGTCGGCGTCTCCGGCAAGCTCGGCTACACACTGGGCGGCGTCTCGGCAAACCTCATCGGTTCCTACGACTTCAACGTTGAAGAATCCGCTTTCCGCGCCATCGTTACCGCTGATATCGGCCCCGGCTCGCTTGCTGTCGCTGGCGTCTACGCCACGGACCCGAACTACTACTGGTCCAAGTCCGAATGGGCTGTTGCAGCTTCCTACGCCCTCAAGGCATCGGACAAGCTGACGATCACGCCCGGCGCGCAGTATTTCGGAGACGTCAAGTTCAACAGCAACATCGATGCCTGGAAGGTCGGCGTAACCGCTCAGTACCAGATCACGACCGGCCTGAAGACCTTGGCAACCGTCAACTACTACGACGAAAACAACGACGCTGGCCCGGATTCCGAAAAGTGGACCGGCTTCCTCCGTCTGCAGCGCGACTTCTAAGTCACGCACCCGCAACGTCGTCAGACCTTCTGATGTGAAGGTCTGACATCCAAAAAAATAAAGCCTGCAGTTCTCACGAACTGCGGGCCTTGTGGTTTTGGAATTTTGAAAATAAGTATGCTCTGTATAAGGCATATTCACTATGCTTGATCGCGTGCCTCCTGCGCCGATCGGGCTCCCGAAACATCCGAAGCGATCCCGCTTCCCTCGTTCGCAAGGTCTGCATCGCACCCCGATGCCGTCACTGCCGGACTGCGTTCATCATGCTGCAGAGCCCTTCCACGGCCGAGCAGAGAGTACCTGCATAGGCACCCTCGCAGGGTGCATCATTGGAGACGGCATTCATGGATATGAACGGCAAACCCTTCGTAGCGGAGTCCTATGGCGCCGGCTCGTTTTCCGGGCTCTCCTACACGCTGCGCGCGGGGGGCGACTTCGAACGGCCGGCCACGCATACGCTCGTCACGCTTCTCGATCGTTATGGCGACACACTCTGGGAGGGCGGCAAGCACAAGGCCAATGTCGTCGCCTTCATATACGATCTCTACGATATGATGCCCGAAAAGGAATTCAGTGGCTTCTCCCAGGACATGCTCGACCGTCTGGTGAACGCGCTGCGCAAGCGTGGCAACAGCAATGCCACGATCAACCGCAAAATGTCGGCGCTGAGCAAGCTTCTGCGCAAGGCGCACAAGATCGGCGACATCAATGTCCTGCCGGATTTCACCCGTCAGAAGGAACGCGCGGGGCGCGTGCGCTTTCTGGAGCATGACGAAGAGGTGAGGCTTTTCGCGGCGATCGGTGCGCGCAACGAGCTTTATCAGCGCCTCTGCATCTTCCTGGTCGATAGCGGGGCCCGTCTTGGCGAGGCGCTCGGTCTCCGCTGGAACGACCTGCAGGGCTCCATGGCCACCTTCTGGATCACCAAATCCGGGCGCAGCCGCTCCGTACCCCTGACGACGCGGGCGCGCAAAGCCATTGGCCATGCCACGGCGCGCGGTCTCGGGCCGTTCTCGAGCATCGACCAGCAGCAGTTCCGCACGGTGTGGAAGGCGGCGAAGCAGGATGCCGGTTTTCTCGACGATCCGGATCTCGTGCCGCATGTGCTGCGCCACACCTGTGCCTCACGGCTCGTGCGCGGCGGCATCGATATCCGCCGCGTCCAGATGTGGCTCGGCCACCAGACGCTGCAGATGACAATGCGTTACGCCCACCTCGCCTCTCACGACCTCGATCTCTGCGTACCCGTCTTAGAGCGCGCCAGCCAAAAAGCCTCCATGTCCGCAAGGACAAACCGGGTGCCGCAACAGGCGCAGTCGGAACAGGCATGCTAAATTAGCGCCGACTTTCTCGAGAGAAAGCGAGCGCAGTGCGTGGAGAAGAGGCTTCTCCACGCCTGTCCATTTGCCCCTCAACCAAGGAACGTTAAGTCCCTCACCCTGCCCTATGCAACGATAGGCAGCAGAAGGCTTTCGCATGAAGCCCTATGAGGCTGAATCATGCGGAATTTCATCCGTCACCACGTCAAAGCGCACGAGCGCGGCGGGTCCGAAGGCTGTGGAGAGCGCGACGTCCGTCGCATCGCGTCCGGTTGCCATGAGGATGCGGCCGATGCGAGGCTTGTTGTGGCGGGCGTCGGCCGTGTGCCAGTGCCCGCCGAGATAGACCTCGAACCAGGCGCTGAAATCCATGGGATTGACGTCAACCGGCACACCAATGTCGCCGAGATAACCCGTGCAGTAGCGAGCAGGGATATTCATGGCGCGGCAGAGGGTAATGGCGAGATGCGCGAAGTCTCGGCAAACGCCGGTCTGATCGGTGAACCCGCCAAATGCCGAGCGCGTCGCATCCGCCCGCTGATAATCGAACCGGATGCGGTTGTGGGTGAATTCCATGATCGCTGCCACGCGAGGCCAGCCCGGAGGGACGTGGGAGAAGGTCTGCCAGGCAAAAGTCGCGAGGCGGTCGGTGTCGCAATAGCGGCTGCCGAGCAGGAAGACGAGCACGTCGTCGGGCAGATCCTTGATCGAATGCTGCACGGCATCATACGGGATGATATCGGGCTGGCCGCTGTCGTAGATCTCGAACGTGGTCGAGAGCGTCGTGATGCCGGCCGGCGCGACGATCCGGCTGCAGCTGTTGCCGAAGCCATCCACATATTCCCAGGCCTCGATCGGCCGGTCGAACTGCAAAACCTGTTCCGTCAGCAGATCCACGCGCCTGGAAGGATGAATATTAAGCACCAGCAACATGGCGGTGTCCTGTTGGCATTCATAGCTGATGTGGAAACCGGCTTTGATCTTCAAATGCTCTATCCTTCGTTGGGAGGTGACGGGAGGGTCATGCTGGACAGGAAATGGTTTAGGATGCCGATTGTTTCGCGCGCTCGCGTTCCGGTGTCTCGATCTCTGCGGTTTGTGGAACGCCGGCCTGCGCGTGGGGCTCGCTGGCGGATGTGTCGCCGGCCGTCGTCGGCGCCTCGCTTACCACATTGACCTGTACGGTCATGCTGTCGAAGTCGCCTTTCTTGCCGTCATAGCTTCCCGAAAGCGGCACCGCCTGCCGGGGCGTGCGGGCCACGCCGACGCGGATCAGATCGCGGTTGCCGACGATGCCGTTGGTCGGGTCGAATTCCACCCACCCTGCCCCCGGCAGGTAGACCTGACACCACGCATGGGTCGATCCGCCGCCCAGCGTGCGCTGCCCATCCCGGCTCGGCACGTAGATATAGCCGGTGACAAATCGTGCCGCGAGGCCGAGCGAGCGGGCGGCTTCCATCATCAACAGTGCGAAATCGCGGCAGGTCCCTTTGCGAAGACGCAGTGTTTCCAAAGGCTGCTGGGTGCCGTGCTCCTGTCGGCGAGCGTAAACGAAGCCCTCGCGAATCGCATAGCATAGGGTCATCAACAAATGTCCGGTCTCCGTCGGCCGGCCGACCCGCACGAACTGGCGCGCCCATTTGCCGACCTGGTCTTCGGGATCGGGACAATGTCGTTTCATCGTCCGTTCGAGGTCGAAGGCCTCTTCCGGATCGTAGGAGAACGGATAGGTTCGCGCCTCCTCGTCGATCACGAAATCGATCGGCACATGCGGCGTGTGTTCGAGCCTGATCAGCGTCTCGAACGTCAGTTCCCGCGCCGGCTTTTCAAAGCCGACCAAGGCCACGCAGTTGCCGAATACATCATGGATCCAGCGAACATAGCTCGGCTCCGGAGACACATGCAGGGACGCTTCCAGAAGCGTCTGATCGAAACTGTCGCGCGGTCGAAACATCAGCCGGTGCTCGCCGAAGGCAACCGGCCGCTTGTATCGATAGGACGTCTTGTGGTGAACCGAGAAGAGAACCATTAGCCGACGTTAGCACCTCGCCTGCCGTTCGTCGCCGGGAAAGCTTGCAAAAATTGGGATTTTGCAGGCTCACCGAGCCATTCGATCGGCCTCGCAGCGTCCATATGAACCGCGTAAAAGAACGCCCCGATCGCGATTATTGATCAAAAAAACGCATCCAGGGGTTGTCCAACGTCTTCAGCCTGTCGCCCAGTGCAGAGACTTTGCGACGGATCACGACCTCATATTCGCCAGCCGGCATTCCATCATAAACGACATCCGGAACGATGATCGTGACGCTGCCATATTTCCGGCTCTTGCGATGCCGCGTCGCGACGCGATCGACAAGCTCTATCGCACCGGCCTCGATGGCATCCGGGAGAAGACGGGGCTGTTTCATCACGATCATCCTTTCGCCCCATATGTGGCGCCAGCCGGGCAAACGATCAAGGGGTGGCATTCGGCTCGCCGCTGTCAGAACCAGACTTCGACGGCTGGCGAATGCGGGAAAATCGCGAGGCCGAAGAGCAATGCGCCATGCTGGACGTATCGGCACTGGCCGCATAACGTGAACCCATCCGCCTCAAACAAGAGACCTTGATATCGACATGCTTCGGAATGATCTCAACAGCTTCATCGACACCGTTTCCCGCGATCGAGAGGCACAGCTTGTCGCCATCCGCCGCGATCTGCACATGCATCCCGAAGTCGGCTTCAATGTCGAGAGAACGGCAGCCGTTGTGGCGCGGGAACTGTCTGGGCTTGGGATCGAGCATGTGACGGGCGTCGGGCGAACCGGCGTGGTCGGTTCCATCAAGGGGGGAGCGCCCGGCCCTACCCTCCTGATTCGCGCCGACATGGACGCCCTGCCGATCCGGGAGCAAACCGGGCTGCCCTTTGCCAGCGCTGTCGATGGGCGGATGCATGCCTGCGGACATGATCTTCACACCGCGACGCTGATCGGGATCGGCGCCGTCCTCAAGGAAATCGCGCCGCAGCTTCGCGGCAATATCAAGCTGATGTTCCAGCCTGCCGAGGAAACACAGGAGAGCGGCGCGGCGGCGATGATCGCCGATGGCGTTCTCGACGATGTCGATTTCGCGCTCGGCTTTCACAATCATCCCGATGAGCCGGTCGGGACCTTCAGCTTCGTCGAAGGCATCGCGAACGGTTCGTCCGACGAGTTCGACATCACCCTTCACGCAGCCTCTGGCCACGCCGCGCGGCCACATCTGGCCATCGACCCCGTCGTTGCCACCGCGCAACTGATCACGCAGCTCCAGACGATCATCTCGCGCGAAGTCGATCCCATGCAGCCGGCCGTGCTCACCATCGGCTCCATCCATGGCGGCGATACCCACAACATCATTCCTGACAGCGTGGCCATCATGGGAACCGTGCGTTGCCAGGATCCGGCATCCCGCGATGTCATCGAAGCTGCGATCCGGCGTGTCTGTGCGGGTCTGGAAGCGTCGATGCGGGTGCGTTGCGCGATCAATTTCGTGCGCGGCGTTCCGTCTCTCGTCTCCGACGACCGTCTCTTGAAGCTGACGATGTCGGCCATTCGCGATCATTTCGGCGATGTCGTCCATGCCCGTGCTTCAAACCTCGGCGCAGAAGATTTCGCACTGGTCGGAGCGCGGGTGCCGGCGTTCCAGCTGGGCGTGGGTGCCGGACAGAACGGGCGAAACGATCAGCTTCACAATTCGGATTACCAGCCCGACGAAGGCTGCATCGTCAACGGGGTCGTCGCGCTCTCGCTTGCAGCGGCCCGGCTGCTGTCGTGAGGCAAGAGTTCACGGTGTCGGACAGGGGCCGATCTGCATTTTCTTCTCTTTCAGAGAGCAAGTTTAGAACGATATTGCGGGATTGTGGCTTTCGATACAGCTAAGTAGCTCTGAACGCCGTGGGCTCCCGCTTTCGGCCATGAAACGCATTTTCCCAGAACGGATTACCGATGCCGGACCACACGACACCTTCCAGCTTCCTGCAGCCCACGCGTCGCCGGCTCCTGCAAAATGCGGGGCTGTTGTCCGCAACGCTCTCGGCCGGTGGCTTGCTTCTTCCCGGTGCAGCGCGCGCGCAACAGGCGGCACCAGTCAAGGGCGGGCATCTCGTTCTCGGTCTCGATACGGCTTCGAGCTCCGACAGGCTCGACCCGGCCTTTTATACCGAAGCCTATATGTACACGGTCGGCTTCCAGCTCTTCAACACGGTGCTGGAGCTTGGGCCGGATGGAAAGCTGATCGGCGCTCTGGCCGAAAGCTGGGAAGCGGCGACGCCGGATGCCAGCACCTGGGTGTTCAAGCTGAAGAAGGGCATCCAGTTCCACAATGGCAAGGAGCTTGTGGCGCAGGACGTCGTCTACTCGCTCAATCACCACCGCGGCGAAAAGAGCAATTCGGGCGGCAAGGGCCAGCTTCTGGCCGTGACCGACATCAAGGCGACCGACACGCATGAGGTGACGGTGACGTTGAGCGCCGGCAATGCCGATTTCCCGGCGGCGCTGGTGGATTATCACATGGGCATCGGCCCGGATGGCGGCGATTTCGACAAGGGGCTCGGCACCGGCGCTTTCGTTCTCGAAGACTTCCAGCCCGGCGTTCGCGCGCTGACCAAGCGCAACCCGAACTATTGGGCATCGGACCGCGCCTTTGTCGATTCCGTCGAGACCATCGCCATGAGTGACGCGACGGCGCGCATGGCAGCACTTCTCAGCGGGCAGGTTCACATCATCAACCGCGTCGAGCCGCGCGCCTTGAGCCGCCTAAGCGCGCGCCCCGGCGTTCAAATCCTGCGGTCGCAGGAAAACACGATGTTCTGCTTCCCCATGCGGGTGGACGCGGCGCCTTACGACAATGTCGATCTGCGGCTCGCGCTGAAATATGCGATCGATCGCGAAGAGCTGCAAAAGAGCCTTCTGGTCGGCACCGGTGCCATCGGCAACGACAACCCGATCGCGTCCTGGAATCCCTATTTCGCCAAGGACATTCCCCAGCGTCCCTACGATGCCGACAAGGCCGCCTTCCACTTCAAGAAGGCCGGTTCGCCCGGTGGCATTCAGCTCAGCGTGTCCGACAACGGCTTTCCGGGGTCGGTCGATGCAGCCCAGTTGTTTCAGGCGTCTGCCGCGAAGTCCGGTATCACCATCGATGTCGAGCGCGTACCCTCCGACGGTTATTGGGACGAGGTCTGGCTCAAGAAGCCCTTCGTCGCGTCCAACTGGTCCGTTCGGCCGACAGCCGATGCCATGCTGTCGCTGATCTTGCAGTCCGACGCGCCGTGGAACGAGACGGCCTGGAAGGACGAAGCCTTCGACAAGCTGCTGGCGGCCGCCCGCGTCGAACTGGACGAGACGAAGCGCAAGCAGATCTACCACGACCTGCAGGTGAAACTGGTCGACGAAGGCGGCGAACTGATCCCCCTCTTCGTTGACAACATCGCCGCAGCTTCCGACAAGATCGGAGGTTACGTGCCGGTTCCCGGCGGCGGCGACCTCAGCGGCTATCGCATCACGGAGCGCGTCTGGCTCAACGCCTGAGCGGAAAGCGCATCTGATACGGTTTCCGGTTGATCAGACCGGAAACCGTATGACAACCCCCACCCGGAGCAAGTCCGGGTGGCTTTACGGTCGAAACGTGCATCTCCCGTTGCATCGCGCACGGGATCGCGTTAGCGCCAGTGCTTCAACTCTTGCAACACAGGCGTCTTCTCCTTGGCTGATGGAATCGAAGCAGACATCAAGGTCATGTCCGTGCTCGCGGCACCGAAGGCCAGGGGTCTCAGCCTGTGGGCGATGCTCGGCAGGCGGCTTGCGCTCGGTCTCGTGCTGCTCTGGGCGGTGTCGCTCGTCATCTTCGCCGGCACGCAGATCCTGCCGGGCGATGTCGCAACCGCCATGCTCGGCCAGCAGGCGACGCCGGAGGCGGTTGCGAGTATTCGACAGGAACTGGGTCTTGAGCAGCCGGCGGCCGTTCGCTACGTCAAGTGGCTGGGCGGCGCCGTCACCGGCGATTTCGGCCGCAGCTACAGCAACCGGCAGGATATCGCCAAAAGCATTGCACCGCGCCTGAAGAATACGCTGTTGCTGGCGGCGATGGCCGCCGTGATCGCCGTGCCTCTGTCCATCGGTCTTGGCATTCTGTCCGCCCTTCACGCGGGAAGCTGGATCGATCGCACCATAGGCCTCGTGACGCTCAGCGCCGTTTCGCTTCCGGAGTTCTTCGCGGGCTACCTGTTGATCGCCTACTTCTCGGTGACGCATTTCTGGCTGCCGAGCAGCGCCACCGTTTCGGACAGCATGTCGCTGGGGCAACGGCTTATCGTGACGCTGCTCCCGTGCCTCACACTGGTTCTGGCCGTGGTCGGCCACATGATGCGGATGACGCGCGTGGCGCTCCTCAACGTCATGGCCTCACCCTATATCGAAACGGCGCTCTTGAAGGGGCTGCCCTGGTCGCGCATCGTGTGGAAGCACGCGCTGCCCAATGCCGTGTCGCCCATCGTCAACGTCGTCGCGCTCAATCTCGCCTACCTCGTCGTCGGCGTCGTCGTGGTCGAGGTGATCTTCGTCTATCCCGGCATGGGACAGTACCTCGTCGATCACGTGGCAAAGCGCGACGTGCCCGTTGTGCAGGCCGCTGGCCTCGTCTTTGCTGCGATCTACATTCTTCTCAACATCGTCGCGGATATGATCGCCGTCATCGCCAATCCGCGGCTGAGGCATCCGCGATGAGCCGGCTGCCTCCCCTGACGCCCATGGCGGTCATCGGCCTTCTCGGCACTGCCGCCTTCGTCCTGCTCGCAGCCTTCGCGCCGTGGTTGGCGCCGCATCCCGTGTCCGCCGTGGTGGGCGGCGTCTGGGACCCGCCGTCGGCCAATGCGCTGCTCGGCACGGACAATATCGGCCGCGATCTCTTCTCCCGCCTCGTCTGGGGCGCGCGAGTCACGTTCGCCATTGCCGCCCTCTCGACCGCCATCGCATTTCTTCTCGGGGTTGTCCTCGGCTTTTACGCCGCCGTTCGCGGCGGGTGGATCGATCAGGTCCTTTCGCGCCTCAACGACCTCATGATGGCCATACCGACGCTGATCTTTGCGCTGGTCGTGCTCGCGGTGCTGCCGAAGACCATGGTGGTGCTGGTTCTCGTCATGGCGACGCTCGAAGCCACGCGCGTCTTCCGCGTCAGCCGCGCTATCGCAGCGGATCTCGTCGTGCTGGATTACGTCGAGGTCGCACGGTTGCGCGGCGAGAGCTGGCGCTGGGTGATCCTGCGCGAAATCCTGCCGAATGCGCTTTCGCCGCTGCTCGCCGAACTCGGCCTTCGCTTCGCCTTCGCCATCCTGTTCCTCTCGACGCTGTCGTTCCTCGGCCTCGGCGTGCAGCCGCCCATTGCCGACTGGGGCAGCCTCGTGAAGGAAAACAAGGACGGGCTGCTGTTCGGCGTCTTTGCCGCGCTCATTCCAGGCGCCGCCATCGCTGTTCTGGTGATCTGCATCAACCTCGTCGTCGACTGGATGCTCCAGAAGACGACCAGCCTGAAGGGGACCCGCCGCAATGGCTGAGCTCCTGCTGAACGTCACCGACCTCGAAATCAAGGCCGGCACGACTGTCATCGTCGACAAGGTGTCGTTCACGCTCGAAAAGGGTCGCGTGCTCGGCCTGATCGGCGAGTCCGGTGCCGGCAAGTCTACCATCGGGCTCGCCTCCCTCGGCCATGCGCGGCAGGGCCTGCGGATCACCGGCGGCCGTGCCGAACTGAACGGCCGCGACATTCTGAAGCCGGCGCGACGGGATGCCCGGCTTCTGCGGGGCGCCTCCGTCACCTATGTCGCACAATCGGCAGCGGCGGCCTTCAACCCGGCACATCGGCTGATCGACCAGGTGATCGAAGCGACGCTCTGGCACCGATTGATGCCGCGCGCAGAGGCAAAAGAACGCGCCAAAGCTCTCTTTGCGCTGCTGGGATTGCCGGACCCGGCACATTTCGGCGACCGCTATCCGCATCAGGCCTCCGGCGGGCAGCTGCAGCGCGCCATGACCGCCATGGCGCTCTGCCCGAACCCGGAACTGATCGTCTTCGACGAGCCGACGACGGCGCTCGACGTGACAACGCAGATCGACGTTCTCGCGGCCATCAAGCATGCCATTTCGAAAACCGGCACCGCCGCCCTCTACATCTCACACGATCTGGCCGTCGTCGCGCAGGTCGCCGACGAGATCCTCGTGCTGCGTAACGGCCGGATGGTCGAGCGCGGTCCCGTCGAGCAGATCTTTCGTGCACCTGAGGAAGACTACACAAAGCGCCTCGTTTCGCTGAGCCGGAGCGACAAGCCGTCGCAGGCTCGCGGCGGCGATGTCCTTCTCCGGGTCTCCGGCATAAAGGCGGGATATGCTAGGGGCGTCTCCATTCTCGACGATGTCAGCATCGACCTCATGCGTGGCGAAACGCTGGCCGTGGTCGGCGAGTCCGGATCGGGGAAATCGACGCTCGCGCGCGTGATCACGGGGCTTCTTCCCGCATGGTCGGGACAGTTGCAGTTCGACGGCGCGGTACTGGCGCCGGCGCTTGCCGCACGGAATGCCGAGACCCACCGCAACATCCAGATCGTCAACCAGATTCCCGACCTCGCGCTCAATCCGCGCCAGACGGTCGAGGCGATCCTGTCGCGGCCCCTTGCCTTCTATTTCGGGCTGAAGGGTCCGGCTTTACGACAGCGCGTCGCAACGCTGCTCGACCAGATCGAGCTGCCGTCCACCTTCCGCGACCGATATCCTGCCGAGCTTTCCGGCGGCCAGAAGCAGCGCGTCTGTATCGCACGCGCGCTGGCGGCCGACCCGAAGCTCATCATCTGCGACGAGCCGACATCGGCGCTCGATCCGCTGGTGGCAGACGGCATCCTCGACCTGCTGATGCGCTTGCAAAGGGAGGCCGGAACCTCCTATCTGTTCATAACGCATGATCTTGCGATCGTGCGGTCCATCGCCGACAGCGTCGTTGTGATGCTCGGCGGCAAGGTGGTGCGCAGCGGTGGGAAAGCCGATGTGCTCGCACCGCCATTCGATCCCTATACGGAAAGGCTGATCGCATCGGTCCCCGAAATGCGCCCCGGCTGGCTCGATGATGCCATCGCGGGACGCAACCGATCCGAAATGCCCAAACCGTGACGCGGGACGTGAAGCAAAGGAATGATCGCATGACGAAGCAAGGGCTGATTCTGGACGGTGGTACGGGCCGCGAACTCGAGCGCATCGGCGCGCCCTTCCGGCAGCCGGAATGGTCCGCGCTCGCGCTGATGGAAGCGCCGGAATATGTGCGGACGGTGCACGACAACTACATTGCGGCCGGTGCCGACGTCATCACCACCAACAGCTATGCCGTGGTCCCCTTCCATATCGGCGACGCGCGTTTCGAAGCGGATGGTGCCATGCTGGCTGCCCGTGCCGGCCGTCTCGCGCGCGACGCTGCAGACGCCAGCCGTGATCGCAAGATCCTCGTTGCCGGCTCCCTTCCGCCCGTTTTCGGCTCCTACCAGCCTGACCTTTTCAACCCCGCCCTTGCCGGCCGCTACCTCGACGTGCTCGTGGAGGGCATGGCGCCGTCGGTCGATCTGTGGCTCGCCGAAACGCAGAGCAGCCTTGCCGAAGCCCGCGCCGCGCATCAGGCGACGAAGGAGACAGGCAAGCCGCTCTGGCTGTCGTTCACGCTGCGTGACGATATCCCGGTCTCGCAGATGCCCGAGCCGCTTCTCCGCTCCAACGAAACGGTCAAGGCCGCAGCCGAACTGGCGGCGTCCCTCGGTGCGGAGGCGATGCTGTTCAATTGCAGCATGCCAGAGGTCATGGAGGCCGCCATCGCAGCGGCCCGCTCGACGTTCGAAGGCCTGGGCGTCGATATCCAGGTCGGCGTCTACGCCAACGCGTTCCCCTCCCAGCAGGACGACGAGGAGGCCAACGCCACGCTGACCGAGGTTCGCGAGGATCTCGGGCCCGCCGCTTACGGCGAATGGGCAAAGCGGTGGGCGGCATCCGGTGCCAGCATCATCGGCGGCTGCTGCGGAATCGGAGCGGACCATATCCACAGACTGTCGACGGATTACCGCTGCTTTTAATGTCCTTCAGGCTCCGTAGCAGGAGCGAATGCGTTCGTTCCTGCTGACATTTTTCCGACACAGCCAACGCCCGGAAAGCGATCCAAGACCAATGGCCCGTAAGAACAGAGATGACGTATCTGCATGGGACATTGAGGCCTTGCCGCCCGTGCTGTGTCCGATCTGTGAGCGAATCATCCCCGATGATCAAACGGACGCGCATCATCTCGTCCCGAAGAGCAAAGGCGGCAAGAAAACCGTTGTCCTGCACCGGATCTGCCACGATCAGATACATGCGACCTTCACGGATTCGCAACTCGCGAAGACGTTCTCAACGATCGACGCCATCCTCGGGGACCCTGCCATGCAGAAATTCGTCGCATGGATCAAAGGCAAGCACCCGGGTTTTTCCGATACGGCCAAGCCATCCCGGCAAGCAGCCGGTTCCGGTCGAGGGCGCAAATCGTAACAACGTGGGCCTCAGAAGAATCAGCGGACGACCGAATCAGTCGGCTGGTTCTAGCACGGGAAGGCAGGCCGACCAGCAGATCGGCTATGACGTCCGCTATGCGGCAGCGAGCACGTGCGCCAAGCTCTGGACGCCGAACAACCGATACGCGTTGATCGGCTTGTCACTTAAAAGATTGACCGATAATCGGCTCAAGGTTTTTCGGGATTCGGCACTGGAGCCGACACTTCGAAAAAGACAATGAAATGAATGAAAATAATGGCGGAGAAGATGGGATTCGAACCCACGATACCCTTCCGGGTATACTCCCTTAGCAGGGGAGCGCCTTCGACCACTCGGCCACCTCTCCGTCGAGGCCCCTGATAGGATCAATCCTCGTGGGGATCAAGGGCTATTTGGTCTTTCCTGCAATGATATCGCTGATCGGCGGTAAAGATGAGATGGTTTGAGGACGAGTGAGAGACGCGCGAGCGCGCAGCTCTCGTTATTGCGGCCTGTGCCAGTTGCGCCTCTCCTCGGAGAAGCGCGAACGGCCTGTCAGGGCTCTAGCCGGCGGCCTTCGGCGTATCCGCTTTCCTTGAAGTGCGCCTTGGCGCGTGCTTCCGGAGAGGGATCTTCGCGAAAATGCGCGAGGTCGGCATTGGCCTTGACGTAATCGTCCCACTTGAAGCCGTTGAAGCCGGGAAAGCGGCGCTCCATGTTGCCGCGTTCCTGAAAATGCGAAAACCCGGAGGGGAAGTCGCCTCTCTGGACGGCCTGGCGGACGTCGGGATTGGCGCGGATATAGTCGGCCTCGTTGAAAAGGAGAAAGCCGTTCAGCAAATTCTGCAGGTCGCCCGTCGAAAGCTTGTCGCCCGAGGTCACTTCGTTCTTAAAGAGAAATTTTTTCATCGGTCCTACCTGAAGGACGGCGCCGGAAAGCACCGTGCCCCTGTTGAAAACATCTCCTCCTGCGAATTTTTCTAACGGAGAAACCCGAATAATGGAACCTCCAACTTACATATCAGTATCTTGTTAAAGACGGAACGAAGCGGCACTGACGGAATCGCTGGGGCAAATGACCGCTTCGAAAGCGCGCGTTCCCGCAACCAAAAAGCAAGCTCGAAACAAGCTTCATGGCCTAAGGCTTGGCGGAACCAGCGACCGAGCGACCCCTTTTCCGGAGCAATCCCATGTCCATGATCATGCACAGGGCGGAGGCCCGTCCGGGGCAGACGAGTGCAACCTACAAGCACTTTTTCGTCGAACGGCCGTGCCGCATCCTCGTCGTCGGCCAGCATCTGAAGCCAAAGACGAAATATAATGGCCTGCTGCGCCATATCTCGATTGGCGGCGCGATGATCGACTTCAATCCCGCCGTATCCCTGCCCCAGCATTTCTTCGTGGAGATCGTCGGCTTTCCCGAAGAGATCGGCAGCACCGTCGTTCACCGGGCAGGCTCGGAACTCGGCGTTCGCTTCAACATGCAGCTGTCGCAAGACGTCATTCGGCAGCTGATCCGCATGGATTTCGCGCAAAACAGCATCGCCAGCCGTTAAAACACGACTCACCGGTCCCATCCCCACCTTGGTGCCCTATCAATGACGCAGCATTCGGTAATCCGGTGCTGCCCGGCCTTCGTAGACGTGCGAAACAGGAGCGCGACGATGAAGACCTATCTGATTGCCTATGCCGGTACCCTTCTCTCCTTCCTCGTCGTCGATGCCGTGTGGCTAGGTCTGGTGGCGCGGACATTCTATCGCGACCAGCTCGGCGACTTGATGTCGCCGCAGCCGAATCTGACCGTCGCTGCCGTTTTCTACCTGTTCTTCGCCGCCGCCATCGTCATTCTCGCCGTTCTCCCGGGCCTGCGCGCGGGATCGATGATGACCACCATCGGCTATGGCGCCGTGCTGGGTCTCGCAGCCTATGGCACTTACGATATCACCAACCTCTCGACCTTGAGAAACTGGCCCACGATGCTGAGCGTGGTGGACATGATCTGGGGCACCTTCCTCACCGCGCTCGGCGCTGCGTGTGGTCTCATGGCTGTGCGTTGGCTGGGTAATGCTGCCGCTTGATCCTGGTCCGATCGCGGATGAGGAGATGTGTGATTAGCGGTTGATCACGGCGTCGGGCCGTTTCCGGCGCCGTGGTTTCTGCTAGGGTGGCTGACCTTCGTTATCATCGGACCCATCATGTCAGCCTTTGCCCGTTTTACGCCTCTTGCCCGTTCCCTGCCCGCGACCGTGCCCTTCGTCGGGCCGGAAGCCATCGAGCGCCAGCGGCATGCGCGATTGACGGCGCGGATCGGGGCGAATGAAAGCGGCTTCGGGCCGGCGCCGAGCGTGATCGAGGCCATGACGGCGGCCCTCACCAGTGTCTGGAAATATAACGATCCCGAAAATTTCGATCTGAAGCAGGCGCTTGCCGATCATCTCGGTGTGCGGCCGGACAATCTGGCGATCGGCGAAGGGATCGATGGGCTGCTCGGCCAGATCGTGCGGCTGGTCATCGAGCCCGGCATGCCAGTGGTGACGTCGCTCGGCGGTTATCCCACGTTCAATTTCCACGTTGCAGGCCACGGGGGCCGGCTGGTGACCATGCCCTACGATGGCAACGACCGGGAAAATCTCGAAGGCCTGCTGGAAGCCGTCCGGCGCGAGGATGCGCCGCTCGTCTACCTCGCCAATCCCGATAATCCCATGGGCAGCTGGTGGGATGCCGGGAGCATCGTGCAGTTTGCACTGGCTTTGCCGGAAACGACGTTGCTGGTGCTGGACGAGGCCTATGGCGAAACGGCGCCGGCGGGCACGCTGCCGGACCTCGCCGCCCTCATTGATCGGCCGAACATTATCCGGACGCGGACCTTCTCGAAGGCGTACGGCCTTGCCGGGGCGCGGGTCGGCTATGCAATCTCCACGCCGGGAACGGCGGCCGCCTTCGACAAGATCCGCAACCATTTCGGGATGAACCGGATCGGCACGGCAGCGGCTGAAGCAGCGTTGAACGATCAGGCCTATCTGCAGACCGTCATCGCGCGCATTGCCGCCTCCCGCGCAACGATCGCGGACATTGCCAGCCGAGCGGGCCTGAAGGCTCTGCCGTCGGCCACGAATTTCGTGACCATCGACTGCGGTCGGGATGCAGCCTTCGCGCGTGCCATTGTGGATGGGCTGATGGATGAGGCCGGTGTGTTCATCCGTATGCCGGGTGCGGCACCCCTCAACCGCTGCATCCGGGTGAGTGCCGGACCCGAGGCGGAAATGGACGCTTTTGCGGGCGCTCTGCCGCGTGTCCTCGACCGGCTTTCCAAGGCCTGAGGCGACACATCATTGGTCACCGGAAACGAAAAGAGCGCGCGGCCTGAGGCCACGCGCTCTTTTCTATTCGACGTTGTCGGTAATCAGTTGACCGAGGTCAGCGTCATCGATGTGCCTGCGGCTGCGATGTTCAGGCCGACCTGACCCTGAAGGCTCAGGAGCTGCAGATGGATCGAGCCCGACGTACCGCCAGCGAGGACGTTGGCACCGACGCCAAGGCCGACCGTAGCTTCAGCCGATGCGCCCTGGTAAAGGCCGGCCAGCGAACCATGGTGGTAACCGGCTGTCGGCGCGAGAACGGCCCAGATCAGGCGACCTTCCGTGGTGAAGCCGAGATCGACGCCCAGCTTGCGCATGGCACCGGAGTAGTCGTCGACAGGCTCGCCGTCGATGGTCGACTTGAAGGCGCAATTGACCTCCTTGGACGAGCCGAGAATGTAACCGGCACCACCGGCGATGGTGCAATCGAGGTAACCGATCTTCACGCCGTTGCGGGCGCCGGAATCGGAATAGGATTGTGCAGGGGCGAGGTCGGCGGCCACGACCGGCAGGGTGCCGGAAGCGATGGCTGCAGCGCAGACGATGCTGGCGAGGGATTTGTTCATGATTTTCTCCTGTCAGAACGAGATACGGACATCGACCCGAGTTAGGGCGGAAATGCGTTTGGCCGTTCATAACGCGCGAGAGGCTGAAACGATCCGCTCCCGCCTGTGACCGGGATGTCACAAAGAATGACACGCCGTCACGTTTCGCCAAGGCATGCCGCGATGACAACGCCCGGTGGCGCGTGTTTACCGGCTGTTAACCATAAACTCCGCATTTTGGTCTCCACAGAATCACCACAATCGAGGCCAGTCCATGTCCATCTCCCGCCGCGGCCTGCTGCTCGGCTTTTCCGCTCTTCTCGCCGGCTGTGCCGATACCGGGTCCCTTGCCCGGCTGAACTATGCGGCGCTTCCCGAAGAGCGATTCCCCCTGCCCGCCGTGCCGCTGGACCAGATCGAGCCAGAACTGCGCCGGCAGGAGGTCGCCTATGTCTCGGCTTACGCACCGGGCACCATCGTGGTCGATACGCCGGCGCGGCGGCTGTACTACGTTCTCGATAACGGCCGTGCCATGCGCTACGGCATCGGCGTCGGCCGCGAAGGCTATGCGCTGGCCGGCAATGCCTATATCGGCCGCAAGGCGGAATGGCCAAGCTGGACACCGACGCCCAACATGATCCGGCGCGATCCCGGCCGGAACCTGAAATATGCCGGCGGCTTGCCGGGCGGCCCCAACAATCCGCTCGGGGCCCGCGCGATCTATCTCTATCGCAACGGCAACGACACGATGTTCCGCATTCACGGCACGAACCAGCCTCGGTCGATCGGCCACGCGATGTCGAGCGGCTGCGTGCGCATGCTCAATCACGACGTGGTCGATCTTTACGGGCGCGTGAAGGCTGGTGGCCAGGTCGTGGTGCTGCAGGCCTCGGCCTGAGCATTCGGCCTTTATGCGCGGATGCGAAATAAGCAGGGCTCGTCCGCCTGCCATCATCTTGAACCCTGTGACGGACGCCGCATATACGATCCGGCAAGAGGGACAGGCCGGGAGTTTCCCGGTTTCGCCCAGCCTTGTGCTCAGACAAAGCCGGGATCCGCATGAAGCTCAAAGCCATACTGAATAGCGACGGCGGCACCTTTCGCACCACCGACATGGACCTTTACACGAAGGCGATGGACGAGGCGTTCCGGTCGGCCGGCCACGAGATCGAGATCGCCGTGGTGTCGGGCAGCGATATGGAAGCCGAACTGAAAAGGGCGGCGAACCGGGACGATCTGGATGCGATGATCGCCGGTGGCGGCGACGGGACGATTTCGGCTGCGGCTGGCGTCGCGTGGAAAAGCGGGCTGCCGCTCGGCGTCGTGCCCGCGGGAACCATGAACCTGTTTGCGCGCTCGCTGAAGCTGCCGCTCGATATCTGGAAGGTTCTCGACGTGCTGGCCAATGGCGAGGTCATCGACGGCGACATCGGCAGTGCCAATGGTCGCGCCTTCGTGCACCAGTTCTCGATGGGCCTGCATGCGCGCATGGTGCGCTACCGCGAATCCTACAGCTTCGCCTCACGCCTCGGCAAGATTTCCGCCAGCACCCGCGCGGCGATCGGCGTGGTCTTCAACCCGCCGCAGTTCAAGATCGAGTTTCGCGCGGATGGCGTGACGGAGCGTCGGAAGGTCTCGGCCCTGTCCGTCTCCAACAATCATTTCGGCGCCAATTCGCTGATGTATGCGGACGACCTGACCGGCGGTCATCTTGGCTTCTATACCGCCCCGCCCCTCACCCCGCCGGGCGTCGGGCGCCTCGTGTTCGACATCCTGCGCGGCAAGTTCCGCGAGAGCACGCTGATCACCGAGATGAGCGTCAAACAGGTCGAGCTCTATTTTCCGGATGCCCGCAAGCACAAGATCAACTGCGTCATCGACGGCGAACTGCTTCGGCTTCGCGGCGACGTGGAGATCAAGATCCACGCAGGCGAGCTGAAGCTGCTGGTCGGCAGTCCGGTGGCGCCTCAGGCCGCCGCCGTGGAGCCGGCGCCGGGCATGACCGTCTAAACGCGGGGTACACCCAACGCCGACCGGCACAGCCTTACCGCGCTACTGGAAGGCGGTTTCGAAGAAGCTGCGCAGCTTGCGGGAATGCAGCTTTTCCGGTGGCATGGCCGCAAGCTTCTCCAGCGCGCGAATACCGATCTGCAGGTGCTGGCTGACCTGGTTCTTGTAGAACGCCGTCGCCATGCCCGGCAATTTCAGCTCACCATGCAGCGGCTTGTCGGAGACGCAGAGCAGCGTTCCGTAAGGCACGCGGAAGCGGAAGCCGTTGGCGGCGATGGTGGCGGATTCCATGTCGAGCGCAATGGCGCGGGACTGCGAGAGCCGCTTGACCGGGCCGCGCTGGTCGCGAAGCTCCCAGTTGCGGTTGTCGATCGTGGCGACCGTGCCGGTGCGCATGATGCGCTTCAGATCGTAGCCTTCATACCCCGTGGTTTCCGCGACGGCTTCCTGCAGCGCCATCTGCACTTCGGCGAGTGCCGGGATCGGCACCCAGACCGGCAGATCGTCGTCCAGCACGTGGTCCTCGCGGACATAGGCATGCGCCAGCACGTAATCACCGAGCGCCTGGCTGTTGCGCAGGCCGGCGCAGTGGCCAAGCATCAGCCAGGCATGCGGGCGCAGCACGGCGATGTGGTCGGTGATCGTCTTGGCATTGGAGGGACCGACGCCGATATTGACGACGGTGATGCCGCCATGGCCCTTCTTCTTCAGGTGGTAGGCCGGCATCTGCGGCAGGCGGGCGAGTGTCAGGTCGCTATCCGGCTCATCGGAGCCGGCTTGCGTCACGATGTTTCCCGGCTCGACGAAAGCGGTATAGCCATTGCCGCCTTCCGCCATCTGCTTGCGCGCCCAGACGCAGAACTCGTCGATATAGAACTGGTAGTTGGTGAAGAGCACGAAATTCTGGAAATGCGCCGCGCTGGTCGCGGTGTAGTGGCTGAGCCGCGCGAGCGAGTAATCGATGCGCTGCGCCGTGAACGGGGCCAGTGGAAACGGCTCGCCGGGCCCGGGCTCGTAGGCGCCGTTGGCGATCTCGTCGTCGGTGGTCGAAAGGTCGGGCGTGTCGAACAGGTCGCGCAGGGGCACGTCGATGTTTTCGGCCAGCGATGCCTCGACATGCGCGCCTTCGCCGAAGGCGAAGTGCAGCGGGATGGGCGTGGAGGATTCCGACACGGTGATGCCGGTGCCGTGGTTGCGGATCAACAGGCCGAGCTGTTCTTTCAGATAGTGGCGAAAGAGTTTCGGGCGCGTGACCGTGGTCGTGTAGACGCCCGGCGCCGTGACATGGCCGTATGACAGGCGCGAATCGACATGGCCGAAGCTAGAGGTTTCCATGCTGACCTGCGGATAGCAGGCGCGGAACCGGCTCGCGGCGACACCCTTGCCGAGCGCCGTGAAGCCATCCACGAGGAAATTGGTGTTGCGCTCGTAGAGCGCCGTCAGCGCATCGACGGCCTTGACCGGATCATCGAATGTCTGCGGCTCGAAGGCCTCCGGCATTGCGGTGGGAAGGGCTTGGATGGAAGAGATTCGTGCGCTCATGCGGCATTATAGGACGCCGCAATTGACAAGCAAACGACAAGTTGAAGACGAACTAGAGCATTTCCGGTGAACACTGGTTCACCGGAAATGCTCTATTCTCCTGTTTTTGCCGCATTGTCCGACGCCGAAGCGATTTCGCTTCGGCTGGAAATGCTCTGGCGCAATTGATTGGCCCATATGCAGCTATCCGCGCGCAGGCGCGATGATGACGAGCGTACCGGCAAGCGCCAGCAGCACACCCGCGAGATCGAAACGATCCGGGCGAACGCCTTCCGCCAGCCACATCCACAAGACCGAAGCCGCGATATAGATACCGCCATAGGCCGCAAAACTGCGCCCGGCCGCCGGCTGCGGGCTGAACGTCAGAAGCCAGGCAAAGGCGACCAGGCTGGCAATGCCGGGAATGAGCCAGAGCGCGGACCGCCCAAGACGCATCCACGCCCAGAGGCTGAAACAGCCTGCGATCTCGAACAGAGCCGCAAGCGCATAGAGGAGGATGGTGGAGAAAGGGAGTGCGAACATTCCGCTAGATGACCGGAATGCGGGAGCGGACACAAGCCGATTTGCGCATGAAGGCACCCGTCTGGACGGTGCGTCTACCGTGTAACCCGCCGATCTGTGGCGGGTCCTGTCTCATTGTCGCGCCGGATCGAGCGCTCTCACATCAACAAGCCTCAGAGCTTGGCTTGGCAGAACTGGGCGGTGTGGGCGGTGCAGTCTGCAAGCGTCGTGGTGTAATCGTGCTGGCGGCGGCGCTCGGTGTCGGCGCTGACGGCGGCGGCCAGGCTCATGGCGAAGACGACCATGAGAGCGCTGATGATCGTGAGGCGGCGTGCAAGAATATCCATGACAGTCGATCCGTTCGAAGCAATTGGGTTGGTGTTGGTTCGATGACCGCCTTTTCGCACAGGCAAACTGAATTCTAGCTGAGAGGTCGGTTCATGTGCCGTTCAGGTTGAATGCTGCATCGCAGCGATTCCGCTTCTCGGACGTCTCCAGCACCCCTCATTCCGCATCACCTCTCCGGCACGATCGGGACCGATCATCGCGCACGAACGGTTTCGGTTCGCAGGTTTCTGCGCTAGGTTAGCGCCGAACCCGATGCATGCGAGAGACCGGAGACCATGATGTCCGCACCGATAGACCTCTACTACTGGCCGACCCCCAACGGCTGGAAGATCACCATCATGCTGGAAGAACTCGGCCTTCCCTATGCGGTCAAATATATCAACATCTCCAAGGGCGAGCAGTTCGCGCCGGACTTCCTGAAGATCGCCCCGAACAACCGCATGCCGGCCATCGTTGATCCCGATGGTCCGGGTGGCGCGCCGATCTCCGTGTTCGAGTCCGGTGCCATCCTGCAATATCTCGGCCGCAAGACCGGCCTCTTCTACCCGAGCGACGAGCGGGTGCGCGTGGATGTCGATCAGTGGCTGTTCTGGCAGATGGGCGGGCTGGGGCCGATGGCCGGACAGGCCAACCATTTCCGCCACTACGCCCCGGAGAAGATCGCCTATGGCATTGACCGCTATACGAATGAGGTCAATCGCCTCTACGGCGTCATGAACCGGCGCCTTGCGGATCGCGAGTTTCTGGCTACCGAGTATTCGATCGCCGACATGGCCTGCCTGGGCTGGGTGCGCCAGTATGAAAGCGGCGGACAGGATCTGAACGACTTTCCGCACCTGAAGCGCTGGTTCGAGACCCTCTCGGCCCGCCCCGCCGTCATCGCCGGCTTCGATGTCGGCCGTGAGGAGCGCGAGCGGCAGAAGCATCTGTCGGAAGACAAGGATGCGCAAAAGATTCTGTTCGGCCAGCGCGCGCAGTAGGGTGGATCGAGAGGGTAACTCTCCCTTCGTCTAGATTCCGGCTTTCCCGGTAAACCGGGAAAGCTTCGTTTCTCAATCGTTGCCGCATTGTGCGGCGGCGACGCTAACCGCCGTCGCCTCGCATAGGCCTACAGACGGCTCCAGGTCTGGCTCTTGCAGAGGACCTTCAGCACGCAGCCTTTCAGCTTCAGCTGGTTGCCGACGACGGCGGCCGAACCGCTATAGGTCTTGTCATTGTCAGGGTCCGTCACTTCGCCGGAATAGTCCTCGCCCGCGCCCGACAGGGTGCCGATCTTCTTTCCCGCATGCTTGCCGGTCTTCACCGTGATGCAGAAGCTGCCGCCGCAGGTGGCGATCACGGCTGTTTCGCCGCTCGCCGTCTTCCAGTTGCCGACGATCGGCTCCGCCGCCAGAACGGGCAGTGCGAGAAGAGCCGAACCGAGGATAGCGGCCGACATGATCCGTGTGATCTTCATGAAATCTCCCTCCATAGGACGCCTCCCGAGCGTCTCCCTGCTAAATTACGTGAACGTAAAAGGAATGTCAAAAGGCAGATTCGAAAAGATCGCGCATCTCGATATTTTTCGGTCGCGAAAGGCGCACAGCGTTTCGTGGTGAACGAAGCGTTGAAATCGAGATGTAAAAGATACGTAAAATTCGAGACGAAAGCCCGGCTTCGCAGGGGGCCGGATGTTTAACAAAAACCCAAGTTTACCAATCGTTTGAACTTTGTTTGTCGCGAATTAAGCATGCATTTTAAGCGGGAATTGAAGGCCGTGCCGCATACTCCAACCCATAAGACGAGCGGAGACGAACACTCCGCCGACAGCCTCCGGAAGATCAAGAGCCACGCAGAGGGCCGGGCTTTCAGGGGTCGAAACAGGGACTGCACGAAGAAACGCTTTAACGAAACAGGGACAACGACAATGGCACGCTTCGACCTCCAGAATTTCACCTACGCAACGATCGCCGGCGAAAACCGCGCGGAAGCCTTCTGCAACATGGGCCTGATGTACGCCACAGGCCGCGGCTGCGACATCGACGTCGTCGCCGCCCACAAGTGGCTGAACATCGCCGCCATCAAGGGCTCCGAGCGGGCAGCCGAGCTGCGCGCCGAACTCGCCGCCACCATGTCGAAGGCCGATCTCGCCATCGCGCTGCGCTCGGCCCGCGAATGGATGACCGTGCATTGATCGATCCTCACAAAGAAAAACCCTCCCTCCCCGCTGGCCCGACGTTTTGTCAGGCTGGCCGGGAGTGGAGGGTTTTCGTTTTCTAAAGACGCCGCAACTGCGTCTTCCCGGCTCGCATAAGCCTAAAATGTTCGTATATACTTACATATTGGGATAGACCGGCCCCTCACCGCCCTGCGGCGGAACCCAGGTGATGTTGCCGTTCGGATCCTTGATGTCGCAGGTCTTGCAGTGCACGCAGTTCTGCGCATTGATCACGAAGACCTCCTCGCCATCCTTCTCCACCCATTCATAGACGCCGGCAGGGCAATAGCGTGTGGACGGCCCGGCATAGATGTCGTGCTCGGAGCGCTTCTGCAGCTCCATGTCCTTCACCTTCAGGTGGACCGGCTGGTCCTCCTCGTGGTTGGTGTTGGAGAGAAACACCGAGGACAGCCGATCAAAGGTCAGCACGCCATCCGGCTTCGGATAGGCAATCTTCTTGTGCTTTGCCGCCGGCTCCAGGCTTTGCGCATCCGTTTTGCCGTGCTTCAGCGTGCCGAAGAACGAGAAGCCGAAAAGCTGGTTGGTCCACATGTCGAGACCGCCGAGCGCGACGCCGGCCACCGTGCCGAGCTTCGACCAGAGCGGCTTGACGTTGCGCACGCGCTTGAGGTCCTGCCCGATCGGGCCGGCCCGCCATTCGTTCTCGATCTCGACGACCTCGTCATTCGCCCGACCGGCCGCAATCGCCGCGGCGATCTTCTCGGCCGCCATCTTGCCCGAGAGGACAGCATTGTGACTGCCCTTGATGCGGGGGACGTTGACGAGGCCGGCGGAACAGCCGATCAGCGCGCCGCCGGGGAAGGTCAGCTTCGGCACCGACTGATAGCCGCCCTCGGTGATGGCGCGTGCGCCGTAGGACAGGCGCTTGCCGCCTTCGAAGGTACCGCGGATCGCCGGATGCGTCTTGAAGCGCTGGAATTCCTCGAACGGATAGAGATAGGGGTTCTTGTAGTTGAGATGCACCACGAAGCCGACGGCGACCGTATTGTCCTCAAGGTGATAGAGGAACGAGCCGCCACCGGTGCTCAGGCCCAGCGGCCAGCCGAAGGAATGCTGCACGAGGCCCTGTTTGTGGTTCTCCGGCTTCACCTGCCAGAGTTCCTTGATTCCCAGACCGTATTTCTGCGGCTCGCGGTCCTTCTGCAGGTCGTATTTTGCGATCAACTGCTTGGCGAGCGAGCCGCGCACGCCTTCGCCGATCAGCACGTACTTGCCGCGAAGCTCCATACCGCGGGCGAAGCTCGGACCGGGCTCGCCATTCTTCTCGATGCCCATGTCGCCGGTGGCGACGCCGACGACCGCGCCTTCCTCGTTGTAAAGCACTTCGGTCGCGGCAAAGCCGGGATAGATCTCGACGCCGAGCTCTTCCGCCTTGCCCGCCAGCCACCGACAGACGTTGCCGAGCGAGACGATGTAGTTGCCGTGATTGCTCATGAGCGGCGGCATGGCGAAATTCGGCAGGCGCACCGAGCCGGCCGGGCCGAGCAGCAGGAACTGGTCCTCCGTCACCTCCGTCTTGAAGGGATGGTCCGTTTCCTCGCGCCAGCCGGGCAGAAGGGCATCCATGCCGCAGGGATCGACCACGGCGCCCGAGAGGATATGGGCGCCGACTTCGCCGCCCTTTTCGAGAACGACGACGGTCAGTTCCGGATCGATCTGCTTTAGACGGATCGCGGCGGAGAGGCCTGCCGGGCCGGCTCCCACCACGACCACGTCGAAATCCATGCTCTCCCGCTCCGGCATTTCCTGTATTTCGCTCATGACCAGCCTCCGCTCCAACGGCCTATGCCGCGCCCGTCTCCATGGGTCGTCATGTCAAATAAGAGCAAGCTTGTCGAGCCGATGTGCGTCACGAAGCGGCGCGATGCCGTCTCTCCTTCCTGTTTTCAAAGGCGGGCCTTCCTGTTTTCGAAGGCGGGCGCTCTTGTTTGTGAGGGCGGGCCATGCGAGGGAGCGGCATCCCCACAGCCGATACCGGCGACCATTTCCATTCCCGCAGGCCCCCGCGAAGGGCCGGCCCATGCTCGCGATCGACAGCCGTTGCGGCGACCGGAACCCCCGGCGCTCGACCTGCCGCAGCACGGCGATCCCCATGAGGAGAGACACCATGACCCAGTCGCTCGGCTTTGATTTCGGCACCACGAACTCCGTTCTGGCCGCCGTCGAACACGGAAAAACACGCGCAATCGACTTCGACAGTCCTGCCGGACGATACGATACGATGCGGACGGCCCTGTCCTTCATGAAGCATCCGAACCTTGGCGCGCAGGCTCTGCAGATCGAGGCCGGACAGGCCGCCATCCGCACCTTTATCGACAATCCGGGCGATGCGCGTTTCCTGCAGTCGATCAAGACCTTTGCCGCGAGCCCGCTTTTCCAGGGAACGCTGATCTTTGCACGGCGGAATGGATTCGAAGACTTGATGCGCGCTTTCGTCGCACGTCTCAAGGACTATGCCGGTGACGCCTGGCCCGTCGAAGGCACTCGCATCGTCGTCGGCCGGCCGGTGCGCTATGCGGGGGCAAACCCGGACGACAACCTGGCGCTGGAGCGCTACCAGACGGCGCTCGGCAGTTTCGGCTTTTCGGATATCCGCTATGTCTACGAGCCGGTGGCCGCCGCCTTCTACTTCGCCCAGACATTGAAACAGGATGCGACGGTGCTGGTCGCGGACTTCGGCGGCGGCACCACCGACTACTCGCTCATCCGCTTCGAGACCCATGCCGGCGTGCTCTCGGCAACGCCGATCGGTCATTCCGGCGTCGGGATCGCGGGCGATCATTTCGACTTCCGCATCATCGACAACCTCGTGTCGCCGCTGATCGGCAAGGGCACGCAGTTCCGCTCGTTCGACAAGGTGCTGGATGTGCCCTCCGGCTATTACGCGAATTTCGGGCGATGGAACCAGCTGTCGATCTTCAAGACGCTCAAGGACTTCGCCGATCTGAAGCAGCTCGTGCGCTCGTCGCTGGAGCCGGAAAAGCTGGAAGCCTTTATTGACCTCATCGAGCATGACGAGGGCTATCCGCTGTATCAGGCCGTTTCCGCGGCCAAGATGCGCCTTTCGGCCGAGGAAGAGACCGAGTTCTTCTTCGCGCCGCTCGGCGAGCGCAGCCGCAAGATCGTGCGCCGCTCGGACTTCGAACAGTGGATCGCGCCGGAACTCGGACGGATCGAGAGTGCGCTGGACGAGGTGCTGGAAAAGACGAACACGGCTGCCGGCACGGTGGACAAGGTGTTTCTCACCGGCGGCACGTCCTTCGTGCCAGCCGTGCGGCGCATGTTCGAGCGGCGGTTCGATGCCGGACGCATCGAGAGCGGTGGCGAGCTCCTCTCCATCGCCCATGGTCTCGCGCTCATCGGCGCACGGGACGACATCGACCTGTGGACAGCGGAGGCGAAGTGACGCTTGGTGCCTGCGGCGAGCCCGTTCGCAGCATTTGCCGCTTTCAAGCGCGGCGGCGCTTCTGTAAACCTTCTGCCATGAGCTCCCCCGACGAGACACGGTTTTCCGACGGACCGACCCTGGATGCGATGACGCCGCACGAGTTGGCGGCGCTTTTGCATTTCCATGCGGATTCGGGCGTGGAGTGGCTGCTGGAAGACGACCCGATCGACAGGATCGCCGCCTTTGCCGCCAGCCAGACGGCGCGCGGCGAAGCCGGGTCGGGCTCTGGTCGTGGGAGCAACGCCGGAGCCTTGCAGACCGCGCAAAGCTACAGGGCGCCAGCGCCCAAAAATGAAGCGGATGGCCGCGCTCACCCCCCCGCTGCGGAAAAGCCGCAGACGAGAGGGAAGTCGGAGCCCGCACCACGCCCTGTCTCCACCCGCGTCGCCATACCCGATGAGCAGGCCGTGGCCGAAGCGCGGATCGCTGCCGGTTCGGCCCAGACGCTTGCCGACCTCAAGGTTGCGCTCGACGGCTTTACCGGCTGCAATCTGCGCAACAGCGCCCGCAATCTGGTGTTTGCCGAGGGCGATCCGGCCTCCGGGCTGATGATCGTCGGGCCGGGACCGAATGGCGACGACGACCGCGAGGGACGCCCCTTCGCCGGCCGGCAGGGCGACCTTCTGGACAAGATGCTGGCGGCCATCGGACTCGACCGGGCGGGTGTCCTGATCACCAACGTCATTCCCTGGCGTCCGCCCGGCAACCGCATGCCGTCCGCGCGGGAGATGGAGATCTGCCGGCCGTTCCTCGACAGGCAATTCGCGCTCGCCAAGCCGCAGCGCGTGCTGGTTCTCGGCAATTTTGCGGCACGATTCTTCTTCGGCGGCACCGATACGATCCACGAAATGCGCGGCGACTGGCGGACGATCACGACCGGGGGGGAGACCTTCCGGGCGCTGGCGACATTGCATCCGCAGGACCTGATGTCCGCGCCGATCTGCAAACGCCTTGCCTGGCAGGATCTGCAGATGTTTGCCGCCGGCAACGATTCCTGACGCTCCTGCGTCAGGCGCCTTTTTCCAATTGCGAAGAAACTATGAATGGCAAAGGGAAAAAGCCATGCAAGTTGCGCATGGCAGCAACCCGACATCGCGGCTTGTGAAAAAGATGGTGCAGCGCAATATACGATCACGGGGGGAATGGAATCTAAGGAACTGACAATGAACACCCGTCCGCGCCCTCTGCATTGCGGCTTCGAAACGCTCCGTCGCAGTGGCTCTGCCCTCCGCACGCCGTTCAGCGGCTTCGGCTCGGCAGCAAACGAACAGATGACGGCTGCCGGCTACGCTCGCGCCGCACGTCCTGCCAGCATCTACGCCGAATTCATCCAGCGCTGATCGCTGGCTCGCTCGCGAGCTTCAAGCGCTGACGCCGGCATGATCGCCGGCAGACACGACCTCAAAACCGTCTATCCGGGAAACTTTCCGGAAGAGATGAAAAGGACCACCCCATGGCCATCCGCGCTTTGAACGCTCTTGTTTCCGACATCCGAATCGCCGTGCGTGCATCCCAGACCTTTTCAGACCTCAGCCGCGATGCACGCGCATCGTCGGATGCGAACCGCGGTTCGTTCGGCCTGCTGCCGCGCTAAGGTTTACAGCATCTCGCTCTCCTCGCGGCATGATCGGCGTGGGATGGTGACGTTGCCGACATGACTTCGGGTGACGGCTGGCCCGTGTCATCAGGTCGGATGATCGCAAGCGTCTATGACGCCGAACCTGACAATGGCGCTGGCCTGATGCGCCGTCCCATCGAGGCTCACCTCGAACACCTCCCCCACCACCGTTCTTTTCCTCGCCCGTTCCACGTCACCCCTGCGGCGTCACATGCTTGCGGGCGGCCCTTCGCTCCAGGCCCAGCCGGTGTTCGCGCAGGATGATGAAGATACCGGCGCTGATGACGATGGCGGTGCCGATCAGCATGGTGACCGTGGGCACGTCGTCGAAGAGCCAGTAGCCGATCACCAGTCCGAGAACGATCGAGGTATATTCGAACGGCGCGATGGTCGACATATCGGCATAGCGATAGCTCTGCGTGAGCAGCAATTGCGCGACACCGCCGCAAAAACCCGCCGCCATCAGAAAGAGGAAGGCGCGCCAGGTCAGCGGCTCCCATCCGAAGGGCAGCGTCAGCAGCGAGAACAGGGAGGCGGACAGGGAGAAATAGAGGACGATGGTGTGCGTCCGCTCGTTCATCACCAGTTTGCGCACGAGCACCATGGCCGTTGCGCCCAGCGCCGCCGACAGCAGCACCGCCAGGGCGCCATAGGCGGCCCCCGCCTCCCCACCACCGCCCGCAAACAGCGTCAGGCGCGGATAGGTGATGATCATCACGCCGACGAGGCCGACGATGACGGCCGACCAGCGATAGATGCGCACGACCTCTTTCAGGAACACGGCGGCAAAGACGACGGCCAGAAGCGGCATGGCGTAGCCGATGGCGATCGCCTCGGGCAGCGGCAGATGTGTCAGGCCGTAAAAGCCGCAGCTCATGGCGAGAATACCGATGAAGCCGCGAACGAGGTGACCGAACGGATCGCGCGTCTTGAAGGCGGTCGCAAGATCGCCCTTGACCGCGAGGTAGCAGAGGATCGGCACCATGGCGAAAGCCGAACGGTAGAAGGTGATCTGGCCCGTCGCGATACCGTCGCCGGCCGACTTGATGAAGGTCGACATCGCCACGAAAACGAGAACGGAAGAAACTTTGAGAGCAATACCCAGAAGCGGGTTGGGCTCGTCGCGATCCATAAGATCGGTCCTGCATGCACGAGGAGGAAAAGGCAGCTTGAGGCGGCGCGGAGAATCGCAAGCCTACTGCATAAATCCCCAAACCGGAATCAGCCGAGGCGGAAATATGCGAATATCCGCCGAATCAGCGGTTCCCGCGTCCACGTTGCTCGTGACTTACGCATTCTCCGTGGCGGACGACAGCTTGCGCCGCACAGTTTGATCATCGTTACTCGAAAAGAATGAAGTCTGTTCCAAAATGGCTTATTGCTTAAAATCTTGTTAGGCCGAACCGCGTAATTGTTCAGGTCTTTTATCGGCACTGGCCTTCGCATCGTCGCGACCGGCTTTTCAGGGTGCCCCGGGGAGCAAAACGACACATGCGGACGGACACGGGCGAGATCATCCACCTCGAAGACTATCAGCCGACAGATTTTGTGCTTGAACGCGTCGATCTGACCTTCGAACTGGATCCGCTGGAAACCAAGGTCGAAGCCCGTCTGATCTTCCATCGCCGCGAAGGCGTGGCGGCCGACCGGCCGCTGGTGCTGGATGGCGACGAGCTGAAGATGACGGGTCTGCTGCTCGACCAGGAGCCGATCGCCGCCGAAGACTACACCGAGACCGGGGAGACGCTGACCATTCGCGGCCTGCCGGACAGCACGCCCTTCGAGATCACCGTCACGACCGAGCTTTCGCCGCAGACCAACACCAAGCTGATGGGCCTCTACCGGACGAACGACGTCTACTGCACCCAGTGCGAGGCCGAAGGCTTCCGCCGCATCACCTTCTTCCCCGACAGGCCGGATGTTCTCGCCGTCTACACGGTCAATATCATCGCGGACAAGGCGACCGTTCCGCTGCTGCTGTCCAACGGCAACTTCCTCGGCGGCGCCGGCATGGGCGACGGCCGCCACTTCGCCGCCTGGTTCGATCCGCATCCGAAGCCCAGCTACCTCTTCGCCCTAGTGGCCGGCGATCTCGGCGTGGTCGAGGACAGCTTCACCACCCTGTCCGGCCGGGAGGTCGTGCTGAAGATCTACGTCGAGCACGGCAAGGAGCCGCGCGCGGCCTATGCCATGGACGCGCTGAAGCGCTCGATGCGCTGGGACGAGGAGGTTTTCGGGCGCGAATACGATCTCGATATCTTTATGATCGTCGCCGTCTCCGACTTCAACATGGGCGCCATGGAGAACAAGGGGCTCAACGTCTTCAACGACAAATACGTGCTGGCCGACCCGGAAACCGCGACCGACCAGGACTACGCGAATATCGAGGCGATCATCGCGCATGAGTATTTCCACAACTGGACCGGCAACCGCATCACCTGCCGCGACTGGTTCCAGCTCTGCCTCAAGGAAGGGCTGACGGTCTATCGCGACCACCAGTTCTCCGCCGACCAGCGCTCGCGTGCCGTCAAGCGCATCGCAGAGGTTCGCCATCTCAAGGCCGAGCAGTTCCCCGAAGACGGCGGCCCGCTGGCCCATCCCGTCCGGCCGACGCGCTACCGCGAGATCAACAACTTCTACACGACGACCGTCTACGAGAAGGGCTCGGAAGTCACCGGCATGATCGCGACCCTGCTCGGGCCCGATCTCTTCAAGGCCGGCATGGATCTCTATTTTGATCGCCATGACGGACAGGCCGTCACCATCGAGGACTTCATCCGCTGCTTCGAGGAAGCGAGCGGCCGGGACCTGACGCAGTTTTCGCTCTGGTACCATCAGGCCGGCACGCCGCTCGTCAGCGCGTCGGGCACCTATGACGCAAGCCGCCAGACCTTCACGCTGGCGCTGGAGCAGACCGTGCCGCCGACGCCGGGGCAGAGCACCAAGCAGCCGGTGCACATCCCGCTTCGCTTCGCGCTCATCTCCGAAGACGGCACGATCACGGAAGCCTCAAGCGTCTCCGGCGCGGAGGTCACCGGCGACGTGCTGCATCTCGTCGAGCGCAGCCAGAGCGTGACGTTCGAGGGCATCGCCTCTCGTCCCGTCGTGTCGCTCAACCGCGGCTTCTCCGCCCCCATCAACCTGCATTTCGAAAAGTCCTCAGCCGACCGCGCCCAGATCTCCCGTTTCGAGACGGATCTCTTCGCGCGCTGGCAGGCGCTGAACGACATGGCGCTCGATGCGCTGGTCGCAGCCACGGCAAGCGTCCGCGCCGGTACGCCGGTCGTCTGCGACCAGGCTCTCATCGACGCGCTGATGGCGACCGTCTCCGACGACGCCCTGGAACCGGCCTTCCGGGCTCAGGCGCTGGCCTTGCCAAGCGAGTCGGACATCGCGCGGGAAATCGGACGGGATAACGACCCGGACGCCATCTTCGCCGCCCGTCGCGAGATCATGACGGCAATCGCCACGGCCGGCAGGGAAACGTTTGCCGGTTTGTTCGAGACCATGCGCTCGACGGAGGCGTTTTCCCCGGATGCCGCGAGCGCCGGCCGCCGCGCCTTGCGCAACAGCGCGCTTGCCTACCTCGTGCTGGCCGAAAACGCGCCGACACGCGCCGTCGAGGCCTTCTCTGCCGCCGACAACATGACCGACCTCAGCCAGGCGCTCACCATTCTCGTCCACCGCTTCCCGGACACGCCGGAGGCCAAGGCCGCGCTCGAAAGCTTCCAGACGCGGTTTGCGGACAACGCACTCGTTCTCGACAAATGGTTTACTGTCCAGGCGACCATTCCGGGTGCGGCGACGCTGGAGCGCGTCGAGGCCTTGATGGTGCATCCGCTCTTCAACGGCCTCAACCCGAACCGTGTCCGTGCGCTCGTCGGCACCTTCGCCTTCTCCAACCCGACCGGCTTCAACAGGGCGGACGGCAAGGGCTACCGGTTCCTCGCGCGCCAGATTCTCGACATCGACCCGCGCAACCCGCAGCTTGCCGCCCGCATTCTGACCTCAATGCGGTCCTGGCGTTCGCTGGAATCCGGACGGGCCGAGCATGCCCGCGCGGCTCTTAGCGAGATCGCAGCTGGTGAGAAGCTTTCTCCTGACGTCAGCGACATCGTGGAGCGCACGCTCAAGGGCTGATCTGCGTCATCAGAACCTTTAAAATATTGATTCCTTTCAGTGTCTTACACTGAAAATCGGGTTCGCGGCGCGGCAAGCTGCGAATTCGCACCAGTGATAACTGGTTAACGTCCCGTTACCCTTTTCGCTGGACAAGAAGAATCCGAATTGATTCATTGAGCCAGATTCGGGCGAGCGGCGCGTCGAATCAAGCGAGGTTCAAAGATTTGACGAAGATGGCGGAAGCGCAGCAGATGCGCGCGGCCGGGGATCGGCTGCGTCCACGATTCCCGGGCCTTGCGGGCCTTGAGCAGGGTTTCCTGCGGCATGTGCGCAGCCTTGCCGCACCGGCCTCCCTCCGGCTGAACCAGGCGGAGCCGCTCCTGAAGCGATCCATCCCGGTGCTGATCACAGCGTTCCTGATCGTGGTCGCCATCTCCCGCATCAGTGGCATCGTCAACGAATATGCCCGCATGGAAAACAGCGCACGCCAGACGACGGTGATGGCGGCAACGGCAGCCGAAGCCACGCTTGCCCCGCAGGCGCATCTCCTTTTCGATCAGGCGGAACGCACGCCGGTCGAGCAGACGCTGAACGACCTTCTCACGCCCGACATGCTGGAACCCGGCGCCTTCGCGCTCGCGGTGCGCAATGACGGGCGTATCTTCGCCTCCTCTTCGGAGGGCAAGCCCTTCACGGGCCGGGCCCTGTCGGCGATCTCACCCGAAGTCGCGGCCTTCCAGTATTTCGGCGAGCGATCCACCGTCATGAACGCCTTCATCGGTGGAGACGAGTACCTCGTCGCATTGATGCAGGTGGGTGACAAGGCAGGCACGCTGATGGTCGCGACGCCGCTCGCGCACATGGACCGGCTCTGGCGCGACGAGGTCTCGCTGAACGTTACGCTGTTTGCCGGCATTTCGGCGATCCTGCTCGTCGTGCTCTATGCCTATTACATCCAGGCCAAGCGCGCGCGCGACGCCGACCAGATTTTCGCCGAGTCGAACCTCCGCGTCGAAACCGCGCTGTCGCGCGGCCGATGTGGACTGTGGGATTTCGACATGCCGAACCGCCGGCTGTTCTGGTCGCGCTCCATGTATGAAATGCTGGGCATGACGCCGCAGGGCAGCGTTCTCTCTTTCGGCGATGCCGCGCGGCTGATGCATCCCGACGATACCGGCCTCTACAAGGTCGCTCGTTCCATTGCCCGCGGCGACATCCGCCACATCGACCACGTGTTCCGCATGCGCCATGCCGACGGCCATTACGTCTGGCTGCGCGCCCGTGCGCAGGTCATCCGCACCAGCGGCGACCGCGTGCACCTCATCGGCATCGCCATGGACGTGACCGAGCAGCACCGTCTCGCCCAGCGCTATGCCGAAGCCGACCAGCGGCTGGCGGATGCGATCGAGTGTACGTCGGAGGCCTTCGTGCTCTGGGACAAGAACGACCGGCTGGTCATGTGCAACACGCACTACCAGCAGGCCTACCAGCTCCCCGACAGCGTGCTCGTGCCCGGCACCGAACGCTCGGCCGTCAATGCCGCCTCCGCCCGCCCGATCATTGAGCGGCGCATCGCCGATCCGGATCGCGCCAATCATTCCTCCACGTCGGAAGTCCAGTTGGCCGACCAGCGCTGGCTGCAGATCAACGATCGCCGGACGCGCGATGGTGGCCTCGTTTCCGTCGGCACCGACATCACGCTTCTCAAGCGCCATCAGGTGCGCCTGCGCGAATCTGAGCGCCGGCTGATGGCAACCATCGGCGATCTCTCGACGTCCCGCATGACGCTGGAGCACCAGAAATCGGAACTGTCGATCGCCAACGCGAACTATCTGGCGGAAAAGCAGCGCGCCGAAGCCGCCAACCGGGCGAAGTCCGAATTTCTCGCCAACATGAGCCACGAGCTGCGCACGCCGCTCAACGCGATCCTCGGCTTCTCGGAAATCCTGAAGCACCGCATGTTCGGTCCGCTCGGCTCCGACAAATACGGCGAATACGCCCTCGACATCCACGACAGCGGCAAGCATCTCCTCAACGTCATCAACGATATTCTCGACATGTCGAAGATCGAGGCCGGGCAGATGCGGATCGACCGCGAGCGGATCGACCTTGCGCCGTTGATCGAGGAAACGCTGCGCCTCACCACCATCCCCGCCACGCAGAAGAACATCAGCGTCATCCACCAGGTTTCCTCGGGCCTGACGATGGTCGCGGACCGCCGGGCGATGAAGCAGGTGCTGCTCAATCTGCTCTCGAATGCCGTGAAGTTCACCAATGAAGGCGGCCGGATCTCGCTCCGGGCACGCAAGGTCTCCGGCGCGGTCATGCTGACGATCGCCGATACCGGCATCGGCATTCCCCGCTCCGCCATGCGCAAGATCGGCCTTCCCTTCGAGCAGGTCCAAAGCCAATACGCCAAGAGCAAGGGCGGCTCGGGCCTCGGGCTTGCCATCTCCCGCTCGCTGACCACGCTGCATGGCGGCCGGATGAAGATCCACTCGGCCGAAAATGTCGGCACGATCATTTCCGTGCGCATCCCCGACTCGGTCTGATCGCTCAGGCCGGTTCCGAAACGAGCGCGAGGAAAATGCGGCGCACGGCCTTTGTCAGCCGCCGCAGTTCGGCCTCCAGCACCTTGATGTCGGGCGCGTCGCCTGCCCGGCAGAGCCGCTCGATCAGGCCGGCCGGAGCTTGCTTCGGATCGAACGGGCCGTCGATGCAGAGGCGGATGATCTGCGAGAGATCGGTCATCAAGGCCAGCGCCCGCGTCATCAGCGTGAGGTCCGCATCCGACAAGAAGCGCGGGCCCAGTTGCTCCAGCACACCCGCCGTCGGCAGACCGCAAGCGGGCAAAGCCTCACTTTCCGCAGAGGCCAGCAGAAACATCAGCTGCGCCGAGAACTCGATATCCACGAGGCCGCCCGGGATCAGCTTGAAATCCCAACCATTTTCCGGCGGCTTTTCCGCCTCCACCAGCGCGCGCATCTCGCGCACGTCCTTCCGCAGCACCGTCGTATCACCCGGTTCCGCGATGATCGCCTGGATCGCATCCGCCGTCGCCTGCATCATATCCCCGTCACCCGCGATCGGGCGGGCGCGGGTCAGGGCCATGTGCTCCCACGTCCAGGCCTCCTCGCGCTGATACTTGACGAAGGCCGGCAACCGCGTGGCCACGGGCCCCTTGTTGCCGGAAGGGCGCAGCCGCATGTCGACCTCGTAGAGCACGCCTTCGGCCGTCGGCGCGGACAAAGCGGCGATCAGCCTTTGCGTCAGGCGGGCATGGTAGCGAGCGGCGTCGAGCGGGCGAGGACCGTCGGAATCCGCCGCGTCGCCATCATGATCGTAGATGAGAATCAGGTCGATGTCGGAGCCTGCCGTCAGCTCCCGGCTGCCGGCCTTTCCCATCGCAACCAGCGTCGCGCTGCTGCCGGCGATCTGCCCATGCGCCTCGGCAATCTCCAGGCGCACGGCCTCGAAGGTCGCAGCAACCAGGATCTCGGCGAGATCGGTCAGCGCGTGTCCCGTGGCCGGGCCATCGATCACACCGGTCAGGAGCCGGATACCGATGAGGAAGCGCTGCTCGGAGGCAAAGATCCGCAGACGGTCGAGCCGGTCCTCGTAGTGGCGTGCCGTCGAGAGGAAGTCATCCAGCCGGTGCGCAAGGTCCGCCCGCTCCGGCATCTCGTCGAGCACGCGCCGGTCGAGCATGCCGTCGAAGACATGCGGCTTGCCCGCGATGATATCGGCAAGCCGGGGGGCGGCCGACATGATGGTGACGATCAGGGAGAGAAGGGCCGGATTGTTGCCGAGCAGCGAGAAGAGCTGGATGCCGGCCGGCAGCTTGGACAAAAAGGCATCGAACCGCAGCAGCGCCTCGTCCGCCCGCCGGCTCTCGCCGAACACCTTCAACAGCCGCGGCGTCAGCTCCGTGAGCCGCTCGCGCGCCTCGACGGATTGGGTCGCCCGGTAGCGGCCATTGTGCCAGGTGCGCATCACGCGGGCGATGTCGTGCGGCCGCTCGAAGCCGAGGCCGTGAATGGTCTCCAGCGTGTCGGGATCGTCCTTCTGGCCGGTGAAGACGAGGTTGCCCAGCTCCGAGGAGAGTTCGGCCTCCCGCTCGAACAGCTGCACATAGCGCCGCTCCACCGTGCGCATGACGCGCGACAGCGCATCGGCGAAGGTCTTGGTGTCGGCAAAGCCCGCCATCAGCGCGATGCGCTTCAACTCACCTTCCGTGGTCGGAAGCGTGTGGCTCTGCTCGTCGCGCACCATCTGTATCCGGTGCTCGATATCGCGCAGGAACCAGTAGGCCTGCGTCAGCTCGTCCCGCGTCCCCGCGTCGATCCAGCCTGCCTCGGCCAGCGCGGCCAGCATCGCCTCCGTCTCGCGTCCCCGCAGGGCCGCGGCACGGCCGCCTGCGATCAGCTGCTGGGTCTGCACGAAGAACTCGATCTCGCGGATGCCGCCGCGGCCGAGCTTGACGTTGTGCCCCTTCACCGCGATCTCGCCATGCCCCTTATGCGCGTGGATCTGCCGTTTGATCGAGTGGATGTCCGCAATTGCCGCATAATCGAGATATTTTCGGAAGACGAAGGGACGGAGCGCCTTCAGAAACCGCTCGCCAGCCTCCAGATCGCCGGCAACGGGGCGCGCCTTGATATAAGCCGCCCGCTCCCAGTTCTGCCCGCGGCCCTCGTAGTAGATCATCGCCGCCTCGACCGGAATGGCAAGCGGCGTCGCGCCGGGATCGGGCCGTAGGCGCAGGTCCGTTCGGAAGACATAGCCGTCGCCCGTGCGCTCCTGCAGGATCCGCACCAGCCGGCGCAGCAGCCGCGCGAAGATGTCGGAGGCGTCGAGCACATCGGCAAAACCGAGCGCTTCCGGCTCATAGAAGACCACGAGGTCGATATCGGAGGAGTAGTTCAGTTCGTCGGCACCGAGCTTACCCATGCCGAGAACGATGACGCCTGAGCCTGCACTTGGCCGGTCTTCATCGCGGAGCCGGATCTTGACCTGCCGATGCGCGCCGAGAAGCAGATGGTCGATCGTGGCGGAGGTGGCAGCCGCCGCAAACAGGCTGAGCAGCCGGGCACTGTCGCGCGCCTCCGTCAGCCGCGCCAGATCGTGCAGCGCAAGCGCAAACGCCGCTGTTCGCTTGGCCCGGCGCAGACGCTCCATGAGCACGCCGTCTGTCACGTCGAGCCCGCGCCAGCTTTCGCGCGCCTGCCCGATGGTGTCGTCGAGAAGAGGACCGAGGGGTTCTGTCACCACTCTCAGGAGCAGCGCCGGATGGGCAACCGCGATATCGCGCAGATAGGGAGACAGAGAGAAAGCCGCAACGAGGAAGTCGCGCAGCGCAGGCGCCCTCTCCAGCAGCGGCTGAAGCAGCGGTTCGGCCTTCGCCATCGCCTTCAGATCGGCATTGACGCTCCGTGCCTCGCTCTGGCTCATCGGCTTCAGCGCGCATGTCGCCAGCGCCGCCAGCCGCGTCTGCTGCTCCTGCCCGGTCATGAAACCTCCCCGATCACGACGTTTTCCAACGTCTATCAGCTCGGACCTTGCGGGAAAACCATCTCCGTCGTCAAACCCTTCGCACCTTCTGCCTCGGGCAAGGTGCTGCCGAGTGAAAGGCTGCCGTGATGCAGCTCCATGACGGCCTCCACCAGCGACAGGCCGAGCCCCGTTCCCGGCTTCGACCGGCTCTGGTCGAGCCGCACGAAGCGCTGCACCACCACCTCCCGCTTGTCGTCGGGAACGCCGGGGCCGAAATCCGCAACCGATACGACGGCCGCGCCATCGCGCCGAACCAACCGGACGAGAATGCGCGGGTCAGCGGCACCCTCGGAATATTTGATGGCATTGTCGATGAGATTGCCAAGCGCCTGCCCGATCAGCTCGCGGTTGCCGGTGATCGAGATGCCCGGTTCGACCTCGGCTTCCAGCGCCAGCGCGTGCTCGTCCGCCAGCGGCTCGTAGAGCTCGACGCAATCGGCCACGCTTTGCGACAGATCGACGTCGCTCATCTCGGCAGCCGACGAGCCCGCCTCGACGCGCGAGATCATCAGCAGCGCGTTGAACGTGCGGATCAACTGGTCGGATTCGTTGATGATCTCGTCCATCGAACCGCGATAGCCGTCGATGGAGGTATTATGAGACAGAGCCGCTTCCGCCTTGTTGCGCAGGCGTGTCAGCGGCGTTTTCAGGTCGTGGGCGATGTTGTCGGAGACCTGCCGCAGGCCCTCGTTCAGCTTCTCGATACGGCCGAGCATGGCGTTCAGCGATTCCGATAGCCGGTCGAACTCGTCGCCGGAGCCACTCATCGGCAGACGCTGCGACAGGTCTCCGGCCATGATGCGCGTGCTGGCATCCGACATGCGGTCGATACGCTTCAGCGCGTTGCGGCCGATGGCAAACCAGATGATCAGCGCGCCGATGCCCATGACGCCGAGCGCGACCATCAGCGCCTGGCGGACGAGAACGCGAAATTTCTCCGGCTCCTGCAGGTCGCGGCCGACCAGCACGCGCAGGCCGTTGTCGAGAAAGAGGACATGGGCCAGCGCCACATGGCGGTCCTTGCCGTTTTCGTCCGTATAGCGCTGATAGGCAAAGGCCTCGTCGGTCCAGCCCTCCTTGGCGAGCAGGCCCGGCTGCAGGGAGGCGACGTTGCCCGCGAAGATCTCGCCGGTCGGCCCGGCGATCACGTAGAGCGCGGCACCCGGCTGGCGCGCGCGGCGCTCCAGCGTCCGCAGCAGCCCGTTGATGCCGGCCCGCCCGTAGATCGCCTCGATCTGCGAGACCTCGACGCTCACCGCATCCTTGGTCTGCTGGTCGAGCAGCCGCTGCGACATTCCGGTGACGTAGAAGACGAGGAAGGCGGCGCAGAGCGAGAACAGCACGAGATACAGCGCCGACAGCCGCACGGCCGTCGTGCGCATCAGAATGCCGACGCGGCTCATGCCTCGGCGCGCCCCTCGACCTTGGGTTCATCCTTGATCATGTAGCCGGCACCGCGAACAGTACGCAGCAGCGGCTGGTCGAAGTCCTTCTCGATCTTAGCGCGCAGCCGCGACACATGCACGTCGATGACGTTGGTCTGCGGATCGAAATGATAGTCCCACACATTTTCGAGCAGCATGGTGCGCGTCACCACCTGCCCCGCATTCTTCATCAGATATTCGAGCAACCGGAATTCGCGCGGCTGCAGCAGCAACTCTCGCCCCTGCCGCTTGACGGTGTGCGACAGCCGGTCGAGCTCGAGATCGCCGACCCGGTAGACCATGTCCTGCTCGGGTGCGCCCTTGCGCCGGCCCAGAACCTCGATGCGGGCCAGAAGCTCGTTGAAGGCATAGGGCTTCGGCAGATAGTCGTCGCCACCCGCCCGCAGGCCCGTCACCCGGTCGTCCACCTGGCCGAGCGCGGAGAGAATGAGAACCGGCGTGTGAATGCCGCGGGCGCGCAGTTCGGTGATGACGGAGAGGCCGTCGCGGCGCGGCAGCATGCGGTCGATCACCAGAGCGTCGTAACTGTTCTCGCTCGCCATGAACAAGCCGCTCTCGCCGTCGCTGGCGTGATCGCTGACGATGCCCGCCTCGCGGAACGCCTTGGAGAGATAGGCTGCGGCCTCGAGGTCGTCCTCGACAATCAATATCTTCATGTGGCTGACCATACTGCCGGTCCCGTCACTTTCACAGTGTTTCCTTGAAAACAGAACAGGTCTGAAAACGGCAACGCCGCGAAACCTCGTCGATTTCGCGGCGCGCCATTCTATCGAGGCAGCATCAACCCTGGTCGATCGGCAGCGCGATGAAGCGGCTGGCATTGTCGGCCTGGATCTGGAACAGCGCCTTGGAGCGGCCGTCCTTCTTGGCCTGGCTGATCACTTTCAGGATGTCGTCGGCAGACTTCACTTCCTGATTGTTGACCGAGACGATTTTCTCGCCCTGCTTCAGGCCGCGATCGCTCGCGTCGCTGTCCGGATCGACCTGCGAGATCGTCACGCCCTGTCCATCCTCGGAAGGGGCCACCGTCACGCCGAGATCCGCCAGTGCCTTTTCGCTCGCGGGCTGCGCAGGCTCGTCCGGCTGGGTCGTTTCAGCCGCCGCTTCCTGCTTGTCGTCCGGCAACGTGCCGATGACCAGCTTGACGCTCTGCGACTTGCCGTCCCGCCACAGCGAGACATCGACCGAGCTGCCCGGCTTCATCGCGCCGATCTTGCGGGCGAGTTCGCGCGGTCCCTTGATCGGATCGCCATCGACCGCGGTCACGACATCGCCCTTCTTGATGCCGGCTTTTTCGCCCGGCGAACCCGGCTGCGGCTCGACCACCAGCGCACCGCTGGCTTCCGCAAGGCCGAGGCTGTCGGCGATATCCTTGTTGACGGGCTGGATCTGCACGCCGAGCCAGCCGCGCGAAACGCTGCCGTCCTTCATCAGGTCCTCGACCACATCTTTCGCCACCGAGGCGGGAATAGCGAAGGCGATGCCGACATTGCCGCCCGAGGGTGAGAAGATCGCGGTATTGATGCCGACGACCTGGCCTTCGAGGTTGAAGGTCGGACCACCCGAGTTGCCCCGGTTCACCGCCGCATCCACCTGCAGATAGTCGTCATAGGGGCCGGAGCCGATGTCGCGTCCGCGTGCCGAGACGATGCCGGACGTCACCGTGCCGCCAAGGCCGAACGGATTGCCGACGGCCACGACCCAGTCGCCGACACGCACCTTGCTGTCGTCGGCAAAGCCCACATAGGTAAACTTGCGCTTGTCATCGACCTTGAGCACGGCGAGGTCGGTGCGGCTGTCCTTGCCGACCAGCTTGGCATCCAGTTCGGTGCCGTCATTCAGCACGACCGTGAAGGCCGAGCCGTCGCTGACGACGTGATTGTTGGTGACGAGATAGCCGTCTTCGGTGATGAAGAAGCCGGAGCCCTGCGAGGTCGGACGAAGACGACCTTCGCCGCCCTTGCCGTGCGGGCCGCGTTCGGCGCGCGGGCCGTTCGGCCCATGCTGCGGACCGCCGTTCGGGCCGCCGAATTCGCGGAACAGACGCTTCAGCGGGTGATCCTCGGGAAGATCGTCGAAACCGCGACCGCCGAAATCGAACGAGAAGCCGTTCGAGGCATCCTCGGAAACGGGATTGGCGCGGCTCTGCACGCGAACGGACACGACGGCCGGGGAGACGGCATCGACCACATTGGCAAAGCTCGGAACCTGCTGCGGCGCCGTGATGCGGACGGGCTCTGCAAAGGAACTGGTGATAGCGGCCGGGATGCCCGTCGAGAGCATGACGGCGGCCAGACCCGCGACGCCGGACGTCTTCAGGACGGTCTTGAGGGAGGGACGGAAAGAACGTGTCGTTGTCATCCTGATGTACCTTTTCTTCTCTGCTCTGGCTGTGACTGGAGGGAAACAACCGATGACGACAGAGATAGGCTCCCCCACCTTACGAGGGAATGTCTGGGGCATGAACATTTGGTAATGTTGGCTTTTTGCCAGCCATCAGGCGCCGCAGTCGATCTCCCGGGTCCGATGGAGATAGTCTGCAAAGAGGGGAACCGTGAAATCGATATCCCCATGGGACGGGCTGTAGATCATGCCCTTCCGTATGATGCTGGACCGCGTCGGTCCAAGGCTCGTAACCTTCTCGCCCATACGCTCGGCGACATCGCCCGATCGGTACGGACCACTCCCCAGTTCCGCCATGCAGATGACGTAGTCCCGCTCCTTCGGCGTCAGCCGATCGAAACGAACCCTGAAAAAGCCTTCGTCCAGCCGGCGTATCGCATCAACCGAGGCCGTATCGACATCATCGCCCGAAATCGGCGACGCGTCAGCGGTATTCCACACCTGATAGCCCCATTCCTGAAGAAAGTAGGGATAGCCCTGTGTCTTCACCACGATGTTACGGATGGCGTCATCGGTGATCGTCTCACCCTCTTCCTCGACCGGACCTCTGATGGCGGCCTGTGCATCGGCTGCGTTCAGGGCACCCACGGTGGGATAGGTGAAAAGTCGCTCTGCATAGGACTTGGCTTCGCCGGACAGAGCCGCTGCCTGCGGGAGGCCTGCACCGAAGAAAAGAATGGGCAGCGCCTTCTGGTTTGCCCTGTGAAGAGCGACGATCAGCGCCGAGAGGTCGTCGGAACTCAGGTATTGGACCTCGTCGATCAGCAGCGTCCAGGCGCGGCCGGCCGATTTCGCCGCCTCCCCGATCTTGAGAAACAGGTCGGATAGATCGAATTCGAGATTGCCGCTATCCGCCGTTCCGCTTTCCGGATCGACGGACAGGGAGATATCACCGATTTCGATCTTGAAAGCGCTTGCAAAACTGCGCAGCGCACGCATTCCCGAATGCGCCGAGGCCCGTGCGCGCTCCGTCGTGGACAGCTTGCGAAGCACCTGAACGAGTCTTGGATACAAGAGATCGACAATCCGATTGCTTTCGGGCGCCTCGATGAAGGAGGTCAGATGATCCTCATCTTCCGCCATTTCCTGAATGCGGTTGAGAAGAACGGTCTTGCCGACACCACGCAGGCCGAGCAGCATCTGAGATCGGCTGCTGCGCCCCCTTACGGCACGCTGCAAGGCGATGCGGGCCTCGCTGATGATACCGTCACGTCCAGCAAGCTCAGGAGGCTGCGTCCCTGCGCCGGGAGCAAACGGGTTTCGGACCTCATCCATGATATACCGACTTTACAGAGTTTATCGCCATAATGGCCGTAAACATATATGATGATATAACTGCATATAAGTCCATATAATTTGGTAAACCAAATGCAGAGGAGGCTCATTTTAGGAGCTGATCCAGCCGCGCCTCTTCCTCCGCAGACAGCGGCACCCCCGCCACCCGCGACGGCCGGCGGCCACGGGCGGCGAGCAGCATGGCTGCGCCACCGGCGACCAGCAGCAGGACCGGCGTTCCCCAGAGGATCAGGGTCTTGCCCTCGAAGCGCGGCTTCAGCAGCACGAATTCGCCGTAGCGCGAGACGACATAGTCGATCACGGCGGTGTCGGTGTCTCCGCGTGCGAGCCGCTCGCGCACGATCAGCCGCAGGTCCTTGGCGAGCTCCGCATTGCTGTCGTCGATCGACTGGTTCTGGCAGACCATGCAGCGCAGCTCGGCCGAAAGGGCGCGCGCCCGCGCCTCCAGCGCCGGATCGGGCAGCACCTCGTCCGGGTTGACCGCCAGCGCCGGTCCGAGCGTCAGAAGCCCGAGCATCAGGGCGACGAGCATCGTCGCCGCCATCTGCAGGCCCTTGCGCGCCCGTCGAGCCAGTCGAGCCATTGTCATTCCGCGGCCTCGGGCAGTCCGCGGACCGGCTTTCGCGCCCGCGAAGGCGCGCCGATGCGCAGGCGTCGGTCGCTGAGCGAGACCGCGCCGCCGAGCATCATCAGGACGGTGCCGCCCCAGATGCAGAGGATCAGCGGCTTCCACCAGATGCGCACCACGACGCCGCCGTTCGACTGGTCGTCGCCGAGCGAGACATAGAGCTGGCTCATCCCGAAGGTGAGGATGCCGGCCTCCGTCGTCGGCATGCGCCGCGCGGTGTACAGGCGGCGGGCCGACCAGACGTCGGCGACGACGATGCCGGCGCGGCTGATGGTGAAGTGCCCGCGTTCCTCGGTATAGTTGGGTCCCTGGGCCGCCTTCACGCCGTCGAAGCGCAGTGCGTATCCCCCCGCCTCCGTCGACTGCCCCGGCGTCATCGCCAGGATATGCTCGCTCTGGAACGCCGTCACGGCGACGATACCGATGACCGTCACGCCGACGCCTGCATGGGCGAGTGCCGTGCCGAAGCTCGAGCGCGGAAGGCCGGAGAGACGCCGCCAGGCGGTGCCGAGCGGCACCTTGCCGAGGCCGGAGCGGAGCACGAGATCCGTCACCGCGCCGCCGATCATATAGGCGCCGAGCGCGATCCCGAGCAGCGCCAGAACCGGACCGCCGCCCTGCGCATAGGCGACGCCGACGCCGACCAGCAGACCGAAGGCGACGGCGGCAAACAGCCGCTGCCCGGCCGCCAGCACGTCGCCCCGCTTCCAGGCGAGCAGCGGGCCGAAGGGCACGGCAAACAACAGGGGCAGCATCAGAAGGCCGAAGGTCATATTGAAGAAGGGCGGACCGACCGATATTTTGTCGCCGGTCAGGGCCTCCAGCGCCAGCGGATAGAGCGTGCCGGTCAGCACGGTCGCGGCCGCCGTCGTCAGGATGAGATTGTTGAAGACCAGCGCGCCCTCGCGCGAGATCGGCGCGAACAGCCCGCCCGCCTTCAGCCGCGCGGCACGGATCGCAAACAGCGTCAGGGCGCCGCCGATGAAGAGAATGAGGATGACGAGAATGAAGATGCCGCGGCGCGGATCGGTCGCAAAGGCATGCACCGAAGTGAGCACGCCGGAGCGCACGAGAAAGGTGCCGAGCAGCGACAGCGAGAAGGTCATTAGCGCCAGCAGCACCGTCCAGATCTTCAGCGCCTCGCGCTTTTCCATCACCAGTGCGGAGTGCAGCAGCGCCGTGCCTGCAAGCCAGGGCATGAAGGAGGCATTCTCGACTGGGTCCCAGAACCACCAGCCGCCCCAGCCAAGTTCGTAATAGGCCCAGTAGGAACCCATTGAGATGCCGGCCGTCAGGAAGCTCCAGGCGGCGAGCGTCCACGGCCGCACCCAGCGCGCCCAGGCCGCATCCAGACGGCCCTCGATCAGGGCGGCCACGGCGAAGGAGAAGCAGACGGAGAAGCCGACATAGCCGAGATAGAGCAGCGGAGGATGGATCGCGAGCCCGATATCCTGAAGCACAGGGTTCAGGTCCTGCCCCTCGCCGGGCGCCGGTACCAACCGCGCAAACGGGTTGGAGGTCAGCAACACGAAGAGCGCGAAGGCGGTGGCGATCAACGCCTGGATCGACAGGACGTGCGCCTTGAGGGTGGCGGGCAGGTTGCCGCCGAAGAAGGCGACCAGTGCCGAAAAGAAGGTGAGGATCAGCATCCAGAGCAGCATGGAGCCTTCGTGATTGCCCCAGACGCCGGAGAATTTGTAGATCAGCGGGATCGCGGAATGCGAATTGGCCCAGACGTTCTCGACGGAGAAGTCGGACGTCACATGCGCATGCGTCAGCGCCGCGAAGGACAGCGCCACGAGGACAAAGGTTGCGTAGGCGGCAGAGGTGCCGCTCGCCATCAGGCCCGCGTCGCGCCGGAAGGCGCCGATGGATGGCAGTGCGGCCTGCAGCAGGCTGGTCGCCAGCGCCAGCACCAGCGCGTAATGTCCGAGTTCCACCATCATCGGATCGTCTCCTGCCCGCCGAGCGAGACGCCCTGCGCCTTCAGCCGGTCGGCCACGTCCTTCGGCATATAGGTCTCATCATGCTTGGCCAGCACCGTATCGGCCACGAACACGCCGGCCTCGTTCATCGCCCCTTCCGCCACCACGCCCTGCCCCTCGCGAAACAGGTCGGGCAGCATGCCGGTATAGGTCACCGGCACCTTGGCCAGCGTATCCGTCACGGTAAAGGTCACCGTCGTGCCCGCGCTCCGCTCCACCGAGCCCGCCGCAACCAGCCCGCCCAGCCGGATGCGCGTGCCCGGCGCAACATGCGCCTTTTTCAGATCGCCGGGAACGTAGAAATAGGCCACTGCCTGGCTGAAGGCGAAGAGCACGAGCAGCACGGCCATGGTCAGGAATCCGACGCCGCCGGCAATCAGCGTCAGGCGCTTCTGCTTGCGCGTCATGGTGCCGCCCCCGTATCGATGCCCAGTTCCGCCGCCAGCGCCAGCAACTGCCGGCCGCCGTCTCCCGCGCGCGGAAAGGCCGCAAGCCCCTCGCGCAGCGCGCCTTCGGCCTTGGCGGTCTCGCCCAGCACCGCATAGGAGCGGATGATCCGCTGCCAGCCCTCGAGGTTGGCGGGGTCCTCCTTCAGCTTCGCGGCAAGGCTCGACACCATGCCTTCGATCATCTGCCGTCGGTCGTCCGTGCTCATGGCTTCGGCATTGGCGATCGCCGCTGCGTCCGGCCCGCCTAGCTTGGCCTCGCCGGCTGCGGGCGCCCCATCGGCTGGCGCCAGCGCCGCAATATGCTCGTTGACGAGCGGCAGCCACGGCGCGCCGGCCGGCGAGGTCTTCACGATCTCGCGAAACGCCGTCAGGGCCTCGGTCGCCTTGCCGTCCTGCTCCAGCCCCAGCGCGAGGTAGAAGCGCGCGCGGGGATCTCTCGGCTGCAACGCCAGCGATTGCTCCAGCGTCTTACGCGCCTCTGCCGCCACAAGTCCTCCGGATCGCGCGATCAGGCTTTCGGCATAGCCGCCCAGCCGCTGCGGCGATGGGCCTTTGAGGCGGATCGCATTGGAGAATGCGGAGATGGCATCGTCGAAACGGCCGCTCCGATAGTAGATCGGCGCCAGCACGTCATAGCCGGCGCCGTCGTCCGGATTGGCGGCCAGTTGCCGTTCGGCCTGCGCGATGAGAAGTTCGATGTCGCCGCCGGGGTCGGCGAGACGCGCGGCCAGCGGCGCATCGGGCAACTCCGGGCTGCCGGTCGTCAAGTAAAGACAGAGCCCGACCACAGGCAGCACGACGATGACAGCCGCCTGCGCCAGCCGGTTGGCCCTGCCAGCCGAAGACGTCCCGTTCGGCACCCTGTCCTTATCCGCCGTGGCGCTGGCGGCGAGCAGCCTCCGGGCGATCTCGGCGCGGGCAAGCTCGGCCTCTTCGGGCGCAATCAGCCCGTTCCGCGCATCCCGTTTCAGTTCTTCCAATTGGTCGCGATAGACTTCGGCGTCATGCTGTCCGGCGACAGTGCTTGGCCCACCTGCCCGCAACAGCGGCAGAAGCAGCAGCGCCGAGACGGTGGCCGTCATCACGGCAACAATGATCCAGAACAGCATGTCCAGTCTTTCAAGCCCTCACAGCGCGCCCGACAGGACGCTCCGTCATTGAGCCCTTCCTGATGCCTCGGCGGCAGACGGATCAGACCCACCTCGCAGCCATACTATGCGGACAGCCGTGTTCCAATCGGCAAAGCGGGCATGACGGAAAATTGAGGCATCGGCTGGACGGCGATACGCCGACCGCTGCCTTGCCGGCCGTGAAAGCCGGCGTCAGGTCAGCGGCGTCCAGGTGCCGTTGGCATTGCGGCAGGCGACGCCGCGCGCGACGTTGTCGGCGGTGCCCGCGGTCACCGTATGGCTGTACTGCCGGCAGTTCTGCGAGCCCACCTGATAGGGCGCCGCCGCCACGACCGAGCCGCGCATGCCACTGCCCTGCCAGACGACCGGCTGGCCGCCCGGTGCGGCCTCGAGCGCCCGATATTCCGCTTCCAGCGCCCGCTGACGATCCGCACCCGACAGCTTCACGTTGGCGTTCTGCCCGATGATGCCGTTGCCGAGTGCCGCGATAAAGGAGGACGATGCGCCACCCCGCGTCGCCACGCCGCCGAGTGCCGCCGTCGTCGGCCCGGCGGACTTGGAGGCACAGCCGCTCGCCACGCCCAGCGCGACGAGAAGTCCCGTGGTTGCGAGCCTGATCATGCGGGGAAAACGGTGTCTGTCTGTCATGCGCGAAGCGGATCCGGGTTTCATGGGCAAGCAATGATGGGCTTATTTTGCATTGCCGCAAAAGGCGGGCAACAGCTCATCGCGAAATAAGCAACGACATCGGTTCATTTCCCGCCGACCCGTGTCGAAAAAGCACGCCGCAGCGCGTGCCGCCCGTCACGAAGCGGCCGGCAGCACCAGCGTCGCTCTCAGGCCGCCGATCTCTGCGCGGTCCATGGCCAGCGTGCCGTGATATTCGCCGGCGATCTCCCGCACGATCGAAAGGCCGAGGCCGGTGCCCGGCTTGCTCTCGTCCAGCCGCCGCCCGCGCTTCATCGCCATGGCGATCTGTGCGGGCTCGATGCCCGGCCCGTCGTCCTCCACATCCACCGTGATCCAGGCGCGCCGTCCGGGGTCGAGCCCCTGCACGCCTTCGCCCGAGAGATGCGCCGTAATCCGGACTTCGCTCAGCGCATAGCGCGCGGCATTGTCGAGCAGGTTGCCGACGGTCTCCTCCACGTCCTGCTGCTCCATCGCCAGCACGAGGTTGGGCGGCGAGATCGTCAGGAGAAACGTCTTTTCCGAATGCAGACGGCGCATCACGCGCACCAGCCGCTCCAGGGCCTGCTCCACCTCGGTGCGCGCCAGCACGGATTCGCGCTGCGCGGCGATGCGCGCCCGGTTGAGGTAGGATTGCACCTGCACCTGCATGGCGTCGGCCTGGCTGCGCACGAGCTCGCCATGCGGCGCCTCCAGCACCCGCGCCTCGTTGATCAGCACGGCGAGCGGCGTCTTCAGCGAATGCGCGAGGTTGCCCACCTGCATGCGCGCCCGCTCGATGATGCGCCGGTTGCTGTCGATCAGCGCATTGACCTCGCTTGCCAGCGGCTGGATCTCGCGCGGAAACACCCCGTCCAGCCGCTCGCTCTCGCCGGCCCGGATCTTTTCAAGCGACCGCCGCGCCTGATCCAGCGGGCGCAGGCCAAAGAGGATGGCGAGCGCGTTCATGCCCAGCCCGCCGAAGCCGAAGATCGCCAGCGCCAGATAGAGATTGCGGTTGAAATCGTTGATATCGGCCTCGAGCACATCGCGGTTGCCGGCAATGCGGAACCTTGCGGTGCGGCCCTGAATGTCGAGCACCACTTCGGTCTCGGCCACCTCCACCTCGTTGCCGAAGCTGTCGAGCGTCGTGTAGAAACGCTCGTAGCGGATGTCGAACGGCACGTCGTCGACACTGACGATCGGCAGCTTGCCGGAGCCGAGCGAGGTCGAGACCAGCGGCGGCGTGTTGAATTCGCCGATCGGCTCGACGATCCAGTACCAGCCCGTCTGCGGCTGCGAAAACCGCAGGTCGCCCAGTTGCGGGCTGCCGGCGAGCACGCCCTTGTCGTTGACGACGATCGAGTTGATGACGTTGTAGAGCTGCGCCCGCAGAAGGTCCTGAAAGCCGCGCTCCGACCCCTGCCGGTAGAGCGTCGAGATGACGACGCCGATCACCACGAGCGCTGCCGCCGCCCAGATGGTGGAGACGAGGAGAACGCGGGCGGTGAGGGATTGCAGCCGCAGCATCAGCCGCGCCTCAAGACTTCGCGTCCTTGTCCGCCATGCCCTTTTCCGCGACGCCCTTTTCCACGACACCCGGCGCCTGCATGCGGTAGCCGAGCCCGCGCACGGTCTCGATCAGGTCGTTGCCGATCTTCTTGCGCAGCCGCCCGACGAACACCTCGATCGTGTTACTGTCCCGGTCGAAATCCTGGTCGTACATATGCTCGACCAGCTCGGTGCGCGACACCACCTGCCCCATATGGTGCATCAGGTAGGAGAGCAGCCGGAACTCGTGCGAGGTCAGCTTCAGCGCGATGCCGTTGACCGTCGCCTTAGAGCCCTTGGTGTCGAGCCGCACCGGGCCGCAGACGATCTCGGACGTCGCGTGGCCCGCCGCGCGGCGAATGAGCGCGCGGATACGGGCAAGCACTTCCTCGACATGGAACGGCTTCGTCACATAGTCGTCGGCGCCGGCGTCGATGCCGGCGACCTTGTCGCTCCAGCGGTCGCGGGCAGTGAGGATCAGCACCGGCATGCGCCGGCCGGCACCACGCCATTTTTCGAGCACGGTGATGCCGTCCATCTCGGGCAGGCCGATGTCGAGAATGATGGCGTCGTAGGGCTCGCCCTCGCCGAGATAGTGCCCCTCCTCGCCGTCGAAGGCCTGGTCCACGACATAGCCGGCTTCCTTCAGCGTGTCGGTCAGCTGCCGGTTGAGGTTCACGTCGTCTTCGACCACCAGAATGCGCATCAGATACCACTCTCCGTCTGTCCGTCGTCACGGACCTTACCGGGCAAGCCCGGCAGCATTGCGTTCAGTGCCCGCCCCCGCCATTCCATGGAAGAGGCACAGTCCTCCCAGGGCCGATTTACATCGGCACCCGCATCGTCACCTTCTTCGGTCGTCCGCCATTGCCGGGAATGAGCACCGTCACCACACATTGTCCGTCCGAGGTCATCTGCACCGACAGCAGGTCGCCGCCGGTTTCCTCGACGACCTGCGAGGCCGCCGAGCTGCAATCGCCGGAAACGGGCGCGACCTGCAGGGCTTCCACGTCCGCCACGGCGGCACCGGCCCCGAAGGGCGCCGCCGCCGTCGGCAGCGGAAGCAGCGTCAGGCTTCCGGCCAGGCTTCCGACAAGCATCGCGATGATCAGCGGTGACGGCATGAACGCACTTTCGCATTTCCGAGGTGTTGCGTGTGTATTAGGGGTCCCTGCCTGAATGGCGAATGAATGCGCGACTTACGCCACTTTCTCCGCTCCGGATCAAGCCCTGATCCGCCGTCCGATGGCCGCTTCCGGCGTGTCTTCCGGCAATTCACAGCTGCGATCGGCCCCACCTGTCTCACACGGCCAGCAGCGCCTCACCCGGAAGCCCGAGCGCCACCACCTGCCCCCGCTGCCGCACCCGCACCGACACCTGGCTCTGCCGCGCCCCGAAATCCGCGATCTCCTGCGCCAGCGGATAGGCGAAAGCGTTCGTGGTCGTGTCGCTTGCGCGCACCACCTGCGCGCCCGAGAGGATCTCGACACGGTAGGCCTCGACAGGTTCGTCGAGCGGCGTTTCCCCGTCGAGCCAGGCATCGGCGGAGGCACGCGCGCAGCGGATCCACCGGAGCGTCAGGTTACCCCCGGCATCCCGCTGCGCGCTCAGATGCACCGGCGCGAGCGGCGTTTCCGCGCGCAGGCCGCCGGCAAAGCTGTAGGTCTCCGCCGCACCGGCCGGCATGCCCTGCGCCTCGACGATCCAGTTGAGCACTTGGCCCGCTTCCGCACCGCTCAGGCCCAGCGGCTGCACGGCCGCGTCGAGGATCACGATCGCGGCACCGCCCTGCGCACCCGCCCCCTGCGCATCGGTCGATCCGGCAAGCCCGCGCAGCAGCCGGGACAACCGCCAGCGTCCGGGCGCGATCTCCTCGGCCAGACCGAAGCCGAGAATTTCCCAGGCGCCGTTGCGCGACAGCACGGCCATCCGGTTTTCACCCTGAAACAGCGCGAGATCGCTGATCGACGTCAGCTCCCCCGCATGCAGGTCGAGCGTCACCGCATTCGCACGGTCGAACCGCCCGGAAACGCCGACGCCGAGCGCCGCGACGAGCGTTCCCGTCCGCGCCGGCCGCGCCAACGACAGTCGCGCCGCATAGCCCTCGCGCGTCGGCGAGGCCGACAGCGTCACCGATGTCCAGGGCCGTGCAAACACCGCCGCCCGCGCAAAACTGGCCGCGTCCCCGTCCGTGTAGCGCGGCAGGTCCATCAGGTGCACCAGCGGCGCGAAGGCGGCAGAGGCGCTGTGGCCATTCGCGGCCACCCGCGCCTGCGGCACCAAGCGGCTGGCACCACCCATGACGATGCCCCGCGCCTCCACCCGGCGCACCTCGCCATCGTCGATCCGCTCGATGACGAACGTCCCGGACGGCCCTTCAGGGACGGTCACGATATCCCCCGGCATGGCCCCAAGCGCATTCGGCGGCAGCGCGAAGCTCAATTGCCGGCGCCCGGCCTGATGATCGCGCAGCGCCGCGTCCACGGCATCGGTCGCCGCCGCCTCGTGCAGCGTCCCCGCCAGCGACAGCCGCAGGATTCGCTCGTTACCGGGCGCTGCCCTGCGCGAGCGCGCCGTCGTCCGGCCATAATCGCTTGTGGGGTCGAGATGGTCGAGGATCGCCTCGCGGGCATAGTCGCCGGCATCGCCGCGCAGGTCCTGCGTCAGCGGCGCATCCTTCACCTCCGCCAGCGTTTCAAGCCGGGTCGGCGGTCCCGCCTGCAGCAGGCGCGAGCGGAAGACGAGCCGCCCGCCCCGCTCGACCGCATCGATGCCCGCCGCCGCCATCAGCGGCTCCAGAAGGTCGCGCGCCGACATCTGCTCGGCCTGCACATAGCCGCCGAGATCGCCGCAGACGAGATCGGTGTCGCCGTCCGCAAACCGGTGATCGGCCAGAATGGCGGCGATCGTGTCGGCCATCGTCGCCGTGCCCAGCCGGCCGTTCAGCCAGTGTCCCACCTGCCAGTTGCGACCGTCCGCCCAGACGTCGAGGGCTGCGGGAAAGGCCGGCTGCGGCCGCGCGTCCCAGGTCCAGACGAACATATGGTCGGGATCGACGCCCGCAGGCGCATCCGCGCCCTGCCAGAAATCATGGCTCGCCTCCAGAAACCGCCGCTGCACCGCATCGCTGCGCCCGCCACCCGAAAAATACGGAACCGCACTCTCGGAGGATTTCGGATCGGAAAAGACGTTCGGCTGGTTGCTCCCCTTGTCGATGGCCGGGCAGCCTGTCTCGGTAAACCAGACCGGCTTCATGCCCGGCACCCAGGCCGTCGCCACCGCCTGCTCGACGCCACCGATGCGCTCGTGATGCGCGTTCGCCCACCACGCGCCGATGTCCTTGACGCGAAACATCCACGGCTTGCCCGCAAGCCCGTCGGTGATCGCCGTGCGGCGGCGGGCCGTCCGGTCCGCCTCGCTGGCATAATACCAGTCGAAGCCCTCGCCACCTGCATTCATGGCCTTGAGCTTCGCCCCGTCCTCCGGCGTCCGCTGCCCGTCCGGGTTGCCCTCGGCGATGTCGCCGTCCCGCCAGTCCGATAGCGGCATGTAGTTGTCGATCCCCACCGCATCGATGGCCGGCGATGCCCAGAGCGGATCGAGATGGAAGTGGACGTCGCCCAATCCATCCGCCGGGTGGTAGCCGAAATACTCGCTCCAGTCGGCCGCATAGGTCAGCCGCGTCGCCGGCCCCACGGTCGCGCGCACATCCTGCGCCAGCACCGTCAGCGCCTCGACGAAGGGAAACCGGCGTGCCCCGTCGCGCAGCGTCGTCAGACCGCGCAGCTCCGAGCCGATGACGAAGCCGTTCACCCCGCCCGCATCCCACGCCAGCCGCGCATAATGCAGCACGAAAGCGCGATACCGCCCATCTGCGCCCCCAGCCCCCCCGTTGTCGTTTACCGTACCCGCACCGCAAAACGCCGAAATCTCGCCGCGCACGGCCGGCGTTTTATCTGTGCTTCCCGGCAGACCCGGCGCCACCGCCGCCGTGATCCGCCCGCGCCAGGGATAGGCCGCCTGCCGCACCCCGCCATAGGGGTCCGGCAGGGTGTTGGCGGCGGAAATATCCATCATCACGAAGGGATAGAGAAACACCTCCAGCCCCCGCGCCTTGCAATCGGCGATGGCCGCCACGACGCTCCGGTCGGAGGGCGTGCCCCCATAGGCCGGGCCACCACCATTGCGGCTCACCAGATGCGCCGCCTCGCGCTCCACGCCTGCGACCGACCATTCGCGGCTCTCCCGCCCTCGTTCGCGCGTCTCCACGCCCGGCAGGATCCGGCACTGCCCGGCGCGCAAATCGGTGCCGAACCAGGAAACGACCAGCGCCACGCGCTTGAGGTTCGGGCAAAGCGCCTGCAGCTCGTCCAGCGAGGCCTGCCAGTCCGTCTCGCCATGAAAGACGTTGCGGTTGACGATGCGGGCCTCCCCCGGCCCGGTCTTCTCCTGCACCGGCGCGGGGTCGTAGCCATGCTCCGTCGCGCCGGGAATGATCGTCACCGCCCGGATCTGCTTCTCCAGCCGCCCGACCGGGCGGATGACCTCGACATGCAACAGCGGAATCCGGTTGCCGTAAGGCCCGAGCGGCAGGCGCTCGAAGACCACATAGGCAAGGCCGCGATAGGCCGGCGTCTCGCCCAACGCCTGCTTCGCCGATATCAGCGGATCGGGCGCCTGGCTCTCGGCTCCGGTATGCAGCCGCATTTCGACGGTCGAGAGATCGAGCTCCCGCCCGTCCGCCCAGACGCGCCGGATGCCGGCGATCGGCCCCTCGCAAAGGCCGAGCGCGACATTCGCGAAATAGCGGAAGGTCTCGACGCGCGGCCCGCTCGCCTTGCCGCCCTGCCGCTCGCGATGCACCTGCTCCTCGAAACGCGTCGCCCAGATCAGCGTCCCCCCGATCCGCATCGTCCCGTAGACGCGGGGAATGGCCGTGCCTTCTTCGGCGCCCGGCACGCGGGCATCGCCCAGCCGCGCGCCGGTCACCGTCGTCATGCCGTTGAGGATCGAGCGGTCGATGGCAGAGCCCGCCAGCGCGCCTGCCGCACGCCCGACGATGGCGCCCAGCGGCCCGAACACGCTGCCGAGCGCTGCCCCCGCCGCCTGCAGAAGAATGGTCGCCATCTCTCTCAAACCTTCTCGGGAAAGCGGAAGACGCCGGCAATCCGCCGCCGCCAGGAAGGCACCAGCGCCGATTCCACGACGCTCGCCTGCTCATAGGCGTGGATGAAGCGCTCAGTGTCGCTCAAAATCCCCGCATGTTTGGCCGGCATCCCCAGCCGCCAGCGGAAGAGGATGAGATCGCCCGGCAGCATCGCGCTGAGGTCGATGGGCGGCCCCATCGCCCGCGTCGCCGCGTCCCACAGCCGGTCTTCCCCGCTCCGCTCCGCCCAGTCCGGCCGGTAGGGCGGCGGCGTCTCCGGTTCCGCGCCGTGAATGTCTCGCCAGATGCCGCGCACCAGCCCGAGGCAGTCGCAGCCCACACCCTTCAGGCTCGCCTGATGCCGGTAGGGCGTACCCAGCCAGTCCCGCGCCGTGGCCAGCACCTGAAGGCGCATGGACTCGTCATGCAAACAACGGCCGTCCGTCATGCACCGTCTCCCCATCCGCATAGCCATAGGAAAAGTCGCTGCCCGGCATATGCGGGAAGCCGCGAAAGTTGAGCGCGTTCTGAAAGCGGTCCCGGCAGGTGGCAAAGCTCTTGTCGCACCCCATGGTCACCGTGAGCGTATCGCCCGCCGACAGCGGCACCGGCGGCGGCAGCCACAGGGTCAGCCGCGCCGTCGCTCCATCACCCCCGGCGCCATCACCCTCGGCGCCCTCACTCCCGGCAATGTGATCCTCGACATCGCAGGTCCAGCCCGCATTCGCCCCGCTCGTCATGCGGATGAGCCCATAGCGATAGGCACCGACGGCGGCCGAAAGACCCGACACACGCAGCCCCACATCGCCGGCAACCTCAATGATCACGCCGGTCTCGCTCCGCCCGGCAAGGCTCGCGCCGCAGCGCGCATCCCCGAAAGCCGCGTCGCATCGCCGCCCGTAGCTGCGGCCCTGCACCTCGCCCAGCCGGTGCGTCAGGCTGCGAAGCTCGGCGCGAAAGGCGCCGCCCGCCCGCGTCACCTCGCCGATATCCTGCACGGTCAACAGCATATGCTGCTCGGGCGCCTGCCAGTTGACCAGAAACTGCTCGACCCGCGCGCCGTCATAGCGCCCCGCCGCCACATCGGCCTCGCTGATGGCGGCACTCGAAAAGCCGCCCGTCACCTCGCCCGCATCCGCCGCCAGTCCCGCCGCCGCCTCCGTCTCGCTCGCCCGAAAACCGCTCGCCGCCAGAAAGTCGATTCCGGCAAAGCGGAGATCGCGATCATGCTCGGTAAACCCGATGACCACGCCGTCGCGCCGCGTCACCCGCCAGCCATGGCACACCGTCGTCGCATCGCCAGCCAGATGTGCCGCCAGTGCTTCCGGGATCTCTCTCATGGCCGGATCTCCACCAGCGGAATGGTCGGAATGCGCCCGGCCTGAAACTGCGCCAGATCCACGTCGATCCGGTCGGTGTCGAAGCGCACGGGCACGTCGAACTCGAACCCCGCCCGCACCGCGGCCCCCGCAGGCGGCACATGCCCGGCCGCAAACGTCACCATCCCCGTCGTCGCATCCAGCGCCAGATGCTCGCCCGCCACATCAGTGCCATTCACGGTTACCAGCAGCGTTCCCACCACCGGCTTCACGATGTCGCGCACCGTACCGCCGCCCGCATCCGCATAGGTCTTGGTCAATTGAAAACGATCCGTCACCCCGTCGCCGGTGCCGATCACCTGATCGCTCGCCGTCACCGCTCGTCCCGGCGGCCCGGAGCGGAAATCCACCGGATCGCGAAATCGAAACCCGTGCAACTGTCCGGACCGCGCCTCGAAGAAAGCGAGAACCGCATAGAGGTCGTCGATCTCGCGGATGCCGGACCCGGCATCATAGTGCCGCCGCGCGTCCCGCCAGCGGTTGTTACGGTTCTCCCGCCCGTTCGACAGGCTGACGATATCCGTCCGGCGCACCGGTCCACCGCTGGTCCCCAGAGCCAGCCGCATCGGAAACCGCACCTCGTGAAATCCCTGATCCATCTCAACGCCTCCTCACACACCCCGCCGCCCGCGCCCGACGGTGCGGGTCAGCATGGCCGCGATCTGCCCTTCCGAACGTCGAAAACTATCGGCATCGCTGGCCGTCACGTTGAACACGACGTTCGGCACACCGCCTGCCGTCACGCCCGCCCCCGGCACGGGCGCAGCCGCATTCCCGGCAACGGACGACCCCGCACCGCCCGCTGCACCGCCCGCCAAAAGCCCCGACAGAAACCGCGGCGTGGCAAGGCTTCCACTGCCCGTGAACGGCGCCGCGCCACCCCCGCCGGACCCCTGCGCCAACCCGTCGAACACCGCCCCGATCCCGGTGGACACCGCATCCTGCAACGGCTTCAGCCCCGCAGACAGCGCGATATCCACCAGCCGAAGCCCGGTGCTCTTCAGGATGTCGTCGAGCCCCTTTCCACCGCGCACGGCGCTCGAGAGCGCGCTCGTCATCGCCGAACCGAACCGGCCGGCGCTCCGCTCCAGATCGGCGAGCACCGCATCCAGCGCCTTGCCCTCCGCAATCATCGCGGGGAAATCGCCGCCACTATCTGCCTCATCCGCCATATCAGCCTCCTTTGCCGTTATCGTCCGCCGCATCGTCGGGAAATTGTCGCATCATCCGGGAAAGCCCGGCCCGGTCGGGAGCCGCGCCCTTTCGCACGCCAAGGCCCAGCGCTGCCGCCAATTCCCTCGGGGTCAGCCGCCAGAAATCACGCGCCGGCAGCCGCAGACGGGAAAGGCCGGCTTCCATGGCCGCCTCCCACGGAAAGGGCGCCGGCGGCGCCCCGTCCTCACCGTCCACGGCGCTCAGGGGTCCGGCCGCGCCTCCGCATCTCCCGGCTCGCCGCCGAAGGCTGCGGTCAGAAGTTCGCCGACCAGCCGCGCCAGTCCCGCCAGCCCGCCCTCGACGGACATGCCTGCGACATCCTCGTCGGAAACGATGTTGCCGCCGCCGCGCAGGCCGATCGCGAGGATCGCAATCAGATCCTCCGCCTTCAGCCCGCCCGCCAGAAAGCGCCGCGCCAGAGCGGCGAGACTATCGGCCGCAAAGGCGGTTTCCAGTTCCGCAAGGCTGCCGAGCGTCAGGCAGAGGATACGGCGCTCGCCGTCGATCACGGCCTCCACCTCGCCGCGATGCCGGTTCGCGCGCCCGGTCACGCGTCTCTCGCGCGGCCGCATCAGGCAACCACGAAGCTGAGCGGACCGGCCGATTCCAGCGCCGCCTCGAACTGGACTTCACCATTGTGCTGGCCGCTATATTCCAGCGTCGTCAGCTGGAAGAGGCCGCTCACCGTGCCGAAATTCGGGATGATCACCTGCCAGGTCAGGATCGCGCCTGAAAAGAAGGTCGAGCGCACCAGCGCGTCGGAGGACTGATCCTTGAAAATCCCGGCACCGGCGATCGATGCGCGCTGCACGCCCGCCCCGCCCAGAAGCTCGCGCCAGCGCCCGCTGGATTACGCGTCGGTCACGTCGACCGTCTCCGCATTGAACGCCAGCCGCTTCGACCGCAGCCCAGCCACGGTCGTAAACCCGCCACCGGTCTCGATCTTCAGCAGAATATCCTTGCCCTTCTGCGCCACCATCGGCCCGTCCCTTTCCGTGTTCGTTCTGTTGGTTAGATCAGGCCCGGCGCTCGCTCAGCCCATCGGCTCGGTCACGGCGCGAAACCGCATCACCGCCACATGCCCCCGCGCCGCGCCGTCGCGCGCCGTGCGGGTGCCCTCATGCCGGAGGTTCACCAGATGATGGCCGGCAAGCGTCAGGCCTGCATCGTGCAGCAGCCCCCGCACGCGGCCCGCAATCTCCTGCACCACCCGGTTGCCGCCCTCTGCCCCGCGCACCTCGATCGTCATCGCATGCTCCTCGCCCGGCTCGCTCGCCGTCGACCAGTCGCTGCTCTCGATCCCGGCAAGGCGCAGATACGGATGCTCCGCCCGCTCCAGCAGCCGATCATGAATGCCGCCATCCCCCAGCACCGCCAAAAGGGCCGCATCGCCTGAAAGCTTGGCGAAGACCGCCGCCTGCAACGCATTCGCCGCGCTCATCTCAGGGTCTCCCGGCAGCGGCAGACGAGGTAGCGCCGGCTCTCGTCCGGATCGAACGCCGACAAGACGACAAACAGCCGCGCCCCCTTGCGAAAGCGCATGCCGGCGGACACGTCCGTGCGATGCCGGATCCACACATCATGCTCGACATCGCAAACCCCCTCGTCGCGCCGCTCCCCCGTCAGCGCCACGCGCGGCTCGATCAGCGTCCACAGCGCTCCGGCGCTCGCAAACGCCCGCGAAATGCCGCCCTGCCCGTCCGGCGTCTCTACCGGCCTCTCCAGTTCCATCCGCGCCGTCATGCGGCCGGGGTCGATCGTGTCGGTGCGCATGGTCAGAGCCTCAACCGGCGAAAGGGTGCGACCAGCCGGTCGTAGCCGGCCGGTACATCCGCCGGCTGATCCCCAGGGGCAACAGCACCGCGAAAGGCGTAAAGCAGCGCCAGATGCAGGAGCAGCGCCCGCTTCAGCGAGGCCGGCACCTCCGTGCCCGTCGTGCCGAAGCCGGCGGTGAAGTCGATCTCGATGCCGTTCACCGGCCGCACCGTTTCCAGCGCCGCCGGCAGGAACAGGCGTGCGGGAAGGCTCCCGCCATCCAGCACGAACCCCGTCATGTCAGCCTCGAACGGCGCCCCCAGCGCGTCATAGCCGGTGATGGTCTCGATGCTGATGACAGGCCCCCGCCCGATCTCCAGCACGGAGGCATCCGGCCAGCGGTCGAGATAGAGGCGGAAGCTGCGGGCGATCAGCACGAGGCCCGTTGTACGCTCCAGATGGTCGCGCACGATGGTGATAAGGTCGGCGATCACGGGGTCGTCGGCCGTGTCGTCGACGCGTAGATGCGCCCGCGCTTCGGCAAGCGTCAACGGCTCGCCCACCGGCGGCGCCAGTTCGGCAATGGTCATGGATATCTCCGGTCTGGGAAGGAGGAGGAAGCATAGGCGGCGGGCTCCGTCCGCCGCCTTGACGCGCCTGATCGATCAGTTGACGGCGAACTTCACCAGCTTGATCGCCTCGAAGTTCTGCACCCCGCCGCCGACGCGCTTGGTCGTGTAAAACAGCACGTAGGGCTTGGCGGAGTAGGGATCGCGCAGGATGCGCACGCCCGTCCGGTCCACCACGAGGTAGCCCGCCTGGAAGTCGCCAAAGGCGATCGCCATGCCGCCGCCGGCCACATCCGGCATGTCCTCGGCTTCCGCCACCGGAAAGCCCATCAGCGACGCCGCCTGGCCGACGTTCGACGGCGGCTGCCACAGGTAGTTGCCGTCGGCATCCTTGAACTTGCGGATGTCGGCCTGCGTCTTGCGGTTCATCACAAAGCTCGCCTTCTGCCGGTGGCCGGCCTTCAGCGCGTAGATCGTGTCGATCAGCACGTCGGAGGGCCCGCTTGAGCGAAACCCGCCCGCGGCGCCGGTCGCGATATAGCCGAGGCTGCCCCAGGCCCAGCTGGCCTCAGCCACAGTGCCGTAGCTCAGAAACCCCTTCGGCTTGTTGATGCCGTCGCCAGTCACGAAGGCCGTGCCCTCCTGTTCGCTGAAGGCGATGTCCACCTCGTCGGCGATCCAGCTTTCCACGTCGACGGCGGCATCGTCCAGCAGTGCTGCGGTTGCCGCCGGCATGGCATAGAGTTCCATGGTCGGGAAGGTCAGCTCGGAGAGCTGCGGCGTCGCGGTCTGCGGCCGTGCCGCCGTTTCCGAGACCCAGCCGGAGGCAAGGCCCGACACCGCGAACGGCTTCTTCAGAACGCTGCCCGACACCTGCCGCACCGTCGACAGCGCCCGGATCGGCGAGATCACCTGCAGCCGCCGGCCGATCTCCGTGTCGGTCTGCGCCGGCACGAGGTAGCCGCCGTCGCTGGCGGAGCCGATGGAGAACGCCTTTTCCTCCAGCGCCCGCAGCGCGCCTTCGTCGCCGCGGCGGATGTAGCTGTCGAAGGCCGCCTTGTGCTCGGCCGCCTCGAAGCTCATTGCCTCGGCCTTGCCGCCCAGCGCCGGACGCGCCTTCTTCAGGAGCATCTGGTCCAGCGCCCGCTTCTGCTCGTCCATCCCGCGCGAGATCCGGTCCACCTTGTCGCGCGTCACGACGTCGGCCGAGAGCTTGCTCTCGATCTCGCCCAGCCGCTGGTCGTTCGCCTCCTTGAACACCTCGAAGGCGCCCATGAAGTCCTCGAAGGCCGTGGCAATCGTGTCCGGTATCGTCTTGATCTCCGGGGCCGTCTTCAGAGCACCCGCGGTCTGTGTATTGGTCATCTCAAGAAATCCTTTCGTTCCACCATCATCCGGGTCGCCCGCCGCATCGTGCGCACGAGCTCCGTTTCCCTGTCGCGGAAGAACCGCGCATGCTTGACGTTCGAGACCCGCGCCGATGGCAGCATCGGAAAGGTCACGACCGAAATCTCCCAGAGGTCCGCTTCCAGCACGCGGCGGATGCCGCTCTTGGCGTCGGTGCGCGCCTTCACGGTCTGAAAACCGATGGAAAGCCCGTCGAGCGCGCCGCCCTTCATCAGCTGATGCACCTCGCGGGCCCGCGCCACGCCGGTCGAAAGCCGCCCCTCGACGAACAGCCCCCGCCCATCCTCCCGGATCGTCGTCCAGGTGCCGATCGGCTCGTTCGGGTCGTGCTGGAACAGCATCCGCACGCCGCCCGCGCCGCGCTTGGCCAGCGAGTGCAGGAAGGCGCCGCGCTCGATCGTGTCCTTGCCGAGATCGATCTCGCCGAACACGCTGGCATAGCCCGAAAACCGCCCCTCGCCCGTCACCCCCGCCAGCGTCAGCCCGGCAACCGCCGTCGTCCGCCGGACCGCATATCGGTCTGTCGCCATGGAAATCTCCCAGTGATGTGATGTGTTGAAAGGGCCGCCTCGCTCGGCGGAAGGGGCCGCCTATTTCTGCCCGTACCGCCGCGAAATCCGCACGGCGGCGCCCAGCGCCCACCAGGCCATGAGGCTCGCCGCCGCCGATCCCGTCAGCAGCACTTCGGCACCGGACACGAGCCCCGCGATCCCCAGCCGCTCGACAACCCACAACCCCGTCGGCCCGCCGAACACCAGCCCGCAGACCGTGCCGGTCAGAAACCGCGACGCCGCCTCATGCCGGCTTTTCGGCAGGAGATAGATGAGCGACACGGCAGCCCCCGCCACCGCGCCGATCCCGCGCACTGCCCACAGCACCGGGTCCGGCTGAAGTTCGGCCATATGTTTCGTCCTTATGGATGGAAGGAAAATGCGGCGATCACGGACGCAACATCCGATATCGCCTGTGATATCATTCGCCACAGATCAGAAAGGTTATCCTCATGAGCCAGTACCCTCTGCGCGTTCCCGACTATCTTCTCGATCAGGCCCGTGAAGCGGCCAAGGAGGAGAATGTGTCGATCAACCAGCTCTTTCTCGCCTTCATCTCCGATGGAATGGGCCAGCGCCGCGCCTTGCGTTCGTTGCAGGAGCGAGCCGCCCGGGGCGATCCTGCGCGCGCCCTCGCCCTTCTCGGATCCCTGCCGGATCACGGCCCCGAGCCGGACGACCGCATGCCCGAGGCGTTACAAAGCGAAAAGCGGCGCTGACGGCCCTCAATACCCCACCGCCGCCCGCTTCTCCGCGTCGGTCAGAAAATCCGCCGCCCCCACGCGCGCCCAGAGTTCGCTCCGCTCGCCCGAAAGCCCGTTCACCTGATCGAGGTCGGCCTTGAGATGCAGCGGCGCGTCGAAGCGGTCGGACAGCCAGGCCGAGAGCGCCGTCGCCGTGCGGTTGATCAGCGGCAGCACGGTCAGCCGGTAGAAGGCCCGGTGGGCCTCCTGATAGTTCGCATAGGTATTGTCGCCGGGAATGCCGAGCAGCATCGGCGGCACGCCGAAGGCGAGCGCGATGTCGCGCGCCGCGCCGTTCTTCGCCTCCACGAAATCCATGTCCTTGGGCGAAAGGCCCATCGCCTTCCAGTCGAGCCCGCCTTCCAGCAGCAGCGGCCGCCCGGCGCGCATCGGCCCGCTATAGCCCTCGTCCAGCTCGCTTTTCAGCCGGTCGTACTGGTCGGGCGAAAGATTGCCGCCCTCCTTCGGCTGGTAGACCAGCGCGCCCGAGGGACGGGCGGAATTGTCGAGCAGCGCCTTGTTCCAGGTCGCCGCCGCGTTGGAGAGGTCGAGCGCCGTCTGCGCTGCCGCCAGCGGTGGAAACCCCAGATGGTCGTCCAGCGGGTGGAACAGTTTGAGATGCAGCAGCGCCGTTCCCGCCGCATAGCGCCGCACGGCACTGCCCGCGCGATATTCGTAGCCCTCCGGCCACCCGTCCCGCCCTTCGAGAACCCGCACCCGGTCCGGCCGCAGCAGATGCAGCTCCCGTGTCTCGGTGCCGAGCGTCACCGCCTCCACATAGGCATTGCCCGAAAGCAGCAGATGGCCGTAGAGCGTTTCCAGAAAATCCGCCGCCGCCATCTGTCCGTTCGGCCGCGCCAGCAGTCGCAGCACGGGGTGGTCGGTCACCTCGCTCTCGCCGCGATAGACCAGCAGCGGCACGGCGGCAGAGGCCTCCGCGATCATCCGCACCGTGCGATAGGCGACCGGATTGCGCAAAAAACCCTCCCGCGCCAGCGCCGCATAGGATCGCCCCGTCCAGTGCGCCCGCCCCTCCTGCGCGATGGCGACGAAGCCGGCCGCCTTGTTCTCGCGCCCCGGCCCGGACGCCGTTCCCGATGGCTTGGGAACACTCTCGGCAAAACCCGGCATTTTCAAACCGAACGGCATCTTCATGAGCATCTTCACGACAGGGAAATCCTTCTGATAGAGGGCAGTCCCGCAGCGCTCAGCGCCGCATGATAGGCCCGGGCTTGCGCTGCGATATCGACGGCGCGGTCCCGCCCGTTGATGATCCGTCGCGCGCCCACCCAGTCGGTCCGGCCGGCACTGAAAACATCCTTCAGCGACACCCCGGTAAAGGCGCCCGTTTCCATGCCGATAAAGAGGATCTCGACGGCCGTCGCGCCGTCCATCGCCCGAGCAGGGTCAGCAACAAGGTCGATCCCGACAAGGCCCGACACTCTCTCGTAATTGCGCCGGTGCGTCAGCTGCACCAGGCCGCGGCCGAGCCACGCCTTGCCCTCGGCATCGCGCCGCCAGTAGGGCGTGCGCACGGTCGGCAGCTGTCCGGCCGCAAAAGCCTTGTCCAGCCGGGCGATCGCCTGCGCATCGCTCGCCGCCATCGTCTCCCGCACAGGCTGCATCTTTCGCCCGGTTTCGTGATGCACGGTCGCCAGCATGTAGGCGAGCCACCGCCCGTCATAGGACCCGGCAACACCGCCCGGCCCGGCCCGCGCCCGCTCGAGAATGGCGCTCATCCCCACCACCTGCCCGCTCGTCAGCCGCCCGCCAAAAAGCGTCCGGCGAACGTTGCCGAAGAATACAGCCTTGTCCATCCGCTGATCCCCTGTCCACCGGCGTCCGCAGACGCCCGGTTGTCACAAAAAATGCGCAATACAATCGATTTAAGAAAACTAAATCGTTTAAACCGCTTAAGGCACTGATTTACTTTTTGTTTAGGCTCTGCCAGCGTAAAACCAGCAGGCGGGACCGGCCACTCAGGGTCGAATTTAAAAAAACCAACAGGGAGAGACAGCATGACCTCGACGGAAAAGACGCAGACCACCGTGCGCGAAACCATCCCGCCGCATCTCCTCAGCCGTATCGAAAACGAGTGGCAGCAGATGCGCGCCGTCACTGTGGCCACCCCGCGCGCAGACGTCCGCCCGGATGCCCGCCCCGCCGCGACCCCGCGCGACTGACCTTCCGCCCCGCGGCACAGTCCACGGAACCTTTGTGCCCCTTAAGCGTTTTCGCCGCACTCAACCGTCGCGTTAAGGAGAGACCATGACCGTCAAGACGATTTCCCAGAGCCTTTTCGAACGCTTCGAAAACGAATGGCGCCAAATCCGCACCACAACCACCACCCCCGCCAAGCCCGTTCCGGCCAGCGCGAAGTAGGCGATCGAGGTTGGTTCGAGAGTGACGAGAGGCGCACATGGGGTGCGCCTCTTTTCGTTTGTGGGACGGGTTTGGGGGGGGCAAAAAGAAAGACCCTCTCTGCCCTGCCGGGCATCTCCCCCACAAGGGGGAGAAGACTTAGGGCACCCGCTCGCTCTCTACGCAAACCTTGAAGACTTGGGCTGAGGGCGTCCCACGAGTCCTCTCCCCCCTTTTGGGGGAGATGCCCGGCAGGGCAGAGAGGGCCTTCCTTCCTGAAATCCCAAAACCACCACCGTCAGCCCCTCATCCGCCTGCCGGCACCTTCTCCCCGCAAGCGGGGCGAAGAGACACGCGGCGTAGCTCCCGCCCCTCTCATCAGCCTTCGAGAAAGAAGCGAGCGCTTGCCCCAAGTCCCTTCGCCCCGCAGGCGGGGAGAAGGTGGCGGCAGCCGGATGAGGGGCCGCCACACCCGAAAATACCCGACACCATCACACCATCCGCAACCGCGGCTCGCCCCCGCCCTCCAGCATCAGCGCCGTCAGCGCCCAGACCAGCGCATCCAGCCGGTCCGGCGAGCGTCCCGAAGAGAGCCCGTCCGCACCGAAGTCGCACATCTGGTCCTCCAGCGCCGGAAACGCCCCCGCATGCACCACGCGACCCTGCTCGTACAGAGCCGCCACCGGCTCGGCACGCAGCCACTTGCCGCGGCTCGCCCGAACGTTGGTGATCGGCAGGCGCGCGTCGATGCCGCGCAGGACCGCCGCCACCATGTCGCCGCCCTGGTTGATTTCGGCAACAACACGGTCGGCGTCGAAGCGGCGGAAGGCGCGGACCACGGCCGCCGCCCAGCCGGCGGGGCTTGCGCCCTCCACCGAGCAATCCGCCAGCACCACCGCCCGTCCCCGCCCGTCGATGCCGGCCACCACAATGCCGCAGCAGCTGTCGGCACCCGAGCCCGCCGGCGGATCGACCGCCACGACGATGCGGCCGAGCGGCCCCGTATCACGCAAGGTCAGCGCCTCGATCGCCGCCCGGTTCCAGAGCGCATCCTCCCGGTCGGCGATCATCTCGCCGTCGAGTTCCTGCCGCCCGAGCCGCGTGCCGCCATAGCGGCCGTCCATCGCCTTCAGGAAACCCGGCGCCAGATTGCCGGCATTGTCCATGGTGCGGATCCGGCGCAGCACCGTCGCCGGGTCTGCGGCCAGCGCCTTCAGGATCGGGATCGGCCGCGGCGTCGTCGTCACCAGAATGCGCGGGTCTGCGCCCAGCCGCAGCGCGAACTGCAGCATGTCGAAGGTCGCCTGCGCATGTTTCCATTTCCCCAGCTCGTCGCACCAGGCATAGTCGAATTGCGGTCCGCGCAGGCTTTCGGGGTCCTCCGAGGAAAAAATCTGGGCGATCGTCCCGTTCGGCCAGACCAGCCGGCGGCGCGAGACCTCGAAGTCCGGCCGGTGCCGCGTCGCCACCCGGCAGATGCCGGAGACACCGTCGATCATCACCTCGCGCGCATCCCCCAGCGTTTCCGCCACCAGCGCGATCCGCAGGCCCGGCCGGGCGCCGGGCGCGGTCGCGAGATCATGCACCCAGTGCGATCCCGCCCGCGTCTTGCCGGAGCCGCGGCCGCCCATCAGCAGCCACACCCGCCAGTCGCCGGGCGGCGGTCGCTGCTCGGGCCGCCCCGTCAGCCGCCAGTCGGACGTCAGCCGCGCGAGAAGCACCGGCGAAAGATCTCCCGCCGCTGCCAGCCAGTCCGCGAAACCGTTGGGCTGCGCTCCCCCGTCCCCTTGCGGAATGGAGCCCGCCCCGGTCGGCCGAACCGAACCGTTATCCGCCAGACTTCCGGAAGCAATAGCCGTGGAAACCGGAGCTGGCGCCGGAGGCCTGGCAACGGCACCCCCGGCGATCATCGCAGCCATTCCCGCTCCGGCGGAACCACCGGCATCACCCCCGGCAGCTGCGATCCTCCGCGCCATGGTACCCAATCGCGCCGCAGAGCGCGTAATACCTTCATCGATCCGCGCCACGCCATCCTCGAAATCCAAAACGATCACCGCAAACCGCACCGCATGTGCCGCGTCGATCCGCCGACGCCGCGCGGCCTCCGCCGCATCACGCTCATCCGTAAGGTGCGAGGGGGTTTCCGCTTCGGGAGATGGCGGGCACGGAACCGTCGCCAGCCAAAGCGACAGCACCTGCAGCACATCCGGCCCCAATTGCTCCGTCTCGTTCTCCGCCATCCTGCGCCGGCGCCATGTCACGCTCCCGGCTACGCTCGACAGCGCGCTGCTCGACCAGAGCCTCGAGCGTGTCGAGAAGAGATTGGTACCCCGCATCGTCCAGTGCCTCCGCGTCCCGCCGTTCCCGGTCCTGCGCCAGCGTCCGCTGCAGGCTGTCGATTTTTTCCAGCGTCCGCACGATCAGCGACATCGCCTCGATCGAGGCCTTGGCGTCGGCCTGGGCGGCCTTGCGGTCGATCTCCTCGCCGGCCTCCGTCGGCCTGCGGTCGGTTTGCTGGCGCAGCATCTGGAACATCTGCATCTGCTCGCGCAGCTCCCGCGTCATGCCGTTCAGCATGTCCGCAAGCTCTTCGCCAGCGGGCATGTCCGCCGATTTGCGGTCGAGGATCAGGCGAATCTCGTCATCGGAAGGCTCCGCATCCCATGTCAGCGCCTCACCATAGACACACCGCTTCGTCCACGCGCCGAACAGCGCCGGATCATAGGTCCCGTCGGTCATCGCATCGTCCTGTCGTGGAGAAGGAAGGTTTGAAATGAAAAAGGCCGGCTGTGCGGCCCGCGGCCCCGCCGCATCCGCACATCTCCGACCATACGTAAAACCTACCGGAGGACCGTCACGCCGTCAAGGACTATTTTCCTAGTTCGGGAAAATAATCAGTATTCCGTCGCTCTGTTGCCATCTGTCGGCCAGTCCGCCAGATAGTCCTCGAAGTCGTCGATATCGACGTCGTCCTCGCTGACCGTGCGTCCGCGCGCGGAAATGCCGGCGGCATGTACCGTTTCCGGGTCGCCGGAGACCAGCGGATGCCACCAGTAGAGGTCCTCGCCGTCACGCACGAGGCGGTAACCGCAGGTGGGCGGCAGCCAGGGGAGTTCGCGCACCTCTTGGGGCGTCAGCTGGATACAGTCCGGCACGGTCGCCTGCCGGTTCGGATAGTCGCGACAGCGACAGGTGTCGCCGTCGAGCAGCGTGCAGCGGATCGAGGTCCAGGCGATCTCGCCCGTATCCCAGTCTTCCAGCTTGTTCAGACAACAGAGGCCGCAGCCGTCGCAGAGGCTTTCCCACTCCGCGCCGTTCATCGTCTCCAGTGTCTTGGTCTTCCAGAAAGGCATGTCGCCCATGGATCCGTCCTGCCATCCGTACCGGCTTCATCTATACCGAGCCGCCGTCCCGCGCTAGGTAAGTCTGTGTTTCCAGAATTTTAAGGCTGTTGCGACATATCCTCGTGGAAGGGAAAGTCGCTGCGTGGCAGTATAGCGCCATCACGCGCGAAAAAAGCCTGCTTTCGCCAGCAGCCTGTGCGACATCGAAACACCGTGCGAGATTGAGGACGGTCCGAAGCGTTGACAAGCCCGAGCGACGACATTCCCGACACGACACCGCGCCCGGCGCCACCGGAGGGCATGGCTTGCCTGAGTCCGGCTGAGCTTCCGAAGAAGCGCCACATCCTCCTGCGCATCGATGCCTTCATCGATTCGACCGTCTGGCACACCGGTTTTCGCCTCGCCGAATGGTGGGAAGACATCACCATCTTCTTCCGCCGTTTTCGCGTGCGCGGCTGGAAGCGCATCGTGTTCGAACTGCTCGGCGAAGGCATGACCTGGGGCACCGTCGGGGCCGTGGCTCTGCTCGCGCTGGCGCTGCCCGCCTTCCAGGAAACCAAGGGCAACTGGCTGGCGCAGAGCGATTTCGCGGTGACGTTCCTCGATCGCTACGGCAACGAGATCGGCCATCGCGGCATCATCCACGAGGACAGCGTTCCCGTGGACGAGCTGCCGGATACGCTGGTCAAAGCGGTGCTCGCCACCGAAGACCGCCGCTTCTTCGACCATTGGGGCATCGACTTCCTCGGCCTCACCCGCGCCATGACCGTCAATGCCCGCGCCGGCGGCGTCGTCCAGGGCGGCTCCACGCTGACGCAGCAGCTGGCCAAGAACCTGTTCCTCTCCAACGAGCGCACCTTCGAGCGCAAGATCAAGGAAGCCTTCCTGTCCGTCTGGCTGGAGTGCAACCTCTCGAAAAAGGAGATCCTGCGCCTCTATCTCGACCGCGCCTATATGGGCGGCGGCACGTTCGGCGCGGCGGCGGCGTCGCAGTTCTATTTCGGCAAGGCCATCACCGATATCAACTTGGCCGAAAGCGCCATGCTCGCCGGCCTGTTCAAGGCCCCGGCCCGCTACGCCCCCCACGTCAACCTGCCGGCCGCCCGCGCCCGCGCCAACGAGGTGCTGACCAATCTCGTCCAGGGCGGGCTGATGACCGAGGGCCAGGTGGTTGCCGCCCGGCTTCATCCGGCAAGCGTGGTCGATCGCGCCGAGGTCACCGCGCCCGATTTCTTCCTCGATTGGGCCTTCGACGAGGTCCAGCGCATCGCCGCCCCCTTCGCCCAGCACTCCCTTATCGTGCGCACCACCATCGATATGGGCCTGCAGCAGGCAGCCGAAGACGCCATCGAATCCAGCCTGCGCCAGTATGGCGAGAGTTACCGCGTCAAGCAGGGCGCGCTTGTCATGATCGAGAACGGTGGCGCCGTGCGTGCCATGGTCGGCGGGCGGGACTACGGCGAGAGCCAGTTCAACCGCGCCACAAAGGCCCTCCGCCAGCCGGGCTCCTCCTTCAAGGCCTATACCTACGCCGCGGCCATGGAAAAGGGCATGACGCCGGAGACGACGATCAGCGATGCGCCGATCACTTGGGGCCGCTGGTCGCCGCAGAATTACGGCCGCAGCTTCTCCGGCAAGGTCACGCTGCTCAGCGCCATCGCCCGCTCCATCAACACGGTGCCGGTGCGGCTTGCCAAGGATACGCTCGGCATTCCCCGCATCGTCGAGCTCGCCAAGGCTTTCGGCGTAGAAACGCCGATCCGCCCGGACAAGACCATTCCGCTCGGCACCTCCGAACTGACCGTCATGGATCAGGCGACGGGTTACGCCGTCTTCCCGGCCGGCGGCCTGCAGTCGCGCCGCCACGGCCTCAGCCAGATCCTCAATTACGACGGCGATGTTCTCTACGATTTCAACCGCGATGCCCCCCCGGCCCAGCGCGTGCTCAGCGAAAAGGCCACGGCCTCGATGAACTACATGCTGACGCAGATCCCGATCATCGGAACGGCCCGCAAGGCCGCCCTCGACAACGGCGTCGTCGCCGGCGGCAAGACCGGCACCACGCAGTCCTATCGCGATGCCTGGTTCGTCGGCTTTACCGGCGACTACACGGCCGCCGTCTGGTTCGGAAACGACGACTACACCTCCACCAACAACATGACCGGCGGCTCCCTGCCGGCCATCGCCTTCAAGCGCCTGATGGATTACGCCGAGACCGGCATCGACCACCGCCCCATCCCCGGCATCGCCCCGCCACCCGCCCCGTCCAAAAAGGACAAGCCCCCCGTCGTCGCGAAAACCGACGAAAATACCCTCCCCCCTCTCGTGCGCCCCCGCATGCTCTCCGGCGACGTCACCCGCCTCCTGAAGTCTCTCGGCACCCGCTTCGAAACCACCCCGCCCCTCGTCGGCAACGCCCGCAAAGTCGCCAGCGCCGCCCCGGACCCGGCGCTCGACGCCGCCAGCAACTGACGCGATGGTGACGTGTTCTGCTATCCAGACGTTGCCGGTCGCTGGCCAATAGGGTATATAGAAATGGCGTATTTCTATAGGAGCGTGCGATGTCCTCCACGATTTCGGCGAATGTCGATGGCAGAACGGCCACGAAATTGAAGATGGTCGCGTCGATGGAGAACAGGTCCGTCTCGAACGCGGTTTCCAGCGCGATCACGGTCTTTGTCGGCCTTCCCAAGGGTGTTCGAGACTTCCTGCTCGAGTTGAACGCTCAGAACGATCAGGACACGATCGTCCGGCTTGGCCGCGAAATGATGGCCGCGGCAGCGCGGGTTCGACTTGAGAAGGCGACCATGGACCTGGCATCCGAGCACCGTTTCGGAGGATCGGACGACGCGTCCAGCGAGATCGACATGATGGAAGAGGCAACGGCTTTCAGCCGTGCTGCGGCGCAACGGACATAGTCATGGACAGTCCCGTCCGCGTGTTGCTGGATGTCAACATTTTCGTGGGCAATATCATGGCGCACGACCGTGGTCGCAAAGGCACGGCAACACAGACCCTGTTGTCCATGGTCAGCAGCCAGACATGGGGCATGAATGCCAGAGCGCAGCTGGTCATCTCGTTCGATATGATCGACACCTTGGAAACGGTGCTCCGTCGGCTGGATTTTACGGAAGACAGAATTACGGCATATTCCGGCTCCATCATCGACATCATGAAGTATGGTCCGGAAGCGCTCGATCCCTATCTTATTTTGGGTGGAGAAGAGCGCTTTGCCATGCCGGATGTCGAGGATGCCGGCGTGTTGGCGACCGCCATCGGCACAGGAGCTGACATTCTCGTGACGGACAATTTGCGGGATTTCGCCACCAAGGATGCTTCCGTGATCGACACGCAAGTGGTGAACACGACGGCGTCGGGACAGCGAACCCTGCAGGCTCTCCGGTACCAGATTGGCGGCGCGGATCTCATCGTCGCACATCCGTTCGATGTGATGCAATGGATGCGCCTTGGCTATGATTTTACGCCGGAAACCCTATGGAACGCCATTCGGAAGCCCGGAAATGAGCACGTCCGATGACGGTGGAAAGCGGCCAGTCCTGATGTTTCGCGTGCCCTTCCTCGTCGCACTCACGCTCTGCGTCGCCTTCGGCGGCGGCATTGCCGTGAGCATTTCAGCGCTCAAGGCCTCCACCGGCTTCGGCTCCATCCACCTCGGGCCGTGGGTCGCCTATCCCAATGCCCAGACCGCCGACACAGACCCTTACGCCAAGGCGCACCGGGCGCGGGCCGGGCGGCTGCTTTACGGCAAGGCGGAGGGGATGCGCTTCACGGCGGAAACGGACGATACGGGCCGCCCGCTCTCCGGTGCCTGCCGCTACGACATCGTCGGCAACACGCCGCCGGCCCGCTTCTGGACCCTCTTTGCGACAGACACCGCCGACCGGCCGCTGACGGCGTCGGAGACGCTGCCGGTCGCGCTCAATGCCTGGAGCGTGCTGCGCGAGGCGGATACGTCCTTCGTCATCCACGTGGCACCGGACGCCCAGGCGGACAACTGGCTGGCGGTCACCGAACCCGGCCGCTTCCGCCTGGTCCTAACGCTTCTCGATGCGCCGACCGCCAATTCCTCCGGCGCGATCGAGCTGGTCATGCCGAAGATCACGGCGCGGGGATGCGGCCATGCGTAGCCTGCTCTATGCCGTCCTCGTCGGGCTGATCGGTGCCGCCCTGCTGCACATCGTCATCATCCTCGCTCTGCCGCGTTTCACGGCGGAGGATGCCTACAGCCGGGTGCTCGGGCTCTACGAAATGGACAGCTTCTTCCCGCTGACCTCGGCGCCGGGGCCGACGGGTCTTTCCAACGACGATCCCTATCTCCGTGTCGCGGTCTGCGGTTTCTCGGTGCTCGGGGGGCCTGTCCGGTTCACTGCGTCGGGCGATGTGCCGTTCTGGTCGCTCGCGATCTATGATTCCGGATCGAACGAAATCTTCAGCATGAGCGATGCGACGGCGGTCAACGACCGGGTCGATGTCGTCGCGGCAACGCCGCTGCAACTGGTGGAGCTCCGCAAACAGCCAGCGGAAACCATCGGACAAACCATCACGGTCGAGATGCCGGAAGACGAAGGCTATGCCGTTCTCAGAGCGCTCGCGCCGCTCGGCAGCTATGAGGCAGCGGCCAGCAAATTTCTCGGTGAGGCGGGTTGCGAGCCCATGTCTCGGTAGGGCTCAAGGCAGTCAACGCGCACATACGCCTTAAGACCTGCAATACAGCCTTGGATCGTCCGGGGAAAAATCAGTGTTTGTGGTTCGAACCGTTCAGCGGCTTGATCGTGGAAACACCGGGGGAAACCTTGGGAAGGGTCACGCCTTCCATCCGCTCGTAGCGAATACCGGTGAAAAGCAGGATCGTCGCGTCGTGACGTGCTCCATCGGGGTTCATCTTGCGGCCGCCGCGGTGCTGGCGGTCCTGAAGTCTGATTACATCTGCCATTCTCGTCTCCAATAAACGGGATGAGACGGATGAACTTGAAACAGATTTCATCCTGCCCTCGTCGGGCTGACGCTTCACCGACCCGTCAAGGCCAGCCATGAGCGCCGTTCTCGTTGCTCCTTCTTCCGGATGATTCCGGATGTATTTAGGCTCATACTGCGATGTCGGTGATACGTCCAAATCGTGCCGGCCCGCAGGATGATTGGGCCATAGCTTAGTAAACAAGCTCTTAACTTTGGATACCCCAAACCTAGCGATGGAAAACATCCCGAAAACCTGCCGTCCGCCCGTTGAAACCCGTGATTCGCATGTGAAAATGTGCGGCACCGATTGGAACGCCGGGCGCTCCAGTCGCCGAAAGCCGCAATATCCCTCGGGGACATTGCGGCTGAAGAACTTTGCGTCCTGACGACGGGCAGTGTGCCTTAGCGGCGGGCGAGAAGGCCCAGCACGAAGGATACGCCGGCAATCGTCAGAAGCGTGGTGACGGGCTCTTCGCGAACGCGGTCACGCAGGCGCTCGGTCAGCACTTCGGCTTCGGACTGGACGACGGCCTTCGCGCCGCTGCCGATGGCGGAGACCGAGTCGGTCAGGCGGGCGATTTCGGCACGCAGATCAGAGATCTGGCTGTCGAGGTCGCTCTTGGCAACGCTGGCTTCGACTTCGGCTTCCGTGCTGGAAACGGTGGCGAATTTCTTATCGATCATTGTCCGGGGCTCCTGTTCGAACTGACGCGTTAACGGGCGATCGTCCATTTTGTTCCCCGCTTTGCCGCAAGATGCCGTATTTCCGGGCGATGCTGCGCCTGGATCTTGTGACGCCAAAGACGTGCCTCCCGCCCGTTCAGGATCTGTTCAGGCCAGCCCGCCTAGGAACAAAAACAGGCAGACGCTGTTTTCTGCTTCGCCACTTCTAATGTGACGGCGTCCATCCGTGCCTTGCCTGCTTCCTGTGCGCTTGAAGATTTTCCCGGCGCCGTCGATCGACAATCTTTCTCGTGTCGAGGAGCGAACAGGAGGGAACAGTAGTCGGAAGATGCCATGATGTGGACGTGTTTTACCTTGCTCATAACGTTCGGCACGGTCTGCCAGCCCCGCCCGCAGGCCGAAAGCTCGATAAGCTACTGGAGGACCCTAGAGTGTATTCCGTCAAATCCATCCTGTCCGGCATAGCGCTGGCCGCCACGCTGCTGGCACCGGCCGTGGCCAGCGCTGCGGAGGGCTTTGCCACCGCCAATGTCAACATGCGCTCCGGCCCCAGCACCCGCTACCCCGCCGTCGTCGTCATTCCCGTCGGCGCGCCCGTCGAAATCCACGGCTGCCTTGCGGATGCCAACTGGTGCGACGTCTCCTTCTCGCGCGGTCGCGGCTGGGTCTCCGGCTCCTACGTCCAGGCGGAGTACCAGCGCAGCCGCGTCTATGTCGCGCCGCGCTACTATCGCCCGCTCGGCATCCCCACCGTCACCTTCGAACTTGGCAACTATTGGGATCGCAACTACCGTAACCGCGACTTCTATCGCGACCGCGAATACTGGCGCGGCGGCCCGGATCGCTTCGAGCGCGATCGCGATCGTCCCCGTTTCGACCGTGACCGGGACAGGGATCGCCCCCGCGTCGAGCGGGACCGCGACCGGGAGCGCTTCGAGCGTGATCGGGATCGTAACCGCTTCGACAATGACGGCCCGCGTTTCGACCGTGACCGCCCCGACCGCGACCGCCCCGACTTCGAACGGGATCGCAACCGGGATCGCGATCGCGATGGCAATCGTGACCGTCCCCGCTTCGACCGCGACAATGACGGCAACCGCGATCGCCCGCAGTTCGACCGGGATCGTCGCGACAATGATCGGCGGGACAACGACCGTCCCAACGGCGACCGTCGTGACAACGACCGTCGCAACCCCGATCGGCCCACCCTGGAACGCCCCGATCTGGACGGCACCAACGACAACCGCGGGAACCGCGACCGCGACCGCCGCCGCGCCTGCGAGATCGGTGAACCGGGCTGCACGCTCTAAGCAGCACGTCGTCCCAACGTAAGACAGCAGGCGGCGCCGACCACGGCGCCGCCTGCTGCGTTCGAGGGATGCCTCTCTCACGACCCAAACGCCCTCCCCAGCGTGCAACCCCGCCTTGCGGGCCCCTCGCACACAGCACGCCATCGCCTGCCCCATTGCCGCACGCCCTTAAGCCGATGTTAACCACGTCGGCATAATCTCCGTCTCATGGCGCGCTCGTTGCCATCGCCGGGACATCTGCATCATGGATTCCAGAGACTTCAACGCGTTGCGCGGAGACGTTCGGAAGACGCGTGAGCTGGAGCAGGCGGCACGAGGCCTGCGCCCGGAAAAGGGCAAGGGGTGCCTTGCCGAGGGATGCGTCGGTGTTTTGCGTATGAGGTGGACGTGTGGCGGACCGGTTTCGTGATTTGGAAAGACCTCAGAACGGCCGCGTGAAAGACGCGGTGCTGATGGCAACGGTGTCGAGTTTCGAGGGGCTTCGCCAGCCGCGGTCCTCGGATCTCAAGCAGTTCTGCGAGCTGTTCGAGCCGCTGTTTACGGCCTCCAGCGACGAGGCGCGCCGGCAGGCGGCGGCAGCGCTGGCCAGAAGCCCCCATGTGCCCCCGTCCGTCGCCCTGCAGATCGGCAGCGCGCCCATCGCCATCGCCGCCCTGTTTCTCACGCGCGCCGTTTCGATCGAGGAGCGCGTCCTCCTCGACATCATCCGCCACCAAAGCCCCTCCCACGCCAATGCCATTGCCCGCCGCGACAATCTGAGCGTTCGGGTGGTGGATGCCCTCGTGGAGCGGCGCGACAGCACCTCCCGCCCGGCGGCCTCCATGGCGGAGCCTGCCAAGCCCGCGACCGCCGCTGCCACAGCGGGCGCCTCGCTGGAGCGCGAGGAGCGTCTGCGCGCGGAGCTGAAGGCGCTTGCCCGCACCGCCGGCCAGCCGCTCGCAGCGCCTGCAACACCACCTCACCGTCCGCTGCTGGCGCTCGACGCCACGCATGAAGCGCTGCTTGTGCGCTTTTCCCGCTCGGGCGAGGTCAATCTGTTCGCCGCGACCCTCTCGCATGCGCTCGACTGCTCGGCCGTGTTCGGGGAACGCCTCGTCCTCGACGTCTCCGGCTGGCAGCTCGCCGTCACCCTGTCGGCGCTGGGCACGCCCCGCGCGGAAATGGTGCGCATGCTCACCACGCTCTACCCCTATCTCGGGGAAAGAAGCGGTGCGGGAACGCGCTGCGATGCGCTGCTCGACGGCATCGATCCGGTGGATGCAAAAACCCGCGTGGAAGGCTGGATTGCCGCTGACGATGCGCGCCGTAATGGGACTCATCGCCATGCGCCGATGCTCGGCCCGGAGCGCGCGGAAGACCCGCGCCAGCCGGCCGCCTACCCCGCCCCCGCCAACCAGACGCAGCAGGTCGCCTCCACCTTCTACCGCCGCAACCTGACACGCAGCGCGCGCTGATCGGCTTTCAGCCGTCCGGCTTGATGGTTTCGAAGAGATCGGAAACGTCCTGCGTTTCCAGTTCGACGACCCAGCAATCCGGATCGAACCGGATTTCTCCGGCGAGAGCCGCGTCGATGGCGTCAGCATCGGACGACGAGAGGCGGCACTCGAACAGCCGCCCGCCCTCTTCCTCTGCCGTCACGAGGCTCTGCGGCGCCGGCCCGAACAGCGTCTCCTGCCCGTCCCGCGTCCGCTGGCGAATGAAGATCGCACCGGCCGCCTCGGACCCCTTGCGCAGCACGGCCGCATAATCCCCGCGCGAAAAGACGCGGCGGGTGATGGCGGAAACGAAGATATCGGAACGGAGGCGCATGACCCTGCATAGCGCGGGCGAAGGACGGCGTCTATCGATGCCGGCACAAGTGGTTAGGTGCGGTATTCTCCACCGGTTCGCGAAGCGTTTCGCACGTTGATTCCGAAAACACGGAGAATCCGCTGGCGCGATTGTGTTTTCCAACCACCTCCGTCATTCCGGGCCTGTCCCGGAATGACGAGGAGCAATCAACCCGACGCCCCCTCAAATCGCGCCGATTTCCTTCATTTTCTTCAGCACCGCCGCACTCGGCTCGCCGGTTTCCGGCAGGCGGTAGTGCTTTTCGAAATGGCGGATGGCCATGCGGGTCTGGTCGCCCACCACGCCATCGACCGACACGTCGGTGTAAGCGAGGTTCGACAGCCCCCGCTGGATGGAGATGACCATGCCGGCACCGCTCGCGCTCGACTCGGCAGAGGCCGTTTCGGTCGCCTTGGCGTGGACGGACTTCGGCTTCACCTCCGCACCCCCCTCGGCCGCGCGGATCGCGGCGGCGATCGGATCGATCTCGGTTGGCGTCTTCGAGGCCGGCGGGATGGCCGTCGGGCGTGGTGCCGGCGTTATCGTGGCGATGCCGGGGGATGCCGGCGAGCCGCCCTGCAGAGCGGCGAGAAGGCCCTGGCTGACCACGCCAGTTTGCGGAAGGCCGTTGGCCTGCTCGAAGCGGCGGATGGCCGCCGTCGTCTTGGGCCCCAGACGCCCGTCGGCCTCGCCATCATAAAAGCCGTGCCGCGCGAGTTCGGCCTGGACGGTGCGCACGAGGCTCGTCGGGTCGAGGTCGGCCGTCGTGTCCTGCCGGGATGTCGGCTCGCCCGGCAGCGTCGCGAGCGTGTCGAACCCGGGAACGCTGGCGGTGCGCTCGCCGGTGGGCAGGGCTTCGGCGGGCACCTGTCCGGGCTCCGCCTCCCCTGCTTCGTCCTCCCTGCGGATGACGAAGGTCGTGACCTTGCTCGGGTCCGGCACGTCCTGCGGCTCGCTTAGCGACACGCGCGCCGGGTCGGGGTGGGTGAAGGGCAGCCGGGTGCGCATCAGCGGCGACGGGTGGTGGCCGGGCTGATACCAGAGCGCATTGGCCGCGACGAAGCCGAACACGACGGCAAACGCCGCGGTCCCGCCGAAGATGGCGGGATTGCGCAGCGCCAGACGCAACATGCCGGAGGCGGCACGCAGCACGATGTTCGGTCGGGACGTTCCCTTGCGCTTCAGCGCGGTCGCGCCCTTGGCGGCGCCCGTCTTCCCCTTGACTGTAGTTGCGGGGGCTTTGCGTCGGTCAGGCTGTTTTCGCGTAGGCTTCGCCATCTGCCGCACCTCCTTTCTCAACCCCTGATGTGTGCACACCGGGGTTCAGGGACGTGGAGCCGGCCTGGGTCTTCAGGCGCGGCGGAAATTCTGCGATGCTATCGGCGTCGGCAAGGTGATCGGCGCTGCTGATGCCGGAGCCGTCGAGCGGCAGGCTGATCCGGATCGCCGTGCCTTCGCGCGGCCGGCTGGAGATGTCGAAGCGGCCGCCATGCAGCGCCACCAGCCCCTTGACGAGCGCGAGGCCGAGGCCGGTGCCCTCGTATTTGCGGGTATATTCGTTTTCGACCTGCATGAAGGCCTGCCCGAGACAGGCGAGCTTGTCTGCGGGAATGCCGATGCCGGTATCGCTGACGGTCAGCCGCAGGTCTGCGCCGACGATCTCCGCGTCGATGGTAACGATGCCGCCGGCGTCGGTGAACTTGATGGCGTTGCCGACGAGGTTGATGAGGATCTGCTGCACGGCACGGCGGTCGGCATGGACTTCGCCCACGCCCCGCATGACGCGGCTCGCCAGCTTGACGCCCTTGGCGTCGGCCTGCAGGCCCAGCATCGCCTCGCAGGCGGACACGGCATCGGCAACGACGAAGGGCTCGGCGATCAGCTCGTAGCGCCCGGCCTCGATCTTGCTCATGTCCAGCATCGTGTTGACGACGGAGAGGAGATGGGCGCCGGACTGGTTGATCAGAGCGACATATTCGCGCTGGCGGTCGTTCTCCAGCCGGCCGAAATATTCGCCGGAGAGAATGTCGGAAAAGCCGAGGATGGCGTTGAGCGGCGTGCGCAGCTCATGGCTGACGGCCGCAAGGAATCGGGTCTTCGCGTCGTTCGCACTTTCCGCAGCTTCGGCTTTGCTCGCGGCATCGGCCTTGAGCGCGACTTCGGACGAGATATCGCGCGACTGGACGAGAATGCCCGACAGCATGCCGTCTTCGACGATGGCCGCGAGTTCGCACCGCATATGCAAAAGCTGGGCGCCGCCTTCCGTCATGGAGCCGCGTTCCAGCCGCAGCTCGACGGTCTCGCTGTCGGCGCCGAGCCGGATCGTGTCGATGGCGCGCAGGAAGGCGATGCGGTCGGAGACGTGGATCTGTTCGATGAAGCCGCGGCCGGTCGGGTCGCGCATCCAGGCGAGGAAGCTGGACGCATCGCGGCCGTGCACGGACGTTACCGAGCCGCGCAGGTCGTGCAACGTCACGAGGCCGGCGAAGAGGTCATAGGCGAGCGCTGCCGGAGCGACGGGTGCTGCGAGGGCCACGACCGGGGCCGCATTGCGGCCGGCAAGGCCGACGGCGGCGAGACCGCCGACCAGCGTCAGCGCGCCGACGAGGCCGGCACCGACCGGCAGGGCCAGCGACAGCGGCAACACGGCGGCAAGCGCCAGCGGGGCGATCGGGAAGGCGATGAGGGCGGAGGCTGCAACGGTGCGGATGGCGGAAAGCTCGCGCTCGGTGGGTGCCGGGCGGGGCAACCAGAGCCTGGCGGCATCGTCCACGCGGGACGCAAACCTTCCAGCGATGTTCCGCACAATTGTCACGCCCGACCCTGCATTTTTCGTTGCCCGGAACGTCCTGCCCCGGTTGTTCATGAAGTGCCGCGCGGTCGTTTCCGGCCCGTCGAAAAGGGTGGAACGATCGTCATCGGACAAGGCCGAATGTCTCACCGGCGGCTTAATGAAACTCTAAGTGAACACCCCCGATGTGTTGCAAAACGGCTTCACCGGCCCTCCTGAGCCAGATTTGGACGCCCTTCGTTTGTTGTGGTTAACGTGGTGTAACCGTTGAAATCATGGTATTTTTCGAGTTAATTTAACCACTGTGGCATCTCGCTCCACTGCCGGAAGCCGCGTTTGCAGTGGGTTTAGGCGCAGGCGCCGCCTTGACCCTTAACGCGATTGGCTCAAATGCCCTTCAAATGCGGGTCAAATGCAGATCGATCGAATTTTACGAAAAGACGCCTCAAATACAGGTCTCGTTTTCAAGGCCGTGTTGGAAGAGGTGCCGTAGTTTGACGTTCGACCGACCTGCTTCCCATCATCGGTAACCGGCACAGACCGGCCATATCGGTGAGGACATGGAACAGCAGGCGGTCGGGACAGTTGCGTGAACGTGAAGAACGGGGTCGACCATGTGGTTTCTGATCAAGGCAGCATTCTGGTTTTCGCTGGTGCTCGTCCTCCTGCCGATCTTCGGCACGGAGGAAGCCGCGCAGCCGCAAGCTGCGGCCGGTGCCAGAATGGATATCGGCCAGACGGTTTCCGCCGCCAGCGAGGCGATCGGCTATATCAGCGCCATCTGCCTTGAGAAGCCCGACGTCTGCACCAAGGGCGCCGCGACCTTCAATGCGCTCGGCCACCGCGCCAAGGACGGCGCCCGCATCGCCTATCAGCTGCTCGAAACCCAGTTCGGCGACGAGAAGACTGCCTCGGCAGGCGACACCGTAACACCGGGTGATGCCGTGACCACGGGTACCGTGCCGGAGCAGGCCCTGCCCCCAGCCGCGCCCTCTGCCGCCGCTGCCGCCGAACCTGCGCTTTCGGAGACCCATGAGGATCTCGGCTTCACGCGTATCCCGGTGCCGGAAAAACGCATCCCGCCGAAGCCGCATCGCGCCTCCTGACCGGCCCGGCGCTTGCCACCAAAACCCCTGCGAAAGCCTCGCCTACCCAGCCGATCCACCTTCTCAACGCGGACCCGATCCCTTATAGAGACGGCATGACCGATGCCGCCGCCTTTACCCCGACGCCCCTTTCCGAAATCCTCGAGAATTGCGCCTATCTCGACGATTGGCAGGACAGGATGAGCTATGTCATCGAGCTCGGGCGTACCCTGCCGGACCTGCCGGAAGAAAAGCGCACGGCTGATAACAAGGTGCAGGGCTGTGCCAGTCAGGTCTGGCTGGTGACCCACGCCGCAGAGGGCGCCGATCCCGTCCTGACCTTCGAGGGCGAATCCGACGCCCATATCGTGCGCGGCCTCGTCGCCATCGTGCTCTCGATTTTTTCGGGCAAAAAAGCCTCCGAGATCGCGGCGACCGATGCGCTGGACCTGTTCGGCCAGATGGGCCTCATCGAGTTCCTGACGGCCCAGCGCGCCAACGGCCTGCGCTCCATGGTCAAGCGCATCCAAGACCAGGCGGCGGTGCGGCTGAAAGGCTGAGGCGGTTTAAGGTTGATGGCTTCGGGCTTCGGGGGCGACCAATAGCGAAAATCGGAGACGTCCCTTTTCGCAACGATGCAATTTTGAAGGTCAAGCCATCCTCCTCCCCGTCATTCCGGCCTTGAGCCGGAATCCAGCCATCTCACGTCCGTGAGATGAGAAGACTCTTTTGACCTGACGGACGTCAGGTCGCTGGATTCCGGGTCAAGCCCGGAATGACGGAGGATGGTTGGCATCCCGTCAGAGGTTGGCGCGGTTTCAACGTCCCTTCGCGCGATGCCGCCGCCCACTACCCGCCGCGTCCGCGACCCCCGTCCATATCCGGGCGATAGCCCTCCGCGCCCCAGGCATGGGTGCGGCGCGGCGGTGATGCTGGTGGGGGTGGGGCGTAGTGGCGGGCGAGCGCCATGAGGGCGGCGCGCAGCAGGAGTTTTGCCGAGCGTGCCGGCCACTGGCGTTCGCGCTCCACCGTTTCCAGCCCCTTCTCGAAGCCGCAGACGTCGATGGCGACGCCGCAGAGTTCCGGGCCGATCGCCGCCATGGCGCGCGACACGCGGGTTCTGGCCGTCATGGCGCTGTCGGCGATCTCAGGACCGCCGCCGCTTCCCTTCGTGCGCGTTGACAGCCGGGGTTCGTAGGACATGGTCATGCGCGGCAGCAATTGCGCGCGGGTAAAATCCCGGTGCAGCCGCTGTCCGGCTTCCAGCGCTTCGGCCGGCAGAAACGGCTTGCCGGATTTCTCCTTCAGCCGGCTGATATGGGCGAGCGGCGATTCCGCGAGATTGACCTGCACCGTCTGCCGGCCGACTGCCGTTTCCACTGTGCTCGGCGCGATGTGCCGATGCTGGCCCGCGAACGCCGCCTCCGGATCGGACAGCGCGCGCTTGAGAAAGGGCACGGCGGGCGAAAGCACGTGCCAGCGCCCGGACACCTCCGCATCGGGCTTGGCGACGAGGCCGAGGGAGACGGCCTCGCGCATCGCCGCTGGTGGCAGGGTGCGCTTCGCACCGTCCGCACGCGTGACGATCACGTCGGCGCCCTCCTCCGTTACCGTGAAGGTGGCCACGACGGCGGCGTCTTCTGCTATGTCCGGCCGGGCTTCGTCGGATCTCGCCCGCCGGCCGCCCACGAGGTGGCGGACCAGCCGGACGAGGTCGGCGCGGGCGGCGGCCTCCGGAGGCCTCGTGTCACGCATGGGCGGCATCTCCGGCCGGCGGAAAGACGGCCGTGATCACGCGCTCGATGGCGGACACGAAGGCGTCGAAATCGGCATCGTCGCGGCGATCCTCCACCACATGGCAGGAATAGCTGACCGTGGAGCGATCCCGACCGAAGGCGACGCCGATATCGGTCAGCGAGACCTGCAGCACGACATGGCTGACATACATGGCGATCTGGCGGACATGCGTCATCATCCGCCGGCGGTCGCGCCGCAACTGCTGGCGATCGCCGACCATCATGGTGAGTTCCTCGACCACATCGGCCACCATGCGGCAGCGGGCCTGCGCCAGCGGGTCGGGCGCTGCCGTATCGGGCAGTTCGGAAACCCGGGATGTCGCGGGTGCGGCGGACGGCGGCCATACGGATTTGCATTCGGGCGCACGGGCAAACTCATGACCGGGCGCAGCCGTCCCGTAAGACGCGGCCCGGATCAAGAAAGGCCTCGTGGCCATAGAAGACCGTGCGACTGCGGGACGGAGATCGTCCGGATAACGGCCAAGGAGGCCCAGTGGGCCCATTGTCGTCAGAGCGCTATCGGCATGTGCAGGAGGCATGGTCATCGCGGATCTCCGTTATAGGAATAGTTTCACATAACCTACGCCGAAGATGAAGCGAGCGCTACAACCGACTCACAACTTTCTGTTGAATTCCTTCATGTTTCCGATAGCCTTCTGAATCATATAGGCATTTTTTCCTTGCTCCGGTTCCTGACCAGAGGCTTCCGCTCTCCGGACACGAAAAAGCCGGACCGGATAAAGATCCGGTCCGGCGCGATAGAAACGTTTCGCTTTGCAAGGCTTGATAAAAATCACGCCGAGCGTGCTGGTAAGCTTACTTGGCGGCGCGCTTGCGGCGCTGGCCGAGGCCCATTTCGCGGGCGAGGCGCGAGCGCGCTTCGGCATAGGCCGGGGCGACCATCGGATAATCTGACGGCAGTTCCCACTTTTCGCGGTAGTCTTCCGGCGACAAAGCGTGGTGCGTCATCAGGTGGCGCTTCAGCGACTTGAAGTTGCCACCGCATTCCAGGCAGGTGATCTGGCCGTCCTGAACCGACTTGCGCACCGATACGGCAGGCTTCGGCTTTTCCACGGCGGCGACGACGGGGGCCGGTGCACCGGTGTTGTTCAGCGCCGTGTGCACATCGCCGATGAGAGTCGACAACTCCGAGACGGGCACGACATGATTGCTGACATAGGCGGCGACGATTTCTGCGGTCAGTTCCACGAGCAACTCGTTGCCATGTCCTGCCAGGCTAAGTCCGGCCGTGCCATGTCCTGCCATCTGTTCACTCATTTTGTTCTCCTTTCGGGCGATTGTCTCGTTTTCACCCGCAGATTCGCAGGCTTTTCCATGAAAGCGTCATTTGTCCCATGGAAATGCGATCGATTGCGGTAAAAACCAGCACGATTGCATCACAATGGAACGACCGAATTACTTGATGAATGCACTTGCATTGGACGCCGCATATCTTTCCCCTACCCCGAAAAGACAACCGAATTCTGTAGAGATATTTCGGCGACGACAACCTGCAGTATTTTCAGTCTCAGACACTTTGCCGTTACTCGAATAACATTCACCCCAAAAATGTCAAACCCGTTTTTCAATAGATGCAAGACTTGGTGGGCGAAACGACGCGTCCCGGAACAGTTGTCACAAGCAATCCCGATAGAAATGCGCGCGTTCATCTATCGAGACCCCCCTTTCGGGGCAACATCCGTGCGTGCACCACCGGCGAGGGCTGCGATTCTCTGCAACCTGCGATTCTCACCTCGCTCGCATGCGTTTCCATGAGCAGACATTACTATAAAGCCGCGCAGCACGAGGGCTTGCGTTGGCTTTGCTTGCGCGCCGCGCGTTCCTATATGAAGCGCAGTCTCAAGATGAGGAGAACGACATGACCGAACATCGCACGCATGCTGCCGGAGACGGCGCAAACACCCCTCTGAAGGTCGTGAAGAGCGATGCGGAATGGCGCGAGCAGCTGACGCCGGACCAGTATCGCGTCACCCGCCAGCACGGCACGGAACGGGCGTTTTCGAGCCCCGATTTCGCGCTCGGCAAAGCCGGCACCTATCGCTGCATCTGCTGCGGCAACGCGCTCTACGACGCCCGGACAAAGTTCGATTCGGGAACGGGCTGGCCGAGCTTCTTCCAGCCGCTCGAGCCTGAAGCCGTGACGCAGGTCACTGACCGCTCCTACGGCATGACACGGACGGAAGTGAAATGCGCCGATTGCGACGCCCATCTGGGCCACGTCTTTCCGGACGGACCGGCCCCGACCGGGCTTCGCTACTGCATGAACGGCGTGGCGCTGAGTTTCGAACCGGCTTAGGCGACCCGGCTTGAGCGACCGGGCTCAAGCGGGGGTGTTGCCGATGACCGAGAACACGGCCGAGAAGTGGACGGCGGCGGCGGTCACGACGAAGCCGTGCCAGATGGCGTTCTGAAAGCGCAGCCGTTCCCACACATGGAAGATGACGCCGGCGGAGTAGATAATGCCGCCGGCGAGAATCAGCAGCATGGTGGCGCCATTCAGCGTCGTCAGCAGCGGCCCGACGGCCAGCACGCCGCTCCAGCCCATGGCAAGATAGAGCACGATGGCTAGCTTGTCGTAACGCCCAGGAAAGACGCATTTCAGCGCGATGCCGAGAGCCGCGATCAGCCAGATGCCGACGAGCATGACGGCCAGGAACGGATCGTTCCAGCCGCTTTGCAGGAAGGGCGTATAGGTCGCCGCGATCAGGATGAAGATCGAGGAATGATCGAACCGGCGCAGCAGCCATTTGGTGCGCGATACCGGCCACATATTGTAGACGAAGGAGATCGACAGCGTGGCGACGAGGCCGGCGCCGTAGATCGCGGCGGCAGCGATCTGCCCCGCGGTGCTGGCCGCACTGGCATGCACCAGCAGGATGGTGACGCCAATGAGCGCGAAGGCGAGACCGATGCCATGGACGATGCCGTCCGCGATCATTTCGGTCCGGTCGTAGTTCCACTTGATGCCCTTGATCTCCACGCGCGCTTCGTCTCCAGATCCGTTTCAGCTCAGGCTACGCATCCGCTGCCCGTTTGGCGAGCCCCGATGGGCGCGCATCCGTCACTTTCGGTGACGAATCGATCATCGGCGATGATGCGGGCGGGAGGATGACAGAATAGGCCCGACGGGCAGAAATTTGCTGCGAGTGCGAAAAAATTTTGACGCTGGTGCGAACACGTTCGCGCCGGGGCTGACGATTTCCTCGCGCAGGCACGAAAAGTTCGCAAGGGCGCGAATACATTCGCGCCGGGATTGTCAACGCATCCGCGACGATCCATCGCCGATCCTGGGGATTTCGCCTCGCGCCCAAGCGGTGCATAGTCGATCCTCTTCGGGGACCCTGCCATGGACGATCTGCGCCGACGCCGCCTGCTGCACATGACGGGTATGGCGCTCGTCCTGCCCGGCATCTTCCCGAACACCCTCGCAGGAGCGACCGAGATGACCCTTTCCGACCTGATGAGCACCCCTTCGCCGGACCGTCCGCTCGCGCCCGAACATCCTGCCCCTGAACATCCCTTGGCCATGCCGGCCTTTATCGATCACGCCCGGCTGGTGGTGCGCGACCTGCCGCTCGTCTCGTCCTGGTACCAGTCCGTGATGGGGCTGAGCCTGATGGAGCGGTTGCCAAGCGGCGAGACGCTCGGCGCCGGCGGACGGCCGTTGCTGACGCTCACGACCTCCGGCCATGCGACCACGGCGCCGCGCAACGCGCCGGGCCTGTTCCACACGGCCTTCCTCGTGCCCGACCGGGCAGCGCTTGCCCGCTGGCTGACCCATGCCGCCGGCCTTCAGGTGCCGTTGCAGGGCGCGTCGGACCATCTGGTCAGCGAGGCGATCTATCTCGCCGACCCCGAGGGCAACGGCATCGAGGTCTATCGCGACCGGCCCCGCGCCAGTTGGGCAACCCAGCCCGACGGCACGTTGAAGATGGCCACCCTGCCGCTCGATCTCCAGACGCTCTACGACGAGGGCCTCGCGCTTGCCCGGGGACACACCCATTGGGGCGGCATGGCGGCGGGCACGTCGCTCGGCCATCTCCACCTGCAGGTGTCGGACCTGCCGCAGGCGGACGCCTTCTTCCGCGACGTGCTCGGCCTCGATCTGATGGGCACCTATCCGGGCGCCAGCTTCTTCTCCACCGGCCGCTACCACCACCACCTCGCCGCCAATATCTGGAACACGCGCAACGCGCCCCGGCGCGTCGCCGAGATGACCGGGCTCGGCACCTACGCCCTCCGCTTCAACGATACGGCAGCACTTCAGACGGCGCTCGCCGCGCTGGACCGGCTGGAAATCCCCACCGCCCGCACCGGCGACACCGTCTCCCTCACCGATCCGTTCGGCATCGGGCTGACGCTGTCGGCCTGAGACGGCCGAGACCCCTCAGCCCGGGCGCCGCACCACGAGGGATGTGAGCTTCAGCGCGATCGGGCGGACGATCAGCACGCTGACGAAGGCGGCGGGCATGGCAACGAGGTAGGCGGCGGCCACCCGCATCGGCAGGCCGCTGTCGACGCCGCTGTTCACCGAGACGATGATCCAGCACATCACGAAGGCCATGATGCCGGCCATGAAGAAGGCGAAGACGTAAGGTGTCGCCGCTGGGGGAAGCCCCATCTTCGCAGACCGGGCGGCGGTGGATGTAGGGGTTGCGTTCGTGGGCATGGTCTCTCCGAAATGTTGAATGTCGATGTCCTTTCCTAGCCGCAAATGCCGCCTTCGATTAGAGGCTTGCAGGCTCCATCAATCTGAAGCAAAACTTTCGAATGATCGGTATCGGGAGTGCGCGCAGCTATGGACAGCCTTCGCGGAATCGAGAGTTTCGTGCGGAGCGTCGAGATGGGCAGCATTGCGGCCGCCGCCCGGCAGCTCGGCATCAGCCCTGCGGCCGCCAGCCAGAACATCGCCCGGCTGGAACGCGACCTCGGCGTGCGCCTGCTGCAGCGCACGACGCGCCGGCTGGGGCTGACGGATAGCGGGCAGGTCTATTTCGAGCGCGTTCGCCATGTCGTCCACGCGCTGGAGGCGGCGGCCACCGCCGTTTCCGCGCTGAACGACGCACCACGGGGCCGGCTCACCATTTCCGCCTCCGTCGCCTTCGGCCGTCATGTCATCGCGCCGCTTATTCCGGGCTTCGCCAGCCTCTACCCGCAGCTCTCCGTCGAGCTCGTCATCACCGACAGGGCCGTCGACCATATCGCCGAGGGCATCGACATCAGCGTCCGTTTCGCCGAGCAGCTGGAGCCCTCGCTGATCGCCCGCCGCCTCGTCACCGTGCCGATGATGATCTGCGCCTCGCCCGACTATCTCGCCCGCCGCGGCCATCCGAAGACGCCGGAGGATCTCGTGCATCATGATTGCCTGCTCTACCGGCTGGCGACGCATGGCCGCCTGTTCCGCTGGACGTTCCTCAAGGACGGCACATTGTACGAGCCCGACATCAAGCCGAAGATCATCAGCAACGATATCGACACCCTGACCTCCATGGTCCTTGCCGGCGCCGGCATCGCCCGGCTCGGCGCGTTCATCGCCGACGCGCTGATCGCCAAGGGTTCGGTCGTGCCTCTGTTCAGCGACACCACGGCCGGCAGCGACACAATCGCTGCGCACACGCCGTTCACCTTCTACGCCTGCACGCTCGACCGCCACAGCGCCACGCCGAAGATCCGCGCCTTCATCGATTACGCGGTCGCGGCCTTATCCTCGCGCTGAGACAACGCGCTTTGCCGCTTGAATGCACCGGCTGCGGCATCTATGTGCTCGATATCCCAGAGCATCGTCCTGCGGCTATAACGAAGAGATGGAGCGTTTCCGGTGATCCGGAAAGCTCCAGCGAACCCCCGGAGATCGCATTGTCCGACCAAGCCCCCGTCTTTTCCAGCCTGCCCGTTCCGCCTGCAGCACACAAGAAGCCGCTGAGCGACACCCGCCACGGCATCACCCGCACCGACGACTATGCCTGGTTCCGGGCCGACAACTGGCAGCAGATGTTCAAGGACACCTCCATTCTCGATCCCGAGATCCGCGCGCATCTGGAGGCCGAGAACGCCTATATGAAGGCGGCGATGGCGGATACCGAGGCGCTGCAGAAGCAGCTTTTCGCCGAGATGAAGGGCCGAATCAAGGAAGACGACAGCTCCGTGCCGATGAAGGACGGGCCGTTCGCCTATGGCACCGCCTTCGTTACCGGCGGCGAGCAGCCGCGCTACTTCCGCCAGCCACGCGACGGCGGCGAGCGCGTGGTGCTGCTCGACGGCGACAAGGAGGCCGCGGGCAAGGACTATTTCCGCCTCTCCGGCATCGACCATTGCACCGATCATTCGCTCGGCATCTGGGGCTATGACGACAAGGGATCGGAATATTTCACGCTCCGCATCCGCGACCTCTCGACCGGCGACGACCTCGAAGACGTGATCGCCAACACCGGCGGCGATGGCGCCTGGGCGCCCGACGGTCGCAGCTTCTTCTACACCGTGCTCGACGAGAACCACCGTCCGTCGAAGATCTTCCACCATGTCATCGGCACGCCGCAGGCCGACGACCGGCTGGTCTACGAGGAGGAGGATCCGGGCTTCTTCATGGGCGTCGGCGCCTCCATGCTCGACGACGTGATCTACATCGACATTCACGACCACGAGACCAGCGAATACCTGCTGATCCCCACCTCCGACCTCCATGCGACACCGAAGCTGGTTGCGCCGCGCGAGACCGGGCTCGAATACTCCATGACGGAAGGCGGCGACGTCTTTTACATCCTGACGAATGCCGATGGCGCCAAGGATTTCAAGATCATGGAAACGCCGTTCGACCGGCCGGAGCGGGAGAACTGGCGCGAGCTCGTGCCCCACACGCCCGGCCGGCTGATCCTCAACCATATGGCGTTTGCCCGCCACCTCGTCTGGCTGGAGCGCGAGAACGGCCTGCCGCAGATCAAGATCCGCGACCGCCGCACCGGCGAGGAGCACGCGATCGCCTTCGCCGAGGAAGCCTTCTCGCTCGGCCTGTCGGGTGCTGCCGAATACGACACCGACGTCATCCGCTTCTCCTACTCCTCGATGACGACACCGAGCCAGCTCTTCGACTACGACATGACGACGCGCGAGCGTACGCTGCTGAAGACGCAGGAAGTGCCCTCCGGCCACAATCCGGACGACTACGTCACGCGCCGCGTGTTTGCGCCCTCGCATGACGGCGCCTCCGTGCCGGTGACGCTGCTCTACCGCCGCGATGTGCCCCTGGATGGTTCCGCACCCTGCCTGCTCTATGGCTACGGAGCCTACGGCATGTCCATTCCCGCCTCGTTCAACACCAATTGCCTGTCGCTGGTCGACCGCGGCTTCGTCTATGCCATCGCCCATATCCGCGGCGGCAAGGACAAGGGCTTTGCCTGGTACGAAGACGGCAAGATGGAGAGGAAGACCAACACGTTCAAGGACTTCATCGCGGCGGCCGATTATCTGAATCAGGAACGCTTCACGTCCTACGCGAACATCGTCGCCGAGGGCGGCTCGGCCGGCGGCATGCTGATGGGCGCCGTCGCCAACATGGCACCGGAGAAATTCGGCGGCATCATCGCGGCCGTTCCCTTCGTGGACGTGCTGAACACCATGCTCGACGACACCCTGCCGCTGACGCCGCCGGAATGGCCGGAATGGGGCAACCCCATCGACGACGAAGCGGCCTATCACCACATCGCCAGCTACTCGCCCTACGACAATGTCAGCGAGAAACACTACCCCGCCCTCCTCGCCCTCTCCGGGCTCACCGACCCGCGCGTGACCTACTGGGAGCCGACCAAGTGGGTGGCGAAGCTGCGCGACAAGACCACGGGCGACCAGCCGATCCTTCTCAAAACCAACATGGGCGCCGGCCACGGCGGCGCCTCCGGCCGCTTTCAGCGGCTGGAGGAGATCGCGTTCGAATATGCGTTTGCGATCAAGGTGGCGCGGAAGATGTGAGGGGGTAAGGGAGAGAAGAAAGACCCTCTCTGCCCTGCCGGGCATCTCCCCCACAAGGGGGGAGAAGACTTGGGGCGAGCCGCTCGCTTCAAGAAAATACGTTCAAGATTGTAGCGAAGGTCGTGCCACACGTCTTCTCCCCCTTGTGGGGGAGATGGCCGGCAGGCCAGAGAGGGTCTTTCTTCCTTTCTACCCCCTCACCCCACCCTCGACACGCACATGCGCCATCTCGAAAATACACCACCCCGCCCTATAACTCTGCTGCGGCTGCCATCCGGCAGTCCGGTTCGGGAGGTCTTATGCTCAGGTCGAAACGTCTCTGGCAGGTGGTGCAGCTGTCGCGGCGGCTTTGGGTTCGGGCGACACTCTATTGTCTTGCGGGGGTTGCGACGGCGCTGGTCGCCATCCTTCTCGGGCCCTTCATTCCGGAGGAGATGACGCAGGCCTTCGGGGCGGATGCCGTGGATCCGATCCTCAGCATCATCGCCTCCAGCATGCTCGCCGTCACCACCTTCTCGCTGTCGACGCTGGTGGCCGCCAGCGCGGCGGCGGCCAGCGGCGCGACGCCGCGGGCGACGAGCCTGCTGCTGGAGGACACCACCGCCCAGCGGGCGCTCTCGACCTTTCTCGGCACCTTCCTGTTTTCGCTGGTCGGGCTGATCGCGCTGCATGCCGGGCTCTATGGCGGCGGCGGGCGGCTCGTTCTGTTCATCGTCACGCTCGGCGTCATCGCCGTGATCGTGCTGACGCTGTTGCGCTGGATCGACCATCTCTCGACCCTCGGCCGGATCAGCGAGACCATCGACCGGGTGAAGACCGTGGCGATGACGGGCATGCGCGATCATCTCGAAGATCCGCTTCTCGGTGGCGCGCCGCTCGGGCCCATGCCGTCCGGTGCCGTTCCGGTCTCACCTGCCAAGGTCGGCTATATCAAGCATATCGACATGCCGCAGCTGCAGGCGCTCGGTGCGACGAGCGATTTAGAACTGTATCTGGTCGCGCGGGCCGGGGCCTTCTGCGCGCCGGGCACGCCGATGCTCTTCGTTCGGACCCGGGCGACCGGCGGGCCCGACCCCAAGGTGCAACAGGCCCTTCTCGACGCCCTGACCATCGGCCCGCGCCGCACCTTCGAGCAGGATCCCCGCTTCGGCCTGATCGTGCTGGCCGAAATCGCCTCGCGCTCCCTGTCCTCCGCCATCAACGACCCCGGCACGACCATCGACGTCATGACGGCGATGGTCGAGGTGCTCGCCGTGGAGCCGAGAGCGGACCATCTGCGCGGCGCGCCCGCGTTCCCGCGCGTGCATGTGCCGCCTGTGACGCTTCGGGATATGTTCGAGGACGCCTTCCTGCCGATCGCCCGCGACGGCGCCGGCAACCTCGACATCGGCATCCGCCTGCAAAAAAGCCTGCGGGCCCTGGCGGGCCTGCCCGGCGGACGCATGCACACCATCGCCCGCGAGACCGCGGTGGCCAGCCTCACACGCGGGCTGGATAGCCTCGCCTTCGAGGCGGATCGGGAGCGGCTGAAGCGGGAGGCTTTCGTGGAGGTTTGAGGCTGGTCTCTCCAGACAAAGACTGTCGCGAACCACCGCCTGTGCGGGACGCCTGATCACCCTTTCATGCCGAGACCGCCCACCCTATCTAACATTGACGACACCGGTCTTCCGACCGGGCCGACGAATAACGGACAAGGCACGGAGCGGAGACGATGATGGAGGCGACGAACAGGACGCAGGCGCAGACGCCGCCCATCCCCTTCGACAACAGCTATGCACGGCTGCCCGACGCCTTCTTCTCGCGCGTCGATCCGACGCCGGTCGAAGCGCCGGTGCTGATCCGCTTCAACCGGGAATTGGCGGAAGAACTGGGGCTCGATATCGCGCAGCTGGAGGCCGACGGCGCGGCGATCTTTTCCGGCAACACCATCCTTCCCGGTGCAGAGCCGCTGGCCATGGCCTATTCAGGCCACCAGTTCGGCGGGTTCAACCCGCAGCTCGGCGATGGCCGGGCTATTCTTCTGGGAGAGGTGGTGGACCGACAAGGCCGCCGCCGCGATATCCAGCTGAAGGGTGCCGGTCCCACGCCCTATTCCCGACGGGGCGACGGGCGCGCGGCGCTTGGGCCCGTGTTGCGCGAATATATCGTCAGCGAGGCGATGCAGGCGCTTGGCCTGCCGACCACGCGGGCGCTGGCCGCCGTCGTCACGGGCGAGCCGGTCTACCGCGAGACGGTGCAGCCCGGCGCGGTGCTGACGCGGGTGGCGGCCAGCCACATCAGGGTGGGTACGTTCCAGTTCCACGCCGCGCGCGACGATCGGGCCGGAGTCAAGGCGCTCGCCGACCACGCCATCTCCAGGCATTACCCCGAGCTTGCGAACGACCCGCAGCCCTATCTCGCCTTCCTCTCCGCCTTTGCCGACCGGCAGGCGTCGCTGATCGCCCGCTGGCTCTCCATCGGCTTCATCCATGGCGTGATGAACACCGACAATGTGGCGATCTCCGGCGAGACCATCGATTTCGGCCCCTGCGCCTTTCTCGATGCCTATGATCCGGCCAAGGTCTTCTCCTCCATCGACCGCAACGGCCGCTATGCCTATGCCGCCCAGCCGGGCATCGGCCAGTGGAACCTCGCGCGACTGGCCGAAACGCTGCTGCCGCTTCTCGACACCGACGAGGAGGCCGCCGTCACTGCCGCCAACGGCGTGCTGAAGGCCTATGGCGAGCGCTTCCAGCACCATTGGCTCGCCGCCATGCGCGCCAAGCTCGGTCTGTCAACAACGGAGGACGGCGATCTCGATCTCGTGCAGGACCTGCTGACGCATATGCATCAGGAAGAGGCGGATTTCACGCTCGCCTTCCGCCGGCTGTCGGATCTCGCGGCCGATCCTTCGACGGAAACCGCGTTCACCGCTTTGTTCCGCAACCCCGCCAGCACCAGCCTCTGGCTCGACCGCTGGCGCCGCCGCGTGGAGGCCGAGGGGCGGAGCGCCGAAGACACCGCCGCCGCCATGCGCGCCGTCAACCCCGCCTTCATCCCCCGCAACCACCGGATCGAGCAGGCGATCGTTGCAGCCCAGACGAATGCGGATTTTTCGCCGTTCGACGCCCTCATCCGCGTGCTCGCCCGCCCCTATGACGACCAGCCCGACATGGCCCCCTTCGCCGAGCCTCCGGCGCCGGGCGAGGAAGTGCTGCGGACGTTCTGCGGGACGTGAGGGTTGCGAGAGGGCGGCACTTCGGCCACGTGGTGCGTGCGGCTGCCCCTCACCCTAACCCTCTCCCCGCTTGCGGGGCGAGGGGACGTGCCCTGCTCAGCACTTTGACGTGAGATAGAGCGGTGCCACGTGTCCCTTCTCCCCGCGCGCGGGGAGAAGGTGCCGGCAGGCGGATGAGGGGCCAGGCAGCGGCTCAGGGCGCCGCTGCGATGACACGACAGTTCCAGAGCAACACTCTCCAACGTGCGTCACAACCCCTCCCGCCACCGATTGTGCATTGCGGCATTGACCCGCGCGATGCCTGCCCTAATTTCGCCATAACGAAGCCCGGATCTGCATTCGGCTTCGGCTGCATCATTCCCGAAACTGGGATCGGTTTACGACGGGAATAATGCCGCAACTGCAAAGTGTTGGAACGACCTCAACGCGTCATGCATGACGCGCGGCGCTCCGATGTCGATATTGACGGGGCGCGCATCGCTGCGCCAGGAGTCTCTTCCATGATCATCTTTACGTCTGTCCTTTTTGCGCTGATCGGACTGGGGCTGACCGGCTTCGGGGCCTGGCTCGCCGTTCTCGGCGGCAGCTGGTACTATGTGCTGGCGGGTCTTGCCTTTCTCGCAACGGCCATCCTGCTCTCGCGCCACCGGTCGTCGGCGCTCACCGTCTATGCGGTGTTCATCGTCGCCACGCTCGCCTGGGCGCTGTGGGAAGTCGGCTTCGACTGGTGGCAGCTCGGCCCCCGTGGCGGCGTCGTCATCCTGCTTGGGCTCTGGCTGTTGCTGCCTTCGGTGCGCAAGCCTCTCGGCTTCACCAGCCCCACGGGCCATGTCTACCGTGCCAGCGGCTGGCCGCTCGGGATCGCCGTCGTGCTCTCGGTCGCGGTTGCGCTTTATTCCATGACGCAGGATCCGCTCGACATGGCCGGCGCGCTGCCGACCACGGTTGCCAATGCGACGCCCGCGCTCGGCGGCAACGTGCCGGATGGGGAATGGCACCAGTATGGCCGCACACAATATGGCCAGCGCTATTCGCCGCTGACGCAGATCACCACGGCCAACGTCTCCGATCTCAAGGAAGTCTGGCGCTACCAGACGGGCGACGTGAAGCTGCCGGAGGATGTGGGCGAGACCACCTATCAGGTGACGCCGCTCAAGATCGGCGACACGCTCTATGTCTGCACGCCGCACAACTGGGCGATCGCCATCGATGCTGCCACCGGCAAGGAAAAGTGGAAGTTCGACAGCAATTCCGGCATGAACCCGGACCGGCAGCACCAGACCTGCCGCGGCGTCACCTATTATGCGGATGCCGCTGCCGCACCGGGAAGCGCCTGCGCCACCCGCGTCTACCTGCCGACCTCGGATGCCCGCCTGATCGCGCTCGACGCGCAGACCGGCCAGGTCTGCACCGGCTTTGCCGAGCAGGGCACGCTGCGCTTGGAGCAGGGCATGCGCTACCAGCCGGCCGGTTACTACTACTCCACCTCGCCGCCCGTCATCACCGGCAACAAGATCATCATCGGCGGCGCCGTCAACGACAACTACTCGACGCAGTCGCAGTCGGGCGTGATCCGCGCCTTCGACGTCAACACCGGCGCCCTCGTGTGGAACTGGGACAGTGGCAATCCCGACGTCACCACGCCTCTGCCGGAAGGCCAGACCTACACGACCAACTCGCCGAACAGCTGGTCGGTGTTCTCCTATGACGAAGCCCTCGGCCTCGTCTATATCCCGCTCGGCAACCAGGTGCCCGACCAGCTCGGCATGGGCCGCAGCGAGAATGTGGAGCGGTTCTCCTCCTCTATCGTCGCGCTCGACATCAATTCGGGGCAGCTGCGCTGGGTTCGCCAGACCGTGCATCACGATCTCTGGGACATGGACGTTCCCGCCCAGCCCGTGCTGCTCGATATCGACGGCCGCCCGGCGCTTGTCGGCCCGACCAAGCAGGGCGATCTCTACGTGCTCGACCGGCGCACCGGCGAGCCGATCATCCCCGTGAAGGAAATCCCCGCGCCGACCGGCGCTATTCCCGAGGACTTCACCGCGCCCACCCAGCCGATCTCCGATCTCACCTTCTCGCCGCCGCCGCTGACGGACAAGAACATGTGGGGCGTCAGCATGTTCGACCAGCTGGCCTGCCGGATCGCATTCGAGCGACTGAGATATAAGGGGCGCTACACCCCGCCGTCGCTTGAGGGCTCGCTGATCTACCCCGGCAATTTCGGCACCTTCAACTGGGGTTCCGTCGCGGTCGATCCGGAAAAGCAGCTGATGTTCGGCATGCCGACCTACCTCGCCTTCACCTCGCAGCTCGTGCCGCGCGACCAGATCCCGCCGAAGGGGCAGGACCAGAAGGGCAGCGAACAGGGCCTGAACCGCAATGACGGCGCGCCCTACGGCGTGCTGATGGGGCCGTTCCTCGGGCCGCTCGGCATTCCCTGCCAGGCGCCGCCATGGGGCTATGTCGCCGGCGTGGACCTGAAGACCGGCGAGATCGCCTACAAGCACCGCAACGGCACCGTCTACGACATGACGCCGCTGCCCCTGCCCTTCAAGGTCGGCGTGCCCGGCATCGGCGGCCCGATGATCACCAAGGGCGGCGTCGCCTTCCTCGGTGCGGCCGTCGATAACTACCTGCGCGCCTATGACCTCACGACCGGCCGCGAACTCTGGCGCGGCCGCCTGCCCGCCGGCGGCCAGTCCACCCCCATGACCTACAGCACGGATGACGGCACCCAATACGTCGTCATCGTCGCCGGCGGCCACGGCTCGGTCGGCACCAAGCCGGGGGATTACATCATCGCCTATACGCTGCCGAAGTAAGGGTGGCATAGCGCGAAACAATCGAGCCCGGCCGCAAAAGCGCGCCGGGCTTTTTCGTGGGGCGAGGACAACTGCCAATGGCACCGATCAGGAAAGCCACAGCGCGATCTGCTGCTCGGTGAGATTGCCGCCGCAGAGCATGGTTGCGACCCGGCGGCCTTCAAGAGAGGAGGCTTGCGTCAGGATCGCCGCGAGCCCCGCCGCGCCAGCCGGCTCGACAATGCGCCCCCAGGTCCGATGCGCGAACCGCATCGCCTCCACGATCTGGTCATCATCGACGAGAATGACCTCGTCGATCGTGTCCTGCAACCAGTCGACAGCCGCCGGCACGGGAATGCGCACGGCGATACCGTCGGCGATCGTATGGCCCTCCGGCGTCGAGATCGCCTTTCCAGCTCTGTGGGACAGGGCCATGCAGGGCGCGCCTGTGGCTGCGACGGCGATGACGCGGGTTTTCGGCGATTGCGCCTTGAACCAGCACCCGACGCCGGCAGCCAGAGCGCCGTTGCCCAAGGGAATGAAGACGGCATCGAGCGCTCCGACCTCCTCCGTCAGTTCCGCCGCCATCGTGCCGGCCCCTTCCGCGATCGCCGCGCTCGCGCCATCCTCGACGAAGGCAAGCCCACGTTCGTCCGCATGCTGCCGTGCCACCGCCTTTGCGGCATCGAAATCGTCTCCTGCAAGAACGACCTCCGCGCCCAGCCGGCGCATGGCGTCGATCTTGAGGGGATTGGCGTTCACGCTGGCGAAAACGGTCAGGGATCGCCCGCGCCGCACGGCATTGTAGGCAAGTCCCTGCCCGAAATTTCCGGCAGAGGCCGTGACAAGAGGACCTTCGCCGCCCCTGTTTTCCGAGAGAAAATAGCCCGTACCGCGGCCCTTGAAGCTGCGGATCGGATTGTCGGTTTCGTCCTTGGCGAAGAGCGACAGGCCAAGCGTGTCGCAGGTGAGGACAGGGCTTTGCAGGAAAACCGGATCGATGACCTGCCGGGCCGCGCTGATATTCTGATGGGACAGTCTGGGTTGCTTTGTCATGGGCTCATAATAAAGGCTTGCAGCGCGGCAGATCCGCGATCATTACATAGTAGAAGCTGATTTTCCGCTCATGAAAGAGATCTGACGCCATGGATGATGTGGACAGAACGCTGCTGGCGGCGCTTCAGGAGAATGCCGACGTTCCCGGCAAGACGCTTGGCGAGACAGTCCATCTCTCGACCTCCGCCGTCGAACGCCGCATCACCAAGCTCAAGCAGGACGGCATCATCGAAAAGGTCGTCGCCGTCGTCAATCCAAAAGCGGTCGGCCGCCCTCTGTCGATCCTGGTGGAACTGGAGATTCAGAACGAGCATCGCCACACGCTGGACCAGTTCCAGCGATGGCTCGATCGCGCACCGGAAATTCAATCCTGCTGGTACGTGACCGGCGACATGGACTACGTCCTCCTCGTCGCCGTGCGCGACCTCGACGAATACAACGCCTTCATCGAGCGGCTCATGACCGAGCAGCAAGCGCTGGTGCGGAAGTACAAGAGCATCATCGCCCTGAAGACCATCAAACACAGTCTGGCCGTGCCTGTTGAGGAATAGAGGCGCAGACCCGGTAATGCTTCCCGTCGCCGATGGTTATCACTCCGCGCGCACCAAAACCCGTGACATCCATCTGACACACCTCTAAAATACGGGTGGATCGAACCGCCATCATCGCTTCCACCGGATTTCGGCCCTGAGCCTTCAGCAACAGAGCGGGAGGCGCAGGGCCTTGTGCTCCCCCCTCCATCCACCCCCTGGAGATCCCATGTCGTCAGCACCGCCTTCGCTTGTCCGCAGCATTCTCGTCGATTTCTGGCGGGCGTCGCGGGGGATGCTTCTGCTGGTGTCGGTGCTGACCATGGTGACAGCGGTGGTGGCGGTGGCGGGGCCTTATGTGTTTTCGCGGATGATCGACCGGATGCAGCCGGGCGCGTTGGCGGAGACGGTAGCGCTGGGGCTCGTTGCCTATGCGGTGCTGGTCGGACTTTCGAGCGCGCTGCAGCGGGCGCAGAACTATCTGGCGCATGTCTGCGGCGAACATCTCTCGCTCATCGTCTCCACCAGCCTGTTCGAGCGCCTGTTGCACAAGACCGCGCCGTTCTTTGTCGAGCACAATCCGGTGGAAATCGAAACGGCCGGGCAGCGCGGGGATCAGGCGCTTGTGACGATGCTGCATCTGACGCTCGGTTACCTCGTCTCCGGCAGCGTGCAGATCGCGCTCAGCCTGGCGCTGATCGGGGCGACCGTCAGTCTGGAGATCGTGGCGGTTTCGGTCCTCTACGGCGCGGCCTTCATCGCCCTGTCGGTGGCTGCCGACCGGCGCAGCACGCGCTATCTGGAGGCTGCCATCGCGGCGGGACAGGAGAATGCCCGCTTCGTCGGCAATGCGCTCACCGGCATGGAGACGCTGCGGCATTTCGGTGCGCATGGGTGGATGCGGAGCCTGTTTTCGCAGAAGGCAGAGGCCGTGTTCCGGAACTGGCGGGACTATTCGCTAAGCCGGATCGGCTTTGCCGGGCTTCAGGGGGCGGCGCTGGCGTTGCAGCTCGGCGTGACCTTTCTGATGCTGGTGCCGCGCATGCAGGCGGGCCTTATCTCCGTCGGGGATGTCGTGCTGTTCAACACGCTGCTGCTGGCGCTGAACCAGCCGTTCGAGGCGATCGGCGCGACCATCAACGAGCTTGCCAAGACGCGCGGCAACCTCGCGCCGCTTCAGGCCATCTGGGCGGCACCGGAGGAAGAGACGACGAGCGCCGCCGAAGCCCTGAGGCTTTCGGAGGGTACGCTTCGGTTCGAGGCCGTCGGCTATCGCTACGAGAACGGCCGGGGCGTTGAGAACGTCTCCTTCACGGCGGCCCGCGGCGGCATCACCACGCTGACCGGGGAGACGGGTGCCGGAAAATCCACCGTGTTTCGGCTGGCGCTGAAATCGCTGGAGCCGCAGAGCGGCGAGATCACGATCGACGGCCGGCCGCTGGCCGGGATCACGCGCGCGACATGGTATGGGCGGATTGGCGTCGTGCCGCAGGATATCCTTCTTCTCAGCGACACGCTGTCGGTCAACATCACGCTGGGGCGGCCGGTCGATGCGCAAAAACTGCGCCGCGTCGCACATCAGGCTGCCATCCTCTCGACCATCGAGGCGCTGCCGGAAGGGTTCGAGACCAGTGTGGGCGAGCGGGGCCTGAAGCTATCGGGCGGCGAGCGGCAGCGGATCGCCATTGCCCGCGCGCTCTATGGGGATCCCGACATCCTGTTTCTCGATGAAGCAAGCTCGGCGCTGGATGCCGCCACCGAACGGGAAATCCTCATCGGCCTGCGGCAGCTCGCGGATCGGGTGACGGTGATCGCCATCACCCACCGCACGGGCATGATCGAGCCCGGCGACACGGTGGTCCGCATCGGGCCGGAGGCTGGCGGGCCATAAGCGTGGTGGTTGCGTCGAGGCTGGAAAGCCGGGCTCCGTTCGCCTATCTTTGGTTAAAGCGGCCCTCACCTGCCGCACGGAGAACAGCCCCATGTATTCGATCGGCGATCTGTCGCGGCGCACCGGCGTGAAGGTGCCCACCATCCGCTATTACGAGCAGGCGGGGCTGATCGCGCCGGCCGAGCGGACGGAGGGCAACCAGCGGCGCTATGAGCGCCAGGCGCTCGACCGTCTTGCCTTCATCCGCCACGGTCGCGATCTCGGCCTGTCGATCGAGGCGATCCGCGACCTGATCGACCTCAGCGACCACCCGGAAAAGCCGTGTGCCCGTGCGGATGCCATCGCCGTCGAGCATCTTTCCGCCGTGCGGGCGAAGATCGCGCAGCTGCAGCGGCTGGAGCACGAACTGGAGCGGATCGTCTCCCATTGCGCCGGCCACACGGTGGAGGATTGCTATGTCATCCGCGCGCTTTCCGATCACACGCTCTGCGACGGCGACCATGCGCGGCCTCTGGAGGATATGCTGGTTCCCGGGCGGTCATGATCGCCTCTGCCTGCAAAAACCGGCCGGTTGACATGCCTCTCAAAAGGGATCATGCATTGCACATGATCACGACCGCAACCCGTGCCCGCTGGTATTTTACGCTGCATTCATAGATGCGGCTGTCTGATCACGTTCAACAAGCCGCCGCCAGGCGGCTTTTGTTTTGGACGGTGCCTGGGGCGGATCAGCTTCAGGAAACCTCGATGCCCACCTTGTCTTCTCCGTTTGTCTCCCCCTTGGCCAAACCTTCGGCCTCCCCGCTCGCCGGCGGCGCGCTGGACTTGCCCGCCGCGGCCCCCAGCCGGGCACCGCTGGTGACGATCCGTTCCGCGCGGCCGAGCGATATCGCCACGCTCTGCGAGATGATCACCGAACTCGCCGCGCATCACGGCGATGCCGCGCCGCTCGACGCGGACACGCTGGAGCGCGACCTGTTCGGCCCGGTGCCGTGGATCACGGCGCTCGTGGCCGAGGCCGGCGGGGCGCTGATCGGCTACGCCATTCTCGTGCCGCTCTACAGGGCGCAACTCGGCGTGCGCGGCATGGACCTGCACCATCTCTTCGTGCGCGACGCCCATCGCGGCACCGGCATCGGCCGCCATCTCGTGGCCAAAGCCCGCGAAGAAGCCCGCCGCGCCGGCTGCACCTACCTCTCCGTCAGCGCCGCCACGGGCAACGTCAAGGCGCACCGATTCTACGAGCAGCAGGATTTCACGGCGGGTCCGGTGACCGGCATGCGGTATGTGCAGGCTTTGCGGTAGGGGGTGAGTCGGCAGAGCGCATGCGCCTTGCCTTTCAAGACCTTTGAGAGGCGCGACGCTATTCGCTGACCCGTCCCGCGAGACCAAGACCCCGAGACCACGCCAAGCAAAGGAGGGGCATCAAATATTGTCCCGCTCGTCGGCCGCGGCTTCGGCCCGGCGTTCGGCAATCAGCTCCTCGGAGACGAGGCCGTGCCCGATATTCCGTCCCTTGAGCGCATCCTGCAACGCCTGAAGAGCTTCCAGCTGGGACATGACGGGCTGGACATCCCTGCCCGGAGCGGTTGCCGGGTCGTCTGCATCCGGGCCTCCTGTAACCGTCTCTTCAGGCATCTTCCATCGCCGCCTCCGCCAGCACTTCGGCGGCCCACTGGTTGAGGCTCTTGCCGGCGAGTGCTGCCGCGCGGGCGGCCTTGGCGTGGATCTCGGGATCGACGCGGAACATCATGCGGCCGGAATAGGGTTTTTGCGGGTCCTTGCCGGCCTTGGCGCAGGTCTCGATGTAGTCGTCTACGGCCTCGTGGAAGGCGGCTTTCAGGTCGGAGACCGTGTCCGCGTGGAACCCCACGCCATCGGTGATGCCGGCGAGACGGCCGAAGAAGATCTCGTCCTCGGCGTCATACTCCACCCGCGCGAAATAGCCCTTGTGCGACATGACGTTCATGGTTGACCTCCAATCCGCTTGATAAAATCACGCGCCGCTCGAACCTGGTAGCGCTTGGCTTCCTTCTCCGGATGCGGGCGGTGAAAGCTTTCGATCTCGGATCCGCTGACGAACCGCACACGGGACCCCGCCCCTTCCAGAACCTTGCAGCCGAGCGCGATCAGCAGCGCTTCGATATCCGACCACGCGATCGTTCCGGACACCGGGTCCGCAAAAACAGCCATCAGGATTTTGCGATGCCGATTGTTCATGCGGCACTCTACGTAATGCTTGCACTTTCTGCAAGCATTACCGCGCCGGCACCGTCTTCAGATAGGCGGCAATCGCCTCTCGGTCGGCGGCGGGGAGTTTGGCGATGTTCTGCTGGACCTCGACCATGGAGCCGCCGGCGCTGTCGAAGTCCGGGGTGAAGCCGGTTTCGAGATAGTTGGCGATGTCGGCTTCCGTCCAGTCGCCGATGGTCTTCGAGCCGGGCGTGATGTTGGGGATCTGGCCCTCGCCTTCCGGGTTCGGTGCGCCGGCGAGCCAGAGGTCGGTCTTAAAGCCGCCGAGCGCGTTGCGCGGCGTGTGGCATTCGCCGCAATGGCCCGGGCCTTCCACGAGATACTGCCCGCGCACCAGCTTGGCATTCGCTTGGTCGACCGGCACGCGCGGCTTGTCGCTGTAGAACAGCAGCTTCCAGCCGCCGAGCGACGCCCGGATATTATAGGGGAACGGGAGATCGTGCGGCGGGGCGATATTCGGGCTCTTCGGCAGGGTCTTGATGTAGCCGAAGAGGTCGTTGACGTCCTTCGGGGTCAGCCGGGCGTAGGATCCATAGGGGAAGGACGGATAGAGATGCTGGCCATCCGGGCCGACACCGCGCGTCATGGCATCGCCGAACTGGGCGAGCGTCCAGCGGCCGATGCCGCCGGTGTCGTCGGGCGAGATATTGGGGACGTGGAAGGTGCCGAAGGGGCTTTTCAGCGGCAGTCCGCCGGTCAGCACCAGCTTGGCATCGCCCTGCGCGCCCGGGGCCGCGTGGCAGCTGGTGCAGCCGCCGGCCCAGAACACCTGTTCGCCGTTGGCTAGATCCGGCGCGCGCAGCCCTTCCCAATGCGCGGCCGGCCATGCCTCGGGCTTGGTGGTAAACCACACGCCGCCCGCGACCACGATGCCGAGGAAAAGGACGGTCGAGACGAATTTGCGCGCGCGACGGGCCATGCGGCAGGTCCTTGTTGTCAGCGGCTGTCAGGTTCACTCTCAACCGGAAAAGCGCTCGTTTTGTCTGTTTTCGTCGGTCTTTTCGGGGTAACGGGTTTCGCCTATCCCTGACAAACGCCAGGGCACCGGGCGGTTGGGATCGACCCTTACCACCAAGGCGGTGGCGTCCCGCGCGGGCGCGGAATGCCGTGGTCTGCCGGGGCGTGGCTGAAGCTGGTCCCGGTCTACCGCCTACTTCTTGACGCGGTAGACCTGATGACAGTCGCCGCAATGGGGGCCGAGCTTGCCGAGCGCGGCACCGACGCCGGCCGGATCGGCCGGCAGCTGCGCCAGCAGCATATCGGCATCCGCACCCAGGCTCGCGGCCTTGGCGTCGAAGTCGGCCTTGTTCTCCCAGATCTTCGGGCTCGCCTCGGAATTGGCCTCCGACCCCGCCGGGAACTGATCCGGAAAGGCCTTGATGCTGGTGCTGATCGCGGTCAGCGATGTCTTGACCACCTCGGCATCGTAAGGCTTCTGGCCCTTGGCGATGGCCGAGAGCGCGCCCATGGAGCCGCCGATCTTCTTCATCAGGCCTTCGCGCACCTCTTGCGGCTCGGCCGCCGTCACGGCACCGGCGGCAAGGCCTGCCAGCGTTGCGGCGAGAAACAGGGTTCTCAGTTTCATGGGAGTCCTCTCTGGTGGCGACGCCCGTTGCGGGCGCCCGTTCCGACAGACATGGCCGATTCCTGCCGAAAATCCGGTCATTTCGTCGCAGGCATCTTGGCATCTTCCGGTCGCGTTGAAAGTAAAATTTTCGCGACATTTCGAGGGCGGAACAGGCGATGGACAGGGTGTCAGGGGCGCAGGGTTTTCGACAGCGCGGGCCACTCCGCCATCAGCGCATCGCGCGTCAGCACGCCCGGCGAGGTCTTCGTCTTTTCCCGCGTGCGGATCAGCCGGGCAAAGACCACGGCCTTGTCCTTCGCCTCATTCGGCTCGGCCCAGCCGACATACCAGCCCCAGCCATGGGCATAGTCGAAGCTGCGATCGGCGTTGCGCGGAAAGGCAGCCCCGGTCTTGCCGTGGATCGTCCAGTCGCCGACGGCGCGGCTTTCCACGATGCGCTTCGTCTTCTCGATCGCCTCGGGCCCGACCGGCAGCGTGGCATTGACGAGGCCGCGCAGGAACGCGACCTGCTCGCGCGGCGAGACCTGCAGCGACGAGGCGATCCAGGCACGCTCCAGCCCGTTGTCGAAACCGGGATCGCCGGAGAGGTCGGCATTGCCGTACTGAAAACTCTTGAGATAGCGCTCCGGCGTATCGCGGCCGAGATCGCGCGTGATGCGCTGCGAATACCAGACGACGGAATAGCGCATCCAGTCGGCCGGGTTCGTATCCCGCAGCCAGTTGGCGCCGCCCCAGTCCGGGTCGCCCTTCCGGTAGGAAAGAACGGGCGTCGCCTCGTCCTTGAGGAAGCCGGTGTCGTAGCCGATCAGCGCCAGCGGGATCTTGAAGGTGGAGGCCGGCGTCGTGCGGGCGGCGCAGTCGCCCTCCTCGATCAGCACCTTGCCGGTGGCGGCATCGAGCATGATGGTGCAGGTGACATCGACATCGCTAGCCGCGAAAGCGGCGGTGGCGGCGAAAGAGGCAGTGGAGGAGAGTGCGAACAGGCCGAAGGCGAGAGCAAGAGGACGCAAGCCGGTTTTCCTTTCAGGACAGGACGATGCCCGCACCATCCGGGGAAACAGGGCATCATTGCGGCGGCACCAGCGGTCGTTCCGCAGACTTTCAAGAATCCCCGCTTACTTTCCCGTCCTTAGAACCCGGCTTTCCTCCCGCCCGAAACCCTCGATCTCCAGCCGGTCCTCATAGAGGCTGACAATCGCGAAGGCGTTGCGGTCGGGCGTATCGACCATGCCGCGGAAGGTGATGTAGTGCGTGCCATCGCGTGTGACGGTATTGCCGGCGTGGTTGTGGCCGCAGAGCCAGGCGCGCACGTTCGGGTAGGTCTTGAGCAGGTCGAGCAGGCGCTGTGCGTCCCAGAGGTCGTGCGCGTTTTCGGGTGCGACGGGGTAGTGGCAGAGAATGACGACCGGCTCGCCATCGTCGCGGGCCTGGTCCAGCACCTCGGCAAGCCAGGTGAACTGCGCCTCGCTTAAGCCCCCATTCCAGCGCTGGGCATTGATGGCGCCCGCCGCCGTCAGCGCCTGCAGCCGGGCCTTCGCCTGCTCGCGGCGCGGATGGCCCTTCGGCACGGCAAACAGGCTGACCTCGCTGCCATCGAGAATGATGAGGCGATGGCCGGCGACGAGGAGATCGTGATAATGCGCCGGCATGCCGAGGCGGCGGTGCACCTCGCCCAGATGCTCCGGCGCCACCGCGAAATCATGATTTCCGGGCAGGAACAAGGCCTTGTGCCGCAGACGCCGATAGACCGCCAGCGCCGGATCGAAGCTTTCCCAGTCCCGGTCGATCAGATCGCCGAGCGTGACCACGGCATCGAGGTCGCGCCCGTTGAACACCGCGATCGCCTCCTCCAGCTTGCCGAGCGACTGGCGGAAATGGCGGTCGAGCGTGAGGTTCGGCGCGAGATCGGCATATTGCGGATCGGCGATGATGCCGAGGCGGAGGACGGGGTTTTGGGTCATGGGGGCCACCTAGCGCCGATGGATGACATGGGGATGACAGCGCATCGGTGAGGCACGAGAGGCCTCCGTTCAGGCTATCCTTTGAGCGTGCCTTGGTGAAACAACATCTGCCATTTCACTCCGTCATATTTCCAGATGGAACTCCTCAGGACACGACGCATCGAACCATCACCGGACAAGCGCTCCGTCTCATAGGTGAGAAGGACGGCATCGCTCGATATGCGCGTCAAAGCGTAATTCGACGTTCGAAGATCACCTTCATCGCTTCCGCTCTCCTGAGCGAGGAGGTCGATCAGGGTTGGACGGTCGTAAACCGTGCCGGATGCGCCGAACTCTATAAAGCCCTCCGCAAGCAGACGCTCCACGGCCCCTCTGGAACGCCTGATCTCAGGTCTATGAAGAGCCTCTTCAAGCGCTCTGATCTCCTGAAGGCTCGGCACTTCGGTCAAGGCTCTTACCTCCACGACGCCCCTCCAGGATTCACGCAAGATGCGCAGTAAAAAAGCGGGACCCGAAGGCCCCGCTTTTCCCAATTCCGAGCCTGATCAGGCTGCCTTTTCATAAAGCTCCAGGACGTAGTCCCAGTTGATCAGGTTGTCGATGAAGGCTTCGAGGTACTTGGGGCGGGCGTTGCGGTAGTCGATGTAGTAGGAGTGTTCCCATACGTCGACGCCCAGCACCGGGGTCGCGCCGTGGACCAGCGGGTTTTCGCCGTTCGGGGTCTTGGCGATCTGCAGCTTGCCATCCTTGACGGCCAGCCAGGCCCAGCCCGAGCCGAACTGACCGACGCCGGCCGCGATGAAGTCGGCCTTGAACTTGTCGTAGCCGCCCAGGTCGGACTTGATGGCCGTTTCGAGCTTGCCCGGCAGCGACGTGCCGCCGCCGCCCTTCTTCATCCACTTCCAGAAGTGGAGGTGATTGTAATGCTGGCCGGCATTGTTGAAGAGCGGCTGGTTGGTGCCGTAGGACTTCTTGACGATCTCTTCGAGCGAGAGATCGGCAAGGCCTGCCTCTTCCGCCAGCTTGTTGCCGGCCGTCACATAGGCCTGATGGTGCTTGTCGTGATGATATTCCAGCGTTTCGCGCGACATGAAGGGCGCAAGTGCATCGTAGTCATACGGCAGCGGGGGAAGTTCGAAAGCCATGGCGGTTCTCCTCTTGGCATCGGAATTCATTCACGAAATCGTCAAGGGAACATAGGCACCCCGACCACGCGAGGCAACCGGCGCCGTCGCTAAATTCACCTCGCCTTGTGAAATGGTTTTCTCTTGGGGCCGCTTCACGACTGCGTCATCACACTCGCGCCAGCACGATGGAGGCCGTGTGCACCCGGAGGCCGGCCTTCATTTCGCCCGTTTCTTAAGCCCCTGTTAAGACTTTCGAAACCAAGGGAATCCTCCATGGCGCTTGGCGCTTCGCATCGATTGCAGGACGGCATCGAGGCCGTCGAAACCATGACGCGTTTCGCGCTGGCCGTGCTGGCGCTCGCCTCCGGCGTCTATACATATCTGGGCGTGCGCTCGATCCTCGACGGGTCGGCGACGGCGGTGTTTTTCGCCGCGATGATCTATTCCTGCGCCGTATCTGTCGCGATCTATGCCTTCTGGACCTATATGGCGCGGTTCTACCCGCATGTGACCAGCCGTTCAGGCCGTACCGGCATGCTCGGCATCATGGCGCTCGGCTGCGTCATGATCATCGCCATGGCGAGCTGGCTGAATGCGGCGGCCCTTGCCGGCTCCGCCGCCGTCGAGCAGCATCTGGCCGAGACGATCGAGGACTACACGGCCGATCTCGACAAAGCACACCAGAACGCACTCGCCGCCCAGAGCCTGCTGCCCGATATCCAGCGCACCTCCGAGCGGTTCCAGCGCCTGTCGGATCAGGAACAGCGGAGCGGCGCGCTGACCGGAACGACCGGGGCCGGCAGCGTCGTGCAGCTTCTGGCGCAAATGGCGGCGCAGTTGCGCGAGCTTCAGGCCGGCATTGGGGCATCGCGCGACCGGGTGGAAAGCCTCTTCACCGAGGGTCAGGCCCGCATCTCCACCATGCGGGGGCTCCTCTCCTCCCCCGGCGCCATCGAGCCGCGGGCGGATGCGTTTTCCACCGAGGCCGTGGCGCTGACGGGCACGATCACCGCGCTCGAACAGACCTCCATCGCCGGCTCGGTCAAGCGCGCGGCCGACGACCTGTCGCTCGGCTTCATCGCGCCTGTGGCGAGCGGCATGGAGCCCGACCTCGTCAACCGGCAGGATCAGGTTATCGCGACGATCCGCACCTCGGTCGCCGCCCAGTCGAAGGTGCTCTCGGATGCCGCAGCCGAGATCCTGAAGCGCCCGCCTGTGGAGGAGCGCCGCTTCGTGCCGCTGTCGGCGGCGGCTGCCGTCCTCGTCTACGCCTCCGACTTCATTCCGAGCTGGGCCGGGGCGATCTCCATCGACCTTCTGCCGGCGGTTCTGGTGTTCATGTTGGCGATCGCCCATGCGTCGCTCCGCCGTCAGGAGGAAAGCATGCCCTTTGCCGCCCGCATCACCGCGGCCGAGTTGCTGGCGGCGATGGAGGTGCAGCAGGCGCTGGTGCGCAGCGGCGTGGATATCGAGGCGATGGCACGCCGGGAGGCCGCGCCGGGTGCGGACGGCGTTGCCGAGGAGCCCTCCAACATCACCAGCCTCGACCTGCCGCCGAAGGGGGCGCGCATAGGGCCGCAGGGTAAGGCACCTCAGGCATGAGGCCGACGGCAGGCGGCGCCATAAACGCCCTGACGCGCTTTTCCGCGAAGGTGGACGACGGCCAGATGATGCGCGCCTTCTTCTATATCCTGCTCGCAGCAGCCCTTATCTTCGTCGTCATCGATTTTCGCGAGATCGCGGGGCAGAACGCGGCCGCCGCCCTCGATCCGGCAAACCCGATGAGCGAGCCCGTCCTGCCGCCGGCGCTCACCACCGGCGAGCCGGAGGATGCGCCAGGCGAGGTGACGACCGACGCGGAAACCCTGAAGCAGGCGATCCGCTTCGAGCTGCAGCCCGGCGGCGTGATGCTCGCCAAGGGCGCGATCGACCCCGGGGCCGCCGCACGCTTTGCCGCGGAGATCGAGGCGCGCGGGGAATATGTGAAGGTGGTGCAACTGGATTCGCCCGGCGGCTCCGTTAGCGATGCGCTGGCCATGTCGAAGCTGATCCGCGATCGTCAGCTGAACACGATCGTGGAAAAAGGCGCGCTCTGCGCCTCCTCCTGCCCCATCGTGCTGTCGGGCGGGGTGGAGCGGACGGTGGCCGAAGGTGCCGTCGTCGGCGTGCACCAGATCTTCAACGGCACGCGCGAAAAGCTCTCGCCGGACATGGCGATGTCCGAAGCCCAGCGCACCACCGCCACCATCACCCGCCACCTCGACGCCATGGGCATCAAGCCCGGGCTGTGGCAACGCGCGATGGAAACGCCACCGGACCGGCTGGCGTATCTGAGCGTCAAGGAGATGCGGGAAGTTGGGTTGATCCGTGGGGCGGAGGGTGTGCGTTAGCCGTTGGGTGCGTCGGTGGGTGTGGCTGCCCCTCATCCGGCTGCCGCCACCTTCTCCCCGCCAAGCGGGGAGAAGGGACCTGGGGCGCGGCTTCTGCCCCTATCATCAACCTTCAAGAAACAAGCGAGCGCTCGCCGCGTGTCCCTTCGCCCCGCCTGCGGGGAGAAGGTGGCGGCAGCCGGATGAGGGGCGGCTCTACGCTAGAGACGACACATCGCCTCAGAAATCCGACCCATTCCCATGCGCCCAGTCCATATAGACCTCCAGTGCCTTCTTCGCCACCGGCCCCACCTGAAGCTGGCGGTCGTCGAGCCGGATGACGGGGACGATCTTGGAGTAGTTGCCGGAGGTGAAGATCTCGTCGGCGGACAGGAAATCCTCGACCGTGAGCGTCGTTTCGCGCACGTCGAGGCCGGCGCGGCGCAGGAGGTGGAGGACGCGGGAGCGGGTGATGCCGGCGAGGAAGGTGCCGTTGGCGAGCGGGGTGAAGACGACGCCGTCCTTGACCATGAAGATGTTGGACGAGGCGGTTTCCGCGACGTTGCCGTTCATGTCCTTCGCCAGCGCATTGTCGAAGCCGCGGGCGCGGGCCTCCAGAATCATGCGGCCGGAATTGGGGTAGAGGCTGCCGGTCTTGGCCGTGGTCACCGCGACCTCCGGGCTCGGGCGGCGATAGGGAGAGACGGTGAGCGAGGACGGCTCGGCCGTGTTCATCGGCGCCTCGAACAGGCAGAGCGCAAAGCGCGTGGACGTGGGGTCGGCAGCGACGACGGAGCCCGGCATGCCGTGTTCGGCCCAGTACATCGGCTTGATGTAGACGGCGGTCTGCCCGTCGAACTTCTTCACGCCCTCCCAGGCGAGCCCTTCGATATCATCCGCCGTCACGACCGGCTCCAGGCCGAGCGCCAGGGCCGAACGGTTGACGCGCTGGCAGTGGAGGTCGAGATCCGGCGCGATGCCGTCGAACCAGCGGGCGCCGTCGAACACGGTGGTGCCGAGCCACATGGCATGCGAGGTCGGCCCGATCAGCGGCGGATTGCCCGTCACCCACTCGCCATCGACGAAGGTCCAGGTGGTGCTGCGCGGTGACGTGTCGACGGCCATGATGCTTTCCTTGCTTGTCGTCTCGTGATGGATGCCGCGCCCGGTCTGTTGGTCCGCGCTGACATGTTCGACCTGTCTTGTCGCATAGCCGGAAAACGGAGAACAGGGGTGAATGGATCGATCAAAACTTCTGATCGACCGGATTTCAGGGCTTTGCCGGGTTACCCTGTTTGCGCTAGGCACACGGGAACACAACCCTCAAACCTCGCGGAGACCACCATGCGCGCCATGTATTTCGACACGTTCGGGAAGACGCCGGACATCCGCGATGTGCCCGACGCGGAACCGAGCGATGGCGGCGTGGTGGTGAAGGTGGAGGCGACGGGGCTGTGCCGGAGCGACTGGCACGGCTGGATGGGCCATGATGCCGACATCCGCCTGCCGCACGTGCCCGGCCACGAGCTTGCGGGAACGGTGGTGGCCACGGGCCGCGGCGTGATGCGTTATAAGACCGGCGACCGGGTGACGGTGCCCTTCGTCTCCGGCTGCGGGCGCTGCTCGGAGTGCCATTCGGGCAACCAGCAGGTCTGCCCCAACCAGTTCCAGCCGGGTTTCACCCATTGGGGCTCGTTTGCCGAATATGTCGCGATCGACTTTGCCGACGAGAACCTCGTGCTCCTGCCCGACGAGATCGATGCGGCGACGGCGGCAAGCCTCGGCTGCCGGTTTGCGACCGCCTTCCGGGCGATCGTCGATCAGGGCCGGGTGCGCGGCGGCGAGTGGGTGGCCGTGCATGGTGCCGGCGGCGTCGGGCTCTCCGCCGTCATGATCGCCTCTGCCATGGGCGCGAACGTGATCGCGATCGACATTGCCGACACCAAGCTGTCCTTTGCCCGCGAGATCGGCGCGGTCCACACCATCAACGCCACGCAGACGGGCGATGTCGCCGAGGCCGTGCGCGAGATCACCGGCGGCGGCGCGCATCTCTCCATCGACGCGCTCGGCTCGCCCGTCACCTGCTTCAACTCCATCCGCAACCTGCGCCGGCGCGGCCGCCACGTGCAGGTGGGTCTGATGCTGGGCGACCATGCCGCACCGCAGATCCCCATGGCGCAGGTCATCGGGCACGAACTGGAGATCTATGGCAGCCACGGCATGCAGGCCTGGCGCTACGAGGCGATGCTGGCGCTGGTGGCGTCCGGCAAGCTCAGCCCCCAGAAGCTGATCGGCCGGCATCTGTCGCTGGAGGAGGCCGTGCCCGCGCTGACCACGATGGACACCGCCACCGACCTCGGCATCAGCGTCATTACGACGTTCTGAGACGGCCGCGCCGGGGGAGCCAACCCGCGTTTGCGGCGGGAACACTTTGCTCGATCCCGTTTCGGCTGCTAATTTCGCGGGCGGGGCAGACAGAGAATCACGAGGTGGACCATGGCACGCGCAGCGCAGAAGCCGGACGAGGACGTCGTTTTTTCGCCGGTGCTGCTTCCCAATCCCGGCCATGCCAACGGCTGGCCGCTGGCGCTGATGGTGAGTTCGCAGACCGAGGCGCGGCACAATCGCGCCAGCTGGGCGCCGACCCATCTCATCTCTATCCGCGCGCCGGACACCAAGCTCCTGTCGATGATCGACCTGCCGGAAGAGAAGCACCTGCAGCTGATCTTCGGCGACACGATGGACCTGGAAGAGCGTGACGCGGCACGACCCCAGGCGATTGCGGACGCTTTCGCCTTCATCGACGGCCTGCCGGCCGACGCGCGGTTGCTCGTCCACTGCCTGCGCGGCATCGGCCGCTCGACGGCGCTGACGCTCGGCATTCTCGCGCGCTACATGGACCCCGAGGCCGCCGCAGCCGCGCTGCATGCGTTGCGGCCGGATGCCAAGCCGAACCGGCATGTCGTCGGTCTCTGCGATTCAGCGCTCGGGCTGAAGGGCAAGCTCGCCAAACAGGCGCTGCGCTTTCCGGCAAAGGTCTGGAAACCGGCAAAGGGATAAGTATGACTTGGTCGGCGGCGCAATATGTGAAGTTCGAGGACGAGCGGACGCGGCCTGCCCGCGATCTGCTGGCGCAGGTGCCCGACGTGCGGCAAGGCCCGCTGTTCGACATCGGCTGCGGGCCCGGCAATTCGACCGAGCTGGTGGCCGCGCGGTTCTCAGGCGCGCCGCTGACGGGCGTCGACAGCGATGCGGACATGCTGGCTGCGGCCCGGCGGCGCCTGCCGGGCATTCCCTTCGTTCAGGGCGACCTTACCGAGTGGCATCCGGGCGAACCGCCGGCGCTGCTCTTTGCCAATGCCGTGCTGCAATGGATGCCCGACCCGGCGGCCAGCATCGCCCGGCTGGCCGGCATGCTCGCGCCCGGCGGGGTGCTGGCGGTACAGATGCCGGACAATCTCGACGAGCCGACGCACCGGGCCATGCGCGAGATCGCGGCCGAACCGAGCTTTGCCGATGCCTATGAAGCGGGCCTGCCGAACCGGAACAGCCTTCCCGCGCCTTTCCGCCTGATCGACCTCCTGTCGCCGCTCTGCGCCCGCGTGGATGTGTGGCACACGATCTATTATCACCGGCTCGACGGGCCCGAGGCCATCGTCGAATGGGTGAAGGGCACGGGCTTGCGTCCCTATCTCGCGCCGCTGCCCAAGGAACGCCGGCAGGCCTTTCTCGCCCGCTATCTAGAGCGCGTCCGCGCCGAATACCCGCAGCTGGCCGATGGTCGGGTGCTGCTGCGCTTCCCCAGGTTGTTTCTGGTCGCGGTGCGCAAGGAAACCGTGCCGGCATGAGCGGCAGAGCGATCGGGCCCTGCCCTCATACAGAACCCGGGCATGAAAAAGACCGCTGAAATGCGAAAGCGCTTGCTTGCCCTGCCGGCCCGCTTCACAACAGAACAGCACAATTTTTCTAAAACGCATCCTGATCCATGATGGCATGTCTCGTCTTTCCCCTTTTTCCGCACGGCGCCCCGGCACCGGTCGCGGGCGTGTGCCGGGGAGTCTAAGACATGGGACAGTCCAGACAACCGGATTCCACCTCCGTCGTCCTGGTGGTGGAGGATGAGCCGCTGCTGCGGATGATGGCGGTGGACCTGATCGAGGACGCCGGCTTCACGGTGGTGGAAGCCAGCAGTGCCGACGAGGCCGTGCATCTTCTGGAAACGCGGCTCGACATCCGCATCGTCTTTACCGACATCGACATGCCCGGCAGCATGGACGGCCTGAAGCTCGCCGCCGCCATCCGCGACCGCTGGCCGCCGATCGAGATTATCATCACCTCCGGCGCCGTGACCAATGCGGCAGCCCAGCTGCCGGACCGGGCCGTCTTCTTCCCCAAGCCCTACGACCACACTCGGCTGCTTTCGACGCTGCAGGGTTTTGCAGACCTGCCGTCGCTGCCGGGGTTGTGACCGCGGGCAGACGCTCGACAGGGACGACCGACAGATGGCTGTAACGATGCAGCCTCCCCTACCTTCGTCATCCCGGGCTTGACCCGGGATCCAGCCAGCCCAAGTCCTTGGGCTGAAAGGAGTTTTTCGACCTGACGGACGTCAGGTCTCTGGATTCCGGGTCAAGCCCGGAATGACGGAGGGTGTGGGTGGCCTAACCTTCAAAATCGCGCCCTTGCATGAAGGGATTTTTCAGTTTTCGCTTTTGCTCGTCGGGGAAACCATCAAGAGGAGACCGTTCTGCCAAGACAAACCCCTGCGGCCTCTCCACCTCCGTCATCCCGGGCTTGACCCGGGATCCAGTCAGCCCAAGTCCTTGGGCTGAAAGGGGATTTTTCGACCTGACGGACGTCAGGTCTCTGGATTCCGGGTCAAGCCCGGAATGACGGAGGTGGATGGCCTGTCCTTCAAAATCGCGCCCTTGCATGAAGGGATTTTTCAGTTTTCGCTTTTGCTCGTCGGGGAAACCATCAAGAGGAGACCGTTCTGCCAAGACAAACCCCTGCGGTCTCCCTTCGCTCCGCCCCCACCTCCTCTAGAACCGATCCGCCGCCATCAAACCGGATCGCGGGCCTTTTCGCCACTGATCTTCACCACAGGCGTCGCCTCCAGCGCGGCCTTCGCTTCCCCGGACAGCGGTTGCGCAGCGGAACGGTCGCCGTGGAGCTTGCGGATTTCGTCGGCGACCAGGGCCTGGAGGCGCCAGAGGTTACGGTCGCGGATGCCGACGGCTTCGAGGTGGAGGACGGTGTTGTAGAGATATTCGGCGCAGGAGCCGACATGGCCGCAGGCGCGGGCGAGGATGCGGGCGACCTCTTCCAGCGGCAGGCGGGAAACGGCGTCGTGGCCGGTCGATCCGAGCCAGAAGCCGAGCACGTTGACCGGGCCTTCCGGGGTGCGGACCGGCATCCAGCGGACGGTGGAGATGGTTTCGCGGGAGGACAGCTCGCGGCGCAGCAGGCGCTCGATCTGGACGATGCGGTCGTCGTCGGGCAGGCGGTAGATGACGCCGTCGCAGCGCCCGCCCCGCTCCAGCGCCATCATCAGCCCCGGCGCCTCGCGCGAGCCGCGCCAGCGGTCGATCTTCAATGAGAAGGCGCGGTGCCAGCCATAGGCGGTGGCGCGGCGGCTTTCGACGGAACAGAATTCCGGCTTCCAGATCAGCGAGCCGTAGGCGAAGACCCAGAGCGGCGCGCCGCCCGACTGTGCATCGAGATCGAGCGCCAGCGCCCGGTAATCCTCGTCCTCCATGGGCGTCCACCGGGCATTCAGACCGGGATCGACCTCCTCGCGATAGCAGAGCGCCACCAGTTCCGGCGTCAGGGACATCCGGCGCGGCTTGGCACGAGGCAATGCGAGGCCTGGGGCGGGAGATGTTGCGGATGGCATTTCGGACATGGAAGCACGTTTCCTATCGGACATCGAAACCACCTCTTGGCCCCTATCGGAGGCCGAAGCGGTTCGTCTGTCAAGACGGCGGGGGGTGGTCTTCACGTAAGGCGTCGGGTGGCGGGTCTCAAGGGACCGTCGCTTCCTCCGGCAATGCACCTCCCACGGGATCGATACGGGCGACCAGAAAATCGATGAAGGCGCGGATGCGGGCGGCGAGGTGTTCGTGGCTGGCGAAGACGGCGTGGATGGTTTCGCGATCGGCCGGGCGGTGCGCCTGCAGCAGCGGCACGAGGCGGCCGGCATCGACATCCGGCTGGATGTGAAAGGCGCCAATGCGGCCGATGCCGACGCCATCGAGGCAGAGCCGCCGCATGATGAAGCCGGCATTGACGAGGACCGCCGGCTCGAACGGCCGCTGGATCGTCGCGCCTGTGGCCGCGTCGAGAAACGGCCATTCCGTGCGCATGCCCGGAATGTTGAAGCCGAGGCAGGCGTGACGGGCGAGATCGGCCGGCACCTGCGGCGTGCCGTGGCGGGCGAGATAATCCGGCGAAGCTACGAGCAGGCGGTGACTGTCGAGCAGTTTTCGCGTTTTCAGCGATGAGTCGCGAAGCGCCCCGGAGGACCGGATGGCGATATCCGTGCGGTCTCCGACGAGATCGACCACGTCGTCGCTCAGCGAGAGATCGATGAGGACATGCGGGTAGAGGCTGCGAAACTCGCCGATCAGCGGCAGGATGAAACGCTCGGCAAAGGCCATGAGCGCGCTGACCCGCAACACGCCGCGCGGCACGGCCTGCGTGCCGCTGGCGATCAGGCGCTCCGTTTCGTTGATATCGGTCAGGATGGCGCGGGCCCGCGCGAGGTAAAGCTCCCCCTCCGGCGTCGGCTGGAGCGTACGCGTGGTGCGCACCAGAAGCCGCGTGCCCAGCCGGTCCTCCAGCCGGGCGACGAGCTTGCTGACGGCCGACGGCGACAGGCCGAGCCTGCGGCCGGCCGCCGAAAAGCCGCCGCCATCCACCGCCGCCACGAAGACCTCCATCTCACCCGCCCGGTTGTCCATAGGACCTCTCTCATGAATTCAAATCACAGGTGATTATCCGATATGCCGGATTATCGCACAAGCGGGCTGCGCCTATATCTCGGTCATCCCTGCGGTTCGCTTCGAACGCCACCGCCACACAACCCTTTTCGCACCTCACGGAGGCCTTGATGCCCCTCGCCCTTCTTGCCCTGACGATCGCGGCCTACGCGATCGGAACCACCGAGTTCGTCATCGTCGGCCTGTTGCCGACGGTTGCGCGGGATCTCGACATCACCTTGCCGATGGCCGGCATCATCGTCTCGATCTATGCGCTCGGCGTCACCTTCGGCGCGCCCATCCTCACCGCGCTGACCGGGCGCATCGGGCGCAAACCCCTGCTGCTCGGGCTGATGGCGCTGTTCATCGTCGGCAACGGGCTGGCGGCGGTGTCGCCCGGCTATGGTCTTCTCCTCGTCGCCCGCGTCCTCTCGGCCTTTGCGCATGGCGTGTTCTTCTCCGTCGGCGCGACGATCGCGGCGGGGCTCGTGCCGGAGAACCGGCGGGCGTCCGCCATTGCCATGATGTTCATGGGCCTGACGGTGGCCATCGTCACCGGCGTGCCGCTCGGCACGCTGATCGGGCAGACCTTCGGCTGGCGCGCCACCTTCGTGGCCGTGGCCGGCCTCGGCGCCATCGCTCTTGCCGCCATCGCGCTGCTGCTGCCGGCCAATCTGCCCTCCAGCCCGCCGGCCCGGATCATGGATCAGGTGAAGGTTCTCGGCAGCGGCCGCCTGCTCCTCGTCTTCGGCATGACGGCGCTCGGCTACGGCGGGACCTTCGTCACCTTCACCTATCTCGCTCCGCTGCTCGAAGAGATCACCGGCCTGTCCGCCTCCGCCGTCAGCCTCGTGCTGGTGCTCTATGGGCTGGCGATCGCGGCCGGCAACCTGGCCGGCGGGCGGCTGGCCAACCGCAATCCGGTGAAGGCGCTCGCCTTTCTCTTTGCGGCTCAGTCGCTGGTTCTGCTGCTCCTCACCTTTACGGCCAGCGCCACCGTTCCCGCCCTCGTCACGCTGACCGCGCTCGGCTTCCTCTCCTTCGCCACGGTGCCCGGCCTTCAGCTCTATGTGGTGGAACTGGCACGCCAGCACCGCCCGGCCGCCGTCGATGTCGCCTCGGCGCTGAATATCGCCGCCTTCAACCTCGGCATCGCCGCCGGCGCCTGGATCGGCGGCCTCACCGTCGCCTCCACGCTCGGCCTCGGCGCCACGCCCTGGGTCGGTGCGCTGATGGTGCTCGGCGCGCTGGGCCTGACCGTGGTCAGCGGCGTCCTCGATGGCCGCGGCAAAAAGACAGAGGCCGTTCACGCATGACATCCCCCTTCGACATGACATCCCCCTTCGAAAGGACACCGTCCATGGAACATCGCACACTCGGCCGATCCGGCCTGAAAGTCCCCGTGTTGAGCTTCGGCGCCGGCACCTTCGGCGGCTCCGGCCCGCTGTTCGGCGCCTGGGGCACGGCGGGGGAAAACGAAGCGCGCCGGATGGTCGATATCTGCGTGGAGGCCGGCGTCACGCTGTTCGATACGGCCGATGTCTACTCGAACGGAGCCTCCGAGACGGTTCTCGGCGCGGCCATCAAGGGGCGCCGCGACAAGGTGCTGATCTCGACCAAGGCCGGCCTGCCGATGGGCGATGGCGCCAACGAGGCCGGGACGTCCCGCAGCCGGCTGATCAGCAGCGTGGAATCGGCTCTGCAGCGGCTCGGGACCGACGTGATCGATATTTTCCAGCTGCACGCCTTCGACGCATCGACGCCGGTCGAGGAGGTTCTGGCCACGCTCGACATGCTCGTGCGGGCGGGGAAAATCCGTTATGTCGGCATCTCCAACTTTGCCGGCTGGCAGATCATGAAGTCCCTCGCTGTCGCCGAAAAACATGGCTGGCCGCGCTACGTCGCAAACCAGGTCTACTACTCCCTCATCGGCCGCGACTACGAATGGGATCTGATGCCGCTCGGCAAGGATCAGGGGCTGGGTGCACTCGTCTGGAGCCCGCTCGGCTGGGGCCGCCTGACGGGCAAGATCGGGCGTGACAGGCCGGTGCCGGAGACGAGCCGCCTGCATGCCACCGCGGAGTTCGGCCCGCCGGTCGAGGACGAGCATCTCTACCGCGTCATCGATGCGCTGGATGCAGTGGCGAAGGAGACAGACAGGACCGTGCCGCAGGTGGCGATCAACTGGCTGCTGCAACGCCCGACGGTCGCCTCCGTCATCCTCGGCGCCCGCAACGAGGCACAGCTTCTCGACAATCTCGGCGCCATCGGCTGGCAGCTCAGCCCCGAGCAGATCCGGGTTCTGGATGCGGCGAGCACGGTGACGGCACCCTATCCGCACTTCCCCTATCGCAGGCAGGCCGGCTTCGCCCGGCTGGATCCGCCGCTGACCGCCTGATACGGTTTCCGCGGGGGCCGGGCTTTACGGGAACCTTCCGCAGCCCGGTCTCATTACCTCTCTCTCCGGACGGCGCATTTGCCGGCCGACCGGAAAACAAGCGCGGAGAATCCCTTGGCGGGATTTCAGCATCCTCTTGTGGAGGATCAGCGCCGCCCCCTTCCCCGCCCGGCCGCAGGACGGCCGCGCCATTTCGACCCAGGAGATACGCATATGACCATCGTCAAAGCCAACGGCGCCGACATCCCCGCGCTCGGTTTCGGAACCTTCCGCATGCCGGGACCGGAGGTTCTCGAGATCGTGCCGAAAGCCATCCGTCTCGGCTTCCGCCATGTGGATACCGCCCAGATCTACGGCAACGAGGCGGAGGTGGGGACGGCGATCCAGCAGTCCGGCGTTGCCCGCAACGAGATCTTCCTGACGACCAAGGTCTGGCCGGAGAAATACGCCCGGTCGAGCTTTGCGCAGTCGGTGGACGAGAGCCTGCAGAAGCTGAAGACCGACCATGTCGATCTGCTGTTGCTGCACTGGCCGCGCGGAAGCTCCGTGCCGCTCGAAGAGCAGATCGAGGGCCTGAACGCCGCCGTGAAGGCCGGCAAGACACGGCATATCGGCATCAGCAATTTCAATACGGAAGACATGCGCGCGGCGAGCCGCCTGTCGGAGGCGCCGCTGGTGACCAACCAGATCGAGTATCACCCCTATATCGACCAGTCGAAAGTGCTGCAGACGGCCCACGACCTCGGGCAGTCGATCACCGCCTACTACGCCATGGCCGACGGCCGGGTGCCGAAGGAAGCGCTGCTGAACGACATCGGCAGCCGTCACCGCAAGACCGCCGCTCAGGTGGTGCTGCGCTGGCTGATCCAGCAGGACGGCGTCATCACGCTGTCGAAGACCTCGACGGAAGCCCGGTTGGCGGAGAATTTCGGCATCTTCGATTTCGCGCTGTCGGACGAGGAGATGGCGGCCATCCACGCACTCGCCCGCCCCGACGGCCGCATCGTCAACCCGGGGCACCTTGCGCCGACGTGGGATGTGGCGGCGTAACGCGTCCGCTCGTTCGCGTTACGGTCAAACGAAAAACGCCGCGGGTCTCATGGCCCGCGGCGTTTTCTCGATCGTTGATCAAAACCTAGAAACGGCTTAGACGAACTGGCGAAGACCCGGGACCGAGTTGATCACCGCATCCACCGTTTCGTCGCCGGCGTGTTCGCGGGCGTAGGCCAGCGTTTCCTTGGCGAGGCCGGTGATTTCGCCCATGGAAAGGCCCTGGCCCATCAGCTGCTGGCCGAGCGCCATGACGCCGCCGCCGACGGCGCCGATGACCTTGCCGAGCAGGCCGGGCTTGGCGCCTTCGCCGTTGAAGCGGGCGACCAGATCCGGTGCGCCGGGCACGGCTTCGATCATGCGCGCGACAGGGCCGGCATCGGCTTCGCGCTGCAGGAAGCCCAACATCATGCCGATCGCCTTTTCCGCCTTGTCCGGCTCGATGCCGACATTATCGGATACGCGGGTGACCAGTTCGCTCATGCTTTTCTCCTCGGCAAGCGTTCTAACGTTCACGTCAACGTAAAGGGATGGCGGGAGAAATCAAGCCGTCTCGCGGCGCTTTTCAACCGGTCTCTACGAAAGCGAGCCGCATGGTAAAGCGCGGGCCCGCAGACCGCAATGCCGGCATCGGCAGGCCCGGTCTGCTTGCCGGCTTGTCTGCCTGCTTGTTTGCCTCTGGGCAACGTATAGTATCGCGCACAAACAAGCGAATGGATCCCGACATGGCAATGCTGCAGCCCGGAATGCTCTACCTCGGCACGAGCCGCAAGCCGGACGACACGCTCGACAAAGGCGAATATCTGACGCTCAAATACGGCAACCGCCACGGGTTGGTGACGGGTGCGACGGGCACCGGCAAGACGGTGACGCTGCAGGTGCTGGCCGAGGGCTTTGCCAGCGCCGGCGTGCCTGTGTTCTGCGCCGATATCAAGGGCGACCTCTCCGGCATCGCCGCCCGGGGGGAGCCCAAGGATTTCCTGCTCAAGCGCGCCGCCGAGATCGGGCTCGACCCTTATGAGTTCACCCAGTTTCCGGTGATCTTCTGGGATCTCTACGGCGAGAAGGGCCACCGTGTGCGCACCACCATGTCGGAGATGGGGCCCCTCCTCCTCTCGCGGCTGATGAATGCGACGGATGCGCAGGAGGGCGTGCTCAACATCGCCTTCAAGATTGCCGACGAAGGCGGCCTGCCGCTTCTCGACCTGAAAGATCTGCGCGCGCTTCTCACCTATATGAGCGAGAATGCGAGTGCGCTGTCGGCCACTGTCGGCCTGATCTCCAAGGCTTCCGTCGGGTCGATCCAGCGGGAGCTGCTGATCCTTGAGCAGCAGGGCGCCGAGCACTTCTTCGGCGAGCCGGCGCTGAAGGTGACGGACATCATGCGCGTGACGCCGGACGGGCGCGGCACGATCTCCGTGCTCGCCGCCGACAAACTGATGATGAACCCGCGGCTCTACGGCACCTTCCTTCTCTGGCTGCTGTCGGAACTGTTCGAGGAACTACCGGAGGTGGGCGACCCGGAAAAGCCGCGGCTGGTGTTCTTCTTCGACGAGGCGCATCTTCTCTTCAAGGACGCGCCGAAGGTGCTGCTGGAGCGCATCGAGCAGGTGGTGCGCCTGATCCGTTCCAAGGGCGTCGGCGTCTATTTCGTCACGCAGAACCCCCTCGACGTGCCGGAAACCGTGCTGGCGCAGCTGGGCAACCGGGTGCAGCACGCACTGCGCGCCTATACGCCACGCGAGCAGAAGGCGGTGAAGACGGCCGCCGAGACCTTCCGCCCCAACCCGGATTTCGACTGCGCCGAGGTGATCACCACGCTCTCGACCGGCGAAGCGCTGATCTCGACGCTCGAGGGCAAGGGCGCGCCCTCCATGGTGGAGCGCACGCTGATCCGCCCGCCATCCGCCCGTGTCGGCCCCCTGACCGACGCGGAGCGGGCACAGGTGATGGCGCTGAGCCCCGTCGCCGGCCTCTACGACACCGATATCGACCGCGAATCGGCCTACGAGATCCTCGCCGCCCGCGCCGCGCGCGCGAGCCAGCAGGCGGAGGCCGCGCGCGAGGCGGAAACCGGGACCGCGACGAAGCCGAGCCGCTGGACGCTGCCGGGTTTCGGCGACGATGCCGAGCCCACACAGACGGGGCCTATGGGGAAGCCCACACGCGCCGGCACGGCCGCCAAACCGCGCAGCGCCGGCTATCAGCGGGAAACGGTGGTGGAAGCCGCCATGAAGACCGTGGCGCGAACGGTCGCCTCCTCGCTCGGCCGGGCTTTGGTGCGCGGCATTCTCGGCAGCCTGAAGCGCTAGAGTATTTCCGCAGTGTCCGACGCCGAAGCGATTCCGCTTCGGCTGGAAATGCTTTAGGCGGAGATGCATGATCCGTCAGTGGTACGGTTTCCGGTCTGATCAACCGGAAACCGCAGGAAACGGCACCATCCGGCATTTTCCAGCCTTTCCAAGGCCTTGCCGGCCGGCTGTCGCCAGAAGATCGCGCAAATCGACGGAGATGACTTGCAATTGTCGGGGGGATCGGCTATCTAGTGCGTATCGATCTTGCATTTTGAGCTTTGCTCCCGCGCAACGCGCCGTTCAATCTTCTCTTTCAACGTCGATCTATCACCGCCCGCACACTGCGAGCGAAACTTCATCACGATTGAAAAGGAATCACGTCGTGGCAACAGGTACCGTAAAGTTCTTCAACGCAACCAAGGGCTTCGGCTTCATCGCTCCGGACAACGGCGCAAGCGACGTTTTCGTACACATCTCGGCCGTTGAGCGCGCCGGCATGCGTTCGCTGAACGAAGGCCAGAAGGTCAACTTCGAAATCGTTCAGGATCGTCGTAGCGGCAAGAGCGCTGCCGACAACCTGTCCGCAGCCTAATATACAGAATTTCGTTTCCGGCGCCTGACCACGGATGTACTGGCAGAAACCGTCGAGACGATATCGAGAAGGTCGGGAATTTCCCGGCCTTTTTTTATGCCTTTGCGCAAGGGCGCGGGTGGTGATTGCCTTCGCTGTCCGTTGCGACATTGGGCTGCCGCAGGACACGATCGAGCCGAATTCGACTGCTCGGAAAAGGTTGTCGGACAGTCCCGCCGGCGCGCTTTGCGGTTCAGCCTGCCCTTCTCACCGAATTGCCGCAGCCGTCCGGCCGGCCTGCTTCGACCGCTTGTTTCGCCCTGTATTTCCTGTTCCCGGCGCTTTCGATTTTCGGCGCAATGCAGTAAGCTGTTCATAACATTGCGTATGCCGGCCCTTTGCATCCGGAACCGGCCTTTGAGCGACGACGGGACAGGCATCGGATAGCGGGCGGGAACGACAGACATCAGACTGCGCGATCGTGGCCGACCGGCCTTCGACGCCTCACCGATACTCCCGAAGGAGAACGCCTTGGTTCCCGCCGACCGCCTGTTCAAGACCGAAACCCGCCCTGCGAACGCCAAAGCCACGCAGACCGATTCGGCCTCCAGATCCATCATCGAGGTGGAAGCCGCCCAGCGCCGCGCCAAGACCGAGCGCCTGAAGCAGGCCCGCATCGCCCAGGAAGCCAGCCAGCCCGTGCCCGAAGCGCCGGTAAAGAAGGTCGCCAAGTCCCGTAAGAAGGACTGAGGCGGGAGCGCGTCGCGCCAGTCCGCTCGTCAGGTCCGCGCATCGGGCGATCTTCCGCCATGAATGGCCATGCCTGCGGTATCGACCTTCTCACGATCGCGTGGGTAGGGATGTGGGCATTGAGATTCCCCTTGGCGCGTCATGCGTGACGCAGGGCGCTGTCATCCGGCACGGCGCTATTTTTCGTAATGGAAGCGGCACTGGATGATCTCCAGTTGCCGGGCGTCTCCCTTGCCCGACACGCGATATACAAATCGATGCTCGCCCAGGATCCGCCGCGACCAAAATCCCGAGAGGTTACCCTTTAGCGGCTCAGGTTTTCCGAGACCCTTAAACGGCGATCTCTTCGTATCGCTGATTAGGGTATTGATCTTTTCCACCATTGCCGGATCGAGGCGCTGCCAATCCTCGTACTCTTCCCACGCATATGCCGCCCAGAGGAGGTTCATGTTACAAGGTCGGGTCTTTCTCGATGACCTCTCCCTTGCGAAGTTGCGTCAGACTTGCTCGCAGTCGATCGGCGTTCGCTGGCGTAGAAAGAAGATGCAGCGTTTCCTGCATGCTCTCGTACTCGCCCTCGGCAATGAGAACCAATGCCTCTGACCCCTGACGGGTCACAAGCAGAGGCGCACGTGATTCGATCACGGCGTCGAAGTGTGTCGCTATGTTCTGTCGGAACTCGGTCAAGCGCACATGAGCCATTTAGACCTCCCTTGCTAGAGCGTACATATATCTGTACGGATTTTCCGAAATTGTCAATGTCGAACGATGGGAACGGTCGCCATTGGCAGAGGACAGGCCCCCGCAGGAAATCGGCTCAAGGCTCACGGCTCACAAGACCTCCCCGCCTCTCCTTGTATCCGCAATATGCGTAACCATCTATGGACTCTCGACAGGAGACCAGATTGTCCGACTTCATCAGCTACCTCTTCGCCATCTTCGTCGTCACGCCGCTTCAGGCCGAACTGACCGACCGCCTGCAGGGCATGCCCTCCGCCGAGCTGATCCAGGCCGGACGCGCCTGCATCTCGGCCGAAGGCCCTCGCCTGTTGCAGATGGCGCAGGAAAACTGGGGCTGGGCCGCTGCCAACGCCCTCGGCGTCAGCGCCGGCCTGGTCGATCCCGTCACCCTGCTCTCGACGCAGAACGGCCATTGCGGCCTCGTGCGCAACGCCTTGATGAACGAGGCCGGCGAGGACGCGTGAGCGGCCTGCGCGCCTCCTTCACCTGACCATCCGCGATCCGGCATAAGACAGCCGCAGCCTTTCGTTCGCGTCGGGCTGGCATTCGGGACGGTCTCCCGGATGGCGATCGATGACGTCTGGACGGTGCCGGTGCGGGGCTTTCTCGCCCGGTCTGGACGTCGTGAACCGTCGAGAACGTCCCCTTCCAGCTTCGTACAAGTTCCGCCTCATAAACTCTCGCGTGTACAGCATCGACAAGAAACCCTTCTTGCTGTCGACGAGAACCCTATGAAGATCCTAGCGCATCGCGGCTGGTGGCATGTTCCGGCCGAGAAGAATACGGAAGCAGCCTTTCGTCGTGCCTTCGAGCATGGCTTCGGCGTCGAAACCGACGTTCGCGACCAGAATGGTCTCCTGAAGATCTCGCACGACATGCCGATCGGCGATAGCGCCATGGATCTGGACGGGTTTCTGGACCTGCACAAGGCCCACGCGCATGCCGGCACGATCGCGCTCAACATCAAGGCCGACGGCCTTCAGGCGACGATCCGCTCGGCCCTCGACCGCTCCGGGGTTTCCGATCTCTTCTGCTTCGATATGGCCGTTCCCGACGCGCTCGGTTATCTGCGCGCAGGCTTTTCGAGCTACACGCGGCATTCCGAGATCGAACCGGTTCCGGCCTTCTACGACCGGGCGGACGGTGTCTGGCTGGACGCGTTCTTCGACGACTGGATCACGCCCGACATCATCGAGCGGCACCTTGCCGCCGGCAAGAACGTCGCGCTCGTCTCGCCGGAACTGCACGGACGCGACCCGGCGGCGGCCTGGGCGATGTGGCGCGGCCTGCGGGGAGATGGCCTTTCGATCTGTACGGATCTGCCCGACAGGGCTGCGGAATTTTGGACATAGCGCCCGGGGGGCCTAACGGTGGGAAGTCATGATCAAGGCGGTTCTTTTCGACATGGACGGCGTTCTCATCGATGCCAAGGAGTGGCATTACGAGACGCTGAACGACGCGCTGGCCGTCTTCGGCCTGAACATCAGCCGCACGGAGCACCTGGCGGTTTATGACGGCCTGCCGACGCGCAAGAAGCTCGAAATGCTGTCGCGCACGCGGGGCCTGTCGCCCAAGCTGCACGACTTTCTCAATACGCTGAAGCAGCAGATGACCTACCGCGTCATCGTGGAAAAGTGCCGGCCCGTCTTCCACCACGAATATGCGCTCGGCCGCCTGCAGCGGGAGGGCAAGCGCCTCGTCGTCTGCTCGAACTCCGTGCGCTCCACGGTCGAAGCCATGATGCAGCAGTCCAACCTTCTCAAATATCTCGACTTCCTGCTCTCCAACCAGGACGTGGCCAAGGCGAAGCCGCACCCGGAAATCTATCTCACGGCCATCGAGCGGCTGAAGCTGCAACCCCATGAGTGCCTGATCCTCGAGGATAACGAGCACGGTATTCAGGCGGCGCGCGCATCCGGCGCGCATGTCATGGTCGTCGGCTCCGTCAACGACGTCAATTACGAGCGCATCGGCAAAGAAATCGCAGCAATAGAGGCCGTCCACTGATGAGATATCTCATTCCGATCGCGTCGAAGGACGATCTGTTCCCCAAGGAAGACTTTCATTTTCCCAAGCCGCTGATCGAGGTGGACGGGATTCCGATGATCGCGCTGGTCGTCGGAAGCATTCGCAAACGCGACCCCTCGGCACGCTTCATCTTCATCGTTCTGCGGCAGGACGTGCTCGAATACAGCCTCGACTCGATCCTGAAGCTGATCGCCGGCGACGGCTGCACCGTCATCGAACTCGGCAACCCGACGATGGGCGCCATCTGCTCGGCGCTGATGGCCATCGACCATATCGACGACGACGAACCGCTCGTCATCTGCAACGGCGACCAGATCATCAATGCCGATCTCGGCGCCATCGCGGATTCCTTCTACCATTCGGACGCCGATGCCGGCGTGGTGACGTTTCCCTCCGTCCATCCGCGCTGGTCCTATGTGCGGGAGGATGCCGACGGCCGCGTCGTGGAAACGGCGGAAAAACGGGTGCTCAGCCGCAAGGCGATCGCCGGCTACTACTACTTCCGCAAGGCACGTCAGTTCGTGGCCCTCGCGCAGGATTGCCTGCTGAAGTCGGACCCGATCGGCGGGAAATATTATCTGTCTCCCGTCCTCAACGAGGTCGTCCTCTCCGGCGGACGCATCGTCCAGTTCGAAATATCAGCGGAAAGCTACGTCTCGTTCTACTCCCCGAAGCGCGTCGAACTGTACCAGGCCGAGAACCAGGGCCGCATCGCGCCGCTCTCGCAGCCGCGCCCGGCCGTTCAGGTCGTCATTCCCATGGCAGGCCTCGGCAGCCGGTTTTCGCAGGCGGGCTACACCAAGCCGAAGCCCTTCATCGATGTCGATGGCGCGACGATGATCGAGCGGGTCATGGACAATCTGCGCGTCGACAACGGACGCTTCGTGCTGATTGCCCGTCGTGACCATCTGGTGGCCGAACCGCTGGTGGTCGAGGGCCTCCTGCGCCGCGGCGATCTGGTATTCTCGCCCATCGATTTTACCACCGAGGGCGCCGCGTGCACGGTGCTGACGGCGCGGACGCATCTCGATCCCGACGCCCCGCTGATGATCGCCAATTGCGACCAGATCGTCGATTTCGACTGCAGCGCCTTCCTGGAAGACGCCATGAAACGCGATCTCGACGGCTCCATCCTCTGCTTCCGCGACGTCCATCGGGATCCGAAATGGTCTTTCGCACGCACCAACGACCAGGGATATGTCGAGGAGGTTCGCGAGAAGGTGGCGATTTCCGATCTGGCGACCGTCGGCATCTATTACTTCCGGCGCGCCCAGGCCTTCATCGATGCGTCGATCGACATGATCACCGCCAACGACCGGTCGAACAACGAGTTCTACGTTTGCCCGGTCTACAACTATCTCCAGCGCCGCGGGGGCAAGATCGGCGTCTATGAAATCGCGGCGACGGCGATGCACGGGATCGGGACGCCCAGCGATCTGGACGCCTATCTCGGGCTCCGCAAAATTGCATGAAGTGCATCGTGCCGCTCGCCGGCCCGGATCTTTGGACCGAGAAACACGGCCTGCGGCCGCTTGTGAACCATGAGGGAACGCCCCTGATCGAGGCCGCCTTGCGGCCTCGCGCTTGGGGCCCCAGGCTGTTGCCGAGCGACTATGTCTTCGTCGTCCGCGAGACGACGGGGCACCTCGATCTCGTGGCCTTCCTGAAAGACGCCTGGCCCGGCTGCCGGATCGTCACGCTGTCGCATCTCAGCGCCGGCGCCCTGTTTTCCTGTCTCGCCGCAACGGCCCTCGTGCCGGCGGATGAACCGCTGATCATCGACCTTGCCGACGTTCTTTTCCACGAAGGCCCGGACAATCCCGCAGCCCTGTTCGCGCAAGGCCCGTACGGCGCCATCGTTCCCGTCTTTGCCTCAAGCGAACCGTGCTACAGCTATCTGGCGATCACCGACGGGCTGGTGACCAGGGCACGCGAAAAACAGGTGATCTCAAGCCATGCCTCGGCCGGCGTCTATATGTTCGGGAACATCGAAGTCTTCCTCAGCGCCAGCGCCCACAGCATCGCGCATCGCGACGAACTCGCCCACAAGGGTAGCCTGTTCATCTGCCCGATGATCAACGGCGTCATCGCGGACGGACACGCGGTCATCGCGCCGCACATCTTGGACTGCCAGCCTGTGGGTAAGATCTTTCACGACGCGTGACAGCGTTGAGGCGAGAGCCATCCGAATGTTTGCGGGCCGGACGGCGGCGTGGCCGCTACGCCATGAGACCGTTGATATAGTCGCGGAGTTCGCACGCTTCCCGGGGAACGCGCTTGACGCTGAAGACGGCGTCGAGGACCGATGCGCCGATATGCGGCGACCGCAGCGCCCGCGGAATACGGCGCGCAAAGACGGCACCTTTGCCCGCCCGCACGAGATCGACGACATCTGCGTTCATGTCGAGATTGTTGCAATAATTGCACAGCGTGATCGGCTGGCCGACGGTCACGCCGGTCATGGCGAGGCGTGCGGCGAAGGTCGGAAGAATGACCTCCTCGACCGGGAAGCCGACCGAGGCCATCGGAAAATGTTCGATGAAAGCCCGGGAAAGCTGGGAAAAGATATGCCGGCTGGCAAACTGACCTTCCGCCTGTCCCCCGAAAAACAGCGGCAGACTCAAGGCCGAGAGAAATCCCTGCATGGAGGGGCGGTGGAGAAAGCTGTCGCGAAAAACGCCCCAGTCATTCGACGAATCATAGACCTCCATCTGGGACCCGATGTCATATTTTCCGACATAATCCGCGAGCCCTGGCTTCACGAGCATTTCGTTGGAGGAGATCAGGACGATCTTGTCGAAGGCGACATTCATCTCCGTCGCATGGAGAAAGTTGCTGACATGGGTGTGCATGATCCCGGCCGACCACTGCGTTTCGTAGGAGTTCGGATTGACCAGAACGTTCTCCGCCGCGCACAGCGCCCGAAACGCCTCCTTCTCCGCCAAAGCACCGGCAGAGACATGCAGGCAGATGACCGAGCCGGGGCAGAAATAATCGATATTCCTGATCTGCTCGAGAACGATGTCGGGCCGCTCGTGAACCGGAAGCGAGAAAAGAAGCCTGCTCATAACGCACCATTCCCATCGATCATCATCACACCGGCCACACGAACAGGAGTCGCGCAGTGTGGACGTCTTACGTATCGCGGCAATCTGTCGTCAGACTGGAAGCGCCGTTTGTCGAAACCGTAAGGGTTAAAGGGAGCTAAAACTCGCGGCCTGACGCTGGACTGTATGATTCAAGATATGAGTGGCTGGGGCGCCAGGATTCGAACCTGGGAATGCCGGTACCAAAAACCGGTGCCTTACCGCTTGGCGACGCCCCATTGCCGGCCCGGGTGCGGTGATGTCCGGGTGTTGGGCTGATAGCAAAGCGTGAGGGCGGGGACAACGGGTAAGTTTGGCCGGGCGTAAGTTTGTCTTGCGGGGGACGTTGGACGGGGAGCCATGTTTGACCGGGCGTTCCGTTTACGCGGGCGGCGATTTCGGTTCGGGAATTTTTGGGCTAGGGTCGGCCTTGAAGCGCCCGCGCAGTGCGGGCGTCTTCGCAAGGAGAGACGGATGGTGGGATTTCGGGCTCGGATGCCGGCGCGGCCGACGGGGATCGGCGACGATGCAGGGGTGGAGCACACTATCGTTGATGCCGGCACTGCACCCATGCGCTTCATCGAGATCGCACGGACATGAGCGGCGCACCCTTGGAGACCGAGGAAGAGCCGCACTTCGAGCGCGCTTTCGAGCCTGCGCACGGGCAGGCCATCGCCGTTGCCGATGGCGTGCGGCGGTTGACGGTGAACAACCCCGGGCCGTTCACCTTTCACGGCACGAACAGCTATATCGTGGGGGAGCGCACGCTGGCGGTGATCGATCCCGGTCCGCTGGACGATGCGCATCTGGCCGCCCTCCTGCGGGCGATCGACGGGCGGCCGGTCAGCCATATTCTCGTCAGCCATACGCATCGCGATCACGCGCCGCTGGCCCGGGTTCTGCAGGAAAAGGTGGGTGGGGTGATCGCGGCGGAAGGTCCGCATCGGCCGTCCCGGACGCTTCACGATGGCGAGGTCAATCCGTTTTCGGAAAGCGCCGACATGGATTTCGTGCCCGATCTGGCGCTTGCCGACGGCGCGACCGTCGAGGGCGACGGCTGGGCGCTGACGGCGCTCGCCACACCGGGCCATACGGCGAACCATCTCTCCTTCGCGCTGAATGGCACCGGCATCGTCTTTTCCGCCGATCATGTGATGGCCTGGGCGACGAGCATCGTCGCGCCCCCGGATGGCGCGATGCGCGACTACATGGCCTCGCTCGACAAGATGCTGGCACGCGACGACCGGCTCTATCTGCCGGGCCATGGCGGTCCGGTGACGGAGCCTGCGAAATTCCTGCGGGGCCTGCGCGCCCACCGGCGCATGCGCGAGCGTGGCGTGCTGGAGCGCATCCGCCGCGGCGACTCTGGGATTTCCGAGATCGTGCAGGCGCTCTATGCCTCCACCGATCCCCGGCTGCACGGGGCGGCGGCCCTCTCCGTGCTGGCACATCTGGAGGATCTGGTGGAGCGAGGCCTCGTGATGACCGACGGGCCGCCCGCGCTGATGGGGCACTATCGGCTGGCGGGGGATTGAAGGCCGGGCTCTCCGCCTCCCCGTTATTCCCAACGTGATACGGAGGCCATCCAGCGCACGTTCCTGGTCAGCAAAGATGCTTCTTGACCTGACGGACGTCAGGTCGCTGGTTTCCGGCTCAAAGCCGGAATGACGGAAGTTGGGGTTGCCGCTCGTGATACGGTTTCCGGCTGATCGCGTTCCGCGAACCGTAAACAAGAACCATCGAAAATCTCTGGCCGGAGGGCCGGATTTTCAATGGACGGAATACGGCTTCCGATCTGATTAACCGGAAACCGTATGAAATCTCCGCCAAACCAACGGCGGCGTTTCGCCGACCGTCGGGCGGACATAATCGTGCTTCAGTCCCCTGCGATCCCCAGCAGCTCCGCGTCGAGCGCGTGGAGGAAGCGTTCGGCCGTGGCGGCGTCGAGGCCGAGATCGTGGTGGCCGAGGCGGGAGGCGACGCGGATGTCGACGAAGGTGGTCTCGGATTCCTCGCGAAGACGGATGACGAGGTCGAAACGGAAGCCGGCGATGCGGCTGCGGCTTTCGCCCTGCAGGAGGATGTCACCGGCTTTTCGGCCGGGCGGCAGGGGGCCCGCATCCTGCTTCGGTCGCGAGAGCGGAATGGGAACCGGTCCCGGATCCCGTGCGGCGGGGACGTTGCGCCCACCTCTTCCCGTCGCCGTTTTGCCCACAGCCTTACTTGTGGCCTTGTCGGTGGCCTTATCGGTGGCCTTGCCGGGCGCATCGCGCAATGCGTCGGCCGGGGGCTCCGCCCGCAAAGCGAGATCCTCGAAATCCGGCTCGGCATTCTCAAGGCCCTCTTCCGCGACGATGGCGATGCCCGACTGGTCGGCCACTATGCGCACGCCGGTCAACACCCGGTCGAGCGCGCCGTCGTAGCGACGCCCCGTGAGGGCGGGATAGGCGCGCGCCTGGGCCTGCCGGTCGGCAACGACGGGGGCTGCCGGGGTCAGCCAGCCCGTCTCGATCGGACGGTCGCGGATGAAGGGCGGCGGCGTTGCGAGGTCGGTGGAGACATCGGTGATCGCGGGCTTCGCCATCACCTGCGAGAGAACGAGCCCGGCGGCGGCCAGCGGAAGAGACGCATAGAGCAAGGCCATGGTGGAGGCGATGCCGCCGACCGCAGCCACCTGCCACAAGCGGACGAAGCCGACGACGGAGAGGAGGACGGCCACCAGCGCCAGCCCGGCACTGACGAGGGCGAGCGTCACGAAGAGCGTGCTGGAGAGCGAGCCGAAGCGATGGGCTGCAAGCGACAGGACGAAGACGACGAAGGCCAGCCGCGCGACATGGCGCGCCCAGCGGGCGGCGTAGGATATCGGGCGCTCATAGGTGATCATTGTCGGCCGAACCTCTGTCTCTGCCTTTGTCCGGCCGATGCGCCGTTACCCCGTCCCTTGAGCCTGTCAGGAAACCCGGCGGCGGAGAGGCGGCTCTTCAAACAGTCTCTTACACCAAGTCTCGCCGATAAAAACCTGCCGGAAAGCGTCGCATGGGCAACATGCCATCGCCGAAAACCCGATGGCACTTGGCCCGCGCGGTTGCTCTCATCGAGACCTGTCATTTCTTATCCAAGGCTGATTCCGCCCATGACGCAACAGAGGACGGTGTGTTTGGGCAAGCCCCTGCCCTTCCCGCTCGCGACATCCGGAACCTTTCCGGGCATGCGGCGTTGGTAAGCGCTTCATGATCTTCCGCAACCGGGAGACGCGTTGCCACGGAATTGCCATTCTTGTTAACAAGATTATCGATGAACTTGGGCCTGCAAGACCACGGCTGGGCTCTATTCCACCGGATTGGGCCGGTTGCGAAGGGATGACGACCATGCGTTCTCACGATATCGAAACCCAGGCCACTCCGCCCACGCCGGAGGGCAGCGAGCTCGAATTCACGATGGAAATGCTGGAGCTGGAACTGTCGCTCGACGGCACGGCACCGGATGGCGACGACTTTTCCGACAGGGTGCGCGCCGCTGCGGCCGACCTCAAGGGGGCGTTCCTGTTCGATCTCCCCGCCTCGGGCCTCGTCGACAATTGCGAGCGGATCGCCGTCCTGCGGATCCCGCGCGACAGCGGCACGGGCAGCGAGACGATCTTCGCCTGTCTGGAAGCCGACGGCACCTCGATCCGGATCGAGAAGCCGAACGAGCGCACCATGGGCCTTGCCAGTTTCGCGCAGGCCTTCGTGGATGTGTTCCAGCGGATGTAGCTTTAGCCCGCCAGCGCCCGGCGTTCGGGCATGGGCCTTTCCAATGCGCTGCCGAAGATGCGGTAGGTATTCCGGCCGCCTCGCTTGGCGTCATAAAGCGCGATGTCTGCATTGCAGCAGAGCTGCGAGAAAGACGAAGCTCCCGCTTCCCTCCCTTCGCCATCCGTCATCAGGGCGAGCCCGATGCTCGCGCCGACCCGGATGGGTATGCCGTTGATATCAATCGGCCTGTTGAACTGGAGGAGGATATGGCGTGCGAAGGCTTCGAGCCCGGCTGCATTCGGCACGCCGGTGCAGATGGCAAATTCGTCGCCGCCCAGACGCGCGAGCAGGCTTTCCGGGCCTACGGCATTCGCAAGACGGACGGCGATGTCGCGCAGTAGCTGGTCACCCGCGAAGTGCCCGAGCGTATCGTTGACGGTTTTGAATCCGTCGAGATCGATATAGAGCACGCCGATGCGGCTCTGGGTCTCAAGCGTGTCCGCCTCTGTCGTGTCGCCCCGGGCAGTGTCGCCCATAGCGGCGGCGAACCGTGTATCGCCGAGGCCGAGAAACCGGGCGCGATTGAGAAGGCCCGTCAGCGGATCGGTTTCCGCCCGGACGCGCAGTCGCTCGGTCAGCTCGCGCCGTTCGGCAAGCTGCCCTTCCAGCCGGGCAATCGCGTCGAACAGATCGTTGAGTTCGCGCGTGTCCGCGTCGAAACCCGGGCGTCCGACCGGCTTTTCCTCGGCGAGGCCGACGATCATCTCATGGGCCGTCAGCAGCGGGCGAAGCACCGAGAGAAACATGCGCCGCATAACCGCGACCAGCAGCGTCAGAAGCAGCACGGTTCCCGCGCCCATGCCGATGAGCCGGACAAAGGCGATATCGCGGCTGCGGACGATATCGGTCACCATCTGGTGGATGGCCGCCTTGCGCAGGTCTTCGAGCGGAACGAGCGTGGGGACGTAGAGGCCGGTCAGCCCGGCGGGGGCAACACTGTAGTGCCCGCCGGCGCGTCCCTCCAAGGTCAGCTTTTCGATGAGGCGGACGCCCCGCCCGATGAAGAGGCGGCGGACCTCGCCCATCAGCGCGCGCAGGCCTGCATCCGACACGTCGAGACGCACACCGAGCGTCTGCATCAGCTGGTCGATACGGCCCTGCGTGCGGTCGATCCTGCCGGCAGCAATGGGCGAAAGCGGAAGCGCGCGGGATACGCTGGGCACGACATAGCTCGCCAGCCGGCCGGCCTGCTCCCGCAGATTGGTCACGACAAGGGCGGTGAACACGCTGCCGGCCAAAGCCGGGTTCCTCTTTTCCAGCGTTTCCGCCGCCAGCTCGACGGTCGGCTGGATCTCGTCCGCGATCCCGAACATGGCGGCGATCGCCTCGGTCAGCATAGCGAGGGTGCGCTCCGCGTACGGCGTCTGCGCAATGCCGTCGATGCGGGCGCGGGCAAGGCCCAGTGCCTCGCGCAGGCTGCGGACGATGCCCGGCGCAAGCGGTAGGTTCCGCGTCCGGTCCACCACCGACAGGGCCATATCGGTTGCGCGGCGGGCTTCCTTCAGGCGGGTTACGGCCGAGGGATCGGCGCCGACCTCGACCGACATGAGAACATTGGACGGCCCACGCTCGGCCGACAGCGCGCGCGACGCAATCAGCAGCGCTTCATACTCCTGGACGGAGACCAGGCTTCTCTCCGAATCGACATAGGCCGTCACCGATGGCGCGACGATCCAGACTGCCATGCAGATGAGGGCTGCCCCGACGACGAGGGAGGTGTTGCGCCACTTGCAGTAGAGCGATCGTGCGCCGCGCTTTCCCTGATTCATCCGTTCTGTCCTTGAGCTCTGTCTGCTTAATTCCTTACTGATGAACCTTTAAGCGGTCATGAATGACGCGCGTGCGCGCACCAAAAATGGGGTTGTATTCCAGAGATCAGACCCCCGAAATCTTGCCGTTGATGGCCGCCTGCGCGGCGGCGAGACGGGCGATGGGAACGCGAAACGGCGAGCAGGAGACGTAGTCCAAGCCCGTTTCCTCACAAAAACGGATGGAGGCGGGATCGCCGCCATGCTCGCCGCAGATGCCGAGTTTCAGGCCGTTCTTCGTGCGACGCCCGCGCTCGGCGGCGATCTGGATGAGTTCGCCGACGCCGTCATAATCGATCGACACGAAGGGGTCGCGGTCGATGATGCCCTTCATGCGGTAGGTGTTGAGGAACTGCGCGGCATCGTCACGCGATATACCGAAGGTTGTCTGCGTCAGGTCGTTTGTGCCGAAGGAAAAGAAGTCGGCGGACTCGGCGATGACATGGGCGCGAAGGGCCGCGCGTGGCAGTTCGATCATGGTTCCCACGAGATATTCGATGCCGACACCGGCCTCATTAAGGATATCGGCGGCGACCGCATCGATGCGGGCCTTGACGTAATCGAGTTCGGCCTTCAGCCCCACCAGCGGCACCATGATTTCCGGCACCACGGGCGCGCCGGTCTCATGGGCCGCCAGCACCGCGGCTTCGAAGATCGCACGGGCCTGCATTTCCACGATCTCGGGATAGGAAATGGCCAGCCGGCAGCCGCGATGGCCGAGCATGGGGTTGAACTCGTGCAGCGCATCCACGCGCTGGCGCAGCTCCAGCGGCTTCATGCCGAGTGCTGCGGCGACGTCGGCGATCTCCTCGTCGGTCTTCGGCAGAAACTCGTGCAGCGGCGGATCGAGCAGGCGAATGGTCACCGGCAGACCGTGCATGATGGAGAAAAGTTCCGTGAAATCGGCTCGCTGCATCGGCAGGAGTTTTGCGAGCGACACGCGCCGGCCGGCCTCGTCGGCGGCGAGAATCATCTCGCGCATGACATTGATGCGCTCGCCCTCGAAGAACATGTGCTCGGTGCGGCAGAGGCCGATGCCCTCCGCACCGAAGGAGCGCGCGGCACGGGCGTCGGCGGGCGTGTCGGCATTGGTGCGTACGGTCATGCGCCGGCTGGCGTCGGCCCATTCCATGATGCGGCCGAAATCGCCGGAGAGTTCCGGCTGGACCATGGAGACGCGGCCCTTGAGCACTTGTCCCGAGGAGCCGTCGATGGTGATGACGTCGCCCCGGGCGAAGGTGGCACCGGCGGCGATGAGCTTTTCGTTGCGCAGATCGACGCGGATGCTGCCGGCGCCAGAGACGCAGGGGATGCCCATGCCGCGCGCGACGACGGCGGCGTGGCTCGTCATGCCGCCGCGCGTCGTCAGGATTCCTTCGGCCGCGTGCATGCCGTGAATGTCCTCCGGGCTCGTCTCGACCCGCACCAGAATGACGGCGCGGCCCTCCTTCTTGGCCTGCACGGCCTCTTCCGAGGTGAAGACGATCTCGCCGGTTGCCGCCCCCGGCGATGCCGGCAGGCCGGCGCCGATGATGTCGCGGCGGGCGGACGGATCGATGGTCGGGTGCAGCAGCTGGTCGAGCGCTGCGGGATCGATGCGGGTCACCGCCTCCTCCCGCGAGATCAGCCGTTCGTCGGCCATATCGACCGCGACCTTCATCGCCGCGCGCGCCGTGCGCTTGCCCGAGCGGGTCTGCAGCATCCACAGCTTGCCCTGCTCGATGGTGAACTCGATGTCCTGCATGTCACGGTAATGCGCTTCCAGCCGGTCGCAGATGGCACAGAGGTCCGCAAACGCGTCCGGCATCACCTTTTCGAGCGAGGGCCGGTCGGAGCCGGAGGCGATGCGGGCGATTTCGGTGATGTTTTGCGGCGTGCGGATGCCGGCGACCACGTCCTCGCCCTGCGCATTGACCAGGAACTCGCCGTAGAGGGCCTTTTCGCCGGTCGAAGGATTGCGCGTGAAGGCGACGCCGGTGGCGGAATCATTGCCGAGATTGCCGAACACCATGGTCTGGACGTTGACCGCCGTGCCCCAATCGGCCGGGATGTCGTGGAGGTGGCGATAGGTGACGGCGCGCGGGTTCATCCAGCTGGCAAAGACCGCGCCGATGGCGCCCCAGAGCTGAACCGCGGGATCCTGCGGGAACCCCTCGCCCGTTTCCTCCCCGATGACCTCCTTGTAGCGATCGACCAGCCGGCGCCATTCGTCGACCGTGAACTCGGTCTCCTGCTCCTTGCCGATCCGGCCCTTCTCGTCTTCCAGAAGCTCGGCGAAGACCTCGTGGTCGAGGCCCATGACGACGTCGCCATACATCTGGATGAAACGGCGATAGCTGTCCCAGGCAAAGCGGGCATCGCCGCTGTCGCGCGCCAGCGCCTCGACCGTCTCGTCGTTGAGGCCGAGATTGAGCACCGTATCCATCATGCCGGGCATCGAGGCGCGCGCGCCGGAGCGCACCGACAGGAGCAGCGGCCGTTCCGCATCGCCGAAGCGGCGGCCGGCCATGCCTTCGACGATGGAAATGCCGGCGAGCACCTCGATCTTCAGACTATCGGGAATAGAGTGGCCGTTTTCGGAATAGAGCGCACAGGCGCGCGTGACGATGGTGAGGCCCGGCGGCACCGGCAGGCCAAGGCTGCACATTTCCGCAAGATTGGCGCCCTTGCCACCCAGAAGGTCGTGATCCAGCGCCCGCCCCTCGGCCTTGCCCCCGCCGAAGGTGTAAACCCACTTCTTCATGTCCGTCTCCACCCTGAGGCCCAAGCCGTCCGCATGCCGCATTCCCGCAACCTCCGATCCGCCCCGCCTCGTCTCCCCCTTCACGCTACAACATCAGCCCCCGATTAGGAATGCTGCGGATGCGGGATTATTGTTGCATTGCAGCAAAATTATTGCGGGGTGGGTGGGTGGTGGGGCGAGAACTTGCTGTCGGTTCGGTAGAGTTCCAACATCTGCCCCTCATCTGCCTGCCGGCATCTTCTCCCCGCCTGCGGGGAGAAGAGCGATGAAGCGGGCCGCTCGATCTTACTTGGAAACATTGATGGAATGGCGGCTCAACGAGTCCTCTTCTCCCCGCCCGGCGGGGAGAAGATGCCGGCAGGCAGATGAGGGGCAGGCCGGGGGTGACGTGCCTGATCGCGACAGTGGCGGAGGTGATAGCTGCGGACGCCCTGACCCAGTTCCGGGCGCTTGATACATCCAAGCCGGTGGGGATCGATGGCGACGTTTCGGAGAGCGGTTGCGATCAGGCGTTCATAGCGCAAACGGGCCTTGGTCCCGAAATGACCATGGGTCCACGCGAGGATATCGACAATGTCGGCTTCTGCTGCTGCAGAGAGGCGGAACATGACGTCCGACCATCAAGATCGAGATGTTTCAGCCCGACGCCCAAGATCGCCGATGACATCATCGAGCACCTCGTCCCGAATGTCCGTGAACCGCCCGTCATCGAGATCGTCGAAGCCGACCTTGGCAGCGTCGCGCAAGGCGTCGAGCTTGACGGCATCCAGATGCTCGTTGCGTTCGACAAGGCGAAGACCTTCCCGCAGCACGTCGCTCGCACTCTCGTAGCGCCCTGACGTCACGAGGCGATCGATGACGGTCGCGTGGTGTTCGGTCAAGACGACATTGCGCGTGGGCATGGACAATCTCCTTCAGAGAGCGCGTATCGCCAAGAATAGCAAGGACGTTCGGGATTGCCAACGGCTTCCCAGCCCCCTCACACCGCCTCCCGCAACTGCTCCGCCGTCTGCAGATCCACCGACACAAGCTGGCTCACCCCCTGCTCCGCCATGGTGACGCCGAAGAGGCGGTTCATGCGGGCCATGGTGATGGGGTTGTGGGTGATGATGACGAAGCGGGTCTCGGTGGCGTGTCCCTTGGAGAAATGTGCGCCTGACGGCGGATCGACAGGCATTTCGCCTATGAACGGGAAGTGCGCAGGGATTGCACGATCCGGGTGGGGCGCCACACAGGGCTAACGACTGACGTCATCTGCCAAAGCCCGCGCCCGACGTCGCAGCACCATGACGGTGCTCGCATCCCTTTGCTTTCATGACCGGGCGGAAGGCCGTGTTCGACAAGGGGCCTGCGGGGCCGGCTTCAGAACCATATCCGACTGCGATCCATCTCACTCTCTCCAACGACGAGACAGACCATGCACAACAGCATCGATCGCGTACCATCCAAAATCCGCATAATCGGCAAAGTCGCCGCCGTAACCCTGGCGTTCTGGATTATGAAAATTCTGGCAACCACACTTGGAGAGACCGCGGGCGACTTTCTGTCGATGACGCTGAACCTCGGATATTACATCGGGTTCGGCATCACCTTCACAGCTCTCGCCGTCATATTGTTCGTTCAGATCCGCGCTCCCCGCTACAATCCCGCGCTCTTCTGGCTCGCCATTGTCGCGACCACGACTGCCGGCACGGAGATTTCGGACATGATGGACCGGTCGTTCGGACTGGGCTACGCTTGGGGTTCCGCACTGCTCGTTACCGGCCTGATCGTGAGCCTTGGGATCTGGTACTCCCGCGCCCGCAACCTCTCAGTATACCCCATACTGCGTCGGGACGTGGAAATTCTGTTCTGGGTCGCGGTGGTGTTCTCCAACAGTCTCGGAACCGCGTTCGGTGATTTTCTGACCGACAATCTCGAACTCAGCTACTTTCAGGGCGCACTTGTCACGGCAGCGATCATCGGCGCGGTGGTTGCCTGCCACTACATGACGCGTCTCAATCACATTCTTCTGTTCTGGATCGCCTTCATCTTCACGCGTCCGTTCGGTGCGACGTTCGGCGATCTTCTGACCAAGCCCATCGAAAAGGGCGGAATGAACCTTCCCCGTGGTGCCGCATCGATGGTGACCTTAGGCCTCCTTGTTCTCGTCCTCATTGTCTCGACGATGTCGGCTGCGAGAACGACACGCTCCACACTCAAACCCGCAGCTTGATGCTGCAGGAGCCGGACAGGGCGGTAGCCCTGGCCCGACCGGCTTCCTCCGCGCCTCGCGCAAAGGCTCGGCGGAACACGGCTCTCAAACCGCCTCCCGCAACTGCTCCGCCGTCTGCAGATCCACCGACACCAGCTGGCTCACCCCCTGCTCCGCCATGGTCACGCCGAAGAGGCGGTTCATGCGGGCCATGGTGATGGGGTTGTGGGTGATGATGACGAAGCGGGTCTCCGTGGAGGCGGCCATTTCATCCATGAGGTTGCAGTAGCGCTCGACATTGTGGTCGTCGAGGGGCGCGTCCACCTCGTCCAGCACGCAGATGGGCGCGGGATTGGTGAGGAAGACGGCGAAAATCAGGGCCATGGCGGTCAGGGCCTGCTCGCCGCCCGACAGCAGCGTCATGGTCTGCGGCTTCTTGCCCGGCGGGCGGGCGAGGATTTCGAGGCCGGCATCCAGCGGGTCGTCGCTCTCGATCAGCTGCAACTCGGCCGTGCCGCCACCGAAAAGGTGGGTGAAGAGGCGCTGGAACTGGGCGTTGACGATGTCGAACGCCGCCAGCAAGCGCTCGCGGCCCTCGCGGTTGAGGTTCTGGATGGCGCTGCGCAGCTTGCGAATGGCGTCGATCACGTCCTCGCGCTCCTTGAGCAGCGCCGCGAGCCGGTCCGCAAGTTCCGTCTGCTCTTCCTCCGCGCGCAGGTTGACGGCGCCCAGTCGCTCGCGCTCGATCTTCAGGCGTTCGAGATCGCGCTCCACGGTGCGCGGATCGGACGGCAGGGCATCGACCGCGCGGCCGGTGAGGCGCAGCACATCCTGGGGGCCGATGGACAGAGCCTGGCGGATCGCGGCCTCCACCTCGACGCGCTTTTCACGCGCCGACATCAGCCGTTCCTCAGCGCGGCCGCGCTTCTCGCGGGTTTCCGCCAGTTCGGAGAGAGCGGTCGCGGCAAGGCGATCGGCATCCCGCTGGCGGGTTTCGGCCTCGACCAGCCGGTCAGCCGCCGCGCGGCGGGCCGCTTCCATGTCCGAGAGGGCGCTCATCAGCGCGCGGCGCTTCTCGTCGAATTCGTCGGGCGCGTCGAGAATGGCCTCGATCTCGTCACGCGCTTCCGCCTCGCGGTCGCGCAACGTGGCGATATGGTCGTCGGCGCTGGCCGCCCGGCTCGCCCATGTCTGGCGCTCGGCGGCGATCGCCCGCAGACGGCGCTCGCGCGCTTCGGTCTCGCGGTTGAGGCCATCCGAGAGAGCGCGGGCCTCGGCGAGCGCCGCTCGGTCGGTCGCAACGGCTGCGCCTTGCGCGGCGAGGCGCTGGTCGAGGCCGGCCATGTCGGGGGCGTCCTCGAGCGCTGCGACGGCATCCTCCAGCGTGGCCACCGCCTCCTCGTGGCTCTCCGCGATGCGGGCGGCGGTCTCCGTCAGCACCGCACGACGCCGGGCGAGATCGCCCTGGGCGCGCTCGGCCGAGGCCAGCGCATCGCGCGCCTCCGACAGGCGGCGGATCGCCTGCCGTTCCGCCTCGCGCGTCATCCGCACGGCATCGTCGCCCGCGCGGATCGCATCCGTCGCCGCCTTCAGGGCGCGTTCGCAAAGCTCCAGACCGTCGGCGGCCTCCACAATCTCGGCGTCCAGTTCGCTCAGGCGGTTGCGGTTCTCCAGCCTCAGGGTGGCGGCACTCGGGGCGTCGGCTCCGGTGACATGGCCATCCCAGCGCCAGAGCGCGCCGGACCGGGTCACGAGCCGCTGCCCGGGGTTAAGCACCGGGAGCAGCCGCGCCGCCTCGGTATCATCCGCGACGATGCCGACCTGCGACAGGCTGCGCTTGAGGGCATCCGGCACTGTCATATGATTGATCAGCGGGGCGACGCCTGTGGGCAAAGCAGGATCGGCATCCCCCAATCCGGGATCGCGCCAGTGCACGGGAGCGGACGGGTCGAGCGGCGATTCGAGATCGTCGCCGAGGGCCGCACCCAGCAGCGCCTCGAAACCGCGCTCGACGGTGATGGCATCGACCACGGGGCTCGCCCCACCTGCAAGGGTTGCAGCTTCGAGCAGACGGCGGATGGTGCGCGCTTCGGTTTCCGCCGCACTCAGCCGCGCCCGCGCGGCCTCCAGCGGGCCACGGGCCTCGGCCTCGCGGGCCCGCGCCTCGCCCAGCGCGTCCTCGGCCTCGGCAACGGCCTCTGTCCGCGCCTCGATGTCGGCTTCTGCCACTTCCACGGCTTCGCGGCGGATATCGGGGGCTTCGAGCGCGGCAATCTCGCGGTCGAGCGTGTCGATCTCGCTGGCCTGATCGGACATCTGGCGGGAGAGGCGCATGCGGCGGTCGCCGAGATCGCGGATGGTGCGCTCCAGCTGGCCGCGGGATGCCTGCGCTTCGGCGCGTTCGGCCGTCAGCGTGGAGAGTGTCCGTTCGCTCGCGGCCAGCACGTCCTGCGCATCTGCAAGGCGCTCGCGCGCCTCCTCCGCCCGCTCGCCGGCATCTTCGGCGTCTTCCTGCAGGGCTTCGGCTTCCTCCTCCAGCCGCGCCATCGCGCCGGCATTTTCCAGCGCCAGCCGCTCCTCGCGGGCGATGTCTTCGCCCAGCTGCGTCAGGCGGCGCTGCAGCTCGTCGCGGCGGCGCAGCGTGCGGCTCATATCCTCGTCGAGCTGGGTGCGGGCGATCTGCAGCCGCTGGAGGCCGGCGGCGGTGCGGGCCTCCTCCTCGCGCAGTTCCGGCAGCTTCAGGCTTGATATCGCCTGGTTCTTCGCCGCCTCCATTTGCGCCTGCGCCTTTTCGGCCACCAGCGAGGTCGCCTGGTTCAGCAGGCTTTCGGCTTCCGCCTCGGCCTGCTTGGCCTGCACCCAGCGGATGTGGAAGAGCATGGCTTCATGGGCGCGGATCTCGGCCGAGAGCATCTTGAAGCGATTGGCCTGCCGCGACTGGCGCTTGAGGCTTTCGATGCGGTTTTCCAGCTCGCCCGTCACCTCGTCCAGCCGCTCGAGGTTGGTTTCGGCACCGCGCAGGCGCAGCTCCGCCTCGTGGCGGCGGGAGTGGAGGCCGGAAATGCCGGCGGCTTCTTCGAGCAGTTGCCGGCGGGCCTGCGGCTTTGCGGCGATCAGCTCGCCGATGCGGCCCTGCCCGACCATAGAGGGCGAGCGGGCACCGGTCGAGGCATCCGCAAAGAGCAGCTGCACATCCTTGGCGCGAGCCTCGCGGCCGTTGATGCGGTAGACGGAGCCGTTTTCGCGCTCGATGCGGCGCGTGACCTGAATTTCGTCGCTGTCGTTGAAAGCGGCGGGCGCGGTGCGGTCGGTGTTGTCGAGATAGAGGCCGACCTCGGCCGTGTTGCGCGCCGGGCGCTTGCCCGAGCCGGAGAAGATCACGTCGTCCATACCGGACGCGCGCATGTTCTTATAGGAATTCTCGCCCATCACCCAGCGAAGCGCTTCGACGAGGTTCGATTTGCCGCAGCCGTTCGGGCCGACCACACCGGTCAACCCGCGCTCGATGACGAACTCGGACGGCTCCACGAAGGATTTGAAGCCGACCACGCGCAGTTTGGTGAATTTCATGACGGCGTGCCCGTCATGACCGGGAACGGCATCGTTGGGAAAAACGGCACGGTTTCCCGTGCCGCAATCCGTCGCGACTTAGAGCAGAGGGTCGATAAGGGCCGACATGGTGTCAACCGACATGTCTCCGGAATAGCGCTTGCCGTTGATGAAGAAGGTCGGCGTCGAAGCAACCTTGTACTCCTTCATGCCCTTCTGCATCACGGCGTTCACATCATCCAGAAGCTTCTGGTTCGTCAAGCAGGTCTCGAAGCTCTCCTGTGAGAAACCGGCAAGCTTGGACATCTGCAGCAGCGCATCGCGGCCGTTCTGGGCGGCGGCCCACTGTTCCTGCTGCTTGAAGAGCATGGAAACCATCGGGAAATACTGGCCTTCCGGCGCGCAGCGCGCCAGCATGAAGGCGGCAGCGGCACGCGGATCGAACGGGAACTCGCGCAGCACGAAGCGCACCTTGCCCGATTCCACATACTTCGCCTTGATGGCGTCGAAGGTCTTGTTGTGGAAATTGGCGCAATGCGGGCAGGTCATCGACATGTATTCGACGACCGTGACCGGCGCATCGGCCTTGCCGATGGCCATTTCCGGCAGCGCGCCGGGTTCCATCAGCTTGGAAAGCTCGATCTCGCCCTCGGCCTGGGGCAGCTCTGCCGCCGCCGGAGATGCAGCGGGCGCTGCCGCCTGAGCCATCTGGGTCTGGCCAGCAGCCGGAGTCGTTGCGGGAGTGGCGCTGGTCGACGACGTCGTCATCGTATCCGCGGGCTTCATCTCCGTCTTGGTCGCGGTATCGACCGTTTCGACAGGAGCCGCCGCATTCGCCGTCTCCTTCTTCTCGTCGCTGCAGGCGACAAGCGCGAGCGCCAGCGTGGCGATGGCCACACCGCTCGAAAGGCGTTTCAGCAAGGTCATTTCGGAAAGGGACATGGTTCACCTGTTCAAGCGGAGACGGGACCTTTGCGATATCGCGCCCGTCGGGACCGGACAAGGGGGCCCCATGGCTCATCGTTCAAAGAATTGTGAGGCATTTGTGGCGTGGGGGGTGGATGGTGGTGGGAAAGACATCATTGGCAGCGTTGGTGGATGTGGTTTTGAAGGAAGGCCCTCTCTGGCTTGCCAGCCATCTCCCCCACAAGGGGGGGAGAAGACCCGAGGTGGGCCGCTCGCCCAGATTACGAGATTTCAGAAGAAGCGAGCGCGTGCCGCACGTCTTCTCCCCCCTTGTGGGGGAGATGGCCGGCAGGCCAGAGAGGGTTTTCTTCTCCCAAACTCCATCCCCCTACCGCTTCTGCCCCAGCACCGCCGTTCCCAGCCGCGTCAGCGCCGCCTTCAGGCCCTCGTCCTCGATCTCGGCGGTCAGGGCTTCCAGATGCCGGGCGGGTTGGCCGGTCAGGGGGCGTGGGCGGCGGCGGGTGCGGGTTGTGGGGGTGACGGGTTTCTGGACGATGCGGACGCGGTCGATGGCGGGGAAGCCGAAGAAGCCGTTGATGCGCTGGACGAGTTCGCCCTCGGTATGGGCGAGGAACAGCGCGCGGGCGCCGTCGCAGGCGATGGTGAGGACGCCCGGCTGGTGGCGGCTTTCGCCCGCCATTTCGGAGACGCGGCGCGGCCAGGCGATCTTTTCCGGACGGGTGCAATCGGCGAAGGCCTCGCCGGCGATCTCGTCCCAGGAGCCGAGCAGCAGCGTGCTGATGCCGGCGCGCTTGGCCAGAACCGGATCGAGCAGGCCATTGGCGACCTCGCTGATCTGACGGGCGCCCCTCGGGGTATAAGGCTTGGAAGGCGCCATGCGGTTGCTCCCTTGGGCATTGAGTGGGGGTGGCGATGGTGTTGCGGCTCTACCCCGCCGGCGCCATTTCGGCTATGACGCTCGAAACGATACCGGCTTTGGCAAGGCTGCCTGCGACGATCTATAGGGGAAGTCGGGCCCGAGGACCATGATGCAACGTTCCAAGTCCACGGCGGAGGCCCTGCCCCTGCCAGATTCTCTCTCGACGCAATCTCCCGCAGCCCTGCTGCTCGACTGGTACGACCGCAGCCACCGCGTGCTGCCGTGGCGCATCACGCCGCCGATGGCGAAAGCCGGCAAGCGGCCAGACCCCTACCATATCTGGCTGTCGGAAGTGATGCTGCAGCAGACGACGGTGCAGGCGGTGAAAGCCTATTTCGCCAAGTTCCTGACCCTGTGGCCGACGGTCGGCGATCTCGCGGCGGCCGATACCGAAGAGGTGATGAAGGCCTGGGCCGGGCTCGGCTATTACGCCCGCGCCCGGAACCTGAAGAAATGCGCCGAAGAGGTGGCGAGCCAGCATGGCGGGCGCTTTCCCGATACCGAGGAGGGCCTGAAGGCGCTGCCGGGCATCGGCGACTATACCGCCGCCGCCATCGCCGCCATCGCCTTCAACCGGCAGAGTGCCGTGCTCGACGGCAATGTCGAGCGGGTGATCTCGCGGCTCTACCGGGTGGAGACGCCGGTGCCGGCGGCGCGGCCCGAGATGCGCCGGCTGGTTGCCGCCCTCACCCCCACTGAGCGGCCGGGCGATTTCGCGCAAGCCATGATGGATCTCGGCTCGACCATCTGCACGCCGCGCCGGCCGGTTTGCGCGCTCTGTCCGATCAATGCCGATTGTCGTGCCTTCGCGGCCGGCGACCCCGAGCGCTTTCCGGTGAAGCTGGCGAAGAAGGCAAAGCCGGTGCGATACGGCACCGCCTATGTCGCGACCGATGCTGCGGGTGCGGTCTACCTCTGCAAACGGGGCGACAAGGGGCTGCTCGGCGGCATGACCGAGGTGCCGGGCACCGACTGGACGACCGATCCCGGCCAGAACCAGACGCCACCCTTTGCCGGGAAGACCACGCCCCTCTGGCGCGACTGCGGCGGCATCGTGCATGTGTTCACCCATTTCGAGCTGCGCCTCGCTGTGCGCCATGCCGAGGTCGAACGGGACGCTATCGTCGCGAATGGCTGGTGGGAGCCGCGCGAAACGCTCGCCGCGCAGGCGCTGCCCACCGTGATGAAGAAGGCGATCGAGAAGGCGCTGCCCGGCTGTTTCGCAAAAACGTCATAAATCTCGTGCCGTCATGCGATAGGAACCGTCCGGAGACGACCAATCCCCGGATCGATCATTAAGAGGAGAGAGCCCCATGACCGACGCGACGACACCCATCCGCCATATGTTTTCGACATCGGCAAGGTGCTGATCCATTACGATCCGAATATCCCGTTCAGCCGGCTCATTCCCGACGAGGCCGAGCGCAAGGCCTTCTTCGCGACCGTTTGCACCCATGAATGGAACCTGGAGCAGGACCGCGGCCGCAGCTGGGCGGATGCCGAGGACCTGCTCATCGCGCAGTATCCCGAGCAGGAGGCGAACATCCGCGCCTTCCGCACCCACTGGGGCGAGATGGTGCCGCATGCCTATGAGGAGAGTGTCGTCCTTCTCGAAGGTCTCGTGGCGAAGGGCTACGACGTGACGATGCTGACCAATTTCGCGGAGGACACCTTTGCCGAGGCGCGGGCGCGCTTTGCCTTCCTCAACCTGCCGCGCGGCGTTACCGTGTCCGGGGAGAAGCGGCAGATCAAGCCCGACCTTGAGATTTACGAGACGCATCAGGCGGCGTTCGACCTTGAACCCGCAGCCACGCTGTTCATCGACGACAGCCTTGCCAATGTCGAGGGCGCGCGGGCGGCCGGCTGGCAGGCGGTGCAGTTCATCGACGGCCGGACGCTGAAGGCGGATCTGATAAAGCTCGGGCTGCCTGTCTGAGGGCGGGCTGTCTGAGGGCGGGCTGTCTGACGCCGCCCTCTTTGCGCCTGATTTTCATATCACTGAAAAGCCACATTCGGTTCAGCCGGCATTCACACCGCTCCTCGCATGATGGGCGTGTCATCTTGAACGATCATTCTGCGAGGACGCATTCATGGCGAATTATTACGGCACCAACAGGAACGACATCCTGACCCAGAACAAGCTGTCCGAGGTGTCGATCTACGGTTACGGCGGCAACGATACGATCAACCTCAACCGCACCGACAGCCTCGGCGGCTTCAATTATGTGGATGCGGGTTCGGGCAACGACCGGGTGGTGAACTATTACGAGGGTGGCAACGACATCTTCCTCGGCACCGGCAACGACCTCTACATCGCCGACATCCGCGCCGACGACGGCAAGGCCTATGACGTCGTCTCCGGCGGCGACGGCAATGATATCTTCCAGGTCAATTCGGAAGCCAGCGTCTACAAGGGCGACAGCGGCAACGACACCTTCCGCTCCGTCGGCTACAACAACAGCTTCAACGGCGGCACGGGCATCGACACCATCAGCTACGAGCTGCAGGACGCCTATGCCTCGCAGCGCGGCAAGGGCGTCGATATCGACCTCGACAAGGGTACCGCCACGATCGACAGCGACCAGATCGAGGTTCTCGTCAACATCGAGAACGCCTCGGGCACGAATTCCGCCGACGACATCACCGGCTCTGCCGATCGCAACGTGCTGAAGGGCTTCGGCGGCGCCGACAATCTCTACGGCCTCGAAGGCAATGACGGGCTCTATGGCGGCGCCGGCAACGACGTCCTCTATGGCGGCTCGGGCGCCGACGACCTCACCGGCGGCATCGGCAGGGACTATCTGAACGGCGGCACGGGTGCTGACATCTTCTACTTCGATACGCTCATCGACAGCCGGGTCGGCAGCGGCCGCGACGTGATCGCCGACTTCACAGCCAGTGAAGGCGACCTTATCGACCTCTCCGGCATCGACGCCAACACGCGCTCCGGAGGCAACCAGACATTCGACTATATCGGCAATGACGGTTTCAGCCGCCATGCCGGCGAACTGCGCTTCTCGAACGGCATCCTCTCCGGCGACGTCAATGGCGACGGCCGCGCCGATTTCGAGGTGAGCGTGTCGGGCGTCACCAAGATGTATGCAGACGATTTCATTCTCTGAATGCTTTTGACAGGCCTGCAAAACAGCAACGCCCGGCCGCTTTTTCAAGCGGCCGGGCGTTCCAGATTCCTCCGGGACTGAAGGTACGAAACCGGAGGAAAGACGACTGTCGGCGGACTTTCCCGTCGACAGATCGCAGTCCCGCTTCGTCTTAGGGCACCAAGCTCCGGCAACACCCGGAACCCCCGCCCGCATCGCGGTCTGCCGGTGGTTGATCACGCGGCGGTATCGCAGGCATGAGACTAGCGGCGGAGAGGTTAAATTCTCTTAAACATTGCGGGGGGATTTTTGGCGGGTGGGTGACATTTGGACACGACAGGTCACCACCGCCCTCGGCGTGGAAGTGCCTCACCCTTTCACCCCGTCGCTGCCCCTCACCCTAACCCTCTCCCCGCGCGCGGGGAGAGGGGACTTGCCCTGCTCGTTGTTTTGAAATCGGGTAGAAGCGGTGCCACACGTCCCTTCGCCCCGCTCGGCGGGGAGAAGGTGGCGGCAGCCGGATGAGGGGCTGACGCAGGCGTTAACGCGTTGATTTACACCCTCACCCCATCCGCGCCATATCCGCCCGAATAACGGTGCGCAGGTCGTCGATCGGCCGCAGCACGCCGCCGTCGTCGTAGTGCCAGAAGGTCCAGCCGTTGCAGGCGTCGAGGCCCTGCACCTTGGCGCCAAGGCGGTGGATGGAGCCGGCCTCTCCGCCTGAAGCCAGCGTGCCGTCGGCGCGCACGATGGCGCTGTGGCGGCGGCGGGCGTCGGTGAGGATGGCGCCGGGCTTGATGAGGCCGCTTTCCACCAGCACGTTGAAGGCAACGCGGGGCTCGGCGCGCTTGCCGGTCATGACCGACAATGTGGCACCGCCCAAGGGCTCGACCGCCTCGATGCGGGCACGGGCCGCGTCGATATAGGTCTGCTCGCGCTCGACGCCCACATAATGGCGGCCGAGGCGCTTGGCGACGGCGCCCGTGGTGCCCGAGCCGAAGAACGGATCGAGCACGACATCGCCCGGCCGGGTGGAGGCCATCATGATGCGGGCGAGCAGCGCTTCCGGCTTCTGGGTCGGGTGGACCTTGTCGCCGTTCTCGTCCTTCAGGCGCTCGCCGCCGGAGCAGATCGGGAACACCCAGTCGGAGCGCATCTGAACGTCGTCGTTCGCCGCCTTCAGGGCGTCGTAGTTGAAGGTGTAACCCTTGCCCTTGGCGCTCGGGCTCGCCCAGATCAGCGTCTCATGCGCGTTCTGGAACCGGCGCCCCTTGAAGTTCGGCATCGGGTTGGTCTTGCGCCAGACGATGTCGTTGAGGATCCAGAAATTCAGGTCCTGCAGGATCGCGCCGACGCGGAAGATGTTGTGGTAGGAGCCGATGACCCACAGCGTGCCGTTGGGCTTCAGCACGCGGCGGCAGGCCAGCAGCCAGGCGCGGGTGAAGGCATCGTAAGCCTCGAAGGAGGCGAACTGGTCCCACGCGTCATCGACGGCATCGACCAGCGACTGATCCGGCCTGTGCAGCGCACCGCCGAGCTGCAGGTTGTAGGGCGGATCGGCGAAGACGACATCCACCGAATTGTCGGGCAGCTTTTCAAGGGCGGAAACGCAATCGCCCTTGATGATGGTGTCGAGCCACCCACCCGAAGCAGCGGGGGAGATTTCAGCAGACAAAACGACGGAAGACTTCAGGGACACCATGACTACTCGCTGATACGCTGACTCTGGGACACAAATTCTGCTGCTATGGTTACCGAGTTTGGTTACCAAAGGCTGAAGAGGCGTAAAACTTGCGCGAAAAACCGACGGATGGAACAGAGGCGCGTTTTACGGTAAGCTTGCTTTCATGAAAAAGCACCTTGATCGAAGACATGTCATGGAGCGCCTCCGCGATGACGCAGAGGCGGTGCGCTCACGTGGTGCCACATCGCTTTACGTTTATGGCTCCGTTGCACGGGACGAGGCTGAAGCGTCGAGTGACATCGATCTTTTCATCGACTACGACCCTGCCAGTCGGTTCAATGCATTCGATCTCATCGGCATAAAGCTGATGCTGGAAGAGCGTTTGGAATCTACGGTCGATATAACGACCCGAGATGGACTTCACCCAAGGTTGAAAGCAGACATCGAAGCCTCTGCTCTCAGGGTGTTCTAGTGGCGCGTGACTTCCGGCACGCGCTCGATGACATGAATGCTGCGATTATCGGAATTCAAGCAGCAGTCGCCGGTAAGACGATACAGGATTACAGTTCGGACTGGATGCTCAGGCATGCGCTGCAAAGGGCCATCGAGATCATATCCGAGGCGAGCCGATCTCTCCCTGAGGATGTGCGGGCAACCCAGCCTGAGATCCCATGGCCGCGCGTGAGGACGATTGGAAACGTTATCCGTCACGAATATCACGGGCTTTCGGACACAATTTTGTGGGGTGTCATCATCGATGAAATTCCACGGCTCGAGCGTGCCGTTTCGGCCCTCATGGAGCAGTATCCTTAAGCTCGTCGCCTTCGGCGCAGCGCCTCTCCCTCCAGTTTCCATCGTTAGCGCATTGTCCCCCGCCGCCCCCTCGTGTAAAGCGCGGGCATTCCCATGCATCAGAGATTTTCCCCATGTCCGGTATCGACCTCATCATTTTCGATTGCGACGGCGTGCTCGTCGATTCAGAGATCATCGCATCCGAAGTCGAGGCGGCGCTGCTGACGGAAGCGGGGTATCCGATTTCGACGGAGGAGATGGCAGAGCGCTATGCCGGGATGACGTGGCAGAACACGCTCCTGGCCGTCGAGCGCGAGGCGACGATCCCGCTGTCGGCGAGCCTCATCTCGCGCCATACCGAGATTCTCGAACAGCGGCTGAAGGACGACGTCGAGATCATCGAGGGCGTCAAGGCGGCGCTGTCGCAGATCCGGCTGAAAAAATGCGTCTGCTCGAATTCCACATCGGAGCGGCTGGCGATGATGCTGGGCAAGGTGGGCCTGAAGGACGTCTTCGGCCGCAACGTCTTTTCCGCGCGCGACCTCGGTGACGACCGGGTGAAGCCGAAGCCGGATATCTTTCTGCATGGCGCAGCCCAGATGGGCATCGACCCGTCGCGGGTGATCGTGGTGGAAGATTCGGTGCACGGCGTCCACGGCGCCCGCTCGGCCGGCATGCGCGTCATCGGCTTCACCGGCGCATCGCACAGCTACCCCTCGCATGCCGACGCGCTGACCGAAGCCGGCGCCGAAACCGTCATCTCCCGTATGACCGCCCTGCCCGCCACCATCGAGGCGCTGGCGGAATGGTCGGAGGAGCTTGGGGACTGATCGGGATCGCGGGCCGAAAGCGGCGGAGCAAGCGAAACGGGCGAATGCAAGGAAGCGCGGTCTTTAAAAGGACCGCGCCCTTCTACGTTTGATTACTTCCGCTTCTTCGGCGCAGCCGGGGCCGTGTCGAAGCCGACATAGACCTTGGCGAAGTCGCCGGCGCCGCCGTTGATGGGGGCGGATTTGGTGAAGATGAACTGCTGGGCGCCGGTGCCGGCCTGGACGGTGACGGGCAGCTGGGTCACTTCGGAGAACAGCGTGTTGTTCTCGTCGCTCGCGGTGACGCGGATGGGCAGGTTGATCGTGCCGGGGCCGCCGGCCGGACCCGAGGTGACGCGGCCCTGCACCACGACGTTGACCGTCAGGGTCGTATCGCTCTGCACGCACTGGCGCGTCGAGTCGGCGAGCGAGGCCTGGTAGATGATCTGCGACGGGTCGTCCTTCGCGCCCTTGGCGTAGGTGCGGTAGACCGACGTCGCATCGCGCATGACGATCTGCGGGCACTTCGCCTGGATGACGGCCGGCGTGGCGGATGCCGCGCTGGCGCCCGCGTCGATCGCGCCGCCCGTGTCCGGCGTATTGCAGCCGGCAAGCGCCATGAGACCCGCAAATGCCGCGATGCGGCTGACTGTATGACCCACCATTCGATCCGACCCCCTGTCGCTCTTCCCGCGCTCTCGCGGCGCGTGTCCGTCGCTGCCTGTATAGCCGGTTTCGACCGGCGCATACGGCATAATTTCCACCGCCCGACTGCGAGCGGCCGTTGCGCAGACCCGGCGGCACTTGCCGAAAGGCAAGGCTTTCCAGTGCTGCGGCGATGGTCTATAGCAGCGGCGCGCCGGAAAATCGATTGGACTCGCGCGTGTTCCGATCTTTTTTGTAAGCCCCGCCCGAACTTGAGCGTCACGTGCCGCGCTCACCTTCAGGCCCGAACACCGTCGCCGCGCGGCACGAAACGAGGATGACGAACGTGAAGTATGTTTCGACCCGGGGCGAGGCCCCTGCGCTCGGTTTCAGCGATGCCCTGATGGCGGGCCTTGCGCGCGATGGCGGGCTCTATGTGCCGGAGACGTGGCCGACCCTGTCGAAGCGCGAGATCCGGGACTTGCGCGGCCTCTCCTACCAGGAGGTCGCGTTTCGGATTCTCCAGCTGTTCGTCGATGGCGAGATCGAGGATGCGACGCTGCGCGGCATGATCGACGAGGCCTATGCGACCTTCCGGCACCCGGCCGTAGTGCCGATCGTGCAGACCGGGCCGAATGCCTTCGTGATGGAGCTGTTCCACGGCTCGACGCTCGCCTTCAAGGATGTGGCGATGCAGCTGCTGGCGCGGCTGATGGACCATGTGCTGGCCACCCGCAACACCCGCGCCACCATCGTCGGCGCGACCTCGGGCGACACCGGGGGTGCTGCGATCGACGCCTTTGCCGGGCGCGACCGCACCGATATCTTCATCCTGTTTCCCCACGGCAAGGTCTCGCCGGTGCAGCAGCACCAGATGACGACGTCCAAGGCCTCGAACGTGCATGCGATCGCCATTCGCGGCAATTTCGACGATTGCCAGACGCTGGTCAAAGATATGTTCAACGACGGGCCTTTCCGCGACCGCGTACATCTCTCGGGCGTCAATTCGATCAACTGGGCGCGCATCATGTCCCAGATCGTCTATTATTTCACGACGGCGGTTGCGCTCGGCGGACCGGACCGGAAAGTGGCCTTCACGGTTCCTACAGGCAATTTCGGTGATATATTTGCGGGCTATGTCGCCATGAAGATGGGGCTGCCGATCGCGCGCCTCGTGGTCGCCACCAACGAGAACGACATTCTCGCCCGCACGCTGAAGACCGGGCGCTACGAGATGCGCGACGTTCGCGCCACGACCTCGCCCTCGATGGACATCCAGATCTCCTCCAACTTCGAACGTCTGCTGTTCGAGGCCTTCGACCGGGATGCGGGCAAGGTGCGCGCCGCCATGGGCGGGCTGAAGCAGTCGGGTGCCTTCGAGATCGAGGAAAAGGCGCTGAAGATGATCCGCGGTCTCTTCCGCGCCGGGCGCGCGACGGAAAAGCAAGTGGCGGAAACCATCCGCACCACGCTCGCGGAAACCGGGTATCTCTTCGATCCGCACAGCGCCATCGGCGCCTTCGTTGCCGCCAAGCATATGAAACCCAACGCACCTATGGTGACGCTGGCCACCGCACACCCCGCGAAATTCCCCGCCGCAGTAAAATCGGCGAGCGGTATTGACCCGGCGCTTCCGACGTGGCTTGCTGACCTGATGGACAGGGAGGAGCGCTTCGACATTCTGGATCCCGAGCTGAAAGCCGTCGAGGCCTATATCGGCGAGCACGCCCGTATCCGGAACTAGTGCGCAGAAAGACCGATGATGAAAGTTGAGTGCACCCGGCTCGCCTCCGGGCTGACGGTCGTTACCGAAACCATGCCGCATCTGGAAAGCGTCGCGCTCGGCACGTGGATCAAGTCCGGCTCCCGCGACGAGACCACGGACGAGCACGGTATCGCGCATCTGCTGGAGCACATGGCCTTCAAGGGAACGGCCTCGCGGTCGGCCCGCGATATCGCCGAGCAGATCGAGAATGTCGGCGGCGAGGTCAATGCCGCGACATCGACCGAGACGACCTCCTATTACGCTCGCGTGTTGAAGGACGACACGGCGCTGGCCATCGACATCCTCGCCGACATCCTGACGGAATCGTCCTTCGACGAGGAAGAGCTGGAGCGCGAGAAGAACGTCATCCTGCAGGAAATCGGCGCGGCGAACGATATGCCCGATGACGTGGTTTTCGACCGCTTCGCCGAAACCGCCTTTGCCGACCAGATCGTCGGCCGGCCGATCCTCGGCACGCCGGAAACCGTCATGTCGTTTTCCGCCGACCAGATCCGCACCTATCTCGGGCGCAACTACACCACCGACCGCATGTTCGTCGTGGGCGCCGGTGCGGTCGATCACGATGCCTTCGTGGCGCAGGTGGAGGAACGCTTCGCCAGCCTGCCGCAGCAGCCGGCGGAAGCGCCGCTGATCGAAAAAGCCCGCTACACCGGCGGCGACACGCGCGAGAACCGCGACCTGATGGATGCGCAGGTCCTGCTCGGCTTCGAGGGCAAGGCCTATCACGGCCGCGACTTCTACTGCTCGCAGATCCTCGCCAATATTCTCGGCGGCGGCATGTCCTCGCGGCTCTTCCAGGAAGTGCGCGAGCATCGCGGCCTCTGCTATTCGGTCTATGCGTTCCATTGGGGCTTTTCCGATACCGGCATTTTCGGCGTTCACGCCGCGACCGGCGGTGAGAACCTGCCGGAGCTGATGCCCGTCATCATCGAGGAGCTGCGCAAGTCGGCCGATCATATCGAGCAGCAGGAAATCGACCGCGCCCGCGCGCAGATCCGCGCGCAGCTGCTGATGGGGCAGGAAAGCCCCGCCGCACGCGCCGGCCAGATCGCCCGGCAGATGATGCTCTACGGCCGCCCCATCCCCAACGAGGAGCTGATGGACCGGCTGTCCGGCATCACCGTGGAGCGGCTGACCGATCTTGCCGGACGCCTGTTCTTCGAGACCGTGCCGACGCTCTCGGCCATCGGCCCCGTCGACAAGCTGGCGCCGATGGCGGATATTCTCGGCGGGCTGACCCGCGACACAGCCCTGCCGCGGGCGGCGAACGGCTGAACCCCGGTCCGGCGTCTTCTCGCCGGCACCGTCCTTATTTTACGATCCCGGCGGAGCTTTCATGACACGATCGGTGTTTCGGTTTCTGTCACGGCAGCCGGACCCGGTCAGGATCGAAAGCGACACGCATCTGCTGCGCCTGCCGCGCGGCGCCGACTATCGGCAGTGGTTCGCACTGCGCCGGGAAAGCCGGCCGTTTCTCGAGCCGTGGGAGCCGACATGGCGGGCGGAGGAGATGACCGAGAGCGCGTTTCGCGCGCGCGCCATCCGCAGCGAGCAGGAATTCCACTCCGGCCAGGCCATTCCCCTCTTCGTTTTCGCGCGCGACACCGAGACGCTGCTGGGCGGCCTCACCATCGGCTATATCAGGCGCGGAGCCGCGCAATGCTGCATGATCGGCTACTGGATGGGCGAGCGCTTCGCCGGTCAGGGGCACATGTCGGCGGCGGTCAGGCTCTCCATCCCCTACATCTTTTCGACCCTTCAGTTGCACCGTATCGAGGCAGCCTGTATTCCGGAAAACGACAGGAGCATCAGGCTCCTTGAAAAGGTCGGCTTTCATCGCGAAGGCTATCTGCGTGAGTATCTCAAGATCAATGGGCAGTGGCGCGACCACCTGATCTTCTCCCTTCTTTCGCGTGACATCGCGCCCAACAGGACTGCTAGCGAGTGACCCATCCCTTCCGTCCGACGCTTTTGCCGTCGATCCGCAGGCTGCCCGGGCTGATGCTGGCGCTGGTGCTTGCGATGATGTGGCTCGGCGGGAGCCAAGCCCAGGCCATCGAGCCCGTGAAGATCTCGCGCGAGGACACCGCGCTCGACCTCACCGCGACGACCGAGATCTATACCGGCCGGGGCGAGGCCTTTCAGGTCTCCACCGCGCCCGGCACCGACGGCATCGTGCGGCGCATCGAGGTGCGCTCCAGTGCCGACAACCATCAGGGCGACTGGGCGGTCTTCGCGCTCGCCAACGTGTCAGAAGAGCAGCTGGAGCGCGTGATCGTCGCGCCGCATTTCCGGCTGGTGAATTCCAAGATCTTCTGGCCCGACCTCGGTTCGCAACGCATCCTTTCCATCACCCCGTCGGAGGGCTTTGCACTCGACCGGCAGCCGAGCGAGGAGGCCGACGTCTTCCGCATCACGCTCAATCCCGGTTCGGTCATCACCTTCGTCGCGGAGCTCGCAACGCCCGACCTGCCGCAGATGTATCTCTGGGAACCGGACGCCTACAAGGACACGGTCAACGCCTTCACGCTCTATCGCGGCATCGTGCTCGGCATTGCCGGCCTGCTGGCGGTGTTCCTGACCATCCTGTTCGTCGTCAAGGGCACCTCCATGCTGCCGGCGACGGCCGCGCTCGCCTGGGCGGTTCTTGCCTATATCTGCGTCGATTTCGGCTTCCTGTCGAAGCTGATCGCGATCACCGCCGGCGACGAGCGAATATGGCGGGCGGGAACGGAGGTGTTCCTGGCGGCCGGCCTCGTGATCTTCCTTTTCACCTATCTCAACCTCAACCGCTGGCACCAGCACCTGTCCTATGCGACGCTCGCCTGGATTCTCGGCCTCGGCCTGCTCTTTGGCGTGGCGATCTACGATCCCGCCATTGCGGCCGGCATCGCGCGCATCTCGTTTGCGCTGACGGGCACGGCCGGCATCATTCTGATCGCCTACCTCGGCCTCAACCGCTACGACCGCGCCATCCTGCTCGTGCCCGCCTGGCTGCTGACGCTTGTCTGGCTGTTCGGCGCCTGGCTGACGGTGACGGGGCGGCTCTCCAACGACATCGTCCAGCCGGCGCTCGGCGGCGGGCTTGTGCTGATCGTGCTGCTCATCGGCTTCACCGTGATGCAGCACGCCTTTGCCGGCGGCGCCTACAGCCAGGGCCTGTTCTCCGACCTCGAACGCCAGTCGCTGGCGCTGACCGGCTCGGGCGATACCGTGTGGGACTGGGATGTGGCGCGCGACCGGGTGGTGACCATTCCAGACGTGTCGCAGCAGCTCGGCCTCACGCCCGGCGCCATGCACGGGCCGGCCCGCAACTGGCTGCCGCGCCTTCACCCCGACGACCGCGACCGTTTTCGCGCGACGCTCGACATCCTGCTCGAACACCGTCGCGGCCGGCTCAACCATGATTTCCGCATTCGTGCCGAAGACGGGCATTATCACTGGCTGTCGATCCGCGCGCGGCCGGTGCTGGGCTCGAACGGCGAAATCATTCGCTGCGTCGGCACGCTGGTAGATATCACCGAGCAGCGCAATTCGCTCGACCGGCTGCTGCACGATGCGCTCCACGACAACCTGACCGGCCTGCCGAACCGCCAGATCTTCCTCGACCGGCTGCAATCGATCCTGGCGCTGGCGCCGGGTTCGAACGGCGTGCGGCCGACCGTGATCGCCATCGACATCGACCGCTACAAGCAGAACGTCAACGACGTGCTGGGGATCGCGGCCGGCGACAACATCCTGATCGCGCTGACGCGGCGGCTGCGGCGGCTGCTGAAACCGCAGGATACGCTGGCGCGGCTCGGCGGCGACCAGTTCGGGCTGATCCTGATCTCGGAACGCGACCCTGCCAAGGTGGCGGATTTCGCCGAGGCCGTCAGCCGCGCCATCATGGTGCCGATCAGCTTCGGCAATCGCGAGATCAGCCTCACCGCCTCCGTCGGCCTCGTCTCCTGGGTGGACCAGAGCCAGAGCGCGGCCGGCCTGCTGGACGACGCCGAACTCGCCATGTTCCGCGCCAAGAAGGCCGGCGGCAACCGCGTCGAGCCCTATCGCCCGGCCTTCCGCACCTCCGGCACGGACCGTCTGCAGCTCGAAACCGACCTCCGCCGCGCCATCGAGCGCAATGAGCTCAGCCTCGTCTACCAGCCGATCGTGCGGCTGAACGATGCGGAAATCGCCGGTTTCGAGGCGCTGATGCGCTGGGACCATCCGAAGCGCGGCAGCATTCCGCCCTCCGAATTCATCCCCATTGCCGAGAGTTCCGAGGTCATCAACCAGCTCGGCCTGTTCGCCTTCGAGCGGGCGACCAGCGATCTCGGGGAATGGCAGATCCAGACGGGTCAGCTGCCGATCTTCGTGTCGGTCAACCTGTCGAGCGGCCAGCTGCTCAACAATGACCTCCACGACGACATCCGCGCCATCCTCCACAAGAACCGCTGCAACCCATCGCAGGTGATGGTGGAGCTGACCGAATCGCTGATGATGGAGAACCCGGAACAGGCGCGTCTGGTGCTGCAGAAGCTGCGCGACAGCGGGCTGAAGCTGGCGCTGGACGATTTCGGCACCGGCCACTCCTCGCTCGCCTATCTCACGCGCTTCCCGTTCGACACGATCAAGATGGACAAGGCGCTGGTGAAGGACGAGAGCGACAAGCGCACCATCCTTCTCCGCTCCGTCATCGGCATGGCGCGCGAACTCGAGATGCAGGTGGTGGCGGAGGGTATCGAGTCCGAGGAGGACGCGATCCAGCTCGGGCAGATGGGCTGCCATTACGGCCAGAGCTTCCTGTTCGGCCCGCCGATTTCGTCGGATCTGATCCAGCGGTTGTTGAAGGAGCGGTTTCCGTTGATGAAGCGGGCGTAAGGGCGGGCAGTTGGCAGTTGGCAGTTGGCAGTCGAAGAAGTTTAGATTTAGGGAAGAAAAACCCTCTCTGCCCTGCCGGGCATCTCCCCCACAAGGGGGGAGAAGACTCGCGGTCCTCGCTCGCTTTGCCTTTACGTACGCGCCTGAAGAACCGTTTCAAAACGCTCTAGTTTTTCGACGAGAACGAGCGGGTGCCCCCCGTCCTCTCCCCCCTTGTGGGGGAGATGGCCGGCAGGCCAGAGAGGGTCTTTCTTCAAAATTCCACCCACAAACCCGCACCCCAAAACAGAAAAACGCCCCTCCTTTTCCAAGGAAGGGCGCTCCGTATCTCAAACCTGAAACCCTCAGGCCGCAGCCGGCGTCTGCATCGGCGGCTGGGACATGGTCAGCTGTCCCTGCCCGGCCTTGTGGATCAGCCGGTTGAGGAATTCCAGCTTCTGGACCACGGGGATCGACAGCACGAAGGGGTAGCTGTCGGTCTGGCCCATGGAGCGCTGTATACTGTTCAGCGCGACGCTGAGCGGCACCCAGGCATCGACCAAGGTCTGCGAATCCTGAGCGTTGTAGGGGTCGAAATCGACTTCGGCGGCCATTTCCTGGTGGCGGCGGGGATCGGTGGAGAGACCGAAGGCGCGGGCGGTTTCGAGCGTGTCGACGATGTGGAAGAAGTGCGCCCAGCATTCGGCGAAGTCTTCAGACGGATGGCAGCTGGCATAGGTCGAGATGAAGCGGTTCTGCCAGTCGGCCGGCGGGCCCTGCTCATAGTTGCGCTGCAAGGCTGCCGCATAGTCCTCGCGCTCGTCGCCGAAGAGGATGCGGGCTTCAGTCAGCGTTTCCTCGTCGCGGCAGAGTTGGGCGAAGTAGAAATGGCCGATCTCATGGCGGAAATGGCCGAGCAGCGTGCGGTAGGGCTCGCCCATGGAGACGCGGATGCTTTCGCGCGTGGCGTCATCGGCTTCGGCGGCGCGCAGGCTGATCAGACCGTCTTCGTGGCCGGTCATCGCGGCCTGGATGACGTTGCCGTTGGCATCGACCTCGTCGGCGAGGAAATCGAACACCAGACCGCCCTGCGGATCGGCATCGCGGCCCGGGCGCGGCAGGTTCCAGCGCAGGATCGAATAGAACAGGTGACGCTGCGCCTGGCTGATCTTCTGCCAGCGCTGAACGCCTTCCGGATTGTCGGTGACGGGCACGATGTGGTTGTAGCTGCAGGCCACGCAATAGGTGTTCTGGCTACCGGCGGGGACGAGCCAGTTGCAGATGTCGTTCATCGCATTGGCGCAGAAGCGCACGGCGGTATCGGTCTTGCCGATCACGGTCCACTGATCGCCGCCGGCCGGAGCCAGCGCCTTCATGCTCAGGGACTCTGTCTCGAAACCGAGGCGCGATCCGCAATTCACGCAGGTTCGATTGTCGAAATGCACGGAATTTCCGCAATTGCTGCACGTAAAGAGCTTCATAGTCGTTTCGTCCCTGGGGCCATCCCTGCGAATGGCATCTGATTGTTGTGGCTCCGCAGCGCCGGCGTCTTTCAGAACATCCTGTTTTCGCTGCCCTACATATTATGTTGCCTGAAGCGATGGCCATCCGTTTTCACTGACGATGCCGCCTATCGCGCGATTCCGACTGTCAGACGAGGAAATGCCCGCCGGCACGAGGCACAGCGGGCATTCGGCGCACGTCGCCATCCAGTTGAACCCGTCAGGACGGCAACGGTTGCGCACCTGATCGCTACGGACAGAGCCGTAGCAAAACTTTGTTACAGGCGATCGACGGCACCCTTTACGGTGTCCTTGGCCTTGCCGGATGCCTGCTGGACTTCGCCCTTGACTTCCTGTGCCTTGCCTTCGGCCTGCAGACGCTCGTTGTCGGTCATCTTGCCGACGCCCTGCTTGACGTTGCCTGCTGCCTCGTTGGCGAGACCGGAAACCTTGTCGGAAATGCTACCCATGTGCGTAACTCCCTGTCACTGAGGCGGCTGCTTTATTGCTGTGCCGCTTGCCTTCAAAACGGGGTGTCGGACAAAATGTTCCGCGATTTGTTCATCAGGAATCGAGAAAGCAACGCCTTGATCAGGGTAGATAGCGGACACGCCGTTACGCGTGACCGGCCGTCATCGACAGCATGGCGGGGGCGACGCCCATCGCGGCAAGGGTGCGATCGTACTTGTCGCCGAGGTCGCGATCGAAGATCAGGTCCTCGTTGGCCGCGCAGGTCAGCCAGCCATTGTTGGCGATCTCGGCCTCCAGCTGGCCGGCGCCCCAGCCGGCATAGCCGAGCATCATCATGGCGCGGGACGGGCCCGCACCGCGCGAGATGGCGCGCACGATATCGAGCGTCGCCGTCAGGCAGATGTCGTCGCTGACGGGGATGCTCGATTCGCTCAGGTAATCGTCGGAGTGAAGCACGAAGCCGCGACCGGTCTCGACGGGACCGCCGGTCTGGATCTGGAACTCCCGCGTCCGCTCCGGCAGCCGGATCGCCTGAAGGCGATCGACGATCTCCAGGTGCAGGAGCACATCCGGAAAGGTGAGTTGCTGCGGCCGGTTCAGAATGAAACCCATCGCGCCGTCGTCGGAATGCGCGCAGACGAAAATGACCGTACGGGCGAAGTTGCTATCGACCATGCTGGGCATGGCAATCAGGAACTGCCCGTCCAACATGCCCCGTTCACGGTTTTTCTGGAATGTCGCCATCATGGTGCCTTGCCCTTGTTCCGGTTGAGGTCTGTCCCGCCTTTTCGATGCCTGCCGTTTTCTGGTTTTCCGAATGCCGGCGCTGCGGGTGCCCTTGGGGATGACAGCTCGGCCGTCACACCTGTCGAAGCCGATGTCCCGCCAATCGTTCCATCGACCCGGGTCGATTATTGCATCGCGCATTCAAGAAAAGTTGCACGACATTCCGAGCCGCCGCATCATGCCGATCTTCTCCGACTCTGCCAAAACCGCTATGGCTTTGCCCATGATCGAACGCCTCACACCGCAGAGTTTGACGTTTTCGGCACGCGTGGCAACCCTGGCCACCGTGTTTTTTTTCGCGATCGCAGCATCGGGCGGCACGGCCTTTGCGGCGCGCAGCGCCTGGGTGGAGACCGTCGGCGGCGGCATCCGGCTGGTCACCGGCGCGCAGCAAGCGGACGGAACGCTGCCGGCCATGCTGGAAATCCGGCTGGAACCGGGCTGGCGAACCTACTGGACGGACCCGGGCTCGAGCGGCATTCCGCCGGAGGTGACCATTACCGGGAAAGGCCCGGGCGCGGGCAGCCTCGTCTATTCAGGCCTGCGGCTGCCGCCGCCCAAACGGTTTGCGGAGGGCGATCTCGAATATACCGGCTACGACCGGCCCGTCTCCTTCCCGCTTCTGCTCAAAAGCGATACCGGCAAGGATCTGACGCTGGAAGCGTCCGTTTTCCTCGGCATCTGCAAGAGCATCTGCATTCCCGTGCAGGCGGAGCTGGACCTTGCGCTTGCCGCCGATGCTGCCGACAACCCGCTGGACACCGCCCGCGTGCGCGCCGCCTTCGCCGCCCTGCCGGCAGCCCCCTCACTGGATTTCGACGTGGTGCATGCCGCCTTCGATGCGCAGACGCACGAGATCGCGCTGGCCGTGAGGCTGCCGGAGGGTGCGGCGCTCTTAGACGTGTTCCTCGCGGCGCCCTCCGGCTATGTCTTCCATCCCGTAGACAGCCGGAACATGGACAGCCGGAGCGGGGCGGACGGCCTGATACACGTGCGGATCGCCGCGAAACTGCCACTGACAAGCGCGGGCGGGCCAGCGGACGGCGCGATCCGCGCGACGATCAGCGTGCGGATGGGGTCCGAGAACAGGGCCATCGAAACGCCGCTTGTCTTCAAGCCCTGAAAATCTATATCTTTCCTCTGCGCCTGTCCGGCGCACGGATGTTCCACGGGGCGCGCTGCTTGCGCTTCGCGCCGTCATCAGAGCCCATTCCCTGAAGCCCCCCATTCCCTGAGCGAGGATATTCCCTTTGACCATTTCGATCGGCGACAAGATTCCATCTGCGACCTTCAAGGAAAAGACCGTTGACGGCCCTGTGGAAGTGACCACGGACGCCCTGTTCTCCGGCAAGCGCGTCGTGATCTTCGGCGTCCCCGGCGCCTTCACGCCCACCTGCTCGCTCAACCACCTGCCCGGCTATCTCGAAAACCGCGACGCGATCCTCGCCAGGGGGATCGACGACATCGCCGTCGTCGCCGTCAACGACATCCACGTCATGGGCGCCTGGGCCACGGCCTCCGGCGGCATGGACAAGATCCACTTCCTCTCCGACTGGGATGCCGGCTTCACCAAGGCGCTCGGGCTGGATATCGACCTCTCGGCCGGCACGCTCGGCGTGCGGTCGAAGCGCTATTCGATGCTGGTGGATGATGGTGTGGTGAAGACTATCAACATCGAGGAAAGCCCGGGACAGGCGACGGTGTCTTCGGCAGCGACGATGCTGGAGCAGATCTGAGGGGTGTGGAGGGGGTTTAAAAAGACCCTCTCTGGCCTGCCGGCCATCTCCCCCACAAGGGGGGAGACGACTCGCGGGATGCACCCAGCTTTATCCGCACACCTTCTTCGATGTAGCGAGCGGCCAGCCCCAAGTCTTCTCCCCCCTTGTGGGGGAGAAGGCCGGCAGGGCAGAGAGGGTCTTTTTCCCTTCTATTTCATCAACATAGCGCCGCGCCAGCCCCTCATCCGGCTGCCGCCACCTTCTCCCCGCGCGCGGGGAGAAGAGAGCTGGAGCGCCGCTTGAGACCCAACCATTGACCTTCGGGAGGAAGGCGAGTGCTCTCGGCATGTCCCTTCGCCCCGCCTGCGGGGAGAAGGTGCCGGCAGGCGGATGAGGGGCTTGCCGCACATCCGGCGGTGACGCGTCACCTCACCCCAGCTTCACCGCCCGCTTCCCCTTGAACGGCTCCATCCCCTTGCGGGCCAGTTCATCCGCGCGCTCATTCTCCGGGTGGCCGGCGTGGCCCTTGACCCAGTGCCAGGTGACCTTGTGGGTGCTGTTTGCGGCGTCGAGGGCCTGCCAGAGTTCGCCGTTCTTTACCGGCTTGCGGTCGGCCGTCTTCCAGCCGTTCTTCTTCCAGCCGTGGATCCATTTCATGATCCCGTCCATGACGTATTTGCTGTCGGTGTGGAGATCGACCTCGCAGGGCTCCTTCAGGGAGGTAAGCGCGGTGATGGCGGCGAGCAGTTCCATGCGGTTGTTGGTGGTCTCGGCCTCGCCGCCACAGAGGTCCTTTTCGGTCTCGCCGTAGCGCAGCACCGCGCCCCAGCCGCCGGGGCCCGGATTGCCCGAGCAGGCGCCGTCCGTGAAGATGTCGATGTGTTTCATGCGTCGGGTTCCGAAATCGTCAGGCCATATTCGAGCGCCGTGTTCACCGAGCGGTGGAACTGGAGCTTGCGGAGATATTCGAGCGGATCCTTCTTGACCACCAAGGCGCCTGCCGGCGTCGTCAGCCAGTCGTAAAGCCTTGTGAGGAAGAAGCGCAGCGCCGAGCCGCGGGCGAGAAGCGGCAGGGCGGCGATTTCGCCAGCTGTCAGCGGGCGCACCGACTGGTAGCCGGACAGAAGCGCCATGCCCTTGGTCATGTTGAAAGCGCCGTCCTTCTCGAAGCACCAGGCATTGAGGCAGATCGAGACGTCGTAGGCCAAAAGATCGTTGCAGGCGAAGTAGAAATCGATCACGCCGGAGAGGTTTTCGCCGAGGAAGAAGACATTGTCGGGGAAGAGATCGGCATGGATGACGCCTGCGGGCAGATCGGACGGCCAGTTCGCTTCGAGATGGTCGAGTTCGGCGGCGATCTCCGCGGCCACGCCCGGCTGCACCGCGTCGGCGCGGTCCTTCGCCTTGTCCCAGAGCGGACGCCAGCCGGAGACGGACAGGGCGTTCTCCCGCGTCAGAGCGAACCCCTCGCCCGCAACATGCATTTCGGCGAGCGCCCGGCCGACCTCGCGGCAATGGGCGGCGTCCGGCTTGCGCAGCCACATGCCCTCAAGAAAGGTGATCATGGCGGCCGGGCGGCCCGACAGCATGCCGAGCAGAGCGCCGTCCCTGCGGGCGAGCGGCAGCGGGCAATTGAGACCGCGGTCGGCCAGATGCTGCATCAGGCCGAGGAAGAACGGGAGGTCGCCGGGATCGACGCGCTTTTCATAAAGCGTGAGGATGAAGGCGCCCGTGGTGGTGTGGAGCAGGAAGTTGCTGTTCTCGACGCCTTCGGCGATGCCTTTGTAGGAGGTGAGGTCTCCCACGTCATAGGCGCTCAGGAATGTCTTGAGGTCGTCCTCGGAGATATCGGTATAGACGGCCATGTGAGCCCTTGAGGTGGGTGGTTGAAGGAAGGTCCTCTCTGCCCTGCCGGGCATCTCCCCCACAAGGGGGGAGAGGACGTGTGGTGACGTGCACCACCCTTAGACGGCAGATGCAGAGGTCGGGGCCGCTCTTGGTCAGTCGCCGTTGACGAAGGCCATGTCGGCCTGGGTCAGGGGGACGTGGCGCAGTTCGCGGTTGACGAGGAAGTTTTCGGTTTCCTCCACCGTATCGGCCAGCTCGACCACCGCATCGTAGCGCGCGCGAAAAGCCTCGATGATCTCGTTGACGATCACCTCGGGTGCCGAAGCGCCGGCCGAGAGGCCGACGGTGCGGATCTCGCCGAGTGTGTCCCATTCGATATCGCTGGCGCGCTGGACGAGGATCGACTGGCGGGCGCCGGAGCGGAACGCGACTTCGACCAGACGTTTGGAATTGGAGGAATTGGGCGCGCCGACGATGAGGAACAGATCGCAGCCGGGGGCCGCCTGCTTCACGGCTTCCTGCCGGTTGGTGGTGGCATAGCAGATGCTGTCGGCGGCGGGCGCCGTGAGATTGGGGAAGCGCTCGTGCAGGCGCTTGATGACGCCGGCGGTATCGTCCACCGACAGCGTCGTCTGGGTGACGAAGCCGAGGTTGTCGGGGTCGGGCGGCGTGTAGGTATCGACGTCATCGATGGTTTCGACCAGCGAGACGCTGCCCTCGGGAAGCTGCCCCATGGTGCCGATGACTTCGGGGTGGCCGGCATGACCGATGAGCACGACATGGCGGCCCATGCGGTTGTGGCGCATGGCCTGCTTGTGCACCTTGGAGACCAGCGGGCAGGTCGCATCAAGATAGAAGAGATTGCGCTGGTCGGCGTCCGCAGGCACGGACTTCGGCACGCCATGGGCGGAGAAGACGACCGGCTGCTTGCGGTGCTCCGGCGGGATCTCGTCGAGTTCCTCCACGAAGATCGCGCCCTTGGCCTCCAGCCCTTCCACGACATAGCGATTGTGCACGATCTCGTGGCGGACATAGACGGGGGCGCCGAATTCCTTCAGCGCGAGCACCACGATCTGGATGGCGCGATCGACCCCGGCGCAGAAGCCGCGCGGGCCGCAGAGTCTAATCGTGAGCGCCGATTTCTGCGAAACGGGCTTTTCAGCGGGACGAAATTCCATGGGATCAGAACGCCAAGACTGTGAACAGGAGTGCGAGCATCGCCGGGCCGCCCTGCACAGCAAGAATGCGCGCACTGACCGACCACGCGCCATATATAGCGGCGATGACAACGCACACAAGAAAGAACAGCTGTACCTGCACGGCAAAGGCAGGCGGAGACGCCAGAAGCGACCAGCCGAGACCGGCGGCGAGAAAGCCGTTGTAGAGGCCCTGATTGGCCGCAAGCACCCGCGTCGCCTCGGCCTGCTCTTGGGTCATGCGGAAGATGCGGCGCCCCTGCGGCTTTGTCCAGAGGACCATTTCCAGCACGAGGAAGCCGACGTGGAGAAGCGCGGTGAGGCCTGTGAAGATCTGGGCGAGCAGTGTCATTCCGGGTTCCTCCGTCGTGGTTCAGCGTGGTCAGCGCGCGCCTCTGCTCTCTTTCGGAACATGAACAGGCCGCTAACCCCGACCAGCGCAGCGGCAAGGCCGTACCAGGTCAGCGCATATTGAAGGTGATTGTTCGGCAGATCGAACTGGGTGACGCCGCCGACCGGCAAACTGCCTGAATTGGGGCCGCCGGGATTGGGGGTCGCATCGGCATCGATGAAGAAGGGCAGCGTGCGCGCTGGCGACAGGCCGGATGCCGCCGTCATCGCGGTCCAGTCCTTCCAGTAGAAGATGTTCTTGGCGATATCATTGTCCGGCACCACCCAGGAGGGTTTGGCATCGAGCCGGGCGCGGGCAAGGCCCGATATGGTGACGGGGCCTTCGCGCTGGCTCTCCGGTCGGGTCGCGGGTTCCTTGCGCTCATAGGGCACGAAGCCGCGATTGATCAGGACAGTGCGGCCGTCCGCCAGTGTCAGCGGCGTATAGACGTAGAAGCCGGTCTGGCCGTTATAGGTGGCGAAGAAATGCCGCTCGCCCGTGTTTTGAAACGTGCCCGAGACGCGGACGGTGCGGTATTCGATATCCGCGCCGGTCGCCACCATTCCGGCGATGGCATCGACATCCACCGGCGGTGCGTTGCGGCGCTCGGCGATGGCCGCGAGCAGGCTCTCCTTCCAGTGCAGCCGCTGCATCTGCCAGGTGCCGAGCGCGACGAGGGCCGCGAAAAGGGCGAGCAGGAGGATGCCGGAAAGGAGGCGGGCGACGGGTCCGCTCCGGCGGGGTGTCGTGCCGGCCGGTCGGACAGACTCAGCCACGGTCGATTTCGCCGGGCCTGGCATTGTTGCGATATTGCAGATCGATCAGCACGCCCTTGAGCATGCGGGTGAGCGCGAGCGACAGGACGATGGCGAGCGGGATCCAAAGCAGGAAATGCAGCCAGAGCGGCGGGCTGTAATTGACCTCGGCCCAGAGCGCCGCACCCACTGTGATGAAGCCGATGATGAGGATGACGAAGACCACGGGACCATCGCCCGCATCGGCGAAATCATAGTCCAGCCCGCAGGCGGCGCAGCGGGGGCGCATGGCAAGGTAGCCCTGAAACAGCTTGCCCTCGCCGCAGCGCGGGCAACGGCCGCGCAGGCCCGCCTTGATGGGATCGACCGGCGGATAATGCGCGCTGTCTTCGGTCATGATGGTCTCTCGATCCCCCGTATTCGGCGGCACGAGCATGGTCCCTCGTCCCTTTCGGACGTTGTATCGGCAATGCGGGGCTTCGTCCAATCGAACATCTGCGACAAAGGTGACAGGCAGGTAGGATGCCGCCCTGCGGTCATCTATTTTCGTCGTTCAGGGAGCCTTTACTCCATGCGCCCTACAGTCACGTCATCCATCCAGCAGGAGTATCGGCAGGTCGTGAAGCGGTTGATCAAGAGGGGTGTCATTGCCGGCGGGCTAGCGGTTGCGCGGGGGCTTTCCGCGGCGGGGCTGATGCGGGGCGCGCGGAGGCGCGGGGCGATCTTTACGCTGCATCATGTGCGGCCGTTCGTAGCCGCCATGTTCTCGCCGAATGCGCATCTGGAGATCACGCCGCAATCCCTCGATGCGGCCATCGTCCGGCTGAAGCGGGAGGATTACAGGTTCATCGCGCTTGCCGACCTGCCGGCGCATCTCGCCGGCGACGACCGGCGCCCGGTTGCCGTCTTCACGCTCGACGATGCCTATCGCGACAATCTCGACCATGCCGCGCCGGTCTTTGCCCATCACGGGGTGCCGTTCACCGTGTTTGCGACGGAAGGCTTCGTTAAGCGCACGCGGAGCCTCTGGTGGGAGACGCTGGCGGAGCTGCTGCAGGCGAAGCCCCGGCTGACCTTCGACTTCGGTGCCGGGCTGGAGCGCCTGCACCTCCAGACACCGCAGCAGATGCAGGCGGCGTTCGCGCGCTTTGCGGATTTCGTGCATGCCGGGGACGAGGCGACGGCGATTGCCGATATCGACCGGCTGGCCCGCGCGGAAGGGCTCGATCCGCTGTCGCTCACCGATCGGCTGACGCTGGATGCGGCGGGGCTTGGCGTGCTGTCCCGCCGGCCGGGGGCGGCGATCGGGGCGCATACGGTGACCCACAGGGCGCTGGCGCGGCTGTCGGATGCGGACGCCGAAGACGAGATCGTGCGGTCCGTCGATGCCGTGGCCGCCATCACCGGCGTTCGACCGACGACGTTTGCCTACCCCTATGGCGATGGGCGGGCGGTCTCCTCGCGCGACATGCAGCTTGCCGGCAGCCACGGCCTTGTCGCCGTGACGACGCAGCCGGGCACGCTTGCAAGCGATGCCGACCTGACCGCCCTGCCCCGGATCTCGCTCAACGGGCATTTCCAGACGCCGGGCCATGTCTCGGCATTGGCCTCCGGCATTCCCTTCCGCCTGATGAAGGGCCGTTGAAGCCTCAGGGATACATTCGCACCTTGGACCAGTCGCCGGCGGTTTCGGGCCGGCGGAACTCGATGCGGTCGTGCAGGCGGAAGGCGCCGTCCTTCCAGAACTCGATCGACACCGGACGGATGCGGAAGCCGGACCAGTAAGGCGGGCGCTTGATCTCGCCGATCGGGTGGCGGGCGGTGAACTCGGCGACCGCTTTCTCCAGCGCGAAGCGGCTTTCGAGCGGGCGGGACTGCTTGGAGGCCCAGGCGCCGATGCGGCTGCCGCGGGCGCGCGACTGGTAATAGGCGTCGGCCTCCGCGTCGCTGACGATCTCGACCGTGCCGCGCAGGCGCACCTGCCGGCGCAGGCTCTTCCAGTGGAAGCACATCGCCGCCTTGCGGGTCGCCAGGATCTCGCTGCCCTTCTGGCTTTCGAAATTGGTGTAGAACACGAAACCGTCGGCGTCGAAGTCCTTCAGCAGCACCATGCGGACATTGGGCAGGCCATCCGGATCGACGGTGGCGAGCGCAACGGCGTTGGGGTCGTTGATCTCGGTTTCCTGCGCCTCCTTCAGCCAGGTGCCGAACAGCGTAAAGGGTTCGTTTTCCTCGGTGAAGTCACCAGTTGTTAACCGGATTTCCGTCATATTCCGTTTCCAATGCAGGCTGCCGATGCTGACCTCACATGTAGGCCGCGGACATGCCGTTTCGAGCGACACCGTAGCCATTTCCAGTCCGACAGGGTGACCGTGAAAGACATAGCAAAACGCGTCTGCGACACCAAGCTCTTCTCGCGCCTTGCGGGAGCGATGACGCTTGGGCTCTGCGTGGCCGGGCTCTCCGGCTGCATGGGCAACGGGATCGGCCTCGGCGACGCCGCCGGCGTCGACAGCGTCCGCACCGGTTCCATCCCCGCCCCGCCCAGCCCCGCGATGATCGATGCCGCCGCCGTGCAGACCGCGGTTTCCACCGCCGATGTGCGCGAGGTCGCCGGCAACCCCATTCCCTGGGCCAATGCGCAATCCGGCAGCGCCGGCGTCATCTCCAGCATTGAGGAGCAGACCGTCGGAGGCGTGGTGTGCCGCCGTTTCACGACGACGCGCCATTCCTATCAGGGCATCGCCAAGTTCGACGGCAATACCTGCCGGACGGGCGACGGCGACTGGACGCTGACCAGCTTTGCGCGGCGCAGCTGACCCTTTCGCAAAGGCTTTCTTAACCCTCTGCGCACATATGCGTCCGGGTTCTGCCGCAATAAACCTGTCCTTAAGGCGCTTCTTTTCATCATCCCCACCGGCAATGGCGACCCGGCCAACGCTGGACGAGGATGAACGATGAAGATGTCGATGCAGGACCCCTATGCCGTCCTCGGCGTGCGCCGCAATGCCGGCCCCGACGAGATCAAGGCCGCATGGCGCGCCGTGGCGAAGGCCGTGCATCCCGACCAGAACCGTGAAGATCCAAACGCCACCGCCCGCTTTGCCGAGGCTGGCCGCGCCTACGAGGTCCTGAAGGACCCACAGATGCGCAACCGCTACGACCAGGCCCGCCGCAATGCGGACCTGCGCCGCATGGAGGAAATGAAGCGCCGCGCCAACCCCTCGGCACCCGAACAGGCCGTCGGCCCGGAAACGGCCGAGGAGGCGGTATCGCGCATCTTCGGGACGGACGGCGGCAAGCCCGAGGCAGCGAAAACCACTGCCCCGAAGCCTGCGGCGGCACGCCCTGCCCCGCCTCCGAGAAACGAAGCACCGGCCGAGGCGAAGGTCGCGGAGGAGGCTGCGGCCGAGACCGCCACTGACGCTCCGGCAAGCCATGTGCCCTTCGGCCCGGGCATTCTTGCCCGCGCTGCGGCACCGGCGGCCGAGATCGTCTCCAGCCTCTTCCGCCGGATCTTGCCGGCATCCTCGCTCGAGGGCGGCGAAAAGGCATCCGACAAGGCGCATGAAAAGGCCGGCGAAAAGCCTGCCGCCGACCGCGTTCCGGATCTCGTCTGCGAGGCCGTGGCGACGGTGGAGGACCTGTTCCGCAGGCGGCGCGTGACGGCGGCGCTGCCCGACGGACAGGTGCTGAAGGTGGCGCTGCCGGCCGGCACGAGCGATGGGAGCCTCATTCGCCTGCGGGAACAGGGCTATCGGCAGGGCATTGCCCGCGGCGATGCGCTCGTCAGCATCCGTGTCGCGCGGCATGAGCAGTTCCGCGTCGACGGCACGGACGTGCACACCACCCTCTCCCTATCGCTGCACGACGCCGTGCTCGGCTGCACCACGACGGTCGCGACCGTCACCGGACAGGCATCGCTCGTCGTGCCCCCATGGTCGGGCCCGGACAGGCCGCTGCGCATCCCGGACCAGGGCCTGCCGACGGCCGACGGCCAGCGTGGCGCCCTGATCGTCGAACTCAGCCTGACCCTGAGCGCGCGTCCTGACCAGAAGCTGATGGACCTCATGCGCAGCCAGCGCGACGGACTGGTGCTCTGACGCCTCTTTACCGCGCCCTTCACACAGCTTGCGCGTGAAATTCTCCCCCTTCGTGACGAACATGCGACATTCACAGTGGACACTGACCGTTTGTTACCGGTCCTAACAGTTCCTGATCCTCCCCAAGCTTGAACGCCTTGTGAGCCTATGCCATAGCGAGGCCTCGCGAACCGGACCGCCCCTCGCAGACGAGCGGGTGCGGACGCGTTCCGGGCAGTCAATTTTCAGAGACGATTTCGGCTGGCGCCTGGCCGGTCCGATCCAAAAGGCATTCGGGGACAGACACGATGGCGCAGACATCCGGTTTGATGAGTGGAAAGCGCGGCGTGATCATGGGCGTCGCCAATAACAGGTCGATCGCCTGGGGCATCGCCAAGGCGATCCATGCGCAGGGTGCCGAGATCGCGTTCACCTACCAGGGCGATGCCCTGAAGAAGCGCGTCGAGCCGCTAGCGGCCGAACTCGGCGGCATTCTCGCCGGCCATTGCGACGTGTCCGACGAAGCCAGCATCGACGCCGTCTTCGACCATATCGAGAAGACCTGGGGCAAGATCGACTTCGTCGTCCACGCCATCGGCTTTTCCGACAAGGACGAACTGACCGGCCGCTACGTCGATACCTCGCCCGACAACTTCGCCAAGACCATGCAGATCTCGGTCTACTCCTTCACCTCGGTCGCGCGCCGCGCGGAAAAGCTGATGACGGATGGCGGATCGCTGCTGACCATGACCTATTACGGCGCCGAAAAGGTCATGCCGAACTACAACGTCATGGGCGTTGCGAAGGCAGCACTGGAAGCCAGCGTAAAATATCTCGCGGTCGATCTCGGCCCGAAGAACATCCGCGTCAACGCCATCTCCGCCGGCCCGATCAAGACGCTGGCCGCCTCCGGCATCGGCGACTTCCGCTATATCCTGAAGTGGAACGAGTACAATGCACCGCTGCGCCGCACTGTAACGATCGACGAGGTTGGCGATGTCGGTCTCTACATGCTGTCGGATCTCTCGCGGTCGGTGACCGGCGAAGTGCACCATGCCGATAGCGGCTACCATGTCGTCGGCATGAAGGCGGTCGACGCGCCGGATATCGCCGTCGTCAAGGACTGACGTCCGCTCTTCGATCGCGCATCGCCACGCGGCCGGCCTGTGATCCGGCCTTTCCGTGGGATGCGCGTCGCGCCCTCCCCCACAGTCAGGCAATTCCTTATGTTGATCTATATGATCCGTCACGGCCAGACCGATTGGAACGCGGAAATCCGCCTCCAGGGCCAGAAGGACATTCCGCTCAACGATACGGGGCGTAACCAAGCGCGCGGCAATGGCCGGGCGCTGGCCGACATCCTCGGCACGCAAGCGATCGCGTTCGACTATGTGGCAAGCCCGCTCGGGCGGACGCGCGAGACGATGGAGCTGCTGCGCGGCGCGATGGGGCTCGCGCCCGAGGCCTACCGGACCGACGACCGTCTGAAGGAGGTTTCCTTCGGCGACTGGGAAGGGTTCACGCTGGAAGAGCTGGAGGCGCGCGTGCCGGAGCGGGTCGCCGAGCGCGAGGCCTCCAAGTGGGACTTCATTCCCCCCGGCGACGACGCGGAAAGCTACGAGATCCTCTCCTGGCGCATCGCATCCTGGATGAAGGACGTCACGGTTCCCACCGTCTGCGTCAGCCATGGCGGCGTCATCCGCAGCGTCTTCAAGCTTCTCGGCGCCATGGCGCCCGAGGAGGCCTCGATGGGCGCCATTCCGCAGGACCGGATATTGAAGATCGAGAACGGAACGGTCGGCTGGGTCTGAAAAGACCCTTCTACTGAACGACTTCGAGATCGTTGATGACGCGCTTGCCGTCGACTTCCGTGTAGAACACGACGACCTTGACGCCGGCCTTCAGGCCTTCGAAATTGAATTCTTCCGGCGCCTGATAGCTCTTGCCGTCATCCAGCGAGAGGCTGAGCCGCTCGGTGTCGATGCCCGTGATCGTGGCTTCGATATCGGCGCTATCGGCAAATGCCGCGAGCGGCGAGAAGAAACTGGCGGTCGCCATCAATGTCGCAACGACGAAACGCATACCAAGTCTCCCTCTTGACCGTTTGATTCACTGTTCGAATATGATGCAGTTTTTGGGCGCCGATTGTGGCAAAAATTCACCAAGCTTGTGACAATCCGATGAGCATGTGACGGCGAACCAGGTTAGCGCGAACATGGTTAGCAAAGTCTTGACGTCGCTCCAGGCTGCTTTGCAACCCGCTGGCCACCCCATTGCATAAGAGGATCTTAATCTTCGGGCACTACCGTCGGGCGAGTTCACACGGTGGACGAGCGCACAGGGAACGGGTCACATGGCGGGAATTGGGGACGCTGTTCGCGCCAGAGCGTCGATCTTCGTGCGCTTCACCCGTTCCTCCATCATCCCGTCGCTCCTAGCGACGCTGATCCTGCTTGCCGTCGGGCATTTCTATCAGGCACAGAACAGCACGAACTTCCGCGAAGCACTGAGAAGCGACGTCCAGAGCACGCTGCGCCTTGCCGAGGCGCAGATCCAGGCGAATATCGACAGCAATACCGTCGCCCTTTCCGGCCTTGCGAACGATATCGCCCTCGATGGCGACATATCCTCCGCCCGGTTCGCCGCGCTCGCCACGAAAATCATGGAGCGCAATCCCGGCATCCGCCGGATCAGCCTTGCGCCCGGCGGTGTCATTTCCCGGGTCATGCCATCCATGGAGCACGCCCGGATGGCGGGCATGCGGCTCGACAGGTTCTACTCCCAACGCAGCGCATCGCAACGAGCGCAGGCCCATGGGCGCGCCGCCATCGGCAGCCTGCTCGTGCTTCCCGACGGCTCCACGGGTTTCGACGTCTACACGCCGGTCTTCTACAGCCCCGACGGCGTGCCCGCTCTCTGGGGCTTCGTCGAGGCGGTGATCGACGAAAGCGCCGTCTATCTGGGCGCGAATCTAACGACCGGGGCCGGACGCGGCGCGGTGGCCGCCGGCAGGAGCACGCCGGTGATGCTCGGTATTCGCGACATTTCCGATTCCGCCAATATCGGCGATGCCTTCTTCGGTACGAATGCGACGTTTCATGCCGAGGCGGTGCTGCAGAATGTCGTTCTGCCCGGGGGCACGTGGCAGCTCGCCGGCGCGCCCGTCGGCGGCTTCGACCAGCGGCCCGACAACCAGCAACAGATCGCGCTGACGATCATGGCCTTCGCCATGATCGTGATCGTGCCGATCGTGCTGACATTCGGGCTGATGGGCGAACGCCGGCGCGCCATCACCGCGCTCGACCGTCGCAACCGGGAATTCCTGGCCATGTCGCAGCGGCTCAATCTGGCGCTCGAATGTTCCAGCTTCGGGGTGTGGGAGATCGACCTGGAGACGCGGCTGCGCACCTGGGACGACCGGATGTACAGCCTCCACGGCCTTCCATCGCGCAACGGCGCGCCCGGACCGATCTGCTGGAAAGCGAACATTCATCCCGACGACCTGCCGCACGCGGAAGAGGTGCTGAACAATACGGTGATGTTCTTCGAGCGGTACCAGACGGACTATCGCGTCGTCCTGCCGACGGGCACGCGCCATATCCGCCACATCGGCTCGGTCAACATGGGGGCCGACCGCCGCAAGACGGTGACCGGCCTCAGCTGGGACATTACCGAGGACGTGCGCCTGACGAACGCGATGATGGAAGCCAAGGCCTTTGCCGAGGCGCAGTCGGCGGAACTGGCCGCGGCCAAGGACCGGATCGAGCACAATGCGCTTCACGACCCGCTGACCGGGCTCGGCAACCGGCGCATGCTCGATGCCGCGCTCGCCGCCCTTCTGGAGCGGGATGCCGAGCGCGCCACCGACGTGGCCCTGCTGCATCTCGACCTCGACCGCTTCAAGCAGATCAACGACACGCTCGGCCATGCCGCAGGCGACGCCATGCTGGTGCACGCCTCGCAGGTGCTGAAGACGGAGGCCGGGCCGGACGATCTGGTCGCGCGGATCGGCGGCGACGAATTCGTCGTTCTCGTGCCGAACCCGGTCCCGGGGAAGCTGGAAGCGCTCTCCGACAGGATCATCACCCGGATGCGCCAGCCCGTCGATTACGAGGGCTTTTCCTGTCGTTTCGGCGTCAGCGTCGGCATTGCCGTCGGCCGCGGTGCGGACGCCGATCTCGGACGGCTGCTGGTCAACGCCGATATCGCGCTCTACCGCGCCAAGGAGAAGGGCCGCAATCGCTACGAATTCTTCAGCGAGGCGCTCCAGTCCGAGATCTTCAACAGCAAGCGCATCGGCGACGAAATCCTCGAAGGCATCGAGCGCGGCGAATTCACGGCTTGGTATCAGCCGCAGTTCGACGCGGAAACGCTGGAGCTCTGCGGGGTCGAGGCGCTGATCCGCTGGAACCATCCGCGCGACGGCGTGCTGACGCCCGACCGGTTCCTGTCGATCGCCGAGGACCTGAACGTCGTGGCCACGCTCGACCAGATCGTGATGGAGCGCGCGCTGATCGACCTCATGCACTGGACGGCCGCCGGGATCTCCATTCCTAGAATCTCCGTCAACGTCTCGGCGCGGCGACTGCGGGACGAGGCGCTGCTCGACACGCTCTCCAACCTCGCATTCGCGCCGGGACAGCTCTGTTTCGAACTCGTGGAGGCGATTTTTCTGGATGGCGACGACGAGATCATCACGGCCAACATCGCCGGCATCGTCGCGCTCGGCATCGATATCGAGCTCGACGATTTCGGCACCGGCCACACCTCGATCGTCAGCCTCTTGAAGATCAAGCCGAAGCGGCTGAAGATCGACCGGCAGCTGGTCTCCCCCATCACCCACGCGCCCCGCGAGCAGGCGCTGGTGCGGGCGATCATCGAGATCGGCCGGTCGCTGGGCATCGGGACGGTGGCCGAAGGCGTGGAGACGCTGGCGCATGCCGAAATGCTCGCCGTCCTCGGCTGCGACATTCTGCAGGGCTATGCCTTCTCCAAGCCGCTGCCGGCCGACCGGCTCGCGGATCTCGCGGCGGCGAAGTGGCAGCTCGCCTCTTAACGGACCTCTCGCCGGCATCCCCTGTTTTTCTGTGCAAAGCGTTTCCGCCTTGCGACTTATGCAGTAAGAGTGTCCGCCAGAGAACGGGCGCTGCCAGTGGAGGCCGCCCGCAGCAGATAATGGTTGCCGCAGCATGTCGCATAATACGTTCGGTCATCTCTTCCGCGTCACCACATGGGGCGAAAGCCACGGTACGGCGCTCGGTTGTGTCGTGGATGGGTGCCCTCCGGGCATTCGCTTCACTTTGGCCGAGCTGCAGGCCTGGATGGACAAACGCAAGCCGGGCCAGTCGCGCTTCGTCACCCAGCGGCGCGAGGACGATCTGGTGCGCGTGCTCTCCGGCGTGATGCCGGATGCGGACGGCGAGACGCTGATCACCACGGGCACGCCGATCTCCATGCTGATCGAGAACACCGACCAGCGCTCCAAGGACTATGGCGAGATCGCCCGGCGCTACCGCCCGGGCCATGCCGACTACACCTACGACCTGAAATACGGCATTCGCGACTATCGCGGCGGCGGGCGCTCCTCCGCCCGCGAGACGGCAGCAAGGGTTGCAGCCGGCGGGCTGGCGCGGCGCGTGGTGCCGGGCCTCACCGTGCGCGCAGCGCTGGTGCAGATCGGCCAGCACAAAATCGACCGGGCGAACTGGGACTGGTCGGAGGTGGGCAACAATCCGTTCTTCGCGCCGGACCCGGCGATCGTCCCCGTCTGGGAAGACTACCTCGACGGCATCCGCAAAGCCGGCTCCTCCGTCGGCGCCATCATCGAGGTTGTGGCGGAGGGCGTGCCTGCCGGCATCGGCGCGCCGATCTATGCAAAGCTCGACCAGGATATCGCCTCGAACCTGATGTCCATCAACGCGGTCAAGGGCGTGGAGATCGGCAACGGCTTTGCGGCTGCCGGCATCACCGGCGAGGAAAATGCCGACGAAATGCGGATCGGCCCGGATGGCAAGCCGGTGTTCCTCTCCAATCACGCCGGCGGCATTCTCGGCGGCATCGCCACCGGAGAGCCCGTCGTCGCGCGTTTCGCCATCAAGCCGACCTCCTCGATCCTTTCCGAGCGCCGCTCCATCGACGCGGACGGCCAGGAGGTGGACGTGCGCACCAAGGGCCGCCACGACCCCTGCGTCGGCATCCGCGCCGTTCCGATCGGCGAAGCCATGGTCGCCTGCGCGATCGCCGACCACTACCTGCGCGACCGCGGCCAGACCGGTCGCCTCGATTAGTCAAACGGTCGGGCCAGCCGACAAGACCCTGCGGCCCGAGCGGCCATGCGAAACGAGAGGATTCCATCCATGTCCTTCGACCAGAAGCGCGTCGTCGATGCCATCCGGGCCTTCGAGGCCGGCGAAATCGTCGTCGTCACCGACGATGACGGCCGGGAGAACGAGGGCGACCTGATCGTTGCCGCCGTCCACTGCACGGCCGAGAAGATGGCCTTCATCGTGCGCCACACCTCCGGCATCGTCTGCGCGCCCATGCCCAAGGAAGAGGCCAAGCGGCTGAACCTCAACGCCATGGTGGCCGACAACGACAGCGCCCACACCACCGCCTTCACCGTCAGCGTCGATTTCAAGCATGGCACGACGACCGGTATCTCGGCCGACGACCGGACGCTGACCGTGCGCAATCTTGCCAATCCCAATGCCGGTGCCGCCGATTTCGTCCGGCCGGGCCATATCTTTCCGCTGGTATCGCGCGAAGGCGGCGTGCTGATGCGCTCCGGCCATACGGAAGCAGCCGTCGATCTCTGCAAGCTCGCCAGCCTGCCGCTGATCGGCGTGATTTCGGAACTCGTCAACGACAATGGCACGGTCATGCGCGGGCCCGAGGTCGCGGCCTTTGCGGAAGCGCATGGCCTCAAGCAACTCTCCGTCGCCGATCTCATCGCCTATCGCCAGCGCAAGGAAACGCTGATCGACCGCGGCGACGTCTTCGACATCGAGACGCCGTTCGGCATGGCCAAGGGCCACGCCTTCTCCCTGCCCTGGGACCCGATGCAGCACCTCGCCGTCGTCTTCGGCGATATCCGCGATGGCGTCGATATTCCGGTGCGGCTGCATCTGGAAAATGTCGGCGCCGATGTCTTCGGCAAGCAGGGCCAGCTCGACCACATCCTCCAGCGCATCTCCGACTACGGCCGCGGCGTCGTCGTCTATCTCCGCGAAGGCTCCGTCGGCGTCGGCGCGTCACAGACCGCGCGCAAGGGCATGCAGAACCGCGAAGGCCACAGCGAAGCCCAGGCCCGCGACAGCGAATGGCTCGAAATCGGCCTCGGCGCCCAGATCCTGAAAGACCTCGGCATCTCCTCGATCAAGCTCCTTTCCACCCGCGAGCGGCACTATGTCGGGCTGGAAGGGTTCGGGATCGAGATTTCGGAGACGGTGATTTTGTGAGGTCTTGCGGACTGTATCGAATTTGATACAGTTAGGGCATGAAGCCCGTTTCATTTCTTGGAGATAGCCGGGATGTGCTGCGGCATTTCCCGGAATCGGTTCGCTACCGTGCCGGCGTTGCGCTTCGAACGCTGCAACACGGCCTCGACCCTGCGGACTGGAAACCGATGAAGGCGATCGGTTCCGGTGTACGGGAAATCCGAATCCGAGACGAAACGGGGGCCTTTCGGATCATCTACCTCGCGACGCTTGCGGATCGTGTTCTCGTGCTGCACGCGTTCCAGAAGAAGACACAGGCAACCTCGCAGCGCGATCTCAATCTGGCAGCGACACGTCTCAGAAACTGGCAGGCATCTCATGGATGAAACGTTCGACAATGTCTTCGACGCGCTTTCGGACACTGCTGCGGAAGCTGCCAATCTAACGGCTCGCGCCGACCTGATGATCGGCATCCGGCAGAAGGTGACAAGCTGGGACATCCCTCAGGAACAGGCTGCCGTGCGGCTCGGCCTGACACGTCCGCGTCTGAACGACCTGATGCGCGGCAAGGTCGATAAGTTCTCACTCGACGCCCTCGTCAATATCGCGACGGCTGCCGGCTTCAAGCTGCGCATCGCGCTCGACGAGCCGCATGCGGCCTGACAGGTGTGCGGCCAGATCTTGGTTCATCAAGGATTTCGGCAAGTCCTTAAGTAATGGCGAGGACCGGCTTCGGCTGATCGGGAGGCGTCAGGCGCCGCGGTGGTCCTCTGCGGCGGCCTCTATCACGTCGGGGAGCATCGTGATCAACGCAGGAACCGCCTGTTCCAGAGTCGCCCAGATCGTATCGAAATTGAGCGTCGAGAAGCCATGAGCGATGTGGTTCCTCATTCCCTTCATATTCGGCCAAGGCATATGCGGAAACCGGTCGGCGAAAAGACGGTGATCCTGAAGGATGCGGGCCGAGCACTCACCGATGATGAGAAGATTGAAAAGGCACGCCTGGCGCGTCTTCTGGTCTGCAAGAAATTGCTCGCGGCTCATGCCATCACAAAATCGGGACGCCCAGAGAGCCATGTCTTGCATTTCACGCAGATGCAGAACGGCTCGTCTTGAACTCATACAGGCACGGCCTCGTCCAGCACCTTTGCCCGGAGCCCCTCCGGCAAACCGCCTGGCGTCAGCACATAGACCTGCGTGCCGAAAAGCTCCTCCAGCTCGACCTGAAGTCCGCCGAGATCGAGGAGCGTGGTGCCGGGGCGATCGTCGACGAGGAATTCGAGTTCGTCGCCTTCCGCCTCGCCGTTCTCTCCTGCAGCACCGACGATCCGGGGGTTGGACAGGTGAAAGCGGCGGACCAGCGCGTGGACGGCTTCGCGGTGTTTCTCAACGGCGGCGGACGGCTTCATCTTCGGTCCTCTGGGTGGCTCTTATCATGCGCTCGCCTCGGCATCGTACAACAGATGCCGCTGAAATAAAACAGCCCTACCCCCTCGCCCCCTCCAGCCACACCACCTGCTCGACACCGGCAAAGCGGGCGATGCGGGCGAGTTCGGCGTCGAGGCGGGCGTCGCGGCCTGAAGAAGCTCGAATGCCCGGTTCCCACCAGAGGCGCTTGACCTCCAGCAAGCCCGCCTTGCGGTTGGCCTTCATGTCGATGCGGCCGATGAGACGGTCGCCTTCGAGGAGCGGGAAGACGTAGTAGCCGTACTGGCGCTTCGGCTCGGGCACGAAGATCTCGATGCGATAGGTAAAACCGAACAGGCGCTCGGTGCGGGCGCGATCCCGCAGGAGCGGATCGAACGGGCTGAGGACGCGAAGGCGGGCCGGCGGGTCTTCGAGGTCGCCGAGGGTATCGGGGAAGCCGGCGAGCGCATGGGCGGCGCGCGGACGGCTGCCGTCGGCGGGCTCGATCACCACGGATTGCAGCTCGTGGGCGTGGGACAGCACCCATTGCCGCGCGTCTTCCGGCGAGATCAGCGCGAAGAAGGCGGCGAGTTCGCCGTGGGTGGCAAAGCCGAGACGCTCGAGCGCCGCCCGGCAGCACCAGTCGATGAAGGCCTCGCGGTCCACCTCGCCTAATCGATAGGTCTCGGGGATCACGCGTTCGGTCAGATCGTAAATCTTCTGGAAGCTGTCGCGGCCGGCAATCGCCAGTCTGCCGGTGCGCCAGAGATATTCGAGCGCGGTCTTGGAAGGGTGCCAGTTCCACCAGCCGCCGGAGGTGCGGTCCTCGTATTTGAAATCGCGCGCGAGCACGCGGCCGGTCTCGGTGATCTGCTTCAGCGTGTCGTCGAAGACATCCTCGAACCCCGCCTCCCGCCATTTCCGCCAGCGCTCCACCAGCGTCTCGCTTTCGCTCGCGAAGCGATGCTTCCAGTAGACGAAGAAGGCGCTGGGAATGATCGAGGCGTCATGCGTCCAGTGCTCGAACAGCGCGCCGTCCTTCTCCAGAAGGGCTGTCAGATGCTCGGGCCGATAGGTCTGGCTGCGGGCGTGGAGAATCATATGGTGGGCGCGCTCCACCGTGGAGATGCTGTCCACCTGCACGAAGCCGATCTTCGTGATGAGGTCGAGCAGGCCGGCCTTCGTCAGCGCCCGGTTGGGCGGCGATGCCAGCCCTTGGCGGTTGAGGAAGATGCGGCGGGCATCGCGGTTGGATACGAGAATCGTCATGTTTTTGATCATGCTTTGTTCTGACGAAGAATCAACTCCCGCTTTGCCTTTTGCCCGCGTTCGCCTATGAACCGGCGATCCACTGCGACATCCGAGGAGACGGGATTGGAGATCCGCTTTGCCGATTGCAGCATTCGTTATGGCGAGACCGTCGCGCTGCATCCGCTCGACCTCGCGCTCACCGAGCGGCGGATCGGGGTGATCGGGCTCAATGGGTCGGGCAAGACGACCTTTGCGCGGGCCATCAACGGCCTCGTCAAGCCGAGCCGGGGCCACGTGACGGTGAACGGGCTCGATACGGTCGCGGATGGCCCGGCCGTTCTCGGCACGGTCGGCTTCATCTTCCAGAACCCGCAAAACCAGCTGATCCTGCCGATCGTCGCCGACGATATCGCGCTTGGGCTGAAGAGCCGGGGCGTTGGGAAAGCGGAGGTCGCGGCGCGGGTCGAGGGCATTCTCATGCGGTTCGGTATCGAGCATCTGGCGCGGCGGCGGGTGCATGCCCTGTCGGGCGGGGAGACGCAGCTGGTGGCCATGGCAAGCGTGCTGGTGACCGAACCCGACATCCTCATTCTCGACGAGCCAACCAACCAGCTGGACCTCAAGAACCGGAAGCGGGTGATCGACACGCTGGCGAGCCTCGACGAGGCGGCCATCGTCGTCAGTCACGACCTGTCGCTGATCGAGAGCTTCGAGCGCGTGCTTCTGTTCCACGAAGGCCGCCTGATCGCCGACGGCATACCGGGGGATGTCGTAAAGGCCTATGAGGCGGTGGCGCTGTGCTGAAGAGCCTGCATGTCGAGGGCGCGACGCTGCTGCACCGGCTGTCCGTGCGCACCAAGCTCGCGGTCCTGTTCGTCGCCAGCCTTGCGGTCTTTCTCACGGTCGATCCGTTCGTTCTCGGCGGGGCGGTTCTGCTCTCGGCGCTCGTCTTCGCCACGGTGGGCGTGTCGTTTTCTGAAGGCCTGTCGCGGCTTGCCTGGCCGCTCGTCTCCATCGGGCTTGTGGCGGGAGCAACGGCTTTCTTCGAGACGCCAGTTCACGGTCTCGTCGTCCTCTTCCGGTTCGCCACGCTCATTCTCCTTGCCGCCACCGTCACGGCCTCGACAGAGGTGGGCGACTTCATGGAGGAGATCACCCGGCTGATGATGCCGTTCGAGCGGCTGGGGCTCGTCAATGCCGCCGATATCGGGCTGGCGCTGGGGCTGGTGCTGCGCTTCGTGCCGGAGATCTCGACGCGATACGAGAGCCTGCGGGAAGCGCATGCGGCGCGGGGCCTGCCCGTGCGCCCGCTGAAAATGCTGGCGCCGTTGATCATCCTCACGCTGAAAGATGCCGACATGATTGCGATGGCCATTGACGCACGGGGCCTGCGGCGTCACTAATCGGCCTCCATCAGCAACTCGTGAAAGGAGAGGCGAATGTCGACGCGCGACCTGGTTCTGACCGCCCTGTTTACTGCCATCATCATCGTCCTCGGCATCATCCCGCCGATCACGCTCGCCTTCGTGCCGGTGCCGATCACCGCGCAGTCGATGGGCGTCATGCTAGCCGGCTGCATCATCGGTGCCAAGCGCGGTGCGCTCGCCTATCTCCTCCTCATCCTCATGGTGGCCGTCGGCCTGCCGGTCCTTTCGGGCGGCCGCGGCGGGCTCGCCGTCCTTGCCGGCCCGACCGGCGGTTACATCGCGGGCTGGGTTCTGGGCACCTTCGTCACCGGCCTCGTCGCCGAACGGATCGTTCGCGAAACCCAGGGCGGCGCACGCCAGATCGCTGGCTTCTTCCTCGCCTCGATCATCGGCGGCATCGGCGTCGTCTACCTCATGGGCACGATCTGGCTGGCCATCAACACCGGCATGGGCTTCGTGGCCGCTCTCTCGGCAAACGCCGTCTTCCTGCCGGGTGACATCCTCAAGGCCGGCATCGCAGCACTTGCCGCCCGCGCCGTCCTCGTCGGCTATCCCCTGCTGCCGCAGCGGAGCTGACCGGAACCAAGCCTGAAGAGGGAACGGGCGGGGAAAAGCCGGCAAGGTGCTGGACCCTGCCTCTTTAGCGCTCTAGCTTGGCGCCCATGACAACCATCCTCTACGAAAACCCCATCTTCCTCGAGCATCAGGTGCCCGAGGGCCACCCGGAACGGCCGGATCGGCTGCGGGCGCTCAATCTGGCGCTGGAGCACGAGCGGTTTTCCGATCTTGTCCGCAAACAAGCACCGCAGGGCAACGAGGATCTCGTGCTGCTTGCCCATCCGGAAGAGCACCTGCGGGCTGTGATGTCGGTGATCCCCGAAGAGGGCATCAACAGTTTCGAGGCCGATACGCATGCGAGCCCCGCGAGCCTGCAGGCGGCGCTGACCGGCATCGGCGGCGCGGTGGCTGCGGTGGACGCGGTTTTCACCGGCAAGGCCGACAATGTCTTCGTCGCCTCCCGCCCGCCCGGGCACCATGCCGAGAAGATGAAGGCCATGGGCTTCTGCTTCTTCAACAATGCCGCCATCGCCGCGCGGCATGCCCAGCGCGTGCACGGGGCCGAGCGCGTGGCGATCGTCGATTGGGACGTGCACCACGGTAACGGCACGCAGGACATCTTCTATGACGATGCCTCCGTCCTCTTCTGTTCGACGCACCAGATGCCGCTCTATCCCGGCACCGGCGCGAAGGACGAGACCGGCACCCACAACACCATCGTCAACGCGCCGCTTTCCCCCGATACCGGCAGCGAGCATTTTCGCGAGGCGTTCAAGTCGCGCGTGCTGCCGGCGCTCGAGCGTTTCCAGCCGGATCTCATCATCATCTCGGCCGGGTTCGATGCCCATCACCGCGATCCGCTGGCGCAGATCAACCTCGTCGGCGACGATTTCGACTGGGCGACCGGCCGGTTGCTTGACGTTGCGGGCAAGCATGCCAGCAACCGCATCGTCAGCCTGCTCGAAGGCGGCTATGACCTCGTGGGGCTCGCCGAATCGGCGGGTCTTCATATCCAGCGCCTGATGAGGGGATGACCGCCATGGCAAACGAGACACGCACGCAATCACCAAGCGCTGGCCCGGCGGAGCCTTCCGGCCCGGCCGATGTCGCCTCGCTGTCCTTCGAGCGAGCCGTCGAGGAACTGGAATCGATCGTATCAGCGCTGGAGCGCGGCGATGTCGCCCTCGACCGCTCGATCGAGTTCTACGAGCGCGGGGAAGCGCTGAAGAAGCATTGCGAGGCCCTGCTCAACGCGGCCGAAAACCGCATCGAGAAGATTCGCCTCGACCGCGCCGGCAAGCCGCAGGGTGTGGAGCCGCTGGACGGCAACTGATCAGGCGGCCGCGCTTTTCGCGGGCGCGGATGTTTCCGATGCCGATATGGGTTCCGATATGGGTATGAGCCGCAGATGCATGTCCATCACGGCGGCAAGCTTGCGGGCCTTTCTGGCGACGATCATGCTGAGATGGTTGCCCGAGGCCGAGACCCATCTCGCCTCCGGCAGGTAGGCCTTCCAGATGCGCCTGGCGTTGCAATCGATCGGCGAGCCGGACGTCGAGGCAAAGAAGACAAGCGGTCCATCATAGACGCTCGGCCTGTAGAGGCCTTTCATCTGCAGCAATTGACGGGCGCAGGCATCGTAAGCGGGGGTATAGCCGCCTGCCCATTGCGGCGCGTAGAGCGGGTAATCCGACCGACGCGGATTGCGAAAGCGGAAGAAGAGTTGGTGGCCACGCCGCGGCGGGCTGTGATGCGAGGCGGAGACGTCGAGACCCGGACGCGGGGCTTCGACACCGGCATCGCCTTGACGCTCCGCCGACGGCTTGCCGCGGCGCAGGGCGCGGCCTGCCAGTTTCCCGAGCACCGACTTCACCTGCCGCGTGATCGTCCGGCGCATCAGCCCGGCCCAGAGCAGGAGCGGCCAGCTATGATCGTTCTGCGGCGGATCGAGCAGCATCAGCGCCTCGATCACGTCGCCATCCGCCCGCGCCCGGCGGGCAAGCTCCAGTGCCAGCACGCCGCCGAAGGAGTAACCCGCGAGACGATAAGGCCCCTCCGGCTGGATGGTCTTCATGGCGCGATAGGCGCATTCGACCTCGTCGGCGACCTCAGGCGGAGAGCAGGCCGGCCGGCCGAAATCCGTCAGCGTGATGCCGTAGATCGCGCCCTCGAAGGTCAAGGCATCGACAAGGTCCTGCGTCTCCAGAAAGCAGTTCACGCCCCCGGCAAAGAGGAAGAGCGGGCGCGTGCGGTCGCCCTCGCGCAAAAGCAGAATCTTGTCGGTCGGCTGCACGCAACCCTGCCCGATCGCCTCGACGATCGCGCGGGGCGTGCGGTGGAGGTAGAACACGTTGACGTCGAGTTCGATCCCGGTCTGCATCCATAACTGCTTGATAAGCGCGAGCGCCTTGTTGGCGTTCAGGCCTTTGGCCACCAGATCGTCATCGGCGGCAATGGCGGTGCGCATCGTTTGCTGGCACAGGCCTGTCAGTGTCGCGAGCATCCCGTTCATCCCATGTTCGAATGCCGGAGGTCCGACCACCCGTTCGCGCCTGTCGCCGCGTCATGACTTGGATATAGACACTTCGAATTACCAAAGCGTTGAATAGGACATGCTCCATGCGTGTCCTTTCAACATCATACGTCCCGCGTGCCAGCCGGGAATATGCAACCCTGAGGCGATTTCGAATTTCCTCATGGTCTTACCGGATGCATCTTTCCTTCGCGGCTGGCAGAGCTATGTCATTGCGAACAACATCCATGGGAGAAGGGGTTTCCGATGACGGGGCAGGAGAAACAGACGACGCAACCCGAACTGAAGCGCGTGATGGGGCCGGGGCTCCTGCTGCTCTTCATCATCGGGGATATTCTCGGCACCGGCATCTATGCGCTGACCGGACAGGTCGCGGCCAAAGTCGGCGGCATCGTCTGGCTGCCCTTCCTGATCGCCTTCGCGGTCGCGCTGCTCACCGCCTTCAGCTATCTCGAACTCGTGACGAAGTATCCGAAGGCGGCGGGCGCCGCGCTCTATACCCACAAGGCCTTCGGCGTGCATTTTCTCACCTTCATCGTCGCCTTCGCGGTGATGTCGTCGGGCATCACCTCTGCCTCCACGGCGGCGCGGGCGTTTTCCGCCAACTTCACGGCGGCGCTTGGGCTCGATGTGGGCGATGGCATGGTTGTGCTGATCGCGGTCCTGTTTCTCGTACTTGTCGCCGCCATCAACTTTCGCGGCGTCGGGGAGAGCGTGAAGCTGAATGTCGGGCTGACGATGATCGAGCTGACGGGCCTGCTGATCATCATCGGCATCGGCTTCTGGGCGATTTTTCACGGTCAGGGCGACGTGTCGCGCGTCACGACCTTTACGCCCGCTGGGGATAGCGGCGTGTTCTGGTCGGTCATCGCCGCCACCACGCTCGCCTTTTTCGCCATGGTGGGCTTCGAGGATTCCGTCAACATGGCCGAGGAGTGCAAGGATCCGAGCCGGATCTTTCCGAAGGTTCTCCTGACCGGCCTGCTCATCACCGGCGTCATCTATGTGCTTGTGTCCATCGCCGCCATCACGCTCGTGCCTGCCGGCGAACTGAGCGAAGGCGAGACGCCGCTGCTCAAAGTCGTGCAGGCCGGCGCGCCCGGCTTTCCCATCAGCATCTTCGGCGTCATCACCATGCTCGCGGTCGCCAACTCCGCGCTGATCAACATGATGATGGCAAGCCGGCTGCTCTATGGCATGGCCCGCGAAGACGTCATTCCTGCCATTCTCGGCCGCGTGCATCATGGACGCCAGACGCCCTATATCGCCATCGGCTTTACCACGCTGCTGGCCGTCGGCCTGCTGATCTTTGCCGGCGGCGTTCCCCAACTCGGGGGAACGACGGCGCTGCTGTTGCTCTGCGTCTTCGCCATCGTCAACATCGCCGTGCTGGTGCTGCGCAAGGATACGGTGGAGCACAAGCACTTCCGCATTCCCACGGTCTTCCCGGTGCTAGGCGCGCTGACCTGCACCTTCCTCGCCGGCCCGTGGACCGGGCGCGATCCCGTCCAGTACCTCATCGCCGGCGCGCTTCTCAGCATCGGCGTGGTGCTCTGGCTTGCCACCGTCACCATCATGCGCCGGACGAATGCCGCGCGCGCCTGATGCGCCCGGCCCTGAACGTTCAGGGCCGAACATTCAAGGTCGAACTTTGTTGTAGGATCGAGACGGGGGTTCCGGTATCCTGACCGTCGCCCCTTGATGCAGATTCGGGAGCGGATCGTCCTTACCGACCGATCTGCCGCATGGCCTTTTTCGGACACTGCACCATCGTGCGGATGTTGCGGCGACGGGCTTTTGCAATTCCGGCGAATTGCGATTAAGACGCCTTTTTGCGAATGATTTCTATCGCGGCCTACCAACGACCGCGGGTATGAGGACAGCGTGACCCAACCGAACTCCCCGCCGTCGACGCCGCTTCTGGACAAGGTCAACCTGCCCCGGGATCTGAAAGCGATCGACGACAAGGACCTACCGCAGCTTGCCGGAGAACTGCGCGCCGAGATGATCGACGCCGTATCGCGCACCGGGGGCCACCTGGGCGCCGGCCTCGGCGTGGTCGAGTTGACCATCGCCATCCACAAGGTGTTCGACACGCCGCACGACCGGCTGATCTTCGACGTCGGCCACCAGTGCTATCCCCACAAGATCCTGACCGGCCGCCGCGACCGCATCCGTACCCTGCGGCAGGAAAACGGCCTCTCCGGCTTCACCCGCCGGGCCGAAAGCGAATACGACCCCTTCGGCGCCGCGCACTCCTCCACCTCGATCTCAGCCGGCCTCGGCATGGCTGTGGCCTCCGAGCTGCAGGGCGTGAAGCGCAACGTCATCTCCGTCATCGGCGACGGGGCGATGTCGGCCGGCATGGCCTACGAGGCGCTGAACAATGCCGGCGCGCTCGATGCCCGGCTGATCGTGATCCTCAACGACAACGACATGTCGATCGCGCCGCCGACCGGCGCCATGAGCGCCTATCTGGCGCGGCTCGCCTCCGGGCGGACCTATATGGGCTTCCGCGAGCTCGGCAAGAAGCTGACGGCCTATCTCGGCAAGTCGATCGACCGCGCCATTACCCGCGCGGTGGAGCATGCCCGCGGCTATGTGACCGGCGGCACGCTGTTCGAGGAGCTGGGTTTCTACCATATCGGGCCGATCGACGGGCACTCCTTCGAGCACCTGCTGCCGGTGCTGCGCAACGTGCGCGACAATGCGCATGGCCCCGTGCTGATCCATGTCGTGACGCAGAAGGGCAAGGGCTACGCGCCGGCCGAGGCTGCCGCCGACAAATATCACGGCGTCAACACCTTCGACGTCATCACCGGGGCGCAGGCCAAGGCCAAGCCGAATGCACCGTCCTATACCGCCGTCTTCGCCGAGACGCTGGTGCAGGAGGCCAACGAGGACGAGCGGATCGTCGCGGTGACCGCCGCCATGCCGAACGGCACCGGACTCGACAAGTTCGCGCTGGCCCATCCGACCCGCATCTTCGACGTCGGCATCGCCGAGCAGCATGCCGTGACCTTTGCGGCCGGTCTTGCGACGGAGGGGCTGAAGCCTTTCGCGGCGCTCTACTCCACCTTCCTGCAGCGCGGCTACGACCAGGTCGTCCATGACGTTGCGATCCAGGGGCTGCCGGTGCGCTTTCCCATTGACCGCGCCGGTTTCGTCGGTGCGGATGGCCCGACGCATGCCGGCTCGTTCGACACGACCTATCTTGCCGCCCTGCCCGGCTTCGTGGTGATGGCCGCGGCCGACGAGGCCGAGCTGAAGCATATGGTGCGCACCGCCGCTGCCTATGACGAGGGTCCGATTTCCTTCCGCTACCCGCGCGGCGAGGGCGTCGGCATCGACATGCCGGTTCGTGGCGAGATTCTCGAGATCGGCCGGGGCCGCATCGTCAAGGAAGGCACGAAGGTCGCCCTGCTCTCCTTCGGCACGCGGCTCGCTGATTGTCTGCTGGCGGCGGAAGACCTCGACGCTTCGGGGCTTTCCACGACGGTCGCCGATGCGCGCTTTGCCAAGCCCCTGGATCACGACCTCATCCGCCGCCTTGCCCGCGAGCACGAGGTGCTGATCACCATCGAGGAAGGCTCGGTCGGCGGCTTCGGCAGCCATGTGCTGCAGTTTCTGGCGCTGGAAGGCCTGATGGATTCGGGCCTGAAGGTGCGACCGATGGTGCTGCCGGACATCTGGATGGAGCAGAGCAAGCAGGAGGCCATGTATGCCCAGGCAGGCCTCGACCGCGCCGGCATCGTCTCCACCGTGTTTCGCGCGCTCGGGCAGAAGCGCGTCGGCCGCGACGCCGCGGGCTAACCTCGGACGCTTATGATGGGGCGCTACGCCGCCGAGATCCGTGCGATATGACGCAAAAGGCTTGTCAGCCGGGCCCTGACACGCCATGACAGGCGCCATGTCAAACGAACCAAAAACCACCGTCCGCCTCGACCAGCTCGTTCTCAACCTCGGGCTCGTCGCCAGCCGGTCCCGCGCACGCGATGCCGTGCAGCGCGGAACCGTGCGGGTCAACGGCCGCGTCGTCACCAAGCCGAGCTCCACCTTTCCCGACGATGTGACGATCGAGATCGACGATCCGGTCCAGGCCTATGTCTCGCGCGCGGCGCTGAAGCTGAAAGCCGGGCTCGATCATTTCGCGCTGTCGCCTGAAGGGCTCGACTGCCTCGATATCGGCGCCTCCACTGGCGGCTTCACCGAGGTGCTGCTGCATGCGGGTGCCGCGCACGTCATTTCCATCGATGTCGGGCACGGGCAGTTCCATCCGCGCCTCGAGGCCGATCCGCGCGTCACCAACATCGAGGGCCTGAACGCGCGCGTGCTCGACGAAGAGCATCTGGAAGACCGCGAGGTCGGCATGGTCGTCTCCGACGTTTCCTTCATCTCGCTGAAGCTCGCTCTGCCGCCGGCGCTCGATCTTGCCGTGCCAGGCGCGCTCTGCATTCTCCTGGTGAAGCCGCAATTCGAGGCCGGCCGCGATTTCGTCAGCAAGGCGGGACTGCTGAAAGACCCCTCGACGGCGCCCGAGGTGGCGGCGGAGCTGGAGCGCTGGCTCGTGGAAGAGATGGGCTGGGAAAGCCTCGGCCTCATCCCCTCCCCCATTACGGGCGGTGACGGCAACGAGGAGTTTCTTCTCGCCGGCCGCAAGCCTCTGGACGACGGCGAGGATGCCGATCTCGACACAGAGACCGACGAGGACGCGGCATGAGCGCGGAAACCGCGACGATCGAACGGCTCGGCCTGCAGGGAGACGGCATCGTCTCCTCCCCGTCCGGGCCCGTCTTCGTGCCCTTCACGCTTCCCGGCGAACGGGTGACGATGGCCGTCAACAAGCAGCAGGGCACGGTGATGTCGCTGCTCGAACCGTCGCCCGACCGTGTCGCGCCCGCCTGCCGGCATTTCGGGCCGGAAGGCGAGAATGGCACCTGCGGCGGCTGCACGCTGCAGCATGCCGGCGACGACCTCTACCATGCGTTCAAGCGGCAGATCGTCATCGACGCCCTGCGGTCGCGCGGCATCGAGACGGAGGTGGCGCCGCTCGTCATCGCCCGCCCCGGCGAGCGCCGGCGCACGGTCTTCACCGCACGCCGCACCGAGAAGGAGCTGCTGCTCGGCTACAACCAGACGGAAAGCCATCACATCGTCTCCATAACGGAGTGTCCCATCGCGAGCCCCGGCATCGTGTCGCGGCTCGCAGCCATCCGCATCATCGCAGCAGCGCTTGCCGCCAGTGCCGAGCCGTTCCGCATCACCGTGCTGGAGACGACGACCGGGCTCGATCTGGCTGCCGAGGGCATCAAGGCGCTGTCGGACAGGCACCGGCAACAGGCGATCGAGGCCGTGCTGAAACTGCGCGGCATCGCGCGGCTGGCCGTCAATGGCGAGACGATCGTCGAGCCGCTGAAGCCGCTCATCACCTTCGACGGCATCGCGGTCTCGCCGCCGCCCGGCGGCTTTGCGCAGGCAAGCGCCGTTGCGGAGGCCGCGATGGCGGAGCTCGTCATGACGCATCTCGGCAAGGCCAAGCGGGTCGCCGATCTCTTCGCCGGCACCGGCACCTTCGCCCTGCGCATGGCCCGCAAGGGCCGCGTGCATGCCGTGGAAAGCGAAGAGAAGGCGCTGAAAGCGCTCGATCTCGCCGCCCGCAACACGCAAGGCCTGAAGCCCGTCAGCATCGAAAAGCGCGATCTCTTCCGCCGGCCGATGATGACCTCCGAGCTGAAGGTCTACGACGCCGTCGTCTTCGATCCGCCCCGTGCCGGCGCCGAGGCGCAATGTCGCGAACTGGCGCGCTCGACGGTCAAGACCATCGTCGCCATATCCTGCAACCCGCAGACGCTGGCACGCGATCTCTCCATCCTCATAGAAGGCGGCTACCGCGTCACCAAGGTCACCCCGGTCGATCAGTTCCTCTGGTCATCCCACGTCGAAGCGGTGGCGACGCTGACGCGCTAACGGTCCATCATTTTTTTCTAATATTCTGAAAAAGCCCGTGCTACGCTTCGGTCGTTCGTAGCTGAAGCAGAAAGCGCTGCGCCAGCCAGCGCGTCGGGGACGATAAGCCTCCCCGACCTTGGCATAGGCTTTGCTGTCGAACAGGAGTGAAGCAAATGGGGTATCTACCCGTTGGTATCACGCTTGAGATAAGGAAAACCCGCACCGGCTGGCAAGTCCAGGTGCGAGTCATATTCCTAGTCTGAGCGAAAGGCAGTCGGAGTTCGCGCTTCGGCTGCCACTCCGCTAATATACAGCCTTGTCTGCCGGGTGCAAGACACGTCGAGCCACCTCGTCGGCTGCTCCGACGATATAGAAGAAATATCTTATATAAAGAATTTCGTTCTGCTACGCTTGGCCGTTCGCAGCCGAAGCAGAAAGCGCTGTGCCAGCCAGCGCGTCGGGGACGATGAGCCTCCCCGACCTCGGCATAGGCTTTGCTGTCGAACAGGAGTGAGGCAAATGGGGTATCTACCCGTAAGCATCACGCTTGAGATATGGAAAACCCGCACGGGCTGGCGAATGCGCGTGCGGGTTCTATTCCAAGTCTGAGCGAAAGGCAGCCGGAGTTCGAGCTCCGGCTGCCACTCCGCTAATATACATCCTGATGCTTCCTGCTGCAAGACACCGCAGGCCCTTCCGGGCTCCGTCAGCGCTTGGAGAGGAAGGCCATGAAGGCGGCTTGGGCCTCTGTGCTTTTGAGGCGGGCGGCGAAATGGTCCGCTTCGAGGTCGATGCGGGCCAGGGTTTCCGTGGTGTCGCCGCGCAGGAGCTGCCGGGCGATGCGCAGCGCCTGTGGCGGCTTGGCGGCGAGCATGGTGGCGGCGGCGAGCGTTTCCTCTTCCAGCGCCTCGGGTGCGACCGCTTTCCAGACGAGCCCGACGGCGACGGCGTCTTCGGCAGCGATCGGCAGACCGGCGGCGAGCAGCGCGAAGGCGCGCTGATGGCCGATGACGCGGGGGACGATGAGGCTGGAGGCGGCCTCCGGCACCAGCGCGAGATCCACGAACGGGGTTCGCAGCTGGGTGCGGGTGGAGATGACGGTGAGATCGCAATGCAGGTTCAGCGTCGTGCCGATACCGATCGCCAAGCCATCGACCCCGGAGACGAGCGGCTTGGTGGCCGTCGCGAGCACATGCAGAAAGCCGAGGACCTCCGTTCCCAGCGTTTCGCTCATCGCCATCTGGGCGAAGTCGGCCATGTCGTTGCCGGCGGAAAAGCAGCCGGGCGTGCCGAGGAAGACGATGACGCGAACGTCGTCTTCTGCCTCGGCCGCAGCGAGCGCTTCCGTCATCGCCACATACATGGCGCGGGTAATGGCGTTCTTCTTTTCCGGGCGGTTCAGCCGGATGACGCGGATCGCGGCGTCCGGCTTTTCGATGAGGATCGTCTCGTCGGTCATATCAGGGTCTCAGTTCAGCGCGATGCGCGCAGCCTCGAGGCTGTTGGCGCCGTGGAGGATGGCGTCGGCAAGGGCTGCCGTTTCGCCGAGCAGGTTCTCGGCGAAGAAGCGCGCAAGAGCGATGCGCTGCGGCTGACGGCCATCCTCCACCACGACCGCCGCACCCTTGGCGAGAAGCACGCCGGAGAGGACGAGGCCGAAGAGGCGTTGGTAGGCCGTGGCACCGGCAAGGGCTGCCGCCAGGCGTCCGGCGGCGAGTTCGGACTGGAGCCAGTCGGTCGCCGTGATCAGTTCGCCGATCGCCTTGTCGAGACGCGCGGCGGTTTCGCCCCATGCGCCCTTGTCTCCCTCGACTGAGGTCACGGCTTTCGCGATCGCTGAGAGTTCGGCAATCAGGCCGCGCACATGGGCGCCATCGCCGAGGGGCAGCTTGCGGGTGACGAGATCGATGGCCTGGATGCCGTTCGTGCCTTCATAGATCGGCGCGATGCGCGCATCCCGCAGCAGGCGGGCAGCACCCGTTTCCTCCACGAAGCCCATGCCGCCATGAACCTGGATGCCGAGCGAGGCAACCTCGACGCCGACATCCGTCGGGAAGGATTTCGCGATCGGGGTCAGGAGCGCTGCACGATCCTGCCAATGACGCTTTTCGTCGCCTTCAGCCTCGTGGGCGCGATCGACCGCCTCCGCACAGAGATAGGTGATGGCGCGCGACCCCTGCGTCAGCGCCTTCATGGTCAGAAGCGTGCGGGCGATATCGGGATGATCGATGATCGGGCTGGCCGTGGCGGCACCGGGGGCCTTGCCCTGACGGCGCTCCCGAGCATAGGCAAGCGCGCCCTGCGTGGCGGCTTCCGCCATGGCAACACCCTGGGCGCCGACCGCGAGGCGGGCGTTGTTCATCATGGTGAACATGCAGGCAAGCCCGCGATTTTCCTCGCCGATCAGGTAACCGACGGCGCCCGCCTCCTCGCCGAAGCGGCCGTCGCCATAGATCATGGTGCAGGTGGGCGAGGCATGAATGCCCAGCTTCTCCTCGATCGAATGACAAAAGAGATCGTTGCGCGCGCCAAGCGTCTCGTCTTCATTGACGATGAACTTGGGCACGAGGAACAGGGAAATGCCGCGCGTCCCCTCGGGCGCATCGGCCAGGCGGGCGAGAACGAGGTGGACGATGTTGTCCGTGAAGTCGTGTTCGCCCCAGGTGATGTAGATCTTCTGGCCGAAAATCCGGTAGGTGCCGTCGTCGCGGCGTTCCGCACGGGTGCGCAGCGTACCCAGATCCGAACCGGCATGGGGTTCGGTCAGGTTCATCGTGCCTGTCCACTCGCCGGAGACCATCTTCGGCAGGAAGCGGGCCTTGAGCGCATCGGAACCGTGCGCGGCGAGCGCTTCTGCAGCACCGGCGGTCAGCATCGGCGCCAGCGCGAACGCCATCGAGCCGCCGTTCCAGATTTCCATGGCGGCGATCTGCAGGCGGTGCGGCAGGCCCTGCCCGCCCGCCTCCATCGGCGCGGCAAGGCCATTCCAGCCGGCGGCAGCCCAGGCGCGATAGATCTCCGGCCAACCGGTCGGCGAGCGGACCTCACCATTGGCGAGCTTTGAGCCCTCCTTGTCCCCGCGCGCGGCCGCAGGTGCGATCGTCGCGTCACAGAAGCGGCCCGCCTCCCAGATCACGGCCTCCACGATATCCGCATCGACGGACGCGTCGCCATCGAGACCTGCGATATGATTGAGCGTGAACAGAATGTCGTCCACAGGGGATGTGTACATAAGGTTCTCCTGCCTTTGCCGGCGCCCACCCGTCTTCTCCTGCGCCGCGGGTCAAATTATTGATTTTTACGTAAACGTCAACTGGGAGATGCGCGATTGATCGCTAATGTTCCCGATCTCCCGGCCCGGTTTGCGAGGCTTCATTTTGCCTTGCAACGAAACTGTCATAGAACGTCGATACAGCACGACTCCGACTGCCGGACATTCTGTCATGAACCTCGTTTCTCCCGAAATTCCCGGCCTCGTCTGGGCCTATCGCTTCCGCCCGGGACAGGGCCGCGGCGAACGCATTTCCGCGGATGCGCCATTGGAGACGTTGACGGAGGGCGAAGGCTGGCTCTGGCTGCATCTGGCGCTGAGCGACGCGCGCACGCCGGCGCTGATCCAGAAGATCTGCGACCTGCCGCCGGACGCGCTGGCCACCCTGTCGAGCCATGATACGCAAGCCGCGATCACGACCGACGAGGCCATGGTGCACGGCACGCTGGTCGATTTCGAGCGCACCTTCGACCAGATGACGAAGACCATCGGCTGGCTGCATTTCGTCGTGACCGACAAGGTCATCGTGACGACGCGGCTGCATCCGCTGCGCAGCATCGACCGGGTGAAGGCGGCGATCGAGAAGAACCCGCGCTGCCTGCGGCCGATCGACCTTTTCGAGATGATGGTGATCGAGTTCCAGCGCACGCTGATCGGCCTCGTGCTGGAACTGACGGAGGAACTGAACGTCATCGAGGACGAAGTCTACGGAGAGGCCGGGCACAACGACCAGCCGCGGCTAGCGCCGCTCCGCCGCACCGCCGTCCGCCTGCACCGGCATCTGCGGACGCTGCTCGCTCTTCTCAGACGAGCCGCGGCATCGGACGAAGACGAGGTTCCCACGGGCTTCATCGACGTCGCCGAACGCCTGACCGACCGGCTGGAAACGGTCGACCGCGACGTCTTCGCGCTGCAGGAACGGGCGCGGCTGCTGCACGAGGAAATCGACAGCAAGCTCTCCTCCGAGACCAACCGCCACCTCTACATCCTCTCGCTGATGACCGCCTTCCTGCTGCCGCCGACGCTGGTCACCGGCTTCTTCGGCATGAACACTAGCGACCTGCCGCTGGCCGGCGGTATCCACGGCACCCTCATCGCCGGCGTTTTTATCGTCATGTCCATGGCCTTTGCCTGGACCATCCTGAAACGAATCGGGATTCTTTGACACAGAGGTCATAACGCGCAAAAGGCACCGGGGAACCGATGCCTTTTGCGTATTCAAGCCTGCAGGTTCAGCCGATCAATACGGCGAGTTGCACTGGCGACGGGGACCGTTGTTGGGCTGGTAGGTGTTGTCGTAGGCGCGGTAGGAGCGATAACGATCCTGGCACCAGGCGACATGGCTTCCACCGACGCGGGCCGGGCGGTCGTTGTTGATGGCGCCGCCGATGATCGCGCCGGTCGCAAAGGCTGCGAGCGGGAACCAGACGCCATTGTGCTCACGGTAACCGCGGCGGCGTTCGCGATAGCCGCGATGGCCATTATAGTAATAGGCATCGCCACGGCGATGCATGCCGCGACGGCGCCAGTCGTCGCGGTCGCGATCGCGATACTGAACGGGCTCGGCCGCATTCGCCGTCTGGACGGGCTTCTGGACCGGAATCGGCACCATGGCCTGGACGGGGACGAACGATGTGACGAAAAGCGCGGCCGAGAGGCCTGCGGCCGAAAGGAGCTTGGCGTTGAAGAGACCCATTGTTTCCTCCGTGGATTTTTATCGAACGACGGCGAGGCGCACGACGTTCACTGGTCTGACAACGGCCGGAATCGTCGTTGGTTCCCTCTGTGACAGACACATGACGGGCGCAGGCGGCCAAAATTAACGGCGCGTTAACCATGTGGGCGCAGCATTGTGCGCATGCGAAACATCGCCCGAACCATTGCCGGCGCGTTCACTCCCTCCTCTCTCGGGCGATGGCCAGTCGTGTCGCTGGGCCTCCTGCTGGCATTGGGCGCCGTGTTCGCGCCACAGCCCGGCCTTGCCATCGATCTGGAGCCCTGGAAGACGCCGGAGCCGGCGCTGGTCATCGATGCCTATGAGCTGAATATCGTCGACTGGCAGGAGATGCTGAAGGACAAGCGGATTGCGGGTTTCGTGTCGAAAGCTTCCGACGGTCTGCCGGAGAGCTTTTCCTGCACCGGCGACCACAAGGGCGATACGTTCGCGCACTGCAAGACGATGTGGCGGAAATATGCGGTCAGCCGCGAGCTTTACCAGACGCGGCGCATGGTGGCGCGGGCAAGCGGATTGCTCTGGGGTGCCTATCACCTCGCGCGGCCGGGCAACCCGATCGAGCAAGCGAACCACTTCCTCGACTATGCCGAACCCGCGGCCGACGAGCTGATGGTGCTCGACATCGAGGGCATCGACCCTGACAATTTCATGTCGCTCGAAGATGGCGAGATCTTCGCGCAGCATATCAAGACGCGCACGGGTCGGTATCCGATGCTCTACACCAACCACTCGACCGCCCGCCACATCGCCGACAACCGCGCGCTCTATCCGATCCTCTCGCGTCTGCCGCTCTGGTACGCCCGCTACAAGCCGGGCATCCGCAACGTCTTCCCGATGGGCAACTGGGACAGCTACGCCCTCTGGCAGTTTTCCTCCGGCGCCAACTGCAACAAGCGCCGCTGTCCCTACCGCATCAGTGGAACCCTGCCCGATATCGACGTCAACGTGGCGCCGATGGATGCCGCGCGGCTGAAGGTGGAATGGGCGAAGGGCGAGCTGTTGCCGGAAAAACCGCTGCCGCCGGAGCCCGCACCGACCCTCGGTCCGCCGGTCATCATGCTCGTCTCGGCCAACGGCACCCGCCTGGTTTGCATCGGCACGCAAGCGATCGGCGTGGACGCGATGACGACCTCCTCCATCGGCGTTCGGGGCACGCGGATCGCCTTGCGCTAGAATACCGACAAGCTGCGGCACGTTGTCTGAAGGCGCAGTTTCCCCACCCTCGGTCATCGTATCAGGCCGTCTCGCCGCTCAAGCCTCGATCTGCACGTCCGTCAGCGGGCGGGAGCAGCAGGCGAGGATGTAGCCTTCTTCGATGTCCTCGTCGAGGATGCCGCCATTGTGGTTCATCTCGACCTCACCCGAGATCTTCATGACGCGACAGGTGCCGCAGAGGCCGCTTTCGCAGGCGGCGCCGATGCGGACGCCGGCGGCGCGGGCGGTCTGGAGGACGGTCTGGCCGGGGATGCATTTCGCCTCCTTGCCGGCCATGGTGAAGGTGATGCTGGGGGCGACGATCGGCTGGTCGGTATCGGCCTCGCCGGAAGCATCGCCAGGACCGGCGCGGACGGCGAGTTCGTCGACATTGGGGGCTGCCGCCGGCTGGAAGCTTTCCTCGTGGTAGCGGGCCATGTCGAAGCCGGATGCCTGCAGCAGTTCGCGCACGCCGCGCATGAACGGTTCGGGACCGCAGCAGAACACCGTTCGGGACATGAAATCGGGCGTCAGCAGCGCCACCTTGGCGGCATCGATGCGGCCGCGCAGGCCGTGCCAGCCGTGGCGGGGCTCGTGGCCTTCCACGACGAAGCCGAGCGACAGGTTCGGCATGCCGGGGCTAAGCGTTTCCAGCTCGGCCCGGAAGAGCAGATCGTCGGGTCGGCGGGCGCAGGAGACGAAGGCGACATCGGTCTGCGGCGCGCAATCGGAAAACCAGCGCGTCATCGACATCATCGGCGTGATGCCGGAGCCGGCAGAGACGAACAGGTATTTCTCGCCGGGATAGCGCACGAAGGAGAAGTCGCCGAGCGGGCCGAAGGCCTTCAGCGTCATGCCTGGGCGCAGGTTCTGAAACATCCAGCGGGTGCCGATCGACGTCGCCTGCGCCTTCACCGTCACGGCGATGGAAAACGGACGCGAGGGCGTCGAGGACAGCGTGTAGGTCCGCATCACCGGATCGTCCGCCGTCACCGGGATTTCGAGCGTGACGAACTGGCCCGGCAGGTAGCGGAACCAGCCGTCGCGATCCGACTTGAACACGAAGGTCATGACGTCGGGCGCCTCGAGCGTCACCGCGATGCATTCGAGCAGGTGCTGGCGATCGTTCCAGGGCTGGAGTTCGTCGAAGTGACGGAACGGCGATACGACGGACATGCTACCTTGGCTCATGTCAGGCCACGCGCACGAGCGGCGCGCGGACGCCCGTCAGGCGCTCCTGCATGAAGTTCGTGTACCACTCGACGAACTGCATGACGCCGCCCTCGTGCTCGGGCGAGTAAGGGCCGGGCTCATAGGCCGGCGAGCGGATGCCGAAGGCGTTTTCCTCGACGATCTGGCGGTCCTGATCGTTGGTCTCGGTCCAGACGTGGGTCAGTTCCTCGAGATTGTAATCGACACCTTCGACGGCATCCTTGTGGACCAGCCACTTGGTGGTGACCTGCGTCAGTTCGGGGCCGAGCGGCAGCACGCGGAAGGTGATGGCGTGGTCGGCCAGCACATGGTTCCAAGTGCTCGGGTAATGGAACATCAGCAGCGTGCCGATATGGCTCTGGGGCACGGCGTCGGACAGGCGGCGCTTGACGGCGCGGGCACCGGACATGGTGTAGCTCTCGGCATCCTGAATGAGCGGCATGCGCGCGACGCGGAACTGGCCCGTCGCATCGATGCAGAATTCGCTCGGCAGACCGGAGGCTTCGCAGCGGCTCCAGTGCTCGGAGATGACGGGATCGTCCTTCGCACCCTGGACGCCGGTGGCCGACGGCGCCTCGGGATAGGTGCGGCAGAGCTCCGGGTGGTTGCTGGCGCAGTGGTAGCACTCGCGGTTGTTTTCCCAGACGAGCTTCCAGTTGCCCTTCTCCACGATGGTGCTCTCATAGGCGACCTTCGTGTCCTTGAGATTGTGCGGCGCGAGGTAGGACGTGACCATGTCGCGCACGGGCGCAAAATCCAGCGGCTCGGCGGCCAGGCTGATGAAGATGTAGCCGGCAATGGTCTCGCAGGCGACGGGCTTCAGGCCGTGGGCGGATTTGTCGAAGTCCTCGCCCATCTGGCGGGCGAACATCAGCTTGCCGTCCAGCTCGTAGGTCCAGTTGTGATAGGGACAGACGAGCCGCGCCGAGGCGCCCTTGGCCTGGGTGCAGACGCGCGAGCCGCGGTGGCGACAGGCATTGTGCAGGGCATGGATGGCGCCCTGGCGGTCGCGGGTGATGACGACGGGATAGTCGCCGATCTGGACCGTGAAATAGTTGCCGGCCTTGGGGATCTCGCAGTCATGGCCGATGAAGAGCCAGTCCTTGTACCAGATCTCCTGCAGGTCGAGCTTGTAGAGATCAGGATCCGTGTAGAATGCCTGCTCGAGGCTGTGGGTCTCGCGCCGGTTCCGGAGCGTGCGGAGCACTTCGCTGCGAAAATCCATGTTCCCGTTCCTTTATACCACGGACCTCGCCAGGAGGTCGCAATCCCAAGGCCCGCTACAGGCCAACTTAAGGGCTGGTATGGCCGGGAAAGCCCTTCGAAGCTCACACCCGGCAACCCGCCGCACCAAGACATTCACATCAAAGACCGTAACATTGGCACATCAAAGTCCGTCACATCGGCCCCAAGACAGGTGTTCGGGCTCAGGGGCATCTCGCCATGCCGACCTTGGGGATGCTAACCCCTGACAAGGATCTGCCGGCTTCATACTCCACCACCGTTGCGGGCGCAGCGCCGGGTTTCGACCGGCTTCCCAATGTGTCCGGATCCCTTTGAAACCGGCGCCTTGAGCCTCTCACTCTAACGCCGCTCCGGCCGATTTCAGAGGCCAAGAAGCGACACGCGATTTGAGAAAGGCGACACGCGCATTTGCGGGCCATTTTTGAGGCTTCGTGCGCCGATCCTTCAAGATAAACAAGACGATGCGAGAAATTTCGGCAGATGTCGCTTTTCCGGTCAGGCCGATGCGTCGTTGCCGGGTGCGCATTTGCGACATCGAGGCACGCGCGCCTGCTGCCCGCCCCGAGGCGAAGGGCCGGATGACGCAAGCCTCGCGCCATGGCGGGCCTGTAAAACCATGCAAAAGGAAGATCATCCATGCTGGACCAGACCATGGCCAACCTGCGCTACTTCGATGATGCCAAGGCTCCCAAGGAACCACGCGGGGGCGTCTACACGGATTACCTGCGCACCGGCCGGATCAACCGCCCGACATCCGAGGCGCGTGCTGCAAAGCGCTACCTGACGCACAAGGAAGTGGCCGAACGCACGGGCCGCAAGCTGGAGGCCGCGGGCACGCTCGCCTACGACCGCATCAGCGGCTTTCACGCGTCGATCCGCTTTCCCAAGATGATCTTCCACCGCACGCTCGATGGCAGCCCGCATCTCGGCTACTGTCATGTGACGGCGGCGCGCACCAAATTCGCGGACTACGACGATGTCCGCTGGTCGTTCTACATGGCCAACTTCTTCTGCGAAATCGGCAAGGACGAACATTTCTTCGACGATGTCCGCCGCGGATATTCGCGCATGTATTTCGCCGTCGCGATGGACCTCGACCGCGAGCAGGGCAAGCTCGTGATCAACCGGACCGTCCGCGACGGCGGCCTCCTTTTCCGCACGCAGGACCCGAAGACGGCCCTGAAGAACGTGCTGATGCTGGGCGCCCGCAACGACGCCCTGCGCACGATCATCCGCGCGCTCTGAGACGCTTTGCAGCCGTTATCGTTTTGCACTAAGACGTCCACCTCATCGGGACGGAAGCGCGAGACGGCATGGCAGAGATCATCGAGACGACCCTCGACCGGGTGCGGGCGCTGGAGCGCGCCGTGGATGTGCTCGGCCAAGGCCGGCCGATCGCGCTGCCGACGGAGACCGTTTACGGGCTTGCGGCCGATGCGACTCGGGCCGATGCGATCGCCTCGATCTATGAGGTGAAGGGCCGGCCGCGTTTCAACCCGCTGATTTCGCATGTGTCCGACATGGAGATGGCCGAAAGCCATGGCTTGTTCGATCCCGTTTCGCGTCGGCTGGCGGAGGCCTTCTGGCCGGGGCCGCTGACGCTGGTGGTGACGCGGGCGCCCGGCAGCGCCGTGCATGCGCTGGCGACGGCCGGGCTCGATACGCTCGGGCTTCGGATGCCGGCCGGTTTCGCGCGCGAGGTCATTGCCGCTTTCGGCAAGCCGCTGGCAGCGCCCAGCGCCAACACGTCGGGGCGGATCAGCCCGACGACGGCGGCGCATGTGGCCGACGATCTCGGATCGGCCATCGACCTTATTCTCGACGCCGGACCGGCGGGCATCGGGCTCGAATCGACCATCGTCAAGGTGGAGAACGGCCAGCTTCGCCTGCTGCGTCCCGGCGGGCTGGAGGCGGCCGACATCGAGACTGTGGCCGGGCAGCGGCTTTTGCGGCAGGATTCAGCCGGTGCCACTTTGGAGGCGCCGGGCATGCTTGCCTCGCATTATGCGCCGGGTGCGGCCGTTCGGCTGAATGCGACGGATGTGCGGCCGGGGGAGGCCCTGATCCGCTTCGGGGGCATGGCCCTTCCCGGCGAGGCGGCGGCGGTGATCGTGCTCGATCTCAGCCCATCCGGCAATCTGCGGGAAGCCGCCGCCAACCTCTTTTCCTATATGAAGCAGGCGGACGCCACGGGCGCCCGGACGATCGCCTTTTCCGCCATTCCGAGCCAAGGCCTCGGCGAGGCCATCCGCGACCGGCTGGAGCGCGCGGCGGCCCCCCGCTGATCCTGCCATCTTGAGAGCACCGTCATGACCAACACCGTCCCCTCGCCCGATCTCGTCCAGCGCTTCGTCGATCTCGTCGGCGGCCATGCGGAGGTGGGGGCCGATGTCGAGGATCGCTATCTGGTGGAAACCCGCGGGCTCTATCGCGGCACGACACCGGCGGTCTTGAAGCCTGCCAACGTCGCGGAGGTCTCGGCGATCCTGACGCTTGCCAGCGAAACCGGTGTCGCCATCGTGCCGCAGGCGGGCAATACCGGCCATGTGGCCGGGCAGATCCCCCGCACGGGGGCTGCCGACATTCTCCTGTCGCTGGAGCGGATGAACCGCATTCGCGACGTCGATCCGGTCGGCAATGTCATCGTGGCGGATGCCGGCTGCATTCTCGCCGATATCCAGACGGCGGCCGACCGGGTGGACCGGCTGTTTCCGCTGTCGCTCGGCTCGGAGGGCTCCTGCCGGATCGGCGGCAACCTCTCGACCAATGCCGGGGGAACGGCGGTGCTCGCCTATGGCAATATGCGCCAGCTCTGCCTGGGCCTCGAAGTGGTGCTGCCGACCGGCGAGATCTGGGACGGGCTGCGGCGCCTGAAGAAGGACAATACGGGATACGATCTGCGCGATCTCTTCATCGGCGCGGAAGGCACGCTCGGCGTCATCACCGGTGCGGTGCTGCGGCTGTTTCCAAAGCCGCTCGGGCATGAGGTGGCCCTTGCCGGCCTGCGCACCGTCGAGGATGCGCTGGCGCTATTCGAGCGGGCGTCCACGCTGTGCGGGCAGACGCTGACCGGATTCGAGCTGATGCCGCGCATCGGCATCGACTTTTCGGTGCGCAACATTCCCGGCGTCACGGACCCGATGGCGACGGTGCATCCCTGGTACGTGCTGATCGACATCTCCAGTTCGGACAGTGCGGAAAGTGCCGGGCGCACGATGGAGGCGCTGCTCTCCGGCGCCATCGAGAACGGGCTCGTGGACGATGCGATCGTCGCCTCCAGCGAGGCGCAGCGAAAGGCGCTGTGGCACATGCGCGAAAGCCTGTCGCTGGCGCAGCGGCCGGAAGGCGGGTCGATCAAGCATGATGTGTCGGTGCCGATCGCCAGCATCCCCGCCTTCATGGCGCAGGCCGATGCGGCCGTGATGGCGGCGATACCCGGCGCGCGGATCTGCTCCTTCGGCCATATGGGCGACGGCAACATCCACTACAACATCTCCCAGCCGGTCGGTGCCGACAAGCAGGCATTCCTCGAACGCTGGCGGGAGATGAACGCGATCGTGCACGGCCTCGTGCTGGCCCATGGCGGCTCGATTTCCGCCGAGCACGGCATCGGCCAGCTGAAGCGCGACGAGCTGGCGGAGGTGCGCTATGGCATAGAGATCGACCTGATGCAGCGGATCAAGCATGCCTTCGACCCGGCCGGGATCATGAACCCGGACAAGGTGTTGCAGATCAAGCCATAAAGCCGCGGCGGCCGTCGTCCTCAGCCACCCATGCGCAATTGCGAAATGGCGAGCAGCGATTCGCTGCTGATGCCGCCGCTTCCGGCCGTCGAGTTGAAGATGGCCAGCGCCGGAGACGTGTCCGTGTTGTTCTGGACGTCATAAAGTGCGGTAAACCGCTTCATCAGTTTTTCGAGCTTTTCCGGATCGCGCAGATCCTTCACGTCCAGAACCCGCTTGATGTATTCCGACTGGACATCGACGTTGGCACTGCTCATCTCTTCGGGGATGCTGTAGGCCGTCCGCACCACCTGCATCAGGGCATTGTCGGCGAGAATGTCGAAGGTGGATCCGATACCAGGCGCCATACGGCGGAAGTACAGCGCGAGACGGACGCCGGCATTGTCCTCGCCCTTCTGCTCTTCGAGCGTCTGATTGTAATAGAGGTCCTGCGTTTCCAGAAGACCACGGCGGGTCTGGATCTGGTTTTCCTGCGGGCGAACCGTCTTGCCGGTCGCGTCGAAGTTGAAGGAGGCCACGAGCGCGTGGTAGCGCGGGTCGGCCTCCGTGTTGATGAAGCTCTTGGGGTCGGAAACGTCCGATGTGAAGACCTTCTTCAGCTCGTCCTTCTTCACCGTCTTCGGATCGATGCCGGTTGCGACCAGGATGAAGTTCGTCATGCGCGGATCTTTCAGGAGATCGTCGAGCGTTTTGACCTTCTCCATCTGCGCGGCGTAGTATTTGGCCTCGTTCGTCGCGTCGGTCTTGTCCTTCTCCGTGCCGAACTGGCCTTTGGCCACCACATAGGCCTTGGAGATCTGCAGGATTTCGGACTCCGACTGCGCAAGCTTCGGCGCACCGACCTTGCCGTCGGCCTTGAAGTTGAAGGCGTTGGTCAGCTGGACGTAGCGGTCGTCCTTCAGCGTGTTGACGTAGCTCTTCGGGTCGTTGACGTCGCTGGTCAGGATCCTGCGCAGCTCGCGCGCGCTCTTGCCTTCGTTCTCCAGGCCGAAAGCCGAAAGTGCGACCTGCACGCCCTTCGGGTTGTTCAGCAGGGCATCGACGGTGGTGACCGTGCCGATCAGCTTTTTGTAGGCGGAGATCAGGGACTCATCCGTCGCATCCGCCGCATCGTTGTAGCGGTTCATGTAGTTTGCCGAGGCCGCACTTTTCTGCGCCGCCGTCTGGGGTACGTCGCCCGCCGCCAGCGTTCCGTCCGGCTTGAAGTTGAAGCCGGCGGCCAGCACCTTGTAGGCGGCGTTGTTTTCCGCGCCCGTCGTATTGGCATAGCTGGCGGGATCGTTGAGGTCGCTGGTGATGATGGCGTTGAGCACGCTCGATCCCGTTCCGCGCGGAATGCCGTAGGCCGTGATGATGAAGGAGCGCATGCGGCTGTCGGCCAGCAGGTCCGTCGCGGTCGTGAAATCGTTGACGTGCGCCTCGAAGTAATCCTTGTTGATCAGCGCGCCGGTGCCCGTGAGGCGCGGTGCGGAGGCGAAGTAAAGCTCGCGCATCGAGGCCTTGTCGGCATCGCCCACGAGCGGGGTCACGGACGGCGCGGTGCCGTCGGCGTTGAATTTGAAGGCCGTCGCCATGGCCTTCAGATTGATGGCGAGGGTGCCCGCATAGTCCAGCTGCGCATATTCCGACGAGAGCGCCGCGACGTTGGCCGCCGTCTGGGAAAAGGGCGGTAGTTCGGCGTTGCGGGCATCGTAGATCGCCTGCTGTTCATTGATCTTCGCCTGAATGGCCGGCTGGTCGGCGCCGGGCTGCGACAGGCTTGCGGTCAGCGACGCGATCTGCGCGGACGCGCTGGAGCGCTCGTCGTATTTGACGACCGTCGCCCGGATCTCCGCTCCGCGACCGGACAGCGCATCGGCGGCCGTCTGTTGCAGCGTGTTGACGTAGCTCGCGGGGTCGTTGATGTCGCTCGTCAGGGCCTGGCGTACCTGCGCAAAATCGAAACTGTCGGGTTTCAGCCCGAAAAGTGGGAAGGCGTATTCGCGCAAGCGCTCGTTCTGCAGGAACTGATCGACGGTCTTGATATTGCCGCCGACGGTCATTGCGTTGAAATAGTTCACTTCCGTGTTCATCGCGCTGTCGGCATTGGCGATATTGGCATTGTAGAGACCGATCAGCGCATCTTCCTGTGCGCCGGTCTGTGCCACGGTGGTCGACTTGTCGAAGCTGAAGGCCATCGCGAAATTGCGATAGCGATCGTCGCTCAGCTTGTTGGCATAGCTGGCATCGTCGTTGAGGTCGCTTTCCAGCACCTTGCGCATGAACGCCTTGGCGTAGGTCATGTCCTCGAGGCCGTGGGCCTTCATGGCGTAGGAATAGAGCCGGTAGTCGTCGAGGAAGGCATCGACGGTCGTGACCTTGCCGATGTTCTCCTTGTAATACTGGGTATCGCGCTCGACCATCTTCTGCTGGGAGATGCGATTGATGCTCTCCTTCATGTCTCGAACGACGAGATTATAGTCGAGATAGGTCGATGCCATTTGCCGCCCTGCCGCCTGCTCCTGCCGCACGCCGGGCACGCGCCGAAGGGCACGCGCCGGCAAGCTGCGGCCATGTCGCTTCACCATGACGGCTGCTGCTTGCGCGAGGCTTTTTGCGGAGAATGCGCGACCGCGCGTTGACGTCTTCTAAACCGTAAAGCGTCGAGCTTTGCTAACCATCGGGGAATGCAAAGTTTTTTAACCGCGAATTTTAAGCGGTCTCAAACAGGCGCCGCCTATGTTGACCTCCATAGAAGACGAAAACGTCTCGATGAGAAAAGACCGGAAACCGGCTCTCAAAGGTAAAACAAGGGCGAAATGACATGCTGAAAACCGTTTCTCAACCTGCATGGGTCGACACCGAACTGCGGCTCGATCCGAAGCGTTTCCCGCAACATGCCAGCTTTGCGCTGCCGGGCGCCCGGAGCAATGTGACGATCAGCCTCGACGAACGCGGCGCCGTAATGCGCAAGGTTCTGCCGTCGAGCGGCCTGCCGCTTTCCATCGCGCTGCCGGCGCGGGCCTTCAAGGGCGTTGCCGCCCGTGCCATCGATCATGGCGACGGCGAGGTGACGGTGACGCTGGAACTTCACCATGACGATCCGGACCTGTGCGTGCCCCTGCTCGTCGCCCACGACCTCTCCGACATCGCTGCCGACTGGCGCGCCTGGTCGGAAGCCTACCGCATTCCCATGCTGATGGTGGAAGCCGACGGGGTCGCCCGGCCGCTCGACAACCATCTCGGCGATGTAAAGACCCATGCGATCGTCCCCCGCCGCCGCCATTCGCTTCACGCCCAGCGCCGTCCGCGCTTCCTGATGCGCCGGGCCACCGGCAGCCTCGGCGTGGCGATGAAGATCGACGGCTCCGAGATCATCGCCCGTCGCTGATATCTCCGACCTCCTCCAGTGCAAAAAGTCGGCCGTCCCTGCGGCCGGCTTTTTGTTTGTGGAGGGAGCTTGTTTCGTGGGGTTTGCAGAGGAACAATCATGGCGCCGTTCCTGTTGCCTTCGTGAAACCACCAAGGAGGATGCCATGACAGCGGACAAGACGACAACGACAGACGATGCCGCCTCGACAACCCCGAAGACGGAGGCCGAGCGCGAACGGTTGCTGAAAGACGCGGACCAGAACCGGGTCGATAGCGATGATGGTGAGGACGAGGTCGTGCCCGATCCCGCCAACGACTGGCCGGCTGCCTGAATAGGTATGTTTTTTGTGGGCGCGGGTCCGGCGGTGGGTTGGGCTAGGAAAAAAGACCCTCTCTGGCCTGCCGGCCATCTCCCCCACAAGGGGGGAGAAGACCTGTGGCAGGCCCTTCGCCACAATCTTGAACGTTTTTGAAGCGAGCGGCCAGCCCCGAGTCCTCTCCCCCCTTGTGGGGGAGATGGCCGGCAGGCCAGAGAGGGTTTTTCTCTTAGACCAAGCAAACCCACACCGTTTCTGACAAAAGTTGCCCCTAAATCAACCGAACCAGAAACGCCGCCGCCAGTCCTGCAAACACGATCAACCCGACCATGCCGTTGAAGCGGAAGAGTGTCAGGCATTGTCCGGCATCGTGGATGTCGAGGACGAGGATCTGGTAGAAGAGCATGATGGCGGCGGCGGCCAGCGCGAGGTAGGCGAGTGCACCCGCACCGGCGAGTGCGAAGGCGAGACACAGCAGGACGATGGTGAGGCCGTAGAGTGCGACCAGCCAGGGTTTGGGGCGCTCTCCGAAGCGGCGGGCGGTGGAGCGAACGCCGACGAGTTCGTCGTCTTCGCGGTCCTGATAGGCATAGATCGTATCGTAGCCGACCGTCCAGGCGATGGCGGCGAGGTAGAGCACGACGGGTGCGGCCGAGAGGCTGCCGAACTCCGCTGCCCAGCCCATGACCGCACCCCATGAAAAGGCCATACCGAGAAAGAACTGGGGCCAGTCGGTGAAGCGCTTGGCAAAGGGGTAGATGGCGACGAAGCCGAGCGAAAGGATGCCGAGCACGATCGAGAAGCCGTTGAACTGCAGCAGCACCACGAGGCCCACCAGTGCCTGCAAACCCATGAACAGCTTGGCGTTGCGGCGCGACACCCGGCCGGACGGCAGGGGACGCGAGCGCGTGCGGGCGACGGCCATGTCGATCGTCTCGTCGACGATGTCATTATAGGTGCAGCCGGCACCGCGCATCGCGATCGACCCGATGAGAAACAAAGCGAGATGCAGGACGAGGCGCCCGACCGAGGCCGTGCCATCCAAAGCGGCCGCATTGGCCGCCAGTGCCGCCGACCAGAAGCAGGGCCACATCAGCAGCTGCCAGCCGATCGGCCTGTCCCACCGGGCAAGCTGCGCATAGGGCCAGAGCGGCCGCGGCAGGATGCGGTAGACCCAGTTGGTCGACGGCGCATCGAAGACGCGCCCGCTATCGGAGGGCATTGTGTTCATGCCCTCTTGTTTGCCGTCTCGTCCCCGGCCGGTCAAGCCGCTTGAGCGGACCGATCAAGCCGCCTGACTCGCCTGGTTAGAAGGGTTTGACGACGACGAGAAGCACGATGACCAGCATGGTCGCGAGCACGATGGTGCCGGCATGGCGGGCAAAGGCCGGCGGCAGGCGGCTCGGATCGGCGGCGGTGCGGCGCAGCGCGCCGGAGAGCATGCCGTGCAGCGCCGAGAGAAGGACGACCAGCAGCAGCTTTGCGTGCAGCCACGGCGCCGTGAACCAAGCGCCCTGCCAGGCCGCGATGAGGCCGAACAGCCAAGTCAGGCCCATGGCCGGCGAGGTCACGCGCCCGTTCCAGCGCCGGACGGCTGTGATGACCGCGGTCTCGCGGTCGGTGCGCGGACACTGCGCCCGCGCCAGCCACAGATGGATCGCCGACAGGAGAACCATGCCGCCCATCCAGGCAACCATGGTGGCGACGTGGAGGGATTTGATCAGAAGATAACTCAAGGCGACGTCTCCTATGCGCCATCCTCGACCCGGATCGGTCGGATGGCCCTGTGCAATGTCTTGATAGGGCGCGTCGGCCGTTGCCGCGAACACCCGATATCACGAATACCGTGCCCTGTGATGGACGTCTTCCGCAAGGTCTTTTCGTAAGGGCGGCGAGACCTTTCTCAAGGCTTTACCGCGCCCGTTCTCCCGGTAAAGCGCCGTAAAGTTTCAGCAAGTTTTACAGTCTATTCTGCCCCACGACGATCGAAGGGAAGCCGGATGCGACAGGGACTTGCGGCGACAGCGCTTTTGCTGGGGCTTTTCAGCTGCACGACACTGGCGCGGGCGGAAACACTCAACCTTCTGATCTGGGAGGCCTATATCGACCAGGCCATTCTCGATGCCTGGACGGCCTCGACCGGCGTCAAGGTACGACAGATCTATTTCGATAGCGGCGACGCCCGCGACGAGATCCTTGCCGACCCCAACAGCAATATCGACCTGACGGTCGTCGGCGAGAACGGCAGCGCCCTTTTCGGCAAGCGCGGCGTCCTCGCGCCCCTCACGACGGGGGACGTGCCGTCGCTGAAGGACTATGCGACCCACTGGACATCGCGCTGCGGCGGGTATGGCGCGCCCTATCTCTGGGGAACCATGGGGATCGTTTATCGTTCCGACAAGGTAACAACCACGCCGACCTCCTGGAAGGATCTCATGCAACCGGCACCTGCGCTGAAAAAGCACATCGCCATGTATGACGACCACAACGAGGCGTTCATCGCGCCGCTGATCCTGCTCGGCAAATCGATCAATGCCAATGACAGCGACACGCTGAAGCAGGCCTTCGAGCTGATGAAGGGACAGGCGCCGTCCGTGCTGACCTACACCTACGTCATCACCTCCATCGACAATCCGGATTACGGGCGCGACATCTACATGGCGCTGGCCTATAGCGGCGACCAGAAGGTGCTGAACGAGAAGGCGGGCACGCCCGACCTCTGGCGCTATTCCGTCCCGCAGGAGGGTACGCTGTCCTGGCTCGACTGCCTGGCCGTCACCGCGGCTTCGCCGCGCAAGGCGCAGGCGATGAAGCTGGTCGACCATATCCTGTCGGCCAAGAGCGCCGCCCTGAATGCACAGACGCTCGGCATGCCCACGGCCAGCACCGCGGCGCTCGCGCTCCTTCCCGAGGCGATGAAGAACGATCCCGCTATCTATACGCCCGCCGACATCATGGAAAGGAGCCAGTACCAGACGGAGCTTTCGGTTTCCTCGATCCAGACCCGACGACGGATCATCAGCGCGATGGCGAATTTCCAGTGACCCTCGGCAAGCGCGCAGTCTTCCTGATCTTTCCCATCGTGCTTGCCGGATATCTTCTGGCGGCCTGCCTTGTCTATGTCGTGGAAAGCAAGGCTCTGCTGTCGCTCGAACGGGCGCGGATCTTCCAGCAGCTCGACCATGCCGAGGCGCTGTTCCGCGCCGATGCCAACCAGAGCCGCAGCTTCCTCTATTCTCTTCTGGAGGGCAACGCGGTCCGGCTGTTCATGTCCGAGCCGGATGCCAGCTATCGCAACAATGCGCTGTCGCTGCGCATTCAGGAATCCATCCGCATGCTGTCGGACGATATGCGGGCCTATGTCTCGTTCTCGATCCTCCAGCCGGATCTCTCGATCGGCTACTACTTCGAGAACAGCGACGACCCGTTCGCCGAGATCAGCCCGGCGCAGATGACGCTGGCGCGGACCCTGTTCAAAGGCGAGCGCCTGCGAAACTGGACCTACCTGAACGAGGGCACGAGCCGGCCGCTCATCGTCTATTCCGAGTTCATCGACCCCACGACCTTCAGCCGTGCGCTGCCGAGCAACAAGGACCGGGCGCTCCTCGTCCAGGTCGCCGTCCAGCCAGACCAGTTTCTGGCGATGCTCCAGTCGCTGCAGAGAGAGTATGCCACCGAGCCTCAGTTCACGAGCGACGCGCCGAAGACGGCGGCACCAGGCGACCTCTCGGCCTCCGTCGAACTGATCCCGGCGCTGCACCTGACGCTGCGCGTTCCCCAGGCGTATGCGTCGGCGGCGCTCTGGCAGCTGAAGCTGGTGCTGGGCGTCGGCACCATCGGCATGAGCCTCATTTCCATCGGCCTGATGATCACCCTCATCCGCCGCTTCATCACCGATCCCATCGCCGCACTCGACCAGCAGGTGACCGCCGTCATGGACGAGCGGAGCGAGCAGATCGTCGCGGCCGGCGGCGATGGCGAGATCGGGCGGCTGACCGGCAATATCAAGAAACTGCACGATCAATCGTCGAGCGCGCTCCGCCGCGTGCAGGAAGCCTCCTGGACCGACGCGCTGACCGGCATGCAGAACCGCAGCCGGTTCAACGTGCTGGCTGGACGGATCGTGCAGGATGCCGTCGCCGGCCGTGGCAGCGCTGCCCTTCTCTTCATCGACATCGACCACTTCAAGTTCGTCAACGACAAGCATGGACACGAGGTCGGCGACGAGCTGCTGCGCGTCTTTGCAACGCGGGTGCACGATGCCGTGGCACCCATCATGCAGCAGCGCGCTCTGCCGGAGCCCATGCTCGCGCGCCTGTCGGGCGACGAGTTCGCCGTGCTCATCCAGGCGGAACCGGGCACCGGCGCGATCCGCGAGGCGTGCGACGCGATCCTCGCGCTGTTCACCCATGGCTTCGAGGTTCAGGGCAAGATCTATCCCGTGACCGCCAGCATCGGCGTCGCCCTCTGCCCGCGCGATGCGGAAAGCGTCGCGGCGCTGATTTCCAATGCCGACGCGGCGATGTACCAGGCCAAAACCAGCGGCAAGAACCAGTCCTCACGCTTTTCGCGCAACCTGCAGGACAAGCGCGACCGGGTGCGCCAGATCCAGGAAGAGCTGCGCATGCTCGATCCGGACGAGCAGTTCCACCTTGTCTACATGCCGATCGTCGATCAGGCAGGCGCCGTCACCGGCTGCGAGGCGCTTCTGCGCTGGACCTCGCCGACGCTCGGCCGGGTGACGCCGGACGAGTTCGTGCCGATTGCGGAAAGCTCCGGCCAGTTCACCAAGATCGACTGGTGGGTCGTCTCCCGCGCCATGGCCGACTACGGCAAGATCCGCGACATGTTCGGGCCGCAGGCGGTGCTGGCTATCAACATCTCCTCGGCCGAGCTGCACTCCCGCAGCATCGGCGACCATTTCTCGCGGGAAGCCGCCCGTTACGGCATTGCGCCGGACCGGATCGAGATCGAGCTGACCGAGACCTATGCCGTAAAGCTCGGCGACCAGCTGCATCGCAACATCGAGGCGCTGCGCAGCCGCGGCTTCCGCATCTCCATCGACGATTTCGGGGCGGGCTATACCTCCGTGCAGCAGATCATCGAATATACCGCCGACACGATCAAGCTCGACCGGGCGATCGTCGAGACCATGGCGACGCCGGATCTCTCGCCCGCCCTGACGGCGCTGATCGCGCTCTGCCACGCGCGCGGCATGGCGGTCATCGGCGAGGGCGTCGACAATGAGCGGAAAGTCGCATTCCTCACCCGTGCCGGCTGCGACTTCTTCCAGGGCTACCTCATCTCCAAACCGCTGGCGCTGGACGAACTCGGCATCTGGGCGCTGCACCGGCTGGGCGGGACGGCACTGGCGCCGCATGACGAGCATGGGGCCATGATCGGCCCGCGCAAGCAGGGCACGCTGCGGCTGCTGTAAAGACGCCGACATCCGGGCATGACATCCCCGCATCACACCCCAGTGCAGCCGTGGCGGCACGGGATAGCGGGCGTTTTTCCTTGACCCGGGGGGAGCGCCGCCTTAACCGCAACAGCACGGTTGCTTCCCCGGTTGCTTCCCCCATTGTTTCAAGGACGAGACACGATGAAGGTATTGCTGATCGGTTCGGGCGGGCGCGAACATGCCCTGGCTTGGAAACTGGCCCAGTCGCCTCGCCTCACCCAGCTTTTCGCAGCCCCCGGCAATCCCGGTATCGCGGACGTGGCAACGCTGATCGAGATCGACGTCGAGAACCACGAGGCGGTCCTGTCCTTCTGCCTCAGCGCCGGCATAGACTTCGTCGTCGTCGGCCCCGAAGCGCCGCTGGTCGCCGGCCTTGCCGACATGCTGCGCGCGGAAAACATCCTCGTCTTCGGCCCTTCCCAGGCGGCGGCCCAGCTCGAGGGCTCCAAGGGCTTCACCAAGGATATCTGCGCCCGCTACAACATTCCGACCGGCGCCTATCGCCGGTTCACGGACGCGGCCGCGGCGATCGCCTATATCCACGAGCAGGGCGCGCCGATCGTCATCAAGGCGGACGGGCTTGCGGCCGGCAAGGGCGTGACCGTCGCCATGACCGTCGAGGAGGCCGTTGCCGCCGTCGAGGACTGCTTCTCAGGCGCGTTCGGCGCGGCCGGTGCCGAAGTCGTGGTCGAGGCGTTTCTCGATGGCGAGGAAGCGAGCTTCTTCTGCCTCTGCGACGGGACCAACGCTCTGCCGCTCGGCTCGGCGCAGGACCACAAGCGCGTGGGCGAAGGCGATACCGGGCCGAATACCGGCGGCATGGGCGCCTACTCCCCCGCCCCCGTGATGAGCGCCGAAATGGTCGAGCGCACGATGCGCGAGATCATCGAACCGACGCTTTCCGGCATGGCCGAGAGCGGGCACCCCTTCGAAGGCGTGCTCTTTGCCGGGCTGATGATCACCGAAAAAGGCCCGGAACTGATCGAATACAATGTGCGGTTCGGCGATCCCGAATGCCAGGTGCTGATGATGCGGCTGAAGAGCGACCTGCTGCCGCTGCTGCTGGCGTCGGCCACCGGCGAGCTGGCCGGACTTCAGGCCGAATGGCGCGACGACACGGCGCTGACCGTGGTGATGGCCTCCAAGGGATATCCCGCGGCCTACGACAAGGGCACGCCCATCGCCGCACTGCCGGCGGAAGAGGCTGCGATGAAGGTGTTTCACGCGGGCACCGCGCTGAAGAACGGCGCGCTGGTTGCGACCGGCGGGCGCGTGCTCAACGTGACGGCCATTGGCGACACCGTGGAGGCTGCGCGCGATGCGGCTTACGCGGCCGTGGACAAGGTTTCCTGGGAGAACGGCTTCTGCCGGCGCGACATCGGCTGGCGCGCGATCGGCCGCAACGTCTGACACGCGCTTTCGCGCGGTTCATTCAAACTTTACCAATTCTCCTGACGGGTCCGTAACGGCCGGCCGGTAGTGTGCTCCCGAACCTGTGGGAGAAGACTATGCGCGGATTTCTGCTGGCGGGCCTCGCTTTTGCCTCGGCCATCCCGGCCCTGACGCCGTCGTCGGTGCTCGCCTCTTCGATCGAGTATCTCGGCACACCGCCGGCATCGGCGCCGAGCGTGACGGTGCTGCACTGCACGGATTGCCCGGCCCTCAAGCCCGATGCGCGCGCAGTGACCTATGTCGTGCCCGATCTTGCGCCCGGCACGGACCGCACCGAAGTCAAGGATATCAACGGCGAAATGAAGCTCGTCCGGGCGGAAGCCTGGCTGGGTGGCTCGCCGGTGACGTTCGTGAGCAAGGCGTCCGACGAGCAGATCCGGATCGCGCGCGGGGAACCGGCCATCGCGCCGCTCACCATTATCGCAACGGCGGCAGGCGATGCCGGCGGCGGCGCAGCCGCGGCAACCAGCATGAACGTGGCGGTGGATGCGGCGATGACGACGGCCTCACTCAGCCCCGCGACCGCGGTCTCGATCGCCTCGGCCTCGGCGGCCCCTTCCCCACTGGCCGATCAGGCTCCCGCCGGGGCCGAATCATCTTCACACGATTTTGATGGGCAAAGCCTTCAGCTTCGGCTAAACTGATCCCGACTTCCAGTCCCTGCCCTCTCCGGCCTCCAGGCCTGACGGGCAAGCGCCTTACATCAAGGCGGAAAATTGCGTCCCTGAGAGAAGCAGGGGCGCAATTTTTTTGAGGGCTACCTCCCCTAAAATCAGGAGCCGTCGATCTCCGCGGCCAGCGCCTCGATTTCGTGATCGGCGAAGACGCGGATGCCGTTGCGGCGCAGGAGTGCGGCGGCAACGCCCTCGCCTTCGTGTTTGCGCCCGGAAAACCCGCCATCATAGATCATATGCGAGCCGCAGGACGGGCTGCCGTCGATCAGCAGGGCGTGGGTGCAGCCGGTTTCGAGCGCAAGCCTCAATGCATTTTCCGCCGCCTGCCGGAAGCCTTCGGTGATATCGCCGCCGGTCGCCTCGACGACGCGGGCCGCGCCCGAGAGGACGTCGCCGCCGCTCCGGCCGCCGGCGATTTCGGCAGGGGGACGCGGCACTGGCATACCGGCCGACATTTCCGGACAGATCGTCACCAACCGGCCTTCCGCCCGCCAGCGGTCAAGGCTGGCATGGCGCAGGGGCTTAGCCTTGCCGTCATAGCGAACGGCATGGCCCATGAGGCAGGCGCTGACGAGAATTTTACCCCGCGCAGCCACCGCCCGCTCAGCCGGCGATGCGCGAGAAATCGGCGACCGTACCGGTGGCGGCGCGGATGCGGCCGAGAAGTGCCAGGCGGTTTGCCCGGATCGCCGGGTTCTCGTCATTGACGAGGACATCGGCGAAGAACCGGTCGATGGGCGCGCGCAGCGTCGAGAGCGCCTCCATGGCGGAGCGGAAATCCTCTCGCGCGACGGCCTCGGCGGCGTCCGAGGTGGCGCTGCTGACGGCTGCGTAAAGCTCGCCTTCGGCCGGGAGGGCGAACAGCGCCGGATCGACAGCGTCGGTGATGACGGCGCCCTTCTTTTCCTCGGCGGCCAGAAGCTGCGTTGCGCGCTTGGTGCCGGCGAGCAGGTTCAGTCCCTCCTGCGACGTGACGAAAGCCGTCAGCGCCTCGACGCGGCGGGCGACCATGAGGAGGTCGTCGTTGGCGGAGGTAGCTTGCCCCTCATCCGACCCTTCGGGCCACCTTCTCCCCGCCTGCGGGGAGAAGGACGCGGCACCCTCAGCGCTCTCCTCTCCTTCTCCCCGCCTGCGGGGAGAAGGTGCCCGGAGGGCGGATGAGGGGCCGGCCGCAAGCACGGCATCGATCAGGTCATGACGGGCTCCAAGATCGCGGAGATAGACCTTGAGGCGGTCGTGGAAGAAGGTGAGGAGGTCGGATGCTTGCTCTTCATCGAAAGCGCGCGCATTTCCCGACTTGATATCCGCGACAACACGCGGGCCATGAGCCTTGAAAACCGACGTCAGCGCCACACGGATCTTCCGCTCCAGCAGCATCCGGTTAACACCGAGCGCCGCCCGCCGCAGCGCAAACGGATCCTTCGAACCCGTCGGCTTTTCATCGATGGCCCAAAACCCAACCAGCGTGTCCAGCTTGTCGGCAAGCGCCACGGTCAGCGAGACCGGGTCGGTCGGCACGACATCAGTCGGGCCCTGGGGCTTGCGGTGTTCGGCGATCGCCGTCGCCACCGCGTCGTCCTCTCCCTGCAACAGAGCATATTTGCGGCCCATGATGCCCTGGAGTTCGGGGAACTCGCCGACGGCTTCGGTGCGCAGGTCAGCTTTCGAAAGGACCACGGCGCGGTCGACCAGCTTGGGGTCCGCACCGGTGACGGCGCAGAGGTCGGCGGCGAGGGCGCGGATGCGCTGCACGCGTTCGCCCTCGGTGCCGAGCTTGGCATGGAACGTCACGTTCAGCGCATCGAGCTTTGCCATGCGCTGGTCGAGCGGCTTTGCGAGGTCGAGGCCGAATTTTTCGGCGGAGGCGCGGAGCGTCTCCAAGTCCGGCAGGTCGCGCTGGTCGCGGGTCCAGAAATGGCGGGCGTCGGAGAGGCGGGCGCGGACGACCTTGCCGTTGCCGTGCACGATCTCCTTGCCGCCGTCCTTCGCCTCGATGTTGGAGACGAGGATGAAGTGGTTGGAAAGGGTCTCCTCCCCCGGGCGGCGGGTGACGAAGCACTTCTGGTTGGTCTTGATGGTCAGTCGGATGATTTCGGAGGGAATCGAGAGGTCGCCCTCATCGAAGGTGCCCATGAGCACGACCGGCCATTCGACGAGGCCCGCGACCTCCTCGAGCAGCGCGGGGTCCTCGACCAGTTCCAGTCCGCTGGCAAAGGCGAGATTGCCGGCGTCGGCGGCGATGATCTCCTTGCGCCGCTCGGCATCCAGCACGACCTTGGCCCGTTCGAGCTTCTCGATATAGTCGGCAAAGCGGCGGACCGTGATCGGGTCCGGTGCGTGAAAGCGGTGACCATAGGTGACGTTGCCGGCGACCAGACCATCGACCTCGAAGGCGATGACCTGGGTTTCCTCGTTTTCAGGGCCGAAGGTGCAGACGATCGATTGCAGCGGGCGCACCCAGCGCAGCGCGCCGGGACGGGTGGAGGCGACGCCCGAGCGCATGGAGCGGGGCCAGGGGAAATTGCGGATGATGCCGGGCATCACGTCGGCGACGATCTCCTCGGCGGCGCGGCCGGGCTTCACCAGATGCGCGACGTAGAAATCGCCCTTCTTCGGATCGGTATGGACATGCGCGTCGCTGATGGAGGCGAGGCCTGCGGCGCGCAAAAAGCCTTCGATGGCCTTTTCGTTCGCGTCGGTGCGCGGGCCCTTCTTTTCCTCGCGCACATCGGCGGAGCGGGCGGTGACGCCGCGAATGTCGAGCGTCAGGCGGCGCGGGGTCCAGTATTCGCGGGCACCCTCATAGGTCAGGCCCGCCTCGACCATGGCGTCCGTCAACAGCTTCTTGAGGTCGCCGGCAGCCTTGCGCTGCATGCCGGCAGGGATTTCCTCGGAGCGGAGTTCAAGCAGAAGATCGGGCATGGCACTCAGACTTTTCGGTAAAGCGAACGGATGCCCGTCGCCTTAGCAATCCCGCTGCGAAAAGTCACCATGATAGGCGCGGTTCGGCAGCGTTGTTTGCCAGCGACAGAGGCAAGCTACCAGCCGCCACCCCCGCCACCGCCGCCACCCCCGCCGGAAAAGCCGCCGCCGGAGGAAAAGCCGGAACTGGAGCTCTTGGGCGGTGGCGGAAGCGACGACTGCATGGCGCCCGCCATGGAGCCGGCAAAGCCGCCCATGCGGTCGCCGAACCCGCCATAGCCACCGGCGCCCGCATACCAGCCCGGTGCATAGGCAGCAGCCCCGGCGGCCGCGGTGGCGAGCCACGCGTCGAAGGTCTTCGACCAGGGCTTTTCCACACCCAGCGCCACGGCATAGGGCAGCAGGGTTTCATAATGTTTGGGCGACATGGTGGGCGCGCCGGCCATGTTCATGCGCTCCTGCTCGGCCAGCGTCAGGTACTGTCGCAGACCCGTGATATGCGCCGACATCTTCGCGCCGACCGGCGTCGGGGCGCCCATCAGGAACAGGAAGACGAGGTTGACCAGCACGATGCCGCCAATGCCCGCGAACAGCGGCAGCTGGTGCGTTTCCACGGCCTCGAACGCGATGGAGGCGATGAGGCCGCCGAAGACGGTGACACCGATGAAGCCGAAGACCGACACAGCGACGATGCCGGCGATGCGCCCGGCAAGGCTCGACTTGCGTCGGACGGAGCGGCCGAAGACGGCAATGAAGATGGCGACGAACACGGCGATGACGACGGGCACGAGGACGATGGCCGCACCGGCATCGTCGAGCGTTCCGAGCACGAGAATCGCGAGGATGAAGGCGACGGACAGCGCGATGCCGGCGATGATCGCGCCGATATTCGCCTTGTAATATTTACCGCGATGCTCGCTTTCCATCGCCTTGCGGAAGGCTTCACCCGCCTTCTGGACGGCGGGGCCGTTTTCGCGATCGATGACCAGTCGGCCGTCGGCATCCTCGACGGCGCGCATGAGGGCGGCTTCGCCGGTCGGCAGCTTGTCGGTCGCGACCTTCTTGCCGGTGGCGGCGATGACGAGCGCCTTTTCGAGGTCTTCCAGCACGACGCGGCCGGTGACGGCGAGGTTGAGGGCTGCGGCGGAAATCGCGGTCCAGCCGCCATCGGCAAAGCCGCGATTGTCGATGTAGTTGACCAGCGCCGGCGAGGCGTTTTCGGGCGGGTCCCATCGCGGCACGACGACGCCGCCATCCGGATCGCGCCCGGCGCGCCGCCAGATCCAGCCGTAATAGGCAGCGACGACGAGGAGGCCGACGCCGGCAAGGATCGCGGCCATGTTCTCCTGCCACCAGGCCGCCCGCAACTGCGCCTCGCTCGGCGGCGCGATCACGCCCTTCTTCAGGCTCATGACGATCGTCAGGCCTTCCTGGGGCCCGAGCGGTCGCGTGGTGTGGAACGTCGCGCCGTTGCCAGCCGTGGCGCCGCGCGCGAACTTATCCGTGGAGCCATAGGCACCGGTAAAGACATTCAGCGCCTGCGGCCGCGCGCCGCCCGGCAGGAGCACGGTGGCGCTCGCCTCGTCGATCGGAAAGGCCCAGCCGGTGCCCGTGACGTTCCAGAAAAGCTCGTCGTGATCCTCGAAATAGCGGATCTGGCGGTCGGTCGTGTAGGTCAGCGCAAAGGTGTGGACGCCGTTCGGCAGGAAGACATCCTTGTCGCCGGTATAGATGCGGATGCCGCCATCGATGGTTTCGGTGCGCGACGGCTCCGATTCACCATCGCGCTCGACCGAGATCAGCTGGAAGCCGACGCGGTGCGTGCGGCCATCGTCGTCGGTGAAGGTCAGCGGAAAATCGCGATAGATGCCGCGCTTGATCAGGTCGCCCTCGGCGATCGCGCGGATCGTCTCGGTGACCGTCAGGGTGCCGTCCCGGGCGACGTCGATCTGCGAATCATAGGAGAGGATACGCTCTTCGGCTCTCGCAAAACCGGCGGTGATGCCGGCGAGGAGAAAGAGAGCGGTGAGAACCGCGATCAGCCGCGATGCACCTTCTCTCTGCGCCTTTTGCGCCAGCGAACCTTGCCAGATCTTGGTTCCCGCGCGCTTCATCGGATCACGCCGACCGGACTGTCATATCGACGCCCAGCGAAGCGAGCGCATCCCAGTAATCCGGATAGGTCTTGCCGACGCAATCCGGATCGAGAATGGCGATGCCGCCGATCTTCAGGCCTGCCAGCGCAAAGCTCATGGCGATGCGGTGATCGGCGAAGGTGTCGATCTCGGCCGGCAGGGTCTGCCCGGCAAGTCCGGGATCCGAGGCGACCAGCAGATCGTCGCCTTCCTCGGTGGCAAGCCCGGCGCGGATGTTCGTCAGGCCGAGCGAGAGCGCGCGAACGCGGTCGCATTCCTTGACGCGCAGGTTGGCGATGCCGGTGAAGCGGACCGGCGTTTCGTTGAAGGCGGCGAGCACGGCGAGCGTCGGCACGGCATCCTGCATCTGCGACCCGTCGATGACGGCGGGGAGATGCGGGAATTGCGCGATGACATCGTAGGCGCGGGCATCCGGCTGCGAGAAATCCGCCGTGGGAACGCCCAGATCGATGCGGCCACCGGTCAGCTTTTCCATCGCCCAGAGATAGGTGGCGGCCGACGCGTCGGGCTCGATGCGGAAGTCGGTCGCGGTGTAGCCCGTCGGCCAGACCCGCCAGACGGAGGACGAGGCCTGCTCGACGCGGGCGCCGAAGGCGCGCATGGCGGCAAGCGTCAGGTCGATATAGCCGCGCGCACCGATCTCGTCGCCGGCCAGCACGATTTCGAGCGGCTCGACAGTTTCATCTGATGGCGCAGCACCGGCCGCGGCCATCAGCAATGCGGAAACATACTGGCTGGAGAGGCCGGCATCGATCTCGACCCGGCGACCGGGAATGCGGCCCGTGCCCGTGACGGTGACCGGCGGGCAGCCGGTTTCGGCGGAGAGCACGACGCCGAGGGAGCGCAGCGCCTCGACCAGCGGCGCGATCGGCCGCTTGCGCATGTGCTGGTCGCCATCGACGACCACGGTGCCATCGACGAGGGCGGCGGCGGCCGTGAGGAAGCGGGTGGCCGTGCCGGCATTGCCGAGGAAGAGCGGTTCGGAGGGGGCCGTCAGCCGGCCCGTGCCGGTGACGACGAAGGTTGTCGGGTCGGGCTCGCGCACCTCGACGCCCATGGCGCGCAGGGCCTCGGCCATATAGCGCGTATCGTCGCTGCGCAGAGCGCCCGTCAACCGGCTGGTGCCATTGGCAAGGCCCGCGAGCAGCAGCGCGCGATTCGTGATCGACTTCGAGCCGGGCGGGCTAACGGCGCCCTCAAGCGGGTGCAACGGCGGCGTGATGGTCACGGATTTCTGGGTCGAGGTCTTCTGGGCATGGATCATGCGACTGTCTCTTGTGATCTTTTCGGCGCGGCTCAGAACTTGATCGCGGGAACCGCGCGGTCGGCTTCGCTGGTGATCTCGAAATAGGGTGCCTTGGAAAAGCCGAGCGGACCGGCGACGAGGTTCGACGGAAAACTCTCGACCTTGACGTTCAGGTCGCGCGCGGCACCATTGTAATAGCGGCGCGACATCTGGATTTCGTCTTCGGTACCCTCGATCGAGGCCTGCAGTTCGGAGAAATTCTGGTTGGCCTTGAGGTCGGGATAGGCTTCCGCCAGGGCGAACAGCTTGCCGAGCGCCTGGCCGAGCATGCCTTCAGCCTGCGCACGCCCCGCGACATCGCCGGCCGGCACCGCCTGGGCGCGGTTGCGCAGGTTGACGATCTCTTCGAGCGTGCCGCGCTCATGCGCCGCATAGCCCTTGACGGTTTCGAGCAGGTTGGGGATCAGGTCGGCGCGGCGCTTCAGCTGCACGTCGATGCCCGACCAGGCCTCTTCCTTGACGTTCCGCGCCTTGACCAGCCCGTTATAGACCAGGACGAGATAGCCGGCGACGACAGCCAGAATGACGAGACCTGCGATCATTTTCTCTCTCCCCAGATGCCGCACATCTCGATGTGCACGACGAATGACACGGAACACGCGGGCCGAACCGGACCTTACGCCCTGCCGGCCCGCATCTCCATAGCGTGCTTTTACCCCGCTGCCCACTGCCTTGCAGGCCGGGACAAGGCTCTGGAGCCGTCCTTTCACCGGAAATGATGGGCGATTTGTCAGGATTGGCGTCAGCCTCGATCCGGCTTAACCTGCCATGATGGATCTCACGATGACGACGCACTGCCGATGGATGGCGCGCGGCATCTTCCGATTTCCAACGCCGGACCTTGGCGGATACCTCGATCGAGGAGACCGCTCGTTTCGGCACACGTCCGACGTTGCAGCGCGTTCGCGCTGCCGGGTGTCATGGATGTCTCGCTGTCGCGATGCATCGGCACCGACCTGTCGGCAATGACGGCCTGACAAACCTCATTCGGAAGCTATGGCTTCCTCAAGACAAGGAGACCGTGACCATGACGCTTCTCGCCATCATCGCCCTGTCCGCCGTGATGCTCACCGGCATCAGTCATCTCGTCGCGCTGCGCGGCGAACGCAATCGCTTCACGCCGCGCCTGCTCGACAGCGCGCCGCTCAACATCCATCGCCCCATCCGTTCCTGGCAGGACTGAACGTTCAGGCAGCGGCTGACGCTGCCACGAGGTTGACGCCGCCGGCATCGGTCATCAGGAAGGCTTCGCCGCAGGCCTTGGCCAGCGTGCGCACCCGCAGAATATAGCTCTGGCGCTCCGTCACCGAGATGACGCCGCGGGCATCCAGCAGGTTGAAGACGTGGCTCGCCTTGATGCACTGGTCGTAGGCCGGGAACACGCATTTGTGCAGAGCGAGGTTGGCGCTGTCCCCCGGTGCGCTATCCCCGGGTGCGCCGGCCTTCAGCAAGGCCAGGCACTCGGCTTCCGCATCGATGAAATGCTGGTGCAGCATCGTGGTGTTGGCATATTCGAAATTGTGACGTGAATATTCCTGCTCGGCCTGCAGGAAGACGTCGCCATAGCTGATCTTCTCCGCACCCTCGCGGCCGTTGAAGTTGAGGTCGTAGACATTGTCGACGCCCTGGACATACATGGCCAGCCGCTCGAGGCCGTAGGTCAGCTCACCGGACACGGGCGAGCATTCGATGCCGCAGACCTGCTGGAAATAGGTGAACTGCGAGACCTCCATGCCGTCGCACCAGCACTCCCAGCCGAGACCCCAGGCGCCGAGCGTCGGGCTTTCCCAGTCGTCCTCGACGAAGCGGATATCGTGCAGCAGCGGATCGAGGCCGATGGCGGCGAGCGAGCCGAGATAGAGCTCCTGCAGGTTCGACGGGTTCGGCTTCAGGATGACCTGATACTGGTAGTAATGCTGCAACCGGTTGGGGTTCTCGCCGTAGCGCCCGTCCGTCGGGCGGCGCGAGGGCTGCACATAGGCGGCCCGCCAAGGCTTGGGGCCCAGCGCCCGCAGCGTGGTCGCCGGATGGAACGTGCCCGCGCCCACTTCCATGTCGTAGGGCTGCAGCACCGCGCAACCCTTGTCGGCCCAATAGGCGTGTAGGGTCAGGATCAGGGCCTGGAACGAGCGCTTCGGGTTCATGTGGTCGGGCAGGTCGGGCAAATCGGTCAGGGCAGACATGGCAGATCAATCACCGGTGACTTATTATGGAGACCGGACGAGTGCCACGGGCGGCGACAGGGGTCAATGTTTAAGCTATCATGGCCCGTGGTTTTGTCCCCGCCGCCATATGCGTGCTTCCGATCTGGAGATGCCGATGACCATCAAGACGACCGTCAGCCTGCCGGACCATGTGCTGCACTATGCCGAGCGGCTGGTGGAGGAAGGGCGCTACCCCTCGCTCGACAGCGTGCTGGTAGCGAGCGTCGAGGACATGATGCGGAGCCATGAAAATGTCGCGGACGATCCGCTGGCCGGCATGGCCGACGAGCTGCACCGCCGGATGGCGTTGCCGCGGGACCAGTGGATAGCCTGGGACGGCGATGCGATGATCGAGCGAATGACGAAAAAGAGCGCTGGAGACCGCGGGCGCTAGAATGCGCTACGCGGTCACGCGCCATCCGGCGTTCGAGGCGGATCTTCGAGAGATCCAGCGCCTCATCGAAGACTATGCCGGCGCAGGCGTCGCCAACAGAAAGATCGTCGAAATCGTCCGTTTCATCGAACGGCTTTCCGACTTTCCGAAGATCGGCAGCGTTCGCAACGACATCATGGAAGGCCTTCGCGCGATCCCTGCCACCGACAAGGCGACCGTCTGCTTCGTTGTGGATGATGAGGCCATGGATATCCTCATCCTTGCCGTGGGCTATGCTGGCTCCGACTGGCAGGCGCGAATGGCAGAGCGCAGACGACCGCAATGAGCGCCTGTTAACGGGCGGCGACAGGGGTCAATGTTTAAGGTATGTTGGTTGCGGGATTTGCGATGGAGACGCCGATGAATGTCAAGAAGACCGTCACCTTGCCGGACCATGTGCTGCACTATGCCGAGCGGCTGGTGGAGGAAGGGCGTTACCCCTCGATCGACAGCGTACTGGCGGCAAGCCTTGAAGACATGATGCAAAGCCATGAGAACGATCCGTTGACCGGCATGGCCGACGAACTGCACCGCCGGATGGCGTTGCCGCGGGACCAGTGGATAGCAATGGATGAAGATGATCTCTTCGATCGCGTGCGCGAACGCCTTGCTGCCCGTTCGCGAGGATGACGGGCCGGTATAGCATCCTCTACCTGCCGGAAGCCGTGCAGGAGCTCATCGATATCAATGACATGATTGCAGCCTATGCCGGGGTCGAGATCGCGGGACGAAAGCTCGCCGACATCGAGACGGTCACGAAGACCCTTGCGGATATGCCCTACAAGGCTCCGATCCGTGAAGGTTTCCCTTCGGGGTTACGCACCATTCCTACCGGACAGAAAGGCGTTATCTGCTTTACCGTGGACGAGGAAGCGCGAACCGTCCAGATCGTCGCCATCAGCTATGCGGGGTCGGACTGGATGTTGAAGGCTAGAGACCGGCTTTAGCGGGTGAGCGAAGGCTAAATGCCTGCGGCCGGCCTTCACGACGTCACCACCAGGCTCCATGCTCAATTGCATCAATCCTGCTTGAGCCGATACTCCCCCGTCGCCGGGTCCTTTACCAGCGTGCCCTGCGACCCGGTCTGCTGCTGCTTGCGGACGCGTTCGCGCTGGCGGGCGAGGCGTTCGGCGTCGAGCACGAACTTGCGGTAGCCGAACCAGGCAATGGCGGCGACGATCAGAAAGAGGATGAGTTGCGGCATCTTGGGTTCCAGCGGGGGATAGGGCCCGACCTTGTTGCTTTCAAAGGCCGAACCGGCCCCATAATGCCTTTTCTTCTGCCGCTTCGGCAAGACCTGCGACGGCGGAAAGGGCGAGGCCGCTGCCGATGCCTGCTGCAAGGCCCACGCCGGGCTGGCGGCGGCCGAGCAGGCCGCGCGATGCGCTGACCAGCCGCAGCTCCGTCTTTTCGCCGTAACGGCGCTTCAGTTCGCCGCGCATGTCGCCGAGGCCATCGACGAGGCCGAGGGCGCGGGCGCGTTCGCCGGTCCAGAACAGGCCGGAGAAGATTTCGGCGTCATCGGTCAGCAGATGCCCGCGCCGGGCCTTGACCATGCCGGTGAAGACGCCGTGGATTTCCTGCTGCAGGCTTTTCAGATAGGCGACGTCCTTCTCCTTCTCGGGCTGGAAAGGATCGAGCATCACCTTGTTTTCACCGGCCGTGTAGATGCGGCGCTCGATACCCACCTTTTCCAGCAATTCGGTGAAGCCGAAGCCGCCGGAGACGACGCCTATGGAGCCGACGATGGAGGTGGGGTCGGCGATGATCTCGTCACCGGCGAGCGCGATCATGTAGCCGCCGGAGGCCGCGACATCTTCCACGAAGACGAGGACGCGCTTGTTCTTTTCCACCGCGAGATCGCGGATGCGCTGGTAGATCAGCCGCGACTGGACGGGCGAGCCACCCGGCGAATTGATGGCGATGGCGACCGCCGGGGCGTCCTTGTCGGCAAAGGCGCGCTCGAGAAGCGGGCCGACGGCGGAAATATTCAGCATCGGCCGGAACGCGCTGCCGCCCGCCATGATGGCGCCGTGCAGGCGAACGACGGGAATCGTCACACCCTGCTTGCGAAAGCGCTTCGGCAGCAACCTCTTCATGAAACCGGCCAAGTCCGTCTCCTTATCGTGAACATTCTCTGCCGGATGTAGGAATTGCCGCTGCGGACACAATGGCATGCGGGGGGCATCACGGTAAATTCAGCGCCGGGCGTGGAAGGCGCGGCCGTTGTTGAGGTCGTCGACCTCTTTCAGAAAGGCGTGGGAGCCCTCCCCGTGCATGACGAGCGGCGCGCGCAGGGTGAGGCGCGCGCGCGACTGCTTGATGCCCGTTAGGAGGATGCGCACCGCATTTTCGCCGGCCCGCGGCAGGAGCGGCGTGATCTCCACACCGCCGAACCGGCGCCCGCAGGCCGCCATGATCTCGCCGATCGATTCCGGCCGCGCGATCAGCGACAACTGGCCGCCGGGCCGCAGGATCGCGCCGGCCGTGCGGATCCAGGCGTCGAAAAGCCCGTCGCTCATGGCATGCGCCTCGGCTTTCAGCGCGTCCGGCGTCCGGCGGTCGGCGCCGTTGTTGAAGGGCGGGTTCATGACGACATGGTCGAAGACGTCGCTCGGCAGGCCGGCCGCGATGCGGGCGCGACCGGTCAGCGCGACATCGGCCTCCAGCACATCGAGGCGATCCGCAAAAGCGGCGTTTTGCGGCAGGGCAATGCTGCGGCGGGCAAATGTCGCCATTTCCGGCGCGCGTTCCACGAGCAGGACCTGCGCGGAGGGCACGCGAACGGCCACCGCCATGCCGGCCGCACCCGCGCCGGCACCGAGATCGGCAACTTTCACGGCCACCCGGCCTGTGTCGGGCACCAAAGCGGCGAGCAGCATGGCATCCATGCCGGCGCGATGGCCGCGGCCGAGCGGCTGGACGAGGTGGAAGCGTCCGCGGTGGAAACTGTCGACTGTCTCGCCGGCGGCATCCCGATCCATGGTCATCTCAGGCGTCATGCGTGCCCCCGCCGCTCATGGATCCCGCAGTTCCGCCGCAAGGCCCGCATCCGACAGGATGCCCCTGGCTTCGTCGGCACGCTCGCCCTGCACCATCAGCCGGCGCGGCAGCAGGCCGAGCGAACCGTCGAGAATGCTCATGCCCTGATCGGCAATGAAGCAGATAATGCCAGCGTCGCGCATCAGACTTTCGGCGAAAGAGAGCACGACGGCATCGTTGGTACGGATCAATTCTTTCATCTGTCTCGCTTTTTCCCCATTCGTCAGTGGCTTGGGACAAATCGCCACTTGCCGCGAAAGCCACCCCTTTCTATTCTCAGAGGAGTAGCTTGAACAGGAGTGCTTCGCCTTGGGCGTCGTGATACCGCTGGAAGACGGCAAGAACAAACAGGCCTCGGTGCAGCCGCTGGTCGATCTGACCAAAGCCGACATGGAGCGGGTGAACCAGCTGATCCTGGCAAAGGCCGGGTCGGATGTCGAAATGATCCCCGAGGTCGCCAACCATTTGATCTCGTCAGGCGGCAAGCGGCTCCGGCCCATGCTGACGCTCGCCTCGGCCGCCATGTTCGATTTCAAGGGCGATGCGCATGTGAAGCTGGCGACCAGCGTCGAGTTCATGCACACGGCAACGCTGCTGCACGACGATGTGGTGGACGAGAGCGACCTGCGGCGCGGCAAGTCCACGGCACGGATGATCTGGGGCAACCAGGCGAGCGTGCTCGTCGGCGACTTCCTGCTCGGCCAGGCCTTCCGGATGATGGTCGAGGTCGGCTCGCTCGATGCGCTGGACGTTCTCTCCACTGCTGCATCGGTCATCGCCGAGGGCGAGGTGCTGCAGCTCTCCGTCGCCAAGAACATGGAAACGACGGAGGATGACTATCTCTCCGTCATCCGCGCGAAGACCGCAGCGCTGTTTGCGGCGGCGGCCGAAGTCGGCCCGATCGTCGCCAAGACCGATCGCTCCGCCCGCAACGCGCTGAAATCCTACGGCATGAATCTCGGCCTCGCCTTCCAGCTGGTCGACGACGTTCTCGACTATGGCGGCAAATCGGCCGATCTCGGCAAGAATGTCGGCGACGACTTTCGCGAGGGCAAGATCACCCTGCCGGTCATCCTGTCCTATCGCCGGGGAACGGCGGAGGAGCGCAGCTTCTGGAAGGACGCGATCGAGGGCGGCAATGCCACCGACGAGAACCTGGAACACGCCATGGGGCTCATCACGCGCTATGGCGGCCTGACCGACACGATCGCCCGCGCCCGGCATTACGGCATGATCGCACGCGATGCGCTGGCGCCCCTGCCCGCCTCGCCGTGGAAGGATGCGCTGCTGGAGGTTATCGACTTCTGCATCGACCGGGTGAACTGACGCCGGCTGCAGACCGTAGGGATCTGGATGGCAAAGGCAATTTTGTGAGGCTTTGCGCCAAAAAAGCCATTCTGTCTTGCCAAGCCTGCCGCAACCAAGGGTGATGCTTTTCGAGACTCGGCAAACCCGGGTTTACCGAGGGCAAACTCGGCTGGACGCAATTCCGGTTCTGCGCGGACTGCGTTATCACTACAGAACTGATTCCGGTTAGGCGCTTGCGCGGCGCATCCGAAACGAAAGGCTTGTCATGCGGCAAAAACATATTCTTCGGATGCTCACCAGCGTGGCGTTTCTGACGCTTGCCGGCATCGTTTCGGGCCCGGCCTTCGCGCAGGAGGCCAAGGCTCCGGTCGCCAAGGCCGAAGCGGAGACCGCTAAGCCCTTCGACGTCAATTCCGTCAACAGCTTCTCCGGCTCGTTCCTTGCGGCGCGCACCGCGGACGTCGATCACGATCTCGACACCGCGACCAAGCTCTACCGCACGGCGCTGGAGTTCGAGCCCGACAATGTCGAGGTCAAGCAGCGGCTGATGATCACCTCGCTGATGAACGGCGACTTCCCCGAGGGCGTGAAGATCGCGACGCAGCTGAAGGACGATGATTCCGTCGAGCGGATCACCACCGTCGTGCGCGGCGTCGATGCGATCCGCAAAAAGGAATTCCGCAACGCGGAAAAGATCCTGAAATATTCCGGGCCGAACGACCTGGACCGGATGATGAACGGCCTGCTGCTGGCCTGGGCGAAGGCCGGACAGGGCAAGCCCAAGGACGCCATCGCCATGATCCAGGAGATGAAGGGACCGGAATGGTTCGCCATCTTCAAGAACTACCAGCAGGGCGCCATCGCTCTGGCGGCCGGCGACAAGCAGACCGCGCGCACCAAGTTCAACGAGGCCGTGACCGACCGCAACGGCGGCGGCGCTGCCCCCGATACGTTCATCCGCTCGGTGATCGCGCTGGCGCGGCTGGAGGCGACGGACGGCAACAAGCAGAAGTCGCTCGACACGATTTCGCTCGGGCAGAGCTTCGTCAACAATTACGCGCCGCTCGACGCCCTTCGCAAGAGCATCGAGGATGGCAAGCCGCAGGAACAGCAGGTTCGCAATGCGAGCCAGGGTGCTGCCGCCGTGCTGTTCTCCGTGGGTGCCGCCCTCAACCGCGAGGGTGCGGAAGATATCGTCTCACTCTACCTGCAGACGGCGCGCGCGCTCGATCCCGACAGTGCCGACATCCTCGTGATGCTCGGCGGCATTGCCGAGACGCTGAAGAAGCCGGAGCGCGCCATCGCGCTCTACCAACAGGTGCCGCAGGGTTCGCCCATGCGCCGCCTGTCGGAAATGCAGCTGGGACTGGCGCTGGCCGAAGTCGGCAAGGTGGATGATGCCAAGAACCACCTGCGCGAGCTGATCGACCTCGATCCGAAGGACATCCGCAGCTATGTCGCCTATGGCAGCGTGCTTTCTGATGCCAAGGACTACAAGGAGATGGCCGTCACCTACGACAAGGCCATCGAGGTTCTCGGCCCCGTGCCGAAGCGCACCGACTGGTCGATCTACTTCCAGCGCGGCATCGCCTATGAACGGCTGAAGGAATGGGAAAAGGCCGAGCCGAGCTTCAAGAAGGCGCTGGAGCTGAACCCCGACCAGCCGCAGGTGCTGAACTATCTCGGCTATTCCTGGGTGGACAAGAACATGAACCTCGACGAGGGGCTGAACATGATCCGCCGCGCCGTCGAGCTGAAGCCGGATGACGGCTACATCGTCGATTCGCTCGGCTGGGCCTATTTCCGGCTGGGACAGTTCGACGAGGCCGTGGCCGAGCTCGAACGCGCCGCCGAGCTGATGGCCGGCGATCCCACAATCAACGACCATCTGGGCGATGCCTACTGGCGCGTCGGCCGCAAGCTCGAGGCCGTGTTCCAGTGGAACCAGACGCTGGAGCTGAAGCCCGAGGAAGACGAGATCCCGAAGATCAAGGCGAAGATCGAGAACGGTCTGCCGGCTCTGGAGACGAAGGTTCCCGCCGCAGCCGACGCCGAGGGCAAGCCGAAGCCACCGGAAGTGGCTGTGCCCGGCAAGAAGTCCTGATGCCGGCCCGTGCCTGACACCCTTGTCATGCCGGAGGTCTTGAGCGCACCTGCTCCGCTGGATCAGGGTGCTGACGTGCCGCTGGTGCTCTTGGCACCGGCGAAGATCAATCTCGCGCTGCATGTCGTCGGCCAGCGTGCCGACGGCCATCATTTGCTCGAAAGCCTCGTGACCTTTGCGGATGAAGGCGACAGGCTGTCGCTGGCTCTCTCCGAGACCGACAGCTTCACCGTCTCCGGCCCCTATGCAGGCGATGTGCCGGTGGGTGCCGATGGCGGGCATGCCAATCTCGTGCTGAAGGCACGCGATCTGCTGCGCACGCGGCTGACCATGCTCGGCCTGCCCTGCGGCCCGGTTGCCCTGCATCTGACGAAAAGCCTGCCCGTCGCCTCCGGCATCGGCGGCGGTTCCGCGGATGCCGCAGCGACCCTGACCGGGCTTCTGCACCTCTGGGCACCTTCACGTGACAACGATGTGGAAATCGACCTCGCCGCGCTCGGCCTCTCGCTCGGCGCGGACTTGCCGATGTGCCTGACCGGTCGGCCGCTGGTTGCGCGCGGCATCGGCGAGGCGATCACGCCGGTTATCGGCCTGCCGGCCTTTCCGGCCCTGCTGGTCAATCCCGGTGCTGCGGTCTCCACGCCCGCCGTGTTCCGCACGTTGACCGACAAGACCAACCCGCCGCTGACGCTTCCCGAGCGCCTCGCCTCGCCGGAGGACTGGATCGCGGCGATCGCCGCGACACGCAACGATCTGGAGCCGCCGGCGCTCTCGCTCGCGCCCGTCATCGGCGCAGCGCGGGCGGCGCTCGCCGAGGCCGGCGCGGCGCTTGCCCGCATGTCGGGCTCCGGCGCGACGTGCTTCGGGCTCTTCCTCGACGTCGCGGCGCGAGACCGGGCGGCGGCGCGCATCCGCGAGGCTCATCCCGACTGGTATCTTCTGCCCTGCAACACGCTGGGAAGCTAAGGACGAACGGCTATGACGATCGACACGACACGCACCTTCGTGCCCGTTTCCATCGCGGTGCTCACCGTTTCCGACACCCGCACACCGGAGACGGACAAATCCGGCGACACGCTGGTGGCGCGACTGACGGAGGCCGGCCATGGGCTGGCCGCTCGCGGCATCGTGCCCGACGACCGCGCCGCCATCGCCGGTCAGGTAACGGCCTGGAGCCTCGACCCCGAGATCGACGTCATCATCACCACCGGCGGCACAGGCTTTACCGGGCGCGACGTCACGCCGGAGGCGCTGGAGCCGTTGTTCGAGAAGAAAATGGACGGATTCTCCGCCATCTTCCATCGCATTTCGTATGAGAAGATCGGCACCTCGACCATCCAGTCGCGCGCGACCGGCGGCGTGCTCAACGCCACCTTCGTCTTCGTGCTGCCCGGCTCCCCCGGAGCCTGCCGTGATGCCTGGGACGGTATCCTTAGCCAACAGCTCGACCTGCGCCACCGGCCCTGCAATTTCGTGGAGATCATGCCGCGGCTGGACGAGCACCTGAAGCGGTGAGTGTGGGTGGATTTAGAAAGAAAGACCCTCTCTGCCCTGCCGGGCATCTCCCCCACAAGAGGGGGAGAAGATCCTGGGCTGGCGGCACAACCCTATAAAAGACGTCAGAGATACCCTGAGGGCGGGCCACGAGTCCTCTCCCCCCTTGTGGGGGAGATGCCCGGCAGGGCAGAGAGGGCCTTCCTTCTTCAAACCCTCACCGACCCGAAGCCCAAGCCGGCATAAGCTCGCTCGACAGGCGGTGCACGCTGCGACGGGACACGAAATCGGCGAGCGTCATACCCGCCCGCGTCATACCGGCGGCCTGCGTGCGCTTGATCAGAAACCCCTGTTCCAGAACCGGGCTGCGCAATGCGAGACGCGCCAGAAGGGACCGGCGGTGCCGGCGGGAGGCCGAGAAGCAGGCGGGGCCGCGGCCGATGGCCATGTGCTCGGCGATCTCATCCACCCAGCGCCCGAGCGGCCGAGCACCCGGCTCGATCAGAAGCAGCCATTCGCCGCGTACCGAGCGGATGACATCGGCCATCTCCCAACTGGTGAGGAACCGCGCGCCCGCGGCATCGGCCACGTGTCCGGAGGCATCCTGCGAACCGTGATCGAGGATGATCACGTCGCTGACGAGACCTTCCACAGCGCCGGCCACCAGCGCGGCCAGCGATTGCGCCAGCCTCGTCTCGCTATCGCGGGTTTCCATCAAGATCGTCAGCATGGCCGGTCGTACCGCATTGCACGCGGGAATGCCATAAAACCTGTGCGGAACGGAACAGTATCCCGTCATTCATGATGAATCCGGAGGCGTCGGCAATGCCGCCGTGAGATTGCCAGCGCATTTGTTCTTGCATTGTTCTCTTTTTATGGTTACGGCTAACGGAAGAGAGAACGACATGACGGTTCGGCGAAAACCGCACCGTCCATGTTCCCCGGAGTGTCCCATGAACGATCTGTCCCATGTGAGGCAGGGTGCATTTGCGCCCGGCAATCGGGCCGATGTGGCCGACGCACTGATGGTCGAAAGCGGCCTTCGCATCGAGGTGGACCGCCGTCGCGGCCGTGGCGCCGGGATCAACACCTCGGGAAGGTTCGAGCCTGTGACGCGCAGCACGGAGGATGACGGCTGGAACTCGCTGGAGGACCTGCCGCCGTTCAAGACCGAGGTGCAGGTGGAGAAGCCGCGCACGATCATCGCCCGCAACGATTCGCCCGATATTCCCTTCGACCGCTCGGTCAATCCCTATCGCGGCTGCGAGCATGGCTGCATCTACTGCTTCGCCCGGCCGACCCATGCCTATATGGGCCTGTCTGCCGGTCTCGATTTCGAGGCGCGGCTTTTTGCCAAGCCCGATGCGGCCAAGCTTCTGGAGCGCGAACTGGCCAAGCCCGGCTACAAGGTGAAGCCGATCGCCATCGGCACGAATACGGATCCTTACCAGCCGATCGAGAAGGAATGGCGGATCATGCGCCAGATCCTGGAGGTGCTGAAGGCGGCGGATCACCCGGTCATGATCGTCACGAAATCGGCGATGGTCCTGCGCGACATCGATATTCTCGCGCCGATGGCGGAGAAGGGGCTCGCCCGGGTCGGCCTTTCGGTGACGACGCTCGACCGCAAGCTGGCGCGGCTGATGGAACCGCGCGCCTCGACGCCGGAAAAGCGGCTTGATGCGATCCGCAAGCTGTCGGAGGCCGGCATTCCCACCAGCGTGCTGATGGCGCCCGTCATCCCGGCGCTGAACGACCACGAGATCGAGCGCGTGCTGGATTCCGCCAAGGCGGCCGGTGCGACGGAGGCGAGCTACGTCCTTTTGCGCCTGCCGCTGGAGGTCAGCCCCCTCTTCCGCGACTGGCTGCTGCAACATTATCCGGATCGCTATCGCCACGTCATGTCGCTCGTGCGCTCGATGCGCGATGGCAAGGACTACGATGCCGATTTCACCAAGCGGATGAAGGGTGCAGGACCCTATGCCTGGCAGATCGGCCGCCGCTTCGACCTTGCCGCCAAGCGGCTGGAGCTGAACACCAACCGGCGGGCGCTGAACTGCGATATCTTCGTTCCCCCGCTCGGGACAGGCGTGCAGCTTTCGCTGCTCTGAGGCCGTCATCTTCGTTCGGCACGTGCCGGACAGCAAATGGGATCGCATGTCCCTCGTACCATGCGATCGCTCGCGGCAGGTGTCTTCCGCAAAGCCACCTGCCCTCTGCCCCCCGGCGGCGCCGCATCCGCCTGGGGGTCTTGCGGGGAATCGGTCTCCCGTGCGAGTTTGCCGCCATGGCACGCCGCACCACGACCGATTCCCCGCTCCTCTTCGACATCCGCCTGAGCCCCGATTTCAGTCTGGAAGAGGCGGCACAGCGCGAGGGTCTGTGGCCGGTCGCCGGCACGGACGAGGCCGGTCGCGGTCCGCTGGCCGGCCCTGTGGTCGCCGCCGCCGTCATCCTTGACCCGCAGCGCATTCCCCAAGGATTGAACGACAGCAAGCAGCTGACGGCGCAGCGGCGGGAGGTGCTGTTTACCGAAATCCTCGCGAACGCCACCGTTTCCATCGCATCCTCCGGCGCCGGCCGCATCGACGGTACGGATATCCGCAAGGCGAGCCTCGACGCGATGCGCCGCGCGGTCTGCGGCCTTCACCGGCGGCCGGCTTTGGTGCTTGCGGACGGACGCGACGTGCCGCCGGGGCTGGCCTGCGAAGGCCGGGCGGTCGTCAAGGGCGATGCCCGCTCCCTCTCCATCGCCGCGGCCTCCATCGTCGCCAAGGTCGCGCGCGACCGGATGATGACCCGGGCGGACGGCGTCTTTCCCGGCTACGGCTTTGCCATGCATGCCGGCTACGCCACCGCGCATCACCGCAGCGCCATCATTCTCCACGGGCCCTGCCGGCTGCACCGCATGACGTTTCGACCGCTGCGGGTCGACGACGCCGAGATGGATGTCTTGGCGGCCGACATACCGTCGTTACGCTGAAGCCTGCCGGCACGCTGCGTCTGGATCTGCGTTCTATGCCGAGGTTCAACGATGCACGGCGGTTCGGCGGACTTACAGACTGTATCTTCATTTTTAGTAAATGCTTTTATACCATAATTCGCCTCATGAAATTGAGGGCCAGGGCGCCCTCGTCATATCCATGGGGGGGATCATCATGCGCATCGAGGACTATATCCAGACATGGCCGAGCCAGGACCAGGCACGCGGCGAGGCTATCCATGCCCGTGTATCCAAGCATCTGGATGCGGTTCTCCTGAACGTCTACAGGGGTATGGATGCGAACCTGACCGCCCTCCCGCCTGACGTTCTCAACCGCGAACGCCGTAAATTCCGTGCCATCGCCACCGGTAACTTCACGCCGGACTATTTCGCTGAACAAGCGGTCATCGCGCGGAACATCGCTCAGGTGTACACCTATCCCCAATATCTGCTCGGCTATGCGGACTATGCAGCGGGTCTCGTCAATGGCCTGCTGAAGGAAAGCAGCTGGAGCCGCGCAAAGCGCGACGAGGAGGTCGGTCTGCTGCTGCGGTCCATCTTCAACGATGTCACCGTGGCGCTTTTCCACTTCTTCAACGAGATGAACGAAAAGGCCGACGGCGAACGCGCGGCCTTCAACGCGGCACGCGAAGCCGAGGCGCGTCATGACGAGGAGATCGTCAACGAGATCGGCAAGGCCCTGCGGGCGCTGGAAAACTGCCGGCTCGATTACCGGATCGACGCCGATCTGCCGCAGAAGGCGCAGCAGATGAAGAGCAATTTCAACGAGGCGACGGAACGGCTGGCGACGGCCATGTCGATGATCCGCGACCTTTCCAACACGGTCGGCCACACGATGGAAGAGATCGCCTCTGCGACGAACAGCCTCTCCCAGCGCACCGAGCAGCAGGCCGCCGCCGTGGAGGAAACCTCCGCAGCGCTCGCCGAGATCAACCAGACCGTCCGGCGCACCGCCGAGGGCGCGGTGCGGGCAAAGCAGGTCGCATCCGAGGCACGGGCCGATGCCGCGCGATCCGGCGAGATCATGAGCCAGGCGGAAAGCGCCATGGCGGCGATCGCCCATAGTTCGGGCGAGATCAACCAGATCGTCTCGGTGATCGACGAGATCGCCTTTCAGACCAACCTCTTGGCGCTCAACGCGGGCGTCGAGGCGGCGCGCGCCGGCGAAGCCGGCAAGGGCTTTGCCGTCGTCGCCTCCGAAGTCCGGGCCCTCGCCCAGCGCTCGTCCGACGCATCCAAGCAGATCCGCAGCCTGATCGGCGCCAGTGCCGAGCAGGTGACGAAGGGTGTAGGTCTCGTCAACAGCACCGGCGAGGTTCTCAAGGCCATCGTGGCGAAGGTGTCCGACATCGACAGCCTGATCACCGGCATCTCGGCCTCCGCCGGCGAGCAGTCCGCAGCGCTCGGCGAAGTCACCTCCGCCGTCGGGCAGATGGACAAGGTCATCCAGCAGAACGCCGCCATGGTGGAGGAATCGAGCGCCGCGACCGAAGGCCTGCGCGACCGCGTCCGCGAACTCGCCCAGTTGGTCGACGCCTTCGACCTTGGTGCACCGGCCGCGCAACACCGTCCGCAGCAGGCCCGCCGCCGCGCCGCCTGAGCCTGATCAAGGCTATGTCATTGAACGAGAGCCTCGTGTGTCCGTGAGGGCCCGCGGGGCTCTGCGTTTGGCTACCACTTCTTTCGGTCCCGTAGCCTTTCCACCTGAAGAGCCGCGGAGGTGCACCCCCTGCACAGGGCAAAGGCCGTCTTCGCCGCGCATCGCGTCAGCCGTCCCTTTAAGACGCTCTTAGCAGAGAGGATAACCTGCCACTGGCATCGCGGCAAAAGAGAGAATACGCTCGGCTCCAATGGCGGCCACCTTGCCCGCCGGAGGAGATCGACATGGATGCCGTGACGCTTCTTGCTTTCGCTCTGACCTTCTTCGTCTTCGCCGCGAGCCCCGGGCCGGACAATATGACGATCGTGTTGCGCACGATCTCGCATGGCCCCGCCTCGGGCCTTGCCTATGGCGGCGGCACGGTCTTCGGCATTCTCGTCTTCCTGTCGCTCGCCGGCTTCGGTCTTTCCGTCCTTGCCACGGAGATGGGAACGCTGATGACGGTGCTGCGGTTCGCGGGTGTCGCCTATCTCGTCTGGATGGGCATCCGGCTCTGGACGGCGCCGCCTGTGCTTCCGGAGATGCAGTCGATCTCCGAGCGGGGCAGCCTCCTCGGCGTCTTCTGCACCGGCATCGCGCTCAACCTCGGTAACCCGAAAATGCCGCTCTTCACCATCGCGCTTCTGCCGAACGTCGTCGGCACGACGTTTACGATCACGATGCTTCTCGAACTCGCTACGATCATTCTCGCTGTCGAGGCCGTCGTGATCGGCGGGCATGTGCTGCTCGCCGTCCGGGCACGCCGCCTGCTGCGCACCACCAAGGCCATCCGCCGCATCAACCGCGCCGCCGGCGGGTTGATGATCGGCACTGCCATGGGGATTATTGCGACACGGTGATGGTTGTGGATGGTGGTGTGGGTTCGGCGTCGGTATGCGGCTCTCGCCCCTCATCCGGCTGCCGCCACCTTCTCCCCGCGCGCGGGGCGAAGGGACTCGTGGCGCCGGGCTACTTCTCTCGAAAGCGTCGAGCAGGGCACGTCCGCTCTCCCCGCAGGCGGGGAGAGGGTTAGGGTGAGGGGCAGCCTCGACGCGAGGCCTTGCCGGCCGGGCAGACGATCTACGCGAGAACAGGCAGAGAACCGGTCGGATACATTGTCCTCATCCTCATTTCCGTCGCGCCCCAAACGAAAAAGGCCGGCACGATGGCCAGCCTTTTGATCGTTTCAATGCGACTTACCGGATGTCCGCTCGCCTTGCGGCGTATCCGATATTCGGGGGGCTTCGGTGCCGGTAACGCCTCAGTTGAGGCGCGTCTTGACCTCGTTGACCGAACTGGCGAAGAGGGCCTGCTGGGTCGAGGCATCGGCCTTGGCGGTAATGACGCGTTCGGCTGCGGCGATGGCGATGTCGACGGCTGTGGCGCGGACGGCGTTGATGGCGTCGGTTTCGGCCTGGCGGATTTTCTGTTCCGACAGCGTGGTGCGGCGGGCGACGAATTCTTCCGTCTTCAGCTTGGCATCGGCGGTGAGAGCTTCGGCTTCGCGCTCGGCGGCGGCCACGATGTGGGCGGCTTCCGCTTCGGCTTCCTTACGCTTCTGCTGGTATTCCACGAGCAGAGCCTGGGCTTCTTCCCGCAAACGCTTGGCTTCGGCCAGCTCGTTGCGGATGCGCGTCGCGCGCTCGTCGAGCTGCTTGCCCATCATGCCGGGTACCTTGAGGTACACGATGAGAGCGAGGAAAAGAACGAGGCCGACGGTGGCCCAGAATGTCGCCAGAGAGGTCAAATCCATCTGTCTTCTCCCTTACTCTGCCGCAGCCTTGACGGCGGATGCGATTTCGGTGCGCGGCACATCGCGGCCGAGCAGCTGCTCGACGATGGCGGACGCGGTTTCCTCGGCGATGGCGCCGACATCGGCCAGCGCGCTGGCCTTGATCTCGGCGATGTGGCTTTCGGCAGCGACGATCTTGTCGTTCAGAGCAGCCTCGATGGCAGCGCGGTCGGCAGCGGCCTTCACCTTGGCAGCCTCACGGGCGCTGGCGGCGATGGCGTTGCCCTTGGCGCGGGCGGCGGCCAGCTCCTGCTCGTAGGACGCGATGGCAGCGTCGGCTTCGGCCTTGGAGCGCGAGGCGGCGTCGAGATCGCGGGCGATGGCATCATGGCGCTCGCCGAGGATAGCGGCGATCCGCGGCATGATCACCTTCTGCATCAGCAGATAGAACAGGCCGAACGTAATCGCCAGCCACAGGAGCTGCGATGCGAATGTCGATTGGTCGAAAGGCGGAAACACGCCGGAGCCGTGGGCGCCTTCTGATGCGACACCGGTCTCGGTGTGCACGTCGCCAGGCGCGGCATGGGGTGTCTCGCCCTCGGGAGGTGTGGTTGACTGGGCATAGGCCGCGGTCACGAACATGCTCATCTCCAGGGGCAACTCAAAAGGCCACGCTCATATCCCCCTCGATACGCGAGAAAGAATGGCGGCACTGTAAAAGGATGACGGGCCGCGATAGTGTCGCGGCCCGGCGAGCTCGACCGTCTTAGACGGCGAACAGGAGGAGCAGAGCTACGAGCAGCGAGAAGATGCCCAGAGCTTCCGTAACGGCGAAGCCGAATACGAGGCGGCCGAACTGGCTGTCGGCTGCCGACGGGTTGCGAAGTGCGCCCGAAAGGTAGCTGCCGAAGATGTTGCCGAGGCCGAGAGCCGTGCCGGCCATGCCGAGGCATGCCAGACCCGCGCCGATGTACTTTGCTGCTTCCGCTTCCATGTTGATCTCCTTGAGAAGGGTTGTTGCGGCTTTTCTTGGCAGGCGCGACGGTGGTTTGCCGGCCTGCGTGACTTATTCCTCAGTGACCGCCCGGATGGACCGCGTCGTTCAGGTACATGCAGGTGAGTACCGCGAAGACGTAGGCCTGAAGGAAGGCGACGAGGAATTCGAGACCCGTGAGCGCCACGGTCATGATGAGAGGCAGGATGGCGCCGCCGATGCCGAGCGCACCCATGGTGCCGAGCGATGCGACGAAGCCTGCAAAGACCTTCAGCGTGATGTGTCCGGCCAGCATGTTGGCGAAGAGACGGACCGACAGGCTGATGGGGCGCGACAGGAACGAGATGATTTCGATGGCGACGACCAGCGGCAGCAGGATGCCGGGAACGCCGGAGGGCACGAAGACCTTCAGGAAGCCGAAGCCGTGCTTGTAGAAACCGTAGACCAGCACCGTGCCGATGACGAAGAGCGCCAGCGCGAAGGTGACGATGATCTGACTGGTGATGGTGAAGAAGTACGGCACCATGCCGAGCAGGTTTGCCGTCAGGATGAACATGAACAGCGAGAAGACCATCGGGAAGAAGTGCATGCCGTGGCTGCCGGCGCCTTCGCGCAGCATCGAGGCGATGAATTCGTAGGAGAGTTCCGACACCGACTGCATGCGGCCAGGAACGACCGAGCGTGGCGTGGTGGTGAAATAGAGGAAGCCGATCGCCACGACCAGCGTCGCGACCATGAACAGGGATGCGTTGGTGAAGGAGAGATTCAGGCCGCCGATATGGATCGGCACGATCTCGTTGATCATAAACTGGTGGGTCGGATCTACCTTATCGCCTGCCACTGTCGTTCTCTTTCGCTCTCAGCCGCTTGAAGCGGTTGTTTCCCGTTGCCGCACCCTGTCAGGCGCCGCCATCCTTGTTGTCGTCGCCGACGCTGCCCTGTCCCCGACCCAAACCTCCGGGGGCAGTGCGATCGGCCGGATGGGGCGAAGCCACCATGCCTGCAGATCGCATGACGTTCAGCACGCCGGCACAAAAGCCGAGGAGGAGAAGCACGATCATCCCCCAGGGCGCTGTACCCGCAAAAGTATCCAGAAGATAGCCCAGAAGCGCCCCGACAATGACGGCCGCCACGAATTCGCTCGAAAGCTTTATCGCGACTTGGTAGCCCTTGCGGTTGCTGGCAGCCCTCGCCTCATCCGCCGCGTCGCGGCTTTCATTGCCGAGCCGTTCCGACAGTTGAGCATCGAGGCGTTTGCGCCGTTCCTCCAGACCTTCGTTCCGGTCGTCCGTCATGTGGCCCCTCCCCCGCATCTCCGCCGCCCGTGATAAACCATGGGAGCGGCCACACAAAGGCCCGATTTGAAGCCACTCTGGCCCGTTTGAAGTCGGCCGCACCATAGTTTTGGCGCCGCGCATAGTCAAGGCGAAGACACGCCTTGGTGGACGACAATATTCGACTGACAAATCAACGAGTTGTGATCGAAAATCCCGCGTCTGGCGGAATCTGTCCCCAGCTGTTGCGGGGAATGGCCGTCTGCCGACGGGCCGTCAGGAGACCGCCGGGGCAGACGCGCCGTTCTCAAGCCCGATTCCGGGCGATGCGGCGTGGTGGGCGATTCTCAGGCCCTGTGCTCGGCAGACCCTGGGCGCGGTCAGCTCCAGCCGCCGCCATAGGTGCGGTAGAAGATGTGCTTGCCGATCTGCGTCACCCGCTTCATCGTCGGACCCCAGTCGGGGCGGACATAGGTCGCGTGGTAATGCGTGGCGGAGCCGACTTCGGGCAGCCAGATCTTGCCGGCGGTGACGGCCAGCGCGATTTCCTGGGCCGTCTGCCAATGGGCTGGCGACCAGACGATGTCGGGGATGCGGTCGCAGGCAAACGAGAACTGGCAGCGATTGTAAAGCGCCTTGTTCTGGTAGACGACGCCGCAGATGGAGCCGGGATAGGACGGGTTGCGGACGCGGTTGAGGATGACCTGCGCGACAGCGGCCTGTCCCTTCACCGATTCTCCCCGCGATTCGAAATAGATGCCGGCCGTCAGGCATTTCTGCTCGGCTTCGCTGAAGGCGTCGGCCGGCAGCGGATTGGCGGCCCAGGCGTGATCCTCAGGCGAGATATCGGGGATGAAGCGTCCGCTGGCCGTGTCGTCCTTCAGGATCGAGTCGAAAGGCGATTCGCGGGCGTAATCGGGTGCTGCGGGGGCGTAGGCGGTCGCGAGAATATCGGCGCGGTTGTTGGTAACGAGGCTCGCGATCATCGGCGACATGGTGTCGTCGCGCTTCGGCGGCGCCTTCTTGTAAAAGGCCATGGCGATCTCGATTTCCTGGCCGCGGATCTTCGGCCGGGCGAAAACCATGCGCTCCTGTGTGTCGAACAGCGGCTGCGTCAGCGCGCTGGTGCGCTGCAGGATGGAACCGGCCGAGAAATCCTTCGGCGGCGTGACCGGCGCGACGGTGACGATGCGGCCCTTCTTGTCCTTGCGGTTGACGCGCTCCTCGTCGGTGCGCGGATCGGACTGCTTGTCGGCGGAGGCGAGCGAAACCTTGCCCCCATCCGGCAGCGTCATGCCGGCGCCATCACCCAGCGCCACGGTGGTGATCGGATCGTTGAAGACCATCTCCGCCTCGTGGATCGATCCTGCCGGCGACGCGGTCATATGCATCCGCCACCGCTCGCCGCCCCGGTTGATACCGGAGATGAACGTTGCGAGATCGGCATGGGCCGAGACGCTGGGGAAGCCGACGAAGAGGCCGAGGGCGATGAGGAGTGGCGTGGACCAGCGCCGGGAAGGGCTTGGCGAAGCGGATGCTGGGGAAGCAAATACCGGGGACCGGCCCTTGGAACGAACTCTCTGACGCACCGGCAACTCCACGCCCACTCTGGCAACGCACACGCGCAAGACCGCCTGCCCGGTCGAGCGGATCGGCCGGAACGCGTTTTTTCCGCGAACATCCAACGAAATTGCAGGTTTGGCGCGATTCATCCGAAGCGTTGCCGCGTGCCTGCTCTAGGGATGACAATGAAGCATTAACCTTAATGCGGGGTAAATGCAGAGTGACGGATGGGGGTAGCCGAAGAGGAGAAAAGGAAGAAAGACCCTCTCTGGCTTGCCAGCCATCTCCCCCACAAGGGGGGAGAAGACCCGGGGCGGGCTGCTCGCTCCGACCGCAAACCTTGAAGACTCGAGCTGAGGGCGTCCCGCGAGTCCTCTCCCCCCTTGTGGGGGAGATGGCCGGCAGGCCAGAGAGGGTCTTTCTTCTTCCCTTCCACAAAACCTCAAATAATCACATGCGACCCCAGTTCCACCACCCGGTTCGTCGGCAGGCGGAAGTAATCCGAGGGGTCGATGGCGGCGTTGGCCATGGCGATGAAGAGGCGGTCCTGCCATTCGGGCATGCCGGACTGGGCGTCGGGCACGAGCTTGCGACGGCCGAGGTAGAAGGAGGTCGACATGATGTCGAACTTCAGGCCGCTCTTGCGGAAGAGGCCGAGGGTCTGGGATACGTTTTGCGTTTCCATGAAGCCGAAGCGCATTTCGAGCAGGGTGAAACGGTCCGAGAGTTTTGTCGCGCTGACGCGGTGTTCCTTGGAGACGACGGGCGTGTTCGTGGTGCGGATGGTCAGGATGAAGTTCTGCGCGTGCAGGACGTGGTTGTGCTTGATGTTGTGCAAGAGGGCGGCGGGGGCGGATTCCGGGTCGCTCGTCAGGAAGATCGCGGTGCCCGGCACTTCCACGGGCGCATGCTCGCTCTTGCGCTCGATCGACTTGATGAACGCGGCGAGCGGAATGTTGGTGTGGTGCGTCTTGTCCTGCAGGATCTTGGTGCCGCGCCGCCAGGTCCACATGACCAGCACGAAGCTGGCGGCGATCATGACGGGGACGTAGCCGCCATCGTGAATTTTCAGGAGGTTCGCACCGAGAAAGACCGATTCGAGCGCCAGAAGCGGCATCAGCAGGCCGATGGCGAGCGCGAGCGGCCAGCGCCAGCGCATGCGGACGAACTGGAAGGCGAGCAGCGTATCCACAACCATCGCGCCGGTGACCGAGATGCCGTAGGCGGTGGCGAGCGATTCCGACGAGCCGAAGATGAAGACCAGGGCCATGACGCCGAACATCAGGATGATGTTGACGTTGGGCACGTAGATCTGCCCGGTATTGGTTTCCGACGTGTGGAGGATCGCCATGCGCGGCATGAAGCCGAGGTTGATGGCCTGTCGGGTGAGCGAGAAGGCGCCGGTGATGACGGCCTGGGCGGCGATGATGGTGGCGGCGGTCGCGAGGATGACGATCGGCAGCAGCGCCCATTCCGGGAACATCAGATAGAAGGGATCGGACATCGCCTCCGGGTGCTTCAGCACCATGGCGCCCTGCCCCAGATAGTTCAGCGCCAGCGCCGGGAAGACGAGGCACATCCAAGCGCCCTGGATCGGCCGGCGGCCGAAATGGCCGAGATCGGCGTAGAGCGCCTCGGCACCGGTGACGGTGAGGAAGACGGCGCCGAGCACGACGATGCCGACGAAGCCCGCATGGATGAGGAAGCGCACGGCGTGATAGGGATTGAACGCGGCGAGGATGCCGTAATCGTCGTGGATATGGCTGAAACCGATGACGGCGAGGACGATGAACCAGACCAGCATGATCGGCCCGAAAAACTTCGAGACGGCTTCCGTGCCGCGCGACTGGACCGCAAAGAGCGCCAGCAGAATGACGACGGAGATGGGCACAACGTAATCGCTGAAGGACGGCGCGACGAGCTTCAGGCCTTCGACGGCCGAGAGCACGGAGAGCGCCGGGGCGATGATCGCATCGCCCATGAAGAGCGCGGCGCCGGCGATGCCCATAAAGAAGAGATAGGCGGATTGCCCGCGCGTGAACTTCATGAGAAGCGCCAGCAGGGACAGCGTGCCGCCCTCCCCGTTATTGTCGGCGCGGAGCAGGAAGATGACGTATTTCAGCGTGACGATAATGGTCAGCGTCCAGATCATCAGCGAGACCAGGCCGATGATCTCCCCGCGCGTCACGCCATCCACTGCCACCGGGCGCAGGGCCTCGCGAAAGGCATAGAGCGGGCTCGTGCCGATATCGCCGTAGACGACGCCGATCGAGCCGATGGCGAGGCCGAGATAGCCCTTCTTGCCGCCATGCGCCTGATCGTGACCATGCCCATGGCCCTGTCCATGACCTTGGAATTGCCCCGACGCCTGCCCGCTACCGGCCGCCGTTCCCAAGCTCTCGGGAGCCTTGATATCCTTGTGCGCCATGAGAGATGATCCGGCTCGTCAGAGCCAGCCTTTCCAGCGGAAGATATAGAACGGGACGATGGCCGAGACCACCATGGCGATGAGCGCCATCGGATAGCCGTAGGTCCAGTGAAGTTCCGGCATGATCTCGAAGTTCATGCCGTAGAGCGAGGCGACCAGCGTCGGCGGCAGGAAGACCACCGAAGCGATGGAGAAGATCTTGATGATCGCGTTCTGCTCGACGCTGATGAGGCCGAGCGAGGCATCGAGCAGGAAGGTGATGTTGCCGAAGATGAAGGAGGCGTGCTCCGTCAGCGACTGCACGTCGCGGCTGACGGTGCGGCAAAGCTCCTTGGCTTCGCGCGTCTCCTGCAAGGCTGGCACCGTATAGAGGAAGGTCAGCACGCGGGAGAGCGAGGCGAGGCTGTCACGCGTCTTGGCCACCAGCCGGTGATGCGAGGCGACATCGAGCAGCCGGGCTTCCAGATAATGCGGCGGGCGACGCTTGTTCTGGGTGCGATCGCCGAAGACCTGCTGGGACAGATTGTCGAGGCTGGCGACGGCGTGCTCCAGGATCTCGGCCGTGCGGTCGGAGATGGTCTCGAACAGGCGGGCGAGCATCATCGCGCCGTTGGAGCAGCCGCCGACGATGCGCGGCAGGCCGGCGCGGAAAAGATCGAACGCTTTGGGCTCGTCGTAGCGCACGGTGATGAGCTTGCCACGCGCCAGCACGAAGGCGACGTCGGTGATGTCGGGATGGCCGCTATCGGCGCGACAGACGAGCGAGGCCGTCATGAACACGGCATCCGGCGTCGTGTACATGCGGCTCGACGGCTCGATGTCCTTGAGGTCGTCGCGGGTGGGAATCTCGATCTGGAGAAAGCGCTCGATCAGATGGTCCTCGGCACGATCCGGGCGCAGCATGTCGATCCAGACGATATCCTCGGGCATGGCGGCCGCCGGCGCGGCGGCATCGATGACCATCGCCTCGCCTCGGGCGTCATAGACAGTGATCATGGTGTGAACCTCGTGCCGCGGGCCGTGGTGACGCAGGGTCACGGGCGCATGCGGATCTATCCCTGGGAGTGAACGGCGAAAGGAACGGCTGAACTGTAAACCCTGACGAGCGGACCTGCGATGGCCGGACACGAGACCCCGGGATTGCGGCTGAAACCTGCGTCTCGAGGACGCGCCAACCGCAAGGGGGTCGCGACCGACCGACGTGCGGACAGGCATATGACGCAAGGCCCTTCCAAAATCAACCGTCATCCGGTCCCCGCGCCATCCTTTAGCCACAGGACTTAACAGCCGTGGCTGAGGGAAAGTCAATCGGCATCGGTGCGGGACCTATGCGGGATCGGCGGATGTCCTGCGAAGATGGCGGTGGTCGTCGCCTAGTCGAAGACGATCGACGGCATCTCGCGGGAGGTGTCCGCCTTGGCGGCCGCGACCTGCTCCCAGACCTTGGTGGCGATGTCGCGATAGACGGCGGCGACCGGGCCGTCCGGCTCCAGTGCGACCAGCGGCGTTCCCGCGTCCGACGTTTCGCGGATGGCGATGGTCAGGGGGACTTCGCCGAGGAAGGGCACGCCGATGCGCTCCGCCTCGTTGCGGGCGCCGCCATGGCCGAAGATGTCGTAGCGGGCGCCGGTATCGGGGGCGATAAAGTAGCTCATGTTCTCGACGATGCCGAGCACGGGCACCTCGACCTTGCGGAACATGGCCAGCCCCTTGCGCGCATCGATCAGCGCGAGGTCCTGCGGCGTCGAGACGATGACGGCGCCGGCGAGCGGCACCTGCTGCGCCATCGTCAGCTGCGCGTCGCCGGTGCCGGGCGGCATGTCGACCACGAGCACGTCGAGCTCGCCCCAGGCGACTTCGCGCAGCATCTGCAGCAGCGCCGACTGGATCATCGGGCCGCGCCAGATCATCGCGACCTCCTCGTCCACCAGAAAGCCCATCGACATGACCTTGAGGCCGTAATTCTCCATCGGCTTGATCATCTTGCCGCCGATCTGCTCCGGCCGGCCGGAGATCTTCAGGAGCCGCGGCATGGAGGGGCCGTAGATATCCGCGTCGAGGATGCCGACCTTCAAACCGTTTGCATGGAGCGCGAGCGCGAGATTGGCCGAGGTGGTGGACTTGCCGACGCCGCCCTTGCCCGAGGCGACCGCAATGATGGCGCCGACGCCGGGAATACCGGCCTTGACGGCCCCGCGCGGTGCGGGATGGGCGTGTGCGGGGGCTGCCGGACCGGGTGCTCGCGAGGGTGTTCGGCCGGCCGGACCACCGGGAACGGGCGGAGCGGCTGGACGCGAGGCGGGTGTGCCGGCCTTGCGGTCGGCGGTCAGGGCGACCATCGCGCCCTTGACGCCGGGGATGTCCTTGACGACGCGTTCGGCCGCAGCGCGTAAGGGATCGAGTTCACGGGCGCGCTCGGCCGGCACGGTGATCGAGAAATAGACCTTGGCATCCGAGATGAACACATCGGAGACGAGGCCGAGATCGACGATATTGCCTTCCAGCTCCGGGCCGCGCACCGCCCTCAGGGCGTCGAGCACCCTCTCCTTGCTTACGTCGGCGTGATCAGCGGCCATACTCGTTTTCCCTACGCGACGACGCGCGAGCCGCGCATCTCCTGGCAGGTAGATAATCGAGCCGGGCCACTTCGCCAATGGAACGATGGGAAAAGATGTCGGAACCCAAGACCCTCGGCACTCGACGCTCGACGCTTGAGAATGACAAAGGCCGCCTTCTGCTTCCGCGTCCGTTCATCCGGGATCACGTGAGCAAAAGACGGCCTTGTTCGCGACCTTCTGGGGCGCAGTTTTTATAGAGTGGTCCCCTCTGGACCTTGCGTGGAGAGATGCAGGAAGCGTGCCAGTTGGAGAATCCTTGCGTCTTCGGGGTCGTTCGCCCAACAGTTGTTGGCACTTGCTCATTTCGCGAGCAGAATTTCACGCCGTGCATCTTATTCAGACGCTTGCCCAAGGGAAATCAGCTGATCAGGCCGAGCCGCATGGCTTTGACGACAGCCTGAACGCGATTGGCGGCGTCGAGCTTCTTGGCCACATGGTTGAGGTAGTGATTGACCGTGTGCTCGGAGAGGCCAAGGATATCGGCGATTTCCGAGCTCGTCTTGCCGGCAGCCGTCCAGTTCAAACACTGGATCTCGCGATCCGACAAATCGACCTTCTCGGTTTCCTGGTCCATGCCGCCGATGCCGACCAGACGATTATAGACGTGCAGGCAGATCATATGCAGATCGGTCATGACCTCGATGGAGAGATCGGCATCGCCGCTGAGAAAGATGAACACGGCCCGCCCACCTGCGGCATCGTGAACGGGGAAAAAATAGGCCTCGCAGAACTCCACCTCCTGCAGGAGCGTTTCCCGCTCAGGCGAGAAGAGGCCGCCCGCGCTTTCCCGACACTCGTCCGCGGTCATTCGAAACGGCGTGGTCGTCGTGCGCAGCATGACGAAAGCCTGGTTCTCGTGCACCGAGCCGCTGTCGTCATAGCGCCGGGTGACATCGTCGGGGACGTTGGAGAGAACGGCAATCTCGGAATATTTCGTCTGATCGACCGTCGGCAGCGTACAGAGGAGAATGAAGGGAAAGCCGCGCGCAGCCGTGATGCGCGTCATATGGGCAAGGACGTCGTCTCGACTTTTAAGCCGCTCAAGCGCGGCAAGATCGTTTTCGGACGCATCTCCCGCCCATCCGCCTTCCGGCATGGCGGCATTCGACGCAGTGGGCTTCGTGTCAGGCATGGAGCGTCTCCATCCACCTGCCGCTTCTGCCATGCGGGCGTGCCGGCATGGGCTCCGCCACCTGCATCCTTGTCCCATCCTCCAACGGCACTCGGTTCACGTGATCAGCCCAGCCCGAAGGGCTTTTGCGATCGTCTGGACCCGGTTGACCGAATCCAGCTTTCGGGTCGCACGGTTGAGATAGTGGTTGACGGTATATTCCGACAGGTTGAGCAGGCGTGCCATTTCGACGGTGGTCTTGCCGCCTGCGGCAAGGCGCAGGCATTCGATCTCGCGGCGGGACAGGGAGCCGGGTGCACGCCGGGAGGCCGACCAGATCTCGCTCAGGCGATTGAAGGCATGCCCCGCCACGAAGGTCACCACGTTCAATTCCTGTCGGTTCAACTCCGGCCGGTCGCCGCCGAACGCAATGGCGCTGCGACGACCATCGGCATCGTGAACAGGCACGAACACCATGCGCCCGAAGCCCGAACGCGCAAACAGGCCCTTGGCGATCTTGACCGTCCTGACGAAGGCCAGCGGCGAGGTATTGTCGACCGTGAAGGGCACGGTGCTCAACCGCAACTGCTCGAAAACCGGACTGGTCTTCAACAGGCCCAGCGCGTCATACTCCTTGACGATATCCATCGGCCAGTTCGTCATCATCACCAGCTTGCGAAGCGACGAGACGGACCGGGATGGCAGGGACAGGACGGCGTATCCCTGGAACTCATAGAGCTCACAGATGCTCTCGAACAAGCTGCGGACATCGCCTTCCTGATCCAGGTCGCCGATCGTCCAGCTGTTGCCGGAAACGACAATCTCGGGCGAGACACTCCTCAAACCCATGAACATTCCTTTGAGTGATTATGATTGCCGCAGCGAATTCCAACAACGTGGCATGCACCGAATTCCATCATCTGAAACGATTCCGGTGGGCTTTTTTGCCTGATCCGCTGCCGTTCCACTATAAATAAAGTCCATGTGGCGTCTAGCACCACTTAGCAATTGGTCTGATAAATACACAAGACCGAGGTTCGAACGTCCGCTTCACCGGTCGGGCGCAGACACCGGACAGAGACCGACACCCGCATCGTGAGAGATGGAATTCGCCACGTCTCTGACAAGTCCCGACCATGCCTCCAATTGACGGATCGTCACGCGATAAGCCGGTCCCGTCACCGAAATGCCCCCGACGATCCCGTGGCTCTCGCATGCCTTGTCTCCGGAGGAGACCGGCGCGGCGACACAGTGGATCTCGACTTCATGTTCCTCCGCATCGATCGCATATCCTCGTCCGCGGATCCGGTCGAGGTCGGCCATCAGCGCGCCTCGCGACCGGTGCGTATTGGCCGTGAAGGGGTGATAGGAGATGCGCGCGAGGCTCGCATCCAGCCGCGCAGGTGGCAAGACGGAAAGTGCGGCCTTACCCAATCCCGTGCAATAGGCCGGCGAAACCCGGCCGATCTGGCTCTCCATCCGCACCGTCTGGCGACTTTCCACCTTGTCCAGATAGATGATGTCGGTCGTGCGAAGGACGCCCAGATGTACTGTTTCGCCCGTTTCCGCGTGAAGACGATCGAGATGCGGCCGGGCGATTCGCCGGAGGTCGTTGCGCGACCATGCCCGGTGCGCAAACGACAACAGCCTCAGGCCCGGCTCGTAGGCGAGGTCCGCACGCTGAAACAGCAGGCCTTCCTCGACCAGATGCGACAAATGCCGATGCAGCGTGCCGCGTGGCTGGCGCGAGAGCGCGTGAATGTCGGTAAAGCGCAGCGGCATGTCGGCGTTGACGACGAGTTCGAGCACGGCCATCGCCTTCCCGAGCGTTCCCGTATCCAGAGCGGCCGACGACTCCACGCGGTCGCCCGCATGGTCTGCCGTCCTACCGTCGCTGGTCGATGTCTTCACTCTGCCGTCTTTCACCCGCAAGATCCAACGGGGGTTTCGTAGCCTGTTTTGTGCCCTGCCGCGTCGCCGGCGGCACGGTGCCGCGCACCTTTCCGCCTTGACACCCAACCGGGATTTGGCCGATATTCCACATACTAAACGATTGTTCCGAATATTGGAACAGAAATATGAAATGTATGCCTTGAGGGAGGGCGTCGACAGCATGCCCGGCCCTTCTGCAACGTTTCCGGATCTCGCAGATCGTGGCGTACTCATCACGGGCGGAGCCTCGGGCATCGGTGCGGCATTGGTCGAAGGTTTCGTGCGCCAGGGTGCACGGGTCGCGTATATCGACATCAACGCAGATACGGCGGCGGAAGTTTCAGCCCGCCTTAAAGACGTCGGACCCCATGCGCCGCTTTTCATAGAGGCGGATCTTCGGGACATCGCCGGCATACCCGCGCTCGTCGATCGCGCAGCGGCGGCGCTGGGCGGGCTGAAGGTGCTCGTCAACAATGCAGCCCGCGACGATCGGCAGGTTTTCGGCGCGATCTCTGAGGCCGACTGGGACGAAAACCTCGGCATCAACCTGAAGCCGGTCTTCTTCATGAGCCAGGCGGCAGCGCCCTATCTCAAAGCCGGTAATGGGTCCTCTCTTTCGGGCGGGTCCATCGTCAATTTCTCCTCGATCGCCTATCTCCTCAACATGGGTGAGGTGCCGGCCTATGCGACCGCGAAGGCCGGGATCGTCGGCCTGACGAAGTCGCTCGCCGGCGCGCTCGGGCCCTCCGGCGTGCGAGTCAACGCGCTGCTGCCGGGCATGGTGGTGACCGAGCGGCAGAAGGCGCTGTGGCTGAGCGAGGATAGCATCGAAGCGATGCGCCGGCGGCAGTGCATTCCCGAAACGCTTTATGCCGACGACCTCGTCGGCCCCTGCCTCTTCCTCGCCTCCGACTGTTCGGCGCGGATGACGGCCCAGACGATGATCATCGACGGAGGTGTCTTGTGACGACAACGATAAGCCAGCCGGCAGCGGCCCGTTATGCAGCAGCGGATTGGGGAACGTCGAGTTTCCGGATCTGGCTGATCGGCGAAACGGGCGAGGCCCTTGGCGAGCGCCGCAGTGCCGAGGGCATGACGACGGCGGCGAAAACAGGGTTTTCAGCCGTTCTGGAAACGCATCTGGAGGCCATGGGCGCCAGCGCCACGCTGCCGGTCGTGATCTGCGGCATGGCGGGTGCACGGCAGGGCTGGGTGGAGGCGGGCTATCTCGACACGCCGGCCGCCCTCTCCGACATCGTCCGCCATGCGGTCGTCGTTCCCGACGAGCGTCGCGACATCCGCATCCTGCCGGGGCTCGCCCAGCGCGATGCGGTGAGGCCCGACGTGATGCGCGGCGAGGAAACGCAACTGCTCGGCAGCGTCGGTGCCCTTTCGGGCACGCGGCTCGTCTGCATGCCGGGCACGCACAGCAAATGGGTGCGGGTGGCCGACGGCAAGGTCGAGCGGTTCTCGACCTTCATGAGCGGCGAACTGTTCGACGTCGTGTCGCGGCAGTCGATCCTCAGCCATGCGGTGGCCGATGCCGGCGCCTTCGACGGCACGCATCCGGCCTTTGTCGCCGCCGTCGCCGAGGCGATGGAAAACCCTGCCATGGCGACCAATCTCCTCTTCACCGTCCGCTCCGGCCAGTTGCTGCACGGGCATGGCGCAACGGAGGCGAAAGCCCGGCTGTCCGGGCTGATGATCGGCCTGGAGATCGCGGGTGCGACGACCATGACGGCCGATGCCCAAACGCCGGTCAGCCTCGTCGCCTCCGGCCCGCTTGCCGGGCTCTATACACAGGCGCTCACGGCTGCCGGGCTTCAGAGCGAGCTTGTGGATGCCGACGAGGCCGTTCGCGACGGCCTTGCGGCGGCGGCCAAAGCGCTCTGGCCGGCCTGAGATCATTCCCTATTTGCCGCTTTCGAGCCTATTCTTTGCTGATTTCAAGAAAGACGAGATCATGACACGCGTTCCCTTCCCCACCATGAAATATCCCCTGATCGCCATCCTGCGCGGGCTGAAGCCCGAGGAGACGGAGGCGGCGATTTCGGCGCTCGTCGAGGCCGAGTTCACGGCCATCGAAATTCCGCTGAACTCGCCGGATCCGTTCCGCTCCATCGAGATCGCCGTGAAGACGGCGCCGGCCAACTGCCTGATCGGCGCCGGCACCGTGCTGACAAAGGACCAGGTGGAGCGGCTGGAGCAGGCCGGCGGCCGGCTGTTCGTCAGCCCGAATGTCGATGTGGACGTCATCGCGCATGCAGCATCGAAGGGCATGGTGACCATGCCCGGCGTGTTCACGCCGACGGAAGCACTGGCGGCGGCTGCGGCCGGGGCAACCGGGCTCAAGTTCTTTCCGGCGAGCGTGCTCGGCGCCTCCGGCATTTCGGCCATCCGCGCCGTGCTCCCGACCGATCTTGAGATCGCGGCCGTCGGCGGCGTGTCCGAGGCCAATTTCGCGGAATATGCCAAGATTGGGGTCAAGAGCTTCGGGCTCGGGTCCAGCATCTACAAGGTCGGCATGAGTGCCGCCGAGATCGGCGCCCGTGCCCGCATCACCACCAAGGCCTATGACGCCGTCTATGGAGCGTCCGCATGAGTGCCAACGCGAAAATCGTCAGCGACAACCCGTCGGAACTCGGTGAAGGCCCGGTCTATGACCCCTCGACGGGCACCGTCTGGTGGTTCAACATCGTCGGGCGCGAGCTGCACGGGCTGCATCTCGAAAGCCAGGCCAAGAGCGTCCAGCCGCTGAACTTTCTCGCCAGCGTCATGGCGCTGGTGGATGGGGAGCGACAGCTGATCGCCAGCGACCAGGGCCTTTTCCTGCGGGATGCCGAGACGGGGGCCTTCGAGACATACGGCGTGATCGAGGACAAACCGGGCAACCGCACGAATGACGGTCGCGTGCATGCCTCGGGCGCGCTCTGGATCAGCACGATGGGCCGGAGCGCGGAAAAGAACGCCGGCGCGATCTACCACGTCGCCAAGGGCAAGGTGACGCGCATCGTCGGCGACATCACCATCCCGAACGGCATCTGCTTCTCGCCGGACGGCCGCACCGGTTATTACTCCGACACCGGTCTCAACCGCTTCATGCGCGTGGCGCTGGATCCCGCAACGGGCCTGCCGACCGGCGAGCCTCAGCTGATGGTCGAGGAGCCGGAAAGCGAAGGCGGGTTCGACGGGGCGGTGTGCGATGCCGAAGGGCTGATCTGGGCCGCCCGCTGGGGCGCCTCCGCCATCGACGTCTATTCGCCCGAGGGCAAGCGCCTGGCGCGGCATACGGTGCCGGTGTCGCAGCCGAGCTGCCCGGCCTTCGTCGGACGCAGCGCCGACCGGCTGCTCTTCACCTCGGCCTGGCAGGGACTGGACGAGGCAGGGCGCTCGAAAGACCCGGATGCCGGCAAGACCTTCCTGCTCGACATCGACGTGAAAGGCCGTTTCGAGCCCGTCTACGTGCTCTGATCACCGCTGCCGATCGCGCGCCCCCGGGAGGAGAGCGTCATCGGCGATTTACAGTCGAAACGGTAAAAAGTATGATTATTGGTGAACGGCCGAAGCGCCGCGCCAAAGGGAGGTTTCCATGAGCGACGAGAAGAAACGGGAACTGAGAAGCCGTCACTGGTACGGCGGTACCGACAAGGACGGGTTCATTCACCGCTCGTGGATGAAGAACCAAGGCTTTCCGGATCATGCCTTCGACGGACGCCCGATCATCGGCATCTGTAATACCTGGTCGGAACTGACGCCCTGCAACAGCCATCTGCGGATTCTCGCCGAAGGCGTGAAGCGCGGTGTCTGGGAGGCCGGCGGCTTTCCGGTCGAGTTCCCCGTGTCCTCGCTCGGCGAAACGCAGATGCGGCCGACGGCCATGCTGTTCCGCAATCTGCTCGCCATGGACGTCGAAGAGGCCATTCGCGCCTATGGCATCGATGGCGTCGTGCTGCTTGGCGGCTGCGACAAGACCACGCCCGGCCAGCTGATGGGGGCGGCATCCGTCGACCTGCCGACCATCGTCGTCTCCTCCGGCCCGATGCTGAACGGCAAGTGGCGCGGCAAGGACATCGGCTCCGGCACGGATGTCTGGAAGTTCTCCGAGGATGTGCGCGCCGGCAAGATGAGCCTGGCGGAGTTCATGGCGGCGGAAAGCGGCATGTCGCGCTCGCCCGGCGTCTGCATGACGATGGGCACGGCGACGACCATGGCGTCGGTGGTGGAGGCCATGGGCCTGTCGCTGCCGCTGAACGCCGCCCTGCCCGCCGTGGACGCGCGCCGCATGGCGCTCAGCCACATGACCGGCAAGCGGATCGTGGACATGGTGCATGAAGATCTGCGCCTGTCGAAGATCCTGACCAAGAAGAACTTCGAAAACGGCATCGTCGCCAATGCCGCCGTCGGCGGTTCGACCAATGCGGTCGTGCACCTGCTTGCCATCGCCGGACGTGCCGGCGTCGATCTGACGCTCGACGATTTCGACCGGGTCGGCGCGCAGGTTCCCTGCATCGTCAACTGTATGCCCTCCGGCCAGTATCTGATCGAGGATCTGGCCTATGCCGGGGGCCTTCCCGCCGTGATGAACCGCATCCAGGACCTGCTGCATGCCGACGCGCCGACCGTCTACGGCTGTCCCATCTCGGACTATTACAAGGATGCCGAAGTCTTCAACGACGACGTCATCCGGCCGCTCGACAACCCGCTCCGCAAAGCCGGCGGCATCCGCATCCTGCGCGGCAATCTTTCGCCCAACGGCGCCGTGATCAAGCCGTCGGCCGCCAGCGAGCACCTGCTGGTGCATGAGGGACCGGCGCATGTGTTCGAGACGATCGAGGACATGAAGGCGCAGATCGACGATCCCGACCTCGATGTGACCGAAGACACGATCCTCGTGCTGAAGGGCTGCGGCCCCAAGGGCTATCCCGGCATGGCGGAAGTCGGCAACATGCCGATCCCGAGGCGGCTGGTGGAAAAGGGCGTGCGCGACATGGTGCGCATCTCTGACGCCCGCATGTCCGGCACGGCCTTCGGAACCGTGGTGCTGCATGTCAGCCCCGAGGCCAATGCCGGGGGACCGCTCGCCATCGTGAAGACCGGCGACCGGATCCGGCTCGACACGCTCAAAGGCGAACTGAACCTGATGATCCCCGAAGCCGAGTTCGCTCAGCGCATGGCCGCCTGGGTGCCGCCGGAGCCGAAATGGACGCGCGGCTATTACAAGCTCTATCAGGACACGGTGCTGCAAGCTGACAAGGGCGCGGATCTCGACTTCCTCGTCGGCGGCAGCGGCAGCGAGGTTTTCCGCGAAAGCCACTGACCGAAGCCGGCCGAGGTATTTGGTCGGTCTATACTTACCTTATGGCCTGCAGAAAGTTCCTCTTTCCGCAGGCCATTTTTTTTCGGAACCACTTTCCGGGACGGGCCGTTCTCTCAGCATCACCGGTGCGGCGTGTTTGAACCCCGCGCCACGATCCGAGAAGAAACCGAAACAGGAAGGTTACATCATGACCAACAAGCTCGTTACTTCCGTCGCCGCCGGCGCCCTCTTTGCCGGCATCGTTGCTTTCGCACCGTTCGCCTCCGCACAGGACGCCGCACAGCCGGCACCGGCCGCGCCTATGGCAGCAACGGCAGCTGCATCCGGCAGCTACATCACCGAGCAGGGCGCGGATCAGATCGCTGCCAGCACCTATCTCGGCCAGTCTGTCTACAATTCTTCGGATGAGAGCATCGGCGAAATCAACGATGTGATCTTCTCCAAGGACGGTTCCGTCGAAGCAGCCGTCATCGGCGTCGGCGGCTTCCTCGGCATCGGGGAAAAGAACGTCGCCGTACCGCTCGATACCGTGATGGTTACCGAAGTCCCGAACTCCGACGACCTGAAGCTGACCACGACCGAAACGGCCGACACGCTGAAGGCTGCACCGGAGTTCAAGACGAAGGCCGCACAGGTCGCAGAACGGAACGCGACGACACCGGTTGACGGCTCGACGACCTCGTCGACGACCCCGATGGCACCTGCCGGTGGCAACACCATGGCTCCGGCCGGTGGCGCTGCCCCTGCCGGCCAGCCGGCCACGACGACCCCGTAATCCGCTAAACGTGGCTTACCAAGCGGCGGTGCGAAAGCACCGCCGTTTTCGTTCGTGCAGACGACATTAGGGATCAGATGGCGATGGGTCGCTTGGTGTCCGTGTCGCGGTAGCGATCGCGGAGGTATCGCAGGGTTGCCGTGGCATCAGCCGGCTTTCCGTAGAAATACCCCTGCCCCATACCGCAACCCAGCCCCTTGAGCATCAGCGCTTCGGCGAAATCCTCGATGCCCTCCGCGACGACCTCGAGACCCAGGCCATCGCACATGGTGACAATCGCTTTGACGATGTGCTCGGAGGCGCGATCGTTGACGATGCGGCAGACGAAGGAGCGGTCTATCTTCACCTTATCAAAGGTGAAGTCCCGAAGGCGGCCGAGGCTGGACTGTCCGGTTCCGAAATCATCGAGCGAAATCCGCACACCGGCGTCACGTAGTTCCTGCACGATCTTCTGCGCCATGTCGGCATCGCGCATCATCGCCGTTTCGGTAATCTCGAGTTCCAGCCGGCGCGGATCGAGGCCAACGCGATGGATGATGGCGAGCACCGTGCTGCTGGTCGCAAGGTCCATCAGCTGGGCCGAGGACAGGTTGAACGAGAGAAACAGCTCCTTCGGCCAGAGCAATGCCGCTTCCGCTGCCTTGCGCAACAAGGTCTCCGACAGGGCATCGATGAAGCCGCGTTCTTCGGCGAGCGGCACGAAGATGGCCGGCGAGACATAGCCGAGATCGCTGTCGCACCAGCGGGCCAGCGCTTCGAAACCGACCACCATGTCGGTGTCGAGGCTGACGATCGGCTGGAAATGCACGTCGATCTCATCGGCGATGATGGCGTTGCGCAGAGCCTGCTCCAGCAGCGTCGCGCGGCGCATTTCCTGAGCGATTTCCTGGGAATAGACGGTGATCTGCCCGCGGCCGCGACGCTTCGAGCGATAGAGCGCGGTATCCGCACTCTTCAAGAGGTCGTCATAGGCTTCGCCGGCGAAGGGATAGACCGCAAAGCCGAAGGAGGCCGAGAGACGCACCGTGCGCTCGGCCAGTTCGAACGGTGCCTGCAGCACCTCCTTCAGCATATGGCCGATCTTCTCGGCGCCCTTGCGCTCGAAAACGAGCGGCAGCACGAAGGCGAACTCGTCATTGCCCATGCGGATGACGGTCGCACCATCGGGCATGCAGGCTTCCAGCCGGCGCGCGACCTGGTAGAGGATCTCGTTGCCCGCGGCGTGGCCGAAGAGATCGTTGAGCGGCTTGAACCCGTCGAGATTGGCAAGACCGATCGTGAAGGGTGCCGGGTCGGCAGCGCGTTCCGTCGCGATTTCCCGCACTTTTTCCCGCAGCCGGTGGGAATTGCCAAGGTCCGTCAGAGGATCGATGAAGGCCAGGGCATGAAGATCGCGAGCGTGACGGTCGAACGCAGGACTACCGATGTCGTACGGATCGTGTTCCGGGGAGACATCATGACGGCGCTGAGGCATCGCAGCCTGCCGCTCTCGCTGGCTCGGCTCCGTAAGGCGTGACGGACCTTTCTGGCGCGAAGCTGTTTCGTCCTGATCCATTGCGGAGGTCCTGCATATTTTGGTCGGCACGCTGACCGCATGGACCATGGGACCACATCGTTAAGAAATTACAACAGTCTATATCCCTAATTCTCGTATCGCTTGCAAGAACGCGAAGGAAAGAGTGGATTCTATACCTGAAGATGCAGGAGTTTCTCCACTATCGTGGAAGACGTATCAGCGCTGCTGGCGATGATCGCTGCTGTCCTGAAGATAGCGGTTCCGCACGCGCTCGATCATGTCGGGGCTGATCGGCTTTACGATATGGTCATCCATGCCGGCAGCGCGCGCATGCTCCAGGTCGATATCGAGGGCCTGCGTCGTCACCGCGACGATCGGCGTGCGGGACGACAGGTGCACTTCTGCCGCCCGGATGGCCCGCGTCGCGTCGAAGCCGTTCATGACCGGCATGGAGACGTCCATGAAGATGAGCTGCGGGCGGAATTGCTGCCAGAAGCGGACGGCTTCCTCGCCATTGGCGGCGATCCGGTAGGACAGTCCGAGACCTTCGAGGATCTGGGAGAAGACGAACTGGTTGATGTCGTTGTCTTCGGCAACGAGGACGTCGATATCGGAGGTCGGGCGCTCGGTGACCGGCAGGACGATGTCCCAGTCGGCGGGAGATTGCAGGATGGCGGCGGGATCGTCGGGTATCGGCGAGCCCATTGCCGTTTCCCGTATCGTGAACGACGCAAGAACGTGGTCCGCCAGAGCCTCCTCCGCCCAGGATGGATCGAAAACGATGCCTGGCGGACCGGCAGCCGTCTCCAATGTCGCCTTGAGGTCGCCAAGGGCGGGATCGATGAGAACGAGGTCGAGCGAGAGGTTCGCTTCGCGAATGGCGTCGAGGAACGCCGTCATCTCCGGCGCGGAGCTGAGCGCGCAGGCTTCGTGGCCGCGCTTCGACAGGACCGAGAGCAGACGCGCCTCGACGGTCGCATCCGGCGTCATGACCAAGATGCGACCCGCAACGATAGGCTCGGCGGCTTCGGTTGTCCGTTGCTGAGCCGCCATGTCCTGCGGCGTCGGGGCCTGAGCGGTCTGGGCGAGGACGTGCAGGTCCAGTGCCTGATAGGGATCGTGGCAGTTCTGTGCCGGCTCGAACGCATCGTATCGCGCGACGGCGAGGTTTTTCGCCATTTCCGGCGAGACCACGCCCTCGTCGTAGCCCACGACGATATCCGTGACGTCGTTCATGCAGGTCACGAGAAGGCCGCGATGCGCGTCGCCGACGCGGAATTTATGCGTCACCACCCAGCAATCGTCGCCGTTTGCCCGCACGATCTGTTCCGGCAGGCTGTGTTCGCGCCCGGTTTCCAGCACCATGCGGTCGGACGTCTCGAATTTCTCTGCAAGCTCCGGTTCGATGAGATCCCAGACGGAGCGTCCGAGAATCTGGTCGGGCGTCATGCCATGCAGGTCGCAGAAGGCCTTGTTGACACCGATGTAGTTGAGGCTTCGATCCTTCACGCAGATCGGGTTGGGCAGGCCGTCGAGAATGCCTTCCGTCATCTCCATGCGCTCGACGTCGAGCTGCATCTGCTCTTCCCTCTTCTTCTGCTCGGAGACTTCGGTCAGGGAGACGACGCAGAGGCCGCTGGCCAGCCGGCGCTTGCGCACATTGATCCAGCGCTGGCGGGCGATGCGCTCGACCACCTCGTAGCGCTCGCGCCAGTGAAGGGAGACGCGTGCAGAGATCCATTCGTCGCGGTTCACGCGCCGGCGGCTGCGTTCCGTCGCCGTTCCCGAACGCACGCCGAGATCGAAGACGGCGCCCAAGAAATCGCGCAGCCGCGTGCCGCGTGCGAGGAAACGGTCCTCGACGGGGTAGAACTGCTGGATCGGCTTGCTGGCAAAGATCAATTCGTCGTTGCGGTCGCACACAAAAACGGCCAGGCCCAGCGCATCCGAAACCGCTTCCAGCAGAGAGAGCTGGACAGCTGCGCCAGATGACGCGAGATCATTCATTCACGGCCTCACATTTCTGGCGAGCATTGACGGGAACATGCCGACGTCATGACCCTTTACCGGGCATGGCGTTTTCTCCGGGAGCGCGCGGTCAGCATCGCGATCGCTCCGGCGCAGCGCCCACCCGGAAACGGGCCTGGCTGCGACATCTTTTCGTCCGTCACGTCGGGTCATGTTCGCCGGCAACGCCAATGCTGCATGTCCCTCCGGCGGCAGCACCCGGTGTCCTGTCGACCGTTCCGGCTGCCTTGGCCCAACGTCAACCATGCCACAGCGGGCTTAATGCACCCTTAAACCCTCAAGAACCCATGCTCGTTACAACCCATCTCCGTCCCTTTTCGGATCTCACAGGGGATATCCCGGCCGAGCCGCGATCCGGTCCTTGGCGGGGGAGCGGGAATGGCGGAGAATGCACCATGGCCATTACCCTCCTTTCCGAAACGCTCATCAACCAGATCGCTGCCGGCGAAGTCATCGAGCGGCCGGCGAGCGCTGCCAAGGAGCTGATCGAGAACGCGCTCGATGCCGGCGCCACCCGCATCGAGATCGCGACCGCCGGCGGCGGCAAGACGCTGCTGCGCGTGGTCGACAATGGCTGCGGCATGGGGCCGGACGATCTGGCGCTCGCCGTGCGGCGGCACTGCACCTCCAAGCTCGACGGCGGCCTGTTCGACATCCGCACGCTGGGCTTTCGCGGCGAGGCGCTGCCCTCGATCGGCTCCGTCGCGCGACTGACGATCGCGAGCCGGCCGGCCGGCAGCGACCATGGCGCCGAAATCGCCGTGCATGGCGGGGTGGTGCAGGCCGTGCGGCCGACGCCGGCCAACCACGGCACGGTGGTGGAGGTGCGCGACCTGTTCTTCGCGACCCCTGCCCGGCTGAAATTCATGAAAACGGAACGCGCCGAGGCGGCGGCGATTTCCGAGGTGGTGCGGCGCATGGCGATCGCGTTTCCCGGCGTGCGCTTCCTGCTGTCGGGCCCCGACCGCACCACGCTCGAATTTCCCGCGACCGGGGACGACCGTCTGGCGCGCATCGCGCAGGTGCTCGGCCGCGACTTCCGCGACAATGCGATCGAGATCGATGCGGAGCGCAACGAGGTGCGGCTGACCGGCTTTGCCGGCGTTCCCACCTTCAACCGGGGCAATTCGCTGCACCAATATGTGTTCGTCAACGGCCGGCCCGTGCAGGACAAGCTGATCTTCTCGGCGCTGCGCGGCGCCTATGCCGAAACCATCCCGCATGGGCGCTATCCCGTCGCGGTGCTGTCGATCACGATCGACCCGGCGCTGGTGGATGTGAACGTGCATCCGGCAAAGTCGGACGTCCGCTTCCGCGATCCCGGCCTCGTGCGCGGCCTCATCGTCGGCGCGATCCGTCAGGCGCTGGCGGCCGACGGCGACCGGTCCTCGACGCTCGGCGCGCGCGGACTCGTAAACGCCTTTCGGCCGGAATCTTCGGCCCCTGCGTCCGGTTCAGGCTTCGCCTCAGCCGCCCGTTCCCCCGGCGGTTATGGTGGCCAGACCGGGTATGGACAGGCTCCCTCGCCCCCTTGGGCGGCGGAGCGTTCGCCCTACCGGCCGCTGGAGACGGGCGGTCGCGGTTTCGGGGAGGCCGCGCAGGCCGCTTTCGGATCGTTCGCACCGGCCGCAAGGATGGCGCCGGAGCCTTCGGGATCGGAGCCTGTAGTGCCCGAGACGGCGCTGCCGGAGCATCCGCTGGGCGCGGCGCGGGCGCAGCTGCACGAGAACTATATCGTCGCGCAGACGGGCGACGGGCTCGTGATCGTCGATCAGCACGCCGCGCATGAACGGCTCGTCTATGAGAACCTGCGCAAGGGGCTCTCGACGAAGGCCCTGCCCGCGCAGGCGCTGCTGATCCCCGATATCGTCGATCTCGCGGAGGACGATTGCGACCGGCTGATGGTGCATGCCGAAGAGCTTTCGCGGCTGGGGCTCACCATCGAGCGCTTCGGCCCGGGCGCGGTCGCCGTGCGCGAGACGCCGGCCATGCTCGGCGAGATCGATGCGGCGGGGCTCATCCGGCAGCTGGCCGACGAGCTGGCGGAATGGGACACGGCCAACGGCCTGGCCGGCCGGCTGGAAGCGCTGGCAGCAACCATGGCCTGCCACGGCTCGGTGCGCTCGGGCCGCCGGCTGCGGCCGGAGGAGATGAACGCGCTCCTGCGCCAGATGGAGGCGACGCCCGGCTCCGGCCAGTGCAATCACGGGCGGCCGACCTATATCGAGATCAAGCTTGCCGATATCGAGCGCCTGTTCGGACGCAGCTGATGGTGAGAAGCGCCAGCCAGACGGCTCCAAGAGGCGGCTGGCAAAACGGGCGGTGAAGGTTTACAGCGGCGGGACAGGGTTCGGCCGCTTGGGCGAGACGATCAGTCAGGGGATGAGACACGATGAACCGGTTCGAAGGCAGCGGCAACAGGATTGCGAAAATCCGGTATCTCGACGGCGATTTCAACGTCATCCTGCCGGGATCCTTCGTCATCTGCGCCATCACCGGACGCGAGATCCCGGTCGAAGAGCTGCGCTACTGGAGCGTGGCGCGGCAGGAACCGTATGTCGACGCGCAGGCCGCCTTCGATGCGGACAAGCGTGCGGGGATCCTGCCCGGGCAGACGGCAGACGCGGGGTCGTCGGTTACGCCGTAGGCTTGCGGTGGCCCCTCACCCTAACCCTCTCCCCGCTTGCGGGGAGAGGGGACGTGCCCTGCGTGAGGTTTCGATGTGAGGTGGAAGCAGCGCCTTAAGGTCCCTTCTCCCCGCGCGCGGGGAGAAGGTCCCGGCAGGGGGATGAGGGGCCGACGCAAACCGCAAGCCTACGTGACAGAACGCTTTACGCCCCGCTCCGGCGCAACAGCCGATGGCGGGCGGCGAACAAAGCGGCGTCGATCATCTTGTCGGGGGCTGCGGGATCGTCGAAGACGATCTCCACATCGATGACGCGGACTTCGCGCGCGAGTTCGCCCATGCGATCCGCCTCATGACCGGCGTCGAGACGAACGCGGTCCTTGGCGGTCGTCACCAGAAGCAGGCCGGATACGTCGGCATCGTCGAGAAGACCGGCGATCTCGTCGGCTTCCAGATGATGGTGATCCGGGAAATTGCGCGTCGTCACGATCTCCGCGCCGGTTCCGCGCACCGTCCGGTAGAACTTTTCAGGATCCGCGATCCCGGCGAAGGCGAGCACGCGCTGGCCTTTCAGCGAGCCGTCATCCTCGTGCACAATATTGGCGACGAAGACCGGCCGTCCGGCCCGCGCCGCGGTGCGGATGACCGGGTCGGCCGCCGTCTCCCGGCCGATCTTCAGGACGGCGGAGGCGTGGCGCAACTGGTGGCCGAGCGGCGCGCGCACCGGGCCCGCCGGCACGAGGCGGCCGTTGCCGATGCCGCGGCGGCTGTCGATGACCAGCAGCGCATAATCGAACACGAGGCGCGCGCTCTGAAAGCCGTCATCCATGATGATGAGATCGATGCCTTCCGCCACCAGCCGCTGTGCGCCTTCGACGCGCTTTCTCGATATGACCGTCGGTGCCGCGCGGGCCAGCAGCAGCGGCTCGTCGCCGACCTCCTGCGCCCGGTGGTGACCGGGATCGACCAGCGTGGTCACATCCAGCGACCCGCCATAGCCGCGGCTGAGAAAGCCGGGCTTCAGGCCGCGGCGGCTCGCGGCCCTGGCGATGGCGATCGCGGTCGGCGTCTTGCCGGCGCCACCGACGGTGAAGTTGCCGACGCAGATGACGGGAACGGGGGCGGCCCAGCGGCGCGCACGGTCCATGCGGCGGCCGGCGATCTGCCCGTAGACCCAAGCGACGGGGCTGAGCGCGCGGGCGGCCCAGCCGGGCTTTTCCCACCAGAAGGGCGGCGCTTCCGATGCCATCAGGAGGCCGCCTCGTTCATCGTGAGGTCGTCGCCCGTCGGCAGGTGACGATCGAGGAGCGCCAGAAGCTCGGTGATATCGGCAAGGCAGTGGTCGCTGGCGGCGGCGAGCGACTGGCGGGAGCCGGTGCCGGTGAGCACGGCAACGGTGAGGCCGGCGCCGGCATTTCGCCCCATATGCATATCGTGATTGTTGTCGCCGACGACGACGACCTGATCGGGGATGAGGCCCGTCGTCGCGCAGAAGCCATGGACCATGCCAGGCTCCGGCTTGACGCCGTAGCCGCTGTCATAGCCCGCGACATAATCGAGGCATTCGGCAAAGCCGAAGCGTTCGGCCGTGCGGCGGATGGAGGCCTCGTTGTCGCTGGAGGCGACGCCGAGCTTGTAGCCGCGTGTCCGCAATGTCGTAAACAGAACGGAGAGATCCGTCACCGGGACGGCATAGGCGGCGGAGCGGGAGAAGAGGTCGTCGAGGGCCTCCGTCAATGCCTCGCGCGTCCACGGCGCGCCGGCCTCCACCATGCCTTGCGCGATCTCCGCCGTGTTGCCGGCCGCAAGCAGGCTGTCGGGGCCGACGAAACCCGTCTCAGGATCCATGCCGCCGGCGCGCAGCAGCGTGGCGCCGAGGTCCGCATCGTCGCGCGAGGCGATGCGGGCGACCTCGTAATTCACCGGCACCCAGCTTTTGGCATAGTCGAGCAGCGTCCCGTCCTTGTCGAAGAGGATGCCGGCGATCGGTATCGGAAGCGGTGCCTTGCTCATCTCGACGGTCTCTTTGGGATTTGAAACGTGCAGTATGACGCCTGCCGGACTGCGCTAGACATCGTCGCGCGGCAACAGGCGGGCCTTCACCGTCAGCGGGTTGATGTAGGGCTCAAGCCCGCGGATCGTCGCGGACAGAGCACCGCGCATCTCGTGCACGGCTTCCTGCCCCGCCTCGATCATCTTGCGGCGCACCTCGTCATTGGTCAGCAGGTAGTGCACGCCCTTGGCCAGCATCTCGGTATCGCGCACGATCTTGGCGCTGCCGTTCTTGGCAAGCGTCTGGTAGGTCTCGCGGAAATTCTGGACGTTGCCGCCCGACAGGATGGCGCAGCCGAGCATGGCCGGCTCGATCGGGTTCTGCCCGCCCTCCCCGAACAGCGACCGGCCCACGAAGGCGACATCGGTCAGGCGGAGATAGAGGCCCATTTCGCCGACGGTATCGCCGAGCAGGATGTCGGTTTCCGGCGTGACGGGATCGTTGCGGGTGCGGCGCGCGACGGTCAGCCCCTTGGCGACCAGCATGGCCTCGATCGCGTCGCAGCGCTCGGGGTGCCGGGGGACGATGATGGTCAAAAGCGCGTTACGCTCTTTCAGGGCCAGATGCACCGAACCCGCCGCGGCCTCCTCCCCTTCAAAAGTGGAGATCGCCGCCCAGGTCTTGCGGGTCTCGATCTGCTGCCGGTACTGGCGAAGCACGGCGTTATCGACCGGCGGCGCATCCGTATCGACCTTCAGATTGCCCGACACCATGACCGGCAGAGCGCCGAGCGCGCTGAACCGCTCGGCATCGGCCTCCGATTGCGCGATCACGAGCGCAAGGTTCTCGAAGATGGCGTCGGCAAGGTTCGGGCGTTTCTTCCAGCGGGCGAAGCTGCGGTCGGACAGGCGGCCGTTGACGAGGATCTGCGGGATATGGCGCTTGCCGAGTTCCATGATGGTCATCGGCCAGATCTCGCTTTCGGCGATGATCGCAAGATCCGGTTCCCAATAATCGAGGAAGCGGGAGACGGCCGGCTTGAAGTCGAGGGGCACATATTGGTGGATGGCGATATCGCCCAGTCGCTCGGCGACGACCCGGGCCGAGGTGGTGGTGCCGCTGGTGAGCACGACGGCGATGCCGCGGCGGTGGATTTCCTTGATCAACGGAATGACGGACATGGTCTCGCCGACGCTGGCCGCATGAAACCAGACCAGCGGACCCTGCGGGCGGGCGGCACTCGGAAAGCCGTAGCGTTCCTGCCGGCGCGCGCGATCTTCCTTGCCGCGCGCGGCGCGCAAGGCAAGGTAGGACCAGACGAGCGGATAGACCGCGGTTCCGACCCAGCGATAGCCGGACAGCGCCGCGCGCGCCAAGAGGCGCGTCATCTGGCGCTATCCACGCGGGCGGGACGCGACGGCCCGGACACGCGCATGCCGCATCCGCCCAGGTTCATCAGAGCTGGCCCGGATCGAGCAGGCGGTGCATGTGGACGATGAAGTAGCGCATATGGGCGTTGTCGACCGTCGCCTGCGCCTTGCCGCGCCAGGCATGCAGCGCGCTCTCATAGTCCGGGAAGATGCCGACCACATCCAGCTTCTCGAGATCGCGGAACTCGACGTCCTTGAGGGTCTTCAGTTCACCACCGAAGACCATGTGCAGCAGCTGCTTCTTTTCCGTCATTTTCGCCTCTTTTCGTCAGTTTTCGTCGTCTTAACGTGCTGTTTTCGACTGGTGATGTGCGGCATCCAGCCGGAAAGGTCAATGCCCGTGCAGGCCGGCCGATGCGTCCAGCAGTGCCGGCAGAGCGGGCAGTGCCGCCGCGCACAGGACGTCGTGGCGCACGCTGGGCCGGTTGTAGGTCAGGGGCTCGCCGTCGAGACCGGTGAGCACGCCGCCCGCCTGCTGCAGGATCAGGTCGGCGGCGGCGAGATCCCAGTCATGGGCGTTCTTCTTCACCACCGTGCCGTCGATCTGGCCGTCGGCGATCATCGCGATGCGATAGGCGAGCGAGGGAACGTGGGAAACGCGCGCGACATCCTTGCCGTAACCCGCCTTCAGCTTCGGCAGGAGGTCCTCGGCGATGGCGAACCGCAGCGGCTGGCCCGCCACCGGCTTGGCGACATGGATAGTGACGCCGTTGCGCCGGGCTTCCGCGCCGTGCCTTGCCTGATAAAGCTCGATGAGGGCCGGCGCGTAGAGCACGCCGGCGACCGGACGGCCCTTGTGGACGACGGCGACGCTGACGCACCAGACGTCCTTGCCGGCGATGAAGCCGCGCGTGCCATCAATCGGATCGACCACGAACACCGTGTCGCAGCCAAGCCGCGCCTCGTCGTCATCCGTCTCCTCCGACAGCCAGCCGTAATTGGGGCGGGCCGAGAGCAGGCGCTCCTTGAGGATGTCGTTTGCCGCGTAATCCGCCTCGCTGACCGGCGAGCGGTCCTCGTTCTTGTAGCGGAATTCCGGGTTCTTGCGGAAATAGGTCAGGGCCTTCTCGCCGGCGGCCATCGCTGCCGTGGTGATCAGGTCCAGATCCCTGGTCCACTGATCCGGCGGGTGATGGTCGGCGTTCATGGGCGTCCTTTCCGTATGGTCGTGCGATGTATCAGGCGATGTCCGCGTCAGACAGGCGAAGTGCGGCCAAAACATGGTGGCCGCTTCGTCATCCCAGCCTTTCGGTTTTTACCGGGCCGCCCTTACTTTCCGGCGAGCGTCATGCCTTCTACGGCGATCGTCGGCGCGGCGACCGAGTAGGAGCGATCGATATCGTTTGCGAGCGTCAGGGCCATGAACATCTCCTTCAGGTTCGAGGCGATGGTGACCTCGGAGACGGGGAAAGCGATCTCGCCGTTTTCGATCCAGTAGCCGGAAGCACCACGGGAATATTCACCCGTCAGCATGTTGACGCCATGGCCGATCAGCTCGGTGACGTAGAAGCCGGTGCCGACGCTGCGGATCAGGTCCTCGCGCGAGATATCGCCAGGCTCCAGCGCGAAGTTGGTGGAGGACGGATTGACCGCCGTGCCGCTGCGCGCGCCACGGCCGTTGGTTTCAAGGCCGAGTTCCCGCCCCGTAGCGGTGGAGAGGAACCAGTTCCTGAGGATCCCGTCCTCGATCATGGTCATCTTCTGCCCGGTCACGCCTTCGCCATCGAAGGGCCGCGAGCCGGAGCCGCGCACGATCAGGGGATCGTCCGTCAGGTTGATGCCGGCTTTCAGGATGCGCTCGCCCATCTTGTCCTTGAGGAACGTCGTCTTGCGGGCGACCGAGGCGCCGTTGATGGCGCCGGCGATGTGGCCGGCAAAGCTACGGGAGACGCGCGGATCGAAGACGACGGTGACGTTCTTCTGCGTGTCCACCTGGCGCGGATTGACGCGGGCGGCGGCACGCTCGCCGGCATGGCGGCCGATATCGGCGGCACCGCGCAGGTCGGACAGGAAGAGCGCGCTGTCGAAATCGTAGTCGCGCTCCATCTTCGTGCCCTCGCCGGCAATGGCGCTGACGGAGAGGCTGAAGCGGGTGCCCATATAGGCGCCGGAGAAGCCGTTGGACGTGACGAGCACGAGGCCGCCCATGCCGGTGGAGCCACCGGCGCCGCTGGTCTTGGTAACGCCGGGCACTGCAAGGGCCGCGGCCTCCGCCTCGAGCGCGCGTTCGGTCAGCTCTTCGGTGGAGATCTCGCTGGGGTCGAAGAGGTCGAGATCGGGAAACTCGCGGGCGATGCGGGTGTCGTCGGCCAGCGTCGCGTAAGGGTCCTCCGGAGAGGCCTTGGCCATGGCGACGGCACGCTCGGCCAGCACCTTCAGGTCGAAGCCCGGATTGGCGGAAACGCTGGCGACGCGGCGGCCGACGAAGACGCGGAGCGAGAAGTCGTCGCTCTCGGAACTGTCGGTCGCCTCGACCTTGCCGAGGCGTACGGACACGGAGCGCGAGCGGCCCCGGAGCACGACGGCGTCGGCCTGATCGGCTCCCGCCTTTCTCGCAAGGTCCACGAGCTCTGCGGCCCGCGTTTCGAGTGCGGCGGAATCAATCGTCTGGGGCATGAATTGGCCTTTCATTCCCGTCCCATTTATTGTGCAGTGGCCCGGGCATCAAGGGCGTGGCACGATTCTCCCGGAACGCGCGCCTTATTTCCGTCTCGCCACCCGGTGAGAAGGCCCTTTCGCAAAAAACAGGTCGGGCCCGGTGCGTCCAGCACGAACGGCAAAGCCACAGGAAACGTCACGATGTCGACAACGCCCGTCATGACCTCCCAGGCGCTTTTGCTGCTCGGCGGCGCCGTCGTGGCGGCCCCCATCTTCAAGAAGCTCGGGCTCGGCACCGTGCTCGGCTATCTCGCGGCCGGCGTCATCATCGGCCCGGTCTTCCACCAGATCACCGATGGGGAAGCGATCCTCGGCTTTGCCGAGCTTGGCGTCGTCTTCCTGCTGTTCGTGATCGGACTGGAGCTGAAGATGTCGCGGCTCTGGGCCATGCGGCGCGATATCTTCGGGCTGGGGTCCGCCCAGGTGCTCGTCACCGGCGGGCTGCTCTCGGCCATCGTCTACGAACTCGGCCTGCTCGATGCTGCCGGCAGCCTCATCACCGGCTTCGGCCTCGCTCTGTCCTCCACTGCCTTCGCGCTGCAGATCCTCGACGAGAAGGGCGATACGAATACGCGCTATGGCCAGCGCGCCTTCTCCGTTCTCCTCCTGCAGGATCTTGCCATCGTGCCGCTGCTGGCGCTGATCCCGCTGATCGCGCTGCAGGCGCCGGAGGATACGACGCCGCCGATCGAGGATTTCTCGGTCGCCGTCGGCGCCATCCTCGTGATGGTGCTGGCCGGACGGTATCTCATCAATCCGCTCTTTCGTATTCTTGCGCGCACCGGCGCGCGCGAAATCATGATCGCCGCCGCGCTGCTGATCGTGCTGGGTGCTGCGACCCTGATGCAGATGGCGCAGCTTTCCATGGCCATGGGCGCGTTTCTCGCCGGCGTGCTGCTGGCGGAATCGAGCTATCGGCATGAGCTGGAAGCCGACATCGAGCCGTTTCGTGGCCTGCTGCTGGCGCTATTCTTCATGGCGGTCGGCCTGTCGCTGCAGATCGACGTGATCTTTTCCAACTGGCTCACGGTGCTGATCGCGGTTCCCATGCTGGTGATCATCAAAGCCGTGACGCTTTACGCCGTCTGCCGGCTGTTCGGCTCGGCCCATAACGAGGCGGTGCGCATCGCGCTGCTGCTGCCGCAGGGCGGCGAGTTCGGTTTCGTGCTGTTCAGCGCGGCGGCGGCGGCGGGCGTGTTTCCGGCCGCGACCGGTTCGCTGCTCGTCGTCATCGTCACGCTCTCCATGGCGCTGACGCCGGCCGCCTCCGCGCTCTCGCGCACTCTCACGCGGGACGAGGAGGAAGAGGCCGAGGACGATATGGAGGAGGATTTTGAGGGGGCTGGCGCCGATGTGCTGATGATCGGCTTCTCGCGCTTCGGGCAGATCGCCGCGCAGATCCTGCTGGCCGGCGGACGCGACGTCACCATCATCGACCACTCCGCCGCGCGCGTGGAACAGGCTGCGACCTTCGGCTTCCGCATCTATTTCGGCGACGGGACACGGCTCGACGTGCTGCGCGCCGCCGGCATCGAGCGGGCGAAGATCGTGGCGATCTGTACGCACCGGAAGGAGACGACCGACCGGATCGTCGATCTCGTCCAGTCGGAATTTCCCAATGCCCGCATCTTCGCACGCTCCTACGATCGCCAGCATACGCTGCAATTGCGGGCGCGTGGCGTGGATTACGAACTGCGGGAAACGCTGGAATCCGGGCTACTCTTCGGCCAGCGCACGCTGGAGGAGCTTGGCGTTACCGACGCGCAGGCCATCGCCATCACCACCGATATCCGCCGGCGCGACGAGGCGCGGCTGGAGGTGCAGGCCGTGGACGGGCTGGCGGCCGGTCGCGACATGCTGCATTTCCGCCCCGTGAAGCCCGAGCCGCTGATGAAGCCGAAGCGGGAGCCGGTGGCGCCTCAGGGGCCGGACGAGGAGATCGCCGAGGCACAGCGGCCGCGCTGAAACGGCGACGGCGTCTACCGCGACAGAAGCTTGTCGAGCGAGGCCTTCACCTCGTCCTTCACGCCGGCGCTGACCGCCAGCACCTCCTGCGCGCGCAGGAAATCCATGACGCGGAAGCGGCCGACATCCGGGCGCACGAGAAGGTCCGGCGCATGGGCCTTCATCTTCATGGCCGTGATCGTCTGCATCATCAGCTGGCTCGCGCCGAACATCGCGTCCATCCGCGTCGGCAGGGTCGTGCCGTCACCCTCCGGGCCGCCGACGACATCGACGGCCAGTACGATGTCGGCGAGACCTTCGAGATGATCGAAGGGAACCGGATTGACGAAGCCGCCGTCGATCATGACGCGCGCGCCGAGCCGCACCGGCTGGAACATGCCAGGAATGGCGGCGGACGCGGCGATGGCACTGCGCAGGTCGCCCGCCTCCAGCACCGTTTCGCACTGCGCGTAATAGTCGGTGGCGATGACCTTAAGGGGAATGGACAGGGCTTCGAACGTGTCCGGAATGGCTTCCGGCAGGAAGGCAGAGAGCACGCGTTCGAGATTGAACGGGCCGAAGCGCAGGCTGCCGCCGATGGCCTGCAAGGTCGAGGGGCGCAGCCGCCAGAGTCGGTTGGCGATCTCTTTGCGCCGGCCGACGGTGGAGAGCGCGAAGTCGCGAATATCGCTGCCGCGCATGCCGGCCGCCATGCCGGCGCCCATGATGGCGCCGATCGAGGTGCCGGCAATGACGCGCGGGCGGATGCCGAGGTCATCCAGCGCTTCGATGACATGGATATGGGCGAGACCGCGCGCACCGCCGCCGCCGAGCGCCAGAGCGACCGATGGGCCGCTCGATGCTGTGCTGGCGGACGGCATCTCCGACATGACAGGGTCAGCCGCGCTTGCGGAAGCGATAGAAATGCATGCGGGTGTCGCCGAACTGGCGGATGTCGAGCGTCTCGAAATCGGGCCCCGCCATCGGCGTTACATCGGCGCGCTCTTCGAGGATCACAAGCGCATCGGGCAGGATCCAGCCGCCGGCGGAGGCCGCCGCCAGTGCTCGCTCGCCAAGACCCTTGCCATAGGGCGGATCGGCGAAGACGAGGTGGAAGGGCTCGACGGTGCCGACCGTGCCGAGATCGGTCGCGTCGCGCCGGAAGATCCTGGCGCGACCGGTGAGGCCCAGCGTCTCGATATTGGTGCGCAGCAGGCCCCTGCCCTCCGCGCTGTTTTCGACGAACAGCGCCTGCCGGCAGCCGCGCGACAGGGCTTCGAGCCCGACGGCACCGGTTCCGGCGAAGAGGTCGAGGATACGGGTCTCCTCCAGCCGGTCGGGATAGGCGTGGCTGAGGATGTTGAACAGGCTTTCGCGCGTCCTGTCGGATGTCGGCCGGATATCGGCCGTTGCCGGGCTCGCGAGAGCCCGGCCGCGAAATTCTCCGCCGACGATGCGCACCGGGTGCTACTTCCCGCCGCGCGGCTTGGAACCGCCCGGTTTGCCACCGAAAGAGGGTTTGCCGCCCGTTGGGCGACCGCCTGAAGGCTTGCCGCCGAAGGAGGGCTTGCTAGCGGATTTCGCACCGGGCTTGGCAAAGGACTTAGCCGCAGGACGATCGCCGCCAAAGCTCTTCTTTTCGCCGAAGCTTTTCTTGGCACCGAAAGACCGTTCGCCGTCGGGACGATCGCCCCGCGGCTTGCGGTCACCGAAGCTCTTCGTTTCGCGATCGCCGCCGTCGCGGGACTTGAAGCCGCCGCGTTCCTCGCGAACCGGGGGCTCGCTGGCCTTGATCCAGTCGCGGTCCTGCGAATCCCGCTCGACGATCACGCGCGGGCCTGTGTCGGGACGGGCAAAGCTCGCGTTGCTCTTGCGATCCGGATCGAAACGCTGCTTGCCGACAATCGCCTGGCCATCCTTGGTGCGGCCGTAGCGCTTGACCTTGGGCGCGCCTTCGGGACGCTCGCGGCGAACCGGCTTTTCAGCCGATGCCGCCTCGGGGCCGGTCTTCTTTTCGGCGAGGGGACGGGCGCCGGGCGCCATCCAGACATTGGCCTTGCGCGGACGGCCGAGCGGCTCGCGCTTCGGCCCGTCGCCACGCGCTGCCGGTGCGCTATCACGGCCACCACGCTTGTTGTCTGCGGGACGCGTATCGAGACGGCCGCGCAGGCGCTCGTTGCGGTCGGCCGTCTTCTCGCGGAAGGCCGGCTTCTCGTAAGCGCCCTGCCCGCGGTCACTCGACCGGTCGTTGCCGCGTTCGGCACTGCGCTCGGTCGAGACCAGCGGACCTTCATCGTCGGCATCCGGATTGTTGAAGAGCGGTGCATCGAAGTTCGCCTTGGCATCCTCGATCAGGCGCGGGCCCAGCTGGTCGCGCAGCGTGCGGCCGCGGATTTCCTGGGCAGCACCTTCCGGCAGTTCGCCGAGCTGGAACGGGCCATAGGAGATGCGGATCAGGCGGTTCACGTCGAGGCCGAGCGCGCCGAGGACGTTCTTGATCTCGCGGTTCTTGCCTTCGCGCAGACCCATGGTGATCCAGACGTTGGCACCCTGAACCTTGTCCAGCGTCGCATCGATCGCGCCGTAAAGCACACCATCGACGGCGATGCCGTCCTTGAGCTTGTCGAGGTCGGCCTGTTCGATCTTGCCATGCGCGCGGACGCGGTAGCGGCGCAGCCAGCCGGTCGCCGGTAGTTCCAGCACGCGGGCGAGACCGCCGTCATTGGTCAGAAGCAGCAGGCCTTCGGTGTTGATGTCGAGACGACCGATGGAGAGCACGCGCGGCAGGTCTTCCGGCAGGCGGTCGAACACCGTCGCGCGACCTTCCGGATCGTTGTTCGTGGTCACCAGCCCGGTCGGCTTGTGGTAGAGCCAGAGACGGGTGCGCTCGATGCCGCGGATCTGCTGGCCATCGACCTCGATCTTGTCGGACAGGGTAACGTTGACGACCGGCGTGTCCAGCTTGGTGCCGTTGACGCTGACGCGGCCTTCCATGATCATCCGCTCGATGTCGCGACGCGAGGCGATGCCGGCACGGGCGAGGATCTTGGAGATACGCTGGGGCGCTTCGTCGGACACGGCCGTCGCCGCTGCGGCGCGCGCGCGGGCAGGACGCTCGTCGGCGACACGCTCGGCCGTGCGTTCGCCACGCGGCTTATCGAACTTGGGCTTGTCGAACCTGGGTTTGTCGAATGGGGGCTTGTCGAATTTCGGCTTGTCGGAACGGGCCGTCTCGGCGCCGCCCTTCTCGAAGCGAGGCCTGTCTGAACGGGGCTTGTCGAAACGCGGCTGTTCGCCCCACGGCTTGTCGGAGCGGGCCTGTTCGGCACGCGGCCTGTCGAACGCCGGGCGCTCTGTCGCGCGCGTTTCATGCGGCGTCGCGTCGTCGCGCTTTGCAAAAGCGGGCTTGCCACGCGGCGGTCCGCTGGTTTTTCCGAAGGCCGGCTTGCCGAAGGCCGGCTTTCCGCCCTCCCTCTTTTCAAAGGGCTTCTTGTCGCCTGCGTTTTTACCGAATGCGGGCTTGCCGAGTTTGGCCTTGCCGTCGGCTGCCGCTGCGCGCGGCGCGCGGTCTGTCGTCTTGCCGCCGCTTGCGGGCTTGCCGCGCGGACGCTGGGGCTTGTCATTGGATGTCATTTGTGTTGCCTGCCTTTTCAGGCTCTCCTATCAGGTCGGAGCCGATGGGTTAAGAGAAATAATGACGCGAATGGCCGCATCACCGGGGTTCATGGATCTGGCGCTGGCGGAAGCACGGGCAGCGCAAGTGCGCGGCGAGGTGCCGATCGGTGCTGTCGTCGTGCTCGACGGCACTGTGATCGGCGCCGGCGGCAACCGGACGCGCGAGCGCCGCGACGTGACGGCCCATGCCGAAATCGAGGCGATCCGCGATGCTGCGCGACGGCTCAATGCGGAACGACTGGCCGGCGCCGACCTCTATGTCACGCTCGAACCCTGCGCCATGTGCGCCGCCGCCATCTCCTTTGCCCGCATCCGCCGCCTCTATTACGGCGCCGGCGACCCGAAGGGCGGCGGGGTGGATCATGGCGGGCGCTTCTACGCCCAGCCGACCTGCCACCATGCGCCCGATGTCTATTCGGGGCTGGGAGAAACGGAAGCGGCGGGATTGTTGCGCACCTTCTTCGAGGCGCGGCGGTAGGTTTTCAGCCGGTGGCGAAATCCTGCAAGGCCCGGCCGGTCAGGCGGTAGCGGGTCCAGCCGTCCATCGGCTCCGCACCGATGGCGCGATAGGCGCGGATGGCGGGCTCGTTCCAGTCCAGCACGCTCCACTCGAAACGGCCGCAGTTCTTGTCGACGGCGATTCTCGCCAGATGTCGCAACAGGCTGCGCCCGGCGCCCGTGCCGCGGGCTTCCGGGGTGACGTAGAGATCTTCGAGGTAGAGCCCGTTGCGGGCCTGCCAGGTGGAGTAGATCAGGAACCAGACGGCGAAGCCGATGGGCGCGCCATCACGCTCGCAGATCACGGCTTTGGAAACGCTGTCCGGGCCGAAGAGGGCCAACGCGGTGGTGTCCACCGTCGCTTCCACTTCGTGCTCCAGCTTTTCGTAGGCTGCCAGTTCCCGCACGAAGCGCAGGATGATAGCGGCATCCTCAACGGTGGCCTCGCGGATGGTGACGCTCATGGCCGAATCAGAAAACCTGCCACCACTTCTTGCCGCTGCCCTGCACCTGCGCTTCCTTCTTGCGACGACGTTCCTTGATGGTTTCGTCCTCGCCGAGATCGGTCAGGGCTTCCTCGGGTGCCTTGCGGTAGGCGAGCGGGGGATCGCTGAGGAAACGGCGCTTGTCGGCATAGGCCCCCATCTGCACCTTGCGGGCTTCACGATAGGCTTCCTGCTGTTCCTTGGCGGTGAGCTTGCGGCCGTTGGCCGAGGCTTTCGCGAGCGGCGAGACATAGCCCGGCCGGTCCGCGTTCTCGTCGGCTTCCTCGCGCAGACGCTGGCGCGTTTCCTCGGGCGATTCGACCCAAGCCGGATTATCCTTGTTGGCCAGCGAAGCCTGCGGCTGGACGAGGGCCGTGCGCTCAGCCGACGGCGGCAGGACGAGACCCGGGCGCGGCTGGTACTTCACGTTGGCGGACTTGTCGCCGCCCATGCTGACCGTGCTGCCGAGGTCGTCCATCAGGTGCTCGCCGGCCGTCTTGTCCGTCCCGTAGGTCGGCCCGCCGATGCAACCGGTCAGCACGAAGCTTGCGGCCATGATCGAGAGCACGCCGGCGCCCGCACCATACTGTCGCGTCATTGTCATTCAAACCCTTCCAGCGCGTGCGGCCTGCCCCGCCAGCCTCCCGGCGCTCCCGGACCCCCCGGGATGCGCTTGGGCCGATCTGCCCGCCAATTCCTGCCCCATGACGGATAAATCCGCCCATTTTCAGGCAGGGTTCTACCGGATGAACGGCGCGAGCGCAATTCATCCGGTCGTCATGACATCACGACACGTCAAAGCGAAATGCCGAGCTCCCGCAGAGCCGCCGCATCGCGGGCGGTGACATCGGGATAGGCCGGGTCGGAACCGACATCCGTCGTCACCTTCCACGAGCGGGCGCATTTGCGGCCTTCGGCCAGACGCGGCTCGACGGAGACCTTGCCCTCGCCTTCCAGGCGGAACGCGTTTTCCGGCCCCTTGCCGACGACCACCTCGATGGCCGAGGTGATGCAGATCTCGGCGAAATCCTCACCGTCCAACGCTTCCGCCGTTACGGCATCGGCGATGTAGACGACGGGGGCTGCCTCCAGCGAAGCGCCGATGCGCTTTTCACGGCGCTCGACTTCCAGCGCGCCGGTGACGACGCGGCGGATGTCACGGATGACACGCCATTTCTCGGCAACGGCCTCATTGCGCCATTCGGCCGGCAGGTCGGGGAACTGCTCCAGATGGATGGAGACGGCATCGGGCTTCAGCGACAGCCAGGCTTCTTCCGTGGTGAAGGGCAGCATGGGTGCCAGCCAGGTGACGAGGCACTCGAAGAGGCGGCGGATGACGCAGAGGCTGGCGCGGCGGCGCAGGCTCGACGGCGCGTCGCAATAGAGCGCGTCCTTGCGGATGTCGAAGTAGAAGGCCGACAGCTCGACATTGGAGAAATCGATGAGCGCGCGCGTCACCTTCTTGAAGTCGAAGGCATCGTAACCGCTGCGCACGACCTCGTCGAGTTCGGCCAGCCGGTGCAGCATCAGCCGCTCAAGCGAGGGCATGTCGGCCAGGGCGACGTCTTCGCCGGGGTCATGCGCCAGCGTGCCGAGCATCCAGCGGATGGTGTTGCGGAGCTTGCGATAGGCATCGATGTTGGTCTGGATGATCGCCTTGCCGACGCGCAGGTCGTCGGCATAGTCCGATGTCATGACCCAGAGGCGCAGGATATCGGCGCCGGCATCCTTCATGACCTCCTGAGGAGCCGTGACGTTGCCCTTCGACTTCGACATCTTCTCCCCCTTCTCATCCATGATGAAGCCGTGGGTGACGACGGTGTCGTAAGGCGCGCGGCCGCGCGTCGCCGCGCTTTCGAGCAGGGACGAGTGGAACCAGCCACGATGCTGGTCAGAGCCTTCCAGATAGACATCGGCCGGCCATTTGAGATCCGGCCGGTCTTCCAGCGTGAAGACATGGGTAGAACCCGAGTCGAACCAGACATCGAGGATGTCCATGACCTGGGTCCATTCGGCCGCGTCGTGGTCGTTGCCGAGGAAGCGCTCCTTGGCGCCGGCCGCAAACCACGCGTCTGCGCCTTCGGCCTCGAAGGCTTCGAGAATGCGGGCATTGACGGCCTCGTCATTCAGCACCGTGCCGTCCTCGCGGGCGAAGACGCAGATGGGAACGCCCCAGGCGCGCTGGCGGGACAGCACCCAGTCCGGGCGGCCTTCGATCATGGCGCGCAGGCGGTTCTGGCCGGCGGCCGGCACGAAGCGGGTGTCGTCGATGGCGGTGAGCGCGCGGGTGCGCAGCGTCGTGCCGTCGGCAAGGTCCTTGTCCATGTAGACGAACCATTGCGGCGTGTTGCGGAAGATGACCGGCTTCTTGGAACGCCACGAATGCGGATAGGAATGCTTCAGCCGGCCGCGGGCAAAGAGCGTGTTGGTCGCGATCAGCGCCTTGATGACGCGCTCGTTGGCATCGCCCTTCTTGCCGTTGTCGTCCATGACGCGCGCAGGGCCACCCTCGGCCTCCGGGCCGAAACCCGGCGCGTCCTTGGTGTAGTAGCCGGCGTCATCCACCGTGAAAGGAATGCTCGACGAAATGCCGCGTGCTTCGAGATCGCGGGCAACAGACATCCATGCGTCAAAGTCCTCGCGGCCATGACCGGGGGCCGTATGGACAAAGCCGGTGCCGGCGTCTTCGGTGACGTGATCGCCAGAGAGAAGTGGAACATCGAAGTCGTAACCGAGATCGGTCAGCGGATGGGCGCATGTGATGGCGGCAAGTTCATCTGCGGTCACAGTCCGCCGACGTGCGAATACCAGCTTCGCCTTGGCGGCGCATTCCTCGGCCAGTCTGTCGGCAAAGATCAGTTTTTCACCCGGACGCGGCCCGAAATCATTGACCGCTTCCGTGACTTCAAAGAGGCCGTATGAAATCTTCGGCGAATAGGCGATGGCGCGATTGCCGGGGATCGTCCAAGGGGTCGTGGTCCAGATAACGACGAAGGCGTTATGGAGATCCAAATCAATCGTATTGACGACACCGTTGCGGCCGATCCTTGTATCGGGTGTTTCCGCAATCACCGGAAACTTCACCCAGATCGTGTCACTCTCGACGTCGTGATACTCCACCTCGGCCTCAGCGAGCGCCGTGCGCTCCACCACCGACCACATGATCGGCTTCGAGCCGCGATAGAGCTGGCCGCTTTTGGCGATCTTCAGGAGTTCTCCGGCGATGCGGGCTTCGGCATGAAAGTTCATCGTGAGGTAGGGATTGTCGAAATCGCCGGTGATACCAAGGCGCTTGAACTCGTCGGCCTGCACCTTGATCCATTTTTCGGCATAGGCGCGGCATTCGCGGCGGAACTCGATCATGGCGGCGGGCTCGCGCAGGTCGGGCTTGCCCTTCCCCTTGGCGCGGTAGTTCTCCTCCTCGATCTTCCACTCGATCGGCAGGCCGTGGCAATCCCAGCCGGGCACGTAATTGCTGTCGAAGCCGCGCATCTGGAACGAGCGGGTGATGACGTCCTTCAGGATCTTGTTCAGCGCGTGGCCGATGTGGATGTTGCCGTTGGCATAGGGCGGGCCGTCATGCAGCACGAATTTTGTCCGGCCAGCGGCGGAGGCGCGCAGCTTTTTGTAGAGGTCCATCTGCTGCCAGCGGGCCACCATCTCCGGCTCCTTCTGCGGCAGGCCGGCGCGCATGGGGAAGTCGGTTTCGGGCAGATAGAGGGTCTTGGAATAGTCGAAGGTTTGGGTGGTCTCGGTCATATCGGCGATCATTCTCTGGCGCTTGGGAAGCGCAATGTCGGGGCAGGAAACAGACGCGCGGGGCGTGCAAGCCCTGCGGCGGCGCAAATGCTTGAAACCCGGACCTTCCGGCCGCTTAGCGCGCGCGGAAGGCCGGGCCGATAATTCGCAGGGAAGACGCAGGCCGCATGTGTGTCATGATGGCCCGTTGTCTAAGGGTTTTTGCAGCGGAATGGAAGGGGGCCTCCGCACGCAGCAAATGGACTTCACGGGTCGGCTCCGCTATGCTGACCATCTGACGAGATGGGAGTTTTTCCATGGCCAAGAATCTCGCAAAACCTCCAACGTGGAAGCTGGAGGACGCAAAAGCTCGCTTCAGCGAAGTCGTCCGGCGCGCGCGAAGCGAAGGTCCACAACGCGTTACGGTGCGGGGGCGCGACAGCGTCGTCGTCATCAGCGTCGAGGAGCACGAGCGGCTGACGGTATCTCAACCACGGCAAAGCTTCTTGGAGTTCATGGAAGGACTTGGTCATCACGGGTTCGACCTCGATATCGAGCGGGAAGACGACCGGGGACGGGACGTTGATCTGGGAGGATCATGGGCATGAAACGTACGTTCTTCGTGAGGGCCGTCTGGGATGCTGAAGCCGGGGTTTTCATTTCCGAAAGCGACATCGTGGGCGTGCATATCGAAGCCGACGATCTTGATGCCTTTCAGGCCATCATGGCGGACGCGGCCATCGCGTTGATCGTCAACAATCATATCTCGCTGCCGGAGCTGGCAACGACACCGCTGAAGGACCTGATCCCCGCGATCGTCTGGCAGGCACCCATCCTGCCGGTCGCGGCCTGATGCCGGACGGGTTCTACCTGAAAGATGCCGGCTACGACGGCAAACTCTAGAAACACAGCCCCATATCGATCCCGCTGAGCGGCGTAACGCCTGAGAGAAGCGCGCGGGCTTCCGCGTCGTCCTGCTTCATCTGGACGATCAGCGGGTCGAGGCCGTCGAACTTCAGTTCGTCGCGCAGGTGGCCGAAGAAGGAGACGGAGGCGATTTCGCCGTAGAGGTCGCCTGAGAAGTCGAACAGGAAGGTCTCGAGCAGGGCCTCGCCATCGCTGGTCACCGTCGGGCGGCGGCCGAAGCTGGCGACGGCATCGTGCAGGGAGCCATCGGCGCGGCGGAAGCGGACGGCGTAGATGCCGTTTCTCAGGCAGACGCCGGGGTCGAGGCGCATGTTGGCGGTGGGATAGCCGAGCGTGCGGCCAAGCCGTTTGCCGCCGATCACCTCCGCCTCCACCGTGTAGCGATAGCCGAGCAGGCCCGCCGCCTGCGCCACGTCGCCTTCGACGAGAAGGCTGCGGACGCGGCTGGACGAGATGACGTCGGCGTTCTCGTCGCGATAGGCATCGACCAGCGTGACGCCGAAACCGTTGTCGGTGCCGGCCTTCATCAGGAAGGCGGGACCGCCTTCCCGGCCCTTACCGAAATGGAAGTCGAACCCGGTGACGACATGGCCGGCCTTCAGCCAGTCCATCAGCACGTCGCGGATGAAATCATGCGCCGACATCTGCGAGAAGCTGCGATCGAACGGATATTCGATGACAGCGGCAAAGCCCATGCCTTCGAGGATGCGCGCCTTAAGCGGCGCCGGCGTCAGGCGGAAGACGGGCTCGTCGGGCCGGAAGATGGCGCGGGGATGGGGCTCGAAGGTCAGCACGAGCGCGGGCACGCCCAGCGCGTGGGCCTCGACCAGCGCACGATCGAGCACCGACTGGTGACCGCGATGCACGCCATCGAAATTGCCGATGGCGATGACGCCGCCGTGGAGGGCGGCCGGCAAAGGATTTTTCGTCTCGTTGCGGTGAAAGACTGTCATGTCACGCGAGCCGGGGCATCCACCATTTCGGCGTCGCGCCCTCCTTTTTCAGGAAGGCGGCGAGTTTCGCCTCATCGGTCTTTTCGCCGGTCATGTACTCGGCTCCATGAATGCCCGCGCTGATATAGAGAACGTCGATACCGCTGTCCTGCGCGCCGCGAACGTCGGTTGGCATGCCATCGCCGATGGCGATGACGCGGGCGCCTTCCAGCGTGCCGCGGACACCCTTGGCTTCGCTCAGCGCCGCACGATAGATCGGCTTGTGCGGCTTGCCGGCGATGCGGGCCTCGCCGCCCAGATCCTCATAGAGCTTGGCGATGGCGCCGGCACAGGGGATCAGCCGGTCTCCCCGCTCGACCACGAGGTCCGGATTGGCGCAGATGAAGGGCAGCTTGCGCTTGGCCAGGACCGAGAGCGTGGCGCGGTAATCGTCCGGCGTCTCGGTTTCGTCGTCGAAGAACCCGGCGCAGACGACGATCTCGGCATCTTCGGAGGCGACGATATCGACGCCGAGGCCAGCCAGCAGCGGAAAATCGCGATCGGAGCCGATGAAGTAGATCTTCTTCGGGCCAGCGGCGATCAGCGCGCGGGTGACATCGCCCGAGGTGACGATGCGGTCATAGGCGGTATCGGGCACGCCGAGCCCGCGGATCTGGACGATGACGCCGGGATGCGGACGGGGGGAATTGGTGACGAGAACGACGGTGACGCCGCGGCTGCGCGCGTCCGTCAGCGCTTCGCAGGCCGAACGGAAGGCCGCAACGCCATTGTGAAGGACGCCCCAGACGTCGCACAGCACCACGTCATAGCGGCTCGCGATGTCACGAAAGCTGTTGATGCGAACGGCCATGCAGGCTTCCCGTTGAGACTTCTATCGGCTGACATCGCAAGGACGTCGCCAAAAGACAAGCCTAAACGCGGCAATCGTATCGCTTATCCGCCGCATTCCTCTGTAAATTGCGCGCCCCGGCGCCTCAGAGCAGCGAGAGCATGAGCCCGCCGGCGGCGCAGACGGCGAGCGTGCCGACCACGCCAAGCCGCGCGACGAAGAGCAGGCTGCCTGCCAGCAGCGCGAGAAGCGCTGCCGCGACGTTGAAACTCGCCAGTTCGGGAACGGACAGGACCAACGGCCCGAACCGGCTCTGCTGCACGTTCGCAAACAGCACGTGCAGGGCGAACCAGACGGCGAGGTTGAGGATGACGCCGACCACGGCGGCCGAGATCGCGCTCATGGCCGCGACCGCCATGCGGTTGCCCCGCAGCCGCTCGACGGAGGGCGCGCCGAGGAAGATGAGGGCGAAGCACGGCACGAAGGTGACCCAGGTGGCGACGAGGCCGCCGATGAGGCCTGCAACCACGGGATCGAGCCCGGCCGGCGGCAGGCGGAAGGCCGCCATGAAGGCGACGAAGGTCAGCACCAGAACCAGCGGCCCCGGCGTGGTTTCCGCCAGCGCCAGCCCATCCAGCATTTCACCGGGCCGCAGCCAGTGGTGGGTTTCCACCGCCTGCTGGGCGACATAGGCGAGCACCGCATAGGCCCCGCCGAAGGTGACGACAGCCATCTTGGAAAAGAAGATGTGGAGGGCGAAGAAGACGTTTCCGGCGGCCCAGAGGGCGAGGATGAGGCCGAGCGGGGCGACCCAGAGGCACGACCAGAGGCCGACGAGCGCCAGCGTCTGCGGCCAGGTTCTCGACCTGTCCGTTGCCCCTGCCACCCATCTAGCTTCCGCCTTCCGCTTGGCTGTGAGCAGGCCGAACAGGCCGGCGGCGAGGATGACCAGCGGAAAGGGCACGGAGAAGAAGAACAGGGCCGCGAAGGCCAGCGCGGCAATGGCGCGCGACGAGACCGTCTTCAGCGCGCGCCGGGCGAGACGCAGGAGCGCTTCGACCACGATGGCGAGCACCGCAGCCTTCAGGCCGAAGAATACCGCCGAGAGCATGCCCGTCTGGTGGTAGAGCGCGTACAGCGTCGAAAGGCCGAGCAGAATGCAGAGACCGGGCGCCACGAAGAGGATGCCGGCCACGAGCCCGCCGCGCGTGCCGTGCAGCAGCCAGCCGATATAGATGGCGAGCTGCTGCGCTTCCGGACCCGGCAGCAGCATGCAGTAATTCAGGGCGTGCAGGAAGCGATCCTCCGGCACCCAGCGCCGCGTTTCCACCACCTCGCGGTGCATCAGCGCGATCTGCCCGGCCGGGCCGCCGAAGCCGAGAAGACCGATACGGGCCCAGACGCGCGCGGCTTGTGCGAAAGACGGCTTCGGGCTGTTACCCGCCTCTGTGGAAACATCGCGCGGATGGTCGGAAACGGCGCCCGTCTCATTCGTGCCGTGTTGATCGTTCATCGTCCGCCCCGCGCCTTATCCCGTCCGAATCGTTCTGACAACGATCGATCGGCCCCTTGCGACGCGCGTCTCACCCGTGTCGCAGACCGTCTCTACGATGGTCATGTGACAGGCGGCGGACATAAATGATGGCCGCCAATCTTGACTCCGGCACAAACCGTCCTTATCTCAGCCTTGCTAGCACTCGACCTACCGGAGTGCTAACAGATCGATGGATCCTAGAGATCCCAGCGTCATTTGATCGAGGGAAAAGACAATGACAAGCACTACCTTCCGCCCCCTGCACGACCGCGTCGTCGTACGTCGCGTCGAGTCCGAAGCCAAGACCAAGGGCGGCATCATCATTCCCGACACCGCCAAGGAAAAGCCGCAGGAAGGCGAAATCGTCGCCGTCGGCTCCGGCGCGCGTGACGACAGCGGCAAGATCGTTCCTTTGGACGTCAAGGCCGGCGACCGCATCCTGTTCGGCAAGTGGTCGGGCACCGAAGTCAAGCTCAACGGCGAAGACCTGTTGATCATGAAGGAATCCGACATCATGGGCGTTATCGCCTGATATCGGCTCTGCCTTCGGCAGGTCCTTCGCACAATCCGACGACACTTAAAATTTGGGCTTATGCCCGGGAGTTTTCAAAATGGCAGCTAAAGAAGTAAAATTCGGCCGCACCGCGCGCGAAAAAATGCTGCGCGGCGTCGATGTCCTCGCTGATGCCGTCAAGGTCACGCTGGGCCCCAAGGGCCGCAACGTCGTCATCGACAAGTCCTTCGGCGCACCGCGCATCACCAAGGACGGCGTTTCCGTCGCCAAGGAAATCGAACTGGAAGACAAGTTCGAGAACATGGGCGCACAGCTCGTTCGCGAAGTCGCTTCCAAGACCAACGACATCGCCGGTGACGGCACCACGACTGCAACCGTTCTGGCCCAGGCCATCGTTCGCGAAGGCAACAAGGCCGTTGCAGCCGGCATGAACCCGATGGACCTGAAGCGCGGCATCGACCTCGCCGTTCTCGCCGTCGTCAAGGACCTGCAGGCCAAGGCAAAGCCGATCTCCACATCGGAAGAAGTCGCTCAGGTCGGCACCATCTCGGCAAACGGCGACAAGCAGGTTGGTCTCGACATTGCTGAAGCCATGCAGAAGGTCGGCAACGAGGGTGTCATCACCGTCGAGGAAGCCAAGACCGCCGAAACCGAACTCGAAGTCGTCGAAGGCATGCAGTTCGACCGCGGCTACCTCAGCCCCTACTTCGTGACCAACCCGGAAAAGATGCTGGCCGAGCTCGAGGACGTTTACGTTCTCCTGCACGAAAAGAAGCTTTCGAACCTGCAGGCCATGCTTCCGGTTCTCGAAGCTGTCGTCCAGACCGGCAAGCCGCTCCTGATCATCGCTGAAGATGTCGAAGGCGAAGCTCTTGCAACGCTCGTCGTCAACAAGCTGCGTGGCGGCCTCAAGATCGCTGCCGTCAAGGCTCCGGGCTTCGGCGACCGCCGCAAGGCCATGCTGGAAGACATCGCCGTTCTGACGGGTGGCACGGTCATCTCCGAAGACATCGGCATCAAGCTCGAGAACGTCACGCTCGAAATGCTCGGCCGTACCAAGAAGGTCTCGATCTCCAAGGAGAACACGACCATCGTCGACGGTGCCGGCGCCAAGAACGAGATCGAAGGCCGCGTTGCCCAGATCAAGGCGCAGATCGAAGAAACCTCTTCGGACTACGACCGCGAAAAGCTTCAGGAACGTCTGGCCAAGCTCGCTGGTGGCGTTGCCGTCATCCGCGTCGGCGGCTCGACGGAAATCGAAGTCAAGGAACGCAAGGACCGCATCGACGACGCGCTGAACGCAACCCGTGCAGCCGTTCAGGAAGGCATCGTTCCCGGCGGCGGCGTGGCTCTGCTGCGTTGCTCGGCCGTTCTCGACGTCAAGGGCGAGAATGCCGATCAGGACGCCGGCGTCGCCATCGTTCGCAAGGCTCTCCAGTCGCTCGTTCGCCAGATCGCCGACAATGCCGGTGACGAAGCTTCGATCGTCGTTGGCAAGATCCTCGACAAGAACGACGACAACTACGGCTACAACGCCCAGACGAGCGAATATGGCGACATGATCGCCATGGGCATCGTCGACCCGGTCAAGGTCGTGCGCACCGCGCTGCAGAACGCAGCTTCGGTCGCTTCGCTCCTGATCACCACCGAAGCCATGATCGCCGAACTTCCCAAGAAGGACAGCGGCGCCGGCGGCGGCATGCCCGACATGGGCGGCATGGGCGGCATGATGTAATCAATCCGAAAAGGATTGACGGAATGAAGGGGCGGTCCGCAAGGGCCGCCCTTTTTCGTTCCACGGGGCTTCAGGGCATGTCCCCGGGGATCGACCGCTTCGAGCTACCGACTTCCTATTTTTCGGAACGGGTATTGCTTCACCGCATCACCGCCGTGCTCAACCTCACGCGAAATGTCACGAGAACCGTTTGTCGGAGGCGGCGGCATTTGCCAGACAGGCTCCAAAGGCGCACTGTCGGCGAACGTTCCCGCGCGCTTCCGCTGATCCGGAAGCCTCGTCGAAGGAACGGCCGACAGGAGTGCCATCATGAACGTACGCGATATGACAACGCCGGAATGCGAGGCGGTGTTGGCCGCCAATACCATCGGGCACCTTGGCTGCAGCACCGGAAACCGGCCTTATGTCATCCCGATCCGGTATGCCTTCCGAAAGGGCGCTTTCTACAGCTTTTCACTGCCGGGCAGGAAGATCGATACGCTGCGCGCCAACCCACAGGCTTGCATTCAGGTCGAGACGCTGGCGACGCCGGAGGAATGGCAGAGCGTCCTGCTGGAAGGGCTTTATCAGGAACTGCCCGACGACGAGACATGGCACGGCGAACACGTCTACGCCTGGTCGCTGCTGCAGGAGAAAGGCAACTGGTGGGAGCCGGGCGCCTACAAACCCGGCGAGACTGCGTCCTCAGGCGAAGCGCTGCTTCCGGTATTCTACAGCATCCAGATCGAGAGCCTGTCGGGGCGTCATGCGACGAACGCCTGATGCGGGCCGCCGGTGACGCGATCTTTTGGCGAGTGAGCGGGTGCTCGTTCGCCAGATGGCAGACAATGCCGGTGACGAAGCTTCGATCGTCGTTGGCAAGATCCTCGACAAGAACGACGACAACTACGGCTACAACGCCCAGACGAGCGAATATGGCGACATGATCGCCAG
>NZ_SLYH01000001.1:1860619-2607137 GCF_004343445.1 Rhizobium sp. PP-CC-3G-465
GTGACGAAGCTTCGATCGTCGTTGGCAAGATCCTCGACAAGAACGACGACAACTACGGCTACAACGCCCAGACGAGCGAATATGGCGACATGATCGCCAGGGCCATCGTTGTGCTCACGCGATTCCGAGAAAAACAGCGAGTGTGCGTGTAACCGCGATCATGTTCTCGGTCTCCAACCGGCCAAAGGACCGGGCCGAGCCTGTCTCGCCTTACTGACATCGTCTTGTCGATCATGATCTGGGATGGCTTGCGAAGACCGTTCTCCGGTGACGGAAGAACCGTCGTCCGGATAAGCGGGGCATCGACCAGCGTGCCGGATATGAGCATGATGGTGACCGAGCCCGTTTCCGCGAAACGATCCGACTGGATGATAAGGGCCGGCCTTGGTTTGCCAAAGTCGCCCGGCATTGCGACCGTGACGATGTCACCCCTCGTCACGCATCCGCCTCGTCTCCAAGATCAGCCAGAGCAGCATCGATGAAGGCATCCGTATCGGTATCCATGGCATCTGCTGCAGCGACGATCCGTGCCTGACGGCGGCACTCTTCAAGGAAACCGGGGCTACGCGTATCTGGCAACCATATCTGCACCGGCCGCAGACCGGATGCACGCATGGCATCGCGGTGCTTCTGAACCCGTTGTGTCAAAGGCGTGCGCATGACCTGCCTCCTTCGTTACATGTAACATGATCAAATTCGACAAAACTGTCAAGTTTAGCGGACAGCTTCACGCATATCGCGGAACCTCCTCCGTGCATGAACGTTTAGCGAACATAACCACCTGAGGAGCACTTCATGTCCGACAAAGCCGTTGCCAACGACACGTCTTCCAACACCGAAAAGAACCCCGACGACTGGGTCAGCGGCGACGAGCCCATGACGGGAGCGCAGCGGTCTTATCTGCAGACGCTGTCGGAACAGGCGCATCAGCCGGATCAGTTTGCCGAGGACATCACCAAGGCGGAGGCTTCGAAACGGATCGATGCGCTGCGCAGCAAGCTCGATCTCGGCGAGTAGCCTGATCAGGAGGCGAGGAGCGCCTTGAGGTCGGTGGCGGGGTTTTCGATGGCGGCTTTGTCCGGTGTCGTCCCCATTTCGATCAGTTTCTTTCCAACAACGTAAGCCTTGGCGTCGTTGATCGCATCCACCGCGATCAGCGTGCCTTGGCGGTAGTACCAGACGGAGGCGCTGCCTTCTCTCTGTCCTGCTCGCGTGACCGTTTCGTCATGACCGAGGCCGAAGCCGGCGATCTGTAGCTTGACGTCGTATTGATCGGACCAGAACCACGGTTTCGCGTGGTAAGGCGTTGGCGTACCCGCGATGTTTGCCGCGATGGTTTCCGCCTGATCGACGGCGTTCTGCACGGATTCCAGACGGATCAGCATGTCGGCGAAGGGCAGCACGGCGCAATCACCCATCGCGAAGATGGAGGGGTCGCTGGAGCGGCCGTTGATATCCACAATGATCCCGTTCGCCGTCGCGATGCCCGCATCGTGGGCGATGCGGTCGTTGGCGGAGACGCCGATGCCGACGATCACGAGGTCGACGTGGATCTTCGTGCCATCCGACAATTCCGCCCCTGTCACTCGGCCGTCGTGTTCCAGCAGGTGCGTGAGGCCGGTGCCTTCGCGCAGGTCCACGCCGCGGGAGAGATGCAGGTTCCGCAAAATGTCTGAGGTTGCCGATGCGGCGACGCGTTGAACGATGCGGTCGGCCATCTCGATCAGGGTGACCTCGAGGCCCAGCGTGCGAGCGACGGCCGCAGCCTCCAACCCGATATAGCCGCCGCCGATGATGAGGGCGTGGCGGCCCGGGCGCATCTCCTCCGCAAGGCGGTCCGCATCCCGAAAGTCGCGCAGGGTGAAGACACCCTCGAGCGTCCCGCCGATGCTGTCCGGCAGGCGCCGGGGCGTGGCGCCGGTCGCGAGCGCCAGCGTGTCGTAGGCGAGCGCGGTGCCATCATCGAGCGTCACGGACTTTGCGGCACGGTCGATCGCGGTCACACGGCAGTCGAGCCGGACATCGATGGCGTGCTCGGCGTACCAGCTTTCCGGCCGATAGAGCAGCCGATCGAGCGTCATTTCGCGCAGGAGATATTTCTTGGACAGCGGCGGGCGCTGGTATGGCAAGCTTTGTTCGGCCGAGATCAAGGTAATCGGACGCGTGTCCTTCAGCGCGCGAAGCCTGGCGATCAGCGCAAAGGCCGCCTGCCCGCCGCCAACCACGACAAGCCGGTTGTCCTGCCCTGTCTCCCGCTCTTCCGCCACGCCGTCTTCCCTTCGCATGATTCCGCCCGAGACCTATCCCGTCGCGGGCGGAACCGTCAATGCGGTAGAAAACCGCGTGCGATCAATCCCGCTTGGGGATCTCCATGCCGGTCTTGACCGCCGGACGCTCCAGCGCGCGGGCGACCCAGGCCATGACGTTGGGGAAGCTCGCATAGTCGAGCACCTGATCGCCGCCGTAGAATTTTCGCGCACCCTCGATCCACGGGAAGGTGGCGATATCGGCGATGGTGTAATCGTCGCCCATCAGCCACTGGCGGCCTTCCAGACGGGTTTCGAGCACCGAGAGCAGCCGCTTGGATTCGTCGCGGTAGCGCTCCATCGGGTAGGGATTGTTGGCGACCTTGTCGGCGGCGAACTTGAAGAAGTGGCCGAACTGACCGAACATCGGCCCGACACCGCCCATCTGGAACATCACCCAGGCGAACGTTTCATACCGTCCGGCAGCGGAGGCCGGCAGAAGCTTACCAGTCTTTTCCGCGAGATAGACGAGGATGGCACCGGACTCGAACAGGCCGATCGGCTTTCCCTCAGGGCCGTTCGGATCGATGATCGCGGGAATGCGGCCGTTCGGGTTGAGCGAGACGAACTCCGGCGATTTCTGATCGTTGGTGCCGAAAGAGATGAGATGCGGCTGGTAGTCGAGGCCGAGTTCTTCGAGCGCGATCGAGATCTTCACGCCATTCGGCGTCGGTAGCGAATAAAGTTGAATGGCATCCGGCCGGGTGGCGGGCCAGCGGGTGGTGATGGGGAAGGAAGAGAGATCGGCCATGCGGGACGGGTTCCTTGGAAGGGGTTGCGGTTTCACATAGGGGCGGGATGTCAGCGGGGCGTGCGGCGATTTTCGTCGCCGTCATACATGCGAACCCGTTCTAGCCGCGCAACGCCGCCTGTACCCGCTCCACGATCTCCCGCACCCGGATGTCGTTCTCATGCCCCGGCTTGCGGGCGCGCACGAGGCAGGCTTGGCTGCGCAGGATGATGCCGTCGGAGAGGATCTTCAGGTGGTTGGCCGTCAGCGTCGAGCCGGTGGAGGTGATGTCGACGATGATGTCGGCGGAGCCCGAGGCCGGGGCGCCTTCGGTGGCGCCGAGGCTTTCGACGATGCGGTAGAGCTGGATGCCGTGGCTGCCGGAGAAGTGCTGCTGGGTCAGGCGCCAGTATTTGGTGGCGATGGCAAGCCGGCGGCCGTGGCGGGTGCGGAAATCGGCGGCGACATCGCCGAGATCGGCCATGGTATCGACGTCGAGCCAGATATCCGGCACGGCGACGACAACATCGGCATGGCCGAAGCCGAGGCGGGCGCAGAATTCCACCCGTTCGTCCGCATCCGCCAGACCTTCGCGCACGAGGTCTTCGCCCGTGACGCCGAAATCCACGGAGCCGGCGCCGATTTCGCGCGAGATTTCGGACGCCGACAGGAAGGCGATTTCGACATCGTCGATGCCTTCGACGCGGCCGCGATAGGAGCGGTCGTTGCCGACGGTCGATATTTTCAGGCCGGCGCGCTCGAAGATGGCCGAGGCCTCGTCCTTCATGCGGCCCTTGGAGGGGAGCGCGATGGTGATGGTCATGCAGGCTCTCCCGTTTTCCCCTGTGCGGCGTCGCGCAGCGCCTCGATGCGGTCGAGCCACAGCGAGAAACCGACGGCCGGGATGTGGCTTTGCGCACCGAGCAGCGTCATCAACCGGTCGAATCGGCCGCCACCGGCCAGCACCTCCGCACCGCCGGAGGCGACGATTTCGAAGACCATGCCGGTGTAATAGTCGAGCGGGCGGCCAAAGGCGGCGCGATAGGTCATGGCGGAGAGATCGGCACCGGCATTGGCGAGGGCTGCAAGACGCGCATCGAAGGCGGCGATAGCAGGGCCGAGTTTCAGGTCGGCGGCATCGGCGAAACCGGCGAGCGCTGCGGAGGCCTCGGCCAGCGGCAGGCGCAGCGTCAGGAACTCGCGCAGCAGCAGGAGTGCCGAGCCGTCGAGGCGGGTTTCGGCGAGCGCGCGCTTCTCTTTCAGGCGGCGGGCGATTTCGGTGGGCGAGCGGCTGGCATTGGTGGAGTAGCCGGTCTCTTCCATGCGGCGTTCCAGACGGGCGATCAGGTCATCCTGCCGGTCTGCCGACAGCAAGGCCTCGATCTCGGGGTCGAGCCCGGTCACGGGCTGGGGTCGGGCCAGGCGGTCGAGCAGCGCTTCGAGGTGGCCGACGTCGCCGAAGGCATGGATCAGCCGCTTCTGCCACCCGACCGGCAGGCCGAGGGCTGCGACCACGGCCTCGAACACGGCCTGATCGCCCAGCGTCAGCGAGAGGGTCTGAGCCTGGCCGGGCAGCACGACGCGCAGCAGGTCCATCGCATCGACGATGGCGCGCGCATCGGCACTCGCCACGTCCCGCTCTCCCAGATCCTCGATACCGGCCTGATAAAACTCCTCCGCGCCGCCGCGGCGCTGGCGGAAGACCTCGCCGAGATAGGCATAGCGCTTCGGCGTGCCGGTGGCGGTCTCGATATGGCGAAGGCAGACGGGAATGGTGAATTCCGGCCGCAGGCAGAGGCTCGTCCCCGTCTCGCTCGCGGTGAGAAAAATGCGCCGGCGCAAGTCCTCGCCCGCCATGTCGAGAAAGGGATCGGCCGGCTGGATGACCGGCGTATGCACCCGCTCGGCCCGCCGCGTGGCGAAGGCTGCAAGCAGGTCCGGGGCGAAATCGGGGAGATCGTAGCGGGTCATGGGTGTGCGGTTCCCGAGGGCGTGCGGGCGGGGGTGAGGAGAAGAACCGATACCGTCGCGGGGAGGCTGCCCCTCATCCGCCTGCCGGCACCTTCTCCCCGCTTGCGGGGCGAAGGGAGGGTGTGGCGACCGCTTTGCTTACCAAACGTAGTCAGGGTGTGGCGAGTGGTTGCCGGCATCTCAAGGGGCGCATGAGGCACGTCCCCTCGCCCCGCGTGCGGGGAGAGGGTTAGGGTGAGGGGCTGCGCGGTCGGCGATATCGAGGACACGCGCGTCAGCCTGCTGCCCGGTCGCGGTCCTGCCTCTGGGCATCCAGCATCTCGCGGACTTTTTCCACCAGTTCGGCTTCGGGCACGGAGACCTGCGCCACGCGGGCTTCGCGCCAGGTGGCGTTGTCCTCGATCTCGCCGGAGAGGCGCTTGCCTTCGATCAGGTCCTTGATCTGGACGAGGCCCTGCGCGCGCTCGTCGCCGCCCTGGATGATGGCCAGCGGCGCGCCGCGGCGGTCGGCGTATTTCAGCTGGTCGCCGAAGTTCTTTTTATTGCCCTGATACATTTCGGCGCGGATGCCGGCGTGGCGGAGCGCCTGGGTGAAGCGCTGATAGCGACCGAGCGCTTCGATGTCGCGATCCATGACGCAGACGACGACCGGGGCGAGAACCTCGTCGTCACCCAGCTTGCCGAGGTTCTTCAGCGCCGTCATCAGGCGGGAGACGCCGATCGAGAAGCCGGTGGCGGGCACGGGCTGGCCCATGAAGCGGGAGACGAGCCCATCGTAGCGACCACCGCCGCCGACGGAGCCGAAGACGACGCTTTCGCCCTTTTCGTTGGTGACGGGGAAGGTCAGTTCGGCTTCGAAGACGGGGCCGGTGTAGTATTCGAGGCCACGGATGACGGAGGGGTCGATCTTGATGCGGTCCTCGGCGTAGCCGGCTGCGCGCACAAGCGCCTCGATCTGATCGAGTTCGCTCATGCCCTGCGTGTAAAGGTCACTCGTCGGCTCGTAGCCATCCTGCGCGAGATAGGCGAGCACGCTGGCGATCTGGTCGGAGCCGAGGCCGGCGCCCTTCGTGAAGTCGCCGCTCTCGTCCTTGCGGCCTTCGCCGAGCAAGAGCTTCACGCCGTCGAGGCCGAACTTGTCGAGCTTGTCGATGGCACGGAGCACCGTCAGGCGGCGGCCGGCATTGTCGTCACCGGCAAGGCCGATGCCGTCGAGAACGCCGTCGAAAACCTTGCGGTTGTTTACCCGCACGACGAACTGGCCCTTCAGGCCCAGCTCCTCCATCGTATCGGCCATCATCATGCACATTTCGGCATCCGCTTGCACGCCGGCGGCGCCCACCGTGTCGGCGTCGAACTGCATGAACTGGCGGAAGCGGCCGGGGCCGGGTTTTTCGTTGCGGAAGACCCAGCCGGCGCGGAAGGTGCGGTAGGGCAGCTGGATCTCGTTGAAATTCTCCGCGACGTGGCGGGCGAGCGGCGCGGTGAGGTCGTAGCGCAGTGACATCCACTGATCGTCGTCGTCCTTCAGCGAGAAAACGCCTTCGTTCGGGCGGTCGCTGTCGGGCAGGAACTTGCCGAGTGCGTCGGTATATTCGAACAGCGGCGTTTCCACGGGATCGAAGCCGTAGCGCTCGTAGACCTCGCGGATTTTCGCCACCATGCCATCGACGGCGCGGATATCGGCGGCGGAGCGATCGACGAAGCCACGCGGCAGGCGGGCCTTGAGCTTCTGAGGCTTCTTCTTCTTGTCGTTCATGGCGTCTCGACCGTCTCGTTTGCGGCTGGAAGGGCTCGTTCTATAGCGTGGCGCCTTCCCTATCCGATCGCGGCCAGAGCGGCAAGGCTGGGCGGCAAGGCTGGGCGGGCGCAACGGGACGGCGCGGGCGGGCTTCCCTTCGCGCCGATCCTGCTTATGTTGAGAGGATGCGCCCCTTCATCCTCGCCCTCGCTGTCCTCTGCGCCATCCTGTCGGGATGGACCTCGGCCGTTGCGCAGGCGCAGGGTCTCGCGCATTGGGACGGCATCGCTGTCGCACATGATGCGGTGAGCGGCCATTCCGAAGCGCCCGCGTGCGCGAGCGGCTGCCCGCATCCGGCAAAGGGTGCGCATCCCATGCTCTGCTCGGCCTGTTTCGCACTGGAGGTCGCGGCCGGCGATCTCGGTCGGCTGGCAGTCCCGGTGCAGCGCGTGCGACCAGCGGCGGAGCTTCCGTTGGTGGCCTCCGCCCCGCAACCCGCAGCGCCGCCGCCCAAGGCGGTTCTTTCGACCTGATAGCCTTCATCATCATTTCGAAAGGACAGACCATGTTTCGACAACAGGCCGTATGCGCCGCAACGATCGCCCTTCTCTCCCTCTCGGCACCGTTTGCCGTGGCGCAGGACGCGGCCAAGCCCATGGATCACAGCCAGATGAACCATGAGAGCATGACAAAGCCCAAGGGCGACCAGAGCCCGTCGAGCCAGGCCTTTGCGAAGGCCAATGCCCGGATGCACGAGGGCATGGCCATCACGTACACCGGCAAGGCCGATGTGGACTTCGCCAAAGGCATGATCGCCCATCATCAGGGCGCGATCGACATGGCGAAGGTGGAGCTGGAGTTCGGCACCGACCCGAACCTGCGCGCACTGGCGCAGGAGGTGATCGCGGCGCAGGAAACCGAGATCACCCGTATGAAGGACTGGCTGGCCAAGAACGGCGGCTGAGGCCTGAAACATAAAGGCGTGGGGCGGGCCATGGCTTGCCCCACGCCGCACGGCGAGACGATTTGGAGGAGAACGGGATGAAGCGTTTCAAGACGATTGCGGGTGTGCTCTGTCTGCTGGTGGGGCTGATCTGGACGCTGCAGGGCGCCAATCTGATGGGCGGAAGCTTCATGACCGGGCAGACGCAGTGGCTCGTCATCGGCCTTGTTGTCGCCGTCATCGGCGTCGTGCTTCTGGCCAGCGGGCGGCGGGGCCGCACGCTGTAGGGCTGACGGTTACGGCCGCACGAAGGTGGCGCGCAGGTCCTCGATCGGCTGCCGGCAAATACAGCCTTCGATATGGTCGTTGACGAGGCCCATGGCCTGCATGAAGGCATAGACGGTGGTCGGGCCGACGAAGGTCCAGCCGCGTTTCTTCAGGTCCTTTGAGATCCGTACGGAGACGGGCGTCGTCGGATTGGCGGCGATCTCCGCGAAGGTGACAGTGGCAGGCCGCTCGTGCGGGGCCGGCTCATAGCTCCAGAAATAGCGGGCGAGCGTGCCGAATTCGGCGCGGAGATCCTGTGCGCGCTTCGCATTGTTGATGGTCGAGACGATCTTGCCGCGATGGCGCACGATGCCGGCGTCCGCAACGCAGCGGGCGATGTCGTCGTCGCCGAAGGCCGCGACGGCGTCGATGTCGAAGCCGGCAAAGGCGGCGCGGAAGGATTCGCGCTTCCTGAGGATCGTCAGCCAGGAGAGGCCGGACTGGAAGCCTTCGAGGCAGATCTTTTCGAACAGTTTGATGTCGTCGGTAACGGGGCGGCCCCATTCGTCGTCGTGGTAGCGCAGGTAATCCGGCAGTTGGCCCGGCCAGAAGCAGCGGGTCAGGCCGTCCGTGCCGGTGATCAGGCCCTTGATCACGCCCTGGGGTGCCTCGATCTCGCTCATCGCTCTCGCCTTCCCTACGCCGAAAATCTCGACGCTTCATGCTTCGTCAACCATTTTCCGAAAGCACGCAATAACCCTACCGAAGACTTTCACGGTCCGTCCACCCGTTCCGCGACGCTCGTTTACGCTTCCTATTCCGCTGCGGTGTCAGGCTTCCACCATACGCCGGATGAACCGGCTGAGCCACCGCCGCCGCCAGATCGAGAACGAGCCCGTCATGAAGACATTGTTGATCCTCACCACCCTCCTGTCCGTCACGCTGGCCGATATCGGGTCCGGATACGCGCAGGCCGCCGAGCGCTACGGCAACCGTCCGCCGGTCATCGTCAGCCCGGATCTGACCGCACCGTGGCTGATGCAGCTCGGCGCCGGCAATGTGCCCGTCGATCAGAGGGGCGTGCGCCGGCAGCGGGCCGCAGGCGACCAGCCGCGCATCGTCTACCGCGAGCGTCCGGCAGCCTATGCTCCGCGCCAGCAGGTGATCTACCAGCGCCCTTACCAGCGTCCGGCCCCTCAGCGGGCGGCACCGCTGGTCCGCTCGGCCGGCATGGTGGCGCCGCAGCGGCCCGTGCGGCCGATCGATCCGCAGTTCCTGCCGCAGATGGTGGCCTACGAGACCCGTGAGCGGGCCGGCACGATCGTCATCGATACCAATAGCCGCTTTCTCTATCTCGTCACCGGCAATGGCGAAGCCCGGCGCTATGGCGTCGGCGTCGGCAAGCCGGGCTTCGAGTGGGCCGGCGCCCACAAGGTGACGCGCAAGGCGGAGTGGCCGACCTGGCGCCCGCCATCCGAGATGATCGCCCGCGAGGCCGCCAAGGGGCATTATCTCCCCGCCAGCATGGAGGGCGGGCCTGCCAACCCGCTCGGCGCCCGCGCCATGTATCTCGGCTCCACGCTTTACCGCATCCACGGCACCAATGCGCCCTGGACCATCGGCTATGCCGTCTCCTCCGGCTGCATCCGGATGCGCAACGAAGACGTCACCGACCTTTACGAACGGGTGAATGTGGGGACGCGCGTCATTGTGCTGTGAGGCGAGCAGCGCGTCGGCGCGTAAGCCGGTTTCGACGCAGTATCGTGCTTTTTCGGCAACAGCCGTTCCCGAGGTGACATCGGGGATGGTCACATTCAGTCGATGTTGCAACCGATGATCTTGCGGGATGCGTGCGATCGAATAGCGTTTCCCCAATGCGTTGCGCAGGGCGCGACTGGCGGGCTCGAGTGGGAGAGACAAAAATGACAACGACAGCGAGAAGACTGGCAGGGGCCGCCCTGTCGGTCGCGATCTTGATCGGCGGCGCCGGCGTGGCATCGGCGACGATGATCGAGCGACCGGCCGCGACCATCGGGCAGAGCGACGTAACGACCGTTGCCGCCCCGCAGCGCAAGCCGGCGCGCGAATTCTGGCGCACCAAGGTGCGGCTGCGCACCGACGAGACGCCGGGCACCATCATCGTCGATACCAACCACAAATATCTCTACTACGTCGAAGGCAACAACAAGGCGACCCGCTACGGCATCGGTGTCGGGCGCGAGGGCTTTGGCTGGTCGGGCGTGGTGAAGGTGCAGCGCAAGGCCGAATGGCCCGGCTGGACGCCGCCCGCCGAAATGATCGTGCGCGAGCGCAAGAACGGACACATCCTGCCGGCCTACATGGAAGGCGGGGTCAACAACCCGCTCGGCGCGCGCGCCCTCTATCTCTACAAGGGCAAGAGCGACAGCGGCTTCCGCATCCACGGCACCAACCAGCCCTGGACCATCGGGCAGAACATGTCGTCCGGCTGCATCCGCATGATGAACCAGGATGTCGAGCACCTCTACGATCGCGCCTCGATCGGCGCCAAGGTGATCGTGGTCGGACCCGGCAACAGGCAGGGTGAGGTCTCCTACGACGACCGCGGCATCGACCTGCTGCGCACCATCTTCGGCGGCTGATCGTTTGGGTGTAAACTTTCGGGACCGGTCGGCTTGATGCCGGCCGGTCCTTTTTTCGTCTCTTGTTTTGTCGCATGATCCGACGCCGAAGCGATCTCGCTTCGGCTGGACATGCTGTGGGGGAAGCGCGTGGCGGACGAGCCTGTCGAAATGTTCTCCGCCATCCATCACAGCCGGGCGGCCGACGAGATCGTGCAGCGGATCGAGACGCTGATTCTCGACGGCGTGTTGCGCGACGGCGACCGGCTGCCGGGAGAGCGCGACCTTGCCGCCCGCTTCGACGTCTCCCGGCCGATTTTGCGGGAGGCGCTGAAGGAACTGGAGGCACGCGGGCTGCTCGTCAGCCGGCATGGCGGCGGGACCTTCGTCGCGGATATCATCGGTGAGATCTTTTCGCAGCCCATGCGCGCCCTGATCGTTCGCCACGAAAAGGCGGCGCGGGACTATCTGGACTATCGCCGCGAGATCGAGGGGCTGACGGCCGAGCGGGCCGCGCGCCATGCGACGCCTGCCGATCGCGAGAGCCTGACACGGATCGTGGCGCGGATGCGGGCAGCGAAGGATGCGGACGACCGCGACGGCGGCTTGCGCGCCGATATCGACTTCCACATGGCGGTGGGCGAAAGCGCTCACAACATCATCCTGCTGCACACGCTGCGGTCGTGCTACCGGCTGCTGGAGCAGGACATCTTCTTCAGCCGCACCACGGTGTTTTCGGCCCCGGGGGCGGCCGACAGGCTGCTGGAGCAGCACGAGGCCATCCATGCGGCCATCCTTGGCGCCGATGGCAATGCCGCTCGCCGGGCCGCCGAGAGCCATATCGATTTCGTGATCGGCGCAAGCCTCGATGCACACCGGACAGAGGACCGCGCGCGGGTTGCGCGTCTGCGCCTGCAGGAACGGCATCAGGATTGAATTGCGCCATTGGCTGTCGCATCCGCGATAGGCAATGGCGGTGCGCGACTATGTCTGCACAAGATTGCAGGCATAGTAAGAATCACTCACATGAAGTAGATTTCTATGGACTGTGACAGCCTCCGCGTCCATTCGAATATTCATATTTTCGGATATGACGGGAGCCATATCATTTTTTCTGACGATCATGGATCGACCTCCTTCCAGCGGAGTTAGGCCAGGCATTATCATCACCGCCGCTCGCGGCAACCTCGACTATTCTCCCGGACACTGATTCCGTGGAAAGGGCCGCACGTCATTGACCATCCTCGATAGCATCGTTTCCGAAGTCCGCCTGATGTTCCGCCGTCCCGAGCGCATGCAATTCGCTGCCCTGTGCTATCGATTCCGGAAGAAAAGTGCCGTGCCGGAAATGCTGTTGATCACCAGCCGTGACACCGGGCGCTGGGTGATTCCCAAGGGCTGGCCCATGGAAGGCAAGGCCTCGCACGAGGTCGCCGCCCGCGAGGCCTGGGAAGAGGCCGGCGTGAAGGGCGAGCCCTCCTCCGATTCCATCGGCAGCTTCATCTATGAAAAGGGTATGAACAACGGCCTGAAGATCACCTGCCGGGTTCACGTCTATCCGGTCGTCGTGTTCGACATGGCCAAGCGCTTTCCCGAAAAGGGCTCGCGCACCTTGGAATGGGTCACCTTCACGGAGGCTGCCGGCCGCGTTGCGGAACCGAGCCTGCGCGCGCTCATCCTCGACTTCCAGACCCAGCTTCTCTCGACCATGCAGCCCGACGAGCCCCGCAGCGTCGCGCAATAGTACGCCCCATTTTCGCACCGATCCTGCAGCACGATTCGTCTTCGGCCTGCTTTCGGCCGCTTTCGAGCGGCATGCAGGGCGATTATGAGACTGTCAGGTTTGTGGCATACCCTCAATCTGACAAAAGCTCGCCGGCGGTGATGTCGCGACGTTTGCGCGCTTGGCAAGCGTCGTGCGAGATTTCTCGTATAAGAGGACGACACGATACGGACGGCGCCTGCCCTGCCGCGCGACTCAACTGTCGCGCAAGGGCTCTCACGCCGGTGCGACAAGGAATGACATGGGGAAGACGACACCCGCTCTGGAGAAATCGACACTCGACAAGGACCTCGACAAGCTGACGCTGAACGAGGAGGCGTCGCATTTCGTCCTGAAAAGCTCCGTCGGCCTCGGTCTCGGCTTCATCTTTCTCGTCTTCGTCATGATCATCGCGGCGAGCGCCGTTTCCACGGCTCCCGGCGCGATCATCGTCGTCGCGGCCGCGGCCATCGCCGGCTACATGGCCATGAACATCGGCGCCAACGACGTCACCAACAATGTCGGCGCAGCCGTCGGCGCGCGGGCGATGACGATGACCGGCGCGCTCGTGATCGCCGCGATCTTCGAGATCGCCGGCGCGCTGTTTGCCGGCGGGCGGGTCGTGTCGACCATCGAGGGTGGGCTCGTGGATGCCACGGCCTTCACCGACAGTGCGACACTGGTCTGGGTCATGATGTCGGCGCTGATATCGGCGGCCGTCTGGATCAACATCGCAACATGGTGCAGTGCGCCGATTTCCACGACGCATGCCATCGTCGGCAGCATTCTGGGCGGCGGCATCGCGGCCGTCGGGTTCTCGTCGGTGCAATGGCTGTCGCTCGGCGGCATCACGCTCAGCTGGATGCTGTCGCCCTTCATCGGCGGCGGGGTGGCGGCCGGGCTTTTGTTCTTCATCAAGACGTTCATCATCTACCGGGAGGACAAGATCGCCGGGGCGGTGTTCTGGATTCCGATCCTGCTCGCCTGCATGGGCGGCGTCTTCGCCGCTTATTTCGCACTGATCGGGCTGGAGCGTGTCTATGACATCCCCCTTGGCGAAGGGCTGGCGGTGGGCCTTGTCGTCGGTATCCTGATCTATCTCGTTTCGCGCCGCACCGTGGCGCGCCGGGCGGTCGGGCTCGAGAACCGCAACCAGTCGCTGCGGCCGCTGTTCCATCTGCCGCTCGTCGTCTCCGCGGCCCTTCTCTCGTTCGCGCACGGGTCCAACGACGTCTCGAATGCGGTCGGGCCGCTGTCGGCTATCGTTGCCAATGTCGGCACGCTGGCGCCGACGGAAACCGCGGACGTCGCGTTCTGGGTTCTCCTGATCGGCGCGCTCGGCATCTCCGCCGGGCTGCTGCTCTACGGGCCGAAGCTCATCCGCGTGGTCGGCGAGGAAATCACCAAGCTCAATCCGGTGCGCGCCTTCTGCGTCGCGCTCGCCACCGCCATCACCGTCATCTTCGCCTCGACCTTCGGTCTGCCGGTCAGCACGACCCATATCGCCGTCGGCGCCGTGTTCGGCATCGGCTTCTTCCGCGAATGGTACACGCGCAATTCCAAGCTGCGGCTGGACTATGTGCGGCGGAAAACGGGTCAGTCCGAGTTCCAGCTGCGGACCGAGCATGGCGCGGACGAGACGCGGCGGCGGCAGCTGGTTCGGCGCTCGCATTTCATGACCATCGTCGGCGCCTGGATCATCACCGTCCCCGCCTCCGCTCTGCTTTCGGCGCTCCTCTACATTCTCTTCTCCGCGATCTTTCTGTAGAACCGCATCATGAGAGCCAATTTTCGCATGCAGCGCCTGTTCGTCGAGCCGGATCTCGTCTCCGACATCGCGGTCGAGACGACGAAGGACCAGTTCAACTATCTCGCCAATGTGCTGCGCATGGAGGAAGGCCGCGATCTCCTCCTGTTCAACGGGCGTGACGGCGAGTGGCGGGCGGAGATTTCCATGCCCACCCGCAAGCGCATGGCGCTGATCCCGCGGGAGCAGACGCGGCCGCAGTCTCCCCTGCCCGACCTCCATTATCTCTTCGCGCCGCTGAAGGTGGGACGGCTCGACTATCTCGTGCAGAAGGCGGTGGAGATGGGTGCGGGCCTCTTGCAGCCCGTGATGACGCAGCATGTGCAGGGGCGCATCACCAGCCTGGAGCGGCTGCAGGCCAATGTCATCGAGGCCGCCGAGCAATGCGGCGTGCTGGCGGTGCCCGACGTGCGCGAGCCGGTGCGGCTGGAGGCGCTTCTGGAAACATGGCCGCGCGACCGCCGTATCCTCTTTTGCGACGAGGGCGATGCCGGCGACAATCCGGTGCCGGTGCTGCGCGGGCTGACGGATGCGCGGTTCGCGCTGCTCGTCGGTCCGGAAGGCGGGTTTTCCGAGGCAGAGCGGAGCATCTTGCGCGGGCTCGACTTCGTGACGGCGATCCCGCTCGGGCCGCGCATCCTGCGGGCCGACACGGCGGCCGTCGCCGCCATGGCGATCATTCAGGCGACGCTGGGCGACTGGCGCTGAAACGCCACAGGCTCCGTGAAATTTTGGAACCAAGGTTGAAATATTTTTGCTTGCACCGCATCTGAAAGCGGTTCAATCAGCCCATCATAGCTGCTCTCATACCCTGCTATCCGGCCGGGTTTCTCCGTTACCGAGACGATACCCATGGCCCGCGATACGACCGACCAGACACCGGTGACCTCCGTTTCCGAGTTGACCGAATATCTGGCGGACGGCAACAAGCCGAAAGAGGCCTTCCGCATCGGCACCGAGCACGAAAAATTCGTGTTCTACACCGCCGACAACAGCCCCGTGCCCTATGCCGGCGATGCCGGGATCCTCGCGCTTCTGGAAGGCATGCAGCAGAAGACCGGCTGGGAGCCGATCATCGATGCCGGGCATCTGATAGGCCTCGTGGAGCCGACAGGCCGTGGCGCGATCTCGCTGGAGCCGGGTGGGCAGTTCGAGCTTTCCGGCGCGCCGGTCGAGACGCTGCACGAGACCTGCAAGGAATCCAACACGCATCTGGCGGTGTTGCGCGATATCGCCGAGCCGCTCGGCATCCGCTTTCTCGGCATCGGCGGCAGCCCGACATGGACGCTGGCGGACACCCCGCGCATGCCGAAGTCGCGCTACGACATCATGACCCGCTACATGCCGAAGGTCGGCACCCAAGGTCTCGACATGATGTACCGGACCTGCACGATCCAGGTGAACCTCGATTTCTCGTCCGAAGCCGACATGGCGGCGAAGATGCAGGTGTCGCTGAAGCTGCAGCCACTGGCGACCGCACTGTTTGCCAGCTCGCCCTTCACCGAGGGCAAGCCGAACGGGCTGCAATCTTGGCGCGGCGAGATCTGGCGGGATACCGACAACCAGCGCGCCGGTGTGCTGCCCGCAGCGCTGACCGGTCATTTCCGCTTCGAGGAATATGTCGAGTGGGCGCTGGATGCGCCGATGTATTTCGTGGTGCGCGACGGGCGCTACCACGACTGTACCCATGTGACCTTCCGCCAGTTCATGGCCGGCGCGCTGAAGGGCGAGCTTGCCGACTGGGAGCCCAATATGGGCGACTGGACCAACCATCTCTCGACGCTGTTTCCCGATGTACGGCTGAAGCGGTTCCTCGAAATGCGGGGCGCGGATGGCGGCCCGTGGCGGCGCATCTGTGCCCTGCCCGCCTTCTGGGTCGGCCTGCTCTACGACGATGCCGCTCTTGCGAGCGCCGCCGAACTGGTGAAGGACTGGACCTATGAGGACGTCATCGCACTGCGCGATGCCGTGCCCGCGCAAGGGCTGGATGCAACGGTGCGGGGCCGCAAGCTCGGCGACATCGCCCGCGACGTGCTCTCGGTCTCGCGCGCCGGCCTGAAGGCGCGCAACCGGCTGAACGGCGAAGGCGTGGACGAAACCCATTTCCTCGCGCCGCTCGACGAGGTCGTCGCCCGCGGCACCACGCTCGCGCAGGAAATGCTGTCGCTCTACAAGGGTCGCTGGAACGGCTCGGTCGAACCGGTGTTCAAGGATTACGCCTACTGAGCGGCGCGGTATCCGGCGGCCTGGGTTAGAAAGCAATTTCCTATCGTCTTTTTCCCGTTATAGTGCAGCAGAGAGCGCTGCCTGCAACAAGGATGAGACGATGATCCCCCTATTCGACATGATGATGCAGGCACAGAACGGGCGTGCCATGGATGTCATGGCGCAGCAGTTCGGGCTGGCGCAGGAGCAGATGGCCAAGGCGACGGCCGCGCTGATGCCCGCCTTTTCCGCCGGGCTGAAGACCAACGCTGCCAACCCCTATGACTTCGGCACGTTTCTCGCGTCGATGAGCAGCGGCGGCTATGCCAAATATTTCGAGGACATGACCAAGGCCTTCACCCCGCAGGGGCTGGCCGACGGGCAGGCAGCGCTCGGGCAGATCTTCGGCTCGAAGGACATGTCGGGCGCCGTGGCGGCACAAGCCGCGCAGCTGACCGGGATCGGGCAGGACATCTACCGGCAGATGCTGCCGGTGGTGGCGAGCGCCATCATGGGCGGGCTGTTCAAGCAGGCGACCGGGCAGATGAGCGCGCCGCCCTCCTTCGGCGACAACCCGTTCGGCCCGGCGATGCAGACCTGGCTGGAGACGATCGGCCTTGCCCGCAAGAAGGAGCCCCCGGCCATGCCGAACCCCTTCGACAACCCTTTCACACAGGCGATGCAGGCCTTCTTCACCCCGCCGAAGTCGCCGGAAAAGCCGCAGGCCGCACCGGACATGTTTGCCGGCAACCCGTTCATGAAGGCCTTTCAGGACATGATGAGCATGGCCTCGCCCCAAGCTCCCGGCCAAGGTCAAGGCCAGGCAAAGCCGGCCGAGGCCCCGCCGGCGCCGAAGGCCCCTGTCGTCGATATGTTCAACACCATGTTCGACAGCGGCATCGAGGCGCAGAAGGAATATCAGAAGGCGATCGACGGGCTTTTCAAGCCGTTCCAGCCCAAAAGCTGAGACCCCGGCATTCGCGCATAAAAAAGCCCGGCGCCGAACGGATCGGAGCGCCGGGCAAGCGGCAGGGTCGTTGGCTATAACCCTGCGGGGAACGCGGATGATGCGAGCGGCCGCACCATCCGGGCGCCGCATGCCCGGGGAGAGCACGCGACACCAAAGAGGCTTGCCTCGCCTTCACCGGCCTTCGATCGGGGCGGGCTCACGGCGGCGGCGTCGGGTGTCAGCGGGAGCGGGCATCCCGGTAATAGCGGTTGGCGCGCTCGCGGGCGGCCGTGGTCAGATGCCGGCTCGGATCCTCGAAGAAGGCCGACATGGTGGCGTCGCGCACATCGTTCCGGCTAAGGCCGATATCGGCGAGCTGCCGGTCGTCGAGGTCGTGCAGATGGCCTGCAGCGCGGTGGTTCTTCAGGAGGCGCCAAACCGTCACGAGACCCTGCGTCAGTGCGGACAGGCGCAGCACGGCCGGCTTGCCGGCGAGGGTGAGATCAAGGGCGGTATCTGGCGTGCGCATTGGCTTTGCTCCTGAAAAGGCACGGGTCGGACATCCCACGTCCTTGAGCGGACACAGGTTGGATGGAGGTTGACCGAAGCATTGGCGCTGCGGGGGTTAAGAAGACGTTGTTTGCAGCCCGACAGTCGCAAATCGATATTGATCAGTCCAACGAATGTTTCTAATGGTATTCATCAAACAAACTTATAGGCACCGCCATGGCCTCTCCTCTCGACCTCGACCAGCTCCAGACTTTCGTCGCCATCGCCGACACGGGAAGCTTTACCCGGGCGGCCGAGCGGGTGTTCAAGACGCAATCGGCCGTGTCGATGCAGATGCGTCGGCTGGAAGAGCGGATCGGCAAGGCGCTGTTTGCGAAGGACGGGCGCGGCAACCGGCTGACGACCGAGGGCGAAAAGCTGCTCAACTATGCCCGCCGCATGATCCGCCTCAACAACGAGGCCGTCGCCGCCTTCGACGACAACCGGCTGGAGGGCACGCTGCGCATCGGCACGCCCGACGACTATGCCGACCGTTACATGCCGGAAATCATCGTTCGCTTTGCCAAGACCCATCCGAATGTCGAGCTTTTCATCGTCTGCGAACCCTCGGTGGACCTCGCCGAGAAGATCGCGCGCGGCGAGCTCGATATCGCGCTCGTCACCCACAATCCGCGTATTCGCGCGTCCGACGTCGTGCGCACGGAGCCGCTCTGCTGGGTGAGTTCGGCCAATCATCCCCTGTCGGAAAATGCCTCGGTGCCGCTGGCCGTGGGAAAGCGCGATTGCCAGTGGCGCCAAGCCGCCTGCTCGGCGCTGGATGCGACCGGCAAGGAATACAACATCCTGTTCACGAGCTGGTCCTCGACGGTTGTCGCAGCCGCCGTCCTCGCCGGCATGGCCGTTTCCGTGCTGCCGGAATCCGCACTTCGCAGCGGCATGAAGGTGCTGAGCCAAGCGGACGGCTTTCCCGCGCTCGCCCCCGTGCAGATCGGCATCATGAAGCGGCCGGGCCTCTCGCCGTCGCTCTCCACCGCCATCAGCAACCACATCACCGCCTGCCTCGACAACATCACGCCGCAGGTGACGGGCGACGATCTGGACGGCGACCTCAAAGGCCTCACGCGCATTCCCCGGGCCCGGCAGAACCAGCTTCTCTCCGGCTGGTAGGCACCCGAAGCCTCCCTTTCAAAGATATCCACATCCCGACATCAACCTCTGGACGCATTCCGCGACCTGCGCCATACTGACTTCGACGGGGGCTGGCAGCGGTTCCCGGCAGCATTCTGGGGGCCTGATGCGCGGCATGTGTCGCACACCGGGTGTCTAGCAGACATGGAATCGGGAAGACGGGAGTGACGGCATTTTCGGGTGCATCGGCGTTCGCAGCCGATGAGCCTCGAGGATATCGGGATCTGCGTAGCCGAAGGGTGGCGGAGGCGCTGATAAAGCCGGACAGTCGAACCCTGATCGCATATTCGAGCCTGCCTGCAGCACGCCGTGTCCATCGTCAGGGCATTCTGCTGCGGATCTTGAAACCGGTGCATGGCTTTCTCGTGGGGTGTTCCAGCATTTGCGAGCGGGCGATGCCGTAGCGGAGCGATCCATGACCGCCTCAGTCCATCCCGTCGACCAGAAGCTTGCCCCCACCCTTCTTGCGCCGCTGGCGCTGCAGCATGTGCTCGTGATGTATGCGGGCGCCGTGGCCGTGCCGCTGATCGTCGGCCGCGCGCTCAATCTTGCGCCGGAGGAGGTCGCCTTCCTCATCAGCGCGGACCTCTTTGCCTGCGGCATCGCCACTCTCATCCAGTGCTTCGGCTTTCCCGGGGTCGGCATTCGCCTGCCGGTGATGATGGGCGTGACCTTCGCCTCGCTCGGGCCGATGCTCTCGATGGCGAACGCACCGGATGTGGGGCTGCTCGGCATCTTCGGCTCGGTCATCGTCGCCGGCCTCTTCGGCATCCTCGTCGCGCCATTCATCTCGCGGCTGCTACCGCTGTTTCCGCCCGTCGTCACCGGCACCATCATCCTCGTCATCGGGCTCTCGCTGATGCGGGTCGGCATCAACTGGGCCGGTGGCGGGCAGCCGACGATGATGAAGGTGGTCGATGGTGTACCCGGCGCCTTTCCCAACCCGAACTATGCGCAGCTGCCGGGACTGGCCGTTGCCTTCTTCGTGCTCCTCGTCATCCTCGCGCTGCTGCGCTGGACATCGGGTTTTGCCCGCAACATCGCGGTTCTCCTTGGTATCGTCGCCGGCTGCGTGCTGGCAGGAGCGCTTGGCATGATGCATTTCGACAAGGTCGGCCAGGCCGCCTGGGTCGGCGTCATCCTGCCGTTTCACTTCGGCATGCCGCAGTTCCACCTCGTGCCCTCGATCACCATGTGCATCGTCATGATCGTGGTGATGATCGAATCGCTCGGCATGTTCTTGGCGCTCGGCGACATCACCGGCCGGAAGATCACCCGCGAAGCGCTGACACGCGGCCTGCGCGCCGACGGCCTGGGCACGCTGATCGGCGGCATCTTCAACACCTTTCCCTACACCTCGTTCTCCCAGAACGTCGGGCTCGTCGGCGTCACCGGCGTGCGCAGCCGCTGGGTGACGATAGCGGGCGGCGGCATCCTCATCGTGCTCGGCCTCCTGCCGAAGATGGCGGCGCTGGTGGAAGCCGTGCCGCAGGTGGTGCTCGGCGGCGCCGGTCTCGTAATGTTCGGCATGATCGCCGCCACGGGCGCCCGCATCCTCGCGACCGTCGATTTCCGCACCAACGCCAACAACCTCTTCGTCGTCGCCATCTCCGTCGGCTTCGGCATGATCCCGATCGTCGCCCCCACCTTCTTCAAGGCCCTGCCGCATGACCTGCACCCGCTGCTGGAGTCCGGCATCCTGCTGGCGGCCATCGCTTCGGTTTCGCTGAATGCGTTTTTCAATGGGGTGAAGAGCGAGGCGGAGGCCAGCGCGGAGGCAGCTGGTGCGGCGGCGGCGGTGGAGCATGGTTGAGGTCGTTTGAGGTGTTGAGATAGAAAAATAGAAAGGAAGGCCCTCTCTGCCCTGCCGGGCATCTCCCCCACAAGGGGGGAGAAGATCCTGGGCTGAACTCCCTTTTCCTCAAAAGAGGTACAATCGTTAAGCGGTCAGCCAACCACGAGTCTTCTCCCCCCTTGTGGGGGAGATGGCCGGCAGGCCAGAGAGGGTCTTTCTTCCTACTTCCCACCCCACAGCAAAAAACCGGAAGCGTCTCCGCTCCCGGTTCCTTGATACCAAACTCCTGACGCCGATTATTCGGCGGCGGCGGGCTGGTCGGCGCTGATGGTATCGGCCTGGTAGCCGTGCGCCTTGTTGAGCGCGGCGCGGACGCCGGCTTCGTAGTCGGGGTGGACCAGTTTGAAGTGGGCAAGCTGGCGCTCGACGATCTCGCCGGGGACGCCGCCCATCGCGGCCGCGATGTTGGAGAACAGGCGGGCCTTCTGGTCGGCGTCGAACAGGTTGAACAGCGCCGTCACCTGGACGTAGTCGTTGTTGCCGTCGCGGTGGTTGAAGCGGGCCATGTCTCCATCGATCCGCAGCGGCGGTTCGACGGCTGCGGGCTGTTCGACCGGGCCGTTGAACGAGTTGGGCTCGTAATAGGCATCCGGGTTACCGGTGCGAATGCCGCCGAACGTGTTCATCTGGCCATCGCGATGGTAGTGATGGACCGGGTTCTTCGGCTGGTTGACCGGGATGTGCTCGTAATGCGTGCCGAGGCGATGACGGTGTGCGTCGGCATAGGAGAACACGCGGGCCTGCAGCATCTTGTCCGGCGAGAACGCGATGCCGGGAACGATGTTCGACGGCGAGAAGGCGGCGTTCTCGACTTCGGCGAAGTAGTTTTCCGGGTTGCGGTTCAGCTCCATCGTGCCGATTTCGATCGGCGGATATTCGCTGTGCGGCCAGACCTTGGTGAGGTCGAACGGGTTGTACGAGGTCTTGTCGGCATCCAGTTCCGGCATGATCTGAACCTGAACGGTCCAGCGCGGATAGTTGCCTTCCTCGATCGAGCCGAACAGCGCTTCCTGATAGGATTCGCGCGTCTTGCCGATGACCTGCTCGGACTCTTCGTTCGTGTAGAACTTGTGGCCGTGCTGGGTCTTGAAGTGGAATTTTACCCAGTAGCGTTCGCCAGCATCGTTCCAGAACGAGAAGGTGTGCGAACCGTAGCCGTTCATGTGCAACGGCGAGGTCGGACAGCCGCGGTCGGACATCAGGATGGTGACCTGATGCAGGCTTTCCGGCGAGAGCGACCAGAAGTCCCACATGGCCGTTGCCGAACGCAGGTTGGTCTTAGGGTGGCGCTTCTGCGTGTGGATGAAGTCCGGGAACTTGTAGGGGTCGCGGACGAAGAACACAGGCGTGTTGTTGCCGACGAGGTCCCAGTTGCCTTCGGACGTGTAGAACTTCAGTGCGAAGCCGCGCACGTCGCGCTCGGCGTCGGCTGCACCCTGCTCACCGGCAACGGTGGAGAAGCGGGCGAGCATCGGGGTTTCCGCACCCGGCTGGAAAACGGCGGCCTTGGTGTATTTGGAAATGTCGCCGGTGATCTTCAGCGTGCCATAGGCACCCCAGCCCTTGGCGTGCACGGCGCGTTCCGGAATACGCTCGCGGTTCTGGTGGGCCAGCTTTTCGATCAGCTGGTAATCCTGAAGCATGATGCCGCCCTTGGGGCCGGCCGTCAGCGAGTTCTGGTTGTCCGGCACGGGCGCGCCGGCGGTCGTCGTCATTGTCGGGCGATCAGTCATTTCGTCCTCCTGTCTGGACATGTCGGGCTCGGTCACACCGGTCCCGCTCGTTCATCGCCGAGGCACATGGGCGCTCCGGCACGTTTGGCTCGCAGGACTCTTATCGAGCTTGCTCACCCAATTCCGCTTGCAAGGCCTCTGGAGCCTCTCCGGCCGTTGGGCCTGAAGCTCATCTTGATCGTCCAACATGCCGAAAATGCGACATGCGTCAGATATCAGACGCCAGATCCTCTTCTCGCATCCGGGATCGATAATTTCCAATTGTATTTCTTGTAATGTTCGATAGGAAATTCCGATCATGCTCACCGTCCGACAAATGCGCTATTTCGATGCCCTCGCCACCACGCGCCACTTCGGCCGCGCGGCCGAGATGGTCAATGTCAGCCAGCCGGCGCTTTCGGCGCAGATCGCCGAGATGGAGAAGGACCTCGGCGTCGCCCTCTTCGAGCGCAACCGCGCGGGCGCGCTGCTGACGCGGCAGGGAGAGGCTCTGCTACCGGAGGTGCAGGCGATTTTGCGGGCGGTCGATGCCCTCTACGACCGGGCGCGGCAGGTCACCGGCATTCTCGAAGGGCGGTTGCGGCTCGGCATCATCCCCACGGTCGCGCCCTATCTGGTGCCGGTGCTGATCCCCATGCTGCGGGAGCGGTTTCCCAAGCTCGAGATCGAGCTGCGCGAGTTGCTGACGTCGGGCTGCGTCGATGATGTAAAGGCCGGGCGGCTCGACTGCGCCATCGTGGCGCTGCCGCAGAACGAGGAGACGCTGGAAACGCTGCTGCTGTTTCAGGACCGGTTCCTCATCGCCACGGCGGACGACGAGAGCACCGTGCTGATGTCGCCGATGACGGAGGCGCAGGTGGATGTCGACCGGTTGCTGCTGCTGGAGGAAGGCCACTGCCTGCGCGACCAGGCGCTGGCCGTCTGCGGTGCCTCGGCCGGGCGGCGGGTGGCGAATTACGGTGCAACCTCCATGGCGACGCTGCTGCAGATGGTGAGCCATGGCATGGGCATCACGCTCATTCCGGAGATTGCGGTGAAGGAGGAGCGTGGGCGCAGCCGCATGCGCATCGTGCCCTTTGCCGAGCCGCAGCCATCGCGGCAGATCGGGCTCGTCTGGCGTGGCCGGTCGCGCCGGACCGCCGATCACCGGGCGCTCGCCGAGGTCGTCATCGACGCCTCGGCGAAGCTGCTCGAATGAGCTGAAAAACCTAACGCATGCCCCAGCCGTGGCTGACCATCAGCGACTGGCCGGTCAGGGCATTGGTCTCAAAGCCGGCCAGGAACAGCGCGACATTCGCCACATCCTCGATGGTCGTGAACTCGGTATCGACAGTGCCGCCCAGCATGACGCGCTTGACGACCTCTTCCTCCGAAATGCCCAGCGCCTTCGCCTGTTCCGGGATCTGCTTTTCCACCAGCGGCGTCTTGACGAAGCCGGGGCAGATGACGTTGGAGCGCACCCCATGCGGGCCGCCTTCCTTGGCAACCACGCGCGCGAGACCGAGCAGGCCGTGCTTGGCGGTGACATAGGCCGACTTCAGCGGCGAGGCTTCGTGCGAGTGGACGGAGCCCATGTAGATCAGCGCGCCGCCGCCCTGGCGCTTCATGTGCGGCATGCAGGCCTTGGTGGTGAGGAAGGCGCCGTCGAGGTGGATGGACAGCATCTTCTTCCAGTCCTCGAACGGGAAATCCTCGATTCTGTGGACGATCTGGACGCCGGCATTGGAGACGAGCACATCGACGCGGCCCCATTTTTCCACCACAGCGGCAACGCCGGCATTGACCGCCGCCTCCGACGTCACGTCCATGGCAAGGCCGATGGCTTCGCCGGGGCCGGAGGCGGTGAGGTCCGCGGCGGTGGCGTCGGATGCCTCCCGCTTCAGGTCGGCGATGGCGACGCGGGCGCCTTCGGCGACGTATCGCGCGGCGATGGCCCGGCCGATACCGCTGGCAGAGCCGGTGACGATGCAAACCTTGTCTTTCAGTTTCATGTTGCTCTCCCTCAATGCCCGGTGGTCGTGGCCACAGCTTGGACGATAATCGCTTCGCGCACGGGGTAAAGCCGGCAGGTCCGGGAAATGTGCCGAACGATCAGACGATGTGGATCGCGAGCAGCAGCCAGAGCAGCGCATTGAGGAAAAAGCCGGCGACGAACAGTCGGTGGCGGAGCATCAGCCGGTTGGAGGTGACGTGCACGAAGGCATGGCCATAGCGGGAGAGGACGAAGAGCCATGCCGCGGAGACCGTCAGGATGGACACGCCTTCCGTGACATAGAGAAGCGTGCAAACGAGGGTGAAGAGGACGGGAAGCTCGAACTGGTTGGTGAGATTGCGCGCCACCGTCGCGCTCGTTTCCGGCTCGACCGACGGGATCAGGAAATCGCGAGCCCGCGCCGTCCCCTGCCGCACCGCGCCGAAGCGCCGTTTTCCCATCAGGCCATAGACGATGTAGACCAGCAGGACTTGCGCGATCACGGGCCAGATCATGGCGGTGTTGGTCATGCGGCTTGTTCTCCTCGCCTGATGATCGGTTCGATATGTCCGGGAGAAGTAGGTGAGGCCCTGCTAAAGGAAAGGGAGCCGCGCGGTTTGCGTGCGGCTCCCCTCCCGAGTTCAGCAGATTCCAGAGTCTGTCAGGTTCATTCTGAACCAGCCATACTCTGGATTCCCTTATTGTCGTTTGTCTCTTCGGGATAACCGGATTCCACTTATCCCTGACAAACTCTAACAATCACGCGCCGGGATAGTTGGGGCTTTCGCGGGTGATCGTCACGTCGTGGGCATGGCTTTCGCGCAAGCCCGCACCCGAGATGCGGACGAAGGTGGCGCGATCCTGGAAGTCCTTCAGGGTCTTGCCGCCGACATAGCCCATGGAGGCCTTGAGACCGCCGGCCAGCTGGTGAAGGACGCCGGAGACCGGGCCCTTGTACGGCACCTGGCCCTCGATACCCTCCGGCACGAGCTTCAGCGTGTCGCGCACTTCCGCCTGGAAGTAGCGGTCCGCAGAGCCGCGCGCCATGGCGCCGACCGAGCCCATGCCGCGATAGGCCTTGAAGGAGCGGCCCTGATGCAGGAAGACTTCGCCCGGGCTTTCATCCGTGCCGGCCAGCAGCGAGCCGATCATGACGGCCGAAGCGCCGGCCGCGATGGCCTTGGCAAGGTCGCCCGAGAACTTGATGCCGCCATCGGCGATGACGGGGATATCGGCTGCGCGGGCGGCCTCGACGGCCGACATGATAGCGGCCAGCTGCGGCACGCCGACGCCGGCGACGATGCGCGTGGTGCAGATGGAGCCCGGGCCGATACCGACCTTGACGGCGTCGGCGCCGGCGTCGATCAGCGCCTTGGTGCCATCGGCGGTCGCCACGTTGCCGGCCATGATGCGAACCGAATTCGACATGGTCTTGACGCGCGTGACGGCATCGAGAACGCGCTGGGAGTGGCCATGCGCCGTGTCGATGACGATGAGGTCGATGCCGGCATCGATCAGGCGTTCGGCGCGCTCGACCCCGTCATCGCCGACCGAAATGGCGGCTGCGGCCCGCAGGCGGCCCTGCGCATCCTTGGAAGCATTGGGGTTCAGCTGCGACTTCTCGATGTCCTTGACCGTGATCAGGCCGACACAGCGGCCATCGGGATCCACCACCAGCAGCTTCTCGATGCGGTGGGTGTGCAGCAGGCGCTTGGCTTCCTGCTGGTCGACGTTTTCCTTCACCGTGATGAGGTTTTCGCGCGTCATCAGCTCATAGATGCGCTGACCGGGATCGGAGGCAAAACGGACGTCGCGATTGGTGACGATGCCGACGAGGCGGCCGGGCTTGTTGCCCTTGCCAGCATTCTCGACGACCGGAATGCCAGAGATGCCGTAGGTCTTCATCAGGCCGAGCGCGTCGGCAAGCGTTGCTTCCGGGCCGATCGTCACGGGGTTGACGACCATGCCGCTCTCGAACTTCTTGACCTGACGGACCTGCTCGGCCTGCTCGACCGGCGAGAGATTGCGGTGGATGACGCCGATGCCGCCGGCCTGGGCCATGGCGATGGCAAGACGGCCTTCCGTCACCGTATCCATGGCGGACGAGAGGATCGGCAGGTTGAGCTCGATATCCTGGGCGATGCGGGTGGCGATGTTGGTCTGGCCCGGCATGACCTCGGAGTGACCGGGCTGCAGGAGGACGTCGTCGAAGGTCAGAGCCTCCAGACCGGTAGCCGTTTCGATGATGCGCGCCATGGGCCAATTCCTTTAAAAATGTGAAAGGCGCCCGGACGGACGGGGTTCCGGCGGGAGCGTCGCCTGCCGGTCATCCTGGGAGGGGAATGACGGCAAGTGTTTCATGGAAGTTGGCGAGGGCACGTAACACGGATGTGACGGGATGGAAACAGAAAAAGCCCGGCGAGCCCGGAGCGGTCCCGCAAGACCGGTGGAGAAGCATTTTCAGATTCTATTAGCCGTGCCTTTTGGATCGGAATTAAGCTGCGTCCGGTAGACCTCTCCTCACGGCGCCTCGGAAGAAGGGCGACCGGCGAAACAGAGAAAAACAGGGACCGACAAGATGACCGCACTGCGCAAGCGAGCCCACGCTCAGGAAACACGTTTTGTACGTGAAGAAGAACTGACCTTTCGCGCCGAAGCGCGCCGTAACGCGCTGATCGGCCTGTGGGCCGCCGTCATGATCGACACACCGGATGCCGAAGCCTATGCCCGCGGGATCGTGGATGCCGGCGTGGAGAACCCGAACGGCGTCATCGACCGGCTGCACAGCGACTTCGAAGCCGCTGGCGTGATCTTCCTGGAAGACGATATTCGCGACCGCATGACCGGCATGCTGCGCTCGCTGCGCGACGAAATGTACGCCGCCTGACGGGCTGCCCGCGTCCAAGGACGCAGGCCATCAACCGTCAGAGATACAGCTGATACGACGCCGGCACGAAGCGGTAGCCGGCGTCCAGCTTTTCGGCATAGCCAACGGCCGGGAACGGCATGTGGTAGCCGATGAAGGGCAGCCGCTCGGAGGCCACCATGTCGAACACCTTGCGGCGTGACGCTGCGGCCTTTTCCTTGTCCATGTCGAACTTCACCTGCCAATCCGGCTGCTGGAGCGAGAGGACATAGTGATTGGCCGTATCGGCCGTCAGCATGAGATCCTTGCCCTGCGAGGAGACGCGGAAGACCATGTGGCCGGGCGAGTGACCGAAAGCAGCCATGGCGGTTATTCCCGATGCGACGTCGGCACCATCGCCGATCAGCGTCGCCTTTTCCACCAGCGGCACGACATTCTTCAGCACCGCCTTGTGCCCGCCCTCGGCGGGCGAACCCACGCGGGCCGGATCCTTCCAGAAGGCGAGTTCCGTTTCGCCCATCACATAGCGCGCATTGGGAAAGGCCGGCTTGCCGCCATCCATGAGGCCGTTGATATGATCGCCATGCATGTGGGTGAGAACCACGAGCGTGATGCTTTCCGGCGGATAGCCAACCGTCCGCAGGCCCTCCAGCAGCAGGCCGGTGCCGGCGGCGCGTCCTGCCTCGCCATTGCCGGTGTCGAACAGCACGACCTCCGACCCGGTCTCCACGACCACAGGCGAAAAGCCGTTGGCAAAGCGATCGGTCGGCAGAAAGTTCTTTTCCAGAAGTGCGGCGACAGCCTCCGGCGGCTGGTCGATGCCGAAGGTCTCGCTCGGCTTGTCGGCGAGCCGCAGACCGTCGCTAACGACGGTGATGGTGAAATCGCCGAGCCTGAAGCTCGAGCTCTTGCCGCCCGTCGTGGCCTTCGGCGTTTCCTTCGCACCCTTTCCGGCCGCATCCTGCGCAAAGGCAGCGCGCTTCATGATGAGGGGCGCGGCCAGCGCGCCGATGGCGGTTGCAGCAAAGAGGGCGCGTCGGCCGAGGGAAAATCCGTGCATCGATCGTTTCCTTTGTCTTTGAACATCAAGGTCGGTAGCAGAGGGTGGTCGTCCGTATCCGACCATGAAGCGCAGCCATGAGCCGTCCCGCATCGTGCGTGATCCGCCGGCAGAAGCGCCCAAGGTAGCGCAAGACGCACGCCTTGACAGAACGCGCGTTACGCCTTCACAGGAAGTTGACTATTGCGTGAGACGGGACACGGGACTTTCGTGTTTCCGTTTCTATCTCCCTCGCCATACAACCTCGCAAGACCGCACGCCCCCGCGCACCGGCATCTGCTCCCCTACCGTAGCGGCCATTCCCGGTATTCTCCGCCGGGCGCCCAAGAGGCCGTCGAAAAGGCTTGCCTTCGCATGAACCGCATCGTTCCGCTGATCCTCGCCGTCGCTCTTTTCATGGAGCAGATGGACTCCACGGTCATCGCGACCTCCCTGCCCGCCATCGCCCGCGACCTTGGCGTCGGTCCGATCACGCTCAAGCTGGCGCTGACCTCCTACATGGTGTCGCTTGCGATCTTCATTCCCTTAAGCGGCTGGATGGCCGACAGGTTCGGCGCCAAGCGCATCTTCCGCTCGGCCATCCTCGTGTTCATCGTCGGCTCCATTCTCTGCGCCATCTCCGGCGATCTCGTCTCCTTCGTCGGCGCGCGCTTCCTGCAGGGCATGGGCGGCGCGATGATGACGCCCGTGGCGCGGCTGGTGCTGGTGCGCAGCACGCAGCGCAGCGAACTGGTGAGCGCGATGGCGCTGCTCAGCATTCCCGCACTGACGGGGCCGCTGGCCGGCCCGCCGCTCGGCGGCTTCATCACCACCTACTTCTCCTGGCACTGGATCTTCATCATCAACGTGCCGGTCGGCATTCTCGGCTATATCCTGTCGGGCATCTACCTTCCCGAGGTCGTCAGCGACCGCCCGCCACCGATCGACGTCACCGGCTTCTTCCTCAGCGCCATCGCCGCCTCCGGCACCATGTTCGGCCTATCGGTGATGAGCCTGCCGGCCCTGCCGCCGAGCGTCGGCGCGATTGCGGCGGGCATCGGCATTCTCTGCGGCTTTCTCTACGTTCGCCACGCCCGGCACCACCCGGCACCGCTGCTCGATCTTAACCTTTTCAAGGACAGCGCCTTTCGCGCCGCGGCCATCGGCGGCACGCTCTTCCGCATTTCCATCGGTGCCATTCCCTTCCTCATGCCGCTGATGCTGCAGGTGGGCTTCGGCCTGTCGCCGTTCCAGTCGGGCATGATCACCTTCGTCGGCGCCATCGGCGCGCTGACGACGAAGTTCTTCGCCAAGCGCGTGCTCGTTTTCGCCGGCTTTCGCACGACGCTGATCATCGCGGCGCTGATCGGCACCGTCCTGACCTTCGTCAACGGCCTCTTCACGCCGGCCACGCCCTATATCGTCATGTGCCTCGTGCTGCTGATCGCCGGCTTTGCCCGCTCGTTCTTCTTCACCAGCATCAACGCGCTTTCCTTCGCCGACATTCCCGACGCCATGGCCAGCAAGGCGACCGCCATGAGCGCCGTGCTGCAACAGATGAGCCTGGCGCTCGGCGTCGCCGTGGCCGGTGCTATTCTGGAAGTGGAAAACCGTTGGACCGGCACGCAGCTGGAACTCGGCGATTTCCAGCTCGCCTTCATGCTGATCTCCGCCATCACCCTCACCTCCGTCATCCCCTTCATCGGCATGGCGAAAACCGCCGGCGCCGAAGTGTCCGGCCACGGCGCCGCAGCGCGGGAGAAGGGTGAGGCACAGCTGGAGTCGCTTGGGGGGAAGTAACTACTCTGCGCGTTCGCAAACCGCAGCGATCTTGTTGCCATCGGGATCGCGCAGGAAGGCGGCGTAAAACGAGGCATGAAACGGCCGAAGGCCCGGCGCGCCTTCGCATGTGCCGCCCATCCGAAGGCCTTCCGCATGAAACGAATCCACCGCCGCACGGCCGGCTGCTTCCAGTGCGATCGTCACGCCATTGCCGAAGCTTGCCGGTCGCCCGGCATAGGGCGCGACGACCCAGAGGCGGCACCGGCTGTCATCGGGATGCGCATAGCCGATATCGGCGCCGCTTTCCTGCCGGCGGACCAGTCCGAGAGGGGCCAGCGCAGCATCGTAGAACGTGCCTGCGCGGACCGGATCGTTCGAACCGACGGTGACGTAGAACAGCATCCGCTCAGCCCTCGTCGTCGTGTTCCGTCACATCCTCGCGCTCGTCCCGAAAGGTCTGACCTTCCGCCCGAAGATCGTCGTGATCCGAGATGCCCTCGCGCCGGCCCTTGAAGTCCTTTGCCAGTAGGAACATCTCGACCGATTCGGCGCGGGACGATGCCGGCTTGATGTGCAGGACCTGGCGGAAATTCTGCTTCAGCAGGTTGAGAAGCTCGCGCTCCGTGCCGCCCTGGAAGGTCTTGGCGAGAAAGTGCCCGCCGGGGCCGAGCACATCGATGGCGAAGTGGGCTGCAACCTCGCAGAGGTGCATGGTGCGGATATGATCGGTCTGGCGGTGGCCCGTGGTGGGGGCCGCCATGTCGGAGAGCACGAGATCCGGCGTGCCGCCCAGCGCATCCATAATGGCGTCGGGCGCGGAGGGATCGAGGAAATCGAGCTTCAGGATGATGACGCCGGGCAGCGGATCGACGTCGAGAAAATCGATCGCCACCACGCGCGGGTCCGTATCCGTAGAGCTCGTGACCTTGGCGGCGATCTGCGACCAGCTGCCGGGGGCCGTGCCCAGATCGATGATGCGCTTGGCGCCGGTCAGGATCTTGTGCTTCTCGTCGATCTCCAAGAGCTTGAAGGCCGCGCGGGCGCGATAGCCTTCCAACTGGGCGCGCTGCACATAGGGGTCGTTGATGTGGCGCTCGATCCAGCGCCGCGACGACGCCTTCAGCTTGCCCTTCTTCACCCTCTGCCCGAGTTTGCGTCCGGTCCGATTGCCGCCGATGGGGGGCTTGGTCATGAGCTTCGGCCCTCCTCGGAGCCAGTTTGTGGGCCGGGACGCGACAGGCGGCGGCCTCGACCGCGGCGCCAGACGCCATCATCGGCCATCATATCCGTCAAAAGGCCCTCGCGCAGCCCGCGATCGGCAACCCGCATGCGGGTCGACGGCCAGCGCCGGCGAATGGCTTCCAGAATGGCACAGCCGGCCAGAACGAGATCCGCCCGATCCGGCCCGATACAGGGATTGGCGGCGCGCGCCGCGAAATCCCAGGAGAGCAGACGCGCCTGCATGGCGGAGACCTCGTCGTCCGACAGCCAGAGCCCATCCACCCGGCGGCGGTCGTAGCGCGGCAGGTCGAGATGGACGCCGGCGAGCGTGGTGACCGTGCCGGACGTGCCGATGAGGTGAAAATCATCCGCCGCGCGGACGGCCTCGATCTCCGGGCAGTCGAAGCGATCGAGCATGCCGGAGACTTCGCGGATCATGCCCTCGAAGCTTTCCGGCGTGACGTCGCGTCCGCCGTGGCGCTCCGACAGCGTGACCACGCCGACCGGCAGCGAGGTCCAGTGGGTGATGTGATTGGCAAGCCGGCTCGACCTGTTGTCGCCGATGTGCAGCACGGCGATTTCCGACGAGCCGCCGCCGATATCGAACAGCACCACGGAGCGCGCCTCGCGCCCGACCAGCGATGCGCAGCCGGACACGGCGAGCCGCGCCTCGGTTTCCCGGTCGATGATCTCGAGCTCGAGCCCGGTTTCCGCAGACACGCGCTCCATGAAGATCACGCCGTTTTCGGCAGCACGGGCGGCTTCGGTCGCGATCAGCCGGGCACGCCGGATGTTGCGGTGCCCAAGCTTCGCCGCGCAGATCTTCAGCGCCTCGACCGAGCGGTTCATGGCATCCTCGGACAGGCGTCCGCTGGCCGCAAGGCCCTCGCCGAGCCGAACGATCCGGGAGAAGCCATCCACGACGCGGAACTGCCCCGGTCGCGTCGGCTGCGCGATCAGCAGGCGACAATTGTTGGTGCCGAGATCGAGCGCCGCATACAGCGGCGGCGGTCCGGAATCATCGCTCTCGAACGTATCCATGCGCCCGTTGGAGGCTGCGGCACGGTTTCCGGCGTTAGAGCCGGGCCGCGCGAAGTACCCGCCCTCCGCAGCCGATCCATGATGCCCGCCCTGCCCTGCACCATGGGCGCCGCGCCCGTGGCCCGCATGACCGGATGTCTTGTTGATCGGGGCGCCCGTGTGCGGGCCACCACGGGCTCCGCCCTGATTGGTGCCCTGTTCGAAACGCTGATGCCCGGAATGGCCGCTTTGCTGCGACACCGGGCGACCGGACGCGCCAGCCTGCGAACCGGAATCCGAATGCGCCGCCGTCCCGGCACCGCCCTGGACGCCCGGATTGCGGCCCTGCCTCTGCCCCGCCGACGCGCGACCGTCGCTACTGGGCGCGCCGACGCGGTCGCGCCCGGACCTTACGACATCCGTGCCCTGCAGCGGACGCGCCTGGGCATTACGGCGATGACGATGCTTGTGATTGCGGTGGCCTTTGCCGGCCGGTTCTGCCCCGCGTCCCTGCCCGGGCTTCGAACCGTTGCCAGTGGGCGCGCCCTGTGCCGCCGATCCGCCATCGGGATGGCTGCGCGAAGCACCGGCCGCACCACCTGCATCCTGTGCTGTAGCACTCACGCCGCCAACCACATGACCATGGCCGCCCACTTCGTCCCGCCGCTCGCCCGACCGGCGACCGGAAGCGTGACGCGAACCCTCGAAGGCGACGCTGCGATGCGCATCTCCATCGCGTGCCGGGCCATCCTGTGTTTGAGGGCCGCGAACATGCGCGTCCGAACCGGACGCCTTGATGTCGGCGCCGTGAACCGCACCATCGCCATGCAAAGCGCCACGCCCCTGCGCAGAGCCTGGAGAAGCGGACTTCGTCCGCCGCCGCCGCTTGCGTTTGCGCACGGGTTCGCCGTCCAGAACGGTCTGCCCGGAATGGCCTGCTCCGGATACGGAGGGGCCTTGGTTATGTGGGGAGCTGGCATGTGCGGAGCCCTTGCGCGCCGCCTTACGACGCCTGCGCTTGGCTTTGCCGGACCCGGGGATGGATTGCCCCTGGTTTCCGGCCGCTGCCGACGCCCCGCTCTCATACGGCGTATCGCCGTGCTCGGGGTCTTTCACTGATCTTACCACCGCGTCGCGCGAAGCCTTACAGGTCGCTCAAGACGCTCTCTCGATTTTCGTTGCCCCGACTCTACCAGCGCGCCCGCCTTTCGCCAACTGCTTTTTCCCAAACGACAATCCACCCTACAAAACCCGCATGTTCCACCCAAGCGCCGTCCGGTCCCGATCGAAAAACCACCCCATTCGACCATCCCGCAAAGTTTTTCAAAAACCCCCTTTGCATCCCGCCTCCTTTTGTCTATAAGCCCGGCACACCGACGGGCACAGCCCGCGCGTTGGGGAATAGGTTAACGGTAGACCCACGGACTCTGACTCCGTTAGTCCTGGTTCGAATCCAGGTTCCCCAGCCAAATCTTGTTAAATTCCATTTTTTCTAGTTTTTTCGTCGCGCCAACCCTGTTCGGCGTCAACGGCGATCTGATGCCATGCGGCTCTAAGTGGCGTGCATTTCTATCCCGAACTCCCGTGCGTTGCCGACAACCTGCTGATGGGACGAGGCCGCCATCCCTTCCCGGAACATTGGCTTCCCACCAGCGTTTTCGATCAGGAAACCAAGGAGAAGCGACATGGCCGACAAAGGCAGGGCTGGCGAAGAGGGTCATACGGACCGTAATCTCGATATTCATGACGAGGATGTGACACCGATCGGGAGTGAGGCGGAGTTGAGAGACAAGGATGGGGATGATGTGGAGCCGGATGATGTGATTTCGGCGGCTGCGCGTCGGGAGGCGGTTCGGTTGAAGGGGGACGTTTTTCTGGTGCGTTCCGATCTGGAGGATGCCGATCAGCGGGAAGCGACGCCAGGTGCGCGTGAGCAGGACTGAGGTTTTTCTCAAGAGTGATGTCGAACGGTGAGAAGCAAGCGGCAGGGGAGGACTTTGCCGCTCGATTTTTGCGCTCGCCGCGCTTGGCGAACGAGCCCGGGGCGTCTGTCAGGAACTTAAGCTTCGACAGCGCGTTTTCTCTGCATGTGCCGGTATTCGGCGAAACCATAAGGAGGAAGCTGTCATGAACCAGCGTTTTGATCCGAACGAAAAGCGCCCCGCAAACCCCACGTCCTGGCCCGCCGACGATGCGGCGAGAGCCGAGCAGGCTGCCCGTACGGACGCGGCGACAATGCGCCCAACCGCCGGGATCGACCCGGTGACGGCGGCACCGATGGGTGATCCCTTGGCACAGCGTCCGCTGGATCCAGCAGCGCCGACCACGCGGGCCCGTCGCAGCAACTGGCCGGTTCTGATCATTCTGCTTGCCGGTCTCGTGCTGGCATTGTTGGTGTGGTTGCCTGCGGAAATGTCGAATGACGCGTCCGACACGGCGATACAGCCCGCACCTGCCAGCCAAACGGCGACGCCGCCGGCCGCAGATGCGCCTGCCGCCACCGGTGCGCAGGCCCCTGCAACGGCGCCGACCGCGACACCGCCAGCGGCAACTGCCCCGGCTGAGACCGCTCCTGTCACCCCCGTAGCGCCGCCGGCTGCAACGGGTACTGCGCCAAGCACCGCTCCGTAAGTCAGGTGTGACGCTCGGAAGTGCTTTGAGAGAATGGAGAAAGCGAGGCCGGAAGGTCTCGCTTTTTTCGTGGTGCGTTTCTTCCACACACCGAACGTATTGCTCGGGCCAGTAAGGATGCAGACAGTCTCCTTCATATGGGCGAAATGCTGGACCGCACCTCGATGGTGGGCGCCGGTTCCTCTCCCATCTCATGCTGAGCAGCTGTTATCGTGTAGACGCTGCGAGCGCGAAAACCCGTTGACCGGACATAATCAGCCGTCCGGTCGAACCAAAGCGTTGCTCAGCGGTTTACCCAGGTGAAACGACCAGATCGAGGATCCGACGATGATCGAGAAGACCACACGCCGTGAAGAAGACTATCGTGATTATGAAGACCGCGACCTAAAGGACGGCTGGCCTTATGCCGACGAAGTCTCCGGTTCGCCGACCGATGTCGCCAACCGGTCTTATGGCGAGACGCCGGAGAGTTTCGACGAGTCGGGTAATCCTGGCTTCGAGACCTCGGACGAAACGGTTCGGATCGGCCATGGCGGTCCGGATATCCTGCGGGACGATCCGGAGGCCGATACCGATGATGACGGCATGGAAGAGGCGCTTTCCAATGCGCTTGAAGAGCATGAGATCGACACATCCGCCATCGACATCAAAGTTCTTCGTGGCGTTGCCGAACTGTCCGGTGAGGTCGAGACGGCAGCCGATCGTCGTGCTGTCGAGGAACTTGCATACCGCATTCCCGGCATCTCCAAGGTGCGGAACGACCTGACGACGATTGCCGTTGATGCGGCATTCCCGAGCGGGTTGAACGATTGAGATCCTGCCGAAGTGTAAAGAGCTTATCTGACGTCTCCGCTTAAGCATTTGCCTACGCTCGGCGTGTCGGACTATGAACCTTGGATGTTTTATCTGCGCGGTCCTTTCGGCCGCGCAGTTTTGTGTTTTGCGCGTTGGGGGTGACGATGGAGGATGTGGACGAGGCGCGCGGGGCGCCGTTTCATACGACCGCGTTCGTCACCGGGCTTGGGCGCGGCATTGCAGGCGCGCTCCTCTTTGCCCTGCCCATGCAGATGACAATGGAGATGTGGGATTTCGGCTTTGCCATGGATCGCTTCCGGCTCGCTCTGCTTCTCGTCATCACTGTGCCCCTGCTTGTGGGCATCGCGCATCGCATCGGTTTCGAGAAGACTTTTTCTTGGCGCGAGGATATTCGCGATGCCATGATTGCCTATGCGATCGGCATTCTCGCCAGCGCGATGATCCTCACTCTGTTCAAGCTTCTGACGCCGGAGACGGCCGAGCAGGATTTCCTCGGCAAGATCGCGTTGCAGGCCGTTCCCGCTGGTATCGGCGCGCTTCTCGGCCGCAGCCAGCTCGGCACCGACCCTGACGACGCGGAAGATGAGCCGGACAGCGGCTATGGCGCCGAGCTTTTCATGATGGCGGTGGGTGCGCTGTTTCTCAACCTCAACATGGCGCCGACGGAAGAGATGATCCTGATCTCCTACAAGATGACGCCGTGGCATGCGCTGGCCACCATCGGCCTGTCGATCCTCGTCATGCATGCGTTCGTCTATGCCGTCTCGTTCAAAGGTGGGCACGAGCTGGAGGGTACGCCGGGATGGCACGCGCTGATCCGGTTCACCCTGCCGGGCTATGTCATCGCGCTGCTGGTCAGCCTTTATTGCCTGTGGAGTTTCGGCAGGCTGGACGGGTCAGGCTCCATGCCGGCCTTGATGTCCACCATCGTGCTCGGCTTTCCCGGAGCGATCGGCGCAGCGGCCGCACGGCTGATCCTGTGAGGTTCTGATGGCACGTTCCCGCCGCAAGGTCGTTCGCCGCCACCCGCATTGGATCGAGTGGACCACCGGTCTTCTCTCCACCGCGCTCGTCGCCACCATGACCGGCATGATCCTCTATCACGGCCTGACCGCCAAAGATGCGGCACCAGAGCTTAGCATCACCATCACCGCACAAAGGCCGACGGTGCAGGGCTTCGAGGTTTCCTTCATCGTCTCCAACGCCGGCAAAAAGACGGCTGCCGGCGTGCCTGTGACGGGACGGCTGCTGGATGGTGAAAAGCAGGAGGTGGAGACGCGGGAGGTGACGATCGATTATGTGCCCGCCCAGTCTCAGGTCGAAGGCGCCCTCGTGTTTTCTGCAGATCCCGGTGCCTATCGGCTCGATATTCATGCGTCCGGTTACAGCGACCCCTGACCTCTTTTTCCGCTGATCTCTCTATCAGTGAACGCGGTCGGCCATGGCCTCGCGGGTCGCGGCGATGTGGGCGGTGACGGCCTGATGCGCTGTGGCGGGATCGGCATAGACCTCGCCATCCAGCGGCCAGACGTGGAATTTGACGGCCATGAAGCGTAAGCCGTGCGCGTGCGGCATCAAGGTGCCGACGGCTTCGCCGGCAATCTCAACGATCTGTTTTTGCATGTCTATCTCCCGCCGCCGTGCCCCGGCAATCCCTCTCGTAGCGGCCACGACAGCCTGTCATGGCGGCCACGACGGTCTGTCGTGTGCAGCGACGGGGAAACGGCAGCAGAGGCCTATCGTTCCGTGTCCGACATCAAACAAACTTGTCCGCATTGCGAGGTCGTTTGATGGGACCGGGCGTTGCGAAGGTGTGGGCTCAGGCGACGAAGCGTTCCGGACGATAGGGGCCGAGATCGACGATGGTCGTGCGTTCGCCGGTCATCTTTTCGGCCAGCGCACGGCCGGTGACGGGGCCGAGGGTCATGCCGTGATGGGCGTGGCCGAAGGCAAACCACAGGCCTTCATGCCGCGGTGCCTTGCCGATGATAGGCATCATGTCCGGGGTGCAGGGCCGCGCACCCATCCACGGCTCCTCGTCGCGGCGCTCGGCGAGCGGGAAGAAGTCGCGGGCGACGCGCTCGGCACGGGCGAGCTGCACCGGCGTCTTCGGCGCATCGCGGGTCGCGAACTCGGCGCCGGTCGTGAGTCGGATTCCACGCAGCATGGGTGCGAGGAAGTATCCCTTCTCGGCGTCGAGCACCCAGTTGTTCAACCGTTCGCCCTCCTGCGTGCCGTAATGCATATGGTAGCCACGCTTGACCGCGAGCGGGTAGCGGTAACCCAGCTTGCGGGTGACGGTGTCCGCCCAGGGACCGAGGGCGACGACGACCTCCGCCGCCTCGATCGGTCCATCCGGCGAGGCGATGCGCCAGCCGGGGCCTTCCAGAACGTGCTCGAGTGTTGCGGCATCGCCAGCGACCAGGCGCCCGCCGAGGGACTGGAAATAGGTGAGGTAGGCCTTGTTCAGGCTATGGGGATCGCGGATCGACCACGGATCGGTCCACCGCAGACCGCCGGCAAGGTCGATGCGGATCGAGGGTTCTAGTGCCTTGACGTCGCTCGGCGACAGCTTCTGGTGATTGACGCCGAAGCCGGCCGACAGGCGCTCGGCCTCCTTATAGGCAGCATCGCGGGCGGCATCCGTGCGGAAAACCTTCATCCAGCCATCGCGCTGAATGAGGTTGTCGGCACCGGATGCCTTGATGAGGTCGGCATGTTCGGTGATCGAGTTCTCGATCAGCGGCGCATAGAGCCTTGCGATATGCTGGTGCTGGGTAAAGCCTGAATTCCACCAGTAGCGCACCAGAAACGGCACCAGACCCGGCAGGGCCTTCAGGTGGTAATGCGCGTCGATCGTGTTGTTCAGGGCATAGCGGAACAGGGCGCCGAAATCATGCGGGAAGCCGTAGGGCACGACGCCCTCGCGCTGGATGAGGCCGGCATTGCCGAAGGAGGTCTCCTCCCCTGCCCCGCGGCGATCGACGAGCAGAACCGATTTTCCGCGCCGTGCCAGATGGATCGCCGTGGACAGGCCGACAATCCCCGCACCCAGAACCGCCACATCCGTCTTCATCGTGCTCAACTCCATGTTCCCAGCGCGTCGCGTCTTCGTGCCTATGTCAGCATTTTCCAGACGTTCCGCAACAGGTCTGATCAGGAATTCGCTGTTCGGGGCGCTCTCCGCACAACGAAAAAGGGAGTGGCGAACCACTCCCTTTCCAATGCCATGCGTACGTCGTTTCTGACAAATCTCAGGTGCGGCGACGCATCAAGCTTGCGACGAGCGAGATGACGAGGAAGGCAAGAAACAGGAAGAACAGGATCTGCGCAATACCGGCAGATGCGCCCGCAATGCCGCCGAAACCGAGAACACCTGCGATGATAGCAACAACGAGAAAAACAAGTGCGTAGTACAACATGGTTTCTTTCTCCGATGAACTCATGCTCACTAACGCATCACAATATCGTTTGTTCCCTCAGTGCGTGCAATGCGAAGACGGCCGGCAGGCTTGATGTGATGGCTGCGCGGTACGAGGCCGGAGGTAACAGCTGGAAAAATCGGGATCTTCTAGCGGCGCATTCGCCCCTTCGTCGCGGCCACAAAGCGTCTCCCCGCCAACCCCTGCGGAGCAACGACCTTTAAGTATTCATTTACCATAACGGGAGCGCTGGTTCATTTTGACACGACGTTGCCACAGGATTGGCGGAACTTCACCGTGCACGAGGCGTTGAGTTCACGATTCATTGAGGCGAGACACCAACATGACCGTATCGAACGCACATATCTGGAAGTCCGTTGCGGCCTCGGCGCGGCCTGCATCGCGGTCGAGCGAGAAGAACCTTCACATCGGCCAAACGCTGAAGGATCTCTACTTCAACGGTCAGATGCCGGCGACGGATGGGCGGTTCGAGCAGTTGCTGGATGCGCTGGATTCGTCGGAAGACCGCAGCGAGCGGCATTGATTTTTATTCAACAGACATCGTGAGGGCGGCCCGGTGGGTCGCCTTTTTTTGTTGTCTGGAAATGGGTGATGACAACCGGCGAACATGGAAAAAGGCGGCTGATCGCTCAGCCGCCTAGTCCTCATACGATCAGGGCTTCGGGTTGGCGAGCACGATGCTGCCGGGGTTGGCCTTGTAGGCGGCGGCGTCGTAGGCGGGCTGGGTTTCCAGCTGCTCCTTGGTGTAGGGCGAATAGATCGTCATCGCGCCCTTGGCATCAGCCATCACCTGAATATTGGCGGCACTCATCGCCACCGGCTTCTGCGCGATGCCGAGAAAGCCGCCGACGTCGATAATATAGGCTTCGAGCTTGCCGTCCTTCGCCAAGATCACATCGCCGACCTCGCCGATCTTCGTGTCGTCGGCCACTTTCACCGGCGTGCCGATCAGCTTGTCGGCCGACAGCATGGCGGCATCGACCGGCTTCAGCTCATCAGTGGGCTCGGTGGTCGCTGCGTCGGGCGCCAGATCCGGATCGGTCATCTCCGGTGTGGTACCGGTCTGCGGAACGGTCGGTTCGGCGCCGGCGGCATCCAGTGGGACTTCCGTATTCTCCGGCGTTGCAAGCGGCTTGGCCGCGGTGTCCGTGGATGCTGCAGGCGTCGTCGCCGCGGTATCCTTGGTAACGGCACCATCCATGACAGCCTTGCGCTGGAAGGCGGGCGCGGCTTCCAGATCCTGCTTGGTCATGGAGACCACGAGGATCTTGGCGCCATCACGCTCCGACCACGAGGCGCGATCGAAATTGACGGCCACATCCTTTTCGCCGATGCCGAGGAAGCCGCCGACACCGACGACGAGCGCTTCGGTGGCGCCGGCCGCGTTGATCACGACATCCTTGACCTCGCCGATCGCTTCGCCCTCCTCGTCAACGCCCGTATAGACCGTCTTGCCGATGACGTTGGACGCGAGCATATCGTCGCCTGCTGCGGCAGCTGCAACAGGGGCGGAAGCTGCGGGTGCTGCCGGCGTCTGCTGCGCCAGTGCGGTACCGGCGAGAGCGGCAGCAAGAACTGTGCTTGCCAGAAGGGTTTTCAGCATCGGATTGCTCCTTAAAACGTGAGACGATGAGACAGAATTGAATAAAGGGCTGGGGCTACGAGATGCGTGCGACGCCTTGTCGGCATGCGCGGTCTCGGAATGTATTCTGGAACAGAGAAAACATGTGGGAGGCGAAACGCAGCTTGATGCGCGTGCCGGCGGCCGTCATGGCCGACTTCGTGTTGCGGAGATGATGGCATCACCCCTTTGGTGACGCTGGATACGTCGCTGATTCCGCGCCGGTTACCTGCCACACCACACACTATCCCTTTATCCACACAGCCCCTACAACGTAGGCAGGGCAGGATTTGTTCCCACGGCGAGGCCGCAGTCTGCGCTGGAGGCATGTCGGTGAACGGCTCCCGGACGCGGGCATCAAACTGGTATGATCAGTGCTTGGAACAAAAGGGAGAGACGCGCGTTGTAGCTCCGCATTCCGAATGAACCCAAAGAGGAACCGCCAATGCTCGGCACCATTCTCGTGATCGTCCTTGTACTCCTGCTCATCGGCGCTCTGCCGACGTGGGGCCACAGCCGCAGCTGGGGCTACGGACCTTCCGGTGGCTTGGGGCTGGTGGTCGTTATCCTTCTTGTGTTGGTCCTTATGGGACGCATATAAAACCTCGGCTTTCCCAGAGGGCCATCCACACCAAGTTGAACCGGAGGATATCACCATGAAAAAAGCTCTTCTCGTCGTCGCCCTGATCATGCCGCTCGCAGCCTGCACCCAGACGGAACGCGGCGCCGGCATCGGCGCCGCATCGGGCGCCATCATCGGCGGCGTGGCAACGGGCAATGTCCGTGGCGCAGCGATCGGCGCTGGCGTTGGCGGCCTTGCTGGCGCGCTGATCGGTCAGGCAAACGAACCGGGCCGCTGCATCTACCGCGACCGCAACGGCCGCCGCTACACGGCATCCTGCTGATCGGATCTTTCGGTCATAGACTGAAACGGAAAAACGGGCCTCGGCCCGTTTTTTTGTGTCGCTACTCTGAGGCTTCGCTCTTTCGTCAGCCCTTGCGCGCATCCTCGACGCTGTCGAGTTGCTGCAGGAGATCGAGAAACGCATCGGGAAGCGGTTCCCGCTCCACGGCACTGTAGAGGGCTCTCAGTTTCGAGACGATCTGGCTGTTCGGGTCCATGGTCTCCGCATGTTGCAGGACCGCGCGAGGTTTGGGGTTGGTCATATCCGCCATGATGTCAGGTCCGTTTCGTCCGAAGTCCGATCGCGCTCGTCCCGGTGCGGCCTGTCGGCATCCTCAAATTGATCACGTCGCCCTCATGCTTTGTAATTCTTGCCGATCAAACTTTCCACACGACGGGAAACATGGTCAAACGTCCCTGTTTCGACTCGTCGAACGATCTAACTTTGTCCGGTTTCGGCGCCAATATATCGAAGGACGTCTTTCATGTCACTTTCCATGCGGATCGCCGCACACCTTCCCTATGTCCGCCGCTTCTCCCGCGCCATCACGGGCTCGCAGACGTCGGGCGATGCCTATGTCGCGGCCGTCCTCGAAGCGTTGATTGCCAATATCGACCTGTTCCCCAAAACGTCGAGCGACCGGGTCAGCGTCTTCAAACTCTATTGCTCGCTGTTCGATACGATCACCATCAAGATCGACGAAGAGGCGGTGAACTCGCCTTATGCCTGGGAAAAGCGGGCCGCCGCCAATCTGGCGCGGATCTCGCCCGATGCGCGCAAGGCGTTTCTGCTCGTCTCCGTCGAAGGCTTCAACCCGGATGAGACCGCGGAAATCCTGAGCGTTACGCCGGATGCCGTGGCCGGACTGATTCAGCAGGCGTCGACGGACATTGCCCGTCAGGTCGTGACCGACATCCTCATCATCGAGGACGAGCCGCTGATCGCCATGGATATCGAGGATATGGTGCGCAGCCTCGGCCACGGCGTGGCCGGCATCGCCCGCACGCATAGCGAGGCGGTCGAGCTGTTCAAGCGGACATCGCCGAAGATGGTTCTGGCCGACATCCAGCTTGCGGATGGCAGCTCGGGTATCGATGCGGTGAACGAGATTCTCTCGACGGCGACCGTACCGGTGATCTTCATCACCGCGTTTCCGGAGCGCCTGCTGACGGGCGAAAAGCCGGAACCGGCCTTCCTCGTCACCAAGCCGTTCAACCCCGATATGGTGAAGGCGCTGATCAGCCAGGCGCTGTTCTTCAACGAGAACGCCCCTGCCGGCGAGGCCTGAGAGGCTCATCAGCCCGGCAGCTGGCGTTCCGGCGGCCGGGTGCGGACCTCGTTGAAGATGGTGAGACCGATGAGCGCGAGCGGCATGGCCAGCATCGCGCCGACGGCACCCCACATCCATGTCCAGAAAATGATGGCGATGAAGATCAGGAACGGATTGATCTCCAGGCGATGGCCAAGAATCGCCGGTGTCACCAGATTTTCCATGACCAGATGCAGCAGGAAGAAGCAGGCAGCCGGCAACAGTGCCATGATCATGCTGTCATGCGTCATCAGGCCGGCGCAGGTGAGCGCGATGGTCATGGCGGTAACGCCGAGATAGGGAATGAAGCTCGAAACGAAGGCGAAGAGACCCCAGAGAACCGCGCCCGAGAGTCCGCCAACAAAGGCAATGAGCGCCGTGATCGTGCCGAGCGAAATATAGATCAGGCTGGCGGTGGAGAAATAGAAACCGACCGCACTCTCCGTGGCGTTCATGACGCGGATGGCCGTCAGGCGGCGCTCATGCGTAGCGAAGGCAAGGATGATGGTCTTGCGCAGATGCGCGCGGCCGATGAGGAACAGGCCGAGGGCTGCGAGGAAGATCAGCGTCTGCACGAAGGCGGGCGTCAGGCCCGTAGCGACCAGCCCCAGCATGGAACCGGCATTGGCCATGACCATGTCCGAGATCGCCTTCTCATTCGCGCCGTTGATGGCACGTTTCACCCATTCGAACCGCTCGAAGAAGGGTAGAAACCGCTGGACCGCATCTTCCATCATCGCTGGCGCCTTGGCGGTCAGCGTGGAGATCGGCTCGATCAAGGCATTGACGAGGAAAAAGACCAGCACCACGAAGACAATGCCGAAGAACAGGCCGCCGAGCATGGGCGGTAGGCCGAAGCGCGAGAGCCTGTCGGCCGCGACACCCAGCACCATACCGACGACAATTGCTAGCGTGACGGGCATCAGGATGGATTCGAGCGTGTAAATGACGCCGGACATCAGGATGACGAATGTGCCGACGATGCTCCAGGCGACGACAAGATCGAGGCCGGTCTTAGGATCGGCCAGTGCCGTCGCCTCGGACGGCGGCGGGTTTTCGATGTGCGCTTTCTTCTTGGCCTTGAACAAGGCCCGCTCCGGTATGGCAGAATTCATCTTTGACCTCCACTCGCAATGAGCGCGGGCCGAAAGCTGCCGCGGTATCTTGCCTGACGCCCCACATTTACGGTCTTGCGATGCTCAACGAGCATGAGCTGATAGCCGGGACGTCCGTCAATCCGGATACGGGAGAAAAGTTCCCGTAACGCTCTGAAGGCCCACCATTTTCCACCAAAAATGGTGTTTTTCAGCGGGCGCTTTTACATTCGGCAGGATCAGTACTTTTCCGGCGGAAAGATCCGCAGGGTCAGCGAGAAGAGGCCGAGACCAAGGAGAACGACCAGCAGCGTGTTCGCCACGTCGTCGGATGTTGCGGAGACGACGCCGACGGCAAGTGCGGCGCAGACGAGCAGGATCAGGCCGAGCCTGGGCAGCCAGTAAAGCATGGGGGGCGTCCTTCGATGTGTGGAAACGTTAATTCTGGCCTAACAACGGCCCGATTTGCCAAATTGTTCCCAAGCTTTCGCGAAGCTTGTGATCCGGGACATTTCCGGCGGCGTACGTCTCGACGAACAAAGAACCGAGAGCGCGCGCCATGCACAGATTCCTCCTCTCCATCAGCCTGTTGTTGGCCTCCGGCAGCACCGCAGCCTTTGCGGCCGGCATGACCGAGGCCGACATCCGCGACAAGATCATCGGGCGTACGATCTATCTCGAAGCGCCGATGGGCGGAGAGTTTCCGCTGAACTACCGGACGTCGGGCGTGGTGGATGGGGATGGCAAGGCGCTTGGGATCGGCAAGCTGATCCAGCCGAGCGACACCGGCAAATGGTGGATCGCCGACGACAAGCTCTGCCAGCAGTTCACCACCTGGTACAAGGGCGCGAAAATGTGCTTCGACCTGACCGCAACCGGCGGCGACAAGGTGAAGTGGGTGCGCGACAATGGCGAGAGCGGCATGGCGCGGATCGGCAACTAGGGGCGGAACCGGGCGACGGTGTCGCCGCCCGGCGTTCGCACCTTAAAGGGCGGCGATGACGATGACTTCGACCAGGTATTCCGGGGTCGCGAGCTTTGCTTCGCCCGTGGCGCGCGCCGGCGTGTTGCCCTGCGGTGCCCACTTGTCCCAGACGGCATTCATCTTCGGGAAGTCGGCCATGTCGGCCAGCCAGATGGTGGCGTTGAGGATGCGGGTTTTATCGGTGCCGGCCTGTTCCAGCAGGCGATCGACGGAAGCCAGCGCCTGGCTCGTCTGGGTTGCGACGTCGTCGCCGGCATTGCCGACCTGGCCGGCGAGATAGACCGTGCCGTTGTGAACGACGGCCTGGCTCATGCGCGGGCCGGTCTCGAAGCGTGTGATATCCATGGTGAAATTCCTATTGCTCGAATGCGTTGACGCCGAAGCGCAGACGCATCGGGGCTTACAGGAGAACAGGCCTCAGGAAAACCTTCCGGCTGAAAAGTTCATCGCGCTCCCGCGTTTAAAGCGACGCAGGTGACGGGGGGAATTCGAGCCGCACGCGCGTCCCCTCCCCGGGCCGCGAATCCACCGTCAGCGCGGCGTCGTGCAGTTCGGCGATGCGCTCCACGATCTTCAGACCGACGCCGAGCGCGTCCGAGCTCTTGATCCGCCCACTGTCGAGGATGTGGCTGGGAGAGCGGCCGAAGCCGGGGCCGTCGTCGGCCACTTCCAGAAGTCCGGTTTCCGCCGTCCGCACCGAGATGCGCGTCCCCTTCGGCGTGTGCTTGACCGCGTTCTCGACGAGGTTGCTGATGGTGTTTTCGACCAGTGCCGGCACAGCGCGGATCTCGCCGCCGCCCTCCTCCACGAATTCGAGCGTGCGGCCGCTGTTGAAGACGAAGGGCGCGAGCTGGGCGACGACATCGCTCGCAAGCCCCGCCAGTGACACCGGCTTGAACGAGGCGGCATCGACCACGTCGAGCCGGGCGAGCGAGGTCAGCTGCTCCAGCATATGGGTCAGTGCCTCCAGGTCCTTTTCGGCCTTGCGCGCGCGGGGGTCGTCGATCCGCTCCAGTTCCATGCGGACGACGGCGACGGGCGTGCGGATTTCGTGGGCGATCGATGTGGAGAATATTTTTTGCGCCTGGATCAAGTCTGCCACCCGCACCAAGAGCCGGTTGACCGCATTGGCGAAGTTGGCGATCTCGCGCGGCATGCCCTCGGTCGAGAGCGGGCTGAAGGCCGCACGCGGATCGATGGCGTCTGCCGCCTTGCCGGCTTCCACTACCGGCTTCAGCGCGCGCCGGACGGAAAGAATGGTGGCGCCGGCAACGAGGCCGAACATCAGCGGCATGGGGATGATCAGATGATCCCGCAACTCGTGCAGCAGTACGCTGGTGACGAACCCATGGGGATCGCGCAGGACCGCAAGCTCGACGAACACCTCCTGTGTCCCGAACCGGAACGAGCGCCCACCGGCGACGCTGAGCGGCTTTCCGGGCGCGATCTCGCGCTGCCAGAAGGTCGGCGGGTTGATTTCGATCGGCAGGAAGTGGCGCTGGCAGAGCGCCTCGCAGTTGGAAAACAGGACTTCGCCGGCGGAGGTGCGGACCCGGACGAAGATGTCGCCGTCGGTCTCATCCTCGCGCATCGTGTAGCGTTCGGCGAGCGCCGGCGGCATCTGGAAGGAGATGCGGTCCTTGGCGACGACGATGCCTTCGGCCAGCGTTTCCGCCTCCTGCCCGATGAGAAAGCCGCCGAGATCGGCATCGTTCGACCAGTATTCGGCCAGCACGATGCCGAACTCCAGCATCATCGCGAGCACCGTGAAGGTGACGATGCGTAGCGAGACGATGCCGATCAGGGAGCGATCCCGCACGGCGTTCATGGCGCGGCCTGCAGCATGTAGCCGACGCCCCGCACGGTCACGAGATCGGCGCCGGTCTCGAACGGCAGCAGCTTCTTGCGCAGGCGCGACACGGCAAGCTCCAGCGCGTTGGCGGTCATCTCCTCGCCGAATTCCGACAGCGCCAGTTCCAGCTTGCGCTTCTGCACCACCCGGCCGGCATCGCGCATCAGCAGTTCGGCCAGCGCCCGCTCGCGCGGCGGCAGCGCGACGATGGTGCTGCTGCAGGACAGCTCAGCCATGGCAGGATCGTAGCGCAGATGGCCGCATTCGAGCACCGGCTGCAACGATGTCGGGCTGCGGCGCAGCATGGCGCGGCAGCGCGCCAGGAACTCGCGGTGGTGGAACGGCTTGACGAGGTAATCGTCTGCGCCCGCATCCAGCCCCTCGATCCGCTCCTCGATCGACCCACGCGCCGTGATGACGAGGACCGGCAGGTCCTTGTAGGTCTTGCGGATCTGGCGCAGCAGTTCGAGCCCATTGCCATCCGGCAGGCCGAGATCGAGGAGGATGAGGTCATGCTCGCGCAGCGTCAGCGTCACCGTGGCGTCGGCGATCGTCGTCACGACATCGAGCCGCCAGCCGGCCTCGCGGACGGTTTCGCCCAGAAGCTCGGCGAGCCGGGGACTGTCTTCAACCAGCAGCAGCCGCATGCATCTGTCTCACATGTTGGAAAAGCGGATCTGGAAACACGCCGACCGTATCAGCTTTCGCAGCCGACGACAGCGCCTCCCGCATCATCGTTGCGGGCCGTTGCTCATGGAGGCCGCGACGACGTCGCCGGTCATCGGGTCCATGACGACATCGGCCTGCAAGTGGCGCACCGTCAGTGCCTCGATCTCGTAGCAGGAGCCGATGACAATGATATGCCGGATATCGGGATAGCCAGCGGCCACGGCCTTGCGGGAGATCGCCTCGCGGCTCATCCAGTGCGCCTGCGGTTCCCGCGTACAATCCGCCTTCGGGCCACCAGCGAGCGCCGTGCCCGCGGGAAATGCGAGAGGTAGAAGAGGAAGCACAAGACGGAGCAGGCGGCGCATCGGCAATCTCCAGGGGCGGGCCATTGGAGATATGCCGATGTCTTGCCGTCATCCGCCTGTCAGAAGCCGATCGAACGTCAACCTGCCGGGACGGAAGGCGGGGCGTCATCAAGCGGGTGGTAGCACGCGAAGCGATGATCGACCGGACCGTCGAGCGCCGGCATCTTTTCGCGACAGAGATCCGTCGCACGCCAGCAGCGCGGGTTGAACGGACAGCCGCTCGGGGGATTGAGCGGCGACGGCAGCTCGCCCTGCAGCTGGATGCGCTGGCGCTTGCCTTCCGGATTGGCGACCGGGGTCGCTGACAGGAGCGCCGCGGTATAGGGATGCTGCGGGTTCGTGAACACGCTTTCCGCCGTCCCCGTTTCCACCGGGCGGCCGAGATACATGACCATGATGTCGTCTGCGATATGGCGCACCACGGAAAGGCCGTGCGAGATGAAGAGGTAGGCCAGGCCCATCTCCTTCTGCAGGTCCATCAACAGGTTCAGCACCTGCGCCTGGATCGACAGGTCGAGCGCGGACACCGGTTCGTCCAGCACCAGCACCTTCGGCCGTAGCATCAGGGCGCGCGCAATGGCGATGCGCTGGCGCTGGCCACCGGAGAACATATGCGGGTAGCGATCGTAATGCTCCGGCCGCAAGCCGACCTTGCGCATCATCTCCTCCACCTTAGCCCGCCGCGTGGCTGCGTCGTCGGTGGTATTGATCTTCAACGGCTCTTCCAGAAGGGACCCGACCTTCTGGCGCGGATTGAGCGAGCCATAGGGGTTCTGGAAGACGATCTGCACGAGGCTGCGCAGCGAGGCATCGCCGACGCGGGCCGGCTTGCCGTCGATCAGCAGTTCGCCACCGCTCGGATCCTCGATCATGGTGACGAGGCGGGCGAGCGTGGACTTGCCGCAGCCGCTTTCGCCGACCACTGCCAGCGTGCGGCCGGAGTGGAGCGAGAAGGATACGCCGTTCAACGCCCGCACGGTCGCCGCCGGTTTGAACATGCCGCGGGAGACGGAATAGAAGCGCTGGAGGTCGTGGCCTTCGAGGACGGGTCTGGATGCGGTCTCGCTCATCGCGTGCCCTCCCCTGCAAGCTCGACGGTCATCGTCGGGTGGTTCTGCGGAATGCCGTCGATCAGCGGATAGTTGCACAGCGCGCGGCCGAGCTCGGGGCCCTGCCGCATAACGGAGCGCGAACAGAGATCGGTGGCGAAGGCGCAGCGCGGCGAGAACAGACAGCCTTGCGGGCGATCATGCTGGCCCGGCACGACGCCGAGAATGGAGGGCAGACGCTCGCCGATCTGCGCGCGTTCGGGAAGAGACGCGAGAAGGGCCGCCGTATAGGGGTGATGCGGATCGCGGAAGAGCGCCTTGACCGGCTGCTCCTCGACCTTCTGGCCGGCATATTGCACCTGCACACGCTCGGCGGTTTCCGCGACCACGCCCATATCATGGGTGATCAGCACCAGCGCCATGCCGTTTTCCTTTTGCAGGCGAACGAGCAGGTCGAGGATCTGGGCCTGGATGGTCACGTCGAGCGCCGTCGTCGGCTCGTCCGCGATGAGGAGCTTCGGATTGCAGGAGAGTGCCATGGCGATCATGACGCGCTGGCTCATGCCGCCCGACATCTGGTGCGGGAAGTTCGACAGGCGGTCTTCCGGCGAGGGAATACCGACGAGCTTCAGGAGTTCGATCGAGCGGGCGCGGCGCGCGGCGCGGTCGAGGCCCATGTGGATGCGCAGGCTTTCGCCCAGCTGAAAGCCGACCGTGAAGCACGGATTGAGGCTCGACATCGGCTCCTGGAAGATCATCGCCATGTCCTTGCCGATGATCTTGCGCCGGTTGCGGGGCGAAAGCTTCAGCAGGTCCTGGCCGTTGAAGGCCATGCGGTCGGCGGTGATCTTCGCCGTCCAGGGCAGAAGGCCCATGACGGCAAGCATGGAGACGGACTTGCCGGAGCCGCTTTCGCCGACGATCGACAGGATTTCCCCGGTGTCGCAGGTGAGCGAGACGCCATCCACCGCGCGGAAGGTGCCGGTGGAGGTCTGGAACTCGACGGTGAGGTTCTGGATATCGAGAAGCGGCATCAGGACCTCTTCAGTTTGGGATCGAGCGCATCGCGCAGGCCGTCGCCCATCAGGTTGATGGCAAGCACGGTGATGAGGATGGCAAGGCCGGGGAAGGTGACGACCCACCAGGCGCGCTGGATGAATTCGCGCGCTTCGGCAAGCATCGTGCCCCATTCCGGCGTCGGCGGTTGAGCGCCCATGCCGAGGAAGCCCAGCGCCGCGGCGTCCAGAATGGCGGCGGAGAAGGCGAGTGTCGCCTGCACGATCAGCGGCGCCAGACAGTTCGGCAGGATGGTGACGAACATGATGCGCAGCGTGCCGGCACCGGCAACCTGGCTACCGATGACGTAGTCCTTGTTGCGCTCCGTCATGACGGAGGCGCGCGTCAGGCGCACGAAATGCGGCAGGTTGACGAGTGCGATGGCGATCATGGCGTTGACGAGGCCTGGGCCGAGCACGGCGACGAGGACCAGCGCGAGCAGCAGCGACGGGAATGCGAGGATGATATCCATCAGCCGCATGATGATGGTGTCGGTGGTGCCGCGGAAGAAGCCGGCGACGAGGCCGATCAGTACGCCCGCGACCACCGAGAGGGTGACGACGATGAGGCCGACGAACAGCGAGAAGCGCGCGCCGTACATCAGACGGGTCAGGATATCGCGGCCGACAGGATCGGTGCCGAGAAGATACTCGGCGCGGCCGCCTTCGGCAAAGACCGGCGGCAGCAGCAGGACGTCACGGTTCTGGATGATCGGATCATGGGCGGTCAGCAGCGGCGCGAAGATCGCCATCAGCAGGATGATCACGAAGATGCCGAGCCCGAGCACGGCGCCGCGATTGCTGGAAAAGTAGAACCAGAACTCGGCAAAGCCGGAGGGCGGCGCCGACGGGGTGGCGGCGGCTGCCGCTGCGGGGGATACGGATTTGGTTTCGACAGATGACATCGGTCGCGTCTCCTATCGCCGGATGCGGGGATTCGCCCAACCGTAGAGAAGGTCGACGATCAGATTGACGAACATGATCACGAGCGTGATCATCATGAGGCCGCCCTGCACGACGGCATAGTCGCGCTTGAACACGCTATCGACCATCCACTTGCCGATGCCCGGCCAGGAGAAGATGCTCTCGGTCAGGATCGCGCCGCCGAGCAGCACGCCGATCTGCAGGCCGATGGTGGTGATAACGGGGATCATGGCATTGCGCAGCGCGTGGACGCCGATGATGCGGAAGGGCGACATGCCCTTGGAGCGGGCGGTGCGGACATAGTCTTCGCTCAGCACTTCGAGCATGGCGGACCTTGTCTGGCGCGCGATGACGGCGAGTGGAATGGTGGCGAGCACGATCGTCGGCAGGATCATATGGCTGACGGCGGAGCCGAACGCGCCCTTCTGGCCGGACAGCAGACTATCGATCAGCATGAAGCCGGTGACGGGCGGGAAGAAATAGAGGAACGAGATGCGGCCCGAGACGGGCGTCCAGCCGAGCGTTCCCGAGAAGAAGATGATGAGCAGCAGGCCCCACCAGAAGATCGGCATGGAATAGCCGACGAGCGCCGTGCCCATGATGGTCTGGTCGAGCCAGGTGCCGCGCTTGACCGCCGCCACCACGCCTGCCGGGATCCCAAGACAGACCGCGAGGATGATGGCACAGATCGCAAGCTCCATGGTCGCCGGAAACAGCGTCATGAAATCATCGATAACAGGGCGCTTGGAGATGATGGAGCGTCCGAAATCGCCCTGCAGCAGGCCGGTGAGATAGTCGAAATACTGGACGTACATCGGCCGGTCGAGGCCAAGCTCCGCCATGATCTGCGCATGCCGTTCCGGCGCCATGACGCGCTCGCCGGAGAGCAGCATGACGGGATCGCCGGGAAGCAGGCGGATGAAGGAGAAGGCGATGATGGAAACCCCGACGAAGGTCGGGATGAGGACGGCGAGCCGCCCGAAAATGAAGCGCAGCATGAGCGTTCCGTAAGATTGCAAAACCGGCGGCCCGATAGGTATCGGACCGCCGGAGACACCGCGGATGCGGCAGACGTGGCGATGTTACTCGGCGATATCAACGCCGTCGAAGCGGTGGATGCCGAGCGGATCCTGGACGTAGCCCGAGACCTTCTTGTTCATCGGCATGAAGACCAGGGAATGGTCGATCGTGTTCCAGGGCGCTTCCTTCTTGAAGACGAGCTGGGCCTGCTGGTAGAGCTTGGTACGCTCCGCCTGGTCCGGCGTCAGCTTGGCCTTCTTGACGAGATCGTCGAACTCCTTGTTGCACCACTGTGCACGATTGTTGCCGCCAACCGCGGTGCAGCCGAGCAGCGTGTCCAGGAAGTTGTCCGGATCGCCATTGTCGCCGGTCCAGCCGAGGATGACCGCGCCGTCGCGGGCCTTGTCGGAGGAGAGTTTCAGGTATTCGGCCCATTCGTAGGAGACGATTTCGACCTCGACGCCAATCTTGGCAAGGTCGGCCTGCATGAGTTCGGCCGCACGGCGGGCGTTCAGCATGTAGGGACGCGACACGGGCATGGCCCAGATCTTCATCTTGAGGTTGGAGACGCCGGCGGCCTCGAGCGCCTTCTTGGCGGCTTCCGGATCGTACTTGTCGTCCTCGACGGCGTCGTTATAGGACCACATCGTCGGCGGGATCGGGTTCTTGGCAACGGTCGCGGCGCCCTGGAAGACGGCATCGACGATCGCCTGCTTGTTGACGGCCATGTTGAGCGCCTTGCGCACTTCCGGCTTGTCGAACGGTGCAACCAGCGTGTTGTAGGCGAGGTAGGAGACGTTCAGGCCTTCTTCCTTGAGGACCGTCAGGTTCTCATCCTTCTGCAGCTCGGAAACGTCGGCTGCATTCGGATACGGCATGATGTGGCATTCGCCGGCCTTCAGCTTCTGCGCACGCACGGCGGCATCCGTCGTGATGGCGAAGACGAGGTCGTCGATCTTCTGCTTGCCGCCCCAGTAGTCGGGGTTGGCCTTGTAGCGGATGGCAGCGTCGGCCTGATAGGCGACAAAGGTGTAGGGACCGGTGCCGAGCGGCTGCTGGTTCATCATCTCCATCTTGCCGTCGGCCTGCAGCTTGTCGGCATATTCTTTGGAATAGATGGAGGCGAAGTCCATGCCGAGGTTGGCGAGGAACGGCGCCTCGGACTTGTTGAGAACGAACTTGACGGTGAGGTCATCGACCTTCTCGATGGACTTGATCAGCTCGGGAAAGCCCATGCCGCTGAAGTATTCGTAGGTCGCGCCGGCGACATACTTGTTCCACGGATTATCGGCCTTGTACTGGCGCTCGAACGAGAAGATGACGTCGTCGGCATTCAGCTCGCGGGTCGGCGTGAAGAAGTCGGTGGTCTGGAACTTGACGCCCGGGCGCAGCTTGAAGGTATATTCGGTCCCGTCAGCCGACATTTCCCAGCTCTCGGCCAGGCCCGGCTCGATTTCCGTGCTGCCTTTCTTGAACTCGACAAGACGGTTGTAGACCGTGCGCGAGGAGGCATCGAACGTGGTGCCCGCCGTGTAGAGCGCGGAGTCGAAACCTTCGGGCGAGCCCTCGGAGCAATAAACCAGCGTCTTCGACCAGGCACTGCCGGCCATCAGCGTCACGACAGCCGTCGCCGCGAGAAGAGTAGAGAGCTTTTTCATCACCGTTTTCCCAGTTTTCTTGTGTTCTCTTGAAACATTCTTATTCGCAAATGATCCGGATCGCAGCCGCAACCGGTCAGACCGGAAAGGAACGACATTTGCTGCGGCAATGCAATAACCCGCTCCATTCTTTTGTCCAGTTGGAAAATTTATCCAAGATATAAGACATCTACGCTACGTCATTCCGGATTTCCGACCTTGCGATGCGCGCGCTTTGCTGTCCGAGCCCTGTCGTCCGTGGAAAGGGTCGGCGTGCCACGCGAGCGACCGCTTCATGTCCGGAAGGCGCACGGCGTTTCCCATTTCGAGCGGGTTTCACCTTTTTTAGGGGAGTTGCCAAGCGCGAATTGCCCGCTAAGCTAGTATTCCGGGAGCCAGGGGGGCATCATCGACGTGGGCGCGTTGCTGGAAAGTTGCAGACGCTACGATTTTCAAAAGGATCTTGAGAAAGCGCTCAACCGCGTCGATTTCTTCCGGATTTTCCACATGCTGGCACTTGGTGCCGGGTTCGATCACTTCGGCGTGTTGCAGCTCGGCCAGGAGGCCGAACCTGCTCTTCTGACCACGCGACTGGTGCTGCACGACCTGCCGCCCGGGCTGACGGAGGAGTATGACCGGCGCTACAGGCTTTCCGATTGCCTGCTTCTCAAGAGCCTCCACGCGTCCACCGTGCCCTCCGTATGGTCGGCATCCAAGGACGATGCGGCGACCTCGAATGCCGGAACGGATTTCCTGGCGCAGATCGGCTTCGACCTCGTGGCCTGCGTACCTGTCCACAGCATCGTCGGCACGCGCTATGTCGTGCTCTATTTCGGGGATAACGACGACATCGATCGTACCTGCCACGTCGAGCTCTGTTACAACTCGATCACGGCGTTCGACTATTTCTATCGGTTCGTGCTGGCAACGCGGGCGGGAATGGGGCTGACGGCGCGGGAGACGGAAATTCTCCGGTGGATTTCACATGGAAAGACGGCGAGCGAAATTGCCCTCATCGTCTCGGTTTCCGAACACACGATCAACTCGCATACGGCGACGATCCTGAAAAAACTGGATGTCGTCAATCGGACGCAAATGGTTGCCAAGGCCATCAGGGAACAAATTATCCAATGATCGTATTTGGGGCGATCGAGCCCCGAAAGATATAAAACGACAATTATTTTAGATATTTATAGATAACGGAACATTCATGTCGATGCCCACACCTGTCCAAATTCTTCTGATCGACGACGAACCCGCCGAGCATGTGATCCTCCGGCGGCTGATGAGCAAGGTTCAGGCCTTCGCCATCCAGCTGCATTACTGCGAGACGATCGAAGCCGCCCTGCCCCTGCTCGAGCGGGGCACGCCCGTATCCATGGTGCTGGTCGACAACCGGCTTCCGCCGCATGGCGACTTCCGCGATACGGTGCCGCAGATCCGCCAGAAGGGCTTCATCGGCCCCGTCGGCGTCATCTCCGGCTCGCTGGACGACGCGTATTTCCAGTCGTTCCAGGAATTCGGCGTCGATTTCCGCCTCGACAAGGCGGAGCTCGACCCAACCGCCATCGAATTTCTGCTGCAGGAATATCTCGTGAAGTCCTGAAACGAAAACGACGCGTCTGCTGGAGACGCGTCGTTCCTTACTCGACGTGTGCCGGTCTTCCGGAGAGGCTGCCCTCAGGCAGCCGTCTGGGGCTGTGCCGCCGGAGCGACGTAGGGAAGCGGGTCGATGCCGAGCAGGAAGTTGATCTGCGGGCGTGACTTGACCAGATCGTCGATCGAATATTGCGAAAGCACGTCGAAGAAAGCGTTCAGCGCCTTGCGCAAGGCCGTGTTCAGGCCGCAGCTATCGACCAGCGGGCAATCCACTTCGCCAGCATCGAAGCATTCCGCCATCAAGAAGCTGTCTTCCGTCACCTTGACGACATCGAACAGCGTGATCTGCGAAGCGGGCTTGGGCAGGCGCACGCCGCCATTGCGACCGCGAACCGTTTCCACGAGGCCGGCCTTGTTCAGCGGCTGGAGAATCTTGAACAGAAACAGCTCGGACACGCCATAGGCCCTGGCGATTTCCGGGATGCGGCTCAGATGCCCTTCGTTTGCAGCACAATACATCAGGATGCGAACGGCATAATTGGTCTGCTTGGTCAGGCGCATTCTTCACTCCGATGCTCGGACGCAGGCGAATCCCAGATCGCCACTTCCCTGTCGTTCCTACATATAGAACGCCTGCCAGTTTGGAACAATTCCAAAAAGAAGAAATGTCGAGAAAGATGCTCATGAAAAAAGGGCCCCTTGCGAGGGCCCTTTCACGACAGTCACAAAAGACGGAAATTACTTCATCGTCGGCATGACGAATTCGGCGCCGTCCTTGATGCCGGAAGGCCAGCGGCTGGTGATCGTCTTGGTGCGCGTCCAGAACTTGATCGAGTCCGTGCCGTGCTGGTTGAGGTCGCCGAAGGACGAAGACTTCCAGCCGCCGAAGGAGTGGTAGGCGAGCGGAACGGGGATCGGAACGTTGACGCCGACCATGCCGATGTTGATGCGGGAGGCGAAGTCGCGGGCCGCATCGCCATCGCGGGTGTAGATCGCGACGCCATTGCCGTATTCGTGCTTCATCGGCAGATCGAGCGCTTCCTCGTAGGTCTTGGCGCGGACGACGGAGAGGACGGGGCCGAAGATCTCGGTCTTGTAGATGTCCATATCCGGCGTGACGTTGTCGAACAGGCAGCCACCGACGAAATATCCGTCCTCATAACCCTGCAGCGTGAAGCCGCGGCCATCGACGACGAGATTGGCACCGGCTTCCACGCCCTTGTCGATCAGGCCGAGAATGCGGTCGCGCGCTTCCTTGGTGACGACGGGGCCGAGGTCGGCCTTGTCGTCGGTATAGGGGCCGATGCGCAGGCTCTCGACCATGGGCGTCAGCTTCTCGATCAGCCGGTTGGCGGTTTCCTCACCGACGGGAACGGCAACGGAGATCGCCATGCAGCGCTCGCCGGCCGAGCCGTAGCCGGCGCCCATCAGGGCATTCGCAGCCTGGTCGAGATCGGCATCCGGCATGATGATCATGTGGTTCTTGGCGCCGCCGAAGCACTGGGCGCGCTTGCCGTTCATGGCCGCGGTGCCATAGACGTAGCGGGCAATCGGCGTGGAACCGACGAAGGAGACGGCGGAGATATCGGGATGCGTCAGGATCGCATCGACCGCGCCCTTGTCGCCATTGACGACGTTGAGGATGCCGGCGGGCAGGCCTGCCTCGATCATCAGTTCGGCGAGGCGGATCGGCACGGACGGATCGCGCTCGGACGGCTTCAGAATGAAGGCATTGCCGCAGGCGATGGCCGGGGCGAACATCCACATCGGGATCATGCCCGGGAAGTTGAACGGCGTGATGCCGGCGCCGATGCCGACCGGCTGGCGGATCGAGTACATATCGATGTTCGGGCCGGCGCCTTCGGTGAACTCGCTCTTCGACAGATGCGGGATGCCGATGACGAATTCGCAGACTTCGAGACCGCGGACGATATCGCCCTTGGCATCGTCGATGGTCTTGCCATGTTCACGCGAAAGCAGTTCCGCAAGCTCGTTCATGTTGTCGTTCAGGAGCTGGACGAACTTCATGAACACGCGGGCGCGGCGCTGCGGGTTGGTGGCAGCCCATTTCGGTTGTGCGGCCTTGGCGTTCTCGACGGCTGCTGCCAGTTCCGCGTCGCTGGCCAGCGCCACCGTGCCCTGCACTTCGCCCGTTGCCGGATTGAAGATATTGCTCGTGCGGCCGCTGGTGCCGGCAACCGTCTTGCCGCCGATGAAATGACCGATCTCGTACATGGCTGTCTCCTCCAGATTGTCGTTGCTGTTGGCGAGACGATCGCACTACAGTCTACACAAATCAACGTGCGAAATTCAGGAACAGTTGTGCAGAAATCGACACAAGATAGGCTGACACCGTGAACTGGGACGATGTGCGGATGTTTCTCGCCGTCGCCCGAACGGGGCAGATCCTCTCGGCATCCAAGCGGGTGGGCGTCAACCATGCGACGCTCAGCCGACGGGTGACGGCGCTGGAGGAGGCGCTGAAGACCCGGCTGCTCGTTCGCCGGACCAATGGCTGCGAGTTGACGGCGGAGGGCGAGGTGTTCTTTCACGCCGCCGAGCGGATGGAGACGGAGATGCTGGCGGCGCAGGCGCATGTCGGCCGGGTCGATACGGCGGTCGCCGGCACCGTGCGGATCGGAGCGCCGGACGGTTTCGGCGTGTCGTTCCTCGCGCCGCGTCTCGGGCGGCTTACGGCCCGCTTTCCGGCCCTGCGCATTCAGCTGGTGCCGGTGCCCCGCTCCTTCTCGCTGTCACAGCGAGAGGCAGATATCGCCATCACGCTCGAACGGCCGGAACAGGGTCGGCTCGTCTCGTCCAAGCTCACCGATTACACCCTCGGCATCTATGCGTCCGACGCCTATCTACAGGAGAACGGCACGCCCGAGAGCATCGAGGCGCTGAAGCGGCATCGGCGGATCGGCTATGTCGAGGATCTTCTCTGGACGGCCTCGCTCGACTTTACCGGCGAGGTGATGCGCAACTGGGATGCGGGCTTCGAGATTTCGAGTGCAACGGGGCAGACGGAGGCGGTGCGATCCGGCGCCGGCATCGGCATCCTACACAATTACATCGCGCGCCAGCATGGCGAATTATGCCGTATCCTGCCCGATGCGACGATCCGGCGGGCCTACTGGACGACCTATCACGAGAGCGCGCGGGACCTGCTGCGCGTGCGGACCGTGGTCGATTTCCTGCAGGAACTCGTCGCTGCAGAGCATGCGATCTTCATCTGAGGGGTTCGGGGATCAGCGGAGGCGGAATCAGCGGAGAAAGACGATCATCATGGCAATTCCGACCGTGCCGGCCGGAATTGCCAGATTAGCTTCGCACGTCATGCACTTCATCCACCATTGTTTTCGAGCTGCGCATCATGCGCCTCGGTTCTCCATCGAACAGGACGACTTTAGCGGCGCAAACGTGAACGGGATCTTAACACGGCCCTCTCCGGCGTGCAGCGCGACGTGAAAGGTTAATACCTGTTTAACGCGCTGCCGTGATATCTCGGGAGGACGCCCCGATCTTTATGCGGGTTCTACGCCGAGAGTTCTTTCATCACTCGCCGGAATCGATCCGAGATCCGGTCGCGCGCATGATGGCGCCCTGACGTCACCTGCCGCTTGCCGGCGACCCAGACGCTGTCCGGCCGGGTGCCGTTGGCAAACAGCCAGGCATCGAGCACGGCATCGTGGCGCGCGCCGCTATCGGGCATCGACAGCGAAACCATATCGGCTGGAGCACCCGCCACGAGCCCGAGCGGAGAGGCCGCACCGAGCGCGATGGCGCCGCCGGCCGCCGCAGCATCGAACAGGGCGCGTCCCGTCGATTGGTCGGCTGCCGCCATGACGTTGCGGGAGCGGTGCAGGAGGCGCTGGGAATATTCGAGCTGCCGCAGTTCGTCGGGCAGGCCGATCAGGATGTTGCTGTCCGAGCCGATGCCGAAACGGCCGCCAGCCGCACCGAAGACGGTAGCATTGAACGTGCCGTCGCCGAGATTGGCCTCGGTGATCGGGCAAAGGCCGGCAATCGCGCCGCTCTTCGCCATGCGCTTCGTCTCGTCATCGGTCATATGCGTCGCATGGATGAGGCACCAGCGCGGATCGAGCCCGACATGGTCGAGGAGCCATTCGACCGGGCGCGCGCCGGACCAGGCGATGCAGTCCTCCACCTCCTTCACCTGTTCGGCGACATGGATATGGATCGGCCCCTCCCCGGCCATGGCGACCACCGCCGCGATCTCCTCCGGCGTTGCCGCACGCAGGCTGTGCGGGGCAACGCCGACGCGCGACGCGGGCAGGCCGGCCACTGCCGCGCGGCACCCCTCCAGCAGGCGGGCGAAGCTGTCGAGCGTATTGATGAAGCGTCGCTGACCTTCGCTCGACGCCGCACCGCCGAACGTGGAATGGGCGTAAAACACCGGCAGAAGTGTCAGGCCGATCCCCGTTTCGGATGCGGCAGCCGCGATGCGCACGGCCATCTCGGCGATATCGGCATAGGGGCTGCCATCGATCGCGTGGTGCAGGTAGTGAAACTCGCCGACGCGGGAGAAGCCCTGTTCGAGCATTTCCATGTAAAGCTGGGCCGCGACCGCCTCCACCTGCTCGGGCGTCATCGTCAGCGCGAAGCGATACATGACGGTGCGCCAGCTCCAGAAGCTGTCGGCGCCAGGGCCGCGCACTTCGGCCAGCCCCGCCATGCCGCGCTGGAAGGCGTGACTGTGAAGGTTCGGCATGCCGGGGAGAAGGACGGCGTGGCGCTCCTCGCCGGCATGCGGCTTTGCATCGGCTTCGACGGATACAATGCGCCCGTCGGCAAGCGAGATCCGGATATCGTCATGCCAGCCGTCCGGCAGGAGGGCCGATGCCGCCAAGATCGTGTCCGTCTTTCCCGTTACCTGTCCCGTCACTGCCTGGCTTTCCATCGTCCTGCTCCCGATATTGGCCGCGCCGCAGCTTCAGAATGAGGCTTGCGCTCCGTTACCATTTGTATATACATAATGACGAGCGAAGGAAAGGCGGGAAAAGCGATGTCTTCCATGAAGTCCCCATCGGCAGTGTCGGGCATCTCGGCCTGCGACACGCTCTGGCACAACGCCCAGCTTGCCACGCTCGACCCCACCTTGCCCGGCCTTGGTCTCATCGAACAGGGTGCGATTGCCGTTTCGAATGGCCGGATCGTCTATGCCGGGCCGGAAGCGGATCTTCCTTTTCCACGTGAGGCTGCCGGCCATCTCGTCGACTGCGGCGGGCGGCTGATCACGCCGGGGCTGATCGATTGCCATACGCACCTCGTCCATGCCGGCGACCGGGCGAACGAATTCGAGATGCGTCTGGCCGGCGCAACGTACGAAGAGGTTGCGCGTGCCGGCGGCGGCATCGTCTCCTCCGTGCGCGCACTTAGAGAAGCGAGCGAGGACGATCTCGTGGCGCAGTCCCTGCCTCGCCTCGATGCGCTGATGGCCGAGGGTGTGACGACCGTCGAGATCAAGTCTGGCTACGGGCTAGATCTTGACCATGAACGCAAGACGCTACAGGCCGCGCGCCGGCTCGGCGCGCTTCGCGACGTCACCGTGCGCACGACCTTTCTCGGCGCCCATGCCCTGCCGCCCGAGTTCAAGGGTGACAGCGCGGGCTATATCGCCAAAGTTGCCGACGAGATGCTGCCGGCGCTTGCTGCGGATGGCCTTGCCGATGCGGTGGATGGGTTCTGCGAAGGGATCGCTTTTTCGCCGGACGAGATGCGGCGCGTGTTCGATGCGGCAAAGGCCCATGGCCTGCCGGTCAAGCTGCATGCGGATCAGCTTTCCAACCTGCATGGCGCAGCCCTTGCTGCCGAATATAGCGCTCTGTCGGCCGATCATCTGGAATATACCGATGCGGCCGGGGCGCAGGCGATGGCGGCGAGCGGCACGGTGGCCGTCATCCTTCCCGGCGCCTTCTACTTCATCCGCGAAACGAAGAAGCCGCCGATCGACCTCTTCCGGCAGGCCGGCGTCGCGATGGCGATCGCCACCGACAACAATCCGGGCACATCGCCGTTGACCTCCCTGCTCCTGACCATGAACATGGCCGCGACCCTCTTCGGCATGACCGTGACCGAGTGCATCGCCGGCGTGACGCGGGAGGCGGCACGCGCGTTGGGGCTGGTCGACGAGGTGGGAACGCTGGAGGTTGGCAAGCGGGCCGATCTCGCCATCTGGTCGGTGGCCCGCCCCGCCGAACTCGTCTACCGCATGGGGTTCAACCCGCTCCATGCCCGCATCTACAACGGACACTGATGGCGCGGGCCAAGCCCCGCCAGACCTTTAGGACTTTGCCATGACGCTTGTTCTGCAGCCGGGCTCCGTGCCCCTTTCCACCCTCGAAACGCTCTATTGGACCGGCGAGCCCGCCCGGCTCGATCCCTCCTTCGATGCCGGCATCGAGAAGGCTGCGGCGCGCATCGCGGAGATCGCCGGTGGCAATGCTCCCGTCTACGGCATCAATACCGGCTTCGGGAAACTGGCGAGCATCCGCATCGATGCCGCCGATGTCGCGACGCTTCAGCGCAACCTCATCCTATCGCATTGCTGCGGCGTCGGCGAGCCGCTGGCCGACAACATCGTTCGGCTGATCATGGCGTTGAAGCTCGTTTCGCTCGGCCGCGGCGCTTCGGGCGTGCGGCTGGCGCTGGTGCGGCTGATCGAGGCCATGCTGGAAAAGGGCGTTATTCCCGTCATCCCCGAAAAGGGCTCCGTCGGCGCATCCGGCGATCTCGCGCCGCTCGCCCATATGGCGGCGGTGATGATGGGCGAAGGCGAGGCCTTCTTCGAGGGCGCACGGCTCGACGGGCGCACCGCGCTGGAGCGGGCCGGCCTTGCCCCCGTCATTCTCGCAGCCAAGGAAGGGCTGGCGCTCATCAACGGCACGCAGGTATCGACAGCACTGGCGCTCGCCGGCCTCTTCCGGGCGCATCGTGCGGCGCAGTCGGCGCTGATCACCGGCGCGCTTTCGACCGATGCGGCCATGGGCTCTTCGGCACCGTTCCATCCCGATATCCATACCCTGCGCGGCCATCGGGGCCAGATCGATGCGGCGGCGGCACTTCGCGGCCTGCTTGCGGGCTCGGTGATCCGCGAAAGCCATATCGAGGGTGACGAGCGCGTGCAGGACCCCTATTGCATCCGCTGCCAGCCCCAGGTGGACGGCGCCTGCCTCGACCTGTTGCGCTCCGTCGCCCGCACGCTGGAGATCGAAGCCAATGCGGTGACCGACAATCCGCTCGTGCTCTCCGACAACTCCGTCGTCTCCGGCGGCAATTTCCATGCCGAGCCCGTGGCGTTTGCCGCCGACCAGATCGCTCTTGCGGTCTGCGAGATCGGGGCCATCGCCCAGCGGCGCATCGCGCTTCTGGTCGATCCCGCCCTCTCCTACGGCCTGCCGGCCTTCCTCGCGAAAACGCCGGGGCTGAACTCCGGCCTGATGATCGCCGAGGTGACGTCCGCGGCGTTGATGAGCGAGAACAAGCAGATGTCGCACCCGGCCTCCGTCGATTCGACGCCCACCTCCGCCAATCAGGAGGACCATGTGTCCATGGCCTGCCACGGCGCACGCCGGCTGCTGCAGATGACGGACAATCTCTTCTCCATCATCGGCATCGAGGCGCTGACGGCGGCACAAGGCATCGATTTCCGTGCTCCGCTGGTGTCGAGCCCGGAGCTGTCCAACGTCATCGCCGCCATCCGCACCGTCGTGGCGACGCTCGAAACCGACCGCTACATGGCGACCGACCTCAAGGCTGCGCGCGACATCGTGGCCGATGGCCGGTTGAACGCTGCGGTATCCCACGGCATCCTGCCGGTTCTGGAGGCCTGACATGTCCGTTTTCGAGATCACACGGGGCAACTCGCCGGTCATCCTCGCCTTCCCGCACACGGGGACGGACGTACCTTCCGACATTGCCGCCCGGTTGAACGACAATGGCCGTATCCTTGCCGACACCGACTGGCACATCCACACGCTCTATGACGGGCTGCTGGCGGAGGTGACAACCGTGCGCGCCACCTTCCACCGCTACGTGATCGACGCCAATCGCGATCCGGAGGGCGGGAGCCTCTATCCCGGGCAGAACACCACGGGGCTTGTGCCGGAGACCGATTTCGACGGCGTACCGATCTGGAGGCAAGGTGCTGCGCCCACGGCCGAGGACATTTCGGCACGTCTGCAAGCCTTCCACCAGCCCTATCATGCCGCCCTTGCCGCCGAGATCGCGCGGGTGAAGGCGCTGCATGGCGTCGCCATTCTCTATGATTGCCACTCGATCCGCTCGCACATCCCCTTCCTGTTCGAAGGCAAGCTGCCGGACTTCAACATCGGCACGGACAATGGCCGGACCTGCGCGCCTGAGATCGAGGCGGCTGCCGTTACCGTCTCCGCCGTTGCCGCCGGCTATGACAGCGTGCTCAACGGCCGCTTCAAGGGCGGCTGGACGACGCGGCATTACGGCCGGCCGAATGAGGGCGTCCACGTCATCCAGATGGAGCTGGCGCAATCCACGCATCTGGCCACCGAAGCGCCGCCCTTCGCCTATGATCCTGCCAAGGCCGAGCCGCTTCGCCGCCATCTCAAGGACATTCTGGAGCGCATCGCGACGATCGCGCCCACGCTCGCACACTCATAAAAAGGGGAAACCGATGACCAACCCGCGCCACAATATCCGCGACGTCCGCGCTGCCCGCGGCACCGAACTGACCGCGAAATCCTGGATGACCGAAGCGCCGCTGCGCATGCTGATGAACAATCTCGACCCCGAGGTCGCCGAGAACCCGCACGAGCTGGTGGTCTATGGCGGCATCGGCCGGGCAGCGCGCACCTGGGCGGATTTCGACAAGATCGTCGCCTCGTTGCGCGATCTGGAGGAAGACGAGACGCTGATGGTGCAGTCCGGCAAGCCGGTCGGCATCTTCCGCACGCACAAGGACGCGCCGCGCGTGCTGATCGCCAACTCCAACCTCGTTCCGCATTGGGCGACGTGGGATCACTTCAACGAGCTCGATAAGAAGGGCTTGGCCATGTACGGCCAGATGACCGCGGGCTCGTGGATCTATATCGGCAGCCAGGGCATCGTGCAGGGCACCTACGAGACCTTCGTGGAAGCCGGGCGCCAGCATTACGACGGCAATCTCACCGGACGCTGGGTGCTGACCGGCGGGCTCGGCGGCATGGGCGGCGCGCAGCCGCTGGCGGCCGTCATGGCCGGCGCCTGCTGCCTTGCGGTCGAGTGCAACCCCGACAGCATCGATTTCCGCATCCGCACCCGCTATGTCGATGCGCGCGCCGACACGCTGGACGAGGCGATGGAGATGATCGAACGCTGGACGGCCGCCGGCGAGGCGAAATCCGTCGGCCTGCTCGGCAATGCCGCCGACATCTTCCCCGAAATGGTGCGCCGCGGCATCCGGCCCGACATGGTCACCGACCAGACATCGGCCCATGACCCCATCAATGGCTACCTGCCCAAGGGCTGGACGATGGCCGAATGGCGCCAGAAGCGCGAGAGCGACCCGAAGGCCGTGGAAAAGGCCGCGCGCGCCTCGATGCGCGACCACGTGGAGGCCATGCTCGCCTTCCAGCAGGCCGGCATTCCCACCTTCGACTACGGCAACAATATCCGCCAGGTCGCCAAGGACGAGGGACTCGAGAATGCATTCGACTTCCCGGGTTTCGTGCCGGCCTATATCCGCCCGCTCTTCTGCCGCGGCATCGGCCCCTTCCGCTGGGCGGCCCTGTCCGGCGATCCGGAAGACATCCGCAAGACCGACGCCAAGGTGAAGGAACTGCTGCCCGACAACAAGCACCTGCACAACTGGCTGGACATGGCCGCCGAGCGCATCGCCTTCCAGGGCCTGCCGGCGCGCATCTGCTGGGTGGGCCTGGGCGATCGCCATCGGCTGGGCCTTGCCTTCAACGAGATGGTGCGCACCGGCGAGCTCGCAGCACCGATTGTGATTGGCCGCGACCATCTCGACAGTGGCTCCGTCGCCTCGCCGAACCGCGAGACCGAAGCCATGAAGGACGGCTCTGACGCCGTATCGGACTGGCCGCTGCTCAACGCGCTGCTCAACACCGCCTCGGGCGCGACCTGGGTATCCCTGCATCACGGCGGCGGCGTCGGCATGGGCTTCTCCCAGCATTCGGGAGTCGTCATCTGCTGCGACGGCTCTGAGGATGCCGACCGCCGCATCGAGCGTGTGTTGTGGAACGACCCGGCCACCGGCGTCATGCGCCATGCGGATGCCGGCTACGACATCGCGCTCGATTGCGCCCGCGACAAGGGCCTGCGCCTGCCGGGCATTCTCGGCAACTGATCGCACGAACGGCAGGCGTCCGCGCCTGCCGTTCGCTCTCGGCACTTTCCTCCGGAGACACCCCATGACGGTCTTTCGCAACAGCGACCACCGCCGCATGCCTTGGAAGAACGGCGGCGGCGAGACGGTGGAGATCGCCGTCTTTCCGGCAGACGCCTCCATAGAGACGTTCGGCTGGCGGGTCAGCATGGCCTCGGTGGCGACGGATGGTCCGTTTTCGGTCTTTCCGGGCGTGGACCGGACCCTGTCGATCCTCGACGGTCACGGCATGGTGCTGGACATATCAGGCCGGACGCCGGTGACGCTGACGGCGCGCGATGCGCCTCATGCGTTTCCTGCGGATGCCACGACGGAGGCGACGCTCGTCGATGGTGCCATCACCGATCTCAACGTAATGACCCGCCGTGGGGCCTTCGTGCATGCCGTTGAGCGGCGCGTGATCGACGGGGTGACGGAGGTGAAGCGGCATGGCGGGACGCAGATGCTGCTGTCGCTCGGCGATGTCAGCATGGGCCCGGTGCGGCTCGGTCGTCTCGACGCGCTGCTGCTCGATGGCGACGTAACGCTGGAAACGGAGCAGGCCGTGACCGTCTATCTCATCCGGATCGATGCGGCTTAAGCAGCGCACCATCCCCTCTGCGCCCTTACGGCTTTGAGCGCCAAGCTCAAAGCGTCGGGTTTTCGAGGTCCGCGCTCGCGCTTTTCGCGGCGATGAAACGGTCCATTGCGGCAAAGGAGAAGGCGTCGATCGGCAGCTGCGTGCCACCCTCAAGGGCGAGGTCCGCCAGGATTTCGCCGACGACGCTCGTGAACTTGAAGCCGTGGCCGGAACAGGGTGATGCCACGACGATGCGGGGGTCGGACGGCAGGAGGTCGATCAGGAAATCCTCGCTCGGCAGCATGGTGTAACGGCAGGTCGTCGCGCGCACCCGCATGCCGGCAGCCGTCGGCAGGCGGTGGCGGACGAAGGCGTCGAGCAGATCCGTATCACGCGCGTTGACCGGCGGATTGGGCGCATGCGGGTCGATCGGCTCCATGAAATGCGCGTGACGCCCGACCTTGATGCCATCGACGCCGATGGCCGGGAAACCGAAATACGAACCGTTATCCCCCTCGTCGCGGATGAAAGCGGGCATGCGCTGCGGCGTGGTGATGAAGCCATCCTTCGGCTGGTACCATGCGACCACCTGCTTGATGGGCACGGCCTTGCCGGCGAGATCCGGCACGAGGTCGGTGATCCAGGATCCCGTGGCGACGATGACCTTGCCAGCGCTATAGCGGCCGGTGGCGGTTTCGATCGAGATACCATCGGCCTCCGGGTGGATGGCGGTTACCTTTTCCCCGAAATGCAGGGCCGCACCATCGGTCGCGGCGAGCTTCACGTAACCCATGACGGCCGCTTCCGGCCGGAGGTATCCACCTTGCGGGTCGAGCACGGCAATCTCGTCGTCATCGATTGCGAAGGCGGGATGGCGGGCGCGCAGGGCCTTCGCGTCGATCGTCTCCGACGCCAACCCGTGCATTTCGCTGCTCTTGCGGGTGCCGCTGACGATCTTGCTGTCCGGCAAGCCGATCTGCAGCACGCCGGTGATGGTCAGGATGTCCTCGCGCAGCCGGGTTTCCATCGCCCGCCAATTGGCATAGGCGCGCTGCAGCAGCGGCACGTAGGACGGATCCTCGAAGTAGCCGAGGCGGATGAGGCGGCTGTCGCCATGGGAGGAGCCGAGCCCGTGGGCGGGATAATAGGCATCGAACCCGATCACCGAAACGCCGCGCGCGGCAAGATGGGCTGCCGCTGCGCTGCCCATGGCACCGAGACCGATAATAGCGACATCGAAGCGGGCGGTCATGAGGCATCCTTCTCGTGGTCTGGCTTCTCGTGGTCTGAGCCGTCTTCATAGCCTGCAGACAGGGATAGACCATATCGCGCCGCACCGCGCGAGAGAGAAATGGCCGGGCGCCTACCCAGCCTGCCCGCGAACCGCCGGACCTTCGGAACCCGAGGCATCAATGATCGGGATCTCCGGCATTGCGGCTTGCGAGAAGGATGCGAAGTCGAAGGCCGGCAGGGGCCCCGAGGTCATGAGGGTGAAATCGAACGAGGATTTCCGGTCCGGCCCCAGCACATATTGCCGGTGTACGCGCAGGAAATCGAGCTTGATGCGCTTGTAGCGCTCCGCGGACAGAATGTGCTTCAGCCGGATCGTCACGATGCGCGCCGGCGGTGCATCCCCATGGCCGCACAGGGCCACCACGGGCGCCTTGTAGAAATGGATGGAGTCCGTCAGGCACTGGACTTCCAGCCAGTCGATCCCGGTCGCGCGCGCCAGAAGCCCGACGCGGGCGCGCAGGCGGGTGGCGGGTCGCAGCAGCGCGCATTGCAGGATGGCCCCGCCCAGCGTGACGAACACGATGCGGCGGCCCTGCATCAGCTCCGGCTCCCGCTCCAAGAGCGCGCCGATGACATGGGCGGCGATGGTGGAGCCCATGCTGTGGGACGTCACGAGCACCTCGTCGCAGCCGGTATCCCGGGCTTCAACGAGAACCTTGCGGGCGGCGTCGATCGCCGCCTCCAGCCAGAGATCGACCTCCGGCCGATCGAGCGCGGCCATGGCGACGGCGAGTTCCCAATCGGCAAAGAGATGCAGGGTATGGAGGCGTTCGGCCTGAGGTATCAGCACGAACCGGAAGAGCGCAACAGCGGCCGGCGTGCTCCAGAGGAGGTTCCAGGCGGGCAACCCGAGGAGAAGGGGCGCGAGCGCAAAGCCGATCGAGGCGAGAAACGCGAGCGCGACCAGCAGGAACGGGAAGATGAAGAAGAGGCCGAAGCGCCAGGCATGACGGAAATAGCCGATCAGCCCGCCGTGGCGAACGACCTGCACGGCGCTCGCATATCCGGCCATGAGACGGCGGTGAAGCGGCTTGTCCGTGAGCAGCGCCACCAGTCGGTGATGGTCGAAGATGTGGATGCGGCTTTCCGTGTGGTGGCCCTGGCCGGTGGCCGTGGCATCGAAGCAGGGAACCTCCGTGGTTTCCACCAGCGGACCGACATGGAAATAGAGGCCCCAGACATGCGTGCTCTGCACGGCCGCGCGCGCAAAACGCGCCAGGTGCGCATGGGCATCCAGAGGCTCGAAGCCCGGAAAATGCAGGACGATCCGCTTGCGGACGGTAGACGCGTTGCCATCTGTCATGGACGTCCTTTCTTGGCTTCTCCGGCCGGGTTCTGACCGATGCCTGAATGCGCGCTTGTCTTGACCCGATCTGCCGCGAGGCATGATCGCCGGGCAGCGCATTCCCTGGCACAGCCGGATTGCATGAGGGAGCAGGGCATTTTGCCGGACCCTAAGTCCGCCTTCCCTATCCCCTGTCCTCAGACTTGTTCTTTACAAGGGCTGATGCATATCCCTGTTCGGACGCTCCATGCATCAGCCTGGAGGGTTTGGCAATCCTGCCGCGTCCGGAGAGGGCGATGTTCGGCTGCCGTTCATGTTTGAGAGCGCAGATAGCATGACGACGTCTCTCTGGTGCTCTGGGCGGCGACGTGTATCGTGGTTTTGGCGCTTGTCGTTTTGCAGATTGCCCCCTTGAAAGGTTGACCCCATGCGTGCCGTCCTGTCGGTTCTTCTTCTCTCTTCCACCGCCCTCCTCGCCGGCTGCGTCGATGACGGTGCTCGCTACGATAGCGGGCCCCGCTATTCGGCAAGCGGCGTCTATATCCGGGAATCGCGACCCGACATCTACCGCGTGCCGGTCTACACCGAACGCGACCGCCGTCCGCGCTATGATCGCGACAACCGTTACGACCGCGACGACCGTGCGCGGGACGACCGGCGCGTGCGCCGCGAACAGGCCGACCGGGATGCCGGCGACAACGGCTATCGCCGCGACCGCGACGACGACCGGCGTGGCCCGGCACGCCCCGGCTACGTTTGCGAATACCCCTGCATTCGCTGATATCGATCGTTCCAGAACAGGACGGGCGGGTGGAGTACCCCGCCCGTTTCCCTGCTTCATGCAAAGCGCCCTCATGGTCGTCTCGATGCATGTCGTGTGAAATACCGCTCATGCGCGGTTCTTTCGCGCCGGGTTGAAGCGCATGCGCGCTTCCCCGAGACCACGGCCCGCTTCCGGTGCCCGGATCTGTACGCGCCCCGCCGGCCGATTGGTCGTTGCACCCCAGCGATAAAGCACTGCACACCCCATATATTAGGGATTTTAAATTCAAACTTTGTTTAGACTACCACAATAGAACTACACTGGTCGGTTGCAGGCATGATGCCCGTACGATCCCATCCAGCACATGACGTATCGCTTGTACCGTCGGCCTTTCGGTCGTCCGGGCGCTTTCGCACGTCACTGGCGTCGGATCACACTGCCATTCCCCAGATTTGCCCCCCAACACACGTTGAGAGAGCCCATGTCCATTTTCCAGAATGCCAAGGTCGGCACCAAATTGATGATCACGTCCGGGATCAGTATCCTGCTCGTCCTCGGCATCATTTCCAACCAGCTGATCAGCGATGCGAGGACGGCAGAAGCCAATGCCATTCTTGAGCGGGAGCAGATCGTTCTCGACGGAGTCGTCAATGCGAAGCTCGCCCTGAGCAACATGCGGTTCGCCTCGCGTGGCCTGCGCCTCGTCAACAGCGAGGCCGAAACCGGGAAGGCGACGGCCGATGTGAAGACCTATTTCGACAATGGCATGGCCGGCATGCAGAAGCCCCTCCAGGTCGCGCCGGAGCGCGATACGCTGAAGCAGATCGCAGCGCGGCTGACGGACTACAAGACGATTTCGGACAAGCGCTCCGCGGACCTCCTTCTGGCGTTCCAGAAGGTCGGTGGGCGCAAGCTGACGGCCGAGGAAATGTCGGCTGCCGTCGCCACCACCGCCGCCGACAATACGAAGGTCGCGGAAACCACCAGCAAGCTCATCAACGACGCGGTGGAAGACGCCACCGGGATCACGGCTGAGGCGAAAGCATCGCTGAAAGCCGTGGTCGCGCAGGCCCGCACGGTCTCCCTCACCATCAATTCCGCGATCATCCTCATCCTCATCGCATCCGCCATCGTTCTCGTGCGCAGCGTCGGTCGTCCAATCCGTGTGATGACGCAGGCCATGCGCCAGCTGGCCGCCGGGCAGACCGACATCGATCCCGGCAATACCGAACGCAAGGATGAAATCGGCGACATGGCCGGCGCGGTCGAAGTGTTCCGCCAGTCCGCCATCAGCAACAAGCGGCTCGAGCAGGAGGCGGAAGCCGCCCGCGCCCATGCGGAAGCCGAGCGCGAGCGCCTGACGGCCGAAGCCGAAGCATCCGCCCGCGAACGCATGCAGCAGGCGACATCCGGCCTTGCCACCGGCCTGCGCCGTCTGGCCTCCGGCGATCTCGGCTTCCAGCTCGACCAGGCATTCGCCCCGGATTTCGAGGCGCTTCGTCACGACCTGAACGGCGCGATCGGCCAGCTGTCCGCCACACTTCTCTCCGTCGCCCAGGCGACCACGCAGATCGACACCGGAACCCGCGAGATCAGCCAGAGCGCCGACGACCTTTCGCGCCGGACCGAACAGCAGGCAGCCTCGCTCGAGGAAACCGCCGCGGCCCTCGACGAAATCACCGCCAATGTCACCAACTCCTCCAAGCGCGCCGAGGAAGCCCGTTCGATCGCCGTACAGGCCAATGCCAGCGCCGGCCAGTCCGGCAAGGTCGTCGCCGATGCCGTCGATGCCATGCAGAAGATCGAACAGTCTTCCGATCAGGTTGCCAACATTATCGGCGTCATCGACGAGATCGCGTTCCAGACCAACCTGCTCGCGCTGAATGCCGGGGTGGAAGCCGCTCGCGCCGGTGAAGCCGGCAAGGGTTTCGCCGTGGTCGCTCAGGAAGTGCGCGAACTCGCCCAGCGCTCGGCCAAGGCCGCCAAAGAGATCAAGGATCTGATCCGCAATTCGTCGGTCGAGGTGCAGAGCGGCGTCAAGCTCGTCAGCCAGACCGGTGAAGCCCTCAAGACCATCGAGGACTACATCGTCAGCATCAACCAGCACATGGACGCGATCGCGACCTCGGCGCGTGAGCAATCGGTCGGCCTGTCCGAGGTCAATACGGCCGTGAACCAGATGGATCAGGTGACGCAGCAGAACGCGGCGATGGTGGAAGAAAGCAATGCCGCCAGCGCCGCGCTCGCCGGCGAAGCCGAACGCCTGCGCGACCTCATCAGCCGCTTCCAGTTCGGCGACGCCAAACGTTCGTCCGCAAGAACCACGACCCCTGTCGCCGCCGCCAATGCCAGCCACCGCCCGGCAGCCTCCCCTGCCCGCAAAATGACCGCCCAGATCGCCCGCTCCTTCTCCGGCAACGCCGCGGTGCAGCAGACCTGGGAAGATTTCTGATCGGTTAGAATGAGAGTCTAGACGTGAGGAAAACGCCATCCGCGAGAATTTGCGGGTGGCGTTTTCCGTTGGTGCGTCGGATCTTTCGGGTGCACGCGGGCAAAAACCAGGAAAGCGGGTTGAGGATGGTTTGGAGAAAGCAGGCCGGAAATACGCGAGCAGGAGCGTCGTGAGAGCAATGTCGCCGCCATGCCTCCGCCGACGGGGAGAAGCGTACATTCGACGCAGCCGATCGGCGTCATGTCGCCTTGGGAAATCCATTGCGCAGATTGTTCAAGGGCGTAGCCGTGCTCAAGCTCGATGCAGTGCACGAGCCTGAATGATCAGCTGTTTTCATGTCATTGTGGAAAAATGGTACGGTTGGGGGGTCTCGAACCTCCGACCTCAGGTGCCACAAACCTGCGCTCTAACCAACTGAGCTACAACCGCACGAACAAGCATGTCGCTTGGTCGCGTCATTACGGCCATGGGTTCGGTTTGGCAAGTCCGAACTTCGAATTTTGGCCAAAAAACCGGGCGGTTTCCCGTCCGGTTCTGGATTTACGGGGCTTTTCCGACGGCAGGATCAGGCGCGGGGGATGCTGGACAGGGCCTTTTCGGCGGCGTCCTTGGTCGGCTTGACCAGGTTTTCGGCGACCTTGCGGGTGGTTTCCTGCATGCCGCGGGTCTGTTCCATGGCCAGCTCGGCCTGCTTGCGGATGAAGGCCGTCTGAAGTTCGAAGACCTCCGACAGGGATTTGCAGGCGATCAGCGCTTCCATGTGGGACAGCGACGTTTCAGCATTGGTGCGCAGCGCGTCGATCGCCTTCAGGCTCAGCTCGACCGTGCCGGACTGGGCGCTCTCGACCGTGGCTTCGATGGTCTTGCCAGCCTCTTCGGCGGCCGCCTTCATCTTCGCATACGCTTCGCGCGATTGCGTCGCGCCCTTCTCGGCAAAGTCGCGGAAGGTTTCGGTGACCTTGTTCGGGTCGAAATTCGAAATGGAAAAGATGTCCTGAGTCATCGAAGTGTCCTGGTTGGCGTCGGCTTGTAGCGGCGGATTTCGGGTTCTCACCATCTTCTACGACAAATTATGTTGCGATGCAACATAATTTTGCACTGCAACATGCGCCATTTCGTTACATTAACCTTGCGTTAGGAAAGAGGGCGGTTTTCACTGCGAAAACGATGCTCAAGCTGGACCCTTTCGGGGGTCACGGATATTAATAGTCTATTAACGCATCCGGAGACCCGAGACCTCCGCCAGAGCCGGATAGAAGAATGCCCGTGAAATCCTACCCCTTCATCGACATTGCCGTTCATGAACGTGTGCGGGATCATTTCGCGCGTGGCGATGCGGCCATTCTGTTTGCGCCGGATCTGTCGCGGGTGCTCTGGTCGAATGGCGAGGGTGCGGCTCTCTTCGGGCTGGGCTCGATCTATGACTTTCTGGATGGGGGGCCCAGCGCTGCGAGCGTTGCCTTTCGCCAGCTGCAATCGACCGCGCGCCAGTTGCGCGAGGCGGGGGAGACGCGCCGATTTCTGATGCGCATGTCCGCCGGGTTCCAGAGCGTGACCGTGAATGCCGAACTCGCACTGATCGACGTGCGCGCCGGCGAACGGGCGATCCTCTTCACCGCACCGCGCCTTGCGCCATCCCGTGCCGGCCGTCCCGTGCCGGTGGCGGAGATGGCCGCGCGGATGATTTCGGGTTTCGACGATCCGGATACCCACATGGCGGTGCTCGATGGCGCGGGGGCCGTGCTCGCCTCGTCGCCGCAGTTTCAGGCGCTCGGCATGACGCAGCAGACGCTGCTGTCGCTGGTCGAAGCAGTCGGTCGCGATAGCGACTGGCTGCTGAAGCGGCCCGTACCCACGGGCAAGGGAACGCTGCCGGCAGCCATCGGCAAGGTTTCGGCCGATCCGGCGCTGCACCTGCTTTTCGCGGTGGAGACGATTCTCGGGCATATGGATGCAACGAGCGACGTCAGCGTGCCGGTAGAAGCGGCGGCCGCTGCCGCGGAGCCGCCGGCGAGCGCTGAAGCCGCCGATCTGGATGTGCCGGAAGCGGTTGATATCCCTGATGTCGAGGCGCGCGACAGCCATGCGGAGGCTGAAGAGGTCGCGGCCGATGTTTTCGAGCCTGTCGATAGCTTGGATGTCGCGCCTGATGGTTCGTCGAGGGACATCGAGCAGGATGATGAGACGATCGCCACGGCTGCGTCGGACGACGAGGCGCTGGATCTGGTCGAGGACACAACCGTGGCGGACGAGCCTGCGGATGTGCTGCCGGTTGTCGATGAGGCCGCTGACGTCGATGTGACGGACGTGGACCAGGATGTCCCGGCTACGGACGCGCATAATGGCCTCGACGATGTCGTTGAGGAGGCTGAGCCGGCCGGCGTGGACGTTGAGGAAACGTCTTCCGAGGTTATCGACGCCGCAGGCGACGAGGTCGCTCCGTCCGATGACCTAACCGCGAAGACCCATGCCGAGGGTGATGCGAGCGGCGGTGACGATGTCCCCGTTGCAGAGCCCGCGGCTTTCGCTTTCGATCCCGCCATGCGGTCCATCCGGTTCGTCTGGAAGATCGGAGCGGACGGGCGTTTCAGCGAGATTTCGCGCGAGTTCGCGCTGGCGGTCGGCCCGCAGGCTGCCGATGTTCTGGGGCAGAGCTTTGCCGATCTCGCCGCGCGCTTCGCGCTCGATCCCGATGGAACCATCGTGGAGCTGTTGAACCGGCGCGACACATGGTCGGGCAAGACGGTGCTGTGGCCGGTCGAAGGCGAAGCGCTCTGCGTTCCGGTCGATCTCGCCGCCTTGCCGACCTACTCGCGCAACCGGGAATTCGACGGCTTTCGCGGCTTCGGCATCGTGCGGGTGTCCGATGCGGTCGCGGACCCGGCGGCGCGTGGGCTCAACCTTGCCGGCCTGTCGACTGTCGGAGATGATGTGGAGCCGGCGCAGGACGCGGAAGTTCTCGGCGAGGCTTTGGAAGAGACCCCTGCCCTGCCGGACGAGGACTTTGCCTCCGATGCGCAGCGCGAGACGCTGGAGGATGACGGCTCGTTCTTCGTTGCGGCGGATGAGGACGTGTCCTCTTCGGACAAGACTGACACAACCGATACCGTTGCCGATGACCTCGTCCCCCTTGAGGATGGCCTTCCGCGCGATCCCTTCATGGGCGAACGTCCGGCGCTGAAGCTGGTAGAGACGCCATCGCGGCGCCATTCGGACAAGATCGTTCCGATAGACGATGCGCGCCCGACAAGCACCGAGACGCTGACGCGAAGCGAGCAGGCGGCCTTTCGCGAGATTGCGCGTCAGCTGACGACGACCTTCGGCAAGCGCACGGAGCCGGCAGGATCACCGGTCGAAGGCGAGACGGATGCTGAACAGGCTGCGGCGGATCCGGCGACAAGTGCAGAGGTCGGTCAGAACGATGTGCAGGCCGAGGACGCGATAACGGAAGAAGCGGTCGCCGGCGCGCCTGACGAGGTCGAGGCAGCGGGCGACGCCACCTCGGACGCGGATGAGACCTTGGCGGCTGGTGATGATGCCGTCGCTACGCCCGAACCCAGGCCTGCCGATGAGGACAAGCCCGCTGACGCTGCCGAGGGCGTTGCGGATGCCGACGATCATGGGCCAGCCGCGGACGATGCTGCGTTGACTGCGGATGACGAGACGCCAGCGGCGGACGCTGCCGACATGCCCACGGAAGAGGTTCTCGAACCTGTTGCCGCCGGCGAGCTTGAGGGCGACGACGAGGCTGGCGACAAAGATGCAGCACTAAGCCCTGCGATGATCGATCGCCTGGAGAGCGCGGTGCTGATCCACAGCGGTGACGAACTCTATCATGCGAATGCCGCCTTTCTCGAACTGACCGGCTATCACACGCTGCAGGATCTGCGCGTGGAGGGCGGCATCGACGCTCTGTTCGTCGGCGAAGACGAAGGTATTCTCGACGTACCCCCAGGCGCGATGATGATGATCCGCAATGACGGCCGGCTGGTGCCGGTGACGGCGCGGCTGCAGGCCATTCCGTTCGACGACAAGGGCGTGGCGCTGATGATGTCGCTGGTTCTGGTCGAGACGCTGCCGGCCGATGCCTTACCCGTCGAGGACGAGGGGCTGCCCGAAGGCGAGTATGTCGCGGACATCGCCGAAAGCCATGCGGACGCGCCCGAAACGGTCGAGGCAGGTTCGTCATCGATTGCGGATCAGGCTGCGATCGCCGAAGCCGAGGCGCGGGTGGAGGCGCTTCAGATCGAGACCGAGGAGCTGCGCGCGATCCTGGAAACGGCAACGGACGGCGTCGTGGTGATGGGTACGGATGGCGATATCCGGTCGCTGAACCGTTCCGCCAATGCCCTGTTCAACTATAATGATGCCGATGTGATCGGTAAGCCGTTTGCCACTCTGTTTGCGCATGAGAGCCAGCGTGCGGTCATGGATTATCTCGCGGGTCTTGCCGGCCACGGCGTTGCCAGCGTGCTCAACGATGGACGCGAAGTGATCGGCCGGGAGGCGTCGGGCGGGTTCATTCCGCTGTTCATGACCATGGGTCGCCTGTCCTCCTCCAGCGGCTATTGCGCCGTCATTCGCGATATCACGCAGTGGAAGCGGACCGAGGAAGAACTGCGCAGCGCCAAGCGGGCGGCGGAAACGGCGAACGCGCACAAGACGGATTTTCTGGCGCGCGTCAGCCATGAGATCCGCACGCCGCTCAACGCCATCATCGGCTTTTCCGACATGATGGCGAGCGAGCATTTCGGGCCGATCGGCAGTGCCCGCTATATCGAATATGCCAGCGACATCGGCCGGTCCGGTCGCCATGTACTGGATATCGTCAACGATCTCCTCGACATATCGAAGATCGAAGCCGGCGAAATGGAGCTGGACTTTGCCGCAGTCGAGATCAACGAGGCGGTTTCGGAAGCCGTTTCGCTGGTGCAACCGCAGGCCAATGCCCAACGCGTCATCATCCGCACGTCGCTATCGACCTCGGTGCCCAGCGTCGTTGCCGATAACCGTTCGATCAAGCAGATCGCGCTGAACATCCTTGCCAATGCCATTCGCTTCACCCCGGCCGGCGGGCAGATCGTGGTGTCCACAGCCTACGAAGCCAATGGCAGCGTGATGCTGCGCATCCGCGACACCGGTGTCGGCATGACGCGGACCGAGCTTGAACAGGCCATGAAACCTTTCCGGCAGGTAACGACCGGCACGCGCATGCGTGGCGAGGGTACGGGGCTGGGCTTGCCGCTGACGAAGGCGATGGCCGAAGCCAACCGCGCATTGTTCGCCATCAACTCGGCGCCGAACGAGGGCACGCTGGTGGAAATTACGTTCCCGTCGCAGCGGGTTCTGGCCAACTGATTTCCTTTGTGGAAACCGAGGCTCGAAAGGGAGGCAGCCATAGGGCTGCCTCAAGTTGAGTGCTTTCGAACACGTATAATCGACATCATGTCGGAGATCCGGCTTTGCCGGCGCAAGGTCTGTCATGGACCTGCGAGAGCCCAACCATGACGGTGCGGACGATAAGGAAGACTTAACAACCGCTCCCTGCAATCTTGTCGTTGAAAGACACGATGCAACCTCTATGGCAGGCTTTCCGGCGGAAAGCGCATGTTTCCGGCGGTCATTATTTATCCCTAGACTTACGTCATAGCGGGATTTCGGAGCCTCGATGCTCGCGCCTGTCTCAGGCCCTGAGATCCTCAAGATCGGCATAGAGATCCAGTGCTTCCGGATTGGCCAGCGCTTCCTTGTTCTTCACTGACCGGCCGTGCACCACGTCGCGAACGGCGAGTTCGACGATCTTGCCGGACTTGGTTCGCGGGATGTCGGCGACGGCGATGATCTTGGCGGGGACGTGGCGGGGCGAGGCGCCGGTGCGGATGCGGGTGCGGATCGCCTTGACCAGATCGTCATCGAGCGAGACGCCGCTGGCAAGCCGTACGAACAGCACGACGCGCACGTCGTCGTCCCAATCCTGCCCGATGCACAGCGCCTCGGCGACCTCCTCCATCTGCTCGACCTGATTATAGATCTCCGCCGTGCCGATGCGGACACCGCCGGGGTTGAGTGTGGCATCCGAGCGGCCATGGATGATGAGGCCCCCATGCGCGGTCCACTCGGCAAAGTCGCCATGGCACCAGATATTGTCGAAGCGATCGAAGTAGGCGGCGTGGTATCGGGCGCCGTCGGGGTCGTTCCAGAACATGATCGGCATGCTCGGAAACGCCTTGGTACAGACCAACTCCCCCTTCTCGCCCCTGATCGGGCGCCCCTCGTCGTCCCAGACATCCATGGCGAGCGCCAGTCCCGGCCCCTGGATCTCGCCGCGCCAGACGGGCTTCAGCGGATTGCCGAGCACGAAGCAGGCGACGATATCGGTGCCGCCGGAGATGGAGGCGAGCTGGATATCGGACTTGATGCCGTCATAAACGAAGGTGAAGCCCTCCGGCGACAGAGGCGATCCGGTCGAGGTCATGACACGGAGGGCCGAGAGATCGTGAGTCTCTTTTGGCATTAGCCCGGACTTCCGAACGGCATCGATATATTTCGCCGAGGTGCCGAAGACGGTGAAGCGTTCGGCCTGCGCAAAGTCGAACAGGACCGAGCCATCGGGATAGAAGGGCGAGCCGTCATAGAGGCACAAGGTGACACCGGCGGCGAGACCGGTGGCGAGCCAGTTCCACATCATCCAGCCGCAGGTGGTGAAGTAGAACAGCCGGTCGCCATCCTTCAGCCCGCAATGCAGAACGTGTTCCTTCAGATGCTGGACCAATGTGCCCCCGGCCGAATGCACGATGCATTTCGGAACGCCCGTGGTGCCGGAGGAAAAGAGGATGTAGAGCGGATGGGAAAACGGTAGCCGGCGAAATGACAGGGCCTGCGCCTCGAACGGGGCGATGAAATCCGGCAGCGTGCGGCCATCGGCGAGCTTGGAGACCAGCGCATCAGCCTCTCCCGCATAGGGAATAACGAGCACGGGAATACCGAGCCGGTCAGACACGGCCTTCACCTTCTCCGACACATCCTGGCGCTTGCCATTGTACCAGTAGCCGTCGCAGGCGATGAACAGTTTTGGCGAGATCTGGCCAAAACGGTCGAGCACGCCCTGTTCGCCGAAATCAGGTGAGCAGGACGACCAGATGGCGCCGAGCGACGCTGTCGCCAACATCAGGGCAACGGTCTCCGGCAGGTTCGGCATCATGGCGGCAACGCGGTCGCCCTCGCCGATACCGAGCGCGACCAGCGCCTGTTGCAGGCGGGATACCAGCGCAGCCAGCGCATCCCAGGAGAGACGGGACGAGACCTTGTCCTCGCCGCGGGACACGATGGCATCGTCGCTGCCGGTTTTCCGCAGAAGGTTTTCGGCGAAGTTGAGGCTGGCATCGGGAAAGAAGCGGGCTTGCGTCATAGGGCCGTCATCGACCAGCGCGCGGGCGCCCTTGTCTCCGACGATGCCGCAGAAATCCCAGAGATCGCTCCAGAAACTGGCACGGTCGGCCACGGACCAAGCGTGAAACGCATCGACATCGGCAAAATGCACGCGGTGCCGCTTGCTGCAGAGCGCCATGAAGGCCGTCAACGGCTGCGCTTCGATGGAGGCTTGCGATGGTGTCCAGAGCGGCTGGTCGGAATGCATCATCTTCCCCTCATACGCGGCACTCGATCTATAACACGTCGTCGCGCGGGGTAAACGGACCTTGGCGAACCCTTGCCGATTTCACGCCGAGCCGCTCACGTCGTGCCTGTCGAACCCCGACGTAAGAGGTGACCGGACCTCATGGCGAAGGCCCGGCAGAGGTCTTGCCGGGCCTTCGATCACAGCCGGTGGCGGTATCAGCCACGGCTCTGGGTAACGATGACAGGGATCATCAGGTCACCCCAGTTGCCTTCGCCGGCGTGATGGCGGGCGGAGCGGACGAGCTCGACCGAAACACCAGCCTCGACGGCCTTCATGATAGTGTGGTTCAGGCGGTGCAGGTCGTTGGCGACCATGCGGATCGCGGCCTGCTGGTCGGTGGTCATGCTGGATGCCTGTTCGTCTGCGCGTTCCTTGACGCGGGTCTGGATCGTCATTGTGGTCGTCCTTTCCTGAGGAATTACGGGTCTTTAGGCGTTACGGGCTCTGGGAAATTCCGGGCCTTGGTTCGGATAGGGTGTGCCGACGTCTAGCCGTCGATCTGAAGGCGGGCGCGAACCACCTGCTTTGCCTGGTTGCCGGACAGGACGTCCAGGCCTGTGAAGGAGGCTTCCTCGCGGAGGCTCTTCCAGAGGCGGTTCGCGCCGTTCCTTGCCAGCGTCGAGCGATCGGCGACGGAGCCAGGAAGGCGCGCCACATCGTTCACCGGAATGATCCGCACGACCTTGTCAAAGCCGCCGGCCGAAGCGGAAAACACCGTCGTGTCAATTTTCGTCATGAGATCCTCCTTTCGCATCGATCACCTGGGGAACCGTCTCCAGTTCCTCCGTGATCCCTGCAGAGAGATGTACCGAATGATCGAATTTTTCGCCAATGGTTTCAGTGTATTGCGACTGTGAAAGAGGTTATGCTGTCTTGTCTTTTACATCACAGGTCTGTAATATTGTAAAAATAGTCAAGGATCGAAACATCCGGCGCGGTGTAAATTTTGTCATGAGCGAGAACAAGATCTTTGCCGGACCGCGCGTCCGCCGTATCCGCAACGGGCTGTCGCTGACGCAGACGGCCATGGCCGAAGCGCTGGGCATCTCGCCGTCCTATCTCAACCTGATCGAGCGCAACCAGCGCCCGCTGACGGTGCAGCTGCTCCTGAAGCTGGCCGCCGTCTACCAGATCGACCTTGCGGAACTGCGCGGGCAGGCCTCCGACAGCCTGGGCGAGCTGCGCGCCGTATTCGCCGATCCGCTGCTTTCGGGCGAGCTGCCGGGTGATCAGGAGCTGATCGAGATCGCGGAAGCGGCGCCGAATGCGGCGATGGGGCTGATCAAGCTCTACCGGGCCTACAAGGAACAATCGTCGCGGCTGAAGGATCTGACGAGCCTGCTGTCCGGCCAGGATCAGGCTGCAGCCCTCAGCGGCGCCCGCCTGCCGATGGACGAGGTGCGCGAGATCTTCGAGACCCGGCCTTATCATTTCGCGCGGCTCGATGCCGCGGCCGAGGCGTTTCATCAGCGGCTGGCGCCCGGAGACGACCTGCAGACGGCGCTGAAGGACTGGCTGCGGCGCGACCACGGGCTCGCGGTGCGCACCCTGCCGATCCACGTCATGCCGGATCTTCGCCGCCGGTTCGATCGGCATTCGCTGCGCCTGTTCCTGTCCGAACGCCTGTCGGCCGAGGACCAGCTTTGCGAAATCGCCATGGAGGCTGCGCATTTCGCCATGCCGGAGGCGCTTGCCGAAGAGCTGGCGGCTCTGCCGCTCACCTCCGGCGAAGCGCGGCGCATCGCCCGGTTCGAGCTGGCCCGTTATGCCGCGCTGGCGCTGATGATGCCTTACGGCACCTTCCTCGACATCTGTCGGCGCGTGCAGTTCGATATCGACCTCGTGCGGGTGCGCATGCGGGTGAGCTTCGAGCAGGCGGCGAGCCGCATGGTGACGTTGCAGCGCAGCGGTGCACTCGGGCCACCCTTCTTCCTTCTGGAAATCGACCATGCCGGCAACCGGCTGCGCGCGCGTGGCGCGACGGGCTTTCCGCATCGGGCCTTCGGCGGCGGATGCGTGAAGCTGAGCCTGCATGCGACATTCGCCCAGCCGGGGCAGATCCTGGTGGAGCGCGCCGAGATGCCGGCTGGCGCCAGCTTCCTTCTCGTCGCGCGAACGACGGACGGGCCACGTTCGGGCTTCAACGAGCGCGTGCGGCGCACCGCGCTTCTGCTCGGCTGCGAGGCGGGACACGCCGGCGAGACGGTCTATGCGGCCGTGCCAGCGCCGCCGCTTGCCGCGGGCACCGCCTGTCGCCTCTGCGAGCGCCAGGGCTGTCTTGCGCGCGCCGAACCGCCGGTGACGCGCCCCCTCGGGCTCGATGAAATGGTGGCTGGGCTGAGCGTCTTCGACTTCCAGTAACGAAAGGCGAACGCTGTCGGCGGCGGTTCCCGTGGATGTCCCTCGCGGGCGTCGTTCGCGGGTGCGAAAGGTCTTGAGCTTCGATGGAAAGCTGCTTAACCTTTCGTTACGCGGCTGAGGCCGCGAACAATAAAGGGGAATAGCATGTCGTTGAAGTTCGTCAGCTTGGTCACTGGCCTCGTCCTGGCCGGATCCACAGGGTTTGCGAGCGCGCAGGAGCGCGTCGTCAATGTCTACAACTGGTCCGACTACATCGATGCCAGCATCCTTGAGGACTTCACCAAGGAAACCGGCATCAAAGTCGTCTACGATGTGTTCGATTCCAACGAGATCGTGGAGACCAAGCTTCTGGCCGGCGGCACCGGTTACGACGTCGTGGTTCCCACGGCCGACTTCCTGCAGCGCCAGATCAAGGCCGGCGTGTTCCAGAAGCTCGACAAGTCGAAGCTGCCGAACATCGCCAATATGTGGGACATGGTGATGCAGCGCACCGCCCGCTACGACCCCGGCAACGAATATGCCGTGGACTATATGTGGGGCACCAACGGCATCGGCTACAACGTGGCCAAGGCCAAGGAAATCCTCGGCTCCGACGCGCGGCCCGGCCTCGAAGTCCTGTTCGATCCGGCGATTGCCGCGAAGTTCAAGGATTGCGGCATCTACGTGCTCGACGCGCCGAAGGACGTGCTGCCATCCGCCCTCACCTATCTCGGCCTCGACCCCGACAGCCACGACCAGGCAGATCTCGACAAGGCCGGCGAGCTGATGCTGAAGGCACGCCCCTTCATCCGCAAGTTCCATTCGTCCGAATACATCAATGCGCTCGCCAATGGCGATATCTGCATCGCCTTCGGCTATTCCGGCGACCTGCTGCAGGCCCGCTCGCGCGCCGAGGAAGCCAAGGCCGGCGTCGAGGTCAACTATTCCATTCCGTCGCAGGGCGCGCAGATGTGGTTCGACATGATGGCGATCCCCGCCGATGCGCCGCATCTGGAAGAGGCCCATGCCTTCATCAACTACATGATGAAGCCGGAGGTGATCGCGAAGGCGTCTGACTACGTCTTCTATGCCAACGGCAACAAGGCCTCCCAGAAGTTCGTCTCCAAGGACATCCTCGAGGATCCCGCGGTCTACCCGGACGAGGCGACGATGGCCAAGCTTTACACGATCTCTCCCTGGGACCCGAAAACACAGCGCGTGGCGACACGCCTCTGGACCCGGGTTCTCACAGGTCAGTAAGTCCTTCCTTCAATGCCCGGTTCTCCTAAGTTCCGGGCATTTTCCATCCTGCGGCGTCCTCTCTTCAGCTCACGCGGCCTTGCGGCCCATCGGGAACCCCTTCATGAAGTCTCTTGGCAGCATTCGCCGCTCCTTTTCTCCCTGGACGGACCCCTCGTCCAAACCCTTCATCTCCTTTCGCAACGTCACCAAGCGCTTCGGCGATTTCGTCGCAGTTGACGATCTCTCGCTCGATATCTATACGCGCGAATTCCACGCCCTGCTCGGCGCGTCCGGCTGCGGAAAATCGACGCTGCTGCGGATGCTCGCCGGCTTCGAGCAGCCGACCTCGGGCGAAATCATCCTCGACGGGCAGAATCTAGCGGGCATTCCGCCCTATCGCCGCCCCGTCAACATGATGTTCCAGTCCTATGCCCTGTTTCCGCACATGACGGTGGAAACCAACATCGCCTTCGGGCTGAAGCAGGACGGCATGCCGAAACCGGCGATTGCCGAGCGCGTGACGCAGATGCTGAAGCTCGTGAAGATGGAGCAGTTCGCCAAGCGCAAGCCACACCAGCTCTCCGGCGGCCAGCGGCAGCGCGTGGCGCTCGCCCGGTCGCTCGCCAAGCAGCCGAAGGTGCTGCTGCTCGACGAACCGCTCGGCGCGCTCGACAAGAAGCTGCGCGAGGAAACCCAGTTCGAGCTGATGGACCTGCAGCAGGATCTCGGCCTCACCTTCGTCGTCGTGACGCACGACCAGGAAGAGGCGATGACCATGGCCGACCGCATCGCCGTGATGGCGCATGGCAAGGTCATCCAAGTGGCGACGCCGGCCGAGATCTACGAGGCGCCGAACTCCCGCTTCGTGGCCGACTTCATCGGCGACGTGAACATCTTCGACGGCACGGTCTCGCGGGCGCAGGCCTCCGAGATCCGCATCGAGGCGGATGCGGGCTTTGCCATCGAGGCGGCCAGCAGCGAACATCCGAGTGAAGGCGCCAAAGCCGGCTTTGCCATCCGCCCGGAAAAAATCCGCGTCGGGCGGCAGGTGCCGGCCGGAAGCCTCGTCAACGCGGCGGAGGGCGAGCTTTGGGACATCGCCTATCTCGGCGACATGACCGTCTATCACGTCAAGCTGAACAGCGGCAAAGTCGTCAAGGCATCGTCGCTGAATGCGGTGCGCGCCGTCGAGGACCCGCTCGGCTACGACCAGAAAGTCTGGATCTCGTTCGACCGGGATGCCGGCGTCGTGCTGAAGGATTGAGCCCGATGAACAGGCTGCTCCCCGCCATCGTCAACCGTCTCGTGATCATCATCCCCTATGCGTGGCTGCTGGTCTTCTTCCTCATCCCCTTCGTCATCGTGTTGCGGATCTCGCTGTCGGAAGCCGCCATCGCCATGCCGCCCTACCTCCCCGTCTTCGCCTGGGCGGACGGCCTTTCGGGCTTCATCGACAATATCCGGCAGTTCTCCTTCGACAATTATGTCTGGCTGACGGAGGACGCGCTCTATACGAACGCCTATCTCTCCAGCCTCACCATCGCGCTGATCTCGACCGCACTGACCCTGCTCATCGCCTATCCCATCGCCTACGGCATGGCGAAGGCGCCTGCGACGCTGCGCCCGACGCTGCTGATGCTGGTGATCCTGCCGTTCTGGACGAGCTTCCTCATCCGCGTCTATGCCTGGATCGCCATCCTGAAGCCCGAAGGCCTGCTCAACCAACTTCTGCTATCCGTCGGACTGATCAGCGAGCCGTTGATCATCCTCAACACCAATACCGCAATCTATATCGGCATCGTCTATTCCTACCTGCCGTTCATGGTCCTGCCGCTCTATTCCGCGCTCGAAAAGATGGATCACAGCCTGACGGAAGCCGCACAGGATCTTGGCTGCACGCCAATCTCGGCCTTCTGGCGCATCACCTTCCCGCTGTCGCTGCCGGGCGTCGTCGCCGGCTGCCTGCTGGTCTTCATTCCCGCCGTCGGCGAGTTCGTCATTCCCGATCTGCTCGGCGGCTCGGAAACGCTGATGATCGGCAAGACGCTCTGGAACGAGTTCAACGCCAACCGGGACTGGCCCGTCTCTTCGGCGGTCGCGGCCATCCTGCTGATGATCCTCGTGGTGCCGATCATGTTCTTCCAGAATGCGCAGTCGCGCCTCGATCGCGAGGGCCGATAGGATGAACCGCTGGTCCCGCTTCAACATCGCCTCGATCGTCATCGGCTTTGCGTTCTTGTATCTGCCGATCGTGCTGCTCGTCGTCTTCTCGTTCAATGCGTCGAAGCTCGTCACCGTCTGGGCTGGGTTCTCGACACAATGGTACGGGCAGCTCTTCCGCAACCGGGCCCTGATGGATGCGGCCTGGGTCACGGTGCGCGTCGGCCTGCTCTCGGCGACCGTCGCAACCGTGCTCGGCACGCTCGCGGCGCTCGCCATGACGCGTTACCAGCGCTTTCACGGCCGGGTGCTGTTTTCGGGCATGATCTATGCGCCGCTCGTGATGCCCGAGGTGATCACGGGCCTGTCGATGCTGCTGCTCTTCGTCGCGATCGGCTTCGATCGCGGTTTCTGGACGCTGACGATCGCGCACATCACCTTCACCATGTGCTTCGTCGCGGTCGTCATCCAGTCGCGGCTGGCGAGCTTCGACCGGTCGATCGAAGAGGCTGCCCTCGACCTCGGCGCAACGCCGACCGCGACCTTCTTTCAGGTGACGCTGCCGGTCATCGCGCCGGCCGTCTTCTCCGGCTGGGTGCTCGCCTTCACCCTGTCGCTCGACGATCTCGTCATCTCCAGCTTCACCTCCGGCCCTGGCGCGACCACGCTTCCGATGAAGATCTACAGCCAGGTACGCCTCGGCGTCACGCCCGAGATCAACGCCGCCTGCACCATCCTCATCGGTATCGTCGCCACCGGCGTCCTCATCACCTCCATCGTCTCCCGCCGCCAGCAGATCCAGCGGGAACGGGACGAGCGCGCGGCGTTTGCTATGGGGTGAGTGGGGCATCTTGAAGATGCGCAGGGTCGGGTAGCAAGAAAGGCTTTCTCTGCCCTGCCGGGCATCTCCCCCACAAGGGGGGAGAGGACTCGTAGCACGCGCTCAGCCTTATCCTTGAACGTTCCTTGAGATGTCGAGCGGCTCGCCCCAAGTCTTCTCCCCCCTTGTGGGGGAGATGCCCGGCAGGGCAGAGAGGGCCTTTTTTTCGTAAACTCTCCAAACAGTTACCGGGAACAAGATGCCCCAACGCAAAACGCCGGGACTGAGCCCGGCGTTTTGCATTTCGACCTGCGTTCCATCCCCCCCCTTAGGCAGCACGCCCCATGCGGTGGCCCGTTGCGGGTTCCAGGCGGAACTGTTCGACCAGTTGCATCAGGGTGTCGGCCTGCTCTGCCAGGGCGCGGCTGGCCGTCGTGGCTTCGTCGACCATGGTGGCGTTCTGCTGGGTCATCTGGTCCATCTGGTTGACGGAGCCGTTGACCTCGTGGAGGGCGGAGGCCTGGTCGCGGCTGGCGGTGGCGATCATATCCACGTGCTGGCTGACGGTAACGATCTGCTGGCTGATGGAGGCGAGCACGGCGCCGGTCTCCTTCACCGCCTGCGAACCCGCCGTCACTTCGAGCGTGGACTTGTTGATCAGCCCCTTGATCTCGCGCGCGGCACCGGCCGAGCGCTGGGCGAGTTCGCGCACTTCCTGTGCGACGACAGCAAAGCCCTTGCCCGCCTCCCCTGCCCGCGCCGCCTCGATGCCGGCATTGAGCGCGAGGAGATTGGTCTGGAACGCGATTTCGTCGATGACCTCGATGATCTGCTCGATCTGGCGCGAGGCATCCTCGATGCGGCTCATGGCCGAGATCGCATTGGTGACGACGACGCCCGAGCCGTCGGCGCTCTTCTTGGTGTGCGACACGGCGACATTGGCTTCATGGGCGCGCTCGGCCGAGGAGCGCACGGTGACCGTGATCTGATCGACGGCAGCCGCAGTTTCCTCGAGCGAGGCGGCCTGCGCCTCGGTGCGACGCGACAGGCTGTCGGCGGAGGCGTGCATGTCGTTGCCGCTGCGCTGGATCAGGACGGCATTGTTGCGGATCTGTAGGAGCGTATCCTGCAGGCGAACGAGCGAGCCGTTGAAATCGATGCGCAGCTGTTCGAGGCGGCCGTTGAACGGCGTCTCGATCTGCTGCGACAGATCCCCCTGGGCAAGGCGCCCAAGGCCTGCGGCGAGCTGGCTGACCGCGAAATCGATCTGGCTGTCCATCGATTGCTTCTCGGCATCGTTGCGGCTGCGCTCGGCATCGGCCTGCAGCCGCTGCTCCTCGCTCTGCGCCTCGATGCGCACCTTCGACAGAGCATTCTCCTTGAAGACGCCCAGCGCGCGAGCCATGTCGCCGATCTCGTCCTGACGGGCGTCGCCGTCGATGCGCGTGTCGAGCGCCCCTTCGGCCAGCCGGCGCATGGCGGCGGTGATCTGGCCGATCGGACCTTTCAGCGTCAGCACCAGCGCGATGCCGGCGAGAAGGGCGATGACGACGCCGCCGGCGGTCGCAAAGACGGAGACCTGATTGGCCTTTTCGCGCTCGATCGCCGCATTGGTCTTCTGGTCTTCGGCAAAGCCGACGAGCTGCTGCCAGATCTGGTCGATATCGGCTGCCGCGTCGGCGAATTCCTTATGCCGCCCCGCGCTGACGCCGATCAGCGACATGCTGTCCGACTTGATCTTGCCGGCGACCGGCTGGACGGTTGCCGCAAGGCCCGCGAAGAAGGGCATTTCGGGCGCCGTGTAGGCGATGTTGAGGACTTCCTGATTGAGCACGTTGACCTCGCGGGCAAGGCGCGCCTGGTCCGTCTGCTGGGACGTTTCGAGGAAGCTGCTGGCAGCAAGCCGGATTCCGGAAACGGCGGTGACGATGGCACGTGCGTTTTCGAGGATCTTGTTGGCCTTGATCAGCGGCGCATCGAGCTTGCCGAACGTCGCCGTCGCATTGCGCATCGTCGCGGTGGCCGCGGTCTGGAACTGGATGCTGGCCTGGCGGAAGCGCGCGACCAGCCGGCCGATCGCCTTGGCGTTTTCATCGCTCAGGTCGCCATTGTTGGTCAGCGTGCGGATCTCGCCGATGGTCGCCTTGAACGTGTCGGCCACGGCCTTCTGGTTGGCCGGAAGCGCCGTGCCAATCTGGGTGAGAACCTGTTCGAGCGCGGCCTGGCCATCACGCGCCACCTTGATCTTGGCTTCGGGTGTCGGCGCGCGGGCGAAATCGGAGGTGAGGCCGGTGAGGATGTCGCTGGAGGCGGTCAGCCGCTCGGCTTCGCGCAGGAGCGATTTCGCCTTGGTCTCGTCGTCGCGCACGCGCTGCTCGACGGAGGTCGCCTCCTCGATCAGCTTGCCCTGCGTCGAGAGGAGAAGACGGATGCTCTTGGTGATGGATGTGCGCAGCGCGACTTCCGTCTCATGCAACTTCCAGAGTTCGCCGACGCGCTCGCGGATCTTCGCGGTGCCGGCGATGGCGCTGTCGAGCTGGCTGGCGCCCTCGCTGTTTTCCATCTGGGCGCGCGTCCCGTTAAGCACAGCCTCCTGGCTGGTGATCTTGAGGACGACGTCGTCGCGCGTCTGTTCGCTCGCGTCCGTCAGGAACGCATTCATGCCGGCATAGACGTCGCGGAAGCCGGACAGTGACTGGAGCACGCTGTTGGAGATTTCCATGCGCCCCTGCAGCAAGCCGGATGCGTAGAGCCCGGTCAGGCCGACGGCGCAGATACTGACGACGAAGGGCAGGATGAAGAAGAGAACCTTCGTCTGTATCTTGAAGCGGGCAAGGATCTTGTCGATGAACATGGGCGCGTCCTGGCTTGCAGGGCCTGCATCCGCCTCCCCCAAGCCGCCATCGGCTTCTTCGGTGCGCTTCATGTCAGGCCGTCATCATGGTCTGATTAGAGCGCCGCGCGTCCTGTATGACGCGCTAAGGTCGCTCTAACAGTTTATAGCTGCTGCATAATTTTGTCCTTAAACCGATCCCGGTTTAAGGAATTATGCAGTAGAATGCGGGGATACCGCCAGCCGCTTCGCAATCATTGCAGGACGCCGCAGCCCTCCGGTCGCGTCGTCCAAGCCTGCTCCTCAATGGGTGCAGCTTGGACGAGATGCGTTAATTTCATGTAAGCAGCACGAGACATTGTCACGCACCTGCCATGTCGGCATGGCAAACAATAGGGACACACCTCGACCGTCCTCACGGCCAGACGGACCTCAAAGAAATGGCCCCTGAGGGGCCGCCGGTTCTGGAAATTTACAGGTTCGCCGATTGATGGGCCGCCTCACTTGGGGAAACGACCAACGCGCGTCATTGTCCGCGCAGGATGTCAGGCTGCAGCTCTCGATGCAGCCAGAAGCATATTCGCCCGTTTGCTACCGCTTCAGAAGGATCCCAGGGTCGAGAGACCAATAATGGCGGCAGCTGTCAAAACAGCAGCGGCCGTATAGGTCAGCGCCAGGATTTTCTGTGTACGGCTTTCATCGGCCTTGGTGATGGCGATGGCACGGGCATTGCGTCGGCTATGCTGGTTCATGATTTCATGTCCTTCCGTCCGAAGAGAATAGACCCGGTTGAGACGATCCACCAGCCACTTTCTGTCGCACCCGTTAAAAATGCGAAAACCGTGCCGCTGCGGGACAATCCGTTCCCATTCGTCAGGTAGGGTCGGACAGTTTCGTTAACAAGGGCTGAAGCACCTTCACGCTTTTGGCATCGCGGGCATTTTACCGATCAGACGGCCTGGCCGCAGGAGAAGCCGGAGGCCCAGGCCCACTGGAAATTATAACCGCCAAGCCAGCCGGTGACATCGACGCATTCCCCGATGAAGAAAAGGCCGGGAACGGCCTTTGCCATCATGGTGCGGGAATCCAGATAACGGGTGTCCACGCCGCCGAGAGTCACTTCCGCCGTGCGGTAGCCTTCCGATCCCGCGGGTTTCAGCGACCAGCCGGAGACGAGCGCCACCAGCCCGTCGATCGCCTTGTCGGAGAGGTCGGCCAGCGGGCGGTCGAGAAGCCCCGCTTCCGTCGCCAGATGCTGCGCGAGGCGCTTGGGCAAGTGTTCGCCAAGCACGGTCTGCACCGCCTGCCGGCCCTGCGTGCGGCGGGCCGCCTTCATCAGGGCGCCCAGATCGGTGCCCGGCTCGAAGGCCACGCGGATCTCCTCGCCTTCGCGCCAGTAGGACGAAATCTGCAGGATCGCCGGCCCGCTCAGGCCCCGGTGGGTAAAGAGCATGGCTTCGTTGAACGCCGTCTTGCCGCAGGCGGCGCGCACATCGACAGCGAGACCCGCGAGCGCACCGAGGCTCTCTTTCGCCGCATCGGCCACCGTCAGCGGCACGAGACCGGGGCGCGTTTCGACCAGCGCCAGGCCGAACTGCTCGGCGATGCGATAGGCAAAGCCGGTGGCACCCATCTTCGGGATCGACTTGCCGCCGGTGGCGATGACGAGCGTGCGGGCGTCGATGGTCTCTTCGGCAAGACCGACACGAAAGCCTGTGGCAGAAGCCTCGACACGGGCGATTTCCGTTCCCAGCCGGAGCACGACGCCGGCCGCCTTCATCTCCTCCATGAGCATGCGGACGATGTCGCGGGCGGTATCGTCGCAGAAGAGCTGCCCCAGCGTCTTTTCGTGCCAGCCAATGCCGTGCCGCTCGACGAGGGCGACGAAATCGCGCGGCGTATAGCGGGCGAGTGCCGATTTGGCAAAATGCGGGTTCTGCGAGAGGAAGTTGGCGGGCGCTGTATGGAGGTTGGTGAAGTTGCAACGGCCGCCGCCGGAGATGCGGATTTTTTCGCCCGGCGCCCTCGCGTGATCGAGCACGAGCACGCTGCGGCCCCGGCGCCCGGCTTCCGCCGCGCACATCATTCCCGCCGCGCCCGCGCCGATGATCACCACGTCGAAGCTCTTTGCCACGCACGTCTCCTTCTGGTCCCACTGCATCATTCCTGAAATCGAAATCGATTTCAGGAATGATGCAGCAGGTATAAGCGCTACAGCGAACCTGAGTGCGCCATATATGGCGCACGGCGCTGTAGATGCCCCGATAACGTCAACGGCATCCAATCTCCAGCATTTTCGCGCTCTGCAAGCTGGCCAATCGTCAAACACCGTCTATGATAAGCAATATCCGAAAGAACCCCGGTGATTTATGCCTGCGAAGAAAACGATCGCTAACACGACGACGAAATCTGGTAAAAGCAACAAGATCCCGTCCGCCCTTCAGGCGCCGCGCGGGGTGAAGACCTGGAAGGAAGCCGCCGACTGGCTGAAGGTCCGGGGTATCGAAGACGTGGAGTGCATCACGCCCGATATTGCCGGGGTTCCCCGCGGCAAGATGATGCCGTCCTCCAAGTTCACCTCCAACACCTCGCTCGCTTTGCCCTCCGCCATCTACCGGCACACGATTTCGGGCGAGTACCCGGAGGAAACGGGCGACTTCCGCTATGACAGCCGCGACAGCGACATCAAGCTCGTGCCGGATCTCTCCACACTCTCCATCGTTCCCTGGGAAACCGACCCGACCGCGCAGGTGATCTGCGATATCGCCGGCTCCAAGGGCGAAAACGTGCCCTACACGCCGCGCAACGTGCTGAAGCATGTGCTGGAGCTTTACCGGCTGAAGGGCTGGAAGCCGGTCGTCGCGCCCGAGATCGAGTTCTACCTCGTTGCCAAGAACGACGATCCCGACTATCCGCTGCATCCGCCGAAGGGCCGTTCCGGCCGCTCGATCCAGGGTGGGCAAGCCTATTCGATCGCCGGCGTCAACGAGTTCGACGAACTCATCGACGACATCTACCACTTCTCCGAAAAGCAGGGTCTGGAGATCGACACGCTGATCCACGAAGAGGGACCGGCGCAGCTCGAGATCAACCTGCGGCATGGCGACCCGATCGAGCTGGCCGACCAGGTGTTCCTGTTCAAGCGCACGATCCGCGAAGCTGCGCTGAAGCACGGGATCTACGCGACCTTCATGGCCAAGCCCATGCAGAGCCAGGCGGGCTCGGCCATGCACATCCACCAGTCGATCGTGGAGGTGAACACCGGCCGCAACCTGTTTTCCAACGCGGACGGCTCGCCCTCCAAGGAGTTCTTTCACTTCATCGGCGGCATGCAGACCTATATCCCGAAGGCGCTGTCGATGATGGCGCCTTATGTGAACTCCTATCGCCGGCTGACGCCGGATATGTCGGCACCGGTCAACAATGCCTGGGGCTACGACAACCGGACGACGGCGTTTCGTGTGCCGGATTCCGAACCGGCCGCACGGCGCGTGGAAAACCGGCTGCCGAGTTCGGACGCCAACCCCTATCTGGCGCTCGCGGCCTCGCTCGGCTGCGGCTATCTCGGCCTGACGCAGGCGCTGGAGCCGACGGCACCGGCCGACGACAGCGTCAACACCAAGGCGATCGAGCTGCCGCGCGGTCTCCTGGAAGCGGTCGCGGCGCTGGAAGCGGAACCCGCCTTCCACGACGTGTTCTCGGCCGAGTTCATCGCCATCTATGCCGGCGTGAAACGCGGAGAGTTCGAGACGTTCATGCAGGTGATCAGCCCCTGGGAGCGGGAATATCTGCTTCTCAACGTGTGAGCCTCGCCATGACCTCCGAGGTACAGTGGCAGAGCCCGATCTCGCCCGGCATTTCCTGGTACGAGGATGCCGTCGGCGAGCGTCCGGCCTATCCGACGCTCGACGGCGACATGACGGCCGATGTCGCCGTTATCGGCGGCGGCTTCACCGGCCTTCAGGCGGCCCATAACCTCGCCGCCGGCGGGGTACGGGTCGTCCTGATCGACGCCTGCCGCTTCGGCGACGGGGCGTCCGGACGCAATGGCGGGCAGTTCGGCACCGGCCAGCGTGCCGAGGTGGACGAGCTTGAAAAGCAGTACGGGCGAGAGCGGGCCAAAGCGCTCTTCGACATGGCGGAAGATGCAAAGCGCGGTCTCCTCGCCTTCGCCGCGCGCCACGACATCGACATGGAGTACCAGCCGGGTCACCTCTCGGTAACGCACAAAGCCTCCTCCGAGAAGGACTACCGGGCCTATGTTGAGAGCATGGCGCGCGATTACGGCTATCCGCACATGCAGATGATGGATGCCGAGGAAACGGCCAAACGCGTGGGATCACGGCATTACGTGCTCGGCATCCGTGACACCGGCACCGGCCATATCCAGCCGATGAAGTTGCTGGTGGGGCTCGCCCGCGCCGCGCAGGCGGCAGGCGCGCAGCTGTTCGAGAACAGCAATGCCACGAACATCCTGATATCCCAGGGCAAGGTGCTGGTGGAAACCGCACGCGGCACCATTCGCGCCGACCGGGCGCTGATCGCCTGCAACGCCCATATCGGCACGCTGGAGCCGGTAACCGCTTCGCATGTCATGCCGATCCGCTCCTTCATCGGCGCAACCGAGCCGCTGGGCGATGCATCGCCCGTTCTGCCAGGGGGCGAGAGCGTTGCCGACAGCCGCTTCGTGGTGCGCTACTTCCGCCGGTCGCGCGACGGGCGGTTGCTCTTCGGCGGTCGTGAAGCCTATACGGCCGACAATCCGCGCGACATTTCCACGCATATCCGGCGGCAGATCGCGGGGATCTACCCGGACCTTGCCGACGTGCGAATGACCCATGCCTGGGGCGGGTCCGTTGGCATCACCATGCCGCGCCAGCCCTTCGTGCGCGAGGTCATGCCCGGCGTCACCACCGTTGGCGGGTTTTCCGGCCATGGCGTCATGCTGTCCAATCATTGCGGAAAACTCTATGCCGATCTCGTGCTCGGACGCGGTGGCGATCTCGACCTTTTGAAGGAACTGCGCGTTCCCGCCTTCCCCGGCGGTCGCCGTTTCCGATCGCCGCTTTTGTTCCTGGCGCTCACTTGGTATGCTTTGCGCGACAAGCTCTGACCCACCCCCCGGCGCATTTTTTGCAACGCAGCACTGGCGCCTTTAAATCGATTAGATTATAAAACGCCCGACCTGAGAGAGATCGATATCCCATGAGCAGCCAGATCATTCCCGTCGAACCTTTTGACTATGTCGTCTTCGGCGGCACCGGCGATCTTGCCGAGCGGAAGCTCCTTCCTGCCCTCTACCACCGCCAGCTCGATGGCCAGCTGACCGACCCGACCCGCATCATCGGCGCATCGCGCACCGCGATGACGCACGAGGAATACCGGCAGTTCGGCCGCGCGGCGCTGAAGGAACACCTGAAGGCCGGCGAGTACGACGAGGCGCAGGTCAAGACGTTCACCGAACGGCTCTACTACATTTCCGTCGATGCCAAGTCCGACCAGGGTTGGGACAAGCTGAAATCCTTGCTGGACGAGGCCAAGGACCGCGTCCGCGCCTTCTATCTCGCCGTCGCCCCCGGCATCTTCGGCGCCATTTCCGAGAAGATCCGCGACCACAAGCTGATCACCAAGACCACCCGCATCGTGGTGGAAAAGCCGATCGGCCGCGATCTCGCCTCCGCGCTGGAGCTGAACGACACGATCGGCAAGGTGTTCAAGGAAGAACAGATCTTCCGCATCGACCACTACCTCGGCAAAGAAACCGTGCAGAACCTGATGGCGCTGCGTTTTGCCAACACGCTGTACGAGCCGCTGTGGAATTCATCCTATATCGACCACATCCAGATCACGGTGGCCGAAGCCGTCGGCCTTGAAAGCCGCGCCGGCTACTACGACACGGCCGGTGCGCTGCGCGACATGGTGCAGAACCATATTCTCCAGCTGCTTTGCCTCGTCGCCATGGAAGTTCCGCCTTCCATGAATGCGGAGGCCGTGCGCGACGAGAAGCTGAAAGTGCTGCGCGCGCTGAAGCCGATCACCGCTGCCAATGTCGAGAAGATGACGGTGCGCGGCCAGTACAAGGCTGGCGCATCTGCCGGCGGCCCGGTCAAGGGCTACCTCGAAGAGCTCGAAGGCGGCGTTTCCAACACCGAGACCTTCGTCGGCATCAAGGCCGAGATCAACAACTGGCGCTGGGCGGGCGTTCCCTTTTACATCCGTACCGGCAAGCGCATGGCGACCCGGATGTCGGAAATCGTCATCTCCTTCAAGCCGATCCCGCACTCGATCTTCGACGACGCGGCCGGCCGCGTGGAAGCCAACCAGCTGATCATCCGCCTGCAGCCGGACGAAGGCGTCAAGCAGTCGCTGATGATCAAGGACCCGGGCCCGGGCGGCATGCGCCTGCGCAACGTGTCGCTGGACATGACCTTTGCGGAATCCTTCAATGCCCGCAGCGCCGACGCCTATGAGCGCCTGCTGCTCGATGTCATCCGTAACAACCAGACCCTGTTCATGCGCCGCGACGAGGTGGAAGCCGCATGGCGCTGGGTCGATCCGATCCTCAAGGCCTGGGACGAAGTGGGCCAGAAGCCGCAGTCCTACACGGCCGGCACCTGGGGTCCGAGCCAGGCGATCGCGCTGATCGAGCGTGACGGCCGCACCTGGCATGAAGTGGTCTAAGCCATGACCGCCACGCTCCAAACCTTCGAGACCTCGGCAGAGCTTGCCGAAAACCTGGCGAAGGCCGTTGCCGACGCTCTCTCCGCCGGCATTGCCAGAGACGGATCGGCCTCCATCGCCGTTTCCGGTGGCTCGACGCCAAAGGCCTTCTTCAAGGCGCTTTCGAACGCGCCGCTCGACTGGACCAAGGTCACCGTGACGCTGGTGGACGAGCGGTTCGTCGAGCCTGACAGCGACCGTTCCAACGAAAAGCTGGTGCGCGACAATCTTCTGACGGGCGCAGCTTCGGCCGCCGCCTTCCAGCCGCTCTACTACCCCACGGCCACGGCCGAGGAGTCGGCGGCAACCGCCACCAAGGAAACGGCCGGGATCGGCCGGCCTTTCGACGTCGTGGTGCTGGGCATGGGTGGCGACGGGCACACGGCCTCGTTCTTTCCCGGCGGATCGCGCCTTGCCGAGGCGCTCGACTTGAAGACACCGCGCGGCGTGATGACCATGCAGGCGGACGGGGCCGGCGAGCCGCGACTGACCTACACGTTTACGAGCCTCGAGGATGCGCGGCTTCTGGTGCTGCATATCGAAGGCGACGCCAAGAAGACGGTGCTGGAGACGGCGCAAGGGGACGGCCCGGAAACGGACATGCCGATCCGCGCCATCCTGCGCCGTGCCGCCTCGCCGGTCGCGATTTTCTGGGCGCCGTAACAGAGGGCACCTCAACAGGGGTGCCGTCACGGTCACGGGCCCGTCGCGCGAGACTTGACACAACCGGCGCTCATTCGCGCCGATACCGATGATCCACATCTGAGACAGGGGCCAGACAGGCCCCGGAAGGATAGGCCATGACCGTCGATCCCCGCATCGCAGCTATCACTGCCCGCATCGTCGAGCGCTCCAAGCCATCGCGCGAACTCTACCTGCACCGGGTGCGCAACGCAGCCGCCAAAGGCGTGCACCGCTCCGTGCTCGGCTGCGGCAACCTCGCACACGGCTTCGCCGTCTGTTCCCCCTCCGAGAAGGTTGCGCTGTCGGGAGACACCGTGCCCAATCTCGGGATCATCACCTCCTACAACGACATGCTGTCGGCGCATCAGCCGTTCGAGACCTACCCGGCGATGATACGCGAAGCGGCAGCTGAAGCGGGCGGCATCGCGCAGGTGGCTGGCGGCGTTCCCGCCATGTGCGATGGCGTGACGCAAGGGCAGCCCGGCATGGAGCTGTCGCTGTTTTCGCGCGACCTCATCGCCATGGCCGCCGGCATCGGCCTGTCGCACAATATGTTCGACAGCACCGTCTATCTCGGCGTCTGCGACAAGATCGTGCCCGGCCTGATGATCGCGGCCATGACCTTCGGCCACCTCCCCGCCGTGTTCATTCCCGCGGGTCCCATGACGACGGGCCTGCCGAACGACGAAAAGGCCCGCGTGCGCCAGCTCTATGCCGAAGGCAAGATCGGCCGCGACGAGCTGCTGGATGCCGAATCCAAGTCCTATCACGGGCCCGGCACCTGCACCTTCTACGGCACGGCCAACTCCAACCAGATGGTCATGGAGATCATGGGCTTCCACATGCCCGGCGCCTCCTTCATCAATCCCGGCACACCGCTGCGCGACGCGCTGACGCGCGAGGCGACCAAGCGGGCGCTCGCGATCACCGCGCTCGGCAACGAGTTCACGCCGGCCGGCGAGATGATCGACGAGCGCTCCATCGTCAACGGCGTCATCGGCCTACATGCGACGGGTGGCTCAACCAACCACACGATGCACCTCGTCGCCATGGCGCGTGCCGCCGGCATCATGCTCACCTGGCAGGATATTTCGGAACTCTCCGACATCATTCCGCTACTCGCCCGCGTCTACCCGAACGGCCTTGCGGACGTGAACCATTTCCACGCCGCCGGCGGCATCGGCTATCTCATCGGCCAGTTGCTGAAGACCGGCATGATCCATGAGGATGTCCGCACCGTCTTCGGCCATGGACTTCAGGCCTATGCGATCGACGTGAAGCTCGGCGAGAACGGCACGGTCGCCCGCGAGCGCGCGCCCGACGTCAGCCACGACCCGAAGGTGCTCGCCACGATCGACAAGCCTTTTCAGGCGACCGGCGGCCTCAAGATGCTCACCGGCAACCTCGGCAAGGCCGTCATCAAGATCTCGGCCGTCAAGCCGGAGCGCCACATCATCGAAGCGCCGGCCAAGATCTTTCACGATCAGGCGGGCCTGAACGACGCCTTCAAGGAGGGCAAGCTCGAGGGCGATTTCGTCGCCGTCGTCCGCTTCCAGGGCCCGAAGGCGAACGGCATGCCGGAACTGCACAAGCTGACGACGGTGCTGGGAATCCTCCAGGATCGCGGCCAGATGGTCGCCCTCATCACCGACGGCCGCATGTCCGGCGCCTCCGGCAAGGTCCCCTCCGCCATCCACATGACCCCCGAGGCCAAGGACGGCGGCCCGATCTCCAAGATCCGCGAAGGCGACATTATCCGGCTGGATGCCACGACCGGCAAGATCAACGTGCTGGTGTCGGACGCAGAACTGGACGCGCGCGAGCCGGCAGAAGCCGACCTCTCCGGCAACGAATTCGGCATGGGCCGAGAGCTGTTCGCACCGTTCCGGGCGATGACGGGGGCTGCGGAACACGGGGCGAGCGTGTTTTTTCACTGAAAAACGAAACTTCGCTATCCCACATTAGAAAAGAGCGCGCCGACATCATCGGCGCGCTCTTTTTTGTCTTATGCCAGAAACTCCAGCAAATCCTTGTTCAACCGATCTGGTACGGTTGCAAACAGACCATGGGGTTCGCCGTCATACTCGATCAGTCGCGCACCGGCGATGCCGTTCGCGGCCGCGCGGCCTGATGGATCGATGGGAACGGTCTTGTCTGCCGTACCGTGAATGACGAGCGTCGGGATAGTGAACGAGGCGAGGTCTGGACGAAAATCCGTCGTTCCAAAGGCTGTGACGCAGTCGATCGTCGCCTTCGGGCTAGCCATGACTCCGAGTACGAAGGACCAGTCGAGCACGCCCTGGCTAACGGGACGGCTCACCAGTCCCACACCATAAAACGTCTTTGCGAAGCTCTGCAGGAAGGCGAAACGATCCTCGCGGATCTGCGCCTTCATATCCTCGAAGACGCTGGCATCGACGCCATCCGGGTTGGTCTCGTCCTTGAGAAGATACGGAGCGACCGATGCCACGAGGACGGCCTTGGCGATGCGCGATGCGCCATGACGGGAGAGGTAGCGCGCGATTTCGCCGCCGCCCATGGAGAAGCCGACCAGCGAGACATCCTGCAGGTCAAGCTCCTCGATGACGCTCGCCAGATCGTCGGCGAAGGTATCGTAGTTGTACCCGGTCGCCGGATGACCAGATTGGCCGAAGCCGCGGCGGTCATATGTGATGACGCGGTAGCCTGCTTCGAGCAGGGCTACGGTCTGATATTCAAACATATCGCCGGTCAGAGGCCAGCCATGGATAAGAACGACGGGACGGCCTTGCCCCATATCCTTGACATGAAGTTGTGTGCCGTCCTTTGCATCGATATACGCCATGCGGAAATCCTTTGCTGTGTTGCCCCACCCAATTCGCAGACGACGGGTTTGGTTCCGGCAAAAGCATTCGCGGCTGTGATCGATGGCTTAACGCCGATACGTCTTCCCCTCCCCATCGAACAGATGCAGCTTGGCGCGGTCTGCGGTGAAGCGGACCCGCTCTCCACGCTTGATCGGCTGGATGCCGGCAAGTTTGGCGATGATCGGTTCGTCGGGAACGAGGCCTTCGATGTAGAGGAGGGTGACTTCGCCCAGCGCCTCGACGATGGAAACGGTGCCTTCGAAGAGGAAGCTGTCCCCGGTGGTGATCTGAAGGTCTTCGGGGCGGACGCCGAAGCTGGCCTGCCGGCCGCTTTCGGTATCGGGCGTCGGGATATCGAGGATGTCGCGCTTGCCGCCGACGAGTTCGACCGTCGTCTGGGCGCCGGTGGCGACGATCCTGGCGGGGATGATGTTCATGGCGGGCGAGCCGATGAACTGGGCGACGAAGAGGTTGGCGGGGCGCTCGTAGAGTTCGAGCGGCGGACCGACCTGCTCGATATGACCGCCAGAGAGCACGACGATGCGGTCCGCAAGCGTCATCGCCTCCACCTGATCGTGGGTGACGTAGATCATGGTCGTGTCGGCCATCTGCTCGTTCAGCCGGGCGATCTCGATGCGGGTGGCGACGCGCAGCGCCGCGTCGAGGTTCGACAGGGGCTCATCGAACAGGAAGACCTTGGGGTCGCGGCAGATGGCGCGGCCGATGGCGACGCGCTGGCGCTGGCCACCGGAGAGCGCCTTCGGCAGGCGGTCGAGATATTGCGTGAGCTGCAGGATATCGGCGGCGGCGCGGACGCGGCGGTCGATTTCCTCCTTGCTTTCCTTGGCGATGCGCATGCCGAAGGCCATGTTGTCGTAGACCGTCATATGCGGGTAGAGCGCATAGGACTGGAACACCATGGCGATGCCGCGCTTCGACGGCGGGGTATCGTTGACCTTCTCGCCCTCGATGAACATCTCACCACCGGTGATCTCCTCGAGCCCGGCGATCATGCGCAGCAGCGTCGACTTTCCGCAGCCGGACGGGCCGACGAAGACGATGAACTCGCCCTTCTCGATCGTCAGATCGATACCGTGGATGACGTCCACGGCACCATAGGATTTGCGGATCTTGCGTAGTTCCAGTCCGGACATGGGTCCCTCCCCGTTCACTTCAATCGTGATCGTCAGACGATCCGCGCGAAAAATCCGCTCCAGGCGGGCAGTGTAATGCTGTTGTCGCCGAGTTCCGAGGCAAAGCCGTGGCCGGTCAGCACCTCGAGCCGCTCGGCCGGCCGTTCGACCGATGCTGTCTCGCCGCTCATGTTGAACAAGCATAGCAGCGTCTCGTTGCCATGGCTCCGTTCGAAGCCGAGGATCGGCGCTGCGTAGGGCTTGAAGGCGATTTCGCCCTTGGCCAGCGCCGTGTACTGGCGGCGGAAGGCGAGGAAGCGGCGGTAGTGGTGGAGGACAGAGCGCATGTCCTGTTCCTGCACCGAGACGGCGCGGGGCAGATGCTCGGGCGGCACCGGTAGCCAGGGACGGCCATCGCCGAAGCCGCCGTTCTGCGCGTCGGCCTCCCAGACCATCGGCGTGCGGCAGCCGTCGCGGCCCTTGAAGTCGGGCCAGAACTGGATGCCGTAGGGATCCTGCAGGTCCTCGAAGGCGAGATCGGCCTCGGTCAGCGCCAGTTCTTCACCCTGATAGATGCAGACGGAACCGCGCAGCGACATCAGCATGCTGGCGAGCAATTTCGCGTGGGCGTCATGATCCGCGATGCCCTGCCCCCAGCGGGAGACATGGCGCACGACGTCGTGGTTGGAAAACGCCCAGCAGGCCCAGCCTTCGGGTGCTGCCCGCTCGAAGGCGTGCTGCACCTCGGCGACGCGCGCCGGCGTCAGCGGATCGGGCGCCAGGAACTCGAAGGCGTAGCACATGTGCATCTTGTCGCCGCCCGACGTGTACTGGCCGGCGATTTCGAGACCGATCTGGCTGTCGCCCACCTCGCCCACCGCGGCGATCGCCGGATATTCGTCCATGACGGCGCGGAAGCGCTGGAGGAAGGCGATGTTTTCAGGCCGGTTCTTGTCGTAGAGATGTTCCTGATAGTTGTAGGGGTTCACGGCCGGGGCCGTATTGGCATTGCGGCGCTCGGGCGCCAGCGCCGGATTGTCGCGCAGTTGCAGGTCGTGGAAGTAGAAATTGATCGTGTCGAGGCGAAAACCGTCGACGCCGCGCTCCAGCCAAAAGCGCTCGACGGATATCAGCGCGTCCTGCACCTCGGTGTTGTGAAGGTTGAGGTCCGGCTGCGAGGTCAGGAAGTTGTGCATGTAATATTGCAGGCGCGTCGGGTCCCAAGCCCAAGCCGAACCGCCGAAGATCGACATCCAGTTGTTAGGCGGCGTGCCGTCGGGCTTGGAGTCCGACCAGACGTACCAGTCCGCCTTCGGGTTGAAGCGGCTGGAGCGGCTTTCGGCAAACCAGGGGTGCTGGTCCGAGGTGTGGGAGAGCACGAGGTCGATCATGACCCGGATTCCCAGACGATGCGCCTCGGCGATCAGGTCGTCGAAATCCGACAGCAGGCCGAAGATCGGATCGACGCCGTTATAGTTCGAGACGTCGTAGCCAAAATCCTTCATCGGCGAAGTGAAGAAGGGCGAGATCCAGATGGCATCGACATTCAGCGAGGCGATGTAGGGCAGCCGGCGCGTGATCCCCTTGAGATCGCCGATGCCGTCGTCGTTGCTGTCCTGATAGGACCGCGGGTAGATCTGGTAAATCACGGCGCCGCGCCACCAGTCGCGGTCGGCGGGCAGCAGGGTGGAGGTCTGTTCGGTCTGGGTCTTGCGAAGGGGTAGGCTCATGGAAAGGGGCGGGTCCTTGGACGGGTGGGTTCGGGAGACGATGGTTCAGGTCGCCTGAGTGGGATCAACCGCCCTTGACGGATCCCGCCAACAGGCCGCGCACGAGATAGCGCTGCAGGCTGAAGAACACGAGGAGCGGAATGATGATGGTGATGAAGGCGGAGGCCGTCAGGATTTCCCAGTTGCCGCCGCGCGAGCCGAGCAGGTTGACGAGGCGGCCGGTGAGCACGAGCTCATTATTGCCTGTGCCGAGGAAGACCATGGCGACGAGGAGGTCGTTCCATGTCCAGAGGAACTGGAAGATGGCGAAGGAGGCGAGTGCGGGGAAGGACAGCGGCAGGATGATCTTGACGAAGATGTCGAAATCGCTGGCGCCATCGACCCGGGCGGACTCCATGATCTCGCGCGGCAGGCCGGCCATATAGTTGCGCAGCAGATAGATGGCAAGCGGCAGGCCGAAGCCCATATGCGCGAGCCAGATGCCGACATAGGTCTTGGCGGGAACGCCGAGGAACGCGCCGACGCCGTTATAGAGCTTGAGCAGCGGGATCAGCGACATCTGCAAGGGTACGACCAGCAGGCCGACGACGATGGCAATGAGGACGGTGCGGCCGGGAAACGGCATCCAGGCGAGTGCATAGGCCGCAAAGGCCGCAACGAGGATGGGGATGATGGTGGAGGGAATGGAGACGGTCAGCGAGTTGATGAAGGACGCGCCGATTCCTTCCGCATTGAGAACCTCGCGGTAATTGTCGAAGGTGAAGCGCGAGGGGACGGCGGCCTGAACGAAGATGCGCTGGCCACGCGAGCCTTCCATGGCAACGTCGGAGACGATCTCATATGTGCCGTCCTCCTGCACGGTCAGACGCTCGCCGTCGTTGAGCGTCGCGGTCTGGCCGGGCTCGAAGGCTGCCGGTTCCTGCGTGCGGAAGCCGAAGGCGGAGACCTTGGCGCCGGGATTGTCGAGCGCGTTGCCGGATATGACGAACTTGCCGTCGCGCTGCTGCTGCGCTTCCGGGCCCGGTGCGCGCACCGTCAGGTTCTGGCTGGAGGTGGACAACGCCGTCCACCAGCCGGAGACGGCCAGCTGGTCCTTGTCGCGCAGCGACGAGATGAGAAGGCCCGCTGTCGGGATCGTCCAGAGGATGACCAGCAGCAGCACCGAGAGGTGGACGAAGAGGACGAGCGGGGAGCGTTTCGATGCGATCATCTCAGTGTCCCTTCATCTCTTTGGCGGCATTGCGAATGTTCCAGATCATGATCGGCACGACGAGGAGCATGATGACCACGGCGATCGCCGCGCCGCGGCCGAAATCGCCACCGCCCCGGAACATCCAGTCGAACATGAGATTGGCCAGAACCTGCGTCTGCCATTGCCCGTTGGTCATCGCCAGCACGATGTCGAACACCTTGAGGACGAGGATGGTGATGGTGGTCCAGACCACGGCGATGGTGCCCCAGATCTGCGGGATCATGATCTTGAAGAAGATCTGGAAGCCGTTCGCCCCGTCGATCACGGCGGCCTCGACCGTTTCCTCCGGAATGCCGCGCAGGGCCGCCGACAGGATGACCATGGCAAAGCCGGTCTGGATCCAGACGAGGATGGCCATTAGGAAGAAGTTGTTCCAGAGCGGGATGGTGACCCAGGCCTGCGGCTCGAAGCCGAGCGATGTGACGATGGCGTTGAGCAGGCCGATCTGCTCCGTGCCGGCAGCGCGGTAGTCGTAGATGAACTTCCAGATGACCGATGCGCCGACGAAGGAGATGGCCATAGGCATGAAGATCAGCGTCTTGGCAATGTTGCCCCACCAGATGCGGTCGGTCAGAGCCGCGATGATCAGGCCGAAGAAGGTGGCGAGCGCCGGGACGACGAGCAGCCAGAGGAAATTGTTGAAGATCGACTGGCGGAACTCGCCGTCATTGATCATCCAGACATAGTTGGCGCCGCCGACGAAATTCTGCCCTGCACGATCGTGGAAGGAGAGCCAGACGGACTCGATAACCGGATAGATGAGGTAGATCGTCATGGCGAAGAGCGCCGGAAACAGGAAGAGCCAGGGGCGGATGGCGTTGCTGATGCGCAGATTGCGCGATGCCTTGGCGCCCGATCGACCCTTTGACGGGAAGATGAGGTCGAGGATCAGGTTCGTTCCGTAGAAATAGGCAGCGCAGGCGAGAACGCCGGCCACCATCGTTACCACAGCCATCAACAATTGCTGCATGTTCCCCCCTCAGGCCGCGGCGCGGCCGACCGTCGTCCACCCACAAGATCGAACCCGCGCGCGCCACTTGCCATGGTGGCAAGTGGCGCGCGACGTCGCGAAACGATCGTTACTTGATGCTGTCCCAGGACTTCTGGATGTCGGTTGCCACATCGGCTGCCGGCTTGCCGCCGACATAGTCGATCATGGCGGTCCAGAAGGCGCCGGCGCCGATCTTGCCGGGCATCAGGTCGGAGCCGTCGAAGCGGAAGGTGGTCGCATTGAGGAGAATATCCCCCTGCTTCTTCATCGGCGCATTGGCGTAGGTATCGAGGTTCACGCCCTTGTACGGGGTGAGGAAGCTCGACTGGGCCATCCAGACCTCATGCGCGATCGGCGTCTTCAAGAAGTCGAGGAAGGCGCGCGAAGCCGGCGTGTCCTTGGTGATCATGGCGAGCGTGCCGGCACCGAGGACCGGATTTCCGAGTTCCGGCTTGCTGGCATAAGGCGGCATGTAGAAGAAATCCGCGTCTTCGCCGACCTTCGTGCCTTCCGGGAAGAAGGACGGAATGAAGGATGCCTGGTGATGCAGGTAGCACTTCGGCGGCGAGGCGAAGAGGCCCTTCGGGCTGTCGCGGAAGTCGGTGGACGAGACCGCCTGCGTGCCGCCATCGACATATTTCGGGTTCTTGGCAAAGAAGCCGAACTCGTCGATCGCGCCGACGACGGCGGGGTCGTTGAACGGAATGGCGTTCGAGACCCACTTGTCATAGGTGTCGGCCGGCTGCGTGCGCAGCATCATGTCTTCGACCCAGTCGGTCGCCGGCCAGCCGGTCGCGCCGCCGGAACCGAGACCGATGCACCACGGCGTGCCGCCATCGGCGACGATCTTGTCGGTCAGGGCCTTCAGCTCTTCCATGGTCTTGGGCACTTCATAGCCCGCATCCTCGAAGTTCTCGGGCACGTACCAGACAAGCGACTTGACGTCGATCTTGTAGGGGAACGCGTAGAGCGCCTTCTGGCCGTCCTTGCCGGCATAGGTCGACAGATCGACCCAGGACTGGCCCGCCGCGTAATTGTCGAGCAGCCACTTGTCCGTGCCTTCGCTGAGCGGTGTCAGGTAGCCCTTGGAGGCGAGGTCGGCGATGAGACCCGGCTGCGGCAGGATCGCGACATCCGGCGGCGAGCCCGCCTGCGTGTCGATGACGATCTGCTGCTCGTAGTTCTCGGACGACGAATATTTCACGTCGGCGCCGGTAACGTCGCGGAAATAGTCGAGCACGGCTTCGAACAGGACCTGGTCTTCGCCGCGCCAGGGGCCGAAGATGGTCAGCGACTGACCCTTCAGGTCATGCCCGGACTTGAAGTCCTCGTAGCTTTTCCAGTTGAACTTGGCGTCTTCGCCCGGCTTGAACTTCAGCTCCGCCGCCAAGGCGGTTCCTGCGATAAGAGCAAGCGCAGCTGCGCCCAGGATCAGTTTGGTCTTCACGTGTTTCCTCCCGAAAAACCGCTGCACCTTGCCGGCATCTTTCCTTGATGGCCGCTTTCAAAGCGCTTTGAGAAGCTTAAGAAATCATTGGTCGAGGCGGCAAGTCAAGAGGTTTTGCATGCCTGTCCATCGTAAGTTGTTAATTTGCAGTGCAGCGAAGGTTTGCAGTGCGGCAAGACGAGAACCGTTTTGCGCAGCCATGCCTTTAGTGGTAATCAGCAATCATACCGCTTTGAGGGGGTATCGAAGCGCTTTGGCGGGAGTTCTGGAGGATGGTCGTCAATCTCAGACAGTTGGCCGAGATGCTGGGTCTGTCGCAGACGACGGTCAGCCGGGCGCTGAACGGCTATCCGGAGGTGAATGCGGAAACGCGCGAGCGCGTGCTGCAGGCCGTGCGCGACACCGGCTATCGGCCGAACCGGGCAGCGCAGCGGCTGGCGACCGGCCGTGCCGCCTCGATCGGCCTCGTGATGACGGTCGCTCCCGATATCGATACGGACGTGCATTTCAGCGCCTTCCTGACCGGACTTGGGGAAGCTTCCGTTCGTCACGACTTTCATTTCGTCATCAATCCCAGTGCGCCGGAAGAGGAAGAGACGACCTTTCGTCGGCTGGCGGCCAGCGGCAATGTCGATGCGCTCTTCATAGCCTCCGTACGTCGTGACGATCCACGGATCGAGATGCTGCGCTCTTTGCCGATCCCCTATCTGGTGCACGGCCGGGCGATCGGTCAGGGCGAAGACTATCCCTTCCTCGACATCGACAATGAGGGCGCTTTCTACGAGGCGACGCAGTTGCTGATCTCGCTCGGGCACCGCCGCATTGCGCTGATCAACGGGCAGGAACACCTGACCTTTGCCATGCGCCGGAAGGCCGGCATGCTGGCGGCTCTTCAGGAAGCTGGGCTGGAAACACAGGATGTTCTGATCGCCCATGACTTCATGACGGACGAATACGGGTTTCGGGCGACGACGGCATTCCTGGCCGATGCGCGGCCGCCGACCGCCATTCTCTGTTCCAGCACGGTCATGGCGCTGGGCGTGGTCAGGGCCCTGAACCGCGCCGGGCTGAAGGTCGGCGACGACGTGTCGCTGATCGCGCATGACGACGTGCTACCGCTGCTGAAACCGGAACATTTCAACGTGCCGCTGACGACCACGCAGTCCTCGCTACGGGCAGCGGGCGCCCGCGTCGCCGAACGGCTGATCACCCATGTCCTGAGCCCGGAAGACGCACTGGAGCACGAGGTTTGGCAGGCGGAACTGATCATCCGCGACTCGACCAAGCCGGCGCCGCGGGGCTGACATCAAAGATTAGAAGCTCGGCGCTTCCACGCCGGCCGCGCGGTGGGCGGCGATGACGGTGTTGGCCATCAGCATGGCGATGGTCATCGGCCCGACGCCGCCGGGGACGGGCGTGATGGTTGCGGCGATATCCTTGCACTCGGCGAAGGCGACGTCACCGACGAGGCGGGTTTTCCCCTCCCCCCGCTCGGGCGCCGCGATGCGATTGATGCCGACATCGATGACGGTGGCACCGGGCTTGACCCAATCCGCCTTCACCATTTCCGGCCGGCCGACGGCGGCAACGAGAATATCCGCATTGCGGCAGACGGCGGGCAGATCCCGCGTGCGCGAATGGGCGACCGTCACGGTCGCGTTGGCGGCGAGCAGCAGGGCTGCCATCGGCTTGCCGAACAGGTTGGAGCGTCCGATGACGACCGCATTGAGGCCCGAGAGATCGGCGCCATGGGTCTGGCGAACGAAGACCATGGCGCCAGCCGGCGTGCAGGAGACGAGACCGCCCTTGAGGTCGCCGGTCGCAAGCTTTCCGGCATTGACGACATTCAGTCCGTCCACGTCCTTTTCCGGCCGGATCGACTGGATGATGGGGTCGGCGTCGAAATGCGGCGGCAGGGGCAGTTGCACGAGGATGCCGTGGATCGCGGGATCGGCATTGAGGCGATCGACGATGGCAGCGAGGTCATCCTGGGTGGTTTCCTCCGGCAGCGTGTGCTGCACGGATACGAAACCACATTCCTTGGCCATACGGCTCTTGGAGGAGACGTAGGTGTGGCTGGCCGGATCATTGCCGACGATGACGACGGCAAGCCCCGTCTTGACGCCGTGGCTTTCTTCCAGCGTGCTGGCCGCTGTCTTCACGCGGTCGAGAACGGAGGCGGCTACGGTCTTTCCATCGATAACGGTGCTCATTAGGCCCTCGCGGATATGGTTCGTCCAGAGGGACATATAGGGCGCGAACGCCAGCAGATCGCCTCAATGCGTCCTAAGCTGTTCTTCACGAGGATTTCAAGGCCGACATGGGCCTGTACCGGAAGATCGCTCTCCGGTGCACCGTTTTTGCTCGAACCGGGACGATATCGTTACAGCGATGCGACCCGCCGGGCCGGCAGTGTGCGTGCCGTGCGCGGCCCGGTCAGCTTGCGCCAGAGAACGAAGCGCAGGAAGACCGGGATGCCGATGACGTAGCGCTTCCACAGGCGTTGCGGCTCGATGGTCATGCGGTAGAGCCACTCCAGGCGCATGCGACGGATGGATTCGGGTGCACGCGGCACCTCGCCGGCGATGAAATCGAACAATGCACCCACACCGAGCACGAGCCGGGCATGCCCCGGGCCGACATAGCGGTCGATCCACTTTTCCTGGCGCGGCGTGCCCATGGCGATCAGCAGGATATCAGGGCTGGCCTTGCGGACCTTCGCCATGACGGCATCGGATTCGGACGGATCAAAGTAGCCGTCCGATACCGGAATGAACGTGTGCCAGGGCGTATGCTTGGCGAAATTCTCGGCCGCCCGCTGCAGGACATCGGCGCGCGCGCCGACCATGGCCACACGGCGGGGCGTGCGCATGTAGGTGAGCATGGCCGGCACGAAATCGGTGCCGTTCAGATTGGCGGGGAACGGCTTGCCATGAAAGATCTTGGAGGCGATATCGACGCCATGGCCATCCGGCAGCACGACATGCCGCTCGAGGATCGCGCGGTAGTCGGGGTCTTCCATCATGTAATTGGCATTGTTGGCATTCAGGAAGGAAATGATCGTTTGCCCGATCGGCAACGAGGCGACCTCGTCCACGAAGGTGAAAGCTTCCTCCCATTCGAAATCGCAGACCGCGAGGTCGAGGATGTCGCGGTGGGACGGCTGGATCGAGACGGGCGGAAAATATTTCATGCGGGCAATCCTCCATCAAGGAGCATCGCGCCGCACGAGCACCGTCCTCATTCCCTGTCCCTGCTCTCGCTCGTCGTCGCGGTCAAGCGGAGACGGAGCGGGCTGTGACGAGAACGAATATTCCCGGATGCCTGTGCGGTCACGATCCTCGGATCAATTGACGGCACAATAGCAAAGCGGTCTGAAATCGCGTTTAAACCATTCAATCAAAAGCCTTTTCCCGAATTCAGGATCCGTTTACGACGATCCTGTGAAAAGGCGAGCAAGAGCAAGCATGGCGGCCGGGGAAACGATGTTTCCCGCCCGGCGACGGCTCTTCGATCGTTTCAAGCTGATACAGGCCCGTGACGGAAGATGCGTCCACCGACTCAATGGCCGGCGGCTGCCTTCTCTGCCGCACCGGGGATGACGTCGTGTGCGGTGTTGCCGTTGCGATCGACGATCGCGACCGGCTCCGGCTGCTTGCGGCTTTCGCGATTTGCGACGCGCGCGACATCGGCCTTGGAAAGATATTCGAGCTGTTCGACCAGCACCTCGAAGATCACCTCTTCCTTCATCTGCTCGTTCAGGCCCGCCTTCACGACCGACTTGAAGTTGGCGAGATCGAAGGATTTGCTGTCCTCGACATTGATCAGCTGCTTGCCGACGAGAATATCGAACAGCGCGTTGGTGACGGTCTCCTTCAAGGGAACCGGCAGCGTCTTCACCTTTGTCTTGTCCACGGCGAAGGAGAGCTTCGTCAGAAAGTACCCCTGCACGCCGCCATCGCGGAGCACCGGGACCGTGATCAGCTCGCCGGGAACGTATTCCTGCACGGCGAGCCGAGCCTGCTCCTCACTGGATTCCACCGGTGCGGAGGCGTGACGCATCGAGACATAGACCGATCCGAGCGTGATGCCTGCGACCCAGACGCCGGTGAGAAGAAGCTTGATCATACCATCGCGCCGTAACGGAACTGTTCTTCGGAGTAGATGCCATCGGCATCGGCGTCCTGCGCCGCAGTCTTCAGCAGCTCGACCACTGAGCGGCAGGCCTCCAGATGGGCCTCGACCTTCTCGGAATTGGTCGCCAGCTTGTTGCGGATATGCTTGGCCTGCGACAGGTAGGACGGCGACACGTCGGTCGGCGCTGCCTGCCGGCGGTTGAGCATGGTCAGCTCATAGAGGCACCGGCTCTTGCGCAGGTTGGACGCCTTGAGGTCGAAGGTGGGATCGACGCCGATCCGGGCGTTCTCATTGTCGAGGATCATCTCGAGCCGACCCAGAATGTTGCGGACCCGCACATCGCCCGAAGCCTGAATTTCCATAAAACGTCTCCCGTCTTGGCACGGCACCCAGGTGGATTTCGCCGCTCACCCTGCGCCTGCATTCCTGATTTTCCGCATGTCTCGACGTCTGGGGCCAACCCTCTGACATCACGTGCGAAACATGAACCTCTGCCGGCGGCCGGGGCATCTGGACGATGCCGGCAGCCGGTCCGCGTCGCTGCGCCGGCCCCCTCAGGGCCGGGCGTCCTCTTATTCCGTTTCCGGCTGATCGCGTTCCGCGAACCGGAAACAAGAACCATCGAAAATCTCTGGCCGGAAGGCCGGATTTTCACTGGACGGAATACGGTTTCCGGTCTGATCAGCCGGAAGCCGTATCACTCCGTGCTGCCTGTCGAGGACAGTGCGTCGCTCGCCCGGAAGCCGTCCAGCGCCTTGCGCTGATATTCCTGCACCATGCTCTGGGCCATGTTGGCGCTGTTGCCATCGAGCTGCGCGCTGACGCGATTGGTCATGCTCGTGCCGCCGGCGCCATCGGCCACCATGCTCGCGGCGATACCGACGCCGTCGCCCTTGGCCATGACGTTGCCGATCTGCTCGGCCATCATGCTCTTCCAGATGTCGCCGGCCGTGCCCTTGCCGTAAACGTCCTCGCTGTTGCTCGGCATCATCGACTTGACGAAGTTCTGGAGCACCATGGCCTCGAACTTCCGATAGGTTTCCGGCACCTTCTTCGGCTCGGCGCGGTTGTCGATATTCCCCAGGCCGGAACCGCCCTGGTTCTGGTTGAGGATTGCGACCGTGTTGGCAAAACCATTGCCGGTCTCCGCAAGGCTCGACGCGCGGAAGGCGGCCCGGTTGGACTGCAGACGCGCCTGCGCCTCTTTGACCTGCGTCGGATCGGCCGCGCGCAGGACATCCATCACCAGATCGGTCGGAGGAGAAATGGCCATCCGGGTGCTTCCTTCGTCATGCAGCCTGCAGCCCGCTGAGAGAGGCTGAAAATCCGCGATGAAAATCAGATATTTGGCTGGATGAAACGAGACCGTCGCATCCTGCCGACCGGGGCCACTATGAGTGGTCAAGCTTACCGGAAGCTGGCGCGCCATGCATGACATGCTGGTCGATGAGATCGTAGATCGCATCGTCCGCCTCGGCGCGCTCTTCGAGCGCACGGGCATCCTTCATATGCTCGGCCAGCCGGTCGCCCTTCGCCCGCTCCTTGAGCACGCGCGCTTCGTGTACCTGCTGGATGCCCTCGAGCATCTGGTCCTTCTGGGCGAGGCGGCCGAGTTGCGACGCGTAGTGGCCGGAAAACATGGCGTGGAGGGGCTTCGCCGAGCCCATGGCGTCGGCCACGACGTCGATCGTGGTCGCGAGTTCGCGGCGCTGGCGGGCGGTTTCGGAAAGCTCGTTTTCCGCCATCTGTTCGAGATGGCGCTGGACGGCGACGAGGCGCTTCAGCTTGTCGGAGCGGTTTCCGGCCATGTCTATATTCCCTGCATGACGACGGCGAAGCCATCGGCGAACAGCCGCAGCATGGCGGCGATGCCCAGATAGAGAAGGAACAACCCGCCCATGATGAGGTAGGGCGCGGAGATGAAGTAGAGTGGCATCTGCGGCGCCAGCTTGTTGACCATGCCGAGCGCCACGTTGAAGAGCAGGCCATAGATGATGAACGGGCTCGACAGGCGCAGCATGATCATGAAGGTCATTTCCAGCGCATTGGTCATCGTGATCAGGATGCCCTGCGGATCGAACCCGACGCCGAGCGGCATGACCCTGTAGCTGTCGAAGATCGACTCGAAGATCACGTGATGGAAATCGAGCATGAAGAGCACCATGAGCCCGGCAAAGGAGATCATGTTCGTCACCTGGTTTTCCGAGGAGTCTTCCAGCACGTCGCTGGCCGGCGGCGCGGTGAAGCCGATCATCATGGTGAGCACGGTGCCGACGAACTGCAGGCCGAGCGCATAGAAACGGGCGATGAGGCCGATCACGCTGCCGATGACGATCTCGGTGGTGATGATGTAGATATAGGTGTGACCCTTGCCGGAGATCTGCGGATAGATGTCGTTCCACATCAGCGGCAGGATCGCCATCGAGATCGCGACCGCCGTGAAGAGTCGGATCTGGACCGAGACACGGGCCGACGAGAAACCCGGCATGACCATGATGCAGGCGCCGATACGGCAGAACGCCGCAAACAGCGCCAGCACCGTGCCTTCCGGGTCTGTTATCATGAAATGGAGCCGATGATCTTGATCTCGAGCCCCTTTGCGAGCTCGACATGGCTGAGGACCGGCAGCGTGGCAAACAGGCGTTCGATGATCATGCGGACATAAGAGCGGGATTCGGGCGAAGATACCAGTACGAACGGCATGCCGCGATCCAGATGTTCGCGGATGACGCGGGTCGCCTCCTCGCTGAATTCCTCGAGGTGGCGCGGATCGATGTCGAACTCGACGATATCGCCCTTGGCGTCGCGCTTGAGCGCCTGGTGGAACACCATGTCCCACTTGTTGCCGAGGCGCAGCACACGCAGCGTGCCGTTGTCGGAGAGATCGCCGCAGAGCTGCTGCGACATGCGGACGCGGACGTGCTCGACGATATGTTCGGTCTTGCGGACATGCGGGGCGAGTTCGGCGACCGCTTCGAGGATCAGGTGCAGGTTGCGGATGGAGACGCGCTCGGCGAGCAGCAGCTTCAGCACGGCCTGCAGGCCCGAATAGGACATGTGCGAGGTGCAAATCTCGTCCGCGAGCTTGCGGTATTCGGGATCGAGACGCTCGATGAGGATCTTGACGTCCTTGTAGGACAGCAGCTGCGGCAGGTTGTTGCGGATGACTTCCGACAGGTGCGTGAGCACGACGGAGACGTTGTCGATCGGGTGGAAGCCTTCGCGCTTCAGGTCTTCGGTGAAGGTTTCGAGGATCGAGACGGCGGGCATGCCGAAGGCGGGTTCGCGGATATCGTCGCCGGGAACCGTCGGACGACGGCCACCGCCGGTGACGACGATGACTTCGCCGACACGCACCGTATTCGACGCGATCGTCGTGCCGTGGACGCGGATGTGGTAGGCCTTGTCCGGCACGGCAATGTCGTCGGAGACCTTGATCTCGGGAACGATGAGCCCGTACTGGCTGGCGAATTTGCGGCGCATCTTGCCGACGCGGAAGGCGAGTTCCTGGTGGGCGCCGAGCAGTCGGGTCGAGACCTGCTTGCCGAGCAGCAGCTCGATTTCCGCGGTCTTGAGGACGGACTTGACGCTGTCCTTCTCGCTGTCCTTGACCTGGGCTGCCGTCTGCAGATCCTGCTCGCGCTTCAGCTGACTTGCGGCTGCAGCACGGCGCGGGATGATATAGGCTATGGCGGCCATGCCGACACCGAGCGTGGCGAAGGGAATGAAGGGCAGACCAGGGATGATGGAGAGCATGGCCAAAAGGCCCGCCGCCACCATTAGTGCGCGGGGATAGTTGCTGAGCTGGCCGACGACCGCCTGGTCGGTGGAGCCCGAGGTGCCGCCGCGCGACACGAGAAGGCCGGCGGCCAGCGAGACGATCAGGGCCGGGATCTGCGAGACCAGACCGTCTCCGACCGAGAGCTTGACGAACACGTCCGCCGCTTCGCCGATCGACATGCCGTGGCGGAAATAGCCGATGATGATGCCGCCGAACACGTTGATGCCGGTGATGAGAAGGCCGGCGACCGCATCGCCGCGCACGAACTTCGAGGCACCGTCCATGGAGCCGAAGAAGGAGCTTTCCTCCTCCAGCTCGCGCCGGCGATGCTGCGCTTCCTTCTCGTTGATCAGGCCCGCCGACAGGTCGGCGTCGATCGACATCTGCTTGCCGGGAATGGCATCGAGGGTGAAGCGGGCGCCGACTTCCGCGATACGCGTGGCACCCTTGGTGATGACGATGAAGTTCACCGTGATCAGGATGAGGAAGACGATCAGACCGATGACGAAGTCGCCGCCCATGACGAGTTCGGCGAAGCCCGCAATGACGCCGCCGGCCGCATCGTGCCCCTGGTGCCCGTGCGAGAGAATGACGCGCGTCGTCGCGATGTTCAGCGCGAGGCGGATCATGGTCGAGATCAGCAAGATAACCGGGAAGGACGAGAAATCGAGCGGCCGCTGGATCCAGAGCGATACCATCAGGATGAGGATGGAGAAGGCGATGGAGAAGGCCAGCCCCATGTCGATCAGGAAGGGCGGGATCGGCAGGAAGAGGATCGACAGGATCGCGACGATGCCGAGCGCAAAGCCGACATCGCGCCCGTTCGGGGCGATCTTGGGGATTACAATTGCAGGAGGTTGTGCCATCGGAATGTCCGTCTCGTCATGAGAGGCGGGCGACATTCATACCTGTCGCCCCATATGCCGACAGTTCTAGGTGTCCAAGCTTGCGCGGGGATGGCTGGCGAGGCGAAACGGAAGGCGCCGTCGATGGCTTGCCTAGCCCGGACGGGGATCAGAAGCCGGTCTGGATGCGGGAGAAGACGATGTCGGTGAAGATCGAGACCTGCGAGCCGATGAACGGCGCGGCGATGGCGACGGTCACGAGGACCGCCAGGATCTTCGGAACGAAGGTCAGCGTCATTTCCTGAACCTGCGTCAGCGCCTGGATCAGGGCGACGACGAGGCCGACGATCATGGCGGCGAGAACGGGCGGGCCCGATGCCACGACCACCGTCCACATTGCCGTCTGAACCATGTCGAGAGCGTCGGCCTCATTCATTGCAGTATCACTTCACCACGGAGGATCGGACCAATTCCTGGACCGAGACCGCTACTTTACCGAAACCCCAGGACCGATGGGAAGCTTGGTGCCGTTTTCGAGAAGCGCAACGATTCCGTCGGAGTATAGCGTGACCTCCTTGACCACGCCAGTCGTCTTGCCATCGGCGCTCGTTACCGTCTTGCCGATGACGGCATTCGCTTCCGAGAGCGAGGTACGCTGCAGCAGGCTTTCCAGATTGGTGTTCGTCTGGATGGTCTGCTCGACCTGGGAGAAGGTTGCGAGCTGGGAGATCTGCTGGGTGCTATCCATCGGCTGCGTCGGATCCTGATTCTTCATCTGGGCGACGAGCAGCTTGAGGAAGCTGTCATAGTTGAGGCTGGCCTTGGTGGACGCGGTTGCCGCGTCCTTGGCCGTGGTGTTCGTCGTCGGGGTGGTCGCTGCCGCAGCGCCGACCGGAATAGCTACCGCCATGGTGCAATCTCCTTGCGGATGTGTTCGATCATCGCCGGCGCCATTTCCTGGGCGTTGAGGATCTTGTCTTCGATCGGGTAGAGACCGCGGATCGCCTTCAGGGCGTCGAAGGCACGACCCTGCATGACGAGACCGTCGACGCGCTTCAGTTCAGACAGAATCTCGTCGTTCTTGAAGCAATTCAACAGCATGACGATCGACTTGCGGAACATGATGGTCGACTGCTCGGCACCTTCCGGATTGATCAGGATCATCTGGGCGATGAAATAGAGCTGACGCAACGGGGTGGTCGCGTCCTCCGGCTGGAGGACGTGGTTTTCGAGCAGGAAGGTGACATCGTTCAGGAATTCGACCGCCACCTTGCGATCGACCCGCAGAACGGCGCCATTCACAAAGATCCGTTCGCCCGACTTCAGCGAGATACGCAGTGTGCTTTTCATTTCAGTCCATCCCTGATGATGGTTGTGATGTCGATGATGCCCTGGAAGTTCGAGGATTCGCGTTTGCGGATCTTCTCGGTTTCGCTCAGAATCCAGATGGCGATGGAGATGAGATTGGCACGCAGCTCTTCGTTCAGCTGATTGTCGGGCGCGCGCAGATCCTCGATGAAACGGATCCAGAGACGCCGCGTGTAGTAGACCGCTTCGATCGCTTCTCGGGAGTACCCCTTCTGCAGGCTGGCAGATGCGAGAAGTGCTATCGAACGGTCGAGGACTTGTCGCTCACGATCCTTGGAGTCGGCAACGCCGTCCTCCATGATCTCGGCATACGAAAACTGATACATTCAGACATCCCTCATGTTTGTCTAAGGCCTCTTCGCATCAGAGGAAATTGATCAAGCTCAACTGCTGCATTCGCGACGTGAGCGTGTAAGACGTCTCGATCTGCGTCATCAGGGCCTTCATCCGCGTGGTCGCCTCATAGGGATCGACACCCTCGAGGTCGCTGACATGGGTGGTGAGCAGCTTCGTCTGGGAGTCCAGCAACGCATTGGCCTTGCCGACGCGCCCCTCGGACGTGCCAAGATCGCTTCCCATGCTGATCAAGCCGGAAATCGCCTGCTGGGTATAGTTCTGCGCCGTCTGGTTGACGACCTGGCGCGCCTGGCTGGAGAGATCCTCGGTCAGCAGCTGGTCGGCGATCATGGAGGCCAGCACCATCTTACGGACACCCGCCTCGTTGGCGTTCGTCGTCGTCGATACGACTTCGGATCCGGAAATGCGGCTCTGGACATTCTTGTCCGAGGCCTGCGACCAATCCGTCATCCACTGATCGGGGACCGCCTTTTCACCGGCGCTCGTATCGCCCACGTAGAGCGGCACGATCTTGCGATCGATGAAGTCCTTCATCTGATCGGCGGAAAGGTCGCGGTAGCCCGTGATCGTCGCGTTGGCGGGATTGCTGTTGTTCTCCAGCTTGAAGCTTTCGAACGCATCGGCAAAAGTTTGCTTGGCGGCCGCGTTCTCTGCATAAGGCGTCAGCGGCCTGGCGTCGGAATTGAGGCCGGAAAGAAGGTATTCTCCGTTCGACTGGGAGTTTGCCGCCACGAAGAACGCGTTGAACGTCGAGGTGAGCGCCGTCTTCGTGTTGCCAAGCCGCGAGGCGTCGTCGACGCCCATGCTACCCACCAGCGTGGTGTTCATTTCCTCGCCCGCCTTGCGCATCGATTCGACGGCAAGCTGCGATGTCGAGAGACGCTGGGTTACGAGTGCGTTCGTGTCCTTAATGTTGGTCAGGCGCTGCAGCTCGTCCTTCAGGCTGACAAGCCGAGCCGCGCTGGAACCGAGAGCCGCACCCGGATCGGCATGAATGCCGGTCGTTACTTCCTGCTGGAGCTTAACGACTTCAGACTGGCCGCGCTGGACGCTGAGCCGCAGTGCGTTTTGGACCGCCAGATTGGAAATGAATGACGTCTTCATCTTATCTCACCATGTCCAGCAGGGATTTGAGCATCTCGTCCACCGTGGTCAACAGCTTTGCCGACGCCTTGTAGGACTGCTCGAGATCGAGCATCAGCGACAATTCCTCGTCGAGACTGACGCCGGTTTCGTTGCTCAGAGTCTGCTGCATCTGCGCCACCATGGCGCCCTTGGTCTCGTCGGCAGACGTTGCCGCCTTGCGCAGCTGCTCGATCCAGCCGATCGAGTTGGAGGCATAGCCCATGACGGTTGCGCTTCCGCCGATATCCGCCGTGGCGTCGAACGCCTGCGGCGTTCCCATCTGTTCGATGAGACCGTCGAGGCGACCGGTATAGGCCGCAACACTGTCTCTGTTGTAGGTGTAGTTCGTCGAGGTGGACGTGTTGTTGAAACCGCCGTCCCGCAGCAGCATGGGATTGTCATCGACCGCAGCGTTGATCTTGATGCGTCCGGCGAGACCTGTGGATATCGTGCCTGCCGTCGGCATGTCCGTGCTGCTCGAGTCGATGAACAGACCCGGCACTCCCGGCTCCCGGTTTTCCTCCGGTATCGTCTGGTCCGTCTCGCGGAAGGAGACGATGAGACCGCGGGCGATCTCGTCCAGCTGGTTCTGCATCATGGGTGCGATATCGTCGCGCAGCTGAAAGAGAGCCGCGAGCGTTCCCTGCGCGGTGGTGTTGCCACCAGTGCCGGGCTTCAGCTCTTCATTGTCGATCTCCACATGAAACGGCGGAGACGAAGACCCGTCCTTGCCGACCAGTTCGACCTTGCGTGCCGACGTCTCGAAGAGCACGCTGCCATCGCTCGTATAGATGACGGTGTCCATGCTCTGGCGCATGGTGGTCGAGATGCCAACGATGCCGGCAATCGACTTCAGGAGCGAGTCCCGCTTGTCGAGCGCATCGCTCGCATCCTTGCCATTGGCCAGCATTCCGATGACGGTATAGTTCACCTTCTCGAAGGCCGAGAGATATTCGTTGAGCTGCACGACCTGCTCGCCGATCTCCTTGTCCGTCGTCGCCTTGACCTGATCGACGACTGTGGAGGCGGAGTTCAAAGCGTTTGCAACGTCTCGCGCGTCCGCCACGGCGGATCTGGCGATCGTAATGCTGCTGGGCGACGCGGCAAACGTCTGGAGGCTGCTGCGGAACGCAGTCATGTAGGTCGATGGCGACGTCGGATAATCCGCGCCGCCAAAGGCGGACTGTATCTGCTGGAGACCGAACAACAGCCTCGACTGCCCTGCATCGTCCGAGATGCTGGCAACGGTCTGCTTGAACAGCGCGTCGTTCTGGGCGCGCTGCACCTTGAGATAAGGCTGTCCGTCGTTGTCTACGCCCATCATGGCGAGACGACGCGAGTAGTCGGCACTGCCAACATTCGCGATGTTCTGCGATACGATGGCCGTTTGCTTGCCGGTATTGCTGAAGATCGTCTGAGCCGTGGTAATGGCAGAAGCGAGAGACATGACGGAGCCCGTCCTTTTCTAGATCAGCGCTTGAGGTTGACCAGGACGTCCAGAAGGTCGGCGCCTGTCTGGAAGACTTTGGAATTTGCCGTGTAGCTGCGCTGGGATTCGATCATCGCCGTCAGTTCGTCAGCGATATCGACGTTGGAGCCTTCAAGAGCGTTATCCTGAACCCCGCCGAACTGGCCGGTACCTGCGTACCCGACGGAAACCTCGCCGGAGGAGGCACCTGCCAGGTAGACGTTGCCGGTCTGCGGCTCAAGGTTGTTGACGCTCTGGACCGTTGCGAGGGCCAGGCGATAACGGGGATCCAGATCGTTGTTTGCGTATCGGACGTAAACGATACCTTCCTTGTCGATCTCGAAGCCGGCAACGGCGCTCGGCGCGTTCCCGTCCTTGTTTCCGGGGACCGGCGTGAAGGCGGAACCCAGCTGGGTCGTCTTGGACAGATCGATCGTGATCTCGTTGAGCTTGGCGCCGGCATACGTCTTCTCGGCCGTCGTGACCGTGACCGGCGACGTCGTCAGGCTGCCGTCTTCTCCGAAGGCCATCGTGGTCGTACCAAGCGAGTCACCGCTGGCGCGATCCGTCACGGCGACGTTCCAGGCGTTGGTCCCGCTCTTCGTGTAGGAAATATCGAGGACGCGCGCATTGCCCTGCGTGTCGTAGACGCTCAACGAGGTCGTGGATGCATCAGCACCTGCCGTCGTCCGTGAGTCCAGGTTTGCACCGAAGGCTGCAACCGTCGTGCCCGTTGCCGTCAGGCCCCCGGACGAGAGATTGATGTTCGTCAGACCGTCGAAGCTGTTGGCGACGGCCGTCGGCGCTTGGCCATTGACATAGGCATAACCCTGAAGGGCGTAACCACCCGAATTGATCAGGTTGCCGTCTTCGTTTTTGGTAAAGGCGCCGGCGCGGGTCATGAAAGGGCTGCCGGTCGCGTCCGATACGACGAAGAAGCCCTCGCCGTTGATCCGCAGGTCGGAGCCGGAGGTCGTCGTGACCGTGGCGCCTTCGTTCTCGATGCTGCGGCGAACCTTCGTCTCGACACCACCGGAATTGTAGCTTCCACCCGTGGCTGGCAGGATCAACGAGGAAAACTCCGTCGATGAGCGCTTGTAGCCAGTGGTGCTGGCATTCGCGATGTTCTCCGCGACGGTGCTAAGGCGGTTGGCCTGTGCGTTCATGCCGGAACCGCCGGTCTGCATCATTCCAAAGAGACTCATGTCCAATCCTCGTTTCGTTCGTCTTGGCGACACTAGGAAGCAAGCCTTGCGTGAACCTGTTCAGGCTGCCTGTCCCGGCTGAAGAGACGAAGGATCGAACGAAATTTCCTGAGGAAAATCAGCCGTCTGAAATGAAAAGGAGCCATGGCGTCTCCCGATTGCGAACCCTCGTCGTTCGCTTTCGAAAGACCCCATGGCTCCTTTGGAAACCGGGGTAGACGTTGGAGGCTTAGCTCCAGTCGATGCAGTAGCCCAGGAAGCGCTTGCTATCGATCGGATCGAAGCCAAGCTTCTTGCGCAGCTTCTTGCGCAGCTTGCTGATGTGGCTCTCGACGACGTTCTCTTCGACGTCTTCGTCGAAGATGCCATAGATCGCGTTGAAGATCTGCGACTTGGAGACGCGACGGCCACGGTTGGCGACCAGATATTCCAGGATGCGGCGCTCGCGGCGCGGCAAGGCGAAGGTATCGCCTTCGATCTCGGGATCGCGACCGTCCGAGAAGACGCGGATCGCACCGATATCGGTGTAGTTGGACAGGGACTTGAGGCGGCGGCGGATGGCCGCTGCACGGGCGAGGATCTCGCGGGGATGAACCGGCTTGCGCACGACGTCATCGACTCCGCAGTCGAAGAAGGCGAGCGTGGCTTCCAGCGACGGCGTATCGCTGATGGCGATGACCGGGGCCGTGGAACGATCACGGATGGCGCGGGGAAGCGTCATGGCCCGTTCGCCCTGGCCGATCAGGAACACCTCGACAGCATCGATATCGCTGTCGGCGGCGGTGGAGACCCAGTCGCCGAATTCCTTGGGATCAAACCCGGTGGAGGGTACGCCTTCCCGTCCGAAGAGAGAGGTGTATCCATCTTTTACAAGTTCACGTTCATCAACCACTACGATCATTCGTCCGCTCCGAATCAGTATGGTGTTTTCCAATACGTCATTGGTACGAATCGTGGCGCCTCGTCACAATTAGAGGCTTTTGGTGGGTAGAAATGGTACTAGCTCAGGGTCCCCGCACCGATTTGATCAAGATGTAGTGGCTCATTTCGATACACCGACTATTAATTCTGTGGAAAGGTTAACGCGTGTTAATGATCGCCATTGCACGTGCCTTATTTTTGCGACGAAGAACCTGCGCGTGCATTGCAACAAATCATCGGTTTAAAATCGTATAGGTTGTTATTAACGGACGTTCAACGACAGAAGGACGCAGCGTTCGGCGTCCATTTTCCGTAACCTGTCGCGACCAGATTTGCGATCACGCGGCAGACATATCGCTTCTGGGCAGGATCGTTGTTCGGACCGGCATGATACCGCGCGACGGCCATGGTCCAGGTTTCGTGGCGGGCATGGAGATTTGCAAGGAAGCGTGCGGCATATTCGACGTTTGCACGCGGATCGAGCATCGCTTCGGGTGAGGTGAAATTCTCCCCATGGTAGCGATAATTTATCTGCATACAACCGAGATCGATGAGCTTTGCACCCCCTGCCCGAGCCGTCTCGAACCTCTGCAGCACCTCGCTTGCGCTCGACGCGAACACGGCCTTGCCATCGATGTTCATGGCATAAGGCTGCAGCGAGCCCTTGCGGCCCGTTTCCGTCAGTCCGACCGAATAGAGGATGCCTTCGGGAATGCCATATTTGGCGGCTGCAGCGACGATCTGGCTTTCGCACAGGCCGGCATCCGAGCCGGATGCGGCGTGTGCGACCATGGGAGCACTAGAAATAAAGCTCGTCAGACAGGCCAGGCTGAGGTGCCGCAGGCGTTTCACGAAGCGTGTCTTGTCTGGTCCGCCCGTCATCTGCACTCCGCTGTCCTGCGCCGCCATTACGGCCTTCTCCGCCATTGCCTGCCGCAAGGCCGCCTTGGCTGTCCCGTCCGTTCTGCGACGGCTGCTGCTGGTTGCTCTGTGGTTGCCCCGAGCCGTCATTTCCACCGGCGCTGTCCAACGGGGTGAAGATTACATTGACCTGATCGACTTGGAAGCCCTGCGCGCGAAGCGCCTTGATCATCGCATCCTGATCGTTGGTGAGCTGCCGGTAGGCGTCGCCCGTCTGGACACGAAGATCGATCTGCAACTCGTCGTCGCGCAGGCGCAACGTGGCCGTGACGAGACCGAGGTCGATCGGGTGCATCTGGATCTTGAGCGTGTTGACCACCTTGCCGGTGGCAGCCTGTGAACCTGTGTTTGCCTGGAGCGCCTGCGTCGGATCACCATTGCCCGTGATCGCGGCGGCAACCGCCTGGGCGTTGGCCGTCATCGGTAACGGGTTGCCGAGCGTCGGTGCGATGCCGAGATAGCGCCGGGCATCCAGCACGGTGACGGTCTCGGCCTTGGTGTTCGCCTGATCGTTCGATGCCGTGGACGCGGGCCGGTCGGCATCCGCTCGCAGAGAGATCGGGCTCACTTTGCCATCCGCCCGCGCGAAGCGGAAGACCTGATCGGTGCCATCCGTCGATGTCGGCAGTGCCGATGAATCAACTGCGGCCATTGAGGCCATAGGCATGCTTGCCTTGTCGCCCGTCACCTTGAGGCCCGGCATCCTCACCTTGGACTCGTTGCTTTCCCCCTTGGTGGACGCATCCACCGCCGGCTGTGCCGTGACCGGGCCGAGAATGGCCATGAGACTGCGAATATCTATCTCTGGGGCGGGTGCTGCTGCTGCGGTATCCTCCGCAGGCTCCGGCGTCGTCTCGGTCGTCACCTGCTTTGTCTGGCGCAGGAGAGACGATGCTGCGACGTGCGGAGATAGCTTGTCAGCAGCAGGCTCGACAACGTCCGATGCCTTGGTCACGCCGATCTTTTCAGGGGCAACAGCTTGAAGATGCGCAGGTATCGCCAGGACTGGAAGAGAGTCTGAATCAACCACTGCGGGAGGTTGGTTCCCGGCCGTTGTCCGTGCATCGGTTGATTTCACCCCGGCGGGCGCCCTTGCCACACGCACGGTGGCAGGCGCGTCGGATCCCGGATTCTGCACCGTTTCGGATGTGACCGCCGTCGTCAGTGTCTCAAGCGTCTTTTCGACAAGAATCGGAGCTGCCACTTTCGGTTCTGCCGTATTGGGGCTCTTGCCGGCTCTGACCTTTTTCTCATCGTCCGCCGGCACTGTCGCAGCACCTGCAGCCGTTCCGGCGCTATCTGCTTCTGGGTCGGCCTTGATGGCTTTCAGCGCGAGGGTGGCAGAGAGCGTTGCGGTCGCAGCTGCCTGTGTCGTCTTGGGGAGCGCCGTCTGGCTTTCGCTTGTCGCTTCGTCGGACGAGGGTGGCGGAACGGCTGCTTCACCGTCTGCATCCTGAGATTGCGGTGCTGTCACGAGAGACAGGAGAGCGAGCGCGTCGGTCTTCCCGGCAGGTGTCGCAGACGAGACAGCCGAATTCCTATCCTTCGATGCGCCTGCACCGTGAGCGACAGATGCATGTGGCGTCTGGTCAGACTCTGCCTCAGCTTCCTTCGATGTCGAAGCAAAGTCTTCGGCTGTGCGCGTTTGCGCAGCATCCGCCTTGTCGACCTGTCTGGTGTGTGCAGACGAACCGGTTGTCGTGATTTGTGCCGGCTCATCCGGCTGAGTCTTTGTGTGGCCGGCCGACGCGTGCGTCTTCGCGTTCGTATCCCGTGCGTGCCCGAGATCGGCGAACGTCTTGCGAAAGGCTGCGCCGCCTTCGCCTTCGCCAGGGCGGTTCTTGACGGCAGAAACACTCGCGCGGGCAGCTTTGGCTGCCGGCAGCGCATCATCAAGGGATCTCATGTCTACATATCCTCCCGCAGCAGCGCGTCGATCTCGCCCAGCTTGCTCTTCCCGCTCGTTAGAAACGTCGCCAGCGCCGGATCGATATCCACGGAAGCCGATGTCTCGGGCTCGGTGGGCGCAGCCTCGGATGCCGTTGGCGTCGCGGGGGCTGCAAAGGGGCTGTCGCTGCTACCGGATCCCGACAGGGCTTCGGGAGATGGCGTTTGTGCAGCCAGTATATCAGCGCTGGCTTGTGCTGAACTGTCGGCACTGGCCTGCACATCCGCAACCGGAGCACGCAGCACCTCCCGTGCAACGGCCTGGGCTGCCTCCCTCAAGCTGCGATCGCGCGCAGAAAGTTCGGCATCGGGAATGGCTTCGATAGTCTTGACGGCGTCGAGGATGCCGGTCGACGGCACATTTACGAGGCCGGAATAGAACGTGGCGAGAGCGTTCGGCTCCATATCCGCTGCAGCGGATAGCGCCGCTGCGCGTTCCGAGGCAAGTTTCGTCAGAGGCTTCAGCCCTGCAATGGCAGCGTTCCGCGCAATCCGCAGGAAGATCTCGCGCTGGCGCGGCTTGTCCATGAAGGACAGGATCTCCTCGATCTTCTGGCGCTTTTCATCGCCGTAATTGGCGACCGCAAGCTCCACGAAGATATCCGCGAACTGGCCCGCATAAGGCGACGTCATGAAGCGGCGGGTATAGGCAAGCGAGTACGCCAGCGCCCGATCGACATTGCCGGCACGTGTGGTCAGCATGAGGGAACGGCGCAGGGCCGCTTCCTCGATATTGGTGCCCGGTGCCACAAGTCTTGCCCAGTCATAGGCTTTCACAGCCTTGCCGGGATCCTGTTGAGCGACCGCATTGCCATAGACGAGGTAGAGATACGGTCCGATCGGCGCATTCTTGTACTCGTCGATCGTCTTCGACATGATCTCCACGATCAGACCGCCCTTGCCGTTCAGGTAATGGCTCAGGGCATCGGTGACGCGATTGTCGAAATTGCCGTCGATGTCGCGACTGGCGAGGTAGGCGAGCGTCTTCGGGTTGCCCCCGCTCATGGCGTAGATCAGCGCTGCGTCCACATTGCGGGGATCCGCAAAGACGCTTCGATCGGCCGTCATCAGGCGCTTTTCGATGGCACCGAGCATGAACTGCTGCATATCGGCCGAGGAGAGATCGCCATGCACCACGCTGTCCTGAACGTGCTGCAGCGAGCGGATCATCTTGTAGGGCGGCAGGTTGTCGTCTTCGCTCCCTGCGGCGTGAACGGCAGACAGCGAGACGAGCGATGCGCATGTGCCAAGCAGAATGGAGCGGAGAGCCTTCATCATGGCCTAGCCCTGGTTCGTCTGGACGAGGATCTCGATGCGCCGGTTTGCCGCCGCGTTCGGATCCGTCGGAACCTGCAGGCGCCGGTCGGCGAAACCACTGATCTGGCTGACGCGGTTTTCGGCAAGGCCACCGTGGACCAGCATGTAATAGGCGCTCTGCGCGCGATCGGCCGACAGGCGCCAGTTGTCGTAGCCACCCGACTTGAACGGCCGTCCGTCGGTATGGCCGCGGATGGCGATCGCGCCGGTCCGGGTCGAGAGCAGCTTGCCGATCTTCTCCATGGCGAGAACCGTCGCGCGCTCCGGAACGGCCGAACCCAGGCCGAACATCGGGGTATCGCTCTGCTCGCTGATCGAGACCAGCAGCCCGCCTTCGGTCGGCGTCACGATGAGGCCTTCGGCAAGTTTGCCGGCGGCGCCGCCGATCTCCTTCTCGATGGCCTCTTTCAAATCCGTCGCAGCCTTGGTCTCGGCGACCGACGGCGCGGCCTTCGGGGTTGCGGGATCGTTCGCAGCCGCCATGGCATCGCTCTTGCCGTCGCCGATATTTTCCGCAGCACCGTTGCCCGCCTTGTCGGCGGCACTCGAACCGGCGTCGGCGATCTTCTTCAGTTCGACCTGCTTCGTCCAGAAATCCGGATCGAAGGGATCGCGATAGGCTTCTCCACCCTCGGCACCCGTTGCCGGGCCGGAGGTCGAGGCTCCGCCGTCCCCTTTCGAGCTGATATTGGTTTCGCGGCCGACCTCGTTGGCGATCTCGGACAACACGGAATAGGGATTCTCGAAGAAATCGGCGTCGGAATATTTGGTTTCCTCGCCCGATGTCGCAGCTTCATCCTCACCGGTCTTGGCCGATCCGCCGCTTTTCGGCTGGTCGCCATCGACCTTGGATCGCGACTGCGTCTCCTCGCCCTTCGCGTCTTTCGCCGGCGCCTTGACGCCCTTTTCCGCCGGTTCCTGCTGGGTCAGCTGGACCGGATTGAAGTAGGAGGCGATGGCGGCCTTGGTCTTCGGGTTGGAGGCGTTGATCAGCCACATGACCAGGAAGAAGGCCATCATGGCGGTCATGAAGTCGGCATAAGCGATCTTCCAGGCGCCCCCATGGCTGCCGCCATGGGCAGGGGCATGCCGCTTGATGATGATGATTTCATTCTTGCCGTGATGGCTGTTGCTCTCGCTCATGCTATCACTTTCCGCACGGTATCAGCCCAGGCCGATAGCCGGGTCATCAGAATCGAATCGCCGAATTCGGCGGAGAGGTCGATGTCGTCCGTTTCGACGTGGCGGAAGGTCACCTCCGTGTCGGAGAGACGCGCCTCGAGCGCCTGGAACATCCGGGACGGGCCGCGCACGGTGATCTTCACAGCATCGCCATCGACGGAATGCCGGATCGCGATGGCGAGCGACTCGATGGCCTTTTCGGTCAGCTGCTCCTGCAGGATTGGCGCGAGAACCTGGGCCGTCTGCTCGGAGATCATGTCGGCGAGCAGCGAGCCGATCTCGCTGAAGCGTTGATGGATCATCGCGGCGGCCTCGTTTTCCAGTCGTTCACGAATCGTCTCGCACTCGGCTTCATGTTCGGCCCGCAAGGCGGCGATCTCGGCTTGGTGGCGGGCGCGCATTTCCATTTCGGCATGCTCGCGGCCGCGGCCATAGGCGCTCTGGCGTTCGGCCTCGATATCGATGACCGGCTCCGGCGGCTGCTTCGCGACCGGGCGCGTATCGCGGGAGATCGGCTCTTCGAGTTCGTGGAAATACGTCTTGGGCACGCGCGTCAGGTCCACCTTGGGCGCGCTGAAATCTTTGAGATATCGGGAAAGCGGCGCCGTCATCGTTGCATCTCCGGCATCGGCCGCTGCGCATCGGTGCGCATGGGGGCGGTGCAGGCTGGGGACAACAGGCTTTCGGGGCCGAAACAACGGGTCATGGGCACGTCCGACCGTCTCCTTCTGGGCCCGTGCCGTGTCAGCAGAGCCCGGACATCTCGTTGAGCAGACAGGCGGAACGGGATCCGGAAGGCTGCAAGCGGCAGTGCAAGGACAGGATGCACCGGCGGCCCCTTCCCGCGACAAGCGGGATCTTCTGCCTCGACCGCGCGCCTGAAAAGGGCACGGCCAGAGACGGGGCTGCGAGAGGAGACTAGCGGGTCAAACTTGTGCGAGGGTTGAAGGGTGTTGGACCGCGCTCGGGCAATAGCGCGGTCCAACCGATCCACCGAAGCCGATGACCGCGGCTCCGGCGAATGACGGCCTCCCCACGAAGGGAGGCCTTGTCTCGGCTTACTGCTGGAAGAGGCGCAGGATGTTTTCGGAATTGGTGTTGGCAATCGAGAGAGACTGGACGCCGAGCTGCTGCTGCGTCTGCAGCGCCTTCAGGCGGGTCGATTCCTCGTTCATGTCGGCATCCACCAGACGGCCGACGCCCTTGTCGATCACGTCGATCAGGTTGGCGACGAAGCCTTCCTGCAGGTCGATGCGCTTGGTGATGGCGCCGAGTGTCGAGGCCGCGTCCGTCAGGCCGGACAGGATCGAATTGACCGCGGAGAGCATCCCCGCAATTTCCTGCGGCGTCGTCGAGGTCTTCAGTTCGATCACTGTGCCAGGCGCAGCGACGCCGCCCTGTGCAGCGATCAGGTGGTAGGTGGCTGACGTCGTTCCGCCCAGACCGTCCGGCTGATCGACCGTGATGTCCTTGGTCAACTGACCGCGCGACGGATCTTTCAGGTCGATCATGATCGACGTGGCTGTATCGTAGTCAAGCGTCGTGACGGAAACCGAGCCATCCGACGAGCGGTTGAAGGAACCAACGATCGACTTGACGCCGACAGCGGCCGTATTGGCGTTGTAGAGCCAGTTTTCGCCGGAGAACGAGGCGGACTGCGAGGCGGCGGCGAGCTGGTTCTTCAGCTCGGTAATTTCCTTGTTGATCTTGGACTTGTCGACGCCCGGCTCGCTGGCCGCGACGAGCTTCGACTGGATCTCGCTGATGACGTCGATCGAGGAGCTCATGGCCGAATAGGAGGTATCGACCTTGGCGGCGCCGAGGCCCAGCGCGTCCTGTACGGTCGAAAGCGCCATGTTGTCCGAGCGCATGGTCGTTGCGATGGACCAATAGGCGGCATTGTCGGCTGCGGTTTCGACGCGGTAGCCCGAGGAAACACGCGCCTGCGTTTCTTCCATCGAGGTATTGATCGTCCGCAGGGTCTGCAGAGCCGCCATTGCGGCGGCATTGGTCATGATGCTGGTCATTGGGGTTTGCCCTTTTGTCAAAACGTCGGGGACATGCGGCTGAAAGCTGCTGCGACGAAACGGCGTCATGCACACTGCCCAATTTACCCGATCGGCAGCTCGTCGTGTTAAGAATGATTTAATCCCGTTATGGTTAACAAAGGTTTAAATGACGCGCCGGTGCGTCAATCTTCATGAACAGATTTAAACGAAGATGACGAATTCGTTAAACCGCTGTTCGACAACGAAAAAAGCCGCCCTCTTGCGAGAGCGGCTTTTGCCTGATCGGATCGGACGGCGCCGGAGCGCCGTATCCTCGGTCTCTTAACGGAAGAGCGAGAGGATGTTTTCCGAGTTCGAGTTGGCGATCGAGAGCGACTGGACGCCGAGCTGCTGCTGAGTCTGCAGGGCCTTGAGGCGGGTCGATTCTTCGTTCATGTCGGCGTCGACCAGACGGCCGATGCCCTTTTCGAAGGACGAGCTGAGATCGTTGACGAAATCGGCCTGCAGGCCGATGCGCTTGTTAAGGGCACCGAGATCGGCACCGGCATCGGTCATTTTCTGCAGTACGGAGTCAACACCGGAAAGTGCCTGTGAGAGGGCAGCAGGCGTCGTCAGCGTCTTTACGTCGAGGGTTAGGACACTGTAGGTCAGAGACACATCCGTTGTACCGTCGACGTCCTTGTACGTGATGTTCTCAGAAAGCTTCCCACCCGTGGTATCGACTGCGCCCGTGGCATCGACCTTGATCAGCAGGCTGTTGCTTGTGTCAAACGAAAGCGTCGTGAGGCTCACATTGTTGTTGCTGTCACGGTTGAAGCCGCCAACGACCTCCTTCGTTGCGCCCACAGTCCCCTGGACCCAGTTCTCACCGGAGAAGGCGGCAGACTTCGAGATCGACTTGAGCTGGTTCTGAAGTTCGGCGATTTCTTTCTGTACCTTGGCCTTGTCGACGCCCGGCTCACTGGCAGCGACCAGCTTGGCCTTGATTTCATCGACGACCTTGATGGAAGAGTCCATTGCTGTGTAGGCAACGTCGGTCTTAGCAGCGCCCAAGCCGAGCGCGTCCTGAACGGTTCCGAGTGCCTTGTTGTCGGACTTCATGGTCGTTGCGATCGACCAGTATGCGGCGTTATCGGCAGCTACGCCGACCTTGAGGCCGGAGGAAACGCGACCCTGCGTCGTCTCCATGTCCGCGCCGATCTGGCGCAGCGTGGAGAGTGCCGCCATTGCGGAAGAATTTGTCAGAATGCTCGTCATTGTAATCTGCCCCTCTTGAACAGGAAAATATGGAAGGGACATTCCGGCCTTTACCGGGAAACAGCAGCCAGCTTCATGCCTGCTAACGTGTTAAATCTCTTGGTTAACCCGCTGTTTCGATGAGCACAGAAAACACCATCAGGGTTAAGGAACAGCTAAAGCGGAAAAAAAATCGAATCAGACAACAGAAAAGGCCGCGCCTCCTGCGAGACGCGGCCTTTTCTATTTTTCGTTTTGTCCAGACCCTTACAGGCCGTCCGCTTCGATTAACGGAAGAGCGACAGGATGTTCTGCGATTCCGAGTTGGCGATCGAGAGCGACTGGATGCCGAGCTGCTGCTGGGTCTGCAGGGCCTTGAGGCGGGTCGATTCTTCGTTCATGTCAGCGTCCACCAGACGGCCGATGCCCTTGTCGAAGGACGATGTCAGGTCGCTGATAAAATCCGACTGCATGTCGATGCGCTTGTTGAGGGCACCGAGGTCGGCACCGACATCCGTCATCTTCTGAAGAACGGAATCCACACCGGAAATTGCCTTTGAGAGGTCAGCAGGCGTCGTCAACGTCTTGACGTCGAGGGTCAGGACGCTGAAGTTCAGAGACACGTCCGTTGTACGATCAACGTCCTTGTACGTGATGTTCTCAGACAGCTTGCCACCCGTGTTATCGATGGCGCCCGCGGCATCGACCTTGACCAACAGGCTGTTGCTCGTGTCGAAGGAAAGCGTCGTGAGGCTCACATTGTTGTTGCTGTCACGGTTGAAGCCGCCAACGACCTCTTTCGTTGCGCCCGCAGTCCCCTGGACCCAGTTCTCACCGGAGAAGGCGGCCGACTTCGAGATCGACTTGAGCTGGTTCTGAAGTTCGGCGATGTCCTTCTGTACCTTGGCCTTGTCGACGCCGGGCTCGCTGGCAGCGACCAGCTTGGCCTTGATTTCATCGACGACCTTGATCGAAGAATCGATCGCCGTGTAGGCGACATCTGTCTTTGCAGCGCCGAGGCCGAGGGCGTCCTGAACCGTTGCGAGTGCCTTGTTGTCCGACTTCATGGTCGTGGAGATCGACCAGTATGCGGCGTTGTCGGACGCCGAACCGACTTTAAGGCCGGAGGAGATGCGCGACTGCGTCGTCTCCATGTCGCTGTTGATCGTGCGCAGCGTGGAGAGTGCTGCCATTGCGGAAACGTTGGTATTGATGCTCGTCATTAGACTGTCCCTCTAAGGTACAAAAAACAAAAAACTTAGGGACATACCGGACTAACTTACCGGTGATAACGGTTCGGCATCATGCCACTCGGTACCTGTTATTCCTCAGGAGAACCAAACCCGTCATGTAGGGTGAATATCGCAGTCAAAGCTTGCGATTTGCTTAAATCCACCTTTTTGGGACACGGGCTCAACGGGCCGCAAAACGACGCAGCGCCGGAAAATTAATCAATGAAAACAATAATTTGAAAAAGCCATTAAGACTAAATACACCGTGCTGCGCAATACTTGGTTAACTACGCCGCAAAGGTCAGTTAAACGAGCGCACCAAACTGCCCACGAGCAGGTTCCAGCCGTCGATCAGGACGAAGAAAAGAATCTTGAAGGGCAAGGAAATGGAGGTCGGCGGCAGCATCATCATGCCCATCGCCATCGTGATGGTCGCCACGATCAGATCGATGACGAGGAAGGGCAGCATGATCAGGAAGCCGATCTCGAAGCCACGCCGGATCTCGGAGATCATGAAGGCGGGGATGACGGCACGCAGGTCGACGCGGCCGTCCACGACCACGGTCTGGTTCTTCTCCTGGGCGATATCGACGAAGAGCTGAAGGTCCCGGTCGCGGGTATTGGCCAGCATGAATTCGCGGAAGGGCTCGCTGATGCGGGTGAGCGCTTCGGTCTCGGTGATCTGGTTCTGGATCAGCGGATCGACGCCCTCGCGCCACGCACGGTCGAAGGTGGGCGCCATGACGTAGAAGGTCATGAACAGCGCGAGGCTGACCATGATCATGTTCGACGGCGTCGTCGCAAGGCCCATGCCGGTGCGCAGGATCGCAAAAGCGATAACGAAGCGCGGGAAGCTCGTGACCATGATGAGGATTCCGGGCGCGACCGACAGGATCGTCAGGAGCCCGAACGTGCGGATGATCCACGAGGCCGCGGAGCCGTCGATCGGCTGGTTGAAGATCTGGGAAGGAAACCCTTGGGCCCCTGCGATCCCCGTCATGGCAACCATGGCGGCTATGAATGCGACCAGACGAATCATTGGACCACGAATGTTCTGAAGATCACATTCGTTACGCGCCCTTCGGAGCGCAGGTCAACCCGTTCCTGGATATCGTCCTTCAGATACTGGAAGCCGCGGGGGCCCTCGATCTGTTGCAGGGAGACGGTGCGCAGATAAGCGGCGACATCTTCGTGGATCTGCTGCGCCATGGCGACGTCGGGTGTGCCCTTGAAAAGGAGCGCCAGTTCCAGCCGGATCCAGTTTTCCGTGGGATAGGACAGGTTGGTGGTGATCGGGTCGAGCTGGAGAACACCATTGGCCTCCGTCGAGGCCTTCGGGAGACCTTCCTCGTCTTCCTTCTTGGCCTTGCCATGCTCGCCACCGGCCGGGGCTGCCTCGTTGGCCGCCTCCGCCGCTTCCCGAGCCTTGATGGTGGCCTTTGCCTCTTCCAGCACCCGCGCCTCGTCCGAGGTCAGCGGTTCGGGCGCCAGCATGCCGCCGAGGAACCAGCCCCCGCCGGCGCCGAGCACCGAGACGATGGCGATCGCCGCGATGGTCATGACCATGCCGCTTTTCTTTTTCGGCGGTGCGCCGCCTTCGATCTCGTCCATCAGAGCCTCGCTTGTGCCTTCCAGATGTCCATCCGATCCGCTTCCTGCCCACCCTTGCGGGTCTGCGCAGCGGCGATCAGAGCGGCGATATGATGTCCATGACCTGCTGCCCCCAAGGCGGCTGCTGCACTTCCGTCAGGCGACCACGGCCGCCATAGGAGATACGGGCCTCGGCGATTTTGTCGTAGGAGATCATGTTCTTCGCATCGACGTCCTGCGGCCGGACGATACCGGCGACATTGAGGATGCGGAGTTCGTGGTTGACGCGAACCTCCTGCGAGCCGCTGATCAGCAGGTTGCCGTTCTCCAGCACCCCGGTGACCACAGCGGCAACCAGAAGGACGAGCTTTTCGGAGCGCTCCGTCGTCCCCTCCCCCTTCGTCGAGGTATTGGAACCGTAATCGAGATTGCCCTTCCAGGCGAAATCGCTCGTCTGGGAATTGCCGGCAGCGCCGACATTGTAGCCACTGTCGTTGGTGCGCTTGCGGTCGGTCTTGTTGTCGAAGCTCGCCTTGTCGTCGATGCGGATATCGACGGTGATGATGTCGCCGATCTTCATGGCGCGGGCATCCTTGAAGAGCGCCGATTGCTGGTCGCTCCACAGGGAGTATCCGCTCGCTACCTGATGCGGCTCCTTGGGATACATCGCGAGCTGCGGCGTCTGCGTATATTGCAGGCCGCTGCCGATCGGGCTCATGGCCGGTGCGCGACCGACGTCGTGCAGCGACGACTGGCAACCGGTCAAAAGACTTGCGGCCAGGGCGGCCGAAAGGCGAATGTTCATGACGGTTCCTTCGATGTGTTCGGATCGGCGGCACTGGAAATGATGTTTGTCAGAATGGCCGCCTTTTCATCGCTCATCTCGCTAAGGATGAGGCTCGACTGGCGGGGCGGCAGCTTCATGATGACGGCGGCGGCAATTTCCGAGCGCACCAGCGTGAGCTTGCTCGCCGCTGCGTCCGGCTTCATGGTCTTGTAGATATCGACGAGGTTGAGCTCGGCCTGCTTCAGGAATTCGTCGCGACGCTTGCGCCAGTCCTCGTATTCCGCCCGCTTCTTTTCCAGAAGCGCGATGCGCTCGTCGACGCCCGCCTGCAACTGTTCGATCTGCTGCTTTTGCAGGAGGTAGCGCTGGTCGCGGGCGGCATCTGCGATGTTGGTGCAGAATTGCTGGATCTCGCCGCCCTGGGGGGCACCCGTGCCGGACGGTGCAGCAACCTCCTGGGCGAAGGCGCCCGGGATCGTCAGGACGAGCGTGACGGCGGCACCGATGAACAACTGGCGCAGACGAGGGGAAAGCGTGTGTGTTGCGGTCATTGCAGAACGAGCTCCGCCTGGAGGGCACCGGCCGATTTGATGCCCTGGAGAATGGAAATGATGCCGTCCGGCTTCACGCCGATCGAATTCAGGCCCGAGACGAGCGTGCGCAGATTGGATCCGTTGAGAATGGCGACCTTGCCGCCGGCCTCTGTGGCGTCGATCCGCGTGTTCGGCTCGACGGCGGTTTCGCCGCGCGAGAAAGGTTCGGGCTGGACGACCGTCGGCGTTTCGGTGACCTGCACCGTCAGCGTGCCGAAGCTCACCGCCACCGGCGAGATCTGCACGTCCTGCCCGATGACGATCGTGCCGGTCCGCTCGTTGACGACGACCCGGGCGGGGACATCTGTCTCGATGACGAGATTTTCGACATCCGCCATCAGGCGGGCGAGATCGGCCATCTTGGGCTTGTCGATGACCACGGTCTGGCTGTCGCGGGCTTCGGCGATCTGGCCGCCGAACTGTTCGCGCCCATAGCGGTTGATGGCCGCGGCCATGCCGACGGCGGTGGAGAAGTCGGGATTGCGGAGCTGGAGAACGAGATTGACCCCGTCCTTGAACTTCGCTGGCAGCTCGCGCTCGATGATGGCGCCGTTCGGCACGCGGCCGGCCGTCGTGATGCCCTGCTGCAACGTCGCGGCATCGCCTTCGGCGCTGAAGCCGGTGACGACGACGGACCCCTGGGCCACCGCGTAGATCTGTCCATCGGCACCCGACAGAGACGTCATGACCAGCGTGCCGCCGCGCAGCGAGGTGCTGTCGCCGAGCGACCCTACGGTCACGTCGATACGGCTGCCGGGGCTTGCGAACGGCGGCAGGTTCGCGGTGACGAGCACGGCCGCGATGTTCTTCGACCGGGATTCGCCGCCCTGCGTGGAGATGCCGAGGTTCTGCAGCATGGCGCGCAACGACTGCTCGGTGAAGGGCGAGGAGCGCAGGCTGTCGCCCGTGCCCTGCAGGCCGACCACGAGGCCGTAGCCGATCAGCTGGTTGTCGCGGCCCGACTGCAGCGAGGCCACATCCTTGATGCGCGCCGCGGCGGATGCGGTATCGACGCCGAGGGTGAGGTTGAGCGGCAGGCTGAGAGCCAGCGCCGCAACCACCGCGATGAGGCGCCGTGCCATGGAAAAGATCATTTTGCCACCACGTGTACTGTGCCGTCTGCCATGACGGTGCCCGAGACGATCATGCCGGAATCGGTGTTGCGGATACGGATGAGGTCGCCGACCGAGGCATTGTCGAGCGGCGAGCCGCCGGCCGTGATGGTCAGCGAGCCGTTCGAGTAGACGATCCGCACGGCCTTGCCGCGTTCCACGGCATAGGGCTCGCGCAGTCCGGCGACGAAGATGACGCGGCCGGCGAGAAGCGTGCGGTTGGTGACCTTGCCGACGACCTGATCGAGACCGGAGGCATAGTCGCCCGACAGGTCCGGATTGGTGACGGCGACCACCTGCAGGTGCGTCTCCTCGATGGTCTGGCCGGGATAGATGGTTTCCGTGGGGATGACGGCCGTCTTGGAGGCGGTCCGGGCGCCGCTCTGGCTGCTGCTCTGACTTCCGGCCTGACCGCTCGCGCCGGTCATCGTCATCGTGGAAAAGGCGGCAGCACACAGCATCGTGGCAAGCAGGCGCCGGGTGGCGTGCTGCACGAAGCGCGCCGCCAACCTTTCCTTCCCCAGCCTGTTCATCGGGCGAAACATCATGTCTGCCGCTCCTTTCGCGTTTTCGCCGCTTATCTCAGGTTCTTGCTGACCGTGGAGGCCATCTCGTCGGCCGCCTGGATGATCTTCGAGTTCATCTCGTAGGCGCGCTGCGCCGAGATGAGGTCGGTGATTTCCTTGACCGGATCGACGTTCGACGCCTCGAGATACTTCTGCTTGATCTGGGCGTAGCCCGGATCGGCCGGTGAGCCGACGACGGCAGCGCCCGATGCCGGCGTTTCCTTGAAGAGGTTGTCGCCCTGCGGCGCGAGACCGGCTTCGTTGATGAAGTTGGCGATCGTCAGCTGGCCCACCGTCTGGGGAATGCTGCTGCCGTCGATGAGCGCCATGACCTGCCCGGACGTGCTGACCGTGACCTGTGCGGCCCCTTGCGGAATGGTGATGCCGGGGACGACCGTGTAGCCGTCGATGGTGACGAGCTGGCCTGTATCATTGGTGTTGAAGGCACCGGCACGGGTGTAAGCCGTCTCGCCATCGGGCGTTTCGACCTGAAACCAGCCGCGGCCGACGAGCGCCATGTCGAGATCGTTGCCCGTCTGAACGAGGCTGCCCTGGATGTGCAGGTTGCGCACGGCCGAGGTCTGGACGCCGAGGCCGACATTGGCGCCTTCCGGAACGACCGCCTGGTTCGCCCGGTTGGGTACACCGGCGGCACGCTCGGTCTGGTAGAGAAGATCGGAGAACTCGGCACGCGCCCGCTTGTAGCCCGTCGTGTTGATGTTCGCGATGTTGTTCGCGATCACTTCGAGGTTGAGCTGCTGGGCGTTCATGCCGGTGGCGGCAATGGAGAGAGCCTTCATGGTACTATTCCTTTAGATCCGCGCCTCAGATCGGTGTACGGGCGATTTCGAGATAGGCGGTGACGATCTTGTCGCGGATGGCGATGGCGGTCTGAAGCGACTGTTCGGCGCTCATGACGGCATCGATGACTTCGCGGGTGTTTGCCTTGCCGCTGATCCCCGCGATGGACGAGGTTTCGGCGGAGCGCAGCGAGTTGCTCATCTCCGATGCCATGCCGCTGAAGACCTCCGAGAAGCTCTGCCCGGCCGGTGACGTGCTGCCGAGCGCCTGCGAGGCCATGGAGGCTGCGGAACTCGTGGCGTTCGTGGTGCTTTCGGTGGCGGAAGAGAGCGCGGCACCGATGGTCTTGATTGCGTCGATCATTATTGCGAAGCCCTCAGAAGGTCGATTGTCTGGGAAATGAGGTCGCGCGCCTGCTTGGTGGTCTGCAGGTTGGCCTCGTAGGAACGGTTGGCTTCGCGCATGTCGGCCATTTCGATCAGCACGTTGACGTTGGGCAGCTTGACCATGCCCTTGTCGTCGGCGGCCGGGTTGCCTGGGTCGAATTCGACGCTGAAGTCGGACTGATCAACGCCGAGCTTCTGGACCTCGACGCTCGAAGCACCGCTGACGCGATCCACTTCGGCGGCAAAGCTGATCGTCTTGCGGCGGTAGGGATCGGCACCAGCGGTATCGCCGGTCGAGCGGGCGTTGGCGATGTTTTCGGACACGATGCGCAGGCGGGTGGACTCGGCTTCGAGACCGGAGGCTGCGACTTTGAGAGCGGAGACGAGAGGATCCATGGCCATTACTTCCTGACGACCATCAGCATCATGCGATGGAAGGACTTCACGAGACCGGTGTTGAGTTCATAATCCCGCTTCACTTCGCCGGACTTCATAAGCTCCTTCTCGATCTCGACGCTGTTGCCCGACTGCTGGACTTCGCCATCGTCGATCAGCGAGGTCTCGGTGATCTGGTTGCTCATGGGACCGCTTGAAAAATGCGCGGGATTGGTAGCCGCCAGCTGAAAGCCGGTTTCCTTCATGACGCTATCGAACGGCTTGATGTCCTTCGATGCGTAGTGCGGCGTATTGGCGTTGGCGATGTTGCCTGCGACGACATTCTGGCGGACGGCGAGCCACTGCGCTTGCCTCGATGCCAGTTCGAACAGCTGAATAGGTTGCATCATGCGACTCCATGCTTGTTGCTGGAGACACTAGGCTTGTAAACTTGCGTGGGACTGGCGCGGATTTGCAGGCTTTCGGCGCGTGAGAGCGCACGAAAACGGCCTTCGACCAAACTGTGAAAAGGCCGTCATGGCGAGGCTCCGGGCGAGCGCCAAGTGGTTCACGAGAACGCAAATGGCACTGCAAGCCATCGATGGCGATGGCCGAGCCTGTGCAAGCATCATGCAAGCGGAAGATGAGGAAGGGCGGAACGTGTCATTCCGCCTTGAAGACGTCTCCCCGGGACGTGATCATCACCCAGCTGCCATCGCGCTCCTCGAGCGTGGCAAGCCGGCTGTTGTCCGGCAAGGGCGAGCCTACCCGGACGATATACATGCCGCTGACATCCTCGATCAGGGCGCGACCGCCGGCGACGTGGACGAGCTTGAAGGTGATCGATCCGGGCAAGGGCTGGTCGAGCATCGGCTCGGCGGGCTCTCCCGATTTCGCTGCAGGCGCGGGCACGGTCGCGGTGACGAGCCGATCGACGGCGGCCTGCGTTTCCGCAGCCAGTGTCTGCGCCGGTTCGGACGGAGACGCCTCCGGGGCGGACGCCATGCCCGGCGTGCCGATCTTTTCGGGAAGATCCCGCGTGGCGCCGTTCCAGAGGGCGGGAAGCGCGAATTTCTCCTGATTGAGAAAGGCGTACCACGGGAAGAACATGGCAAGGCCCGCAAGGGCGATCCCCGTGCCGACGAGCGCCTTGTCGAAAATGGGCATGCGATCGCTCTGCTTGCGCTGCCTGACGATTTCGTCTGCGTCCATGTCGTTCATGCCGGCCTCCTTCCCGTCGTCAGCGCCGCGCCTGCTGTCCGCCCGCTCCGGCCTTCAGCGCATTGGCGAGGTCGGTAAAGGCGTCGAAAGCAGGGCGTTCGCCCGGTGTCTGCTTCAAGATGTCGTAAATGACCGGCACCTGTTTGATGGCCATGTCGAGATCGGGATCCGAGCCGGCGCGGTAGCCGCCGATGAGGCGGAGGTCGCGGGTTTCCTCGTAGCGGTGGATCAGCGACTTCAGCCGCGAGACCAGCATTTCCTGATCCGGCGTCCAGGCCTTGCGCGCGAGACGCGAGACGGAGGACAGCGGGTTGATCGGGGGATAACGGCCCTCTTCGGCCAGGCTTCGGTCCATGACGATGTGACCGTCGAGAATACCGCGCGTGGAGTCGGCGATCGGGTCGTTGTGGTTGTCGCCGTCGACGAGGATCGAGATGATCGCCGTGATGGTGCCCGTGCCTTCCGGGCCGGGGCCGGCGCGTTCGAGAAGACGGGGCAATTCCGTGAAGACGGAGGCGGGATAGCCGCGCGCGATCGGCGGCTCGCCGGACGCCGTCGCCACTTCGCGGATGGCGTGGGCGAAGCGGGTCACGCTGTCGATGATGAGGAGGACGTTGTCGCCCTGATCGCGGAAATGCTCGGCGATGGTGATGGCCGTCAGCGGCGCCATCTTGCGCAGCATCGGGCTCTCGTCGCTGGTGGCGACCACAGCGACCGACTTCTTCAGATTGTCGCCGAGTGTGTCCTCGATGAATTCGCGCACTTCGCGGCCACGTTCGCCGACAAGCGCGATGACGACGCGGTCGAAGGCATCGGCGCGGGCGAGCATGGAGAGAAGCGTCGATTTGCCGACGCCGGAGCCGGCGAAGACACCGAGACGCTGGCCGAGGCAGAGCGGCGAAAAGATATCGACGGCACGAACGCCGGTGCGGAAGCCGTGCTCGACGCGCTGGCGCGTCATGGACGGCGGCGCGGAGGTGGAAATGGCGCGGCGGACGTCGCCCTGCATCATCGGCCCGCGGCCATCGATCGGCTCGCCGAGCGAATTGATGGTGCGGCCGCACCAGCTGGCGGTCGGGGCGACACGGAAGGCACCCTTGCGGATGACCGTGTCGTGAATGCCGATAGGCTCGCCCGGCTCGATCGGGCAGACGACAACGGTTTCCGGCTCGACCTTGACGACTTCGCCGAGATGGATGCCGGTCGCGCTCTTGTGGGCGACGAACTCGCCGAGGCGAACATGGCGCGACAGGCCGCTGACGGTGTAGTGACCGGGCGAAATGGTCTGGACATGGCCGCCGGGCGCAACGGCATGTTCGGCCTTGGAGTACCGATCGACGAGACCGGCGAGCGCCGACAATGCGGTCGATGCCTGCCGGACGTCGAGCGGCTGGTCGCTGATGACGGTCACTTGCTGCCACCGAGCGTCTTGATCGCCTCATCCAGCGAGGTCTCGCTGTCGCGCAGCAGCGAGGCGATGCTCTCGAAGGCGCGCGAGACGGTGATCAGCTGCGACATCTCCTGAACGGGATTGACGTTGGATTCCTCGACATAGCCCTGCATCACGCCGACATCCATGCGATCGACGACCGGTTCCGGAGCGGTCGTCGGGATCACGGAGGAATTGTCGTAGCGACGGAAACCGTTGGCGAAGTTGGCCTCGGAGAGGCCGAGGGCCGCCACCTGGTTGCCGTTCTGGCGAATGGAGCCGTCGTTCCCGATGACGACCTCGCCGGCATTGGCGTTCAGCTGGATCGGAGCGCCGCCCGCGTCGAGAACCGGGTAACCCCGCAGGGTGACGAGATCGCCGGTTTCGGTCAGGGAAAAACGCCCGTCGCGCGTCAGCGCCGGGCCGGCCGGTGTTTCGATGGACAGCCACGCATCGCCCTTGATGGCGACATCGAGCGTATTGCCCGTATGGGACAGACCGCCCGACGAGGTGTTCAGGAACTCCGCACCCTCACCGACGAAGGCGACCTTGGTCGGCCGGGTATCGCCGAGCACGGTGTTGAACTTCACTTCCGTGGCGCGAAAGCCGACGGTGGTGGAGTTGGCGACATTGTCGGCCAGGGTGTTCATGCGCTTTTCAAGCGCAATCTGCGAGGAAACGCCGACGTACAGACCGGTTTGCATGCTCATCGACCTCCGAGCTTCAAAGTGTTGATGGACAGGAGCAGATCGGACGAAATGCCGAAGCCGCTCTGCGTGCCGAAAAGGGCCAGGGGATCGTAATTGCTCGTGGCATGGTCCAGCTCCCAGAGCGCCGTGAAGCGCTCCATCAGCTTCGACATTTTCTGCGGATCCTGCAGATCCTTGAGGTCGATCGCCTTGGAGACGGCGTCGGCCTGCTTGTCGATATCGGCGGCAGCAAAGGCGTCGGGGACCTGCATGATCGTGCGCACGACCTGCGCCAGCGCCTCGTCGGCCAGGAGGCCAAAGGCATTGGTGACGCCGGGCGCCATGCGTTCGAAATAGAGGGCCAGGCGAACGCCGGCATTATCCTCGCCGGCATCCTGCTCCAGCGTCTGGCGCGCATATTTCTCCGTCACGCCCTTGCGGGCCTTGTCGGAGGCCGTGGCGGCCGCGCCGTCCGCGGCGAAGTTGAGCGACTTCACGAGATCGGTGTAGCGGCTGTCGGAAAGCTTGTTGGCGAAGGCATCGTCGCTGGCAACGCCTTCGGTCAGCACCTTGCGCATGAAGGCCTTGGCATAGCCCATGTCTTCGAGGCCATGAGCCTTCATGGCATAATCATACAGGCGGGGATCGGCGAAGAAGTCGTCGATCGATTTCACATTGCCGATATGGGCGAGATAATATTCGGTTTCCCGCGCCACGTCGGGCTTCTCCGTGACGCGCTTCAGCGACGTCGTCAGGTCGGCCGTTATCTGCCTGTAGCTGGTGAAGGTGGTGGTCACGGCATGTCCCCGAAGGCGAAGCGCACGGCTTGGGCCCGGCTTCTGTTCACCGCCAAGCTGAACCATGCTCCTTGCGCGAACCTGTCGAACTTTCCGCGGGTTGCAACCAGCCTCACGCAAGCATCGGACCCTAGGGATGGACCCCACAATCCACCACTGCGGCAGGTAGAGACATGAACATCATCATCGGACTCGTCATGACAATGGGCTGTATTCTCGGCGGCTTCATTGCGATGGGCGGGCACATGGCCGTTCTCAACCAGCCGTTCGAGCTCGTCATCATCGGCGGTGCCGGCATCGGCGGCTTCATCATGGGCAACTCCATGAAGACGGTGAAGGACGCCGGCAAGGCGCTCGTGGAAGCCTTCAAGCACAAGGTACCCAAGCAGCGCGAATATCTCGATACGCTCGGCGTGCTTTACAGCCTCATGCGCGACCTGCGCACCAAGTCGCGCAACGAGATCGAAAGCCACATCGACAACCCGGACGAATCCGCGATCTTCCAGTCGGCACCGACCGTTCTGAAGAACAAGGACCTGACGGCCTTCATCTGCGACTACGTCCGCCTCATCATCATCGGCAATGCCCGCAGCCACGAGATCGAGGCGCTGATGGACGAGGAAATCAACACCATCACCCACGACAAGATGCATTCGTACAATTCGCTGGCAACGATGGGCGACGCCTTTCCCGCCATCGGCATCGTCGCGGCCGTTCTCGGCGTCATCAAGGCCATGGGCGCCATCACAGAGAGCCCGGAAGTTCTCGGCGGCAAGATCGCGGCCGCCCTCGTCGGCACCATGCTCGGCATCTTCCTGTCCTACTGCATCGTCAGTCCGCTGATCGCCAACGTCAAGCATGTGCGCGAAAAGCAGAACCGCCTCTACATCATCGTCAAGCAGACGCTGCTCGCATACATGAACGGCTCCGTGCCGCAGGTGGCGCTCGAATACGGCCGCAAGACGATTTCCTCCTATGAGCGTCCGTCGATCGACGCGGTCGAGCAGGAAATGATGAACCCCGGCGGTGGCGGCGAGAGCAAGGCGGCCTGATCCATGACCAGCGAGAACATCTACTCCTTCGATCGCAGACTGCTGGCGCGCATGACCGGCGCGCTCGGCGACGACAAGACCATCGGCAAGATCTGCGCCGATCTCGGCCAGGTCTTCGGCGAGTTCCTGCCGGATCTGCTGCAAAGCGAAACCGGGCTCGACCTGACCATCGGCTATGCAGGGTTCGACACGGGCCTGAAGAGCGCGCTGATCCGCAAGCTCGGCGACGGTGTGGCACTCTCCGATTGTCTGTTGCGCAACTGGTGCAGCGACTTCACCATCAGCTGCGACAGCCCGGCCATCATCACCATGATGGAGATGCTGCTGGGATCGCCAGCCGAATCCATCGAGGAGCCGAAGCCGCGCAACCTGTCGGGCATCGAGCTCGATGTGGCGGCCATCGTCTTCGAAAAGGTCGCGGGCGTTCTGAAATCCGCGGTGAATGCAGCCGGCGGCTTCGAGCCGATCGTCGGCAAGGCCTATAATGCCGAAAGCCGGCCGGCGCCCGACAAGGATGCCGAGGACGTTTACGCGGCCTGCGTGAACATCACCCTTGGCGTCGGACCCGTCCTGTCCACATTCTCGATCCTCGTGCCGCAGCAGACACTGCTGAAAACCACGATCGTGTTTCCCAAGGGCATCGGACAGGCGCGCCGCCAGAAGACCGCCTGGGCCGAACAGGTCGAGCAACAGGTTCGCCGCTCCATGGTCGAGCTGCAGGCGCATATCAAGCTCGAGGAGCTGACGCTCGCCGCGATCACGCAGCTCAAGCCCGGCGACGTCATCCCCTTCCACGACCCGAAGGACGTTCGCGTCGATGTGAAGGCGAACGGTCGCGACCTCTATGTCTGCGAATTCGGGCGCTCGGGTGCCCGCTATACCGTGCGGGTCAAGGACACGTACGGTACGGAAGACGAACTTCTTCAGCATCTCACGCGCTAATCCACGGGTCCCCCACGCCACGACAGGCTTGGGGCAAGTTTCAACTGGAATACTCTCGACATGGCACCCAAGACAGCACCACTGACAGAAGACCAGAGCGCGGTCACCGGCGATGCCGAGCTCGATCAGGCTATCGACGATCTGCGCGGCGTCCTGAAAACGGATGCCGAGGGCGGCATTGCAGAAACGGACTTCGACATGGACTTCGGCGCGGCCCCGGCGGCGGCCCCCGACTTCATGAGCGATTTCGGCGCGATCGGCGACGACGACGATCCGTTTGCCGGCAGCTTTGCCGAGGCTGCGCCAAGTGCGGCGACGGCCTTTGGCGACACCTCGTTCGAAGACAGCTTTGCAACGCCTTCGGCAACGGCCGGCGCCACGATGCATGGCAATCTCGATCTGATCATGGACATCCCGATCGATGTGCAGATCGTGCTCGGATCCAGCCGGATGCAGGTTTCCGGCCTGATGGGTCTGACGGAGGGCGCGACGATCGCTCTCGACCGCAAGATCGGCGAGCCGGTCGAGATCATGGTCAACGGCCGGGTCATCGGCCGCGGCGAGATCACGGTTCTCGAGGACGACGATACCCGGTTCGGCGTCAGGCTGATCGAGGTCAACAGCGGAAAAAAGGCCTGAGGGCCGGATGAGACTGGAGAAAGGCGGTCATGATGGCCGGCTTTCATATCCCGCAAGGGCACTGCATTCCTTCCGGGCCATTAGGGCCTGGAGACAACCGCAGCAGATGAAGAGCGTTTCGGCGGCGTGACCGAGAGCGACGCCGTACAGGAAGGATCCATGATGGATTACGACGATTTCGAAGCATCGGCGCTGACGCGCCCCCTGACCCAGATGGACAAGGCTGCGGCCGTGCTGTTGAGCATGGGCAAGCCGATTGCCGGGAAATTGTTGAAATTCTTCACGCAGAGCGAGTTGCAGGGCATCATCGCCTCCGCGCAGACGCTGCGATCCATCGAGCCGCATGAGCTCGAAATCCTCGTCAACGAATTCGAAGACCTGTTCACCGAAGGTGCAGGCCTGATGGACAATGCCAAGGCGATCGAGGCCATCCTCGAAGAGGGCCTGACACCCGACGAGGTCGATGGCCTTCTCGGTCGCCGCACGGCGTTCCAATCCTACGAGACCAGCATCTGGGACCGGCTGCAGGATGCCGATCCGGTCTTCGTCTCGCAGCATCTTTCCAAAGAACACCCCCAGACGATCGCCTACATTCTGTCGATGATGCCTTCCACCTTCGGCGCCAAGGTGCTGCTGCAGCTGCCGGAAGCCGGACGTGCCGACATCATCAACCGAACCGTCAACATGAAGAACGTGGCGCCGAAGGCAGCTGCGATCATCGAGACGCGCGTCATCGAACTGCTGCGCCAGATGGATTCCGAGCGCAACTCGGCCGGTTCGGTCAAGATCGCCGAAGTCATGAACGAGATGGAGAAGAGCGACGTCGACACGCTGCTCGCCTCGCTCGAATCGATCAGCACGGATTCGGTCAAGAAGGTCCGCCCGAAGATCTTCCTGTTCGACGACATCCTGCTCATGCCGCAGAAGAGCCGCGTGGCTCTGTTCAACGATATCGCTGGCGACATCATCACGATGGCACTCCGCGGTTCGAGCATGGAGATGCGCGAAAGCGTGCTCGCCTCGATCGGCGCCCGCCAGCGCCGCATGATCGAGTCGGATCTGAGTTCGGGCGACGCCGGGATCAATCCGCGCGACATCGCGGTTGCGCGCCGCTCGGTTACGCAGGAAGCCATTCGCCTCGCCGCCAGCGGCCAGATCGAACTGAAGCCGAAGGAAGCCGTCGCCGCTTAAACCGGTCGACCCCGAGATCTCCAAAGCCCGCCTGCAACATGCGTTGCGGCGGGCTTTCGCATTTCGGAACGCGCTGCCTCCCGAAAGGCCGGCTGGACCGACCTTTGCAGGACGGGGAAAGACGAGGCTCTTGCCAGACGGTGCCCGTCAGCCCACAACATCGGCGACAATGCCAGCCGGCACGAGATGATCGGTCTCGGCACAGGCGCGATATCGTGAAGGGCCGTTTTCATGTCGGACGACCAGGATAAAGACAGCAAAACCGAATTGCCGTCCGAGAAAAAGATCAGCGATGCCCTCGAAAAGGGAAACGTGCCGTTTTCCCGCGAGGTCACGATGTTCGCCTCGACGCTCGCCATCTACATCTATGTGGTCTTCTTTCTGCCGGACGGGTTCCGCAGCATGGCCGAAGCGCTGAAGGATGTGTTCGAGCAGCCGGACGCCTGGCGAATCACCACGTCGAACGACGCATCCGCCCTGATATCGAAGCTCCTCTGGGCCTCCGGCGCGCTGGTCGTGCCGGTGTTCGTGCTGATGATCGCATTCGGTGTGGGATCGTCGATCCTGCAGAACCTGCCGAGCCCCGTCTTCGACCGAATCGCCCCGAAACTGAACCGGATCTCGCCGATCGCCGGAGTGGGCCGGATCTACAGTCTGCCCGGCCTCGTGGAATTCGCGAAGTCCTTCTTCAAGATCGCCGTCATCTCCGGCATCGTTGCGCTGACACTCTGGGACGATTTCTACGCGACGCTCGACGCGATGTTCTCGGACCCGATCACGATCTTCGAGATCATGGGCCGCGACTTCAACAAGATCATGAACGTCGTCCTCTTTTCGACGGCGGCGATCGCCATCGCCGACTTTTTCTGGACGCGGCATCACTGGCACAGCGAGCTGCGCATGACGAAGCAGGAGGTGAAGGAGGAAATGAAGCAGACGCAGGGCGATCCTATTGTAAAGGCTCGCTTACGCTCAATCGCACGCGACCGTGCGCGGCGTCGAATGATTTCCTCCGTTCCGCGCGCAACGCTGGTGATTGCGAACCCAACCCACTTTGCCGTGGCGCTACGCTATGTTCGGGAAGAAGGCGACGCTCCGGTCGTGGTTGCCAAGGGGCAGGACCTCGTGGCGCTGCGCATTCGCGCCCTCGCGGAGGAAAACAACATCCCCGTCTTCGAGGACCCGCCCCTCGCACGCTCAATGTTTGCGCAAGTCTCGGTGGATAGTGTCATTCCACCGGTGTTTTACAAGGCGGTCGCCGAACTCATCCACCGGGTCTACGCAACGAAATCGAACCCGACACGGATGAACTGATTGCGATGAAAAAATGCGAATATTCCGAACAGCGCGAAAAGATCGTTGCGGATGCCATCCGTCCGGTCGCGACCGAACTTCGTCTCATCGATGCCGCCGACTTCATTGCGCTCCTGCGCTATGAATCGCACGGCAGCCTCGCCGACCTGGTATCGTCGGCGGCCGAGCTCTACTTCGTTCCGGGTACCGTCAATTTCGGCATTGGCGGCAATTACATGCTGGATTGGAATCGCAATCCGGAAATCGTGCTCGATCTCGAACTGAAGCCCGATGGCGTCACCGTCTACGCGCAACTCGCGCTGCGCGACAACTCGGCTGCCATCGAAATCAACCATATCGCCTTCAAGAAGCCGTCCGTCGATCCGGAAGAGAACACGGCGTTCCTCGCCCGCAGCCTGGACGCGGCCAAGTTCATCAAATCCTATCCCACGGCGATGGCCAGCTAGAGCTGTTTTTTTGCCGCATTGTCCGACGCCGAAGCGATCCCGCTTCGGCTGGAAATGCTCCAAAAGCGGGCCGGAACCGGCTGTTCAGCTGATATAGCCAAGGCGGATCGCCTTGGCGATCGCCTGGATGCGATTGACGGAATCGAGCTTGGCGGTGGCCGCACCCAGATAGGCGTTCACGGTGTGCACCGACAGGCCCATCTTTTCCGCGATCTCTTCGCTGATGTATCCGTCCCCGGCCATCTGCAGGCAGCCGATCTCGCGTTCGCTCAGCGCCTCGGCCGGCTGCAGGCGGCGCTCGTCGGCGGCAAACAGATCGGTCATGACGTGGCAGCTGCGACCGTGGAGATCGAGAATGACCTCGCTGGTCAGATCGAGCGACGGCGCCATGAAGGCGACGTAGCCATTGCCCTGCGCGCCGAGGCGCACGGGAAAGGCGATTCCGGCATAGGGAAGCGTGCGCGGCTTCATGCGAAGCACGAAGCGGTCGAAATCGATCGTCTCCGCTGTCTGCCGATTGTCTGCACCGTTCCACAGGAGGGGCAGAAGCGAGATATCGAGGTGCTGCTTCATCTCGTCGCCATAGGTCGAGACGACGTCATGCGTCATCTCTTCCGCCGCCGTTCCCCAGTTGTCGAGAACGCATGTCAGCTTGCGCGACGCCGGCAGGCCGTTTCCGTTCATTCGGAAGACGGCGAAGTTGCGGGCTTCGATATCCTTCTGCATCACCTGCAGGCGGGCGACCAGAGTGGCTGTGCGCGATGCCCGGGTCTGGCGGCCGTTGCGGCTGTCATCGCCGCTTCGAGCCCCTGGGATATAGATGACCATCGGCGTTCCTATACCAGGTTGTTTCGGACCGCGCAGGCAATCGCTTCCGAGCGCGTCTTGGTCGCCGTCTTACGCATGACACTGGTGATGTAGTTGTTGATGGTATTGCGCGAGATGCCGAGAATAAGGGCGATCTCCTCGCTGGTCTTGCCTTCCGCGATCCACGAGAGGCATTCGAGTTCGCGTTCCGTCAGGTCGAAATCGCGTTCCGAGCGCAGCGACGTTTCGCGCGCGAGGCTGGCGAAATAACCGGTGAGCAGACCGATGTCACGCAGACCTTCCCGCGACAGGATCAGGTCCTGCGGGAAGAGCAGCATCAGCGACAGCCGGAGCCGGCCGATGGAAAAGGTGATGGCGCAATATTCGCGGCTGATGCCGCGACCAAGGACGGCCTCTTCGGGAAGGCGCATGAAGACGGGATGCAGCAGCGACAGGCACTTTTCCTGCTCGTTGGTCTTGGCGTGAAGCCCCTGCATCACCTGGCCCAGCCGCTTGACCACATCGAAGGGCCAATCCGAAACCATGACAAAGTCGAGGCCGCTATCCTGCGACAGGTCGTAGCGCGCGAGAAGATAATGGCTGGCGCCGACATAATCCGTTAGGGCCGCAAGCGCCTTGTTGAGTTGGCCGCGCGCCGCATAATCGCCGAGCTTCTCCAGAAGCTGGCGCTTTGCAGCAGGGTGACCGGTCGAGCTTGCCGGCGCCGGCTGGCCGGCGTGAACAGCAAGGCTCGATCCGCCCATTGCCGTTCGCATCGAGGCGACCGGCACAGATCGACCCGCAATCTCCGTCTGAAGAGCTTCCATGATATTTTCCCCGTGTGGATCCGGTCATGCGATCTGCGCACGCGCACTGCCGGAGGGCAGCGACACGGCCGGGGATCCGCATTCCCCGGCGAGCACACATCATCATGCGAATCACTGTTAAAACTATACAGGCCCGAACTCAAAAAACTACTGCCAGCTTATCGGGATTTACTTTTTGTTAATAACCTGAAGTGATTCGTAAATGCAGCATCACAGAACCGTCGCCGACCGTGAACAAACGAGAACAAAAAAATTATCGCTTTGTTAATGATCATTTTTCTCTGCGACATTATGGGCTCTCAGAGCCGGAACCGGAGAGAAATCGCGTTTTTTAGAGCCGTCAGCATGCTGGAAATGGGCATCCAATGAATCAAGTGGCGAATCGGATTTGTATTTGAGGGGATCATGTTGCGCAATTGCACCAAAACGATTTCGAGCACAATAGGGAGAGCCCGTAAGCACACACCTAGCAACTTTGACAACTATACCAGTTTCTGGAAGAATTTTTCTTGAAGTGACACAATCAATTTTCCCGCGCCCGGAGTCGAAGAGCATCCGCAAGCAAGCAAAGTCGTCTTTCCACATAAAAAAATAACCAAATGGTTAAATAGAGGAATCCCCGGTGCGCCGCGGCGACTCTGGCGACGCAGACAGGACACTGCGGAAACGACATGAAGACTCCGGCCATCGTCGCCCGGACCTTTCCAGGCCCGTCGACCGGCAGACGAGCCACCGCCGTTTCTTTGTCATGCCACTGTCAGGTCCGAACGAAAAAAATCCGCCGAAGGGGCGGATTTTCTCGTCTGCTTTGTTTTTTGGCCTCAGGCGGCTTTTTCTGCGACCCATTTGCGCAGGATCTTGGCAGCGCGTTCCTCGTTGATCTCGACCATACGCGCCAGCCGCCGTTCCGGGCCCTCCTTGACGCGGCGGTTGAAGTCGCCGCCGTCTTCGCCGAGGCTGAGCAGGTCGTCCGTGCTGTCGAAGCCGAAATCCGAACCGAAACCTTCCATGAGCGCACCACCTGCAGCACCCCCCGGTGCGGGCGAGAAGTCGGGGAGTTCGAGGCCGACGGCCTCGGTTTCCGTGAGGGTGCCCGGTCCGCCGAAGCCCATGGAGCGGGCCAGAGGACGCAGGCCCATCCAGACCACGAGGACGGCGACCGTGATGAAGGCGAGGGCGTTGATGATGCCGCCGAGATTGCGCGTCAGCGTTTCCATAATGCTCGGGCCTTCGACCGGCGTGTCGAGCAGCTGGTTGTTGACGAAGTCCATGGCGGTCAGCGTCACCACGTCGCCGCGGGCCGCGTCGATGCCGACAGCGGATGCCACGATCTTTTGCATGTCGGCGAGATAGGTGTCGATCTTCGCCTGGTCCGCACCTTCGCCGACCATGGCGGCGACCCGGCCGCGATTGACGACGACGGCGACGGAGAGCTTTTCGACCTTGTAGCTGTTCTTGGTGGTGGCGACCGTCTTCGAATTGATCTCGTAATTGGTCTGCTCTTCCTTCTTCTCGGCCTGGTCGTTCGACTGCGGCCCGGCACCACCGCTCTTGGGGGCTGCCTGCGGCACGTTCTGCTGAACGGTCGCCGCATTGTCCGCCTGCTGCTGGCTCGACTTCTGCTCTTCCTTGGTGACCCGTGTCGAACGTTCGACGCGCGATTCCGGATCGAAGGTGGTTTCCTGAACCTGCTGCGTATCGGTATTGAGCTGTGCGGTGACGCTGGAGCGGAAGTTGTCGACGCCGAGGAAGGGCGAGAGGGCCTTGTCGATGTTCTTCTCGATTTCGCCCTGCACGGACTGGACGATGGAGAGCGACTGGCTCATCGCACCGTTCTGCGGATCGTCGCCGGAGGCGAGCAGCTGGCCGGCGCTGTCGAGAATGGTCACGTCGTCGATGGACAGGCCGGGAACCGACGAGCCGACGAGATGGCGGATGGAGGCTGCAGCGTTGCGACCGATGGTCGAGCTGGCGCGGATCATGACGGAGGCGGTCGGCTTCTGCTCGGTCTTGCGAAAGCTGCCGCGGTCGGCCATCACGATGTGGACGCGGGCCGAAGCGATGCCGGAGATCTGCTGGATGGTGCGGGCGATTTCGCCTTCGAGGGCGCGGACCCGGGTGACTTCCTGCATGAACGACGTCAGGCCAAGCGAGCCGACATTGTCGAACAGTTCGTAACCGGCATTGGCGCTGTTGGGCAGGCCGCGCTCGGCGAGAAACAGGCGGGCCTTGCCCGTGGTGCCGACCGGAACCTGAACGCTCTTGCCATCCGTGCCGACATCGAAGGGGATACCGCCCTCGGCCAGCGCCATGCTGACCTGGTTCAGGTCGCCCGATTCAAGGTTGACGTAGAGCGTCTCGTAGGCCGGCTTGTTGACGTAGAGCCCGGCTGCCAGAACGAGCCCGATCGTTACGAAGGCTGCTGCCGCCAGCGCGATCAGCTTGCCCTGCCCCAGGCTCTTCAAATTTTTCGTGACCGACGAAAGTTGTTCTAACAGATTCATTCTGTTTCGCACCCAGTAGCGCACTTCACCGTGCGAGATTGCACGGACGAAGCTTCATTGCGCAGTCCCAACATTGAGATCCGATCCGGCCGCATCTGGCGAAAACTCTCGCAAATGCGGGGCATAGATCCATCTGACCCGTTTGGAGAATAGGATGCGAAGCTTGCGCGAACTTGTCGTTCGCCCCCGCGAGCGTCAGTATTTCGAGAGATTCTAAAACGGCAAAACGCACCTTCGGCTGTAACCGGAGGTGCGTTTTGCCGCTGTTTTCGGCCTGGAGACGGTCGTTTTTGCTAGAAGGCTTCGAAATCGCCGGCGGCTTCCGTCAGCGGCTGCGAATGGCCGTGGCGCAGGCCGTTTGCGAGCGACTTCTGCATATCCGCCAGCTTCACCAGGTTCAGCGCCGTGGAAATATCGACCAGCCAGGATTCCGGAAGCGCCGCGGTGATGGTGTCGATGAACTCGGCCAGCCCGCGCGTCTTCTGGACCGCAAGGTCGATGCCCTGCAGCACCTGGATGCGGTGGGCCGCATTGGCCTGCGGATCGCCGGCGATCTCACCGAGCATCGGCTCGATCCGCTCGATGAGATAGGCGACGTCGTGCAGTTCCGAGACGACACGCATCATCACGTCGGGCAGGGCCTCGTCCATGTCGCCGGGGTGCTCTTTTCGCTCGCTCTGCATATGATGTCCCCTGACCGCGCGCCGGACGGCGCGGTTGCTGATTAAAAGAATTCGATCGAATTGTCTGCGGGCTTGGGAGCCGGGACCGGGCGCTGCTCCTGGGCCACGGTCTTCTGCGTCTCGACGCCGGTCAGGGCGTATTGACGGGCCCGGCCGGTGACCGGCCAGTATTCCAGCTTGCGGCCGTGCTCGCCGCCCGTGCTCTCGCCGACGATGGGGATACCTTCGTCCTGGAGGAAGCGGCGGGCGAACAGGGCGTTCTGCTCACCGACATTGGAAAAACGTGCAATGGTTTTGGCGCCGCCGAAGATCTTGGCCTCAAGACGGTCGCGCCGCGCGCCTTTCTTGAGAAGTCCGTTGATCAGCAATTCCATGAGATGGACGCCATATCGCGTGGCGTCGCCTCCCGATGACATCGCTTCGGCGGAACCGGGCAGCAGGAAATGGTTGATGCCGCCCACGCCTGCCACGGGATCACGCATGCAGGCAGCCACACAGGAGCCGAGAATCGTCGAAAGAACCACGTCCGGGTCCGTGACGACCTTGTACTCGCCCTGGATGACATGCACGCGCTTAACCGCAGCGTCTAAGGTCATTTGAGTGCTCCGAACACGGCTTCGATCGCCGCCCGCATCTTTTCGATGGTGAAGGGTTTGGCCAGGACGTTGTTGGCGCCCAGTGCCGCCGCCTTGGTGACGAGGGCACGGTCGCCCTGAGCCGTCAACATGATGAAGGCGGCCTTCTTGGTTGCCGGATTGGTGCGCACGGCCTGAAGCAGGCCGAGTCCGTCCATCTTCGGCATGTTGAAGTCCGAGATCACGAGATGGTGCGGCTGTTGCGCCATGATCTTGGCGCCCTGCTCGCCATCGGCGGCAACGGTGATCTGCTTGAAGCCGAGCTGCTGGAGCGCTTCGCCCAACAGAAGCCGGCTGGTAACCTGATCGTCGACGATCAGCACTTTGATTTTTTCGGCGATAGACATTTATTCAGTTCCTTCCCTTCGGGTCGCGGCGCATTTCAGAACTTCCTCCCCGATGGAGTTGAGGGGCAGTTGCATTTCGACGGCGCCTATTTCGTAGGCCACCCTCGGCATTCCATAGACCACACAGGTCTTTTCATTCTGGCCGAACGTCCGGGCCCCGGCCTGGCGCATCCGCAGAAGGCCGGAGGCGCCATCGCGCCCCATGCCCGTCAGGATGACGCCAATGCCGTTGCGTCCGGCGAGATCCGCCACAGAATCGAATAGAACGTCCACGGACGGGCGATGTCCGTTGACAGGCTCCCGGTCGATCAGCCGGCAGGTCGGTGCCGACGGATTGACCACCTGGAGGTGACGATCGCCCCCTGGGGCAAGGTAGATCTTGCCGATCTCAAGCCTGGCGCCGTCGACAGCCTCTTCGACCGTCGGGGCGCAGAGCCGGTTGAGACGTTCCGAAAAGCTCTTCGTGAAGGTGACCGGCATGTGCTGGGTGATCACCGTCGGCGGGCAGTTCTTCGGAAACTTCTGCAAGACGTTGATCAGGGCCTCCACCCCCCCGGTGGAGGACCCGATGGCGATGATCCGGCGGGCGGCCCGGTAGTCGACCGCCGTCGCATTGGTGTTCGCGGCACTCGGTGCGGCGACCTTGTTGCCGGATATGATGAACTTGCGCTGCGAGCGCGCCGCCGCCTTCACCTTTTCGGCAAGGTCGGCGAAGGGGTGCAGATCGCCCGGCAAAGGCTTGCCGACGCAGTCGAAAGCGCCGATCTCGAGCGCCGCGACCGAGGCTTCCGCACCCTTGTGCGTCAGCGTGGAGACCATGATGACGGGCATCGGGCGCAGCCGCATGATCTTCTCGAGGAATTCGAGACCGTTCATGTTGGGCATCTCGATGTCGAGCGTGACGACGTCGGGATTGAGATCCTTGATAGCCTGGCGCGCCTGCATGGCATCGGCCGCCTGACCGACCACGTTGACGGCGGGATCGGCATTCAGGATGGCCGTGATGAGACCGCGCATGGTGGCGCTGTCATCGACGACGAGGACGCGAGCGGGCGCGGTCATGAGCGGCCTCCCCCGTGCTTGCCGGTATAGCGGTAGGCGGTGATGCCGATATTGTCGAACACGGCCTTGGCATCGCCTGAGACGCGTTCGGAGTGACCGATATAGAGGTGCCCTCCCCCATCCAGCATCGTCGAGAACCGCGACCAGATCTTCATCTGCGTCGGCTCGTCGAAGTAGATGACGACGTTGCGGCAGAAGATCACGTCGAACGGACCCTTGAACGGCCACTGCGCCATCAGGTTCAGTTCGTTGAAGGTGATGAGCCGCTTGACCTTGTCGTCGATCTGCCACTTCTCGCGGCCGTTGACCGAGGTCTGCGAAAAGAACTGCTTGCGCATCTGCGGTGTAACCGTTTCCAGCGCGTTGATGTCGTAGGCACCGGCCCGGGCGATCGCGAGGATCTTCGGGTCGATATCGGTCGCCAACACGCGGATGTCGTATTCTGCCGCATTGGGCAGGACCGACAGGATGGTCAGCGCGATCGAATAGGGCTCCTGCCCGTCGGAACAGGCGGCAGACCAGATGCGTACGCGACCGCCGGCCTTAGCACGCGCGATCAGTCCCGGCAGGACCGTGTCGCGCAGATGTTCGAAATGGTGGTTCTCGCGGAAGAACCGCGTGAAATTGGTGGTGAGGTGCGAGAGCATATCCCGGCGCTCGGCGGCACCGGCTGGGGACGACACGAGGTTGCAGTACTCGCGGAAGCCACCGAGCCCAAGATTGCGGATGTGTTTCGACAGGCGCGAATAGACGAGCGAGGCCTTGGTCTCGTTCAGATAGATGCCGGCATCAGCATAGATCATCGCTGCGATCTCGGAAAGATCGCGGCGCGTCAGCGGATATTCTCCGCTGGCCAGGCACTCGTCGGGCGACGCTTTCGTGTCGAAGGCGGCCATTCTGCTCATGCGGCTTCGCTTTCGGTGTGAGGGAAGACGGCGTCCAGTTCGATCAGGCAGATCATGCGCTTCTCGATGGCCAGAATGCCGCGGGCAAAGGTTCGCTCGAAGTCGGAACTGACATCGGGCGTCGGCTGTATGTTGTCATTCGTCACGCTCAGTATGTCGGACACCGCCTCGACCAGCAGCCCGACGATCCTCTGTCCGGACTGAGCGACGATGATGACATGCCGAACGGTCGGTTCGGCCGGGTTCATTCCGAGGCGCGCTGCCAGATCGATGATCGGCAGGACCGCGCCCCGAAGGTTGATGACGCCGAGCATGTAGCCCGGCGCATGTGGCATCGACGTCGCAGGCGTCCAGCCACGGATCTCGCGCACCGACATGATATCGACGCAGAACTCCTGGTCGCCGATCCTGAAGGCGATCAGTTCGCGGGCACCGCTGGTCATGGTGTTTGCGAGCGTCGTCATGGCTTATCCCACAGCGGACAGGGCTGATTCCAGCCTGAGGGGCTGGCCGCGGGAGGCGGCAACCACAGCGTCCACATCCAGGATCAGGGCCACGCGGCCGTCACCGAGAATGGTCGCCGCGGCGATGCCGGGCACGTGTGTGTAGTTCGCCTCCAAGCTCTTGATCACGACCTGACGCTGACCCTGGATCGCATCGACCATCAGCGCGCGCTGACCGCCACCTTCCGATTCCACCAGCAGCGCCACGCCCTCGACGGGATTGGCCTGCGTGGCGCGGAAGTTGAGGATCCGGCCGACATCGACCAGCGGGCAGAAGGAGTTCCGGATCGAGATCAGGCGCTGTGTCGCACCGAAGGAATGGATCGAGGCGGCATCCGGCTGCAGCGTTTCGACGATGGCCGTCAGCGGCACGACCAGCGTCTGGTTGGCGACCGTGACCACCATGCCGTCTAGCACGGCCAGCGTCAGCGGCAGGCTCATGGTGAAGACGGAGCCCTGGCCGGGCTTCGACGAGATGTTGATACGTCCGCCGAGCGCCTGGATGGAGCGCTTGACCACGTCCATGCCGACGCCGCGGCCGGAAAGGTCGGAGACCTTCTCGGCGGTCGAGAAGCCGGCGTGGAAGATCAGGTTGTCGATTTCCTCGTCCGACAGGTTGGCGTCGGCCGCGATCAGGTCGTTGTCGATCGCCTTCTGGCGGACGCGTTCGCGGTTGATGCCGGCGCCGTCGTCGGCAAGTTCGATGATGATGCGGCCCGAGCGGTGCTTGGCGGTCAGGCGAACGGTGCCTTCCGGGTTCTTGCCGAGCGCGATGCGCTTCTCCGGCATTTCCAGGCCGTGATCGACCGCGTTGCGGATCATATGCGTCAGCGGCTCGGCGAGCTTGTCGATGACGGTCTTGTCGACTTCGGTGTTCTCGCCCTCGGTGACCAGGCGCACCGACTTGCCGGTGATATCGGCGATTTCGCGCACGGTACGGGCCATGCGCTGGAAGACAGGCTTCACCGGCTGGGCGCGGATGGCCATGACCGAGTCCTGGATCTCTCGGGTGAGCTGCTGCAGCTCTTCGAGGCCCATATTGATCGACGACGTGCCGTTGGCGTCGTTCTCGATGACGCTCTGCGACAGCATCGCCTGGTTGATGACGAGCTCGCCCACGAGGTTGATCAGGCGGTCGACGCGATCGAGATCGACGCGGATCGTCTGGCCTGCGGCTGCGGCCTGCTGCGCACTGGCAGCGTTTGCAGCGGGCGCCTGCTTCGCATCGGCAGCCTTGGCGGCGGCGCTGGCAAGGTTGAGGACGTTGCTGGCGGTTTCGAGAGCCGTGATCGTGGCTTCGCGCTCGCCGGCGGCGATCTGTTCTTCTTCCTCGACCACGCCGAGGGGATGTTCATGCTCCTCGTCTAGGATCGACAGATCGAAGGGTACGGCCTGCATCGGGGCGTCGCCTTCGACCGCGACCGGCTGCTCGCCTTCGGCAAGCTCGGCCACAGAGAGTTCGCAGTCCCATTCGGCAAATTCGAACACGCCGCGGATCGCATCTTCGCCCTTGTCGGTGCGAAGCGAGATCTTCCACGAGAAGTAGGCGTCTTCCGGGTTCAGGCCATCGAGCGACGGCAGGCTGTCCATGTCGCAAAGAATGCTCATCTCGCCGAGACGGGAGAGATCGCGCAGGAGCAGCGTCGCCTCGTTGCCCTTGCGATAGAGATCGGCGTTCGGCTTGAAGGAGATCTCGAAGGTCGGCATCGCAGCCGGTTCGGCAACGGCGTCGTCACCGAAATCGTCGAACGAGAAGGCGACGGGCACGAAGCCCTGGTCATTGGTTGCGGCTGGAGCCGGAGCCGGAGCGGCCGGCGACGGCTTGGCGGCTGCGGGCTTGGCGGCAGCCTTGGCCACGGGAGCCTCTGCGGCTCCCGGGAGGGGCGTGCCGTGGGCCAGTGCTTCGAGTTCGCGGATCAGCTGCTTGGAGCGCGCTTCATCCACACTGCCGCCGTCGCGGGCGCAGTTGGTCAGGTCGGCCAGGACGTCGGCCGACTTGAGCATGACTTTCAGAACCTCCTGCGTGGGTTCCAGCTTGTTGGAGCGAACGCAATCCAGTGTCGTTTCGAACACGTGAGCGAACGAGACCAGATCATCCAGCCCGAAGGCGCCCGCGCCACCCTTGATGGAGTGAACGGCACGAAAGACCGCATTAACCGTCTCCGGATCGCGATCCCCGTCATTTAAACGAAGGAGACCGGATTCCAGTTCTGCGAGCTGTTCTTCACATTCCTGGAAGAAGATCTCTTTGATTTCATTCATATCCATAGCTGGAATCCTGGCGAGGGTTTTTTAAGCGGTTACGCGCTCGATGGCGTCGATCAGCTTTGTCGGATCGAAGGGCTTGACGATCCAGCCGGTCGCTCCGGCCTGACGGGCGCGGTTCTTCTTTTCCGCGTCGCTTTCCGTGGTCAGGACCAGGATCGGGATGGCACGGTACTTCTCGTTGCGGCGGACGCCCTCGATGAAACCGAAGCCGTCGAGGCGGGGCATGTTGATGTCGGTGACGATGACATCGGGATTACAGTCTTCGAGGACTTCGAGACCTTCGATGCCATCTTCGGCCTGAATGGTTTCGAAACCGGCATTGTTGAGCGTCACGAGGAGCATATTCCGGATCGTCCGGCTATCGTCCACGGTGAGAACCTTCTTCTTCATTTTCAGATCTCCTTAGCCATCAGATGGTCGACATTGACCCCGATGAGCTGCGTCGTTTTGGTGAAAGCGTCCGACACCTTGGAAATGGTGAAGGCGTGTTTGTCCTCTTCCCAGCTTTTGGCACCGGCCATCAGCACCTGGACGCAGAGCGCTCCGACCCGCTCCACGGCCGAAGCATCGACCACGATGTTGCTGCCGCGCATCTCCGTCAGCTTGCGATGAAGGACGCTGGCCTCGTTGAGGTCGAGGACCGGCGCGAGATTGAGCGTCTTCGATGCGGCTTTCTTTGGGGCCATCACGGCGCCTTTCCTTGTGTCACCTGGAGGAGATTGACCTGTCGAACGAAACCGTCCGCATTGCGATGGCCGGCAGGACCGGTGTCACGCAGGCGGAACGGGCATGGACGCAGAGCCGGGAACATCGTCATGATCGCCCCCATGCCGACACGCGCCCGAAGGCGATGTCGTCCTCGTCTTCGAGAAAAGCCTCCGCCCTCGCCACCTGCGCAGGCAGAGCCTGTCGCGGCGGCGTGGCGGCGGCCATCATCTTGTCTGCCGCGCGTGCGCCCGTGTTTGCAGGGCGCAGCGTGAAGCGGCGAATGGTTTCGCCAAGCTCGATCGTCACCATGCGCGCCGTCTGACCGGCAGCCGCCGTGCGTTCGGCATCGCTGGTGAGACCTGCAAGCGCGCGGCCGGAGCGGCCGATCTCGGTGCGCAGGTCTTCGAGGCTGGACAGATCCTCACCCGACTGCCGGGCGATACCTGTGATGGCGGACTGGATGCCGTGAACCTGCTCGACGATGCTGCCGATGGCGGCCTGCGTGCGGCCGACCCGTTCGACGCCGGCATCGACCTGAGCCTTCGTGCCCGTGACGAGCTGCTTGATCTCGCGGGCCGCATCGCCGGAACGCTGGGCGAGCGCCCGGACTTCCTGGGCGACGACCGCAAAGCCGCGACCGCTTTCGCCGGCGCGTGCAGCTTCGATACCGGCATTCAGCGCAAGGAGATTGGTCTGGAAGGCGATCTCGTCGATGACGCCGATGATCTGACCGATCTTCTCGGCGGAGGATTCGATGTCGGCCATGGCCGCAATCGCAAGACCGGCGATCTCGCCGCTGCGCTCGACGGAATGTCCCGTCGCAGCAACGGCCTTTTCAGCCGCGGAGCTTTCCCGTGCACTGTCGCGAACTCTGATAACGAGGGCTTCCAGCCGTTCGGCAACCGAATCCAGCGCCGCCGCTTCGGATTGCGCGGCCGATCCAAGACGCTCGGTTCCCGCGGTCATCGTCTCGCTGGCCGTAGCCGAGGAGGAGATCCCGGCGTCCAGATTGCGCAGGTTCGATTCGATCGCGTCGAGGGCGGCATCCAGTGAGCGGGCAAGCGGCACGGCCGCTTCCGGCACGTCGGCCGGGGTTCGCGCAGAGACGTCGCCCGCGGCCAGCGCCTCGGCGATACCGGTGAAGGCTGCGAGCAACTCGGCTTCCGACGTCGCGCGCGTTTCCGCCAGCTGGCGCTGGTGGGTCTGGCGCTGTTCGTTGAAGCGAAGGGTGACGCCGATTTCCGTATCGACGAAAACGGTGCGGATGAGGGCGGAGATAAGGTCCGTCAGTTCCTGCTGCTTGCCCTTGCCGGTCGCCAGCATGGATTTCGGCCAGAACGCCTCGATGGCGGAGACGATCAGCCGCTCGAGGATGACGCCGTGGCCGGCGATCTGCCAGCGGGGGTCGAGGCCCATGCGGCTTTCCGCATCGGCCAGCACCTTGACGCGCTCGGCATAGAGACTGTCGAACCGCGCATCCGTCAACACGCCCCAATGAGAGGCGTGGAGGTCGTGCAGCCGGTCGATCTGACGATCGCTGGAGAAATGGCGCGAGGCTTCGGGGAAGGTCTGAAGGCGCTGGAAAAGATCGCGCAGCGCGAGATCGACCTGCGGCTGGAGGGCCTGGCGATGACGGCGCAGGATGTCGGTTTCGCTGGAATCCAGCCCGGCAAACCGCAGGCGCTCGACCAGGCTTCCTGCCTGCGCCCTCCGGTTCTGGTCTGCCACGGCTTCCTGTCCCACGTTTGTCCCCGGTCCCGGTATGTCTCCCGTCAGGGCCGGTGACCATCACCGCCTGCCGAATGAAATGAGAATGTGCGCCCGATGGCGCCATATGATGCCTGCTTGTCCGAGAACGGAGCACAGGCCCCGTTAACGTCACATACCGGGTTGGGACCGGCTCGTCGGATCGGCATCATGCCCGGGAGGGGATTAAGGGGTCCCCGCTTCGACGTGTAGGGACCATGTTTATGGTTAATTCCTTGCTTGAAAGTTAACGCCACCTCCCTAATCCACAGAACGCTGAAAGATCGTGCCGGAAAGGGCGCAAACGCCTGTCGGCACAGGTTTTCATCCCCCATTCCTCGCAATTGTGGCCGTGGTCTCGCGCGCATAGAAAGAGGACACTTCCGGCGCGACACCCAGCTGCCCGGCGACCGCGTCTTGGACGGCGCGATGAGGTCGTTCCGGCATCGTGCGCGTCTTCCAGGGAAGGATCCAGCGGACATCATGATGATGACGCGAAAAGGAAACGGGCAATGATTGTTCTCGGACTGAGCGCCACCCTCATCGCATGCCTGACGCTCGTTGCCATCTCCGTCCTTCTCAACATCGACGACGGCCGGGTCGCGCTTCCCTCGCGCATCCTCTGAGCCGTCTTCGGGACAGTCTTCATCTCAACATTTCCTGTTGCTGAAGATCTAACCCGGCGCGCGCGCTGCCCTATCTCCTGGTTCATCCATTCGGAAAGGAACCATCCATGGGTATCGAAAGCATTCTCATCTTCCTCCTGATCGGCGCAGTAGCCGGTTGGCTTGCCGGCCTCATCGTGTCCGGCTTCGGCTTTGGCCTGTTCGGCAACATCATCGTCGGCATCATCGGCGCCTTCATCGCAGGCTGGCTGTTCCCGCGTCTCGGTTTCGTGATCGGCGGCGGCATTCTCGCGGCCATCATCCATGCGACCCTTGGCGCGATCATCCTGCTCGTGCTCATCCGCGTGATCAAACGAGCCTGAGGAAGAGGCATCATGTCCAGCACGACAGACCCCAAAATCGAAGCCGCCCTCGCGTCGTTCATTTCCGACCATCCGGAGATCAACAGCCGCGACGCGGCCATCGCCGCCATTCTCGAGAACTGGTTTACAAGCCACGGCTACCTGCCGCACGGTCAGGAGGGCACGCGCCCGGAAGACCTTGACGCAACAAACGACGACTGAAAAAATCGGCGACAGCAATGCTGGAGGCGGGCTCAACGGCCCGCCTTTTCGTTTCAGCACGTGACACGGGCTGGCAACCGACGAACCTTTCAGAGAGCGGACAGCCTCATGAGCCTTTCCTCCGTGACCGCCTTCCTGGCCGAGAAGGCACCCGACCTCAAGGTCATCGTTCTCGACGAGAGCACGGCGACCGTTGCCATGGCGGCGGCGGCACATCGCGTCGTGCCGGCGCAGATCGCCAAGACACTGGCGCTCCGGGTCGCAGACGCGGTGATCCTGATCGTCACGGGCGGTGAAGCGCGCATCGACAACAAGAAATTCAAGGCGCGGTTCGGCACCAAAGCCCGGATGCTCGACCTTTCCGAAGTGGAAGCAGAGACGAGCCATCCGGTGGGCGGCGTCTGCCCTTTCGGTCTGCCAAAGCCGCTTGCGGTCTATTGCGACGTCTCGCTGCGCGCCTTCGACATCGTCGTGCCGGCGGCGGGCGCCACCAATGCCGCCGTGCGAATTTCACCCGAACGCATGGCCGACATAACCGGAGCGGAGTGGATCGACGTGACCGCCTCGACATAAATCGGGCGGATTGCGGAGGCTCGTGAAAAGACCTTTCGAAACAACGGGTAATGCCATTGCGCGTGCGTCATTTCATACGCACATTCGAGCCGACCGCTGCCCCCGCCTTGTTTCAGCCATCGAATGGCCAAGAAAATTGCCTTGAAGCGGCGGTTCCGACCGATAGTGAGAGAATCAACGCATGAACAGGATTGCCTTGTCGGCTCTGCTGGCGGCATGCACCGCCACCTCGGCTGCCGCCATGGATCAGACGCTCGTTCGCCAGTTCCAGAAACTCGATCCCGCCACACGGCTGGAGCAGCGCTGCGATACGGAAGCGATGGAGCGCATCAACAAGGACAAGACGCAGTACCGGCCCGACAAGGTCATCGCCTACGCGTTCGGCGATCCGGTGACGGCCACCAACACCATCACCGCGCCCGGCGCCGTCTTCCGCAGCCAGGGAGAATGGTATCGGCTGAAATTCCGCTGCACCACCGGCCCTGATCACATCGATGTGCGATCGTTCAAATATGAGATCGGCAGCCAGATCCCGCATGATGCCTGGGAGAGGCACTATCTATATCCCTGAGGTTCGATGATCTCCCGTCTTGGGAGGCCGTCGATAGAACCCTACAGGAAAGCCCAGAGACCGAGAACCGTCAGGACGGCAAGGAACGCCATGGTGTTCAACAGCGTGCGCATCATATGTGTGGCCATGTTCAACTCCTCCCTCAGCGCGGCCGATGCCTCTGCATGCCGCGCCATTTCTCCCGATCGACTTATCGCGTTTCCGGAACGGCCTCCTCCTAGGCCTCTCCATTTCCAAGTGCCGAGGCCCCTGATTTCGTGAGCATATCATCGACGCGTTAATAAACCTCATGACAGAGGTGTGAACCGCTGTCCATTAGCGGATGCGAAGATTCCGTCGCGGAATCTCGCGCTTGCGAAAAATATTTCGGAAGGCATGGAATAGAGCGCCATCGCCATGCGTATATCTCACATGGACGACAGGAAAAGCCCCTTCGATGTCATCGGCCAGCTCGGCGCTCTCAGGCGTTATGCCCGTTCGCTCGTACGCAATCCCGACGATGCCGAGGATCTGGTGCAGGACGCACTGATGCGCGCCTATGAGCGCCGGCCGACCTTTCGTCAGGGTGCGAACCTGCGGACCTGGCTGATGTCCGTCCTTCACAACACGCATATCGACAGCCTGCGCCGCAAGCGCTCGCAGACGCGGCGCGTGGAGGAAGCGGCTCTGCTTTCGCAAGGCCTGCATCATGGCGGTGCGGAAGATGTCGTTCGTCTCGGGCAATTGCGCGAGGCGTTCTTCAGCCTTCCCGAAGAGCAGCGCGCCGCGCTCCATCTCGTCGCCATCGACGAGATGTCCTACCAGGACGCCGCGCGCGTTCTCGATATTCCCGTGGGGACACTGATGTCGCGCCTTTCCCGCGCGCGGGCCCGCCTGCGCGCCTTCGAGGAAGATCGCACGCCGACCCACCTCAAGATCGTTGGAGGCACCGACAATGACCATGGCTGACCCGATCCTCGACAGCGACCTCGATGCCTATGTGGACAACCAGCTGACGCCGCAGCGCCGGCTTCAGGTCGAGGCGCATCTGGCGCAGAACCCGGAGTCCGCTGCCCGGGTGATGGGTGATCTGCATCTGCGCGGCGAGCTGCGTCTGTCGCTGCTGGCGACCGTCGATCCCGGCGGCACGCGGCAAACCCGGGATGCGGCGCGCCGGCTGGAAAGCGGCCTGCACTTTCCCCGCGTCAGTCAGCAGCTGCAGAAGGTGGCGGCGGTTACCCTTCTCGTGGGTGCCGGCTGGGTTGCCAGCACGAGCTTCGGTCCGTTCCAGGTGACCGAGGTCGTGGCATCCGAGCCGCCACCCGCGCATGTTGAAGAGGCCGTTCGCGCCCACCGCACGGCGGAGATCCGCGAGACCATGACATCGCAGCCGGAGGTGCAGACCTACGACCGCGAGGACATTCGCGCGGCGACGGCGATCATCATGCCGGCCCTGCCCGAAAGCTGGACCGTGGTGGACGTTCAGGTGTTCCCCTCACGCTTCGGCCCGAGCGTCGAGCTTGCGATCCGCACGCCGGACAAGGAGCAGATGTCGCTCTTTGCCGTGCGCCCCGGGGCGTTCTCGGTGCGGCCTGTCAAGACCTACGCCATCGACGGCATCGAGGCGGCGGACTGGCAGATCGGCGACGTGGCCTATGCGCTGGTGGCCGCGCCCGGTGGCACCACAGGCGAGGCCAAGCTGGCGCAGACGGCGGAGCGCCTGTCTAAAACCCTTTACTGACCTCTGGCCCGCCCGGCGCCAGAGCCATTCACACTTTCTCATCTATCAAGGAGAACCTCGATGAGCTTCAGCAATCCCGGCCCCCGTTACGGCGCAACGGCGCAAAGCGGCGCCTTCCTCGACCAGGCCCTGCGCCAGCACATGCTGCGGGTGTACAACTATATGGGCCTCGGCCTCGTGGTCACCGGCCTCGTCGCCTTCATCGTCGGGACGACACCGGCGCTCTACGTGCCGATCTTCCAGACGCCCCTGAAGTGGGTCGTCATGCTGGCACCGCTCGGCTTCGTGCTGTTCCTGTCGTTCCGCCTGCAGACCATGTCGGCCGGCGCGGCACAGGCGATGTTCTGGGCGTTCTGCGCCGTCATGGGCCTGTCGCTCGCGTCCGTGTTCCTCGTATTCACCGGAACGAGCATCGCGCGCACCTTCTTCATCGCCGCGACCATGTTCGGCGCGACAAGCCTTTACGGCTACGTGACGAAGGCCGACCTGTCGAAGATGGGCTCGTTCCTGATGATGGGCCTGATCGGCGTCGTCATCGCCTCGGTCGTCAATATCTTCCTCGGCTCGTCGGCCCTGCAGTTCGCCATCTCGGTGATCGGCATCGTCGTCTTCGTCGGCCTGACCGCCTACGACACGCAGAACATCAAGTCACAGTTCGCCGAGAACATGGACCAGGAATCGCAGCAGAAGCTCGCCGTCTTCGGCGCCCTGTCGCTGTACCTGAACTTCGTCAACATCTTCCAGCTCCTGCTGAACTTCACCGGCGAGCGCGAATAGTCGACATATCTTCCCTTCCGGCCTCGATGGCCGGGAGGGCCCTATCCGACCAGACCCCTGCAACAACCCTGTTGCGTATGAGATCACGGAGACACATCACCATGGACAGCAATGACCGCCAGGCGATCGACGGGCTTTTCTCCCGCATTGCCGAGGTCGAGCGCCAATCCGGCCAGCTCGATCAGGAGGCCAATGCCTTCATCGGCCAGAAGATCGCGGCCCAGCCGACGGCCCCTTACCTGATGGCGCAGACCATCGTGGTGCAGGATCAGGCCCTTGCCGCAGCCGAGCAGCGCATCCAGGAACTGGAGCGCCAGTCCTCAAGCCGCTCCTCCGGCGGGCTGTTTTCCAGCCTGTTCGGCGGTGGGAGCCAGGCCACCCCTGCCCGCCGCGCGGCACCCGCCGCCGTCTACGGACAGCAAGCGCCGCAGCAAGGCGCCTACGGCCAAACCGGCACGGCCATGGGCCAGCCGTCGGCCGGCCAGCCTAACGGCCAGCCGAATAGCCCCTGGGGCAACCAGGGTGCCGCCCAGCAGGGCCAGCGCAGCGGCGGCGGCTTCCTGCAGGGTGCCGCCCAGACCGCCATGGGCGTCGCCGGAGGCATGCTGCTCGGCAGCGCCATCGGCAGCATGTTCTCCGGCAACGAAGCCAACGCGGCGGAAACGCCGGCTGAAGCGGAAGCTCCGGCGGAAGATGTCGGTGCGGATATGGGCGACGACATGGGCGATATAGATTTCTGATCGCCTGAAACAGCTCGAGAAGAATGAGAAAGAGCCGGTCAAAAGCCGGCTCTTTTTTTGCGTGATCACCGTCGTCGGTGAGGCCGCAGACGTGTTCAGGGGCTGACTCGACACCTGAAATGGTGGGGTCGTCCGCGGCACACGGCTTCGGTAGGCCTGGATTTTGTTTGATCAGTTCGTCGGGGAGAATGGTGCTGCTAGAGAGATTTGAACTCTCGGCCTCTCCCTTACCAAGGGAGTGCTCTACCCCTGAGCTATAGCAGCACTGAAGACAGCGGCGGCGTGTTGGCGACCGTGTCGGAGCGAGGGCCTATTGCCATAGGTTTTCGGGGAGCGCAAGGCGGATGGTGCGGTTTTCTTGTGTTTGGTCGGATTTGAATGACAGCAAGGCAGGACGCGGGTTTCGCGCGGCGTGGTGATTTCGTAGGAAGGCTGCTTGGTAAAGCAGTGATAGGTAGCCTTGGTACCATCGATCGTTCAGTGCAGGCGATAACGTGAGGCAAAGAGGAGCGACGGGATGAGTGAGGCGGAGCGGCAGGCGCAGGCTCGGCGGGAACGGGCGGCGCGGACGCTGCGGGAGAACCTTCAGCGCCGCAAGCAGCAGGGGCGTGCCCGGCGGGCGGGCGATGCCGACGAGGCCGTGGGGCTGCCGGCGGCCGGCGGTGAGGCATCCCGTGATGCGGCTTCGACGACCGAGGGCGACCTTCCTGTCGGAGACATTGGTTCGGCCGATGACACGGTGGAAAAATAGAAGGGAAGGCATTCTCGACGCAAACCGAATCGGGTCGCGTTGCCGATATCGCGTGCGAAACGGCGAGCGATGCTTATCGCGATTGTTGAGCAAACCGGCATCCTGCCGTAAATCCGGACGAATCCTTGAGATAATAGCGCGCGGCACCCTTCTTTTAGGGCTCCAGCATTGGCGATACACCCGCTTGCGCCTCGGCGTTCTGCGGGTCGCTTCTCATTTGCCGTGGCTTGCTTTATGGAAGCCGTCTTTCCTGCCGACGAACGGCACATCTATCATTCAGGGGCTCCATAGCCCTGACGAGGACCGATCATGGATCGCATCAGAATTACCGGTGGCAACGAGCTTCACGGGATCATCCCGATTTCCGGCGCCAAAAACGCCGCCTTGCCGCTGATGATCGCATCGCTCCTGACGGACGACACGCTGACGCTGGAAAACGTGCCGCATCTGGCCGATGTCGAGCAGCTGATCCGCATCCTCGGTAATCACGGCGCCGATATTTCGGTCAATGGCCGGCGCGAGCGGCAGGGCGAAAGCTATGCCCGCACGATCCACTTCACCTGCCGCAACATCGTCGATACCACGGCACCCTATGAGCTGGTCTCCAAAATGCGGGCGAGCTTCTGGGTCATCGGCCCGCTTCTGGCACGCGAGGGCAGAGCCCGCGTATCGCTGCCGGGCGGCTGCGCCATCGGCACGCGGCCGGTCGACCTGTTCATCGAGGGCCTAGCGGCGCTCGGTGCGAACATCGAGATCGACAGCGGCTATATCAATGCGACGGCGCCGACCGGCGGCCTCATCGGTGCGCGCTATGTGTTTCCGAAAGTCTCCGTCGGCGCGACGCACGTCATGATGATGGCAGCAACGCTTGCCAATGGCACGACGACGATCGGCAATGCTGCGCGCGAGCCGGAAGTGGTCGATCTTGCGAACTGCCTCAATGCCATGGGCGCGAAGGTTACGGGCGCCGGCACCTCCACCATCACCATCGAAGGCGTCACCTCCCTTTCGGGCGCGCGCCACCGGGTTCTGCCCGACCGCATCGAAACCGGCACGTACGCCATGGCCGTGGCCATGACCGGCGGCGATGTGATCCTGGAAGGGACCGATGCGAGCCTGCTCGATACGGCGCTGGAAGCGATCCGCCGCGCCGGCGCGGAGATCACGCCGACGGAAACCGGCATCCGGGTCTACCGCAATGGCGGCGGCATCAAGCCGGTGGATGTGGTCACAGACCCCTTCCCCGGCTTCCCGACCGACCTGCAGGCGCAGTTCATGGGCCTGATGACGCGCTCCAACGGCGTTTCGCACATCACCGAGACGATCTTCGAGAACCGTTTCATGCATGTGCAGGAACTCGCCCGCCTCGGCGCACGCATCACGCTCTCCGGGCAGACGGCGAAGATCGAGGGCGTGCCGCGCCTCAAAGGTGCACCGGTCATGGCGACCGACCTTCGTGCCTCCGTATCGCTCGTCATCGCCGGCCTCGTGGCCGAAGGCGATACGACCGTCTCGCGCGTCTACCATCTCGATCGCGGCTTCGAGCGGCTGGAAGAAAAGCTGACCCGCTGCGGCGCCATCGTCGAGCGCGTCACCGACTGATGCGATCCCGGTCGCGGCCCATTGCGCAAGCACCTGTTGCGCAAGGCCCGTTGCGCAAGGATGAGCCGCGACCTATCTCTGCTACAGGACCACGGAACCCGATGGCCCGGCAGGCAGAACCGCACAGGTAGGATCGCATGGACACATTGAAGCTCATGGCGCTGGACGCGCAGGACCTCGAGATCGTCTCCGCTCATGTGCAGGATGCGGTCTTCAAGGTCGAGGGCATCTCTTATGCGCCGCGAACCGGCACCTTTGCCCTGGTGGTGAACCGCTTCGTCTGGGAAAAGACGGTTGATGGAAAAACCGGCACCGCAGACAAGAAGACGAATGAGCGCCGCCGCGCCGTGATCGGTTTTCACCGGGTGACATCGGTGCGCTCCATCGGCTTTTCGCGAACGGACACGGATGCCGTGCTCTCGCTGCTCGCCCTGCGGTTCGAGCCGAACGGCGAAGGCCCGGATGGCGTGCTGGAACTGGTGTTGGCCGGCGACGCGACGATCGCGCTGAATGTGGAATGTATCGAGGTACAGCTTGCGGATACGGGCGGGGCGTGGGAAACCGCTTTCAGGCCTCACCATCCGGAAAGCTGAGACGATGCCGGCCGGCGCTTGACGGGAAAACGGCCTATCCGGCTGCCGACTCGACCGGCGTCTTTGCTCATGGCATGCCCGCATCCTGATACGATTTCCGCCGACACGAAGGATAAAGACCCAGTGGCCATTCGCCTCGATCATCGCGCTTCCGATTTCGAGGCCGCTTTTGCGGCTTTTCTCACCACCAAGCGGGAGGTGTCCGAAGATGTCGACCTCGCCGTGCGCCGGATCATCGCCGACGTGCGCGAGCGGGGCGATGTGGCGCTCGCCGAATATACGCTGAAGTGGGACAAGCTCGACCTCTCCACCACGCCCATGACCGTGACAGCCGAAGAGATTGACGCCGCCATCGAATCCGTGCCCTCCGAAGTGCTGGGCGCACTGAAGGTCGCAGCCGTGCGGATCGAGGCGCACCATTCCCGCCAGCTGCCGAAGGACGACATCTATACCGATGCCATGGGTGTCGGTCTCGGCTCGCGCTGGACCCCGATCGATGCCGTCGGCCTCTATGTCCCCGGGGGAACCGCGAGCTATCCGAGCTCCGTGCTGATGAACGCTTTGCCGGCCAAGGTCGCGGGCGTTCCGCGCGTGGTCATGGTGGTGCCGGCACTGGCCGGAAACATCAATCCCGCCGTGCTGGCTGCGGCCCGCATGGCTGGCGTGTCGGAGATCTACCGGATCGGCGGCGCCCAGGCCATCGCGGCGCTTGCCTACGGCACGGCCACCATCGCGCCGGTCGCCAAGATCATGGGGCCCGGCAATGCCTATGTCGCGGCGGCCAAGCGGCAGGTGTTCGGCACTGTCGGCATCGACATGATCGCCGGTCCTTCCGAAGTCCTCGTCATCGCAGACAAGGACAACGATCCCGACTGGATTGCGGCCGATCTGCTGGCGCAGGCCGAGCATGATCCGGGCGCGCAGTCGATCCTCATCACCGACGACGTCGATTTCGCCGATGCGGTCGAGCGCGCGGTCGAGCGGCAACTCGTCACGCTTCCCCGGGCCGAGACGGCACGCAGCAGCTGGCGCGACTTCGGCGCGATCATTCTGGTCGAGGACCTCTCTACCGCGCCGGATCTCGCCAACCGGATTGCCGCCGAGCACCTCGAGCTGGCGCTGACTGACGCCGATGCGATGATCCCGCAGATCCGCAATGCTGGGGCGATCTTCGTCGGGCGCTACACGCCCGAGGTCATCGGCGACTATGTCGGCGGCTCCAACCATGTCCTTCCCACGGCCCGTTCGGCACGCTTTTCCTCCGGCCTCGGCGTGCTCGACTATATGAAGCGCACCTCGATCCTCCGGCTCGGGCCGGACGAGCTGCGCGACCTCGGCCCCGCCGCCATCGCGCTTGCCCGCGCGGAAGGGCTGGAGGCGCATGCGCGCTCCGTCGCGATCCGGCTCAATCTCGGAGAGGCGGGATGAGCCAGCTGCCCGCCTTTCGCCTATGCGACGTGGTGCTGGACGAGACGATCGGCCGCTCGACGCCCGATGTGGAGCATGAGCGGGCGGTTGCGATCTTCGACCTGATCGAAGAGAACAGTTTCGAGCCGATCGGTCATGATGGCGGGCCCTACCGGCTGAAACTGTCGCTGATGGACAGCAAGCTCGTGCTCGTCGTGACCACGGAGGCCGGTGGCGACGTCATCACCCATATCCTGTCGCTGACGCCGTTCAGGCGGATCGTGCGAGATTACTTCATGATCTGCGAGAGCTATTACGAGGCGATCCGTAGCTCGACACCGAGCCAGATCGAGGCGATCGACATGGGCCGGCGCGGCATTCACAACGAGGGCTCGCAAACGCTGATGGATCGCCTCTCGGGCAAGATCAAGCTCGACTTTGATACGGCGCGCCGGCTCTTCACCCTCGTCTGCGTGCTCTACTGGCGGGGATAGGCGATGGCGCCGGGGCTTGAACCGCGAGACGACGGCGCCAGTCCACCCCGGTCGGTGCTGTTCATGTGCGGCATGAATGCCATTCGCTCGCCCATGGCCGAGGTGCTGGCGAAGGCGCTGCTACCGCCCGGTACCTATATCGCATCCGCCGGCGTAAAGACCGGCGAACGCGACCCCTTCGTCGATGTCGTGTTGGACGAGCTGGGCCTGACCGCCGGACGCCACGAGCCGCATACGCTGGACCAGCTCGAGGACGATTATTTCGACATGATCGTTACCCTCGCCCCGGAAGCCCATCACACCGCGCTGGAACTGACCCGCTCCATGGCCGTGGATGTGGAATACTGGCCGACGGCGGACCCGACGGCCACCCGCGGCACGCGCGACCAGATCCTTGCGGCCTATCGCGACGTCCGCGACCATCTGGAAACGCTCATCCGGCATCGTTTGCTTGGACAATCGCCGCGCAAGATGCCATAGAGCGGGTCACGCGCAGCCGCGCATGCGAGGACAACCGTTCTCCGGCGGCCGCACGGACCCTCGTCGACGCCATCGTGCCCGGCCTGCAGCGTCGAAAGACGCCGTTTTGCTGTTGCCGAACCCCGGTTGCTGACGGAAAGATCGAAAACCGGAACGCCGCTGTTCACAAACGGACGGTGATTGTGTAGTTTCCGGCAAATTTTTTAAAGAGGCCCAGTGCCTTCATGAAACTCGGAAAGACAAATCGTCAATGGCGAAAGAAGAAGTCCTCGAATTCCCGGGCGTCGTAACCGAACTGCTCCCCAATGCGACGTTCCGCGTCAAGCTGGAGAACGAACACGAAATCATCGCCCACACCGCCGGCCGCATGCGCAAGAACCGCATCCGCGTTCTCGCCGGCGACAAGGTGCTGGTGGAAATGACCCCCTACGACCTGACCAAGGGCCGCATCACCTACCGCTTCAAGTAAAGCGGGCAGCACAAGCAGGGCAAGCACCGCTGGCCGCGGAATAGCTGCCGTTTACGGCGGTTCGGTCGCAATCGAGCGGTAGCCCGGCTTTCCATGGTGCCCGCGAGGGGATGCCTCTAAGACGCTCCGTTTCCTTGCGAACGCCGTTTCGACGCAAATGTCGACTGCACCACACCGGTCCGCAACGTAACCTGCCGCAGGTGCTCGTGCCTGGAAACCGGTTCCGGTCAAGATCCTTGCGGAGAGATCCGGGAAACGACAGACGATGGCACACGATCAGACGCTTATCCTGGCATCCGGCTCGCCGCGCCGCGTCGAGCTGCTCGCCCAAGTGGGCATCGAGCCCAAACGCCTGATGCCGATGGATCTCGACGAGACCCCGCGGCGCACCGAGCATCCGCGCTCGCTTGCCTGGCGGCTTTCCGCCGAAAAGGCCCGTGCGGCCACGGCGGCGCTGAAGGGCATGGACGAGGCACGCGGCGCATATCTGCTGGCAGCCGATACCGTCGTCAGCGTCGGCCGGCGTATTCTCCAGAAGCCCGAGAGCGTCAGTGAGGCCACGGCGGCGCTGACCCTTCTCTCCGGCCGCAGCCACCGCGTCTATACCGGCATCTGCCTCATCACGCCGGATGGTTCCGTGCGTCAGAAGGTCGTGGACACGAAGGTCCGCTTCCGCCGCCTGACCTCGCACGACATCGAAAGCTACCTCGCCTCCGGCCAGTGGCGCGGCAAGGCGGGCGGCTATGCTATCCAGGGCATTGCCGGCAGCTTCGTCGTGAAACTCGTCGGCTCCTACACCAATGTCGTCGGCCTGCCCCTGACCGAAACCGTTGCCCTCCTCTCCGGCGAGGGCTTCAACGTGCATGACGCCTGGCTCGAAGGATGACACCATGAGCAACGATACCCCCAAGTCCCCCCGCGGCTCCAAGCCTGCCAACGACACTGCAAACGCCGCCGGCACCACATCGGCCAAACCCGCCTCCAACGTCGCCCCGCTGCGCAAGACCGTGCCCTGCCCCGAATGCGGCCGCCCGTCCCATCGCGAGCACTATCCCTTCTGCTCGAACCGCTGCCGCGACCTCGACCTCAGCCGCTGGCTGACCGGCGCCTACGCCATCCCCGTCTCGCAGGACGAGGACAACCCCGACGACACGCTCCAGAACAGTACGCGCGACGACGAATAGATCGTGGCGCCTGACGAAGATTTTTGCCGCCTTGTGATCGACAGATGCGGGCAGCAATGACGGCCATCCTGTGCCGAATGCATGGCGATTACCCTTCGTGCGCCTTTCCGCCCAGATGATCCGGCGACAGAGACCCGCGCGGCCCAGCCGAACGGCCCTCCCGCGCCCCGAAACAGCCGAAGAACCTGAATTCTATCAACACGTTGATCCCGAAACGCATTTTCTGTCAGAAAAACGCCATCTGGCGCTGGACACCTCCGAACAAGATGTTATAACCCCGCTCGCTTCCCGGGGAAAACCAAAGCCCCACGGTCTGCAAAGACCTTCGAAGCCGGTATGCCCGGATAGCTCAGTTGGTAGAGCAGCGGATTGAAAATCCGCGTGTCGGTGGTTCAAATCCGCCTCCGGGCACCACTCTAAGCCTTTATTGCGCCTACGTTTTTTCATATCCGCATCCAATCTGATATAACCGAGTTTGACAAAATCACAAAGTGGGTTTGACAACTTTCGTTTTGCGTTTGTTCAATTCGGCCTCGAAATCCGTCACAGCGGCCGATGTCTGCTTGGTCATATCAGCGCGCTTCGAGTAGTGCCGCGCCATGGCTTCTGTCGCATGTCCAAGCACGAGCTGGATGGTCCCGTAGTCCTTGCCCATCTCGCGCAGGATCGTCGCCACGGTGTGCCTCAGCCCCTTGAGAGTGAGCCCAGGCTGAACAACGCCCTTTGCCTCAAGATCGGTCTTCAGCTTGTGCCAGTTCGTAGAGAAGCCGTTGTAGGTCCACGGCTTGCCACGGCTGTTGGCGCATAGCGTGATGGCGTCATGTGGCCCTGCCGCCGCCATAGCGGCCTCAACGGGCTCGAAGAGCGGCAGGAACACTTCCTGACCCGTCTTGCCGCGCCTCGTGTCGATCCGGCCATCGCGGATAGCTGTCTTCGGCAGACCCAAGGCGTCCTGAGGATCGAGGCCGTAGAACATCATCAGCGTGAACGGGAGAAGCATATGCTTCGGCATGGCCGCTTGTACGGCGTCGCGCTCAGCGTCCGTCCACGGCCGGTTCGCTGCCGGCGCGCCCTTCTTCTTCCGAATAGCTCGAATGCCGGCCGCTGGATTGTCGGAGACGTGTCCACGCTCCTTGCCCCACGCGAACAGCAACGAGATCACCCGGACGAGATAGTTCGCGAAATGATCCTTCCGCGACGCACGAGCCTTGTCGCGCATCTTGACGATCAGCGGCGAGTTGAAGCGTGACAGAGGCGTGTCCTCGATCGGTCGCAAATACTCAAAGCATTTTTCGTAGTCGGAGATCGTACGCGCTGCCAGATCGCCGCTTGTGAAGGCGCTGGCGCGATAAAGCTTGATCAGCATGCCGAGCGTGCCCGGCTTCGCCTCTACGGCCTTGTGTTGCTCGTTGATGCGATGGACTTCCATGTTGAAGGCCAGCGAGTAGACCTCGAACACGGTGCAGTCGATCTTCTCCCCGGTCTTGCGGTGGTATGCCCGCCAACGGAACGGCGGTTTCTTGTCCTGCTGGATCTTCCAGCCCTTGTAGGGGTTCTGTCGTTTCTCGCGGCCACTTGTCATGTCAGCCTCGCCAGCACGTCGGCGTCCGTGTCCGAGCTGCCGAGCTTTATTCCATCGATCCAGTCATCCAGATCGCGCATATCATGCCGCTCGGAACCGTCCGCGAGTTTCACGGGCGGCACCTTGCAGAGCCGCCCGAACAGTTTCACCGATAACCCGCAGTATTCGGCAGCCTCACGCACCGTAAGCATGCGCCGAGGCGAAACCTTGATATTGAGAGTGGCGCTGGACATCAGCACTCCCCCTTCTTGCAAGGCCCGGCCATTGAGCGAAGAAAAGCTTCGCGCAAATCCTCATCGGCGTTGTCCATAATATCGCCATGAAGCGTGCTGTTGCGAAGAAGCGCTCTAGCCTTTGCGCGCATGCCATCTTCGGTCGTGACGGGGAACTGCGCAAAGGAACGAGCCGCGTGATCCATCGCAATCATTTCTGGATGCCGGTCTATCAACTCGCCCCGGCCGTTGCTGGTTGCCTCCCAGGCAATCCGGTGTTCCTCGTATTGATGAACCATTGCATTCAGTACGCTGACTTCTTTGCCGCCCAGCGAGCAGACCTCGCGAAAATCTGTCAGATCGTGCCGGATGTAATCATTGATCATTCCCGCACAGGCTTCGACGCGAGCCACCGCGAGCCAAAGCATCGCCGATACCCTGTCGCAGCGCACGCGCGCGTTTTGCTCTGTCGGCCTGTCGAGCGAGACAAAATTTTCCAGAGCGATATCTACAAGGTGGAAGAGGTGACTTAAATCCGACTGGATATCGTCCAACGTGATCCGGCTTGCGTCGTCGTCGGTTTTCGTTGTAGTGTTATTCTGCATTTCAGTTTCCTCTCAGGGAATTGATCCAAAGGGGCGATGCTGGTTCTCAGGCCGTAGCATCGCCCTTTGCTTTTTCATCACTTGCCAATCCTTTAGAGATCAGCAACCTCATTGCCTCGGCACGGGAGCGGACGCGGTTGCGAAAGCTCCAATCGTCGACAGCGTTCATTGTCGATTTCTCAATCATCATCTGAAACCGCTCGGTCTTAAGCTCAGATGCGTCCACTTACTGAACCTCCATCACTTCCATCACTAATGGATTTATGGAGAACAGCTCGTTAACTGTCAAGCGACTGACGTAAGTTCCAGCACTTGCGGAACAGATCGTTTTGATTATGTTAACCAAAAATCGGAGCGCGATATGAGTGACGACCCCAAAACCCTGAAATTTCAGCTGATGCTATCTGAAGCGGAAGCTGAGGAGATTGATGACTGGGGTTACAAGAACCGTATCCGCAGCAGGGCCGAGGCCATGAGACGGCTTTGCCAGATCGGGTTGCGAGCAGAAAAGACTATGCTCGAAATCGCTTCTGTAGCGGAGAACGGATCAGCCTGGGCGAAAAAAGCCTTGGATTACAATACAGACGATAGTCTTGATGACCTCGCGGCAGAAGATGCAGCGAGGTTACGGAAAAATGCGGCCCTGTTCGCTTATATGGGAAGCGTCGCAACACGCGTGTCTGCCGACTCTCTTGTTGAAGGCAGCGCGCCATTGAAGATCACAAGAGATTTTTCGGAAGCTATGAAACAAGCCGGGCAAGTGAGCGACGCAACGCTCCGAGATGCCGATCGAGTTATAAAGTTCATTGATGACTTCAAAGAACGCTTTCCGGGCACTGCCTTCCGCCCGCCGGAGGAGTGATCGACACTGCTGAATAATGGCCAACTTGGCCACCTTTTCAGGCACGCAAATTTGCCGACCCGACATCAGCAGCGGACAAATTGTTGGTTTTGAACATAACCGCATAGACCCTTGAGGATCGACCGTGATGGAGCCAGCAGCCGAAGCGAGTATCTGGACCGTTTTACTCCCTGTCCTGATTGGCGGCGTACTGGCGGTCATTGGCGGCGCAGTAGGACCAGCCATTGGTCACATTCTGGTGGCTAGAGAAGCAGCTAGAACTCGACGTCGAGAGCGTCTTGAAGCCCTGCTTGCAGCTGTCATTTCGCAGTCTGATTGGCTGCAAGCGAAGGTGCGTACAACGCTGTTTAGCGAAAATCCCGACATACAAACGCAACCGCTTCCAACTGCAGTTTCTATTGCAACTATATATTTTAGAGATCTCTTGCCAGCTCTACGTACTCTAGAGATTGCATCTCTAGAGTATCAAGGTTGGATAACAACTGCTGGAATAAACCGTTTGGAGAACAAGAAAGCGGAATTTGAAGAAGACTTCAAAACCACCTATGGAGCATACATTAAAGAGGTTGCTAATTTCATGGATGCTGTCGAGAATTACGTAAAAGAACATCCAAGTGAAATTTGACACGTGATTGAAATAGTGACGCTGGCGTCATATTTTACGCGGCTGATTTAGACCCTTTCGCCCCTCTTCCGAGCTTTCCGCACGGCATCGACCGTGCGAGCCGGAAGCTCAGCTTTCAGCGTGGCGACTTGTCGCTCGACACGCGCCAGACCTTCCTTGTCGGCTCCGGGCGCGTTGATTGTGATGTTAACCGGAGCGGATACGGTAGAGCCTGAAGAGCTTTTCGGAAGCGCAGGCAACAGCGGCGCCGCCAGCTTGCTGCCATCCACGGCCCCACCATCGGCCAGCCTGATTGCGCGGCCAGCATTGATCACTTCCAGAAGACGCCGGTTCTGCTTCGTGGCTGCCGCATTGACGACGAACTCCCCGTTGGAAAGCTGCGCCGGGATACTGTCACTCGTGGACGTGCCGGGACCGGAAACCTTGCCGCCGCCCGCAGCCTTGATACCGCCCATGGCCATTCCCGCTCCCGGCCCGCCGCCGCCGCCGCCGCCGAAAATGGTCCCAATGATGCTGCCGAAGATACCGCCGCCAGATCCACCGCCGCCGTTGAGCAGGCTATTCAAGGCGCTATCGAGCAGCATATCGCCAACCTTTTTCAGCGCGTTCGCCAGCGCCTCGCTGGCCTTCACGCCGTTCATGAGGTCATCGACCAGGCCGCGCGCCACATCCTTGGAGCCATCCCGGAACGCCTCGACGGCCTGCTTGTTGGCGCGCTGCGCCTCCGCCAGCTTCGTGCTGGCGGCTTCGGCCTCCCCATACTTCGTCGCCAGCGCCAGCATGGCCTCTGCCTGCTCACGCGCGGCCGGCGACAGGTTTTCGAAATCACCTTTCAGCAGCTGCTCGACGCTCGACAATTCCTTGCCGGCCGCCGTGCCTTTCTGCTTCGCCGCCGTCAACAGCTCGCCAGCGATCGAGGCGCGCTCCTGCGACAGTCCATAGTCCTCGATCAGCGGATTGAGCGTGGCCTGCGCCGCCGTCTCCATCTCGATCGCGGCGGTGCGCTCCTTGATGCGGTCCACGAGCTGCTGATAATCGTCCGTCGAGCGCCCGCCGCCGCCGCCCTTCCTGCCGCCGCCCGATCCACCAGACCCGCCAGAGCCTTTCTTAGGCGCGGGCGAAACCGGGTAGTCCTTGATCGAGATCGGCTTGACGACAGGCGGCGGGGTGACCTCCGGCGCGGCCGGCAGTCGGCCGGTCTTCGGCGCGGCAGGATCTTCGAAGGCCTGGTCAATCCGGTTCTGGATCGCATCTTCCTTCATGCTCGTGCCGAGCGGCTTGCCCTGAAAGATGTCCTGATTGATTTGGCCCATCTTATTGATGATGCCGGGAATGCCGCCCATGACCTGACGGAAGAGAGACGCGCGCTCGATCGCCGTGTTGATCCAGCCGATGAAAGCGCCGATGTCCGAGTTTGCGACAGCCTGAAGCTGTGCACCAAACCCGGCAACCGATGACGTTAGATTGTCGATCGCCGCGGCGAACTGGTCGCCGGCGCCGGTCACCTTGTTGAACTCGCCCGCCACATCTACAAGCGTGTTCCGAAACCGGACCATGGCCTGTGAGATCGTGCCTTCCGCATCCTTGACCTTTTCTTCCATTGCCGTAGTGCCGGCAATGACGCCCTGGAAGAGCGCGGCCGAAGAGAGATCGCCGCTCAACATGAGATTACGCAGCTTGGTTACCGAACCCGCCGCTTCCTCGATGCCGTCAGCAGCGGCCTGAAGGATCGTAGGCGCGCCCTCGATGAGAGACTGAAACTCTTCCGCACGAACCGTGCCGCCTGCCAGCGCCTGCGACAACTGCTGCAACGCGCCGCTGGCCTGCACTGTGTCCGTGCCGCCGACCCTGAGTGCAAGGCCGATGCTGTCCACGAACTGCTTCATTTCTGGCTGCGTTGCGCCCAGCTCCTTCTGCGTCAGCGAAAGCTTGCTGTAGAGCTGCACCAATGCCTCAATGGGAACCGCGTTCTTTTGGGCGGAGGCAAAGAGATCGTCATACACGCTCTTCAGTTCACTACCCGACAGACCGGCAACCTTCAGTGCATTAGAGATGCCCGTGGCCGTGTCGATAAGTTCCTTTCCCGCTCCGAGCGAAAAGCCAACGCCGAGAGCACCACTCAGCAAGGCAACACCCTTGCCGGCCGTGGCCCATATCTGCTGGATTTTCTTGGCAACGGCTTCATGCTCCCGCTGGACGGCGCGCATCTGACGGTTCGTCACGCCGCGAGCGCGCTCCATTTCGCGCTGATATTGCTTGATGTCGGCAGAGAGCTGCACGACGAGTTTTTCAACGTCCGTTGCCATTAATGCACCTCCTGCGAAACGTTCTCAGCCCGCACGATCGCCGCGCCGTGATCGAGCGACGCCGCGAAATCTAGGCTGTTGCAGCCCTCCTTTGCGGCAGCCAGTGAGCCAACGAGGAGCGCCGTCGCGATGTCCTGTCGGGAAAATCCTTGGTCCTGCATGACCGCCATCATGTGGAAAACGAAATCATCAGCATCGGCCATCTGGCACTCCTCGAAAGGCTGAAACCAAAAGGCGTGGGCGATCGATCTGACCGCCCACGCCTCACGTGAAGACTGGCAGCGGATCAGGTCACGTTGCCGAAGTCACCGTAGGTCAGGGCCTTCGGGCGCTTGATGGCAAGGCCGATACGCTCCTCCGCCAGAATGGCGACGAGGTTGCGGACAAAGAAATCCGCATGCTCCGTGGAGACCTCGACGCGGGCCTGCCAGCGGTCATAGAGCGTGCCAGCCGCCTGGAACGCACCGACAAGGAACTTGTCCACGGCCATGGCCGGCGTCGAGACAACAGGCAGACCGAACAGCAGGGAAGCGATGTTCTGGCCCGGCGCGCCGAGGAGATATTCGCCGTCTGCGTTCTTCAGCAGGCGCATGCGCATCCAGTCGGCCGAGGAGACAACCACGCCGTCCGGCTCCAGATCCGTGAGAGCCGTCTGCAGGATGCCGAGGCCGATGGTGTCTATCATCGTCGCACCCGGCACGACGAACGGAGCGGTGAAGGCCGTCGCCTGCGTCACCATCCCGAGGAGGTTCTGTCCGACGCCGGAACCGTTGAGCAGCTGTTCCTCTTCCTTCAGCTTCAGGCCATAGATCAGCTCGCCGTCGATCACATCGCGCAGCTGCGGCGCGTCATCGAGGATCTGCCGCGAAGCAGGGATCCAGTGCGCGATGACTCGCATCTGGGTCTGCACAAGCTCCAGCGCCATGGCGCTTTCCGGCTTCAGAGCACCCTCCTCCACCATCGCCGCCGCACCCGGCCGCGTCACGAGGCGAGGATATTCGACAAAGCCGGAACTGACATTCACGACAGGCAGGAGGTTGCGGATCGTGAAACGGCGCTGCGGGAGACCGACGTACGGGTCACGCGCGGCCGGAGCCAGCGCGCCGGCCGAATTTTCTGCCGTGGTGATTGTTGCCTTGACCTGCACGCTCACCCGGCCAGGGCGCGCCTGCTGATTTGCGAACGATTTGACGTCATCGTCGTCAGAAAACTGCTTGCCGATCGTATCGGGCATGCTGTCGTCGAGGCCGCTGCGACGGGAGGCCTTCTGCGCAAGCTCGAACAGCTCGGCGCCATGGTTTTCGATCTGCTGCTTCATCGCAGCCAGTTCGTCATTTGTGGCTCCGAGTTTGCTGAGCGTTTCAGCGGCATGGTCCCCAAACTTGCGGGAGAGGGCTTCCAGCGGACTGCCGGTATCCTTCGTGAGATAGCCGGCGCTGTTGAGGAGATGCGCTGTTGCGCGCTTTACCGCTGCCGGCTTCTGGTGGAGTGTCATGTTTAAAGACCTTTCAGGGCTTGGGTTGCACGGTCGATTGCGGCGGCTAGCCGCGTTACTTCGTCCGTGTCGATCTCATTTTCTTTGGAGAGGGCTTTCCAGCCGCCGGCGGCGACCAGCTGTGCCGCGCTTTTCGACAGGCCGCCTTCACGCAGCATGTCTACGAGTTCGGCCTTGGAGTTGAAGGATTTGACAGTCTCTGTCATTGCCTCACGGTTCGCAGGGAAGGTAACAATGCTGATCTCAAAGAGATCGAGCTCCAGAAGATCTCGAGGCGTGCCGGGCTTCACCTTCTTTTCGCGATAGCCGATGGACATTCCATCGACATCGCCGGCCAGCAGGTGCTCGTAAGCATCCTTGCCGTTCGTGGTCTTGAGGTTGAGTTGCCCGACGACATAGAGGCCGCGACCGTCCTCGCGCATCTCCAGCCACTTGCCGATTGGCACCGTATTGTCATGCTGCCAAAGCATTTTCGGCATCGTGCCGCGCTGGCGATGGTCTGCCAGCGTTTTCGCGAAAGCGCCTGCAATGACGCGCTCGCCGTAGTGATCGACGTCGAGGAACGTTGAGCCATAGCCCGTGATGCGGCCGTTTGCATCGGCCTTGACCTCGATTGAGGGCGCATCAGCGTATTTGAGAGTTGAGGAAGACTTGAGCAGCAGTTGAGACATGGGCGCACCTTCGGAAACGTCAAAACACGCGAGCCGATGGCCCGCTTTGTGCTTCGCGCCCGGTATGGTCGCCGGTACTGCCGAAGGTGGATTGTCTTGTTGCGCCCGAGTCCAGCCGGTGGCGCTTTCGATCAAGCCGAAGCGGAACATGCCAGCATCGCGCATCGTCGTCAATGCCCCCTGCCTGTCGGCTTGTCTTCGCCGGTGATGCTGTGGAAAAGTCCACCGTCAACTTTCGCCGCGAACTGGCGGAGCGCTTCGGCTGCTTTAGGCGAGCCGTCGATCTTGCAGGCCTGCGCGATCGCGTAGGTCAGCAGCCGGTCGAGCGCCATGGCGACCGGCGCACCGGCGTCGTTCACCATCATCAGCAGCGCCCGCTCGGTAATGACGTCGCAGACCTGCTTGACCTTGGCCCAGCGCTCCTGTTCGCGTTCGTTTTCGATCGTTGTTCTCTTCGGGGTCATGTGCGGCTCCTTCGCTTGATGATGGCCATGATTTCGTCCTGTGTCGGGGCGCGGCCGCCGAACTTGCGGCGCATTTCGGCCAGCATGCGCCGGCCGTCTGCCTGGTACTGCCGAGCGTAGCGGCGGCCTCGCTCCTCCTTGCACTTGAACGAGCAGACCTCGCGGCGCGAGTGCGCCGGCTTCTCGAAATCCGCGTCACAGATCGAGCACTTCAGCTGAACTGCCGCCGGTAAATTAAATCGGGAAATATTATCGCAAACGGCTTCCTCTCTTTGGTTTTCATCAACGTTTACAGTGTCTTGACTTTCCGTCATGGCTGGCTTCGCCTCTGGATTGGGGTTTGACCGGAAATAAATCGGCTGAGCAAAAAAAACCTCTGAATGCGGGGGACGCGGGTGTACACGCGAAGGCCCTCTCAGACTTTCGATGCCCCCCCTCCGTCGATGACCGTCAGCCTCGGCCGCTCCTCCGTCTCGCTGCCTCGATGGTCCTCGTCGTCCCACTCGATCGTATTGGCTATGCATCGAAGGACTGTCGCCGCATGGTCGCGACCGACCTCCTGAACAAGCATCTTGAGCGATGCGGTCGAGAGGATCGTCCGCACTTCCACAGGGTCTGCACCCTCAGCAATCAATCGAGCGCACAGCTCTGCGACCTCTGCCCGCACATAGTCCCAGCCCAAGCTCACCATGCTGCCCGCTCCTCGCGCTGCTTGTGGCTGTCGTGGTAGGCCTTGCTCACCGTCTGAATGTTTGCCTTGTCCCAGAACAGCGCGAGGTCGCCACGATGCGGGATGATGTGGTCAGCTACCGGGCTGTTGGGAGCCGGGAACTTGCCCAGGCAGATCACGCCCGTCTGCTGGCAGGTCCAGTTGTCACGAGCGTACACCTCGTCGCGCAGCTTCCGCCACGCTCGGCTGTTGTACAGCTTGCGTGAGGCCTGAAGCCTGTCACGCTCCCTCGTCCTCTCGCGCTCAGCCTGCTCCCGGTCGACAGGCTTCGGCGTGCCGAGCCGAGGTGCAGCGGGCGCAAGCCTTGGCGGCAATGTCTTCAGTCTACCCATGTATATCTCCTGTTTTCTATGTATTACTGTAAACAATACTTCGAGACGTTCGCGGCAAGCTCGAGCTTTCCAGCCTCCATAAGCTTGTCCCGAATGAATGATATTCCTCGATGATACTTTTGCCGCTCCTCGCGCGTCGCCTCTTCGGCAATGCGTTCCGGCAACCACTCGATCACTTCGCCGTAGATCCGCGATCCGCACCGCAGGAGATCCGCGTTCCAGCGTTCGCTTGCCTTCCGCTCGCTGCGTATCGGAGCGTCTGCTTTGGGTGCAACCTTTAGGCGAATACCATCTTCATCAAGAGCCGATCTTGGCTTCGGCTTGCTCTGCGTTTTCGGTTCCGGCTCAGCAACAGAACTCGACGCCTGAGACGTGGTAGGGCTCAGTGGGTGATTAACAGGAGTTAACTGTACAGGAGTTAGGGTGACGCTAGCGTCACTATTCAAAGTGACGCTAGCGTCACTATTCGAGCCCTCGTCATCGTCATAACGGCCCATGAAAATGGCTTCGATATCGCTGTGAAGCTCACGAAATCGCTGCCACCTCGGGGTGTAATTGCACGTGCTCGTTTTGCCCTTGCCGGCCTTGCGGAACTTGTCGAAGAGGCGGCCGGGACCGGTGCAGAGCGCGTTGGTCGCGTTGATCACGTTGCGGGGTGCGATCTTCGACATCGCCGCCAGGCGCTCGACGGACGGAAAGCACGTGTCATCCGTTGCGCCTACATGACGCAGGATCGCGTTCGCGACGAACATCTCAGCGCGCGTCAGCCCAAGGTGACCCGACGAGATCACCTTGAAGGCGGCGGTAACGTCGCCCTTCTGTCGGTCGGTCTTTCCGCGCGGCGGCATCAGTCGGCCGACGCTTCCTGTCGCGCAATGCGAGCCAGACGGACCGCCTCAACGGCGTCGACATTGCCAAGGTCGTATGACTGTTTGACGTAGTGGATGATGGGACGCGGGCAGCTATCAAGATGCTGCGTAAGCCATGCAACGGCACGCTCTAAACGGTCCGAGACCGTAGCAATTTCGTTTGACAAAACCGGGCTAAGGTCTTGTTTATCGCAGTCGGGTTTGACAACTTTTTCTGCGTAAGGTAGTGCAAAACCACGGGTAGCACGGGATTGAAAATCCGCGTGTCGGTGGTTCAAATCCGCCTCCGGGCACCATTTCCCCGAAGTTACTCTGAGGTTTTGCGTCGTGGCGGGTCACTGATCTCGCTAGTGCAATACGTCCTGCCCAGCCCGCTCACCAAGCTCCCACATGCACCGCCCCAGCCTCATCCTCCAGGCACGGGCCCACCACCGCGATCGTCTTTTGCCCCGCGGCGAAGACGGCGCGGGAAGGGAGGTCCATTGTGGGGTTGTCGGGGTGGTCTCCGGTGAGGGTTTTCAGGGCGTGTTCGGAGAGGCCGTAGACGACGCGGCCGATGCCGGTCCAGTAGATGGCGCCGGCGCACATGGCGCAGGGTTCGGCCGAGGAATACATGGTGCATGTGGCGAGGAAGGGTTCGCGGTAGCGTTTGGAGGCTTCGGTCGCGAGCAGGCGTTCGGCGTGGGCGGTGGCGTCGAGGTCGGGGAAGTAGCCGTTTTCCATTTCGATCAGCACCTCGCCTTCAGGGCCTGTCAGAAGCGCGCCGAAGGGCATGTTGCCGTGGGTCTGGGCGCGGCGGGCGATGTCGAAGGTTTGTCGCAGGAGGCGGGCGTCGGCTTCGGTGAGAGGCGGGCTTGCAGAGGGCGGGTTGCCTGGGGCTTCGGCGGCCTGCGTGCTGCTCGCCTCACGTGGCCGCGCTGGAACGCGGTCGATCGCGGCCGGGTTCGTCGATGTCTGGTCGGCTGTCGTCTTCTCGCTCATGGCGTGCTCCTTGTTCTCCCGTGGGACGTTTGCGCTTTCAGGGGCGTGAGGCTGTCGAGATAGGACGGAAGAGTTGGGGCGGCGGGCGCTCGAAGGTCTGGCGGCCGTTCTTCCAGGCGGCCGTGGCCGTGGCCGGGCCGGCGATGGCCTGCGCGGCGGAGGGGGCCGACAGGAGGACGAGGGTGGCGGGATCGCCGATGGCGGGCGGCAGGGCACTCAGGCCGAGCAGGCGTTCCGCGTTGACCGTGATCATATCGAAAACGCCTGCGAGAGCCTGCTCTGTGCCCAGTTGCGCGACATTCGCGTAGAGATTGGCCATGCGCAGCAGCGAGACGTCGCCGAACGGGGTGAACGGGTTCAGCACATTGTTGGTTGAAATGGTGGTGAGCACGCCGAGGCTTGCAAGGCGGTGGGCCGGCGTGACGCCGCGGGGAACGAGATGCGTCGCGGCGCGGCCGGTGAGGAAGAGGTCGGTCGCCGGGAGGACGGTGACGGCGATGCCGGCTTCCGCGATCTTCCGGGCGATCTCCACAAATGCCTCCGGCGGTAGCGCGGACAGTTTGGTGACGTGACCAACGGAAACCCGGCCCTGGTAACCGCGCCGCAGCGTCTCGGCGATGACCGTCGGCAGGTTGGAGCCTTCGGGGTCGAGATCGAAATCCAAGTGAAAATCGACGGACACGCCGTGGCGTTCGGCAAGGTCGAAGATGGCGGCGATATGCGCCTGCGGATCGGGATCGGTATAGGGACAGCCGCCGACGAGATCGGCGCCGGACCGCAGCGCCGCATCCAGCATCTCCAGCGTGCCCGGATCGTTGGTCAGACCTTCCTGCGCGAAGGCGCAGATCTCGATGTCGATCAGCGCGCGATAGTCGGCCCGGAGCTGTTTGATCGCCTCGAAAGAACGGAAGCCGGCCCGTCCGTCGATTTCGACGAAGGTGCGGATGCGGTTCGTGCCGTTGACGATCGCCTGCTCCACGACATCCGCGGCCCTTGCGTAGACGTCCGACTGCGTAAAGGCGGCCTTGGCGCGCGAGGTCTCGGCGACCGCTTCGGCCAGCGTACCGGTGCAGAGCGTGCAACGGCCGATGATGCTGGCCTTGTCGAGATGCAGATGGGTTTCGACGAGGCCACGGCAGAGGAGATGGCCCTCGGCATCGCGTTCCGGCGCGTCGCAGACGAAGGATCGCGTTGCGCTTTCGGCGATGCCGGCTATGACGCCGTTTTCGAACGCGATATCGGTTACGCCTTCCCTTCCCTGCAGGCGGGCATTGCGGATCACGAAATCGATGGTCATTGTTGCCTCGCAATCGCTCGGGTGCAGACCCCATAGCATTTCTTGTTCAGGCCGATTCACCTGAACAAGAAATGCTATAGATTCAAAGTGTAGAGCGACCTTTGCGCGTTCAGATAAACGCGCGGCGCTCTACGGGTCAGCGAAGTTGAAACGGGTTTTCGCGAGAACGCAAGGCCGGAGATGGTGATGAATCGATGAGCGGGCAGCAATCCACGGAAACGTCTGGGATGGCGGGCAAGGAACCTGCGCGCGGGCGCGGCGGCATGGTCACCAGTCCGCATGTTCTGGCAAGCGAAGCGGGTGCGCGCGTGTTGCGGGAGGGCGGCAATGCGCTGGAAGCCTGTATCGCGACAGGTGCTGCCATCGCCGTGCTCTACCCGCACTTCTGCGGTCTGGGCGGCGATGCCGTGTGGATCGTTGCCGATCCCGATGGCCGGCGGACCTGCTTTCTGGGCATCGGGCAGGCGGCGCGACAACTGCCCGCGCGAAGCGGAAATGAGGCCGGCATTCCCCTTCGCGGTGCAGGCTCGGCGCTGACCAGCGCCTGCGTGGTGGACAGCTGGGGGCATGCGCATGCCTACTCAGCGCGGCACTGGGGCGGAACGCGAACCTTCGCCAGCCTGCTGGACGATGCCATCGGCTTTGCGAAGGACGGATTTCCGGTCACGGCGTCGCAGGCCTTCTGGCTCGACTTCCGCAAGGCGGAGGCCGTGAACTGGCCGGGTTTTGCCGAGGTGTTCATGCCCGGGGGTACTGCTCCAGAGGTCGGTGCGATCTTTCGCCAGCCGCAGCTTGCCCGCACGCTCGAACGGCTGGCGGCGGATGGACCGCATGCCTTCTACGAAGGGCCGCTGGCGCAGGCGATCGCAGACGGGCTGCGCGCGGCCGGATCTCCGCTGACAGCAGTGGATCTGGCAGAAACGCGAACGCGGGAAGAAGCACCGGCAAGCCTTGTCTATCGCGGCGTGGAACTGCTGGCGCCACCGCCACCGACGCAGGGCGTGACGACGCTGGCCATCATGGGCATTCTCGCGCATTTCGACCTAGCCGAACTTGAGGCCGGAAGCGCCGATCACTTGCATCTCTGCGTAGAGGCCGTGAAGCAGGCCTTTCTCGACCGGCACGGGATTGCCGATCCCGACGTCAGCGAGCAGCGTGTCGATGCGCTTCTCGACCCCGGCCATCTCGCGGCCCGGGCGCAGGCTATCGATATCACCCAGGCACGGGTCTGGCCGGATGTGTTTCGTACCGGCGACACCGTGTTCTTCGGCGCGACGGATGCCGAGGGGCGCAGCGTCAGCGTGCTCCAGAGCACCTATTTCGACTGGGGAAGCGGTGTGGTCGTGGGCGATACCGGCATTCTCTGGCAAAACCGGGGTGCCGCCTTCTCGCTCGACCCCGGCCATCCCAATGTGCTGGCGCCGGGCAAGCGGCCCTTCTACACGCTCAACCCCGGCATGGGCCTGCGCAACGGGCGCCCGGCGCTGATCTACGGAACCCAAGGGGCCGATGGGCAGCCGCAGACGCTGGCCATGCTTCTCACCCGGCTGATCGATTTCGGCGAAGATCCGGCACAGGCGCTTGCCGGCCCGCGGTTTCTTCTCGGCAAGACCTTTTCCGACAGCCGCGACAGCCTGAAGCTCGAAGCGGATGCAGGTGAGGCGGTTTTCGAAACGCTTGCCTCACGCGGCCATCTGCTGTCACCCCTGCCCGCGCAAAGCCCGATCGCCGGACAGGCGGGCGTCATTCGGGTGAACGCGGACGGCACGCTCGACGGTGCGCATGATCCGCGTGGGGATGGCATCGCCATCGCCGTCGACGAAGATATGTCGCCGGCTAAATAGCGATCCGCTGTGGCTGGAAATCCGTGATGTCGTTCGGGGCGACCATGTCGCTTTCGGCGGAGCCCCTGGGAAAGACGCTACCGACGCCGATGAGGACTGGATTGTCGTAACCGATCTCGGAGATGCCGATGTGCATGGTCGATACCGTGCCGTGCCAGCGCCGTTCCTCCGCGCGGCTGATGTTGGAGGCGATGACCACCGGCATGGCACCGGACATACCCTCGGCCATCAGGCGCTCGGCAATGGCAGGGGCCGTGCGGCCGCCCATGTAGAAGACGGTCGTGGTGCGCGGGTCGGCGCAGGCGCGCCAGTCGACATCGGTCGGCAGGCAGCCTTTGCGCGAATGGCCGGTGATGAAGCGGACGGCGTGGGTGTGGTCGCGGTGGGTCAGGGACACGCCGAGGCGGGAGGCAAGCGCGCTGGCGGCGGTGATGCCGGGAACGACGTCCACAGGAATGCCATGCGCCTCCAGGCAGGCGATCTCCTCGCCGGCCCGGCCGAACACCATGGGATCGCCGCTCTTCAGGCGCACCACGGTCTTGCCGGCTTTGGCGAAGGTGACCATCATCGCGTTGATGTCTTCCTGCTTGCAACTGGTGCGGCCGCCTCGCTTGCCGACCAGCATGCGCTTGGCCTCCCGCCGGGCAAGCTCCAACACGTCGCCGGAGACGAGATCGTCGAACAGGATGACGTCTGCGGCCTGCAGCGCACGAACGGCTTTCAAGGTCAGCAGTTCCGCATCGCCTGGGCCGGCGCCGACCAGCGTGACTTTACCGAGACCCGGTCCACCGCGCGTCTCCCTGCGCCTAGCGGCCAGACGATCGGCTTCGGCGACGAGATCCGCAGCGCTCTCCGCTGTGGGAACACTGGTGAAAGCCCGATCGACGAAGCGTTCCCAGAAGGCACGCCGCTCCGGGCCCGGATGCAGACGCGCACTGACAGCGTCGCGGAGCGACTGGGCCAGCATCGACCAGCCCTTGATGCTCTGCGGCAGCAGCGTCTCGATGCGGCGGCGGATCGCCTGCGCCAGGATCGGCGCGGCGCCATCGGTGGAGATCGCGACGACGACTGGCGAGCGGTTGACGATGGAGCCGAACTGGAACTGGCAGAAAGCCGGCTTATCGATGACATTGACCGGCACGCCGGCTGCGACCGCGGCCTCGTAAAAGGCGCGCGCCTCGTCTTCCTCCTCGCAATCGGCAATGGCGAGAGCGGCACCGGGCATGATGCCTGCGGTCCACGCCTGTGGATGGTGGACGAAGGTGCCACGCGCCCGACCTGCCGCGCTGTCTTCAGCATGACGCAGGAGCATATCGGCAAAGACGTCGCAAAGCGTGTCGTCGGGTGCGTAGACGTGAACCTCGGCGCCACAGGCGGCGAGAAGTTCGGCCTTCCAGCATGCACCTTCCGTGCCGCCGGCAAGGACGACGCGCTTGCCTTCTAGACCCCAGAAGACGGGGAGTTTTGCCAGAGCCTCGACGCGAGCGGTAGACCTTGAGGGCAAACCCTCGCGGGAGGCGGTGGCGTTATTCGGCAGCAGCGATACGCGTTCCATTGAGGATCTCCCTGATCTCTGCGCGGCAGGAGCCGCAATTGGTGCCTGCGTTAAGAGCCTTGCCGATGGCCTCGACCGTGCAGCATCCGCCGGCCGCTGCGGTGACGATCTGGTTGATGCCGACGTTGAAGCAGGAACAGACCGTGGCGCCGGGATCGACCGCCTCGGCGCCCGGGCGGCCCGCGACGACCGCAAAGCGGCGCCGCAGATCGGCATGAGTGGCGCCCAGCTGGGCGATGGCCCAGTTTCTGGCGACGGCCACGGGGCGCGGGCTGAGGAAGACGGCGCCGAGCAGCCGCTCGCCGTCGAAGAAGGCCAGCCGGATATGGCCGGTGACGGCATCGCGGTAGCCGAGGGGTTCAAGTCCGGGGGGAATGCCGAGCGTTTCGACACTCCAACCGGTCCAGTCGCGATCCTGCACCCCGCCCTCCTCCCCGAAAGGCAGGGGTGCAGCCGCAAACTCCATCCGCCAGCCACCGGCCGCCCGTGCGAGGGCGTGATAGGCGAGCGGATGAGAGGAGGATTTGGAGATTTCGGGCTTTTCGACCGAGATGGCAAAGCCGTAGAGCCCGACATCGAGCTTGGCAGCGGCGACGGCCACATGCTTGGAAGCGGGCTGTCCGGACACGGGATCCACCAGCCCCGGCACCAAAGCATCGATGCGGGCGGCGGAGGCGAACTGATCGTTCCAGTGCATGGGTGCAAACAGGTGCCCCGGCTTCTGGCGCGGCGTCACGAGAGCGCGCAGCACCGCGCGTCCCTGCGGGCTTTCCAGCACCACGAGGTCGGCCGGCGTCAGGCCGAGCGACCGGGCGTCGTCCGGGTGGATCTCCACAAAGGGTTCGGCGAAATGCGCGGTCAGGCGCGCCGTCTTGCCGGTGCGCGTCATCGTGTGCCACTGGTCGCGGATACGGCCGGTATTGAGCGCGAAGGGATGTGCTGCCGTCGTCCGTTGATCACGGGCGGGGATGACGGGGACGAAGCGCGCCCGGCCATCCGGATGGTAGAAGCGACCGTCTGCGAAGAAACGGCTGTCGGCCGCATTCGGGGCCGTGCCGGCTGGCTGTGGCCACTGGAAGGGCGCGAGCGCGTCGTAGGCATCCGCCGTGATATCGGTATGGGCGCCGATGTCGAAATCGCGGTTTCCCTCGTTCTCAAAGGCGGAGAGTGCAGCGTGCTCGGCAAAGACGGCAGCGGGACCGACGAAATCGAAGGCGGTATCAAAGCCCATGCGCCGTGCAACCTCAGCCATTTGCCACCAGTCGGCTTTCGCCTCGCCCGGTGCGCTCAAAAACGCCCGCTGGCGCGAGATACGGCGTTCGGAATTGGTGACCGTTCCGTGCTTTTCACCCCAGCCGAGCGATGGTAGCAGCACATGGGCATGCGCCGTTGTATCGGTCTCGGCCATGACGTCGGAGACGACGACGAAGGGACAGGCCACAAGTGCCGCCCGTACGAGATCGGCTTCGGGCATGGAGACGATGGGGTTGGTCGCCATGATCCAGATCGCCTTCACCCGGCCATCCGCAACGGCGCGGAAGAGATCGACGGCTTTCAGGCCCTGCTTGTCGGCGATGGCAGGCGACTGCCAGAAGCGCTGGACGGTGTCGCGATCCTCCGTGCTTTCGATCGCCATATGGGCGGCGAGCATGTTGGCAAGGCCCCCGACCTCGCGTCCGCCCATGGCATTCGGCTGGCCGGTGAGCGAGAACGGCCCCATGCCGGGCTTACCGATGCGGCCGGTGGCAAGGTGGCAATTGATGATGGCATTGACCTTGTCGCTGCCGGAGGAAGACTGGTTGACCCCCTGGCTATAGCAGGTGACGACGCGCTCGCTGGCCGCAAACAGCGCGTAGAAGGCTTCGATATCCGCGGCATCGAGCCCCGTGCTTTCCACCACCTCGGCGATGCCGAGATGTGCGACGCGGGACAGGGCGGCTTCGAAGCCTTGCGTGTGATCGTCGACGAAAGCCCGGTCGAGCATGCTTCTCGCGGCGAGATCGGCGAGCAGGCCGCCGAACAAGGCCGTGTCGCCATCGGGCAGGATCGACAGGTGCAGGTCGGCGATATCGCTGGTCGCGGTGCGGCGCGGATCGATGACGACCACCTTCATCTGCGGCCGGGCGGCTTTGGCAGCAGCGAGGCGCTGGTAGATGACCGGGTGGCACCAGGCGAGGTTGGAGCCGGTGAGGACGACGAGATCGGCAAGCTCGATATCCGCATAGGTGCCCGGCACCGTATCCGACCCGAAGGCACGCCGATGGCCGGCAACCGAAGAGGACATGCAGAGGCGGGAATTGGTGTCGATGTTCGCCGAGCCGATGAACCCCTTCATCAGCTTGTTGGCGACGTAATAGTCCTCGGTCAGAAGCTGGCCCGAGACATAGAAGGCGACCGAGTCCGGTCCGTGCTGCCGGATGGTTTCGGCGAACGTCGTGGCGACCAGATCGAGCGCCGCATCCCAGGACGCAGGCGCGCCTGATATGTGGGGCGTGAGCAGGCGACCGTCGAGATCGATGGTTTCGGCGAGCGCCGAGCCCTTGGAGCAGAGCCTGCCGAAGTTCGCCGGATGATCGGGATCGCCACGCACCGAAACGGCACCGGTCTCCTCGACGCGAGCGATCACGCCGCAGCCGACACCGCAATAGGGACAGGTGGTCTTGGTTTCAACGGGCATCGATATTTCCCAAGGTTGACGCGAGGGATAGCCCCTCATCCGGCTGCCGCCACCTTCTCCCCGCAGGCGGGGAGAAGGAATTTGTGGCACGGGCTCAGACTCGATCATGAGCCTTCGAGATAGAAGCGAGCGCTTGCCGCATGTCCCTTCTCCCCGCCTGCGGGGAGAAGGTCCCGGCAGGGGGATGAGGGGCTGATACCGGCCCCTATTCCGCCGCGACGAGCAGGCTAAGGGTATCGACCGCGATCGACAGGAATCCATCGCGGTTGCGGATCGGGATGGTGCGAACCGCGCCTTCGTCGGCACCCTGCGCCTGTCCGGTTTCGAGCGAGATCACCATGTTGTGCAGCGGGCACGTGACGGATGTCCCGTGGACGATGCCCTGCGATAGGGGGCCGGCCTTGTGGGGGCAGCGGTCCTCCATCGCAAAGACCTGATCGTCCGCCGTGCGGAAGACGGCGATGCGGCCCTGGGGCGTACGGACGCAGCGGGCACCGCGCAGGGGAATGTCGTGAATCGTGCCGATATCGACCCAGTTGACGCCCAAACCAGCCTCGAAACCGGCCGCATCGCTTTCCCGGATGTTCTTCGTTTCCATGGCCATCACTCCGCCGCTTCCGCCATGCCGACGACGGCCATGGGTTTGAACTCGTGCTTGTCCTTGCCGGAGACGCGCTCCGACCAGGGATCGACCTGTGCGAATGTCTGGGAGAACACGAAGCGGTCGAAATAGCCCTTGCGCTTTTCCGCGTCGCCCATGATCTGGCGGCGGATTTCGTCCAGCCCGACGCGCTTTGCCCATTTGTAGATGCGCTCGAGGTAGCGGCCCTGCTCGCGGTACATCTGCGCCAGCGCCACGATGTGTTCGAGGGCTTCGTCTTCGGTGGCGACGAGGCCCAGCACTTCGGTGCCCTTGATGTCGAGGCCGGCAGCGCCTGCAAAATGGATCTCGTAGCCACTATCGACGCAGATGACGCCGATGTCCTTGCAGGTCGCTTCCGCGCAGTTGCGCGGACAGCCGGACACGGCGAGCTTCAGCTTGGCCGGCGTCCAGGAGCCCCACATGAACTTCTCCAGCCGGATTCCGAACCCGGTCGAATCCTGCGTGCCGAAGCGGCACCAGTCCGTGCCCACGCAGGTCTTCACGGTACGAAGACCTTTGGCATAGGCCTGCCCCGAGACGAAGCCGGCCTTGCCGAGATCCGCCCAGACGGCCGGCAGGTCTTCCTTGTGGATGCCTAGAAGGTCGATGCGCTGCCCGCCGGTCACCTTGACCATGGGGATCTCGAACTTGTCGACCACGTCGGCGATGGCGCGCAGTTCGCCGGCATTGGTGACGCCGCCCCACATCCTGGGAACGACGGAATAGGTGCCGTCCTTCTGGATGTTGGCGTGGACGCGTTCGTTGATGAAGCGCGACTGGTAGTCGTCGGCATACTCATCCGGCCAGTCGCAGACGAGATAGTAGTTGAGCGCCGGCCGGCACTTGGCGCAGCCGCAGGAGGTCTTCCACTCCAGTTCCTGCATGACGGCCGGAATGGTCTTGAGCCCCTTGGCGACGATCAGGCGGCGCACGTCGTCGTGGCCGAGATCGGTGCACTTGCACATGGGCTGGACGGCCGCCGGGTTGTAGCTGTCGCCGAGCGTCAGCACCATCAGCTGCTCGACGAGGCCGGTGCAGGAGCCGCAGGAGGCGGAGGCCTTGGTATGGGCGCGCACGTCGTCGAGCGACGTCAGGCCCTTGGCGTTGATCGTGCCGACGATCTTGCTCTTACAGACGCCGTTGCAGCCGCAGATTTCCGCATCATCCGGCAAGGCTGCAACGGCCGCCGTAGGGTCCAGCGGGCTGCCCCCCTGATAGGCCTGGCCGAAAATAAGGGTATCGCGCATCTCGGAGATGTCGGTTCCCCGCTTGATCATATCGAAGAACCAGGCGCCGTCGGCCGTCTCGCCGTAGAGCACGGCGCCGACGATGCGATTGTCCTTCAGCACGAGGCGTTTATAGACGCCGGCGGTGGCGTCGCGCAGCACGATCTCCTCGCGGTCCTCGCCTTCGGCGAAGTCGCCGGCCGAGAACAGGTTGATGCCGGTGACCTTGAGCTTGGTGTTGACCACAGAGCCCCGGTACTCCGAGGCGCCGCCGATCAGCCGATCCGCGAGTGTCTTCGCGCTTTCATAGAGCGGTGCGACGAGGCCGTAGCAGACGCCGCGGTGCTCGGCGCATTCGCCGAGCGCGTAGATCGAGCCGTCCGACGTCATCATGCCGTCGTCCACCACGATGCCGCGGTTGGTGACGACGCCCGCCTCCTTGGCGAGTTGGGCTGCCGGTCGGATGCCGACGGCCATCACGACGATGGTGCCTTCGATCACCCGGCCGTCTTCGAGCTCGATGCCCTCGACCTTGTCCTCGCCGACGATGCGCTTGGTGTTCGCCTTGGTGATGATCTCGATGCCGCGATCGTTGAGGGCCTTTTCGAGCAGGTAGGCCGCCGGCGGATCGAGCTGGCGCTCCATGATGGTGGGCATGATGTGGATGACGGTGACATCCATGCCCTGGCGCTTGAGGCCGTAGGCGGCCTCAAGCCCGAGCAGACCGGCGCCGATGACGATGGCACGACCGCCGCGCTTGGTGGCATCGAGCATCTTCTCGACATCGTCCAGATCGCGATAGGCGAGAACGCCGAGCAGCGTGTGTCCCGGTACGGGGATGATGAAGGGCAGCGAGCCGGTCGCAATAACCAGCTTGTCGTAGCTCTCGGTGACGCCGTTCGCCGAGGTCACGGTCTTGGCGGTGCGGTTGATGCCGGTGACCTTCGCGCCCTTGTGCAGCGTCACGCCGTGGCGGGCGTACCAGTCGTCGCCATGGATGACGATGTCTTCGTAGAGCTTCTCGCCGGAGAGGACCGGCGACAGCATGATGCGGTCGTAGTTAACGCGCGGCTCGGCGTTGAAGATCACGACGTCGTAGAGGCCGGGGGCCTGTTCGAAGAGTTCTTCCAGCATGCGGCCGGGCGCCATGCCGTTGCCGATGATGACCAGTTTCTGTTTCATGTCATCCTCTCCTTCAAGCGGCTTCCACGAGGCGGTGGCGCTCGTAGAGGAATTTCAGGACGGCTTCCCGGCACTTCAGGTAGCTGCGGTCGGTGGCCAGCTCGATGCGGTTGCGCGGGCGGGCGATCGGCACGTCGAGGATCTCGCCGATGCGGGCCGCCGGGCCGTTGGTCATCATGACGATGCGGTCGGAGAGCAGTACGGCCTCGTCCACGTCGTGCGTGATCATCAGCACGGTGTTGCCGAGTTTCGCATGGATCTGCATGACCTGATCCTGCAGGTGGGCGCGGGTGAGCGCATCGAGCGCGCCGAAGGGCTCGTCGAGCAGCAGCACCTTCGGCTCCATGGCGAGCGCACGGGCGATGCCGACGCGCTGCTTCATGCCGCCGGACACTTCGGAGGGCTTCTTGTCCTTCGCATGGGTCATCTGCACGAGATCGAGATTGCGCATCACCCAGTCATGGCGTTCCGCCTTCGACTTCTTGCGGGAGAAGACCTTGTCGACGGCAAGCGACACGTTTTCGTAGACGGTGAGCCAGGGAAGGAGCGAGTGGTTCTGGAAGACCACCGCGCGCTCCGGGCCGGGCTCGGAGACTTCCTTATTTTCGAGCAGCACCGCACCGCTGGTGACTTTGGTCAGGCCGGCGACGAGGTTGAGCAGCGTGGACTTGCCGCAGCCGGAATGGCCGATGATCGAGATGAACTCGCCCTTTTCGACGCCGAGCGAGACCTGCTTGAGGACTTCGGAGACCTGGCCGTTGCGCTCGAACGACTTGTCGACCAGTTCGATGGAGAGATAGGATTTTGCCATGGAAACGTTCTCCTTCAGGCCGTTGCAGTGCCGCGGGTGACCAGGCGGCCGATGAATGCGATGAAGCGATCGAGGAAGAAGCCGACGACGCCGACGTAGATGAGGGCGACGATGATGTCGCTGATGAGCGACGAATTCCACGCATCCCAGATGAAGAAGCCGATGCCGACGCCGCCGATGAGCATTTCGGCCGCGACGATGGCGAGCCAAGAGAGGCCGATGCCGATGCGCAGGCCCGTGAAGATGTAGGGGGCGGCGGCCGGCAGCATGATCTTGGCGAAATATTCGAACTGGTTGAGGCGTAGCACCTTGGCGACGTTCTGGTAGTCCTGCGGGATATTGCGGATGCCGACGGCGGTGTTGATGATGACCGGCCAGACCGCGGTGATAAAGATGACGAAGATCGCCGAGGGATTGCCGTCCCGGAAGGCGGCGAGCGACAGCGGCAGCCAGGCGAGCGGCGGCACGGTGCGCAGGATCTGGAAGATCGGGTCGAGACCCTTCATGGCCCACTGGCTTTGCCCGACGAGCACGCCCATGGCGATGCCGACGACGACGGCGATGGCATAGCCGACCGCCACGCGCTGAAGGCTGGCCATGATGTGCCAGGCCATGCCCTGGTCGGTGCCCTGACCGATGTAGAAGGGGTGGACGATGAGATCCCAGCTCTCGGCCATCACCCGGGTCGGGGATGGCAGGCTCGATGTCGGGGAGGAACAGATGAGCTCCCAGGCGGCGAGCAGGACGAGCAGCGTGACGAGCGGCGGCACGAGATCACTTGCAATGGCCGAGAGGCGCCGCATGAGCTGCGATGGGGCCGGACGCTTGGCCGGCGCGGAGAAGGTGACGACCTGAGCACTCGGCTTTGCCTTGGCGGGGGCCGTGTTGAGATTGGTGACGGACATGCCGGTCTCCTGAGAATGAGGGTTGCGGCCGGAGCACAAGGCGCCGGCCCATCGGGTCCGGTCAGGCGAAGCGCTTGATCGACAGGCTCTGCAGGTAGGCTTCCGGGTTTGCCGGATCGAAGGTCTTGCCGTCGAAGAAGGTCTCGACGCCGCGCGATGTGGAGGCGGGTACGTCGGTAATGCCGAGATCCTTGGCGGCGGCGCGCCAGATGTCCTCGCGGTTGACCTTGGAGATCAGCGCCTTGATGTCGGTGTCCGGCGCATACTTGCCCCAGCGCATATCCTCGGTCAGGAACCAGGCGTCATGGCTCTGGTAGGGGTAGGAAGCGTGGTCGGCCCAGAACTTCATGAGGTGCGGGCTCTGGTCGACCACCTTGCCGTTGCCGTAGTCGTACTGACCCTTCAGGCGGCCAACGATGTCCTTTGCCGGCACGTTGAACCAGGCGCGCTTGCCGATGATGGCGGCCATCTCTTCCTTGTTGACCATGTCGTCGCACCACTGCTGGGCTTCCATGATGGCCATGGTCAGTGCCTTGGCGGCATTCGGGTTGGCTTCCACCCAGTCGCTGCGCATCGCAAAGGATTTTTCGGGGTGCTTGTCCCAGATCTCGGCCGTGTTGACCGCGGTGTAGCCGATGCCCTGGTTGACCAGCTGCGCATTCCACGGCTCGCCGACGCAGAAACAGTCCATGGTGCCGACCTTCATGTTGGCGACCATCTGCGGCGGGGGAACGACGATGGTTTCGACATCCGTATCCGGATCGATGCCGCCGGCTGCCAGCCAGTAGCGGATCCAGAGATCGTGCGTGCCGCCGGGGAAGGTCATGGCGACCTTGGCAGCCGTGCCCTCGGCCTTCTTCTTGGCGAAAACTTCCTTCAGCACGCCCGAGTCGATGCCGACCTTCAAATCCGCATAGGCCGAGCCGACGGAGATCGCCTGGGCATCGAGGTTGAGCCGGGCGAGGATGGACATGGGCAGCGGCTGGTTGTTCTGGGTCACCTTGCCGGCCGAGATGAGGTAGGGCATGGGGGTGAGGATATGCGCGCCGTCGATGCCGTTACCGGCCGAGCCGAGCACCAGATTGTCGCGCGTTGTGCCCCAGGACGCCTGCTTGACGACATTCACCTCGGTCATGCCGTGCTTGTCGAAGAAGCCCTTTTCCTTGGCGATGATCAGTGGCGAGCTGTCCGTCAGCGCGATGAAGCCGAGCGTTGCCTTGGTGGTCTCCGGCCCTGCCCCTTGCGCAAAGGCGCCACTGGGGAAAGCAGCCTTCATGGCCGTAAGGAGTGCTGCGGTGGCCGTGGTCTTGAGGATCGAGCGGCGGCTCAGGGACGGGGTCGGAATGCGGGTCATCGAAGGATATCCTCTGGTGAAACGGGCGGAAGCTTGGAAATTTCGGCACAAAAAAACGCCGCTCGGAAAATGCTTCTCAAGGAGCCTGAAGCTCCGGAGCAAAAACCTTGCGACGTCGGTGTCATTGGGTGAGCGCGTCTTGCGCTCTTTCGCTTCAATCGCCGTTGACTGAGCAATACCTCAGAAGCAAGCGGCGTGCCAAATGCCGAAAGCTCGATCAAGAGGTTGTTTCGAAAGGAAAATCACGACTGTGCTTGAAATATAACCAATCTGCTCTTTGCTTATCTTCTAGCCACATGCCTGCAACGCAGCGAAAAGCATGCATCGCAAAACGGCACCGTCACCATCAGGCGTCGTCGCTGAGGGAGCCCGCAACCCGCTCGTAGCGGACGGGAAAGGCGGCGACATAATCCGGGATGGCCTGGGGATCGAAGGTGAAGCCATCCATGAAGCGGTCGCCGAAGGATGTCCCTTCCGCCCTGAGATCGGCATCGGCGGGGCCTGTACCCAAAGCGGCGCGATAGAGATCGGGCCGGTAGGCTGAGAGAGCCTTTTCCGCCAGCGCCGGCGACCACTCGGCCTGCCCCCAGCGGAGCATCTGGCTATATGTCCAGAGCGCGTGGCTCGGCCGGGGATAGTTCGCAAAGCCGCCATGGAAGGTGAAGTAATCCGGGATCACCCGACGCTCGCCGGTGTCATCGAGGCTGAACTCGCCGGCGAGCACCCGGCGGATGATATCGACCGGAGCGGCGATGTAGTTCGGCTGCGCGAGAAGCGCTGCGAGTTCGTCGTGGTTTTCGCCCCTGTCGCACCACCGGGCGGCGGCATCCAGCGCGACCAGCAGGCGGGACACGGTTTCGGGATGGCTCTCCGCCCAGTCCGGCCGCATGCCGATGACCTTTTCGGGCGCCGACGGCCAGATGTCCTGTTTGGCGGCGACGATGCGGCCGACGCCGCGTTCCGATGCCACCATATTCCATGGCGCCCCGACGCAGAAGCCGTCAATGGCGCCCGCGGCCAGCGCATCGGAGGTCAACGGCGGGGGAACGACGACGAGCTTCACGTCGAGGTCCGGGTCGATACCGCCGGCGGCGAGCCAGTAGCGGAACTCGTAATTGTGAGACGAGAACGGATAGGTCATGCCGAAGGTGGGTGGCGCCTCGCCGGCATCCCGCATCCCGTCGAGAACGCGGCGGAGCACCCTTGCATGCGCGAGCGCATCAGCGCCCTCCGGGGCGCCGGCATCGCGCATGCGGGCAAAGAGCCGGGTCGAGAGCGTGATGGCATTGCCACCCCGCCCCAGCGAAAACGGCGTGATCGTCGGCGACGGGTTGGAGCCGAGCCCCAGCATGGAGGCGACGGGCATCGGCGAGAGCATATGGGCAATGTCGAACTGACGGAATGCCAGGCGGTCCCGCACATTGGCCCAGGACACGTCGCGCACGAGGTCGAGCGCCAGTCCCTCGCGGGCCGCGAAACCGAACTCGGCCGCCGCAATCAGCACGGAAGCATCGACAAGCGGAATGAAGCCGGCCCTGAGGACGCGTGCACCCTCGCTCTTCGCACCGCGTGCCGGTGCCGCAAGGGCAGCGCCAGGCGCCGCAGACGCTGCGCCGGGGGAGATCAGCGTTGTCGTCATGGGCGTATCCTCCGGTCTATGGGGCGGCAGCGGAACGCAGCGATCATGTCAGCAGACCCGCCGCCGTCACGACGCTTTGCGCGATATCGGCGATCTTCTTCTTCTCGTTCATGGCGGTCTGCCGCAACAGGGTGAACGCCTCCTCCTCGGAGAGACCGCGCATCTTCATCATGATGCCCTTGGCGCGTTCCACGACCTTGCGCTCCTCGAGCGCGGATCTCGCTTCCGCCAGTTCCCGCTGCAGCCTGGAGAACGCGTTGAACCGGCTGACGGCCATGTCGAGGATCGGCTTCACCCGCTCCTTGCGCAGACCATCGACGATATAGGCGGAAACGCCGGCATCGACGGCCGCTTCGATCGAGGCCGTATCCGAACGATCGACGAACATGGCGATCGGGCGGCTGACGGTGCGGGTCAGCTGGAAGAGATGCTCCATCATGTCCCGGTTCGGATTTTCGAGATCGATGATGATGACATCCGGCTTCAGCGTCTCGATGATCCGGGCGACGCCGTTGACCTCGTGGATCACCGTGACCTTGAGATGCCCGGCCTCGCGCAGGCCCTCCTCGATGATCGAGGACCGGATGGCATTTTCATCGATGACGAGGATCGTGAGATCGGCGTGGCGCATTCGCCTATTCTTGTGCAGCGCAACAGAATGCGCAAGCGCTCCTGTGCCAAGATTTCGGGATGCCGACAGGCGGCGCGTCTTCGGGCTTGCTCGCGACCGGACAATAATTGTAACGGTGTGTTCGAAACGGCCGGGATACAGTGTCCGCCTGGGCTCGCAGGCGCCGTGACAGACGGCGCTTGGCGCCTCGAGACGGACGTGTCGAGCCAGCTGTTTCGCGCACGCAACGTGTCTTGCCCGGTGCGAGACGTGAAGGAAAGTCTGACATTCCATGACCGCATCCGCCGGCCCTGCCCAGCAGGACACCGCAGGCACGAAGAAATTTCTCGTCCTGCTCATGGGATCCATCGGTGTCGTCTATGGCGACATCGGAACCAGCCCGCTCTATGCGTTTCGCGAAGCGCTCCGCCCATTCTCGCATGACGGCATCAGCCATAACGAGGTCATCGGCCTCATCTCGCTGATGGTCTGGACGCTGACGATCATCGTCACCTTCAAGTATGTCCTCTTTCTCCTGCGCGCCGACAATGACGGCGAAGGCGGCACGCTGTCGCTTCTCGCCCTTCTGATGAAGAAGACGGGCCGCTACATGCCGGTGCTGTTCTTCGCGGGCATCATCGGCGCCGCCCTGTTCATCGGGGATGCCATGATCACGCCGGCGCTGTCGGTGATGTCCGCCGTCGAGGGGCTGAAGCTCGTGACACCGGCGCTGAGCGGCTACGTCCTACCGATCTCGGCCGCGATGATGGTCGGCCTCTTCGCCGTACAGTCGCGCGGCACGGCCGCCGTTTCCAATTTCTTCGGGCCGATCACCGTTCTCTGGTTCCTGGCCATGGCCTGGGGCGGCCTCCTGCATATCGGCGACGACTACACGATCCTCGAAGCGCTCAATCCGATCAACGCCGTCTGGTTCATCACCCATGCCGGCTTCGTCGGGCTCATCGTGCTCGGCGCGGTGTTCCTCACCGTCACCGGGGCCGAAGCGCTCTATGCCGATCTCGGCCATTTCGGCCGCAAGCCGATCCAGGTCGCTTGGTTCATCCTCGTCTTCCCGTCGCTGGCGCTGAACTATCTCGGCCAGGGCGCCTTCGTGCTGGCGCATCCGGAGGCGGCGGAAAACCCGTTCTATCTGATGTATCCCGACTGGGCGCTGCTGCCGATCGTGCTTCTGGCCACGGCTGCCACCATCATCGCCAGCCAGGCGGTCATCACCGGCGCGTTTTCGCTCGCGCGTCAGGCCGTCCATCTCGGGTTCCTCCCGCGCCTGCAGATCACCTTCACCTCCGAGACGAATACGGGGCAGATCTACGTTCCCGCCGTCAACACGCTGCTCTTCGTCGGGGTTCTCGTGCTCATCTTCACCTTCGGGGATTCGGAGTCGCTGGCGACCGCCTATGGTATCTCGGTCACCGGCGCGATGGTGGTGACGACCCTGATGGCGTTCCAGTTCCTGCGCTCGGTGTGGAAATGGAGCGCCGTTGCCGCAGGCGCCGTTCTCCTGCCGCTGCTGCTTCTCGAAACGGTCTTCCTCGCCGCCAACCTCCTCAAGATCCATGATGGCGGCTGGGTGCCCGTCCTACTGGCGGCGACCATCATGGTCATCATGTGGACATGGCGGAAGGGCTCGATGATCCTGCGCGAAAAGACTGCGCGCAACGACATCCCGCTCGAAACCTTCATCCGGTCGATCGAGAAGAAGTCCGATCACGCCCCGGTCGCCGTTCCCGGCACGGCCGTGTTCCTGACCAGCGTGCCCGACAAGACGCCGGCGGTGCTGCTGCACAATATCAAGCACAACCACGTCCTGCACGAGCAGAACGTCATCCTGACGGTTCGCACCGCCGACACGCCCTATGTGCCGCCTGCGTCCCGCATCGAACTCGTCCGGATTTCCGATCGCTTCCTCCGCATCCAGATCACATTCGGATTCATGGACGACCAGAACGTGTCCAAGGCGCTGGGTCTCTGCAAGAAGGCAGGCTTCAAGTTCGAGATCATGCAAACGTCGTTTTATGTCGGACGGCGCAACCTGATCAGCGACCCGAACTCCGGCCTGCCCAAGTGGCAGGATCGCCTCTATATCGCGCTCGCCGGCATCGGCATCGACCCCTCCGACTACTTCCGTCTGCCGGCAAACCGGGTGGTGGAGCTCGGTGAACAGGTGACGATCTGATCGCGGAGCATGCGTACCGCGCCCCACGCTCGGTCCTGCATCCCGCATTGCAGCATTTGCCCCTGGGAAGGCCTCTATCCTATGGCATTGCGGGAGGCCTTCTGCTAACCACCGCCGCGTAGAGGCTTGGCATGGGGGCGGATTCCCGGGCCATACGCATGAGGCCCCTGTCGGTCGGCACCATCCAGCAGGCCTTAAAACCTGCACATTTTCGGGTCATCCACCGCCTGTTTGAAGTACATTCATCCTCCATTCATGCAAGGAAGGTCTTTCTTCTTTTATGGTCGGTAGAAAACGAAATGAATCGCTCGACAAACGAGCCCGCTTGTTGCTGTACTCAGCAAGGCGCTGGCTGTTGCGCCGTAAAGTTGAAAATTTAGACGCATATATCTACGATATTTATTTTAGTTATACCTCACATACACAGAGTCATTGTGTCCGAGTCCCGAGGCAGGGACTGCCATCCAGGAGAAGTTCTGATTGATTTTTCGGGACCCAAGTGCAATCAGCAAGTCACACCGCAGACAGTTCAGAGCGTTCGATAAAAGATGACAGCAGAAATCATAGGGCGCGCCTGCGTCGCTCCGGGAGCTGATTCGCCTCAAGCGCTTTTTCGGCTTCTGCGGCAGGGCAAATGTGCGGTAACGCAGATTCCATCGGATCGGTGGGACCTTGCTCGCTTCTGGCATCCCGAGATGGGCAACCCCGGCAAGACCTATTCGTTTGCCGCTGGGGTGATCGACGACATCTATGGTTTCGATCCCGCCGCCTTCGGCATGTCGCAGCGCGAAGCCATGTATATGGATCCGCAGCAGCGCGTTCTCCTGCAACTGGCGTGGCGCGCGGTCGAAGACGCCAACATCTCGCTGACCTCGCTCCAGGGCGAAAATGTCGGCGTCTATGTCGGCGCGTCGAGCCTCGACCATGCGAACCTCACGGTCGAAGACCCGGCGGCTGCCGGCCCCTACTTCATGACCGGCAATACGCTGTCCGTCATTTCGAACCGAATCTCCCACATCTTCGGGCTTAGTGGCCCGTCCATGACCATCGATACGGCCTGTTCGTCCTCCATCGTCGCGCTCGACCAGGCGATGCGGGCGCTGAATGCCGGAGAGATCGACACCGCCATCGTCGGCGGCATCAATATTCTCGCCCATCCCCTGCCCTTCGTCGGGTTTGCGCAGGCGCGCATGCTGTCGCCCGAGGGCCTGTGCCGCGCCTATGACAACGACGGCGCTGGATATGTGCGTGCCGAAGGCGGCGTCGTGTTCGTCCTGCGCCGCTCCGATCGGGCCCGGCAGGAAAAGGATCGCAGCTACGCGCGCATCGTCGCGACGGGCACGAACTCGGCCGGCCGCACGAACGGCATTTCTCTGCCGTCGCGCGAGTCCCAGGCAGCCCTGCTGCGGTCGATCTACGAAGGCAACAATATCGACGCCAACCAGGTCGCCTTCGTCGAAGGCCATGGGACCGGCACCAAGGTCGGCGACCCGGCGGAAGTCTGGTCGATCGGCACGGTCATCGGCACCAACCGGCGCGCGCCGGTACCGATCGGCTCCATCAAGTCGAATATCGGGCACACCGAGCCTGCATCCGGCCTCTTCGGCATGCTGAAGGCCGTCATGGCGCTCGAGAACAATTATCTTCCGGCATCGCTGCATTTCGATACGCCGAACGAAAACATCGACTTCGACGGATTGAACGTGCGCGTCACGGCGAACCCGATCGAGCTTCTGCGTGGCAAGCGCGCGCGCCTCGCCGGCATCAACTCCTTCGGCTTCGGCGGCGCCAATGCGCATGTCGTGATTTCCGATCCCGAGCCCGTATCCGAAGACCGCCAGCGCAACGCGGCTTCCGGTCATATGTTCATGGCGAGCGCCCATACGGCGAGCAGCCTCGAAGAGCTTCTGCGCGCCTACAAGTCGTCCTTCGCCAAGGCCTCCCGCGAGGAGGCCCGTGCCATCATCGCCGCGTCCGGTGTGAACCGTACGGCCATGCGCCACCGCTTTGCGGCACGCAGCGAGAACCCCGAAGACATCATCCGCGCCATTTCGAGCCATATCGAAGCTCCGGCGTCCGATCTCGGCGAGACCGGCGAAGCCGTGACGCGGGATGCGAAGGTCGCCTTCGTGTTTTCCGGAAACGGCTCGCAGTGGGCCGGCATGGGTGCGGACGCCTTCCGCGAAAACCTGCATTTCCGCCAGTGCTTCACCTCGATCAGCGCCCTGTTCAAGTTCCACGCGGACCTGGATCTCGCAGCGCTGCTGACCGATCCGGATCTTGCCCATAAGCTGGCCGACACCAAGATCGCCCAGCCGCTGCTCTTTGCGGTGCAGGCAGCCCTGTCGGATTCGCTGGTTGCCATGGGAATCAAGCCGACGGCGGTCTTCGGCCATTCCGTCGGCGAAATCGCTGCAGCCTATGCGGCCGGCGCCCTGTCGCTGGTCGATGCGGTGGCGATCGTCGCAAAACGCTCTCTGCATCAGGACCTGCTGGCCGGCAAGGGCACCATGGCCGCCGTCATGCTCGGCGACGAGGCCGCTCAGGCCTTCGCGGAGAAGCACGGCATCGCCAATGTCTGCGTTGCCGCCATCAATGCCCGCAACTCCGTGACCATTTCCGGTCCCGTGGCTGAAGTGACCGCGTTCCGGGATGCCGCCCGCAAGGCGAAGATCCCGGTCCAGATCCTCGACATCAACTACCCGTTCCACCACCCTATCATCGACCAGGCCAAAAAGGCCTTCATGGGCGATATTCCGGACCTGGCGCCGCGCACCACCGAGATTGCCTATCTCTCCACCGTCACAGGCGAGCGCCTCGACGGCTCTCAGCTGGATGTCGACTACTGGTGGAAGAACGTGCGCGAGCCAGTTCGTTTCCAGGCCGCGACGGAAGCGGCCATCGCACTCGGCTGCACGCTGTTCCTCGAGATCTCGCCACGCCCGATCCTGTCGTCCTACGTCAAGGAAACAATCAAGGCGGCGACCGCGCCGGGCATCGTGGTGCCCACCTTGCTGAAGGAAGTTGCGGCCAAGGGGATCGACCCGGTGTCGCGCGCCATGGCCCGCGCCATCGCGCATGGTGCCGACTGCAATCCGGCGCGCCTCTTCGGCAAGCGGAATGCGTCCGTGCGCCTGCCGCTGCTGCCGTTCGAGCCGACCGAACTCCGGCCGGCCGTCACCAGCGACAGCGCTGATCTCTTCGGCCGCGGCTCCCGCGTCCCCTATACGCTTGCCGGCTGGCGCGCCGATCTGAACGGCGGCAGCTGGAAGAACCATATCGACGGACATCTCTTTCCGGATCTCGCCGAACACGTCGTCGATGGAAAGTCCATCCTGCCGGGCAGCGGCTTCATCGAGATCGCGATCTCCGCGGCGCAGCAGTTCTATGGCACCAGCGAGGTCGAGATCACCAATCTTGAAATCGTACGCCCGCTGGAACTCGGCGACACCAAGATCATGGAGCTCTCGACGCTTCTGTCGCCGGAAACCGGCGACATCGAGATCCGCTCGCGCGAGCGCCTGACGGAAGACGACTGGGCGGTGCATGCGGTTGCCCGCTGCCGCAAGCCGATCGCGCGCAACGACCACATCCGGCCCGACTTCAAGGGTCTCGAGAAGACGGAAACCGTTCTTGCGGCGAAGGCCTACGAGACAGCGCGGCAGTTCGGACTGGATTACGGCCCGAGATTCCAGCTGCTGTCGAAAGCCGTCGCGTTCGGTGAGCGGTTCATCGATGTCGAGCTGAAGACGCCGTCCGAGGCGGGACACCCGTTCGTGTCCTACAGCCTCAATCCGATCTCCGTCGATGCGACCTTCCACGGCATGGTGGCGCTGTTTGGCCGGTTTACCGGCGAAGCTGGCGGCGCACCCTATATCCCCGTTCGGTTCGGCTCGGTTCGGCTTGCAGCCTCGGGCCAGGTGATCAAGCGGGCGATCGCCGAGGTGGAGCGTGTCAGCGCGAACTCCATCAAGGCCAAGTTCCGCTTTTACGGCGAGGACGGCAAGCTCGTCGCCGCGTTCGACGACTGCCGCTTCCGCCGGACCTATCTGCGCCAGCACAAGACGCTGGACATGCTGTCGTACCACTACGAGGCCGTGCCCTCCGATACGCTGGCGGCCATGCGGCCCGCGCAGCCGAAGCCGCTGCCGGCTATCCTTCTGCCGGCCGATGGCGGCGACGGGATCGACAACACGACGCTGCTCTTCAACGCGGCCATCTACCGGGCCTGCCACGAAATCGCGCTGAAGCTCGCGCGCGGCGGCAACCAGGTAGACATGCGGCTTCTGCCCGGCGATGTCGGCTTCCGCTGCTTCCTCAGCAACTGCCTCGTCGTCCTCGGAGATGCAGGCCTTGCAGAGCATACCGACAATCGCTGGACAGTGGCGGCGGACTTCGCTCTGCCTCCGGTCAGCGAAATCCTGAAGGAACTCTACGCTGAAAATGCCGCACGCGCCGTCGAGGCCGTGCTGATCAACGATGCCTACACGGAAGCGCTCGATCGCCTGTCGGCGCTTTATGCTACGGAACTCTCCGGCCAGGGCGGCGAAGACACCGTCGTTCAGACGACGGGTTTCATCAGCGAGGCCACGCTCGATCATCAGGCCGTCCACTCGCTAGCCACCCGCCAGCGGACCGACATGGTGTACACGGCACTGGAGCAGGCTCTCTCGTCGGCCGAAAACGGCCTTCGCATCATCGAGCTTGGCACCGTGTCGGCCAATTTCACGCGGCGCCTTGCGGCTCTTGCCGTGCGCCATGGCGCAAGCCTTGCCGTGATCGAGCCGCGCGACAATGCGCAACGCAACCTTGAAATCGCGTTCGAAGACGATGCGCGCGTATCCGTCCTGAAGAAGGACGCGTTCACGTCGGTCAAGACGGTCGATATCGTCGTCAGTGCATCCGAGATGCTGTTTGCCCTGGCGGACGAAGATCCGTCGCTTCGTGGCATTCTCGGTCACGCCCTACGCCCAGGCGGCGCCTTCATCGCCGTGACGACAGCGCCGACCGTGTTCAGCGATTTCGCCTATGGCCTGACGGACGGATGGTTTGCCCGAAGCCAGTCGCCGGAATTCCCGATCGGTCGGTTTGCAACCGCACCGCAGTGGGAAAAATGTCTTTCCGACCTGAGGCTGGCCGATATCGTCGTCGATGATCGCGAAGGGGCCTACGGCGCGCTGATCGCGCTCGAGGCGAGAGCAGGCCGATCCGCGCTCGACGCAGCGTCGCCAGACGTTGCGGCACCCGTATCGCATCACCCGATCCTTGTGCTCGGGACAGCGGCGGCGACCGCCGCCTTGCCGGCATCCATTTCCGACTGTGCGATCATGCCCGTGACGCTCACGGGCGAAGAGACCGACAAGGTGCAGCTTCTCGATGCGTTCAAGGCGCTTCAGGGGCGCGCCATCCGGGCGGTCTACCTGTCGCCTGCGCCGTCCGCAGATACGCTTGAGGATTCCGAGCACCTGCAGACCATCGTCCTGTCGCTCAGTGCCTTCGGCGAAGCCGTCCGCGCGCATCATGCGGATCGTGAACCCACGGGCGACGAGCGTCCGCACCTGGCACTGGTTGCCCCGGGCGGATCGCCGGTCGCCGCAACGTCGGCGCTGAACAGCGGCGTCTGGACCTTCTGCCGCGTTCTCCAGAACGAGTACGACCTGATCGATCTCCACGCGGTCGACGCTCCCGCTGCGACCCCGTCTGAAGTCGAGACAGTGCTCGCTCTCGCGGCAGCGCTGATCGAGAGTGAACACGAGAACCGCGAATGGGCCGTCATCGACGGTCATGCGCAGGAGATCCGGGCCGTTCCCGGCCCGGTCGAAGGCACCCTTCGCCAGACGCAGTCCTTCGAGGCTGCGACCATCCGCCAGCGGGTGGCCTCGCAGGTCGGCAGCATCGCATGGGAAGCCACCAGCCTGCCGAAACCCGGCCCGACGGATGTCGTCGTTGAAGTCGCGGCCACCGGTCTCAACTTCCGTGACGTGATGTGGGCCATGGGCCTTCTTCCGGAAGAGGCGCTTGAGGACGGATTTGCCGGTGCGACGATCGGCATGGAGCTTTCCGGCCACGTGGTCGCGCTCGGCAGCGAGATCACGGACCTTGCCATCGGCGATCCCGTCATGGCCATGGCCTCGGCTGCCTTCTCGACGCATGCGGTGGTCGCACGCGCCGGCATCGCCCGGTTGCCGGAAACGGTCAGCCCGGTTGCCGCCGCCACGGTTCCGGTCGCCTTCCTCACGGCCTATTATGCGATGATCGAACTCGGTCGCATCCGCGCCGGCGAGACCATCCTCATCCATGGCGCGGCCGGCGGTGTCGGCCTTGCAGCGCTGCAGGTGGCAAAGCATGCCGGTGCCAAGGTGATCGCCACCGCCGGCACCCGCGAAAAACGTCACTTCCTGACGATGCTGGGTGCCGATCACGTCTTCGATTCGCGTTCGCTGTCCTTCGTGGAGGACATTCGTGCCGTGACCCATGGCGAGGGCGTCGATCTCGTTCTGAACTCGCTCTTTGCCGAGGCGATGGAGCAGAGCCTGTCGCTGGTCAAACCCTTCGGCCGGTTCCTGGAACTCGGCAAGCGCGACTACTTTGCCGACAGCAAGATCGGGCTTCGCCCGTTCCGCCGGAACATCAGCTATTTCGGCATCGATGCCGACCAGCTGCTTGTCAACCAGCCGGACCTGACCAAGCGGATCTTCGCCGAGGTCGGACAGCTGTTCGAAGAGGGCAAGTTCGTGCCGCTGCCCTATCGTGCCTTCGCGCATGACGAGATCGGCAATGCCTTCCGCCTGATGCAGAATGCCGGGCATATCGGCAAGATCGTCGTGCTTCCGCCTGTTGCCGGCCGGGATTCCGTTTCGGCAGCCGCCGGCGCGCGGATGACGGTATCCGGCGACGGCGTGCATCTGGTCGTCGGCGGTATCGGCGGCTTCGGCCTTGCCGCTGCCAACTGGCTCGTGGAAAAGGGTGCCCGCCGGATCGCGCTCACCACCCGTCGCGGTGTGGCCGATGCCGAAACGCTGGACGCGATCCAGCGCTGGGACGCCAAGGGCGTCGTTGCCAGCGTTCACGCCTGCGATATCACCAATGTCGATGCGACGGTCGCGATGCTCGCAACGCTGCGGCGCGAAGGCCCGCTGAAAGGCATCATTCATGCCGCCATGGTGCTTGACGATGCGCTGATCTCCAATCTCGACCGGGCGCGTAACCGCCCCGTCATCGATACCAAGGCGAAGGGCGCTGCCGTGCTCGACAGCCTGACGCGGAAGGACGATCTCGACCTCTTCCTGCTGTTCTCGTCGGCAACGACCTTGGTCGGCAATCCCGGCCAGGGCAATTACGTCGCGGCCAACGGCTATCTCGAGGGACTGGCGCAGGCGCGGCGGGCAGCGGGACTGAAGGGTCTCGCCATCGGCTTCGGCGCGATCGCCGATACCGGCTATTTGGCGCAGAATACCGAGGTCAACGACATCCTGTCGAAGCGCATCGGCAAGACCGCGCTGAAGGCACAGGCGGCGCTCGACCAGGTGGAAGCCTATATCGTTGCCGACCCCGGCACGGTGAATGCCGCGACCGCCATGATTGCCGAGTTCGACTGGGCGGCCGCGCGCAATTTGCCGGTCGTTCGCCAGCCGCTGTTCGAGGTGGTAATGCGCACCGCCGACCAGCATACCGGCAGCAGCGACGGCAGCACGCTCGATCTCGTCGCCATGATCGAGGGCAAATCGCCGCAGGAGGGCGAAGATCTGCTTTATGAGCTCGTGGCCAACGAAATCGCCGCAATTCTGCGGGTTTCCAAGGATACGATCTCCCGGAACAAGGTCTTGAAGGAAATCGGGCTGGACAGTTTGATGGCCGTTGAACTCGGCATCAGCTTCCAGCAGAATACGGGCTTCGACATGCCACTCTCGGGCGTCGCCGACAATACGACCGTTGGGGACGTTGCGCACAAGCTGTACGAAAAGGTCAGCAAGCGCGACCAGGGAAGCGACGAGGAAGAGCCGCCGACGGAAGACAAGATCCTGAACGAACTGACCCAGCGCCATAAGGCGACGTCTCCGGAGAAAGCTGCAAGCCAATGAGCGACGACCGGCAACCTGCCGCATCGAAGATGAACAGCAGCATCCGGGAGAACCTGCTCGACCGGATGCGCAACACGCATCAGTCGTCCGAGCGCAACCGGATGGCCCGCTCCGAACGCGAGGTTCCGACGCCGGTGCGCCGGACGCAGATGCGGTTCGAGGACCTGCCGGAATTCAAGCAGGTGCAGACCCAGGAGGCGGCGAGCGCGCAGCTCGGTATCGACAATCCCTTCTACCGTGCCCATGCGACGGCGGCCGGCGCGACGACCATCATCAATGGTCGCGAGCTGATCAACTTCGCCTCCTACGACTATCTCGGCCTCAACCGTCACCCGCATGTGCTGGAGAAGGCGAACGAGGCGATCGGCACCTATGGCATTTCGGCGTCGGCCAGCCGCCTCGTGGCCGGCGAGCGTCCGGTGCATGGCGAACTGGAAGAGCGGATCGCCCGTTTCTACGGCGTGGATGCCGCGGTTTGCTTCGTTAGCGGTTACCTGACCAATGTCGCGGCGATCAGCTGCCTGCTCGGCCCGAAGGATCTCGTCGTCCATGACGAGTTCATCCACAACAGCGCCCTTGCCGGCATCAAGCTTTCGGGCGCCACGCGTCGTCTGTTCAAGCACAACGACGCCCAGGACCTCGAAACGGTGCTGCGGACGGTGTCCGGCGACTACCGTCGCATCCTCGTGGTCGTCGAAGGCATCTATTCGATGGATGGCGACGTGGCGAACCTGCCGGCCATCCTCAAGCTCAAGGCGGAATACGGCTTCTGGCTGATGGTGGACGAGGCGCATTCCCTCGGCATTCTCGGCCGTCGGGGTCGCGGCACGTTCGAGCATTACGGCATCGACCCGAAAGAGGTCGATATCTGGATGGGCACGCTGTCGAAGACGACGGCAAGCTGTGGCGGCTATATCGCCGGCAACGCGGCGCTTGCTTCCGTCCTCAAGGCAACGGCAGGCGGTTTCGTCTACAGCGTCGGCCTTGCACCGGCGCTGACGGCCGCGGCCATCGGCAGCCTCGATATTCTGGAGAGCGAGCCGCAGCGTGCCGCAGCCCTCCGGCGCAACGGAACGCTGTTTTTGAAGCTTGCGCAGGAAGCCGGTCTCGACACTGGGCTCAGCGCCGGTTTCTCCGTCGTACCGGTTCTCGTCGGCGACAGCCTGCGGGCGGTGCAGCTTTCGAACGACCTCCTGGCGGCCGGCGTCAATGCGCTGCCGATCATTCACCCTGCCGTGCCCGAAGGCCTGGCGCGCCTGCGCTTCTTCATCACCAGCGAGCACACCGAAGAGCAGATCCGCAAGACGGTGGCGCTGACGGCGGAGAAGCTCAAAGACCTCACCGACCGCAATTTCGGGCTGGCCTCCATCGACATCCAGCAGATGATGAAACTTCTGGCGGCCCGGTGAAACGGGCGCCACGGTCTTCGGTGACGCACGCGTCCAGACCGCTGGGCGTCGCATGACACATGTGGTCATCACCGGTGGATCGAGCGGTATCGGCCTCGCCGTGGCACGGATCTATGTTGGTCGCGGCTATCGCGTTTCTCTCATCGCGCGCGGCACGGCAGCGCTCGAAGCGGCGCAAATCGCACTGCGCGAGGGAAACGAAGGGCGCGTTCACATCGCCGCGGCGGATGTCGCGGATGCGGACGCCGTCGGCGCGGCGATCCGCGCCTGCGAGGCGGAAGCCGGTCCCTGCGACATCCTGATCTGCTCGGCCGGCATTGTGGAGCCATCCCCTTTCGAAGACCAGACGGAAGCCGACTTCGATCGCCAGATCGCCGTCAACCTGTCCGGCTCCGTCCATGCGGTCCGTGCCGTCTATGCGCAGATGTGCGCACGCGGACGGGGGCGTATCATGCTCGTCTCATCCGGCGCGGGGCTGATCGGCATTCCCGGATATGCCGCCTATTGCGCATCGAAATTCGCGCTGCGGGGTTTTGCCGAGGCCTTGCGATCGGAAGCAAAGCCTAGGGGCGTCACGGTCTCCATCTGCTTCCCGCCCGATACCCAAACGCCACAACTGGAGCGAGAACGCGCGGCACGTCCGGCGGAAGCCGAGGTGATCATGGGTCAGGTCAAGCCCTGGAGCGCCGAGCAGGTGGCGACCCACATGGTGCTGGCACTCGATCGCGGGCGCTTCGACATCTATTTCGGGCTGACGCTTCTCGCGCTCGGGAGGCTCGCTCCGCTCGTGCGCCCCCTCATCGACTGGCACTTCGACCGGCAGATTCGCCGCCTACAGAGAGTAACGGAACCGTGACAACGCTTGTCACCCATCGTGATTGCCTCTAGAACTCGGGCGCGACGTGACGGCGCTCACGCCGCGATATTGAAGGGTTTCGTTTGCCGTCGACATCGCTCCAGCTTCACGATCATCCGGTCTCGTTGATCCTCGTCTGCTTCACGCTCTCGTTCCTCGTTGCGTGGTTCACCGACAGGTTCGCTCTGCCCGCGCGCGAGCGTCGCCGCAACATGCCGGCAAACAGGACTGTGTGGCACGGGCTGCGCGACGGCATAGCCCGCATGCCGGTCGTCGCCATCATCTATGCGTTCTTCTTCGCCATCTCCTGGCGCCCGCTGTATGGTGCTGCTGGTTGCATGAGCTTCTTCATCATCTTCACCGCGATCTCGCGCGCCAAGTTCCGGTTCATCCGCGAACCCCTGGTGTTTTCCGACATCGCGCTGGTGGCGGATGTCTTCAAATACAAGTCGATCTTCTATGCGAACTCCCTGAACATCGTCTTTTGGTTCGTCGCTTTCGGCTATGTCTTCGGCGTGTCCGGCCTCTACATGTATTTCGAGCCGAACGTGCTCCCGAACCATGCCGAGCCGTTCTATGTCGTGGTGATGGTCATCGCCGCCGCGCTGCCCTGGATCTCGCTCTTCTGGGGCCCGGTCAACACACCGACGGCGGACCTCGTGCAGCGGCTCGTCGGCAAGCCCGATGCCAAGGTCAGCACCGTCCGTTTCGGCACCTTCTCCTCCGTCGTGTTCCACTTCATCATCTGGCTCGGCGTCCGCCGGGAGAAGATCGTCAACGAGCTATCCGGCGCCTTCTTCGCCGCCGTCAACGACCTCATCGGGCATGATGCGGAGAACAAGGCGCCGCTCGTCGTCGTCTGGCAGTCGGAGTCCTTCCTCGACATGCGCCATTACGGCGTCAACTCCATTCGCCTTCCGACCATCGACCGGTTGCAGAAGCTCTCCACGCAGTGGGGACGCATCGCGACGGTGTTCGAGGGTGGGTATACGCTGCGCACCGAATTTGCCGTTCTGAGCGGGCTGCAGCCCGACGATATTCATGTGGATGCCAGCTACCCCTATCTCCGGGCGCGGCACTACACCGATGTGGTGTGGCCGACCAAGCTCAAGAAGGCGGGCTGGCGGACGCACTTCATCCACCCCTACGACCGCACGTTTTTCCTCCGCCACAAGGCGATGCCGCTGCTCGGCTTCGAGGAGATGACGATGCTGGACGCTTTCGATCACGATCCGGCGCGCGACGGGCCCTATGTCTCCGATACCGCGCTGACGCGCAAGGTGATCGAGGCGGTGGACAAGCAAAAGGACGACAAGGGCAGCTTCATCTTCGTCGCCTCCATGGCCAATCACGGCCCGTGGGAGCCCGGCCGCGTTCCCGGCTATAGCGATCCCGTCAGTATCTATCTGGAGATCCTGCAGCAGTCGGACAGGGCGCTCGGCCAACTGGTCGATCATCTGAACAAGCTCGACCGGCCGGTCTGGCTCGTGTTCTACGGCGACCATGCGCCGCTGCTGAAATCCTTCGCCGACCCCTTCCCGGACCCGCGCACCGATTATTTCATCACGCCGCTGGCGGCGGCCCGCACGCTGCAGCAGGGGCCCGTGTTCCCGCGCAACGAAGAGCCCTGGAACCTGCTGAAGGCCATGCTGAAGCATGCGAACCTTCACAAGGACGAGCTGGACTAGGCGGCGATGACCCTTGGCGGCACGCACGCATCCGGCACGACACAGCGGGTGTTCCTGTTTCTCGAAGGACCGTCGTCGCCGCTCTTCATGAAGATCGCCGACCGGCTGGAAGCTGAGGGGCATGCCTGCCTGCGGGTGAACCTCAATATCGGCGACCGGATCTTCTGGCGCCGGCGCGGAGGATACGCGTTTCGGGGGCGCCCGGAGGCGTGGGCCGGCTGGATTGCCGATTTTCTGACGCGCCACGGCGTGACCGACCTCGTCCTTCTGGGCGAGGAACGCCCCTACCACCGGGTGGCGACGCAGGCTGCGAAGCGGCTCTCGATCGACATCTACGTGATCGAAATGGGGTACCTGCGACCGGACTGGCTGACGCTCGAGCGCGACGGCATGTCGACCAACTCGCACTTTCCGGATGATCCCGACCATATCCTGCGGGCAGCCCGTGACGTGCCCGAACCCGACTGGACGCGCCGCTATACCCAGACGTTTCTGGCGGAAGCCGCCTACGACCTGCTCTACAATCTGCCAAATGCGTTTCTGTGGTTCCTCTACCCGCATTATCGCCGCCACGCGCTCTACCATCCGCTGCTGGAATATGGAGGGTGGATCCTCAGGCTCGTGCAGGAGAAACGGCGCCTACGGGAAGCGCAGGCGACGATCTCGGCTCTCGAAGCGGGACACGGCCCCCTGTTCATCTTTCCCCTGCAACTGCAGACGGATTTCCAGCTTCGGGCGCATTCGCCCTATCACGACCAGCAGCAGGCGATCGACGAGGTCCTGACGTCGTTTTCGCGTTTTGCCGCACCTGACGCACGGCTCTTGGTGAAGATCCATCCGCTCGACAACGGCCTTGTCGACTGGGCCGGGACGATCGCGCGAAAGGCTGCGGCCCTCGGGCTCGGTTCACGCGTCTCGTTTCTCGATGGCGGAGACCTTGCTGTCTTGATCGGCCTCAGCGCCGGCATCGTGACCGTCAACTCCACCGTCGGGCTGCATGCGCTGCAGCAACGCAAGCCGGTGAAGGTACTGGGCGTCGCGATGTTCGACATCGACAGGCTGACGGATCAACAGCCCCTCGACGCCTTCTGGTGCGCGCCGCGTCTGCCGGATGCCGATGTCTGCTCGGCCTTCTTCCGGCTCGTCGCAGCCGCCATCCAGGTTCGGGGAAATTTCTATTCGAAGACCGGGACGGATGCCGGTGCGGAGGCAATCGCTGCCCGTCTTCTCGCGCGCGATGTCAACGAGCCGGATGCCTTCGTCGATCCGCCGCCGCGCAAGCACCCGGTCAAACGACCGCGACCTTAACCGTCACGCGACGCCGGCGCGCAGCAGGTCGTGAATGTGCAGAATGCCGACCGGCGTCTCGGTTTCATCGACCAAGAAAAGCACCGTGACCTTGCTCGACTGCATGACCTGCATGGCAGCGCTTGCCAGCAGCTGCGGCGAGATCACGCGCGGCTTGACCGACATGATCGCCTCGACCGTCTGTTGCAGGAGACCGTCCGACATATGGCGGCGCAAGTCGCCATCGGTGATGACGCCCGCAAGTTTGCCGTCCTTGCCAACGACGCCGACGACGCCGAAGCCCTTGGAGGACATCTCGATCAGCGCCTGCCCCATCTGCGCGCCGAGCGGCAGAAGCGGCATGGCGTCGCTGCGATGTGCGAGTTCGCCGACGAGCAGAAGCTGCGCGCCGAGCTTGCCGCCGGGATGGAAGGTCTTGAAATCCTCGGCCGAGAAGCCGCGACGCTCCAGAAGTGCTATCGCCAGCGCGTCGCCGACGGCCAGTTGCAGAAGCGCCGAGGTGGTTGGCGCCAGTCCGTGCGGGCAGGCTTCATTGACCTTGGGAATGACGATCGGCACGGTGGAATGGCGGGCGAGCAGGCTGTCGCGGTTCGACGTCAGCGAGATCACCGGCACCTTGAAGCGCTGGGCATAGGCCAGCATGTTGCCGAGCTCGACCGTTTCGCCCGACCACGACAGCAGGATGAGCAGATCGTCCGAGGTGATCATGCCGAGATCGCCGTGGCTGGCTTCCGTCGGATGCACGAAATAGGCTGACGTTCCCGTGGATGCCATGGTGGCCGCGATCTTGCGGCCGATATGCCCGCTCTTGCCGACGCCGGAGACGACGACACGGCCGTTGCGATCGGCAATCAGCGTCACGGCATCGGCCAGATTGCGCGCGAAGACCGCATCATTGGCAAAGCTGGTGGCGAGCGCATTGACGCCATCGACCGTGGTGGCAAGCGAGCGTCCGATGGAGTCGAGAATCGCGCTGTCCTCAGTCAGGCTGGCATCGATCGATCTAAGGCTCATTGTATCTCTCCCGGCAATCTCAACGCGGGTTACTCCCTGCGCGGGGAAAGATCAACGCGTAAACCTCAACGTACCAAGTCAGCCACATCGCTGCGTCTCGGTAAAAGCGCCCCTGTGCGGCGCCGTGCAAAAAGCTCAGCTGACGCGCTGGACCACCGTTTCGTCCGGCAGCGCCACGCGGTGCTTTTCGGGGTTGGCGATGAAATCCTCGAGCGTCATCGAATCCAGGATATCGGCCATCGCATCCCGCACGATGGTCATCGAGCGGCGCACTTCGCAGGTTTCGGGGTCGTTGCAATCGTCGCAGACCTCGTAGGCCGTGCGGCTGGCACAGCGGATCGGCGCCAGCGGGCCGTCCAGCGTGCGCACCACCTGCCCGATGCGAATCTGGGCTGCGGGACGCGACAGCGAATAGCCGCCGCCCGGCCCCTTCTTCGACTTCAGGAAGCCGGCATTGCGCAGTTCGAGCAGGATGGCGTCGAGAAACTTCTTGGGAATATTGTTGCGGGTCGCAATTTCGGTGATGAACGCCGTCTCACCCGGATCCAGATGCGCCAGATCAACCAGCGCCTTTAATCCGTACTTACCCTTTTTCGTCAACATTCCGCGTGCTCGTCCTGAGAGGCCTACACCCGACAATTCAGGCGTGCTGCCACGCCACACTATCACGTTTGGCGCATTCCAGACATAGGCAGCTCACCCCGGAGTGAGGTTTTTACCGGGAAAGCAGCAAGAATATGGGTCGGGAGCATGGCAGCCCGTATCAGGCGGCCATTTCCGCCAGTCGGCTGGGCCGTGCACGAGCACCGGCGAGATGGGTGACGACCGCATGGCGGGCAGCGTCTGCGGTGGCGAAGCGCTGCGCGTCGAGTTCCCAGACATGGTACTTCACGGCGACGAACTTCAGCGTGCCGGCATCGGGTACGACCACGCCAACAGCTTCGCCGTTGATCTCAATGACCTGCCGGTTGGCGGTCGCATTCGCGTTGATGGTGTTCTTTTCCATAGTGAACGCTCCTTCCGCGCCAAAGGCGGGAGTGTCTGTCAGTTTCGCAAGTCTTGATGGTTTATGCCGGGGTCACATTCGCGAAAGCGAACACATCCACCGGTCTGCCACTGCTTTACGACACAGGGAACGAGAGCCGCGGAGGGAAGCGGTACGGTCAATGTCGAACATGCACTCTCCCCTGGCTCTACCCGTTCCAAACGGGCCTTCCGGAAACATACCGCCGACCGTGGTCTCTGCGGATGATTTGAAACTAATGCAGTCTATACCGGAAGTCAATTACAAAATCATGTCTGGCGCAATCTCATTCCAAAATAACTCTCAAAGACGCCATTATCGATAGTCTCATTCCATATTCCGCCATTATTCGGAAATCTATGCTGATTCGATCGTGCCTGGAGGAACTTCCGTGGGCACGACGAATCTAGTGTGTTCTTCGCACGAAAAAAGGGCGGCCCGATGGACCGCCCTGTGAAATTTTCATGACGTTTCGTTGTCAGGGCGGACGGCCCGGAGCCGCAGCGATCCCGCTGCGGCTGGAAATGCCTCAACCCTTGACCGGCTCTCCCGGGAGGCCAGCGGCGCGGGCCGTTTCCCGGTCCTTCCACCAGCGGCTGAGGAACAGCAGGATCGGACCGCCGATATAAATCGACGAGGTGGTCGCGACGATGACGCCGAAGATCATCGGCCAGGCGAAGCTCTTCACCGCGTCGCCGCCCCAGATGGCCATGGGGACCAGCGAGAAGGCCGTCGCCATGGAGGTGAAGATACATCGCGCGAGAACCTGGTTGATCGACATGTCGATCAGCTCGGAGAACGGCATCGACTTGTACTTGCGCAGGTTTTCTCGCATGCGGTCGTAGACCACGACCTTGTCGTTGACGGAGTAGCCGATCATCGTCAGCACCGCGGCGATGGCCGTGAGGTTGAAGTCGATCCCCGTCAGCGCGAAGAAGCCGATGGTCTTGGTGATGTCGAGCAGCAGAACCGCAATGGCGCCCACGGCAAAGTGCCATTCGAACCGCCACCAGATGTAGATCAGGATGGCGAGCATGGCGAGCGACACGGCGAGGAAGCCGGAACGTGCAAGCTCCGCACTGATCGTCGGACCCACCACTTCCGTACGCTCGAACGAGGCATCCGGAATCGAGCTCGCGACGGCGCCCTTGATGGCGTTCAGCGCGACCGTCTGTTCCTGCTCGCCGCCCGGCTGACGCTGAACGCGGATGAGAACGGAGGTGCCCTGGCCGAATTCCTGCAGCGCGACTTCGCCAAGGTTCAGGCCTTCGAGGTTTTCGCGCAGCTTGGGCAGGTCGAGCGTCGTCTTCGACGTGGTCTCCACCTGAATACCGCCGACGAAATCGATTCCGTAGTTCAGGCCCGGTGTGAAGAACAGGATGATGGAGCTGATCGACAGGAAGGCCGACGTCGCGATGGCGATGTAGCGGCCGCGCATGAAGGAGAAGTGCGGCAGATGCCGGACCTTGCCGAACAGCCACGGGATGTCGAGCTTCTTCATCTTCCGGCGCACAACCACTTCGCGCATCATCAGGCGGACGACGGTGATGGAGGTGAACATGGAGATGACGATGCCGAGCATCATGGTGACGGCGAAGCCGCGGACCGGGCCGGAGCCGAAGGCAAACAGCAGCACGGTGCCCGCAAGCGTCGTGACGTTACTGTCGATGATGGTGGCATAGGCCTTGTTGAAGCCGACATCGAGCGCCTTCATGGCGCCGGCACCGGCTGCGGTTTCTTCCCGGATACGGGCGTTGATGAGGATGTTGGCGTCGACCGCCATGCCGATGCCGAGGATGATACCGGCGATGCCGGGCAGCGTCAGCGTGGAGCCGAGCATGCCGAGCACGCCGATCGTCAGGATCGTGTGCAGCAGCAGGCCGACATTGGCGATCATGCCCCAGGAGCCGTAGAGCACGAGCATGAGCGTGACGACGAGGATGAAGCCGGCAATGCCGGTGAAGATGCCCATGCGGATGGAGTCGGAGCCGAGGTTCGGGCCGACGGAGCGTTCCTCGATGATGGTCAGCGGCGCCGGCAGAGCGCCCGAGCGCAGGAGTGCGGAGAGAACAGTGGCTTCCTGGGCGGTGAAGTTGCCCGAGATCTGGCCCTGCCCGCCGAGGATCGGCTCGCGGATGACGGGCGCCGTCAGCACCTTGCCGTCGAGCACGATGGCGAAGGGCTTGCCGACATTGTCGCGGGTGATTTCGGCGAACTGGCGTGCGCCCTGTGCGTCGAAGGAGAAGGAGACGATCGGCTCGTTGGTCTGCTGGTTGAAGCCGGCCTTGGCGTCGGCAAGACGCTCGCCGGAAATGGCGACGCGGGTCTCGACGGCATATTTCGCCGGATCGTTGGCGCCGACGAGGATATCGACGCCGCGCGGCGCGACACCGTTCGGATCGACCGTCTGGTCGACCATGTGGAAGCTCATCTGGGCGGTGGAGCCGAGAAGCTGGCGCAGGCGCGTCGGGTCCTGCAGACCCGGCAGCTGGACGAGGATGCGGTCCGAGCCGACGCGCTGGATGAGCGGTTCGGCGACGCCGACCTGGTCGACGCGGCGGCGGATGATCTCGAGGCTCTGATCGACGGCGGCCGTCATGCGCTCGTCGAGGCCGGCCTGGGTCAGGCGCACGGTGATGGCGGCGTCAGTGCTGGTGACGTCGATATCGGAAGACGACGTGCCGAAACCGAGCGGGCTTGCCGGAGCGGCGAGCGCGTTGATCTTCGGAGCCACGCGGCCGCGGGCGTCCACATCGGCGATCGTGACGACGATGGCGTCGCCGGCGATGCGGGCGGAGGAGACGGGCACGCGCTCGGTGCGCAGCACGCCGCGAATGTCATCCAGAAGCGTGTTCAGCCGGGCCTGCCGCAGGCCGGCGGCATCGACTTCGAGCACGAGATGGGAGCCGCCCTTGAGGTCGAGACCGAGGGTAACCGGCTTGACCGGGAGGTAGGCGGCATAACGCTGCTGCGTTTCCACCGAGAGAACGTTGGGAAGCGCCGCGATGATCCCGAAGAGGGTAATCGCGACATAGGCCAGAATGGCCCATTTCGATGTGCGCATGAAGGGTTTCCAATATCGTCCGCCCTGAACCCCTGATGGGTGCGGCGGGTCGTGAAGGCAAAGGGTATGACGCGCAAGGGGCCGGCGCGTCAGCGGCCGAACGACGCCCGAACCGGTGGCGCCCGGGCCTCGGCGGCCCCGGAGACACCGCCGTCAAGACGATGGCTGCGGCCTGAAGCGGCGTTGACGGTGACCGGATGAAGAAGTGTTGGTGCGCGGAAGACCGGCAGGAAGAATGTGCCGGGACCGCCGGGAACGGGCTTTGCGTCCACGCGCTCGGCGGTGAACCGGATGTCTGCCGGCTGGGCCGCCCGCAGAGCCTGACGGGAGAGCGCGGTATCGGCCGCGCGGCCATCCCTGTTCTCACGGTCGGAGACGTCGCCCGGTCGCAAGGATGCGCCGGTTCCCGACGCGACGATCTGGGCAGATGCGACGAGCGGCATCGCGAGCACGGCGGCAAACAGCCAGAACAGCGCCAGAAGCCTGGTCGAGGCTCCCCACACTGCCCGGCGCCATTCCTGGCGGTCCTGCCGCCATGGCTGGCGGCGACTTGTTCTGCCGATCCCGTCGTTCACGGGCCTGTCCTTCCCTGCGGGTCGCGTCCCGGCGCTTGTTCAACGTGGTCGCGTCCCGGCGCTCCGTTGATTTGGTCGCGTTGCGGCGCTCCGTCGATGCGGGCCTTACAACCATTCCCGGCAACCAAAGTCAAATCACGCTCTATCCGTGGACGTGGCCGGAAGGCCAAGGCACGACGTTTGCCGCCTCAGCCGGCACTGCGCAAGAGCGGGCAAACCAGCCCGGTCGGGCCACCTTCGCACGGCACGCAGAGCGCGTCGCCCTCGAAGGTTTGAACCGTACAGCCAGCTGTTTCGAGCGCGGCCTGCGTTTTCGGATAGCCTGACAGCATCACCAGTTCCCCTGGCTTCAGCGCGAGAACCTGGAGACTGACACCGTTGCTGGCATGGAATTCGTCGGCGGGAGCCTCAACGAGGCTGATGCCCCATTCCTGCAGGATCTGGTAGAGCGCAACGGGAAGAAGCGGCGCGAAGACCAATGCCAGATCGCGCCTCAAGGGGCTGACGATCGAAGACAGGTGGAAGCAGGCATCGTCGCCATTCCAGAGCGGCAGGTCGTAGCTGAGGGCATCGACGCCTTGTGCGGAAAGAATCGTCGCGAGCTGGGCTATGCCTTCGTCATTGGTGCGCAATCCCCGGCCGATGAGCAACGTTTCCACATCCAGCCAGACGACATCGCCGCCCTCGACCGTACCAAAGCCGTCGATGCGGCCGAGAATCGGAATGCCTGCCTTCTTGCAGGCGGCTTCGTGCAGCGCGACCTCCTTGCGTCGCTCGATCTTGCCCGGCCGCAGGAGGACCGCACCATGCGGCGTCATCAACAGGGGATCCTGCGTGAACATCGCATCGGCGAGACCATCGCCTCTGTCCTCGATCCAGAGGATCTCGGCACCGGATTGCTCCACAAGGTTTGCAAAGTCGCCATATTGACGGATGGCTTTTTCAGCGTCGAAAGCCGCACCATAATGCCACGTGGCGGCGTCGGCATCGATGAGGCTTTTCGCCGGGCGGCGCATGAGGACGCGCTTGAGGGGGGCCGACATATCCCGAACGCCGAATTCCGCCATGGTCTCTCCTGTCCGGGCACAGCACCCGACAGCGCGGCATGCATCATGCGGCGCATCATAGGCAGGATATGGACGGCAGCAAGGCCGACGAAAAAAGGCCGCAGGACGGGACGATCCTGCGGCTCAAAATCGGGACAGTCTATCAGGCGACACCGCAAGCACGGTGTCGATGGCTGACCATAGCCGACGGCCCTCAGCATCGGCTTAAGCGGTTCGGGACAATTTTACGGATCGTGGTATTTCCGTCCCTTGGTCTTTCGCTTCCAGGCTGCAGCTTCGCTCAAGATTGCGACGATATCTCTTGGCACATGCCGGCGGGCATACGGTATCCAGCATGTCCGCACCCATGCAGATCCCCGATCCGCCCGCCGGCATTCCCCTCCCTCCTTATCATCAACAGCTGGCACGCGTCGTCAGCCACGGGATCATTTTCCCCTTGCCTCGGTTCATGTGTCGGGCGACATGCGTTACGACCGCGCCGGTCGTTTCGGCGGATGGCGAGAAGGATGGTAGCGATGAAGACGGCGGCAGAATGCCAATCGATGGCGGATATCCGGACGGAGATCGATCGGCTCGACGAGACCCTCATGCAGCTTCTGGCAGAACGCTGGAGCTATATCGGCAGGGCGGGCGAGATCAAGACGAAGGCCGGCCTTCCCGCCGACATTCCAAGCCGCGTCGATGAAGTCCGCGCCAATGTCCGCCGCCATGCCGCCGATCTCGGCCTCGATCCTGCATTCTACGATGCGATCTGGATGCAGCTGATCCGCCACAGCATCGTGCGGGAAGAAGAAATTCTCGCGCCGCAGGGCCCCCATTCAGGGGCCTGACACAACCTCGAGCCCCTTCGGTGCATTCCGGGATCAGAGCGCGGCGATATAGCTCGCGAGCCTGTCGGCTGCGGTGCGGATGTGCAGCGGATCGCGCAGGAAGCAGGCGCGCATGAAGCCCGCCCCGCCTGCACCGAACGCCGTGCCGGGTGCGAGGCCAACCAACGTCCGATCGACGATATCGAGCGCTGCCGCGCGCACGTCGGTGATGCCGTCGATCTTCAGGAAGGCATAGATGGCGCCATCCGGGCGCAGCGTTTCCACGCGGTTCGTCGCAATCAACGCATCGCAGAGGATATCCCGCGACATCGTCGCCTTGACGACGTTCTGGCGGGCGAATTCGTCGCCGTGATCGAGCGCCGCGCAGGCGCCGGCCTGGATGAAAGGTGCAACGCCGGAGGTGGAATACTGGATGAGGTTCTCGAGTGCCTGTCCGATCTCTGCCGGAGCGATGATCCACCCTGCCCGCCAGCCGGTCATCGACCAGTTCTTGGAAAACGAGTTGACGAAAATGATCCGATCCCCGTCGTCCATCACGTCGAGGAAGGACGGCGCGCGGGCATGGCGTAGAAGTAGAGCGCGTAGATTTCGTCGGCGATGATCCACAGCCCATGGCGGCGGGCGAGATCCAGAAGGGCGACGAGATCGGACTGCGTTGCCGTCCAGCCGGTCGGGTTCGACGGCGTGTTGACGAAGATCGCTTTGGTGCGTGGCGTGATCGCCGCCTCGATACGACCGAGATCCAGCTGCCACTTGCCATCCGTGAACGACAGGGGCACGCCGATGGCGCGGGCGCCGGAGAGTTCGGCGGAGGCCGCGAAATTCGGCCAGGCCGGCGTAAGGTAAAGAAGCTCGTCGCCCGGAGAAGCCACGGCCTCGACCGAGAGCTTGATCGACTGCATGCCGGAGCCGGTGACGAAGACATTGTCCATGCCGAGCGTCTTGTTGAAGTGCCGGTCGTAGTAGCGGACGATCGCCTGACGCAGCTCGGGGATGCCGCGCTGCCAGGTATAAAAGGTCTCGCCCGCCGTCAGGGATGCCCGTGCCGCCTGCGAGATGAAGTCCGGCGTTGGCAGATCGCCCTCGCCCACCCAGAGCGGAATGAGCCCTTCGCGACCGCGCGCATAGTTCACGACCTCGACGATGCCGCTCTGCGGTGCGGCGAGCGCCCGGGCGCTGAGGCCGGGTGCGGCGGCGGTTGAACCGCGGGAAGACTGGGGAAGCGACGAGAATGACGACATGGCTGGCTGCGGTCCGGTTGACGACGACCCGGACGTCCTAGACCCTTTCGACCGGACGATCACGCGATAATCGCTGGCCGTCCGATCGATTTTCGTGATGGATCGGCTTAAACGCGCGGTGCGCGCAGCAGGTCGCGGATTTCGGTCAGCAGCTGGACGTCTGCCGGCGGCGGAGCCTGCTCTTCCTTGCCCTCGCGCTTGTCGCGCTCGACGGAGGCGCGCAGCTTGTTCACACCCTTGATCATCATGAAGATGATCCAGGCGAGGATGAGGAAGTTGATGAAGACGGTGATGAAATTGCCGTAGGCAAAGATGGCGCCCTGCTCGCGCGCCTGCGCCAGCGTCGTCGCCGTCACATTGCCGCTGAGGACGAGGAAGTAGTTGGAGAAATCGAAGCCGCCGCCCGTCAGCGCGCCGACGACCGGCATGACGAGGTCGTTGACGACGCTGTCGACGATCTTGCTGAAGGCCGCGCCGATGATGACACCGACGGCCAGATCCATCACGTTGCCGCGGGCGATAAATTGCTTGAACTCGTTCAACATCCCAACTCTCCTTTGACGTGCACCGGACGCTCCGGACCCCGATACACAACCTATCGCCCTCTTCGCGAAAGAAAAGCCGTAACCGCACGCTTTCGTGATCCCTGCTTTCCGATCCAAGCCGGGCTTCGACTTAAGACGAAAGCCAAGGCAATTCTCTTGGGCGTGCCTTTGGCCTATGCTCGACACGAGGGACGCAAGCAGAGGGAGGGACCCATGCTATCCGGCACGGTCGTCTTCGCGGCCGCATTCACCTATCTGCTGCTTCTTTTTGCCGTTGCCACCTATGGCGACCGCAAGGCGGCGTCCAGTGGTCTTGCCGCCCGTGGCCGGCCCCTCGTCTATGCCTTCAGCCTGGCGATCTACTGCACCAGCTGGACCTATTTCGGCGGCATCGGCCTTGCGGCAGAGCGGGGGCTGGAATTCACCGGCATCTATATCGGCCCGATCCTCATGTTTACCGTAGGCCTGCCGATCATCCGCCGCATCACCACGCTGGCCAAATCGCAGAAGCTGACATCGGTCGCCGATTTCATGGCGGCGCGCTACGGCAAGAACCCCACGGTCGCCGGCATCGTCGCGCTGATTTCGCTGGTCGGCGCCATTCCCTATATCGCCTTGCAGCTGAAGGCCGTATCGAGCTCCATGGCCGTGCTGGTCGACACGCGGCCCTACGGGCTCGACAGCGGAACGGCGTTCATCGATCTGCCGCTGCTCGTCACGCTGTTTCTCGCCTGCTTTGCCATCGTCTTCGGCACCCGCCATACGGATGCGACGGAGCATCAGGACGGGCTGATCCTCGCCATCGCCATGGAATCCGTCGTCAAGCTCGTGGCGCTGGTCACCGTCGGGCTCTACGTCGTCTTCTTCCTGTTCGATGGCCCGGCCGACATGCTGGCCCGCGCCCGGGAAAACAGCGCCGTCATGGAGGCCCTGACCTACAGCACGCCGATGGCGCGGTGGATCGTGCTCACCCTCCTCTCGGCCATCGCCATCATCATGCTGCCGCGGCAGTTCCATGTGACGGTGGTGGAGAACCGGACGCCGGGCGAGCTGCGGATGGCGGGCATCCTGTTTCCGCTCTATCTCGTTGGCATCAATCTCTTCGTGCTGCCGGTTGCCATCGCGGGCATGCTGACGTTCCAGGGGAACGGCGTTGCCGACCTTTACCTCCTGACGCTGCCGCTGTCGCACGATCTGCCGGTTCTCACGCTCGTCGCCTTCATCGGCGGTTTTTCGGCGGCGACCGCCATGGTCATCGTCGCCTCCGTCGCCCTGTCGATCATGCTGTCGAACGACATCGTCATGCCGATCTTCCTGCGGCGAAACCTGACCGGGCGTGGGCGCTCCAAGGATGTCGGCGCCACGCTGCTCAACGTTCGCCGGACGGCGATCTTCGCCGTGCTGCTGCTCGGCTACGGCTATTATCGCGCGGCCGACATGAGCGCCGGTCTCGCCTCGCTCGGCCTTTTGTCCTTCGCCGCCATCGCCCAGATGGCGCCGGCCATGTTCGGCGGGCTCGTCTGGCGGCAGGCGAATGCGCGCGGCGCCATTGCCGGCATGACCATCGGTTTCTTCGTCTGGGCCTACCTGCTCTTCCTGCCGAGCCTTGGCGGTCCCGACAATTCGCAGGTCGCAGCGACCATTCTCGGCTTCCTGTTTCCCTTTGCCGAGATGTTCACCGCGCAGACCGCCGATCCGCTGGTCAACGCCACGGCGCTCAGCCTGCTCTTCAACACGACCGCCTATGTGCTCTTCTCGCTGTCGCGGTCGCCGAAGCCGCTGGAGCGGCTGCAAGCGGGGTTCTTCATCCACCGGGCGTCGCGCACGGAACGCGCCTTTCGCGGTCGCAAGACCAAGATCACCGTGCTCGACCTGAAAAGCACCATCGCGCGCTATCTCGGCGAGGAGCGCATGCAGCGGTCGTTCGAGACCTATGCGAAGAAGAGCGGGCGGCGGCTCGAAGACGGGCAGCCGGCCGATATGGCGCTCATCCATTTCTCCGAGCAGATCCTCGGCAGCGCCATCGGCTCATCCTCGGCCCGCCTCGTGCTGTCGCTCGTCCTGCAACGGCTGGACGATACCTCGCCGGACACCGCTATTCTGCTCGATCAGGCGAGCGAAGCGCTGCAATACAATCAGGATATGCTGCAGACAGCGCTCTCGCAGATGGATCAGGGCATCGCCGTCTTCGACAGCTCCAACCACCTGATCATCTGGAACCGCCGGTTCCGGCAACTGCTCGATCTGCCGGAGGCTTCGGGCCAGGTGGGCTTTCCGCTGTCGGAGATTGTCGCGATCCTGACGCAGCGGGGAGACCGGGTGCGCGATGGCGAACCGGCCTTGCTGACGAGCTTTCTGGTCCTCGACAAGCCGTTTCAACTGGTCCTTTCGGGCGGCGAGCGGATCATCGAGGTGCGCAGCAATGCAATGCCGGACAAGGGGCTGGTGACCACCTATACCGACATCACCCAGCGGGTCGCGGCCGACATGGCGCTGCTGCAGGCCAACGAAACGCTGGAAGCGCGCGTCGCCGAGCGCACGGCAGAGCTGACGCGGGTGAACCGCGAGGTGGCGGAAGCGCGCGCGGCGGCCGAAGAGGCCAACAACGGCAAGACGCGCTTCTTTGCCGCGGCAGGCCACGACATCCTGCAGCCGCTGAACGCCGCGCGGCTCTATTCCTCCTCACTGGTCGAGCGGCTGGGCGCCTCCGAAAACCGCCTTCTCGTCCAGAACATCGACTCGTCCCTGGAGTCCGTCGAGGCTATCCTCGGTGCCGTGCTCGATATTTCCCGGCTCGACACGGGCGCGATGAAGGCGCGACTGCAGACCGTGCCGCTCGATGATTTCCTCCGGCGGATCGAGACGGATTTTGCGCCCGTGGCCAAGGCGAAGGGACTGACGCTCACCGTCATGCCGACTTCGCTCAGCGTTCGCACCGACCCGAACCTCCTGCGCCGGCTGGTGCAGAACCTAGTGTCGAACGCCGTGAAATACACGCCGAGCGGTCGCGTGCTTGTGGGGGTGCGGCGCCGCGGTGCGGAGGCGGTCATTGAGGTCATCGATTCCGGCATCGGCATTCCCGCCTCGAAATTCCGCACGGTGTTCAAGGAGTTCGCGCGACTGGAGGAAGGCGCGCGGACGGCCTCCGGCCTTGGACTGGGCCTGTCGATCGTGGACCGCATCTCGCGCGTCCTGCATCACGGCGTCGATCTGCAGTCGGTCCCCGGCAAGGGCACGCGGTTCCGGGTAACGCTGCCGATCGAGGCGGGCGCGGTGCGGCCAGTGGGGGCCGTTGCGGATATCGCGGCCTCCGGTCCTGCCGCGCCGATGAACGGGCTGGCCGTGCTCTGCATCGACAATGAGCCACGGATCCTCGAAGGCATGCGCAGCCTTCTGGAAAACTGGGGATGCCGTGTAATGACCGCAGCTTCGGCAGATGCGTGGCTGTCGGGCGATATCGGCGACATGCCGGATACGATCATCGCCGACTACCATCTCGATCACGCGACGGGGATCGACGCCATCCGCGACATCCGGGCTGCCTGCGGTCACAAGGTGCCGGCGCTCCTGATCACGGCGGACAGGTCGGTGGAGGTGCGCGCTGCGGCCGAGCGAGACGGGATCGCGCTGCAGAACAAGCCGGTGCGGCCCGCCGCGCTACGGGCCTGGCTGACGCGCTCGGCAGCGATGCCGAAGGCGGCGGCCGAATGATCCCGCCGCGACGGCGTAGTGACTACGCCGCGACGGCAGTGACCTTGCCGAGCTGGATGACGGCCTGCGTGCGGCTATCGACGTTGAGCTTCAGGAGAATGGCCGAGACATGCGCCTTGATGGTCGCCTCGGACACGCTGAGCTCATAGGCGATCTGTTTGTTGAGCAGCCCTTCCGCCAGCATGGCCAGCACACGGGACTGCTGCGGTGTCAGCGTGTTCAGCCGCTGGATCAGGTCGGCCACATCGGGCTCGTGGCTCATGCCGCGCCGGAAACCGTCCGGCGTGTAGAGATTGCCGGCGATCACCGTATCGATCGCGCCGCGGATATCCTCGATACCCGCCGATTTCGACAGAAAGCCGCAAGCGCCGAGATCGATCGCGCGGGTGATGGTGGCGGGCTCGTCATGGGCGGAGACGATGAGGATCGGCAGCGAAGGAAATTCCGTGCGCAGCACCATCAGGCCTGAAAAGCCGCTGACGCCGGGCATGGTCAGATCGAGCATCAGGAGATCGGCATCCGGGTGGCGCGCGGCCGCCTCGCGCACGGCGCCGAAATCGCCAGCCTCGACGATATCGGGCGCACCCGGCATGGCGGCAAGCGCCTGGCGCATCGCCCCTCGAAAGAGCGGGTGGTCGTCTGCAACGATGATGGTCATTCCCATTGCCATGATGCTCCCTCCTCGAGCGACCGGCCGTCAGGTCCTCCAACCCGTCAGCCGGCTTCATGTCCTATCGTTCCGGAGATCGTCCGGATCACGTCTTGCGGAGATCGCCCTCGGGCTCGGTCGCCGGCGGGGTTTTCTCCTCCCCCTGCCACTCGCGCCCGAAGTCTCTGGCGATCCCCATGAAGCTGCGCATCATTCTATCCATAATGCCCATGGTCTGGTCAATCTCTTCCTGCGTCGGCAGTCGCGGGGAGAAGCCGGCTGGCGCGTCTGTCACGGCTTTTTCCAGCGTTTCCACGCGCTTTTCGAGAAGATCGAGTTCCAGGTCATAGGCCGTCCGCTCATCGGCGGCCATGCGGCAGACGAGATCGCCGTCCTTTTCCTGGCAGAGCGTGACCTCGCCCGTTTGCGTGTCCAGGCGGGCGATGCCGGTGTCGGTCTTCTGCATGCTGTAGCGGCCGGGCGCCGGCTCCTGCGCAAGGGCCGGTGCGATGCCCGCCAGCATCGCGAGGACGGCAAGGGACAAGCTCTGCGGTGGAAGGCGACGGTTCAGCATGGCGGCAAATCTCCCTTGAGCCGTTGTTGGTCGAGCGCATCTGTGACACGCATGTTACACGAGTGGTGGACTTTTACGGCGCTTTGCGGCAAGTCCACGGCATCAGGGCCTGTCCGTTCTGTCCGGACCGGCACCGTCGATCCAGCGTTGCGGACCATCGAGCCGCCCTGCGCCATGGCCCGAACCAGAGAGACGAGGAGCGAGCACCATGTCCGGCATCATCTACAAAATCGTGCCATCGTCCCTGTGGCGAAACGCGCAGGCAGCCGGAACGTTCGAGGGCGCGCCGGTCGATCTCGCCGATGGCTTCATTCATTTCTCCACGGCCGAACAGGTACAGGAAACCGCGCGGCGGCACTTTGCCGGGCAGGACGATCTGCTGCTGGTCGGCATCGACGGCGAGGCACTGGGCGAGGCACTCGTCTATGAGACATCCCGAGGCGGAGCGCTGTTTCCCCATCTCTACGGCCCGCTTCCTCTGACGGCCGTGATCTCCGAGCAGCCCTTGCCGCTGTCGTCGGATGGCACCCACGTTTTTCCGGAGTTTCGCGCATGAGGCTCAATCTGGAAGCGCTGGCGCGACGCGCGCTGTTTCTCGCCGATCCGGAGACGGCCCATGGGCTCTCCATCAAGGCCCTGCGGTCCGGCCTAGTGCCGTCTCATGCGGCTCCGGCCGATCCGCGGCTGCGCCAGTCGGTGGCCGGCATCAGTTTTCCCAACCCGGTCGGCATGGCTGCCGGCTACGACAAGAATGCCGAAGTGCCGGAAGCGCTGCTGCGCCTCGGCTTCGGCTTCACGGAAATCGGCACCGTGACGCCGCGCCCGCAGGCAGGCAACGACCGGCCGCGCATCTTCCGGCTGGTTCGCGACGAGGCCGTCATCAACCGGCTGGGCTTCAACAATGAGGGCCATGCCGCAGCGCTGGAGCGCCTGAAGGCTTGCCGGGCCGATCCGCTGATCGGCGTCAATATCGGTGCCAACAAGGACAGCACCGATCGGGTGAACGACTATGTGCTCGGCATTCGCTGCTTTGCGCCCGTTGCCCGCTACTTCACCGCCAACATCTCCTCTCCCAACACGCCCGGCCTGCGCGACCTGCAGGCACGCGGAAGCCTGTCGGCGCTGCTGACCGCCGTGCTGGAGGCGCGGGATATCGAGGTGCGCAAGCTGAAACGCAAGTTGCCGGTGTTCCTGAAGATCGCGCCGGATCTCAGCGACGAGGGCATGGACGATATCGCCGCGGAAGCGCTCGCCCATCCGCTCGACGGGTTGATCGTCTCCAACACGACGCTCTCGCGCGCCGGACTGAGCGAGGGGCCCCAAGCGGCGGAGGCCGGCGGCCTCTCCGGCAAGCCGCTCTTCGATCCCTCGACCGTCGTGCTCGCGAAAATGCGCCAGCGCGTCGGGCCCAACCTGCCGATCATCGGCGTCGGCGGCATCCATTCTTCCGAGACGGCGGCGGAGAAGATCCGGGCCGGGGCCGATCTGGTCCAGCTTTATTCCGGTATGATCTACGAAGGCCCAGCGCTTCCCGGCCGGATCGTTCGCGGCCTGTCGCGCATCTGCGACCGCGAGGGCCTGGCCTCGATCCGCGACATCCGGGATTCGCGAACCGACTACTGGGCCGCGAAGGTCTGAGCCGACCGCCGGGGCACGCGCGACAGAAGCAGCAAGCCCCGGCAGAGCAGGAACAGGTTCAGCGCCGCCCAGAGGCCGTGATTGCCGAAAACCGGCACGAGGGCGCAGAGCGCCGCAATATAGATCGCGAACGCCGCCAGCATCATGTTTCTCATATCACGCGACCAGGTCGCGCCGATGAAGACGCCGTCCATGAGGAAGGCAAGCGCACCCGTCATCGCGGTCAGCGCCGCCCAGGGCGTGTAGTCGTAAGCGATCGCGCGGACATCCGGAGCCGTGGTCAGAAGATCGACGAGGTCGTTTCCGAACAGGAAGAAGCCGAGCGTGGTCAGCGCGGCGAGCCCAAAGCACCAGAGGGCCGTCATCTTCAGCGCGCGCTCGAAGGCCGGGCGGTATCCTGCACCAATGGCGCGGCCGATCAGCTGCTCGGCAGCATTGGCAAGGCCGTCGAGGTAATAGCCGGCCACAAGGAAGATCGTCATCAGCACGGCATTGGCCGCGAGCGTGACGGGGCCGAAAGCCGTGCCGACCCGCGTCATCACCAGAAAGACCGCGAGGAGCACGAAGGACCGGATCATGATGTCGCGGTTGAGCGCGAAGAGGCGCGTCAGACCGGCGCGCTCGGCGATCCCCCGCCATGTTGGCCGTGCCGTGGGGTCGAAGCGGGAGACGACGAGCGCGAATCCGACAAGGGCACCCACCACCTCGCCGGTCAGCGTGGCGATGGCGACGCCGGCCACGCCCCAGCCAATATAGAGCCCGAGCGTGATCGACAGGACGATATTGACGCCGTTGATCAGCGTCTGCAGCAGGAGGCCGAGCGTCGCCTGGCCCCGACCGAGCACGTAGCCAAGGATGGCGTAGTTGGCGAGGGACGCGGGCGCGGCGAGGATGCGCCAGAGGAAATAGGTGCGCGTGACCTCGGCCACGGCATCGCCGGGATCGAGCAGCTTCAGCCCCGCCCAGAGGAGCAGCGGCGACACGGCAATGGTCGCGACGCCGGCCGTCAGCGCGATGATCATCGAGCGCCAAAACACCGTCTGCTCCTCGCGCCGGTCACCGCGGCCATAGGCCTGCGCCACGAGCCCGGTCGTTGCCGAGCGGAGAAAATTGAACGTCACGAAGATGAGGTCGAAGACCACGGCCCCGACGGCAAGGCCTGCGAGCAGCGTGGCGTCGCCAAGCCGCCCGACCACCGCGGTATCGACAAGGCCGAGAAGCGGCGTCGTGAGGAAGCCGAGCGTCATGGGGACGGCGATGGACAGAATAAGCCGGTTGGTGACGTGGAAGGCACCTGCCCCTTGCCGGTCGAGGCCGCTTACGTCATGATCGATGCTGCCTGCCTGCATGTGTTCGTCTCCCGACGTCATGCAGTGGCGTTTCCCAAGGCCCTCAGGTGCCGGAGGAGAGCACCATCGCCCAATAGGGCCGGTTGCCGGAGGCGGGGTTGCGCATGACGGCAACGCCCAGACCTGAATAGCCGGGTCCGAGCATGTTTTCGAGATGTTTCGGCGAGTTCAGCCAGGCAAGATAGGCCTTTTGCGCATCGGCCTGACCGACCGCGATGTTCTCGGCCGCCGGGAGGGCCACCGACTGGCTTTTCATACGACCGCCGAAGCTGTCCGTAATGCCGATCAGATGCGCCATCTTGCCCGCCTTCGCCATACGGCCGGCCTGGGAAAGGGCGGCGCTCGCAGCGGCTGGATCGCGCGACAGGGGGCTCAGGCCACGCTCTTTGCGCAGACCGTTGATCAGGCCGAGCGTCGCCTCAGTCTGGTCGCTCCCGTCTCCGGGCGGTGCCAGCACCGACGTCGTACTACAGCCGGCAAGACCGGCCAGCGTGAGGATGGCCGCCGTCTTCAGGAGCGTGCGACGGTTCTGCGCGGAGGAAACGGGCATGTTATCGGCGGAAACTCAGGAGCCTGAGGACGATGAAGATCGGAACGACAACAGCGGCGCCGATCAGAAGGTACTCACCGACATCGCCGAGCGCATCGAAACCGGTGTACCAGAGCTCGACGAAGAAATCGCGGATGCTGCGGAAGATGCCATAGGGCGTCCAGCCGAAAACGGTCATGAGGAAGCCGACGATCAGCGACAGGACCAGAAGCTTTACGATCACCCGGCCGGGCGTATCGCCAAGAAACCTGTTCACACCATCCGCCATGTCTATCCGTCTCCCTGGGCTGTCTCACGCGTATCTGCGCCGGGCTCGAACGTCCCTGCCCAGCATGTAGCGGTCACGGCCTTCTGTCGCAAGGATTGTGGGCGGAATCGCGGCGCATCCGAGCAACCCTGCGAATTCCCTTTTCACGCATCCAGCGACCGCCTATGTCATCGTTCGCCATCCGGCATCCGGCGCAGGAGCTCCGTCATGAACCCGCATCAACTGTCCTCCGGCGACCTCATCGCCGACCGGCGCGCCGAATATGCCCAGATGCTGGCGGCGAGCGGCGATCATGCGGAAGCGGCGGACCTGATGCGGCAGGCGCTGGAGTTGGTGCCCGATTGGGCGGCCGGCTGGTTTCGCCTTGCCGACCACGAGGAGAAGGCCGGAGAACGCGAAGCGGCCGTTGCGTCGCTTGCCCGCGTGCTCGATCTCAATCCCGAGGACATTTTCGGCGCGCGCCTGAAGCGCGCCGTTCTCGGTGCCGGTGAGGTGCCCGGACAGGCGCCCAGCGCCTATGTCGCGCGACTGTTCGACGACTATGCGGACCGGTTCGATGCGGCTCTGGTGGAGCGATTGGCATATACGGTGCCCGGACGGCTGGCGGGGATGGTGGAGCGCTTTACGGGCGGCGCGACACTTGAGCACGCCATCGACCTCGGCTGCGGCACAGGCCTCTTCGGCGCGGAAATCCGGCATCGGGTGGGCACGCTGGAGGGCTATGATCTCTCGTCCAACATGCTGGCGAAAGCGGCCGAGAAGCATCTTTACGATCACCTCGGGGAAGCCGATCTTTCCAAGGCGCTTGTCGCCTCCGGTCTGATCGCTCCGGATCGCCCCGAATATCGCGCAGATCTTGCGGCAGCGGCCGACGTCCTGATGTATCTCGGTGATCTCGTGGCGGTCTTTGCCATCGTCCCGCATCTGTTGCAGGCGAAAGGGCTTTTTGCCTTCTCCGTCGAGGATGCGGAGGACCGCGCGGGGAACAGCTCCGCCGAGGGTTTCGTTCTGCGCCCGTCGCTGCGCTACGCTCATACGGAGACCTATGTCCGCAGTCTCTGCGAAACGGCCGGGCTTGAGGTGCTTGAGGTGACGCGTGCGACCATTCGCAAAGATGGCGCGCATGACGTCGCCGGCATTCTGTTTCTTTCGCGCAAGAGCCTCTAAACGACGCTTTATTGCGAAGATGAAATAGGTCAGCATTCCTTACGTATTTGTCTTGCAAAGCACCTGGAAACGCCGATGATATCGGTGTTTCCAGGGCATGCGGCCGCGTGCGCTGACGTCTTGAACAACCGCATCTTCTGACCCTCTCGGGCACCACGCCCGTCGATACCGACCTCAACGCTTTTTCGGAGCGAATGCCATGTCCCTGATTTCGGCCCTCGGCTTCTGGAACACCAATGCGGCGCGCCATACGCCGATCGAGGATGTGCAGGGTGTCTTCACCGGCAGTGTCGTCTCGGCGCTCGGGCTGTATATTCTGGCCAGTGCAGGGCTTCTCACGGGCAGCACTGCAGGCGTCGCCTTCCTCTTGCATTATGCCTTGGACGTGAACTTCGGCCTTGCCTTCTTCCTGCTCAACCTGCCGTTCTTCTATCTCTCGCTCAAGCAGCTGGGATGGGCCTTTACCATCAAGACCTTTATCGCCATCGGCCTGACATCCGTCATCGCCGACATGCAGTCGCGCTTCTTTGTGATTTCGAGCATCCATCCAGCCTGGGCGGCCCTTCTCGGCGGCCTGCTGCTCGGCTATGGCCTGCTGGCGCTCTATCGCCACCGCGCCAGCCTTGGTGGCGTCGGCATTCTCGGGATCTATCTGCAAGAGCGTTTCGGCATCCGCGCCGGTCTCGTGCAGCTTGCCATCGATCTCTGCGTGCTCACCGCGGCCTTCTTCGTCACCCTTCCCTCGGTCGTCTTCTACTCCGTTCTTGGTGCCGTCGCGCTCAATCTCTTCGTGACGATCAACCACCGGTCCGATCGCTACATCGCCCTCTAGGTCAGGCGACACAGAACCGGCATCCCGCGAGCGTCACTTCATCGTGTTGAAGCCTTCGATCCAGGCCTCGCGCTTTGCGCGGCTCGACGCTGCATAAGGGCAGGACCGGAGCGCCATGCCTTCGAAGGCGGCATTCCGTCCCTCGCATCGCAGCCGCGCCGCCTCTTCCGGCGTCAGCGCCGGCTCGGCTTCGCCAAGGTCGTCGGACGACGGCGGCGTCTCCCGTTTCAACCTCGCTTCGATGCTGCGCAACGTGGCAAGGACCGGTGCTGTCGCATCGATGGTCCGTGCGGTGGTGTTCTCTCCTCTTTGTCCCGGCACGATGAAGGTCATTTGCGGTCTCCTACTCCTGTTGATCCTCTTCTATCATCGAAATATGAAATACATTTTTCGCTTCATGGGCCCGGCCGGACGCCTGTCTGGGGTGCCGCCTCGTCCATTGCCTTGCGGACAGTCTCGTGGATGTCGTGATCCTTGTCATCCTCATGGTGCGCCGAATTGCCACCGTCCTTGCGTTCCAGCTCGCGGTCGATCGTTGCGCGGTCGCCTTCGGCAGGTTCCTGAAGGATCTTGTTGTCGGTCGGTACCGTGTCTTTCTCGCCCATGATGTCGTCCTTTCATGTTTGCGAAGATTGCCTTTTGTTAACGAGAGGAAACGAGCAGCCACATTGATGGTTCCTTGAACGGCTCCACACCTTTCCGTTTCCGCTGCAAAGCCGTATGCCTCTCCTTGATCAAACAAAGAGGCAGGACATGACGGCAGTCAGAGGAGCGTTCACGGCGCTGATCCATTCTCGGGCGGAGCGGCATTCGCTGCTGGAGGATGCGCAGGGCATCGTGGCCGGCAGCATGCTGGCCGTCCTCGGCGTTGCGCTGCTGCAGGGCGCCGGTCTGTTCACCGGCGGCACGGCCGGCGCGGCGTTTCTGCTGCACTATGCGACCGGACTATCCTTCGGCGCCTGCTTCTTCGCGATCAACCTGCCGTTTGCCTATCTCGCCTATCGCCGGCTGGGCATGGGTTTCACGTTGAAGACCTTTGCGGCGATCGCGCTGACGGCGCTCCTGTCCGAGATCGTGCCGGCGCAGCTCGGTCTTGCCAGCGTCGATCCGCTCGTGGGTGGCCTGTTCGGCGGACTGGCGATCGGGGCGGGCATGCTGGCGCTGTTCCGGCACCGGGCCAGCCTTGGCGGCATCGGCATCCTCGCGGTCTACATTCAGGATCGCTTTGGTTTCCGGGCAGGACTCGTGCAGCTCGGCTTCGATGCCGTGATCCTCGCCTTCGCCGTCTTTCTGGCCAGCCCCTTCATCATCCTCTGCTCCGTCCTCGGCGCGCTGGTGCTCAACCTCACCATCGCCGTGAACCATCGCAAGGACCGCTACATCGCGTTCTGACGGCGCAAGCCGCGCGTCGATTTGCGCTGCTTGCGTGCCCTGGCGTCTGGAAACAACAGGGGCTGCGTTCTACATTCGTACCCGTGAAACAGATCCCGTCCGTTCAACCCGCATCGCCGGCCTTCGCCCTGCCCGAACCGTTCCTGCGCTGGTTCTCGCGCAAGGGCTGGCAGCCGCGTGCGCATCAGCTCGATCTGCTCGCGCGAATCCGCGGCGGCGAAAGCATGTTGCTGATCGCGCCGACCGGGGCCGGCAAGACGCTTGCAGGCTTTTTGCCCTCGCTGGTGTCCCTCACCGAGCGCGGCCGGATACCGCCCGGCACCGGGTTCCACGGCATCCACACGCTCTACATCTCGCCGCTGAAGGCGCTGGCCGTCGATATCGAGCGCAATCTGATGACGCCTGTCGGCGAGATGGGGCTGCCGATCCGGGTGGAGAACCGGACCGGCGATACGCCTCAATCCAAGCGCCAGCGCCAGAAGCTCGATCCGCCGGATATTCTCCTAACGACGCCGGAGCAAGTGGCGCTGCTGATCGCCAACGGCGAAGCCGAGCGCTTCTTCAAGAATCTGGAATATGTCATCTTCGACGAGCTGCACTCGCTGGTCACCTCCAAGCGCGGCCATCTGCTGGCGCTCGGGCTCGCGCGGCTGAGGCGGCTTGCGCCCGGGCTGAAGACCATCGGCCTTTCCGCGACGGTCGCCGACCCCATGGACCTTCAGCGCTGGCTGGTGGCGCAAGTGCCGGATCGAGAGAAAGCTGCTGGCCTCATCACGGTTTCGGGCGGAGCAAAGCCCGATATCTCCATTCTCGCGAGCGAGGTTCGCGTGCCCTGGTCCGGGCATACGGCGAGCTACGCCATGCCGGAGGTCTACGAGGCGATCAAGCGGCACCGCACCGCCCTCCTCTTCGTCAACACGCGCAATCAGGCTGAGCGGCTGTTCCAGGCGCTCTGGACCATCAACGACGACAACCTGCCGATTGCCCTGCATCACGGTTCGCTCGATGTGGGCCAGCGGCGCAAGGTGGAGGCGGCCATGGCGGAAAACCGCCTGCGCGCCGTGGTCGCCACATCGACGCTCGATCTCGGCATCGACTGGGGCGATGTGGATCTCGTCATCCATGTCGGCGCGCCGAAGGGGGCGAGCCGCCTCGCCCAGCGCATCGGCCGCTCCAACCACCGCATGGACGAGCCGAGCCAGGCGATCCTCGTGCCGGCGAACCGTTTCGAGGTGATGGAATGCCAGGCGGCGCTCGATGCCAATTATCTGGGAGCACAGGACACGCCGCCGGTCGGCCGGGGTGCGCTCGACGTGCTTGCCCAGCATGTGCTCGGTATGGCCTGCGCCGCCCCGTTCGATCCGCTGGAACTTTACGATGAGATTACCAGCGCCTCGCCCTATGCCGAGCTGACATGGGAAACCTTCGAGCGCATTGTCGATTTCGTGGCGACAGGCGGCTATGCGCTGCGCACCTACGAGCGCTATGCCCGCATCCGCAAGACGGAGGACGGACTGTGGCGGGTGTCGAACGGCAAGGTCGCGCAGCAGTACCGGCTGAACATCGGCACCATCATCGAATCGCCGACGTTGAACGTGCGGCTGGTCGGCAAGATGGCCAGCAAGGCGCGCATGGGACGCGGCGGCCTGTCGCTCGGCAAGGTAGAGGAGTTCTTCCTGGAGATGCTGTCGCCGGGCGATACGTTTCTGTTCGGCGGCAAAGTTATCCGCTTCGAGGGCATCCATGAGAACGAGTGTCTGGTGACGCAGGGGTACAAGCTCGACCCGAAGATCCCTTCCTATGCCGGCGGCAAGTTCCCGCTCTCGACCTATCTCGCGGCACAGGTGCGCCGGATGCTCGCCGACCCCGAGGCTCACGCCGACCTGCCGGAGCAGGTGCGCGACTGGCTGGCGATCCAGCGTGACCTGTCCATGCTACCGCGCGAGGACGAGCTGCTGATCGAGACGTTCCCCTATGGCAACCGCCACTTCATGGTTGCCTATGCCTTCGAGGGGCGGCTTGCCCATCAGACGCTCGGCATGCTGCTGACGCGCAGGCTCGACCGGGCGGGGCTGAACCCGATGGGCTTCGTCGCCACGGATTATTCGCTGGCCATCTGGTGCATGGAGGACATGACGCAGGCGTTCGAAGCCGGCCACCCGTCGCTTGCCGAGCTTTTCGACGAGGACATGCTGGGCGACGATCTTGAGGCGTGGCTGGACGAGAGCTATCTCTTGAAACGCACCTTCCGCAACTGCGCCATCATCGCCGGACTCATCGAGCCTCGGCATCCCGGGAAGGAGAAGACCGGCCGGCAGGTCACGGTCTCCAGCGACCTGATCTACGACGTGCTGCGCAGCCACGAGCCGGACCACATCCTGCTGGAAGCGACGCGCAACGATGCGGCAACAGGGCTTTTGGATATCGGCCGGCTTGGCGATATGCTGGTGCGAATCAAGAGCCACATCGTCCACCGGCCGCTCGAAAAGGTTTCTCCGCTCGCCGTCCCGATCATGCTGGAAATCGGCCGGGAATCCGTGCCGGGCCAGGCGCCGGACGCGCTGCTGGCGGAAGCCGCCGACGAGCTGATCTTCGAGGCGATGGGCGAACACGCCGACATGCCGGCTCTTTCGAAAGACTCTGACAAGCCGGTGGATCGACCGGTGGGAATAATTCGCTGATGCACCGCCTCTACCATGCCAGCCGCACCGCGGCCGATGCCTACCCCGCCCTCTCCGAGCGCATCGCCATCAACGGCGTCGCCGCCGTCTGCGATCCGCTTGGCGGCCTTCACCTGCCGGATCACGACGTGCTCGTCGTCTCAGACCTGCACCTCGAAAAAGGCTCGGCCTTCGCCCGCCGCGGCATGATGCTGCCGCCTTACGACACGCTTTCGACGCTGAAGATCCTGCAGGCTATCATCGCCCGCCACAACCCGAAGACCGTCATCAGCCTTGGCGACAATTTCCATGATCGCGTCGGCTCCGCTTTGATGCCGGAGATGTTTCGTCAGATGATCGTCGACATGGCGCGCGGGCGCGAATGGATCTGGATCAACGGCAACCACGACCCGGACGGTGCCGCGACCCTGCCGGGCACATCCCTCGACGAATTGCGGCTTAACGGCCTCACATTCCGGCACGAGCCGAGCGTCGATGCGATCCCAGGCGAAATCGCCGGCCACCTTCACCCCGCCGCCATCGTCCGCCGCCGCGAGAAATCCGTGCGCCGCGCCTGTTTCGCCACCGACGGCACCCGCCTCGTCATGCCCGCCTTCGGCGTCACCACCGGCGGCATGGACCTCGCCCACCCCAACATCTGCCGCCTGTTCGACCAGACGAGACTGACCGCCCACATGCTGGGCCGGGATCGGATCTACTCGGTGCGGTTTGCGAATTTGCGGGGGTGATTGGGGTGTGTGCTCGGCGGGTGTGGCCGCCCCTCATCCGGCTGCCGCCACCTTCTCCCCGCGAGCGGGGCGAAGGGACATCTGGCACCCTTTGTGCTTACCAATAAGAGTCAGATCGAGGGCCACCACAAGTCTCTTCTCCCCGTCAAAACGGGGAGAAGATGCCGGCAGGCAGATGAGGGGCCGCTCGGAGGTAGCAATCTAAAACGCGTTGAACGTCAGCGTGGTCAGCGAGCGGGTGATGCCGGGGACGGTGGCGAGGTGGTCGTTGATGAACTTGCCGATGTCCTGGCCTTCTTCGATGTAGACTTTGATGATCAGGTCGTAGTCGCCGGAGGTGGAGTACATTTCCGAGACGATTTCCTTGCGGTAGATCGCGTCGGCGACCTCGTAGGTCTTGCCGGGGGCGCATTGGAGCTGGACGAAGATCGGCTTCATGACGGTTGGTCCTCATATGTTTCTGCACGACATAGGGCAGAATCGCGGTCTGTGGAACCGTGGCGTTCTGGAAGGTGACGGGACTTTTCCTTCCGTCGCGTCGGAAGGCGACGCCTTTCTCCCTAGTCGCGTCGGAAGGCGACGCCTTTCTCCCTAGTCGCGTCGGAAGGCGACGCTGGCGGCCCAGCCGGTGATGACGGCGAGGAGGACGGCGAAGAGGCCGTAGAAGAAGGGGTGCTTGTGGGCGGCCTCGGTGATGGCGGCTTCGAGGCCCGTTTTGACGACCCGGAGCGGCAGGGCCTTGGCGGCCACGAACACGCCGTCGCGGAAGAGATAGGCGCGCACGACATGGACGCCGTTGGGCACGTCGGCCGGCAGGCGCACGGAGGCCTTGAAGAGGCTGGCGGAGATGAACTGCACCCCGCCGGGATCGCGCTGGTAGACGCCGCTCGTTTCGCGCAGGCGCCGGAAGGCACTGCGAAACTCGGTGACGCTGCTGCCGTCACCGATATAGCCGATCGGGCTCAGCGTCATGTGGGCCACGCCGATGCCCATATTGTTCATCTCGTTGGCCGGGGCGATGGCATCGATGTCGCGCGTGCTCGACAGGGAATAGGATTCCGGCACGAGTTCGAACGTCATCGACTGGGTGTTGACCCAGATGCCGAACACGCGGCGCTTCTTGCGCACGGTGGCACTTTCCTTCGGGCCTTCCAGCGAGACGACGATGTTGTATTTGCCCTGCGCCAGAAGGTCGGGCGCAAAGCCGTCGATCGCGCCGAAAATCGTGAGGTCGGCGCCGCGGAAGTCGGAGGTGATGGCGATTTCGTCGGTGGAGATACCGATGTCGAGCTTTTCGGTGAACTCGTCCACGCGGCTCTGGGCGGCGGCGGAAGCCGCGAGAGCGAGAACCACGAGGAGGCTTGCGAGAAGGCTGGGGACAAGACGGGGCATCAGAAGCCGGACCCCGACGAGATGACCGAATAGATGTCGGCGGGCGGCAGCACGAGCTCGACCGCAAGCCGGATGCCGACGGCCAGCACCAGCAGAGCCAGCAGCGCCCGCAATTGCTCGCCGCGCAGCTTCTGCCCGACGCGCACGCCATATTGCGCCCCGATGACGCCGGCGATCATCAGCACGAAGGCAAGGACGATATCGACGGTGTAGTTGGCCGTCGCCTGGACGATGACGGTGTAGGCGGACACGAAGATGATCTGGAACAGCGACGTCCCCACGACGACATTGGTGGGGATGCGCAGGAGATAGATCATCGCGGGCACCATGATGAAGCCGCCGCCGACCCCCATGACGGAGGTGAGGATGCCGATGCAGAAGCCGAGGCCTGCGACCGGGATGATGCTGAGATAGATCTTCGACTTCTTGAACCGCACCTTGAGGGGCAGGCGGTGGATCCAGCCGTGGTGGCCGGGACGGCGCAACGGCATGGTCTCGTTGCGCTTGGCACGTCGCAACGCGCTGATGCTTTCGGCCAGCATCAGCGAGCCGACGGAGCCGAGCAGCAGCACATAGGCAAGCGAAATCACCAGATCGAGCTGGCCGATGCGGCGCAGGGCGGCAAAGATCCAGATGCCGAGCGTCGCCCCCGCCAAGCCCCCGAGCAGCAGAACGGTGCCGAGCTTGATATCGATGGTGCCGCGGCGGAAATGAGTGATGGCGCCGGAGATGGAGGAAGCGACGACCTGATTGGCGCCCGTGGCGACGGCAACGACCGGCGGGATGTTGTAGAAGATCAGCAGCGGCGTGATGAGGAATCCGCCGCCGACGCCGAACATGCCGGAGAGAAAGCCGACGGCCGCCCCCATGCCGAGGATGATCAGCACGTTCACCGACAATTCCGCAATGGGCAGGTAGATCGTCACGGCCGGACCTCAAACGTCGAACAGAGCGCCGTATCTGACGGACGCTCTCAAACGAAGGCAGCGCGAACCGCAAGAGACCGCGCCCTTTGCCTCAGTATGCACCGGGCTGCTGCATAATGTCTAAACGGCGTCCGGCTTTCTCGAACTTTGGCCCCGGACGCAGCGGAACGCGCGTCCGATTGCGTCACGCCGAGATCAGCCGTTGCGCTTCAGCAGCTCCTTGACAAGGGCGTCGGTGATGCGGCCGTTCGGCTCCTGGCCGATCGAGGTCTGGAAGGCCTTGATGGCGTTGACGGTCTTGGCGCCGAGCGCGCCATCCGGCGTACCCGCATCGAAGCCGTTATTGTTGAGGATGGCCTGAATGTTGCGGACGGCCTTCTTCATATCGACCGAGGACGTCTTGGTGCCCTTGCCGACCCAGGTGTCCGGAACCGTCGTGTCGTTACCCTTCGGATCGAGCGTTGCCGGCTTCCAGGCGGCGACCTTGGCCTTGGCGGCCGTCAGCTGGTCCGGAGACAGTTCCTTTTCCACCTGATCGCGCTTCTGGGCCGCATCCGTATCGCCATCGGCGGCCGCGACCGAGAACCACTTGTAGGATTCCGAGAGGTCCTTCGCGACGCCGTTACCGCGGGCATAGAGAATGGCGAGGTTGAACTGGCTGTCGCGCAGGCCGAGGTCTGCGGCCTTCGCAAACCACATGCTGGCGAGCGTGAAGTCCGGATTGGCGCCGCTGCCGCTGGCCAGCATGACCGCGAGGTTGTGCATGGCATTGGCATTGCCGCTCTCGGCCGCCTGCTGGTAGAGCGCACGGGCCCGGGCGGGATCGCGCGGAACGCCGGTGCCCTTTTCATAGAGGCTGCCGAGGCGATACTGCGCGGGAACCACGCCGGCATCCGCCGCGCGCTGGTACCATTCGGCAGCCTTGGCGAAGTCGGCCTTGACGCCGCGGCCTTCGGTATAGACCGCGCCGATTTCGAAGTAGGCCTTGGGATCGCCGGCACGGGCCGCATCGGCAAGCGCTGCCGGCACGATTTCAGCCGACACCTCGACGGGAGCTACGGACGCCGGTGCTTCGGATGCCTGCGCAACGGGTGTTTCGGCCGGAGCATTCTCCGCTGCCGGTGCTGTCGCCTGCGGCTCCGATGCCGCGGCACTTTCGCTACCGGTTGCCTCGCCTTGCGGCTGCAGCGAACTCAACGGTGTGACGCCTTCGTCCGACGCCTGTGGCGCGGGTTCGCTGGTGGGCGCAGCCAGGGCCGGCGCCGCGTCCGAGGGGATTTCCGATGCGGCATCGGCGGGGGCCGTTTCCATCGCGGCCGGCGTTTCGATGGTTGTGACGGGTGCCGCCGCCTGCTCGTGCTTCATCAGCGTGCTGACGAGCGGATAGGAGAGGATGGCGAGGAGCACCGCGCCGACGGCCATGAGGATCGGGCGGCGATGACGGGCAAGGGCGCTCGGGGCGGCACCCGGACGGGCCGCTATACGGTTGCCGGTGTCCACTTCCTGCGCTGCCTGCTGGGCTGCACGGCGGGCTGCCGCGATGAAATCGGACTTGTCGCCGTCTCCCGAAACAGCCGGATATGCCGCCTGTCCCGCGCGAACGCGCTCCAGGATCCGCTTGACATCGGGCGTGCCGGAGCCCGGCTCCAGCAGCTGGTTGGCAGCGTCCGGATTGATGGTTTCCAGCGCATCGATCGACGGCGTCGGCTCGACGAACTGGCGCTCCACGGGGGCTGCCTGCTTGCCGCGCTTGGCCGAAAAGCGGCTGGTGAGGCCGGAGAGAAGGCCGGTGCGGGCGGCGGGGGCATCGACCGGCGCCGATGTTGCGGGCTCGCGGCGTTCGGCGTCGGCGGCATGCGCGGCATCGATGCCGATGTTCTCGGCGACCCGGTGGTCGCGTTCCCCAGGCATCGCGACGGTGGCGCGCATGTTGCGCGTCAGGTCGTCATAGCTGCTACCGCCGACCTCTTCGCGCTCCAGAAAGGCGGGCGTTTCGGCACGGGGCATCGGTGCCGCCGTATCGCGGCGGCCGAAGGCGGGGGCGGGCTCGTCGCGGAGCATGTCATCACGGAGCATGGGCGCGGAGGCCCGCTCCTCGATACGCTCCAGCTTGTCGGCGATGTGCACGAGCGTTTCGTGCAGTGCCTCGAAGGTGCGGGCGGTGCGCTCGTCGCTCGAGCGGCTGAGATCTTCCAGCGTCTTCAGGTCGTCGGCGAGCGCCGAGATGGCGGCGATATCGGCAATGGCCGGGGCTGCCGACTGTGTCATGCCGTTGCGCGTATAGGCTTCCATCACGGCTTCGGCGGCCTGACGGGCGGCCTCGATGATGTATTCGTCGCTGGAGGCGAGATAATCCTCCAGCGCGTTCATGCGGCCCTCGACTTCGGCGGGCACGGCGGCTGCGACCTCGCGCGGCTCGCTGATGAGGAAGGAGAGATTGGCGATCTGGTCCTGCAGGCTGCGCAGCACCTGGCCATCGTCATAAGGGGCAGCATGCGTCTCATCGAGACGCTGGGCGATACCCGACAGCTGGTCTTCGAGGCGCAGGAAGCGATCGTCGACCAGCGGTGCGGGGCTGTCGAGGCCATCGATACGGCGGGCGAGATCGTCGAAGCGGCGGGCCAGCGTGTCGCTCACATCACCGGTATCGAGTGCATCGATCTTGGCGGAGATTTCGGCGAGGTGACCGCTGAGGTCGGGCTGCGGCGAGGCGCGCTCGGCGCGCTCCATCATGGCGGAAAGATGATCGAGGCGCTCTTCGAGGCGGGCGGCGGCTTCGGCGTTGACCAGATCTTCCACGCGCGCGGACAGCGCTTCGATGCGGGAAGCGAGGCCATTGTCGGCGGGAAAGGCGAGATCGTCGATCTGGCGCGACAGGTCGACGAGCCGGCTTTCGACGCGGGTGACGCCCGGGCTGTCGGATGTGGACGCCGTGCGGCCGCTGGCGACGATGGCGCGGCTGATCTCGTCCAGGCGCGCATCGAGATCGGCGAACTGCTCCTGGAAACGGCGATCGTCCGGCTGCATGTGGCGGCCGATCAGGTCGATGGCCTGTGCCACGGCCACGAGCTTGTCCTCCAGCGCATAGAGCGCCGGGCCATTGTTCATGGTGCCGAGCTGCGACTTGATCTCGTCGAGGCGATAGGCCAGCGCAACGAGTTCGTCGTCGCGGGCGGCATCGAACACGTTCAGCCGGTCCTCGACGCCGGTCCAGCGGCTCTCCATACGGCGCACGCTTTCCTCGCGTGCGAGACCGTCGATCATGGCGCGCATCTCGTCGAGATCGGCGCGCAGGGCATCGCTGTCGGAGGTCGTCGGCTGGCGGCCGAGATCGGCCAGCGCGAGCGAGAGACGCTGCAGGTCCTGACGGATATCGTGTGCGAGCGCATCGCCCTGCGTGGCGGCGGCGGCGATGCCGTGCATCTCGCTGCGCAGCGACGACATTTCGCGGGAAAGACCCTGCTCGATATCGCGCTTCAGGTCCTGGCGAAGGCCGACCAGAGCCGTGGCGATATCGCGAACGGCGGCATCCGACATGGCGGCGGGTGCAGCCTGCGGAACGGGACGGGATGCGGCGCGCACCGGCTCGGCCGCGATCCGTGCGGAACGATCATCGTCCAGCGAACGGCGCGGAGGCTGGCGGTCGTCATAGGCGGGCATGACGTAGCGGTCGGGCGAACGGGAGACGGCGGGGGCCGGTGCCGTGGCTGGCGTGGAGGGCGCGCGCGTCTGGATCTGATGGCGCTCGGTCGCCTTTTCCAGACGGGTGGCGCTCAGCGCGCGCTGGCGCTGAAGGATTTCGGAAATGGCATCGGCACGGGAAACCGGGCGTTCGGCAATGGCGGGACGTGGCTCCACTCTTGCCGCTTCCGGCGGACGGGCCTCGCGCTTGGCGGGCGCGATCAAGCCTTCGATCCGGGCTTCCAGGCCTTCGATCGTGCGGTTGAGAGCTTCCAGCGAGGAACGCTCGCCGTGCCGACCGTCAAGACGCTCGTCGGCCGGCATGCCCATCCGGGGAGGAGTTGATCGCGATCCGTTCATGTTTGCTTTCGCCTCTTCGCCTGGCATTCCCCGAACACGACTGAAGGATCAGGCCCCTTGAGCCGGTGGACAAGGCTGCGGACGACTCGGAACGGAACAAGCAGCATTGACCTCTCGCGCCACTTTCCCGGAACGTGGTAAACAAGCCGTTAACCTGTGGGAGGATTTCGGATTCGGCCTTCGAAAATCCCGGACGACGCCACGCCTTAGGGTGCCGTTTACGCCAGATTGTTCGGGCAAAATGCTGCGGACCTGAATTTTGACGTTTACGCGCACGTCAGTTTTTAATAGAGTACCCTCATGAATGGCCTTATGAGGTTAGGCCGCAGGGAGGAAGACAGTCGATGCCCATCTACAAGGCTCCGGTCGAGGATACGCTTTTCATTCTTAACGACGTGCTCGGCATCGAGCGCTACAACAATATTCCCGGTTTCTCGGACGTGACGCCCGACATGCTGGATGCCATCGTCGGCGAAGCCGCAAAGCTTGCTGAGGAAGTGCTTTTCCCGCTGAACCTCTCCGGCGACCAGGAAGGCTGCGTGCGCCACCCGGACGGTTCGGTTACGACGCCCAAGGGGTTCAAAGAAGCCTATGAGCTCTACCGCGAAAGCGGCTGGCTCGGCCTTGCCGCACCGGAAGAATTCGGCGGCCAGGGCCTGCCCTACACGCTGCACACGGCGATCGGCGAATACATGTCCTCCGCCAACATGTCGCTGACCATGTATCCCGGCCTGACGCAGGGCGCGATCGCCGCCATCATCGAGCATGGCACGGACGAGCAGCGCGCCACCTACCTGCCGAAGATGATCGCCGGCGAATGGACGGGAACGATGAACCTGACGGAGCCGCACTGTGGCACCGATCTCGGGCTCCTGCGCTCCAAGGCCGTGCCGCAGCCGGACGGCAGCTACAAGATTTCCGGGCAGAAGATCTTCATCTCCGCCGGCGAACACGACATGGCCGACAACATCATCCATCTCGTTCTCGCCCGCATCGAAGGCGCGCCCGAAGGGACGAAGGGTATCTCGCTCTTCATCGTGCCGAAGTTCATCGTGGAAGCCGACGGCACGCCGGGCACGCGCAACGGTGCGACCTGCGGTGCCATCGAGCACAAGATGGGCATTCACGGCAACTCGACCTGCGTCATGAATTATGACGATGCGACGGGCTACCTGATCGGCCCGGCCAATCGCGGCCTGAACGCCATGTTCGTCATGATGAACGAGGCCCGGCTCGGCGTCGGCCTTCAGGGCCTCTCCGTTTCGGAAATCGCCTATCAGAACGCCGTTGCCTACGCGCGCGAGCGCCTTCAGGGCCGCTCGCTGTCGGGCATCAAGGCGCCGGACAAGAAGGCCGATCCGCTGATCGTCCACCCCGACATCCGCCGCGTGCTGATGACCATCCGCGCCTTCAACGAGTCCAGCCGCGCCTTCACGCTGTGGACCGCACTGAAGTCGGACGTGGCGCATCGCTCTGAGGACGAGGCCGAACGCCAGACGGCGGACGATCTACTTGGCCTCGTGACGCCGATCCTCAAGGGCGTGCTGACCGACCGCGGCTTCGACCACGCCGTCATGGCCCAGCAGGTCTTCGGCGGGCACGGCTATATCGAAGAGCACGGCATGAGCCAGTATGTGCGCGATGCGCGCATCGCCATGATCTATGAGGGTGCGAACGGCATCCAGGCGCTCGACCTCGTCGGCCGCAAGCTCGGCCTCAACGGCGGTCGCGCCGTGATGGCTCTGTTCAAGGAGATCGGCGACTTCTGCGACGAGAACCGCGGCGACGAGCAGATGACCGCCTATACCAAGGCGCTCAAGAAAAGCCTCAACGACCTGCAGTCGGCGTCCATGTGGTTCATGTCGAACGCCATGGCGAAACCCGACAATGCCGGTGCCGGCTCGACAGACTACATGCACCTCAGCGGCCTCGTCGTGCTCGGCTACATGTGGGCGAAGATGGCCAAGACCGCACAGGGGCTGCTCGCATCGGGCGCCGGTGACCGCGAGGACTTCCTGAAGAACAAGCTGTTGACCGCGACCTTCTACATGGACCGCATCCTGCCCGAGACGGCCCTGCGCCGCTCGCGCATCGAGGCGGGATCGGATACGCTCATGGCACTCGACGCCGCCGCATTCTGAAACTCGAGATTGTACCTTAGAGCGCCGCGCGTCATTCATGACGCGCTAAGGTCGCTCTAACACTTTAAGCTTGCTGCATAATTTTATCGCCTCCACGGATAGATCGACGGCTTTGAGCCGATTGGGAGAACGGGATCATGACTGACGTATTCATTTACGACCATGTGCGCACGCCACGCGGTCGCGGCAAGAAGGACGGCGCCCTCCATGAGGTGCCGACGCCCCGCCTTGCCGCACGCATGCTCGAAGCGCTGCGCGACCGCAACGACCTCGATACGAATACCGTCGACGACATCATCATGGGTTGCGTCGATCCGGTGTTTGAAGCCGGCGCCGTGATCCCGAAGGCCGCGGCCTTCGAGGCGGGCTATTCCAACCGCGCACCGGGGATCCAGATCTCCCGCTTCTGCGCATCGGCGCTCGATGCCATCAATCTCGCGGCCGGCAAGATCGCGCAGGGCGCAGACGACATCGTCATCGCCGGCGGCGTCGAGAGCATGTCGCGCGTCGGCATGGGCATGTCGGGCGGCGCCTGGTACATGGACCCCTCCGTCAGCCTCCCCGGCTACTTCATGCCGCAGGGCGTGTCGGCCGATCTGATCGCGACGAAGTACGGCTTCTCGCGCGATGACGTGGATGCCTATGCCGTCGAGAGCCAGCGCCGTGCCGGTGTTTCCTGGGAGAAGGGCTATTTCGACCGGTCCGTCGTTCCGGTGAAGGACCAGAACGGCATCGTCATCCTCGCCAAGGACGAGCATATGCGTCCGACGACGACGATGCAGAACCTTGCCGGCCTCAACCCCTCCTTCCAGATGCCCGGCGAGATGGGCGGCTTCGAGTCCGTCGGCATCCAGGCGCATCCGGAAATCGAGAAGATCAACTACGTCCACCATGCAGGCAACTCGTCGGGCATCGTTGACGGCGCCGGCCTCGTTCTGCTCGGTTCCAAGGCCGGCGGCGAGAGCCTCGGCCGCAAGCCGCGCGCCCGCATCAAGGCCTTCGCGAACATCGGCTCCGACCCGGCGCTCATGCTAACCGGCCCTGTGGACGTGACGGAAAAGCTGCTGAAGCGTGCCGGCATGACGATCGGCGATATCGACCTGTTCGAGCTGAACGAGGCCTTTGCCGCCGTGGTGCTGCGCTACCTCCAGGCTTTCGACATCTCGCACGACATCATGAACGTCAATGGCGGCGCCATCGCGCTCGGCCATCCGCTCGGCGCCACCGGCGCGATGATCCTCGGCACGGTGCTCGACGAGCTTGAACGTCGCGACCTTAACACCGCCCTCGTCACGCTCTGCATCGGCGCGGGCATGGGCACCGCTACGATCATCGAACGCGTCTGAGGGGGAGAGAACCATGAGCTACACCAATTTCACCATCGAAACGGACGCCGACGGCATCGCTCTCGTGACCTGGGACATGCCGGACAAGTCGATGAACGTGTTCACGGCCGAGGTCCTGCGGGAGCTCGCCGCTGTCAACGACGCGATCGTGAAGGACGAAGCCATTAAGGGTGTCGTCTTCACCTCGGGCAAGGCGACCTTCTCGGGCGGCGCCGATCTCTCGATGATCAAGGGCATGTTCACCTTCCAGGCTGAAGAGAAGAAGAAGAACCCGGAAACCGCAGCGCAGAAGCTGTTCGAGCTTTGCGGCGAGATGACGGGCCTGTTCCGCAAGATCGAGACCTCCGGCAAGCCGTGGGTTTCCGCCATCAATGGTACCTGCATGGGCGGCGCCTTCGAGCTGTCGCTCGCCTGCCATGGCCGCGTCGCCTCCAACTCCAAGGCGGTCAAGATCGCCCTGCCTGAAGTGAAGGTCGGGATCTTCCCCGGCGCCGGTGGCACGCAGCGCGTGCCGCGTCTCACCAATGCGCAGGATGCTCTGCAGATGATGACGACCGGGCAGACGCTGACGCCCCAGCGCGCCAAGGCGCTCGGCCTCGTACACGAGCTTGCCGCTCCCGAGGCGTTGATCGAAGCCGCCAAGGCCATGATCAGGAACGGCCTGAAGGCTGTCCAGCCATGGGACGAAAAGGGCTTCAAGGCGCCCGGCGGCTCCATGTGGAGCGCGGCGGGTGCCCAGCTCTGGCCGGCCGCCTCCGGTATCCTGCGCCGCGAGACCTACGGCAACTATCCCGGCGCGCTGGCCATCGTGAAGTGCGTCTATGAAGGTCTTCAGGTTCCCTTCGATACGGCGCTGAAGATCGAGCAGCGCTACTTCACGCAGATCCTGCAGACCACCGAGGCCTTCTCGATGATCCGCTCGCTGTTCGTCTCCATGCAGGAACTCGGCAAGGGCGCACGCCGGCCGGCCGGCGTTCCGAAGTCGGACTTCAAGCATGTCGGCGTCATCGGCGCAGGCTTCATGGGCGCCTCCATCGCCTACGTCACAGCCGCCGCCGGCATTCCCGTCACCCTCATCGACCGCGACATCGACGCGGCGACCAAGGGCAAGGCGCATTCCGAAGGTTTGGTGAAGGACAGCGTGGCCAAGGGCCGCATGACGCAGGAAAAGGGCGAACAGCTGCTCGCGCTGATCACCCCGTCCGCCGATTATGCAGACCTGAAGACCTCTGATTTCGTGGTCGAGGCCGTGTTCGAGGATCGCAAGGTCAAGAAGGACGTGATCGAGGCCGTCGAAGCCGTGCTGTCTCCCGACGCGATCTTCGCATCCAACACCTCGACGCTGCCGATCACCGGTCTTGCCGAGAACTCCAAGCGTCCGGCCCAGTTCATCGGCGTCCACTTCTTCTCGCCGGTCGAGAAGATGATGCTGACCGAGGTCATTCTCGGCAAGGAAACCGGCGACGCGGCGCTTGCCAGGGCGCTCGACTATATCGCCGCGATCAAGAAGACCCCGATCGTCGTCAACGACACGCGCGGCTTCTACGTCAACCGTTGCGTCTTCCGCTACATCCACGAAGCCTATGACATGCTGATCGAAGGCGTGCCGGCGGTGATGATCGAGAACGTGGCCAAGATGGCCGGCATGCCGGTCGGCCCCCTCTCGCTCAACGACGAGGTCGCCATCGACCTGTCGCAGAAGATCCTCAAGGCAACCGTTGCCGATCTCGGCGAACAGGCGGTCGATCCGGCGCATCTCGAACTCGTCAACAAGCTCGTCGATGATCTCGACCGGCGCGGACGCAAGAATGGCAAGGGTTTCTACGACTATCCGGAGAAGCCGGCGAAGAAGCACATCTGGGCGGGCCTGAAGGATCTCTACCCGCAGAAGCCAGCGGACGAACTCGACGTTCAGACGCTCAAGGACCGCTTCCTCGTCACCATTGCGCTGGAGGCTGCCCGCACCATCGAAGAGGGCATCGTCACCGATCCGCGCGAGGCCGATGTCGGCTCCATCCTCGGCTTCGGCTTTGCGCCCTATACCGGCGGCACGTTGTCCTACATCGACGGCATGGGCGCCAAGGCCTTCGTCGCCCTCTGCGAGAAGCTGGCGCTAAGCTATGGCGACCACTTCGCGCCGACACCGCTGCTGAAGGACATGGCAGCCAAGGGCGAAACCTTCTACGGCCGCTTCGACCCTTACGCAAAGGTCGCTGCCGCTGCCTGATAGAAGCTGTCAGCGGGCTTGCCGATGGAACCCGGCCCGGACGAAGTCGATAATGAAAAAGGCCGGCGCATTGTGCGCCGGCCTTCTCTTTTGGGACCTATATCTCTCGGGGGCAGAGCCGCCGCAACGGGATCAGGATGCCTGGATGGCCGAGACCTGCCACTGGGTGGAAGGCCGGCGGAAGAAGGTCCAGACTTCGGTCGCTTCGGTCGGGCGATCCGGATCGCCTTCGACGACCTTGCCGGTGTTGCGGTCGCGGGTCACGTCGATGCTCTCGTAGCGCATCGCGACCGTTGCGAATTCTCCGGGTTCCTCGCGCCAGGATTCGGCCAGGTCACCCTGGAGAAGCTTGACGTCGTGGACTTCGTTGCGCACGCCCTTGGTCGCGTTTTCGCTCAGTTCCTCGGCGAGCCACGACATGGCTTCCGGCGTCGTCAGACGACGCAGGGCACCGTAGTCTTCGGCGCCGTAGGCTGTCTGCACGTCCTTCAGCATGGTCTCGAAACGCTCCAGATCGGCCGGGCCGATGCCGAGCTCATCCGAAACGGCGGCGGAGCGCGCCGGCTGGGCCTGCGGTGCAGGGCCGCCTCCGATGCGGGGGATGGAGAAGCCCGGGCCGCGCGAAGCTTGCGCATTTGCCTGTGCCGGCCCCTGCGCCGGCAAATTTGCCGCCTCGCGGGCGTAGCCGTTGTACGAACTGCTGGTAGCACCGCCAGCTCCTGCACGACCGGTTGCTGGCTGCTGCTGGCGATTGCGAAGGAAGCGCATCAGCAGCATTGCGGCACCGGCGATCAGCGCGAGCTGAAGCAGCATGCCGAGGAAGCCGGCAGCGCCGCCGAAGCCGTTGCCCATCATCATGCCGAGCAGGCCGCCGAGCGCAAGGCCGCCCAGCAGCGAACCGCCAAAGCCGCCAAAGAAGCCACCGGGACGACGCGCGGGCGCGGTCTGGGCGGCACCCGGCTGGTTCTGCGCCGCGTTCGGGCGGGTCGATTGCGGGGTCATGGTCCGGTCGATCGGCGCCGTGGTGTTCGGGGCCGTACGCGTGACGGGCGGTGCGGAGAAGGTGCGCGTACCGCGGCTACCGAAGCCACCGCCTGCACGGCGTGCTTCTGCGAAATCCGTCGCCGTGATGACGAGCGTCATCGCGACCGCCGACAATACTGCAAATTTCTTCAATCCTGACATGCCTCATCCCCGTTATCATTCAACCGGGTCGCTAAACCCTTATGCTGGATATATGGGCATGAATGCCGCGTGTTGAAAGGGTTTTGAGCATCGTTCACGAAAACGGCATCGGCCGTGACGGAACAGCTGGACACAAACGTCCATCCCACGCCGCAGTCGGCGCTCTCGACGTTTGGTCAGTTCGTCAGGTCGTAGGGAATGCGATAGCCGGTCTTTTCCAGCCAGGCGATCAGGGCCTTCGGCTCATCGGTCTGGATGATCGTCGCGCCACGGTCGATCCAGAAGCCCCAGCTTTCGAGCGGCTTGCCGTCGATGACAGCGCGCTCATCCCCGCGACCGCCCGCCTGCATGCCCGGTGCGCGGTTGATGATCGTGTAGGTATTGACCCACTGGTGCCAGTTGCCGCGGATGGCGGCAGCGCGGGCCTTGGCGGAGAACAGCACGCCGCCATCCACCGTCTGCGGTGCATCGTCGGCGTGCCAGTGGACGAGTTCAGCGGCCGGCGCACTGAAGCTCGACGTCGCCTTCGCCATGAAATCCGGATCGTGTACGGCATCGTCGGCGAGGATGGGCAGGAACGTGACGTCGGGACCGATCGCTGTCATCAGCGCCCTGGCGTCGGCGATGCGCCTGTCGTTCCAAAGGTTTTCCTTGACGAGGATCTGCTCCGCCATCCCGAGGCGACGCGCGAGCGTCGCCACCTCCGGCAGGATGTCCGGCGTCAGCTTATTGTCGATGTTGACGAGGATGCGGCCGCGGGTCTCGATGAGGGCTTGCTCCAGCGTCGGCACCGTCTCATCCGTCGCATGACCGTCAGCCTCGACCACGAGGCGGCAGGTTTTCAGCGTGGCCAATGGTGTCGTGCGGGTTTCGCCGCGGCAGGTCGTGGTGCGATCCAGAAAATCGTCGTGCATGAGGATCAGCGTGCCGTCGGAGGACTTGCGGACATCGAGCTCGATCATCTCGGCACCGAGTGCGATGGCGTTACGGATCGCATCGAGCGAATTCTCCGCGCGGATCATGCGGCCGTTTTCCTTCCAGCCCGTCCGGTGCGCGACGACCATGATGTGACTGCGCCAGGCATTGGCGTTCTTCAATCGGTCGAGGATCCGGGCAGTCCGCGTGTTATCGACCGCCTGGGCGGGAAAGGTCGAGACCATAGCGATGCAGAAGGCGAATGCGGAGATAAGAAGACCGGTCCGGCGCATCGTGCAAGCCCTTTGGACGGTTGCGTGTCCGCTGGGCTTAGAATCCGGCCGTGACAGCGCCGTGAAGCTGCGATGACGGGAGCATGAAGTGTGATGCGGCCTTAGCGGGACGCCTCGTTCGCCCGCATCGGCATGCTGTCGATCAGGCCGAAGAGCTGATCCGGCGCCACCGGCTTATCTGCCCGCAACTTGATGCCGCCGTCCTTGCCGACGAGGATCGCAGTGAACCGCCTGCCCTCATCGATGCCGGCGTCGTTGCGAAGTTCTTGCGCCGTGACAGCAGCCGCCTTGCCGTAGATCGGTTTTACGGTGTCGCCCACAACTTCGAGGACCACCATATCGCGATCTGCGAGGGCTTTCGTATCGTCGACAAGAAGCCGCCGCTGCTCTGTCGCATCGGGATCTCCGGGGTTTGCGAAGACGATGAGCACGCGGTTCTTCCAGCCGAAGGCATCGAGGCCGGCGGCGCTGGCGTGCGATGTGCCGGTGGCGGCGAGAAGGGCGAATGCGACCGTCTTGAGACTGCGGATCATCGGGGATCTCCTTCATGCGACAAACGCCGCGCGTCGGCGCGGCGTTCCTTCACTTCCCCGTCAGCGCTCGTGGCGGTCAGGCGATGAACGTGTCGTAGAGCAGCTTGACGTTGAGCACGACGATGATCGTGGCGACCAGCCAGGCAAGCACCCCGACCCAACGGGCAACCACGAAGGTGCCCATCTTTTCCCGGTTGGTGACGAAGCTGACGAGCGGGATAACCGCGAAGGGCAGCTGCATGGAGAGCACGACCTGGCTCAGCACCAGAAGCTCGGCCGTGCCCCGTTCGCCGTAGAGATAGGTAATGACGACGACGGGCACGATGGCGATGCCACGGGTGATGAGGCGGCGTGCCCAATTGGGGATCGTCAGCCGCAGGAAGCCTTCCATGACGATCTGGCCGGCAAGGGTCGCCGTGACGGTGGAGTTGAGGCCGGAGGCGAGAAGCGCCACGGCGAAGAGCGTCGACGCGATGCCGAGGCCAAGCAAGGGCGAGAGAAGTTCGTAGGCCTGTTCGATTTCCGCGACGTCGGTGCGGCCATTGGCATGGAAGACGGAGGCTGCGACGATGAGGATGGCGGCATTGATAAACAGCGCCAGCATGAGCGCGATCGTGCTGTCGAGGGTTGCCCATTTGATGGCCTCGCGCTTGCCCGGCTCGGTCCGCTCGAACTGGCGCGTCTGGACGATGGACGAGTGGAGATAGAGATTGTGCGGCATGACCGTGGCGCCGATGATGCCGATGGCGATGTAGAGCATGGCCGGATTGGTGACGACCTCCGTCGAGGGCAGGAAGCCCTGCAGGACGGCCGCGACCGGCGGGGCCGCCGCCGCGATCTGCACGATGAAACAGAGGGCGATGATGCCGAGCAGCGCCATGACGAAGGCTTCCAGGAAGCGGAAGCCCTTCTGCATCAGATAAAGAAGCAGGATGGCATCGAGCGCGGTGATCAGCGCGCCGGCGATCAGGGGAATGCCGAACAGCAGCTTCAGCGCGATCGCCGTACCGATGACCTCCGCAAGGTCGCAGGCGATAATGGCGAGTTCGCAGGCGATCCAGAGCACGAAACCGACGGGCTTCGGATAGGCATCGCGACAGGCCTGCGCCAGATCCCGGCCCGTGGCGATGCCGAGACGCGCGGCCAGCGCCTGCAACAGGATAGCCATGAGGTTTGAGAGCAGAATGACGGTCAACAGCGTGTAGCCGAACTGGGCGCCACCGGCGATATCGGTTGCCCAGTTGCCGGGGTCCATGTAGCCGACCGACACCATATATCCCGGGCCGACAAAGGCGAGGAACCGCCGGAACCACGTGCCGCCGGTGGGCACCGCGACGGTCGAATGCACATCGGCGAGACTCTGGCGTCCCTCCTCTTCCGAATGGTTGAACCGCCAGCTGGAGCGGGTCTCGCGCTGGTTCAGTGAAGCGTCGGGGGTGGCCATCGGGGCAGTCTCCGGATGCGGAAAGGCGTCAAGGGCGGAAAATTAGGGCAGGCCCCAACATTATGCAATATGCTATATTTCATCGATCTTGCTTTTTTCCGCAGTGCGGTGTCATTGTAGCGGTGCACGCATTGTGGCGGTGCCCGAATTGTGACGGTGGAAGAGCGGATAAAGCCATTCGGCAAATCCGGCGCGCATGCTAGACACGCAAAAACCGATGCCATGCCCATTCAGGCATACGAACTGGAAGGATCAGGAATACGTGGCGCGTCGAACCATTCCCCGCGCGGATCCTCTTCCGGACGCCGACATTCACTCCGAGGGCTTTCGCCAGACACGGGAAGCGCGGCGCGGCGCTCTAGTCGAGGACTATGTCGAGCTCATCGCCGACCTGATCGATGACGGCAACGAGGCGCGTCAGGTAGATATCGCCGCCCGTCTGGGCGTGGCGCAACCGACCGTCGCCAAGATGCTGGCACGGCTTGCCGCCGATGGCCTCGTCTCGCGCAAACCCTATCGCGGCGTGTTCCTGACGGAGGCCGGGCAGAAGATGGCGGCCGAAAGCCGCGAGCGTCACCAGACCGTGGAGCAGTTTCTGCGTTGTCTCGGCGTCAGCCCGGAGACGGCCCGCATCGATGCCGAAGGCATCGAGCACCATGTCAGCGACGAGACGCTCGCCGCCTTCCGCCGTCTGATTGCCGACAGGTCCTAGAGCGTTTCCGCGAATCGCGGAAACGCTCTATCTCATTGTTTTAACGCAATTCCGGACGCAAAACCGCTGCGCACTTTTGCTGGAATTTCTCTAGAGCCCGAGGCAGGACAGCATGATGAAGGTGGCGAACAGCACGAAATGGGTCATGCCTTCGATGGCATTGGTCTCGCCGTCGTTGAGGTTGATGGCGGCGACGATCAGCGTGATGGTGATCATGACCGTCTGTACCGGCGTCATCGCCATGATGAACGGCTGGCCTGTGTAAAGCGCGATCGCCTCCATGACCGGGACGGTGAGGATGACCGTCGACAGCGAGGCACCCAGAGCGATGTTGACCACCGATTGCATGTGATTGGCGAGCGCCGAGCGCATGGCCGTCATGATCTCGGGCGCGGCCGAAATGGCAGCGACCACGATGGCGGCGAGAACCGGCGGCGCGCCGGTACCCTCCAGGCCCGTATTGAGCAGCGTCGACATGATTTCGGCAAGAACGCCGATGACGACGATGCCGAAAACGAGAACGCCGATCGAGAGCGTCGTGCTTTGGGGTTCCTCGACGTGGCCGCCAGCGCTTTCGCGGCGCGTCTTCGGATAGCTGTAGCTGAAGAAATAGCTATGTGCACCGACCTGCATGCGCAGGAACACGGCGTAGAGCATGATCATGGCGACGATGGTGAAGGCGGAATAGAAGTGCCACTTCGCCTGCGGAATGAATTCCGGCACGATCATGGAAATGCTCATGGCCGTCAGGATCATGACGCAATAGGTGCGGCTGGAATCATCGTTATAGGGCTGCTCGCCATGCTTCAGGCCACCCAGAAGCGCGGCGATGCCGAGAATGCCGTTGATATCGAGCATGACGGCGGAATAGATCGTATCGCGCACCAGCGTCGGCGAACTCTCGGGCGAACTCATCATGATCGCGAGAATGACCACCTCGACCAGCACGGCCGACAGCGTCAGGATCATCGTGCCATAGGGATCGCCAACCTTGGTCGCGAGGATTTCCGCATGGTGCGCCACCCGCATGGAGGCGAGAATGATGGCGGCGATGAGGAACACGGCACCGGCGAGCGATGCCACCTGCCCCATGCCGATCAGCGTGTGCTCTGCGGAAAAACCGGCGATACCGGCAGCAATGGCAACGAGGATGAGCCGCTCTGAGCGGATGAGGGTAGAGAGCACGGCGCCTCGCTCGTCTGGATGCTGGAATGCGACTGGGTCGGCCTGACGTCGTCGGGAAATGCAAGTATAGGTGCCGGGAGACGCATTTCAACAAAAGCGCTACGCGTGGGCGGACAAGGATTATTTTCCTCGCATTCTTTACTTGATGCTGCTTTTTGGCTAGTCTCCTGCCGGATAGAGGAGAGGTTCCGCTTCCCCGGACATGTCATCCGGACACCTTGACCAGGACACCAAGATTACCAGGACCCCGGGACGATGCTGTCACATGAGCGTATCTGGCATGCGATAGACGCCTTGGCGGAGCGGCACCAGATGTCGCCGTCGGGGCTTGCCAGGCGTGCCGGCCTCGATCCGACGTCGTTCAACAAATCCAAGCGCCAGTCCGCCGATGGGCGTGAGCGCTGGCCATCCACCGAATCCATCGCCAAGGTTCTCGACGCGACAGGCTCGACCATCGGGCAGTTCATGGAATTCCTGCGGCCGGACGGCGGCAAGGGCTACGACAGCCCGGAAACGCTGGCTCCGTCCAGTGCCATTCCGCTCCTCGGCTTTGCGCAGGCGGGTGCTGGCGGCTTTTTCGACGATGGCGGCTTTCCCGCAGGCCAGGGCTGGGACGTGGTCGATTTCCCCGCGGCCGGCACGAAAACGGGCGTCTACGCGCTGGAAATCCAGGGCGACAGCATGCAGCCGCTCTACCGGGATGGCGATGTGCTGATCGTGGAGCCGGGCGCGCAGGTTCGCCGTGGCGACCGTGTCGTCGTCAAGACCACCGAAGGCGAGGTCATGGCCAAGGTGCTGATGCGGCAAAGCGCGCGCGGCATCGATCTTCACTCCCTCAACCCCGAACATCCGAACCGCAGCTTCGACCTTTCCGAGGTGGAGTGGATTGCCCGGATCATCTGGGCGAGCCAGTAGGACCGTTTTCCTCATGCAACGTTCCCTACTTCGTATCGGCGGCCCCACGCTCTGCGTCGTCCTGACCCTCGGCCTGCTTCTGGCGGGCAAGTCGGCGATCACGGGCGCGGAGAGCACGGCCGTACCGGAGATGACGCTGGAGACGCCCGATCTCAGCGACGTGCCAATGATCGGCGAAGATCCTGCTGTCAGTAATGATGTCCCCGCCGATCCCGGCACGGAGGCGATGCCGTTTTCTCCCGACGTACAGACGCCGGAGGGTGACGTGACGCCGGTCCCGGTTCCCGAGCCGCCGGCGGTGGATTCGGAATCCCTGGCGCCGCCAGGCGAGGTGCCGGTCGATCCGGCCACGCTGGAGGAGACCATTCTCCGGCATCCCGTTGCTCTGTCGGCCGGTCTTGTCCAGTTCGAGGGACGAACGATCCAGATCGCGGGCGTCAAGCCGCAGTCGGCCGACCGGATCTGCCGGGCGACGACGGGTGACTGGCCGTGTGGCACCGTTGCCCGCACCGCCTTCCGCAATTTCATTCGCGCCCGGGCTTTTACCTGTCAGACGCCGAAAGGCGGATGGAGCGGAACGGTGACGGCGCGCTGCACGGTCGGCACCGATGATCCTGCCCTCTGGCTTGCCCGTAATGGCTGGGCGGAGGTGGACGGAGACGATACCGCCCTGACGGCAGCGGTAGCATCCGCGAAGACCACGGCAAAGGGTTTCTACCGCGCAGGCACGGAGCCCTCCCCGCCTTTTCAGGGTCTTGCGCCTTGATATTTCGGACGTTCTGCCTGCGGTTGGAGCATCGAAGGTGCAGCACACCGAGCCCATGCCTTGCAACGACGTTACGGCGACTATACGTGCGGGGCGGATGAACCCCGGAGATCGCATGTCCCAAACTTTGACCCACCAGGAAGCCCTGATCCACGTCATGGTCATGATGTCCGCGGTCGATAGCGCCATGAGCGACGAGGAGCTGGAGCGGATCGGCAAGCTCTCCCGTATCCTGCCCGTCTTCGACGACTTCGAGGCAGACGACCTCGTGCCCGTGGCACAGCGCTGCGCGACCCTGCTGTCGGCACCAGAGGGGCTGGATATTCTGCTGGAGCTGGTGCGGGAAGCCCTGCCGCCGCGGCTGTTCGAGACGGCCTATGCGCTGGCCGTCGATATCGCGGCCGTCGATCTCAATATCCGCACCGAAGAGCTGCGGCTCCTCGCTTTGCTGCGCGACCGTCTCGGCCTCGACAAGCTCGTCTGCGCCGCCATCGAGCGTGGCGCGCAGGCCCGCATGCGGTTCTAGAGTCCGCCAGGTTCATTCTGAACCAGCCAAACTCTGGATTCCCTTGTCGTCGTTTGTCTCTTCGGGATAACCGGATTCCACTTATCCCTGACAAACTCTAAACGGACGCCCGGAAGCGCGATCAGTAGATACCGGTCGGGAAATACCGCAGATAGATTTCGTTGAGGCGGCCGCTGCGGGATAGCTCCAGAAGCGCGTGATCCAGCGCCTGCGTCAGGGCCGGATCGCCCTTCCGGTTCATGATCGCCAGGCCTTCGCCGAGGAAATGCTCGGAGACGTAAGCGCCTCCGACCAGCGCGCAGCAGGCTGCCGCATCGGCCGAGGCTGCCCAGAAGGACAGCTGCATGCCGTCCGAGAAGACCGCATTCACCGTGCCCGCCTTCAAGGCCTGCAGCATGGCCGCGCGGTCGGGAAAGGCCTGCGCGGTGGCTGCTGGAAAGAACGCCTTGAACATGGCCTCATGCGTCGTGCCCGCGACGACGCCGACCGGCTTTGCGAGGATTGCCGACAGGTCGACTTTGGCGGCTGCGCCTCCCGATATCCCTGCCGATGTCCGGGCGGCAAAGCGGGCGGGGAGACGCAGGAACGGCCGCGTGAAGGCGAAGCGCTGGCGAAGTTCGTCCGTCATATCAACGCCCGCAAGGACAGCCTCGCCCTGCCCCTCCTCCAGCGCCGGCTGCAGTTCCTCGAAGGTTACGGCCTGAATCTGGCACTTCGCCTCGATCTCCAGAACCCGGCAGATCTCGCGGGCGAGATCGACGTGGAAGCCGGACAGCTTCTGCGATTGATCGATGAAGTTGAACGGCGGGAAATCGACGGTGGTCAGGAACCGCAAGCGTGCAAGCCCGCTGAGATCCGGCTTTGCAATCCGCTCGCGGGCGTCGAAGGACAAAGGCAGCTCGCGCATGGGCTCTGCCGCGTGCACTGCGATACCCCCTATCCAAGCCGTCACAAAGATGATTAAGATTATCCTAATGATCGGTTGAATTGAGAAAATCCGTATCATTCTCATCAAATTCCGGCTTCAGGTCTTCAAGGGCCGACGCTGTCTGCGACGAGGTGTTCATGCGTGTCCTAGACTACCCGTCGCTGCCGGGAATGGCTACTCGAAGAGCGCGTGCCGTTTCGGAAAACACGCCTCTACCCGCCTTTTCGGTCGATCTGTTGCGCGAAGGACGCCTGCTTCTCAAGCTCGGCATCGGCAAGCCGACGATCGCCCGCATGATGCTGCGGGCACAGGAAAACGGAACAACCGCCGAGGAAGAGCTTCTGGCCTCCGGCGAGATCGTCGATACGCTGTACTTCGAGGCGCTGGCGGATCTGCTGGGGCTGCCGTTCATGGCGGAGATCGATGTCGATCAGGTTCATGATGCCGAGACGCTGGATGCGCAGCTCGTCTTACCGGACATGCTGCGCCTCTACCATTCCAGCCGTCCGGCGATCACCGTCATCGTGCCCAAACTCAGCCAGATCCACGACCTCGCGCTGACGCTTGATCGACGGCCGGCGCTTACCGAAATCCTGGCTGTGTCGACGCCGCGTGCGGTGCGGACAGCTGCCTGGGCGGCGGGCCGGGAGCGGCGCGTGCGCGACACGGTCAGCCTCCTCTTCGAGGCATCGCCACTGCATAGCGCCCGCATCGTCTTCTGGGGCAAGCAGGGATTCTATGCCGGGCTCGGGCTTTCGATTTTCGTTTTCTCCGCTTTTCTTGCGCCTCTCGTCTGGCTGCTGGTCACGCATCTCCTGTTGACCAGCCTCTATTTCTGCCAGCTTTTCCTGCGTGCGCGAGCTCTCCTCCATGTGAAAAAAGTCGTAACGAAGCTGCCATCCGTCGAGAGGCTTGAGGGGCAGCAGACGGGCCCTCTTCCGGTCTACTCGATCTTCGTCGCTCTCTACCGCGAGACGGAGGTGGTGGCGCAACTGGTCGGAGCCCTCGACCGTCTCGATTGGCCCCGGTCGCGCCTCGATATCAAGCTGATCTGCGAGGCCGACGATGGCGAAACGCTCGCGGCGCTGGAAGCCTTGTCGCTATCCTCCGAATACGAGATCGTACGCGTTCCCCCGGCCGGGCCGCGCACGAAGCCGAAGGCACTGAGCTATGCCCTGCCCGGTGCGCGCGGCGCGTTTCTCACCATCTACGACGCGGAGGACCGGCCGGACCCGGGGCAGTTGCGGGAGGCTCATACCGTCTTTCTTGCCGCGGATCCGCGCGTTGCGTGCCTCCAGTCGCCTTTGGTCGTCACGAATGCTAAAGCGGGCTGGCTCAGCGCGATGTTCGCGCTCGAATATGCCGCGCTGTTTCGCGGGCTCCTGCCCTTCCTGTCCTCTGCCGGTCTCCCTCTGCCACTCGGCGGCACCTCGAACCATTTTCGTGTGGATGTTCTCAAGGCGGTCGGAGGCTGGGACCCCTTCAATACGACGGAGGACGCGGATCTCGGCATGCGGCTCCATCGGCTGGGCTACCGGTCGCAGATGATCCTCCGCCCGACGCTCGAGGACGCGCCGACGGACACGGCAGCCTGGTTTGCGCAGCGGACGCGGTGGTACAAGGGCTGGCTGCAGACATGGCTCGTGATCATGCGCGACCCCGGACGTCTCCATCGACAGATGGGATGGAAGGCCTTCGCAACCTCGCAGATCCTCGTGGCCGGCATGATCCTGTCGGCGCTCAGCCATCCGCTGACCATCGCATTCCTGTTCTATCTCGGCTGGACGTTGCTGGCCGGCAACCTTTCGAGCGGAGACACGATCCTTGCCTCCTGCCTGATGCTCCTCGATATCCTCAATGTCATCGGGAGCTACGCCATCGTGATCCAGCTCGGCCGCAAGTCGATGAGCGCCGACGAGTGGCGGGCGGTGGGTGGACGATGGCGGGCCGTATCCGTCTACTGGCTGATGATCTCCGGCGCGGCCTGGGCCGCCATCATCGAGCTCTATCGCAAGCCGTTCGTCTGGAACAAGACCCCGCACCGGCCCACAAAGCCATAGAGCATTTCCAGCCGAAGCGGACTCGCTTTGGCGTCGGACAATGCGGCAAAACAACGGACGGGAGCCGGCGGTCAGCGCCTCCGATTGGCCGCAGCGCGGTTGTAGTAGGCCTGCTTCTGCTTGTACATGTCGATATCGGCGCGCTTGACCAGGGCTTCCATGCTCTCCGCGGCCAAGCTGGTTGCGCGGCCCATGGAGACGCTGAGCGTGCCCGTGGGATAAAACTGGTTGTTGATCTTCAGGAGATCGTCGATGCTCTCGATCATCGCGGCCACCGCCATCTCGTCGGCACCGGGCATGAGCAGGGCGAATTCGTCGCCGCCAATGCGGGCGGCACGATTGGGACCGCTCACCGCCTCGTTCAGCACCTCGCCCAGACGCCGCAGAAGCGCATCGCCGGCATCGTGGCCGCGCTGATCGTTCGCCTCCTTCAGACCGTTGAGATCGAGAATGACGACGGACACCGGGCGTAGCGACTTCCGCTCGATCCGGTTCAGCTCCTCCATGTAGAAGGCACGGTTGTGCAGCTTGGTCAGAACGTCGTGCTTGCCGAGATATTCGAGATAGGCTTCGGCCTTCTTGCGGGCGGTAATGTCGGTCAGGGCGACCTGCACCAGCGACCAGTCGTCCTCGTGTCCCGGCAGGACGGAAAACTGCAGCAGCACGAACCGCTCCGACCCGTCGAGCGCATAGTTGACGACTTCGCGATGGTGGAACAGGTTGCCGTTCCAGAGCTCGATCAGTTGCTCGCGAAAATGCTGCTGCATGTTGCCGCGGAAGATCTCGGCAAGCCGATGGAACAGCGTCCGGCGGTCGGGCGCGCCGAAAAGATCGAGTGTCGCCTGATTGACGTCGATCACCCGGATCTCGCTCATGCACTGCGTGACGAACTCGGGATGAACGTCGGTGAACACGCGGAAGTCCACGATGCCGCGCTGGCGCACGTCGTCCAGCAAGATCTTGATCCGGCTGAAATCTTCCACCCAGAGCGAGACCGGGGAGTGTTCGAAGATCCCTTCCGCATATTGGCGGCTTTCCCGCTCCGCGCGGGCCGCGGTTTCGCGCGTCGTCACGTCTTCCGTGGTCAGAAGGACCCGGGCCAGCGTTCCTTCGTGGCCCGGAAGCACATTGCCTCTCAGCTGGATGTCGAGCCTGCGCCCGCCCAATGTGTAATTGATGGCATTGCTGGAAAAGGCGGATTTGCCGTCGAAGAGCTGCGAGAGTTCGCTGATATGGCTGGTCAGCATGTCGTCGCGGAAGACGAGGCCGAGGTTTTCGACCAGATGATCGAGGTCGCGCGCCTCGAACAGGTCCAGCGTCCGCTTGTTGACCTTCAGCACCTTGATGCGGCTGGAGCAGGCTGCCACACGCGCAGGATCTTCGGCAAGAAAAGCGGAGATGTTCTCGACGCCCTCTCCACGCCATGTCTCGAACAAGGCGTGGACGCCGCTGAAATCCTCGATCCACATGGCGACAGGCGCCAGATCGAACGTTTGGGCTACATCGTCTTCCATCGTCACGAAATCATGGATCCTTGTTGAATCGATGTGTCATTTTTGACTGACCCTTAAAGCCGTAACCAAGAAAAGACGATCTTGCAACGCGACCGATGCTGCGCCGCACGCAAAACCAGCCTTTCGCGGTATTGCCTTGGAGAACTTGCGTGACATCCCTTTGAAGGTCACGGCCGTGTCACGCCAATTGACGGGAATATCACACATCCGTATGTTACCCCCATGCCGAAGGCTGCAGCTTTCGGGTGGGGATGGGAGGACGATACGATGGATTGCCTGCTCGGCATCGACAATGGACTGACGGTGACGAAGGCCGTCGTCTTCCGGCCGGATGGAACGCCGATTTCCGTCGCGCGTCGCCGGGTCGCGCAGTCCCTTCCGCATCCGCGCTGGGTGGAGCGCGATATGGATGGGCTCTGGGCGGCCACGGCCGAGGCGATCCGCGAAGCGATCACGACAGCCGGCTGCCGTCCATCCGACATCAAAGCGGTTGCTGCGACTGCGCATGGCGATGGCGTCTATGTTCTCGGTCGCGACAGCCGGCCGCTCGGGCCTGGCATCCTGTCGCTCGACAGCCGCGCCGGTGCATTGTCCGATGCGTGGAACGCGACGGAGATCGCCGCGCGGGCGCTCAAACTCACCGGCCAGTCTCCGCATGCGTCCGCGCCATCGGCCATCCTTGCCTGGATTCGCGACAACCAGCCGGAACGGTTCGCCGGCATCGGCCATGTGCTGGCCTGCAAGGACTGGCTCCGCTTCTGCCTGACCGGCACGATCGGTACGGACCGGACGGAGGCGAGCATCTCCTTCACGAATGTCGCGACACAGGCTTTCGACCGCGACGCGCTGGCGCTGTTTGGCCTGGATGCCTTGTGGAACGCGCTTCCCGATATGGCGCCATCGGCCGCGATCGTCGGCGGCGTCACGGCCGCGGCCTCTGCGCTGACGGGGCTTCTGGAGGGAACGCCCGTCGCTGCCGGGCTGCACGACGTGACGGCCTCGGCTCTGGGGATCGGCGGGCATGAGACGGGATTGCTGTCGATCGTTGCCGGCACCTATTCGATCAACGAAGTGGTGACGGACCGGCCGGTGACCGATCCGCGCTGGCATTGCCGAAGCGCCATCGAGCCCGGACAGTGGAACAACATGGCCGTTTCCCCGGCATCCACCGCAAATTACGACTGGTTCCTCGACCAGTTCTGCCGCGCCGAGCAGAGCGAAGCTGCGAAAAGCGGCGCTGGCGTTCACGAGCTTTTGAAGCCGGAACTCGATGCCGCCTTCGGTCGTCCGTCCGATATCCTGTTCCACCCCTACCTGTTCGGTTCGCCCTATGGCAGCACGGCGAGCGCCGGCTTTTTCGGCGTTCACGGCTGGCACGATCGCGGCGACATGCTGAAGGCCGTGCTCGAAGGCATCGTCTTCAACCACAAGGCTCATGTGGACGACCTGCGGAGCGTCATGCCGATCACGGAGGCGCGGATTTCGGGCGGCGGCGCGCGAAACCCTGCGCTGTCGCAGATGTTTGCCGACGCGCTCGACCTGCCGGTGCATGTGACCTCGGCGGATGAAGCCGCAGCCTGGGGTGCGGCACTGACGGCAGGGGCAGCCATCGGCCTCTATGACAGCCCGCAGGCCGGCGCACGCCAGACCACGACGATCCTGCGCAGCCACACGCCGGACGCTGAGCGAAGAGCGGCCCTTGCGGCACGGTACACCCTTTACCGCGAGATGGCGGAAGCGATGCAGCCGCACTGGCGGGCCATCGAACGGCTGGCGGAAGGCTCGCGGAAGGCCATCGCGACATGAAAGCCGATGCGCGCCGGGACGAGATCGCCGACTACATCATGCAGGCCGGACAGGCACGCATCGAGGATCTCGTCACGCATTTCGGCGTGTCGCGCATGACGATCCACCGCCATGTCGATCGCCTCGCCCATCAGGGCGTGCTGCGCAAGCTGCACGGCACCGTCACCGTTCAGCCATCCGGCCTTTACGAGAGCGCCTTCCGCTACCGCGAGACCGTTGGCAAATCGGAGAAGGCAGCGCTGGCGCGCGCCGCCCTTGCCCATGTGGAGCCGGGACAGGCGGTGATGCTCGACGACAGCACCACCGGTGCCGCCCTTGCCGACCTTCTCGTCGGCGTACGGCCGCTGACGGTGATCACCAACGGGCTCGTCTCCACCAACAGGCTGATCGACAACGACGAAATCGAGGTGCTCTGCCTTGGCGGCACCTATCACCGCACGTTCAATGCTTTCATCGGCCTGATAACCGAGCGCGCCGTGGCAGCGTTGCGGGCCAACGTGTTCTTCTGCTCGGCCTCGGCGGTGGAAGGCGGCACGGCGTTCATCCAGGATGCGCAGGTGACAAAGGTCAAGCAGGCGATGATGGCCGCGGCCTCGCGCCGCATCCTGCTGCTCGACTCCTCCAAATTCGGCAAGGTAGCCCTGAACGTCTTTGCCGACCTCACGGCCTTCGATGCCGTGCTGGCCACCGACCGGCTGGCAGACAGCGTCCGCGCCGATCTTCTTGCACGCGGCGTTCCCCTCAGCATTACCAAGACAGGCAGGACATCATGAGCGAAACCGTCAACGAGACGCGCTGGCCGGGCGGCATGGCTGAGCGCATGGAAGCGATCGCCAGAACCGGCACCGTCGATGTCGTCATTATCGGCGCTGGCGTCAACGGTGCCGGTCTGTTTCGCGATCTTTGCGCACAGGGGCTCACCTGCCTCATCCTCGACAAGTCGGATTACGGCTCCGGCACGAGTGCCGCACCCTCGCGGCTGATCCATGGGGGGCTGAAATATCTAGAAACGGGCGAGCTGCGGCTGGTCGCGCAATCCACCTACGAGCGTAACCTGCTGCTGCGCAACGCGCCGCATTACGTGAAGCCGCTCGCGACCGTCATTCCAATCTTTTCCTGGACAAAAGGCGTCTGGTCGGCCGTGCGCACGCTCTTCGGTGCCAAGGGAACGCCGCGCAGCCGCGGTGCGCTTCTGATCAAGACCGGGCTTTCGATGTATGACGCCTATGGCGCCCGCCAGCGGGTGATGCCGCGGCACACGATGGCGGGCAAGGCCGCATCGCTGCGCAGCCTGCCGGCGCTGACGCCGCGCATCGTGGCCACCGGCACCTATTACGACGCGACCGTAACGCATCCCGAGCGACTGGTGGCCGAACTGGTGCGCGACGGCCTCGCGGCGAGCCCCACCTCCGCCGCCGTCAATCATGCACGTCTGGAAAGCCGCGCCGGCGATACGCTTATTATTTCCAGCCTGCTCGACGGCGCGCAGTTGCGCGTGAAGCCGAAGCTCGTGGTCAATGCCGGCGGGCCCTGGATCGACACGGTCAATGCGACGCTCGGCGAAACCTCCCGCATGATCGGGGGAACCAAGGGCTCGCACATCCTGCTGCGCCACGATGCGCTGCTGAAGGAACTCGCCGGCCGGATGATCTACTTCGAGGCCGATGACGGCCGCATCTGCCTCGTCTTCGACTATCTCGGCCGCGCGATGGTCGGCTCGACCGACATCAAGGCCGACCAGCCGGACAGCGTGCGCTGCGAAGATGACGAGATCGAGTATCTTCTGGACAGCCTCGGCAAGCTCCTGCCGAAGATGTCATTCGACCGCAGCCAGATCGTCTACACCTATAGCGGCATCCGTCCTTTGCCGGCTAATAATGCGAGCGATCCCGGCCTGATCAGCCGCGATCACGTGACGCCGGTGCTGGAGCCGACGGGAGACCGTCCGTTCCCCGTTCTGTCGTTGGTCGGCGGCAAGTGGACGACCTTTCGCGGCTATGCGGAAGAGGTAGCCGACACCGTGCTGAATCGTCTTGGTCGGACGCGCACGGTTTCGACGGAGGCCATGCCCATCGGTGGCGGGCGCGACTATCCAGGTGACGATGCTGCACGCCACCGGCTGGTGGCCGATATCGCCGCGACATCAGGCCTTCCCCAAGCGCAAACGGAGGCGCTGTTTGCCCGCTACGGAACGACGGCGCGGGCCGTGGCTCAGCACATCGCCGCGTCAAGTGCTGCCCCCCTTCCTGACGCGCCGGACCATGTCGAGGGCGAGATCGATTATCTCGTACGCAATGAGCAGGTGGGACGGCTCGCCGATATCGTGCTTCGCCGCACGGCGCTTGCCGTCACGGGCACGCTGACGCTGCGTCTCCTTCGCCGTATCGCGGAGATTGCCGGGCAGGCGCTCGATTGGAATGCGGCGAGGATAGAGCAGGAGATCGAGAGCGTCAGAGACGAACTCTCGCGACTGCATGGCGTGACCCTGGCTTAGTCGCCGGGGTTCCATCGCTTGATGTGGGCCAATATCTCGAGATCGCCTCGGACAATAAAAAAGGCCGGGGCGAAACCGCACCGACCTTCCTCATTTGCTTTTATCAAGTTGCCAGTACATCCGTGGTCAAATCGACGAAAGCTTGTATCGGACCCGAGAACATCTCTTTTCGAAACGCTCGACCGGTTGCCGATAAGAGAGATATAGGAGCCGAATGTGACGACTTCAAGTCGAAACCGAATTTTCTTCGAAGAATCATTCTGATTGAGATTTTTGGTCCAGGAACCGGCTCAGTGATACGCCGTTTCGCTCGAACCCCTGAGATAGCTGGAGCGGGTGAAGGGAATCGAACCCTCGTATTCAGCTTGGGAAGCTGCTGCTCTACCATTGAGCTACACCCGCCGATGCGCCAGACATCCAACAGATGCGGCGGCGTGTCAATCCTCAAGCGAAAAAACGAGGCTTCGAAACGCGCTTCTCAGCCGCGAAAATGCTTGGAAAGCTTCAAGCCCTGCGCCTGATAGTTCGAGCCGACACCCAAGCCATACAGCCCTTTCGGGCGCTCCATCATGTGTTCGTAAACGAGGCGGCCGACAATCTGGCCGTGTTCGAGAATGAAAGGCACCTCGTGGCTGCGCACTTCGAGCACGGCGCGGCTGCCGGTGCCACCGGCCTGCGCATGGCCAAAGCCGGGGTCGAAGAAGCCGGCATAGTGGACGCGGAACTCGCCGACCAGCGGATCGAACGGCGTCATTTCCGCTGCAAAGAGCGGTGGGACGTGCACGGCCTCGCGCGAGACGAGAATGTAGAACTCATCGGGATCGAGGATGAGTTCGTCGGCGCCGCGGCTGTAGAGCGGCTCCCAGAAATCGTAGATCCCGTGCGCACCCTTGCGGTCCACATCCACCACCGCCGTGTGGTGCTTGCCGCGATAGCCGATGAGCCCGTCCTCGCCGGTCCCCTTCAGGTCGATGGACAGCGCGATGCCGGCGCCGGACACGTTCGGCGTATCGCTCGCCACCAGCGTCTCGGTGCGGTGAAGCTCGAGAACTTCGGTCTCGGTCAGCAGTGCATGGCCCACCCGGAAGCGGATCTGCGACAGGCGCGAGCCGCGCCGCACGATGATGGGAAAGGTGCGCGGGCTGATTTCGAGGTAGAGCGGGCCGCGATAGCCGGCGGGGATCTTGTCGAACTCCTGCGCGCGATCGGTGATGACGCGGGTGAAGATATCGAGCCGGCCGGTCGAGCTTTTCGGATTGGCCGAAGCCGACATCGCGGCGGGCAGATCGAGGCTTTCCATGAGGGGTACGATGTAGACGCAGCCCGTTTCGAGCACGGCCCCTTCGCTCAGGTCGATCACATGCAGCTTGAGGCGATCGAGCTTGTCGGCGACGAGATGTCCCGGACCCGGCATGAAGCTCGCGCGCACGCGGAAGGCCCGGGCGCCGAGCCGCAGGTCGAGGCTCGCCGGCTGGATCTGGTCGTCGTCCAGCGGCCCTTCGCTGAGAAGACGGCCTTGCTCGAACAGCGAAGCGATTGCGCTATCCGCCAGAATGCCCGTTTCGCGCGCCATGCCATCATCCTTTTTTAGAGGCCGACAAAACCAAATACGGCCGATTGACGCAAGCGGGGCGAAGACGTATGGGAACTTATCCCGTGGTGATTTGGCCGGTCGGCTTGCAGCCACGTTAAACAAATGGCTAAAAAGACCGGGCTCGAACCGGTCTGCTTTACGCGACCGGTTTTTTTGTTTCTGGAAGGAGACAATTGATGAGCACGGCAAACAACACATGGCGCCCGGCGACACAGCTCGTCCACGGCGGCACCACCCGCTCCAGCCACGGCGAAACCTCCGAAGCGATCTTCCTGACGCAGGGCTTCGTCTACGAGACGTCGGAAGCCGCGGAAGCGCGCTTCAAGGGCGAGACGGACGGCTTCATCTATGCCCGCTACGGCAGCCCCACCAATGACATGTTCGAAAAGCGCATGTGCCTGCTGGAAGGCGCCGAAGATGCGCGCGCGACGGCCTCGGGCATGGCGGCGGTCTCGGCGGCCATCCTCTGCCAGCTGAAGGCCGGCGATCATATCGTTGCGGCCCGCGCGCTCTTCGGCTCGTGCCGCTGGGTCGTGGAAACGCTGGCGCCGACCTACGGTATCGAATGCACGCTGGTCGATGGCCGGTTCATCGAGAACTGGGAAAAGGCGATCCGCCCGAACACCAAGGTCTTCTTCCTGGAAAGCCCGACCAACCCGACGCTGGAAGTGGTCGATATCGCGGCCGTAGCCAAGCTTGCCGATGCGGCAGGCGCCAAGCTGGTGGTGGACAACGTCTTTGCGACGCCGCTGCTGCAGAAGCCGCTCGAACTCGGCGCGCATGTCGTCGTCTATTCCGCCACCAAGCATATCGACGGCCAGGGCCGGTGCCTCGGCGGCGTCATCCTGTCGTCGAAGGACTGGATCGACGAGCATCTGCACGACTACTTCCGCCACACGGGCCCTGCCCTGTCGCCGTTCAACGCCTGGACGCTGCTGAAGGGCATCGAAACCCTGCCGCTGCGCGTTCGCCAGCAGAGCGAGAACGCGGCGAAGGTTGCCGATTTTCTTGCCGAGCAGAACCAGATCGCCCGCGTGATCTATCCCGGCCGGAAAGATCATCCGCAGGCCGACATTATCGCCAAGCAGATGAAAGGCGGCTCCACGCTGGTCTGCTTCGAGATGAAGGGTGGCAAGGATGCGGCGTTCGCGCTGCAGAACGCGCTCGAGATCGTCAAGATTTCCAACAATCTCGGCGACGCCAAGAGCCTGATCACGCATCCGGCGACGACGACACACAAGAACCTTGCCGAGGACGCCCGCGCCGAGCTCGGGATTTCCGACGGCACAGTGCGCCTCTCGGCCGGGATCGAGGACAGCGACGACCTGATCGAGGATTTCGCTCGGGCGCTCAAGGCCGTTTCGGCCTGAGTCACCTCTTCTGCCATCGCTAAACGCTTGAAAATCGCGCCTCACGGGCGCGATTTTTCTTTGTGCCGCGCTGCAACACACTTTCCGCGGGCGTTATTCTTCGGGAAACCATCTGGCTCTAGAATAGAGCTCAGCGACTGGAAAGGTTTTGCATCATGTATCGCGCGCTGACACGGGACATCGAGGTCACCGTAGAGCCTTATTATCTGGAGGATCAGTCCGATCCCGAAGACGGGCGCTACGTCTGGGGCTACCGGATCCTGATCTCCAACCGCTCCGTCAAGACGGTGCGGCTGATGACGCGCTACTGGCACATTACCGATGAAAACGGGCAGGTGGACGAGGTGAACGGCCCCGGCGTGATCGGCGAGCAGCCGGTTCTCAACCCCGGCGACACGTTCGAATATTCCTCCGGCTGCCCGCTCGATACGCCATCCGGCGTCATGTTCGGCCACTACGCGATGGAGACGCCCGAAGGTGAGACCTTCACGGTGGATATTCCCGCCTTCTCGCTGGATCTGCCCGGCCTCAGCCGCACGCTGAACTGACCCCCGGCCGCAAGAGCCGGGAGCCTATTCGGCAAGGTCTCGCCGGGTCGGCTTACTGCGGACGGACTTCCGTCGCCTCGAAGGTGTAGGTGGTGGAGCAGAACTCGCAGGTCACCGAAATGACGCCATCCTCCACGGTGCTTTCGATCTCCTCCTGGCTGAAGCTGGCGAGGACATCGCGAAGCTTCTCGCGCGAGCAGGCACACTGGTCGTAGACCGCCTGCGGCGGATAGACCCGTACCCCGCGCTCATGAAACAGACGAAAGAGCAGCCGTTCGGTACCGACCGTTGGGTCGGTCAGCTCGTCGGCATCGATCGTCTCCACCATCACGCGGGCTTCGTCCCACAGATCGTCCACGCTGCCATCGAAGCTCTCGGCACCATCGCCACCATGCAGGTCCTGCTGGCGTATCCGGTCCGGTGCTTCGGGCAGAAACTGCGCGACCATGCCGCCGGCACGCCAGCGGTGACGCGGCTTGCCGTTCTCGTCGCGATCCAGAAGCTCGGCGACGCCGAGGCGCACCTTGGTGGGGATCTGCTCCGACTGGCGGAAGTAGACGCCGGCGATCTCCTCGAGCGAGGCGCCGTCAAGCGGCACAATGCCCTGATAGCGCTGGGTGAACTCGCCCTGATCGATGGTGAAGGCGAGAACGCCCTGTCCGAGAAGAGCCTGTGAATCGGTCTCGCCCTTCTCGATGGCGCTGGCCAAGGCCTCCTCGTCGTAGCGGGCATAGGCCCGCACGCGGTCGGGCGTCGAGAAATCGGCGACGACGAGGTCGACAGGACCATCGCTCTTCGTCTGGATGATCAGCTTGCCGTCGAACTTCAGCGAGGTGCCAAGCAGCACCGTCAGCACCACCGTTTCGGCCACGAGGCGCGCGACCGGAAGCGGATAATTGTGACGTTCGAGGATCGCGTCCAGCATCGGTCCGAGCTGGACGGCGCGACCGCGCACATCGAGACCTTCCACCTGAAAGGGCACGACGCGGTCATCGCCCGCATAGCCGAATTCGCCGAGATCTGGTCCCTTGTCCACCATGTCCATACTCCTGATGCAAGACTCGCCGCGGCGAGCCCGAACGCAGATGACAGCTCCCCGGACAGGTCCGGGAATCGCAAGCCGCAACTCCATTCTATTGGATTGATATGAAATGCCAGCAAAAAACCGTGGCATCCCGCTTGGCCCCTAGATCGGGAGCCGGATGCCGGTTTTCAAGGTTTCGGCGCTGCAAGCCGACGGGAAGCGTTCAAAGCGCGCCGAGGCACCAGGCAAGGATCGACTTCTGCGCGTGCAGGCGGTTCTCGGCCTCGTCGAACACGACGGACTGGCGGCCGTCGATCACCTCGTCGGTCACTTCCTCGCCACGATGCGCCGGCAGGCAGTGCATGAACAGTGCGTTCTCATCCGCCTTCGACATCAGGGCCGCATTGACCTGATACGGCTGGAAGACATTGTGGCCGCGGGCGCGGTGTTCCTGGTTCATCGACACCCATGTGTCCGTCACCACGCAGTCGGCTCCGGCCACCGTCTTTTCCGGATCGTGCGACAGGACGACATTGCCGCCATTGTTGCGCGCCCAGTTGAGGATCTTGTCGTCGGGCTCGGAGCCGAGCGGCACGGCCATCTTCATCGTGTAGCCGAAACGGGCGGAGCCCTCGATGAAGGAATGCAGCACGTTGTTGCCATCGCCCGTCCAGGCGATGGTTTTGCCCTTTACGGGGCCGTTATGCTCCTCGAAGGTCATGATGTCAGCCATGATCTGGCAGGGATGCGTCGTATCCGTCAGCGCGTTGATGACGGGCACGGTGGCGTGTTCGGCAAGTTCGAGCAGGCGGCTGTGGTCCGTCGTGCGGATCATGATCGCATCGACATAGCGCGAGAGGACCTTGGCGGTATCGCCGATGGTCTCGGCGCGACCGAGCTGCATTTCCGTGCCCGACAGGAACAGCGTCTCGCCGCCGAGCTGCCGCATGCCAACATCGAAGGACACGCGGGTCCGCGTCGAAGGCTTTTCGAAGATCATGGCGAGCATCTTGCCGGCCAGCGGCTTCTCGGCTGTCCCGGCCTTGGTCGCTGCCTTTCGCACCCGCGCATCATCGATGATGGAGCGCAGGTTCTCGGCCGACATGGCGGAGAGATCGAGGAAGTGCCGGGTATCAGCCATGGAAATGCGTGTCCTGTCCTTGTCCCATCGGGGCTTCAGCCCCCTGTCCGGGCCTGGGTGTCGGTAATCCTGGGTGTGGGGTGGCGCGGCCTTAAGCGGTCGCGCGCTGCTTCACAGCCGTCAGCGTCTCGCTGGCGCGCTCGATGCGGGCGAGGCCCTCGCGGGCTTCCTCCGCAGTGGTGATCAGCGGCGGCAGCAGACGGATGACGTTTTCGCCGGCAGGAACGGCCAGCATCTTTTCCGCCCGGATCGCCTTCAGCAGATCTGCCGAGGGAACCACCGCCTTGATGCCGAGCATGAGGCCTTCGCCGCGGATTTCCTCGATCACGTCGGGGAAGCGGTCGGCAAGCGACGCCAGGCCCTGGCGGAAGACGAGCGCAACGTCGCGGACGTGCTCGAGGAAGCCGTCGCCCAGAACCACGTCGAGCACGGCATTGCCGACGGCCATGGCCAGCGGATTGCCGCCATAGGTGGAACCATGCGTGCCGGCGACCATGCCGGAGGCGGCCTCTTCCGTCGCAAGGCAGGCGCCGAGCGGAAAGCCGCCGCCGATGCCCTTGGCAGCCGCCAGAATATCCGGCGCAATGCCGGACCATTCATAGGCGAAGAGCTTGCCGGTCCGGCCGACGCCGCACTGGACTTCGTCGAAGATCAGCATCAGGCCGTATTCGTCGCAGAGGTCGCGCAGCGCCTGCAGGAAGGCCTTGGGTGCCGGGCGTATGCCGCCCTCGCCCTGGATCGGCTCGATCAGGATCGCAGCGGTTTCCTCGGTGATCGCATCCTTGACGGCATCGAGATCGCCGAAGGGGACCTGCACGAAGCCGGGCGCCTTGGGGCCGAAGCCTTCGAGATACTTCGCCTGTCCGCCAGCCGCGATCGTCGCGAGCGTGCGGCCGTGGAAGGCGCCTTCGAAGGTGATGACGTGGAAACGCTCCGTCCGGCCCTTGGCGAACTGGTAGCGGCGCGCGGTCTTGATGGCGCATTCTAGCGCTTCCGCACCGGAATTGGTGAAGAAGACCTTGTCGGCAAAGGTGTTGTCGGTCAGGCGCTTGGCAAGCTTTTCCTGGCCGGGAATTTCGTAGAGGTTCGACAGATGCCAGACCTTTTCGGCCTGATCCTTCAGCGCCGCCACCAGATGCGGATGGGCGTGGCCAAGCGAATTGACCGCGACGCCGGCGGCGAAATCGAGATAGCGCGAGCCATCTTCCGCCACCAGCCAGACACCCTCGCCGCGCTCGAAGCGCAGCGGCGCGCGCATGTAGGTCTCGTAAAGCGGGGTTGCCTCGGCCATCGTGCCAATCTCCTCGTCCTGTCCGCGCGGGCTGCGGGAAGGTTCGATCTGTTTTGCAGAGACCGGCAGTGCCGGCCCGAAATTAAAAATACCGCCCTTACGGCGGCGAGCGCACTATCGGTATTTCAGGTGCCGCTGTCAACAAAAGTCCCGGAATTACAGCCTTGTCGCGCGTTTTTCAGGCGCGATGCTTTCTGGAGAAAAGGCCTTGCAAATATATCACGCGGTGACAGCAAGTTGGGGAAAACCCAAAAATCGATTCGGGTCGATTCCCCGGACTCTTGTCAGGGAGTCACCCCGTCTCTAGGTTAGCAAATAATTGCTAGACGCATGCGGCGGACCTAGTCACCAAAAGAGTCAAGGCGTTGCAGCTTCGGAGCCATCCGGGGCGCGGTGAGGGATTCGTCCTTCAGGAACGGCCTGGAACGGAGACGACCATGAATTGGACTGACGAGCGGGTTGAGAGACTGAAGAAGCTCTGGGCCGAGGGGTTGAGCGCGAGCCAGATCGCGGCGCAGCTCGGCGGCGTCAGCCGTAATGCCGTCATCGGCAAGGTTCATCGCCTGTCGCTTCCCGGTCGTGCCAAGGCCGGCGGTGCCGCCCCGAGCGCAAACCGCCCGAAGCGTCCCGTCGTCGCCGCACGCCCGGCAGCCCCGGAAGCCGTCGTCGCCAACGCCGCTCCGCGCGCAGCACCGCTGCGCCCCATGGCGCGCCCGGTCAGCACGATGAACGTGATCGAGGATTCCGAAAGCGCCTTCGCACCGGAAACCGCACTGACGGTGACCGGCAGCGGGACAAGCGGCGCAACGGGCAGCAATGTCGTCGTGCCGATGTCGCGCAAGCTCGTGCTGACGCAGCTCACCGACCGCACCTGCAAGTGGCCGATCGGCGATCCGATGAAGGAGGAATTCCACTTCTGCGGCAACGACTCTCCGGATAGCTCACCCTACTGCACCTTCCACGCCAAGCTGGCCTACCAGCCCTCGGCCGAGCGTCGCCGCGCGCGATAAGCGCCTGGCAGACCACAAACGAAAAGGCCTTCTTCGTCCCGCGAAGAAGGCCTTTTGCGTTATGTATGATGGAGGATCTTGTCTGCACCGGGCCCAGGCAATCGACAGCCATGCAGCCTTCGAAGACGTTACGCTTCGGGATTGAAGCGTAACGTCTTCAGCTTTCCAGCGAGTAGCCTGCGCCCCGCACCGTGCGGATGACGTCCTGCATATTGGAGAAGTTGAGCGCCTTGCGCAGGCGGCCGACATGGACGTCGACGGTGCGCTCGTCCACATATATGTCATGTCCCCAGACGCCGTCGAGAAGCTGCGAGCGGGAGAAGACGCGACCGGGCGAGGCCATGAAGAATTCGAGCAGGCGAAACTCCGTCGGCCCGAGGCGGACTTCGCGGGTCTTGCGGTGAACGCGGTGCGTTTCGCGGTCCAGCTCGATATCGCCGCATTTCAGAAGCGAGGACAGGACTTCGGGACGCGCACGGCGCAGCATGGCTTTCACGCGCGCAATCAGCTCGGGCGTCGAGAACGGCTTGACGACATAATCGTCGGCGCCGGTGGCAAGTCCGCGGACCCGCTCGCTCTCCTCGCCCCGCGCCGTCAGCATGATGATCGGCAGGCGTTCCGTTTCGCTGCGCTGGCGCAGGCGCCGGCAAAGCTCGATGCCGGAAACGCCGGGCAGCATCCAGTCGAGGATCAGAAGATCGGGCAGCCGCTCCTGCAGCCGCACCTCCGCCTCGTCGCCCCGGTTGATGGTGTCGACATCGAAGCCTTCGGCCTCGAGATTGTAACGCAGGAGGACGCTCAGCGCTTCTTCATCTTCGACAACGGCAATTTTCGGCTGCATTTCTGGACTCCGTAGTGCCCTTGTCGCGTGACAAGGCTTTCGCCAGAACCCGAGGGTGGCGATCATCGTTGACAGTTTTCATGCGTGGCGCAGAGGCCACCGGATGGCTGCATACCTTCAGCCGAACGTCCGCCGGCCTCAAGACCGGAGGCGATGGCGCAGGAGCATTTCGGCTCCCGCGCCCCTCGCTCAGGTGGCGAGTGCGCCGACGGTGTTCGACGAGTCGTCTTTCGGACGTTCGCCCAGCGGCTGCGCACCGGTCGTCATGTAGTAGATCGTCTCGGCGATGTTGGTCGCATGGTCGCCGATGCGCTCGATGTTCTTGGCGCAGAACAGAAGATGTGTGCAGGGTGTGATGTTGCGCGGATCTTCCATCATGTAGGTCAGAAGCTCGCGGAACAGCGAGGTGTAGATCGCGTCGATCTCGCCGTCGCGCTCGCGGATGGCCTTCGCCTTCTCGGCCGAACGGGATGCGTAGACATCCAGCACTTCCTTCAGCTGCATGAGCGTCAGTTCGGCGAGATGCTCGATCCCGCGGGACAGCTGCCGCGGCAGGCTGGCGCTGGAGACGGCGATGACGCGCTTGGCCGTGTTCTTGCCAAGGTCGCCCACGCGCTCGAGATCGGCCGCGATGCGGATCGACCCCATGATTTCGCGCAGGTCGGCCGCCATCGGCTGGCGCTTGGCGATCGTCACGATCGCCTTCTCGCCGATCTGGCGCTCGGCGTCGTCGAGCACGACGTCGTCGGAGATGACCTTCTGGGCAAGGCCCAGATCGGCATTGACGAGGGCGCGAACGGATTCGGCCACCATCTGCTCGGCAAGGCCACCCATCTCGGAGATACGGCGGCTCAGGTACTTCAGGTCTTCGTCATAGACGGATGCGATATGGGTTGCCATGGATCCTGTCCTTGGAGTTCGGTCACGGGCGCAAAGCTGTCGGTCGGGCAACCGATCAGCCGAAGCGGCCCATGATGTAATCCTGGGTGCGCTGGTCATCCGGATTGGTGAACATCTTGTCGGTGTCGTTCTCCTCGACGAGATTGCCGAGGTGGAACATGGCGGTGCGCTGCGAGACGCGGGCTGCCTGCTGCATGGAGTGCGTGACGATCACGATCGTGTAGTTGGCGCGCAGCTCGTGGATCAGCTCCTCGACCTTTGCGGTGGCGATCGGGTCGAGCGCCGAACAGGGCTCGTCCATGAGGATGACCTCGGGGCTGACGGCAACGGCGCGCGCGATGCAGAGACGCTGCTGCTGGCCGCCGGAAAGGCCGGTGCCGGACTCGTGCAGACGGTCCTTGACCTCGTTCCACAGACCAGCCTTCTGCAGGCTCTGCTCGACGATGGCGTCGAGTTCGGCCTTGGTGCGGGCGAGACCGTGGATCTTCGGGCCATAGGTCACGTTTTCGTAGATGGACTTCGGAAACGGGTTCGGCTTCTGGAAAACCATGCCGACGCGCGCCCGCAGCTCGACGACGTCGATCGAGGGATCGTAGATATCACCGCCGTCGAGCGTGATCTTGCCCGTGACCTTGCAGTGGTCGATCGTGTCGTTCATGCGGTTGAGCGTCCGCAGGAAGGTCGACTTGCCGCAGCCCGAGGGGCCGATCAGCGCCGTGACCGTGTTTTCGCGGATGTTGAGGTTCACGTCGAACAGCGCACGCTTTTCGCCGTAGTAGACCGACACATCCTTGCCGATCATCTTGTGAGGGACAGCATTCATCTTCTGATCGACCGCCTTTTCGAGAGTCGCTTCTGACATCATGTTCATTATTTTCTACCTCACTACCAGCGTCGTTCAAAGCGGCGCCGCAACAGGATTGCGCCAAGGTTCATGACCACCAGGAAGATCAGGAGCACGATGATCGCGCCGGAGGTCCTTTCGACAAATGCACGTTCGGCTTCGTTGGCCCACATGTAGATCTGGACCGGCAGTGCCGTGGAAGGTTCGAGCGGCGAGCCCGGGAAATCGACCACGAAGGCCACCATGCCGATGAGAAGCAGCGGCGCGGTTTCGCCGAGCGCATGCGCCAGGCCGATGATGGTGCCCGTGAGGATCCCCGGCATGGCAAGCGGCAGGACGTGGTGGAAGATGGTCTGCATCTTCGAGGCACCGAGACCGAGGGCTGCGGCACGGATGGACGGCGGCACGGCCTTCAGCGCCGCACGCGTGGCGATGATGATCGTGGGCAGCGTCATCAACGTGAGGACGAGACCGCCAACGAGGGCCGCCGAGCGCGGCATGCCGGCGAAGTTGATGAAGATCGACAGGCCGAGCAGACCGTAGACGATGGAGGGAACGGCCGCGAGATTGTTGATGTTGACCTCGATGAGGTCGGTCAGCTTGTTCTTCGGCGCGAACTCTTCGAGATAGATCGAGGCGGAGACACCGATCGGCAGCGCGAGCGCCAGCACGATCAGCATCATGTAGAGCGAGCCGAGCGCTGCGACGCCGATACCGGCAGCTTCGGGACGCGAAGATGCGCCTGATGTGAAGAGGCCCGTGTTGAACGACTTCGTCATCGCGCCGTCCTGCGCGAGGGTCTGCATCCAGCCGATCTGCTTGTCCTTCACCTTGCGGTTGGCTTCGGAAACCGTCACGTCGATCTGGCCCTTGTTGGCCGAGTCGATGTTGCCTTCCGCCAGAAGCGCCACCGACACCGTCTGGCCGATGATCGCAGGGTTGGCGACGACGACGTCGCGAAGCTGCGTACGGGCGCTGGCCGAAACCATGTCGGTCGCCAGTTTGACCTCCGCCCGGTTGGCCGGGTCCAGCCCCAGCTTCTGCACCAGCGCATCGCGTACCAGCAGCGGATAGTTCGCCGTCATCAGCTTTGCTGGGTTGGTCGCCCGTTCGTTCTTCGGGTCGATGACCTGTTCGCTGAACGTGATCGGCAGGACGATCTCGGTCTGCAGGAAGGCCGTGTAGCCCTTGGACACGACCGTCCAGAGCAGGAGACCGAGGAAGAAGATGCCGATGGAGATGGCGCCGATGCCATAGGCCCGGAAGCGGCGTTCTGCGGCGTAGCGGCGCTTGATGCCGATATCGCGACGGGTGGATGCGGGACGCTGCGACGCACCGGCGAGCGATGAGGTCATGTCGGTCATTCGTACTGTTCCCGGTATTTGCGCACGATGTAGAGCGCGTAAATGTTGAGGCAGAGCGTGATGGCAAAGAGCGTGATGCCGAGCGCGAAGGCGACGAGGGTCTGCGGAGAGGTGAACTCCAGGTCGCCCGTCAGCTGGTTGACGATCTTCACCGTGACGGTCGTCATCGGCTCGAAGGGGTTGATCTGCATGCGGGCGGCGACACCGGCCGCAAGCACCACGATCATCGTCTCGCCGACGGCGCGGGATGCCGTGAGCAGAAGCGCACCGACGATGCCGGGAAGAGCGGCAGGAAGGACGACGCGCTTGATGGTTTCCGACCGCGTGGCACCGAGGCCGAGCGAACCGTCGCGCAGCGAGCCGGGCACCTGCGTAATGATGTCATCCGACAGGGAGGACACGAAGGGAATCAGCATGATGCCCATGACGAGGCCGGCGGTGAGAACGCTCTGCGCCTGGATGAAGCTGGCATAGTTGCCGGTAACGAGGCCGTTTAACTGGCCCGAGATATCGCGCAGGAACGGGCCGACCGTGACGAGGGCGAAGAAGCCGTAGACGATGGTCGGGATGCCGGCGAGGATTTCGAGCAGCGGCTTGGCGATCGAGCGTACCGTGCTGTTGGCATATTCCGCCATGTAGATGGCGGCGAACAGGCCGATCGGCACGGCAAAGAGCATGGCGACGAAGGCGATGTAGAGCGTGCCGGCGAGGAGCGGCAGGAGGCCGAACTGCCCGGCCTGCCCCGCCTGACCGGCTGCGGCGAAGCGCGGATCCCATACCGTACCGAAGAAGAACTCCATCGGCGACACCGAGGCGAAGAAGCGCAGGGCTTCCGACAGCATGGAGCCGATGATGCCGACAGTGGTAAGGATGGCGATGGACGATGCGAGGATCAGGCCGCCGAGAATGACCTGCTCGACACGGTTGCGGGCCCGGAAGCGCTGCGAGATGCCGCGGAGCGCCAGAAGCGTTCCACCGATGGCCAGCAGCAGCACGACACCGGCCATGGCGAGATGGCTGTTTGCCGTCATCCGGTTGAAAGTCGTGGCGGACTCGATCATCCAGGGTTCGCCGGCGCCGGCCAGCGGAATGCCCTTGGCACCCATGGCGTCGCGAAGATTGATGGAACCGCTGTCGAGCGCACTGCGCTCGGCGTCCGAGAGAAGGGCGAGACCGCGTGCAACCGACTTGACCTGGCCGAGTGCCAGCTGGGCGGGCGCGTTGCCCTGGTTCAGGACCTCGGTCGGCAGATGGAAAAGCACGCTGCGATCGATCATCGGCGGCGCGGCGACGAGCCAGACGGCGAGCACGACGAGCGAAGGAAGCAGAGCCCAGATGGCGGCGTAGCTGCCGTGGTAGCCGGGCAGAGAATGCAGCGAGGAAAGCTTGCCACCGGCCGTGGCCATGGCCCGCGAACGACCCATCACGAAGGCGGATGCGCCGACGAGCAGGACGAGGAGAAAGAGGAGAGAAGCGCTCATGGTCTGGGTCCCCCGGTCGTTTCACGACATCGCATGCTGCAAGATCGGACGCCGGCCATTCGAACGTTGGGGCTCCCGCACGGCGCTCGCGCGCCGTGCGGGGTGATCCTTAAGAGACCGGGTCTCCGGATCGGCTCCTATTACAGCTGTGTGCCGTCGGTAAAGGCCTTGCGGTCGGCTTCGCGCTCTGCATCCGGTGCGGACACGAGACCATAGGCCGACAGCGGGCTTTCCGGGCCGACCATCTGGTCGTCGAGGAAGAATTCAACGAACTCCTTCAGGCCGGGGATAACGCCGAGATGCGCCTTCTTGACGTAGAAGAACAGCGGGCGCGAGACCGGGTATTCGCCGGAAGCGATCGTTTCCGTGGTCGGGACGACGCCGTTGACGGTTGCAACCTTCAGCTTGTCGGCGTTGTTTTCATAGAAAGCGAGACCGAAGACGCCGATGCCGTTCTTGTTGGCAGCGATGCGGGCCAGGGTTTCCGTGTAGTCGCCGTCGATGTCGACAGCCTTGCCATCCTTGCGAACGGCAACGCAGGTGCGGGCCTGTTCCTTGGCGTCGGCAACGGCCGCCTTGATGACCTCTTCAGCGCCGGAAGCCTTGCAGCCCGCATGAAGGATCTTCTCTTCGAAGACTTCGCGCGTGCCGTGCTTTTCGCCCGGGATGTAGGCAGCGATTTCGGCGTCCGGCAGGCTCTTATTGACCTCGGACCACTTCGTATAGGGGTTCGCGACGAGCTTGCCGTCGACGACGACCTGGGCTGCGAGGCCGAGGTAGAGGTCCTTCGGCTCCAGCTTCAGATCGGCATTGCCGCTGTCGGTGGCGAACACGATGCCGTCATAGCCGATCTTGACTTCCTGCACTTCGGTCACGCCGGCCGACTTGCATTCCGCCAGTTCGCTGTCCTTGATCTTGCGCGAAGCATTGGCGATGTCGATGGTGTCGGGGCCGACGCCCTTGCAGAATTCCTTGAGGCCGGCACCCGTGCCGCCGGATTCGACGACCGGCGTCTTGAAGTCGGGGAAGGTCTCGCCGAAGGTTTCGGCAACGATCTTTGCATAGGGAAGAACGGTGGACGAACCAGCGATCTGGATCTGGTCGCGGGCAGCAGCAGCGCCAGCAAAGGCGACGGAAGCCACCAGGGCTGCGGCAGTCAGTTTCAGGGCGTTCATGGAATTCTCCCGGATGGGCTTGTGTGGGTGCGCTAGAGTGTCAGCGCTCGCTTTCGCCGTTTATTCTCATCGGCTGCCCTTCATTAGCGGCCGATGCCACCAGCTTTTATGTCAAGTTGACGAAAGATTTATGACAGTCCATCTTTCTGATTTTTATAAGCTTTTTTCTGGAAATCCAAATTCCGCCGATATTCCGTCAAAAACGGACCGTGAAAACGGTTCCCTCGCCCAACACGGAGCGGACAATCAGGCGGGCGCGGTGCCGGGTGAGGATGTGTTTGACGATCGCAAGCCCCAGCCCGGTGCCTTTCTTCGAGCGGCTGGCCTCGACATTCACCCGGTAAAAACGCTCGGTGATGCGCGGCACGTGCTCGGCGGGAATGCCCGGCCCGTGATCGCGCACCGAGACCTCGACCGGATCACCGCCGCCGCCGGACAGGGTCACCTCCACGGTCTTGCCTTCCTGCCCATACTTGCAGGCATTTTCCACGAGGTTCTCGAACACCTCGATCAGCTCGTCGCGATCCCCCTGAACGACGACGGGAAATGACGGAACGGCGAGCGAGATGGTGATGCCCACATCCTGGGCGAGCGGCCCCAGCGTGTCGCAGACATGGCCGAGCAGAGGTGCAAGCGCGACCTCCTGCTCGGGCGCGATGTGGGATTTCAGCTCGAGGCGGGAAAGTGACAGCAGGTCATCGACAAGGCGGCTCATCCGGTTCGCCTGCTCCAGCATGATGCCGAGGAACCGCTCATGCGCCTTCACATCGTTGCGCGCCGGCCCCTGCAGCGTCTCGATGAAGCCGCGCAGGGAGGCGAGCGGGGTGCGCAGTTCGTGGCTGGCATTGGCGACGAAATCCGAGCGCATGCGATCGATGCGGCGCGCCTGCGAGATATCGCGGTAGGAAACGACATAGACGGTATCGATGCCTTCCGGCGCCGACACCCGCTTTGGGCCACCAGCGGCCAGCGCAGCCGGCGCGACGCGTACGATGTAGACGGCCTCGGACGGCAGACGTTCGGAATGTTCGATCTGGTTGATGCGGCCGGTCGCGATGGTCTCCCGCACCATATCGAGGATGCCCGGGGAACGGACGCGACCGGAAAGGTCGGAATTGGCCGGAATGACACCGAAAGCCTTTTCGGCCGCTTGGTTCTGGAAGAGCACGCGCTCGTCCGGTCCGATGACGAGCACCGGCATATCCAAGGCGTCGAAGCCGGCTTCGAGCGTCGCCAGTTCGGCCTCACCGGTGGAAGGCAGCGGCTCGACGGCGGCGGGGGGCGCCGGCATCGCCGGTTGCCGCAGAAGCGCCAGAACGAGAACGATCCAGAATGCGCTAGCAAGCGCGGCGTGGCCGCTGGTCGCGATCAATCCAACGCAGCCGGCAAGGGTGAGGCCGATCAGCCATTTCTCCGCCCAGATGCGGGTGCCCATCGTCCGCCAATATGTCGTTTCCTGCACACGTCCTCCCGACTGTCGCTGCCTGCTCGAACGAGCCTGCGCCAACAGGCACATACAATCACACCTGCCAGCCGATGCGGCGACATCCAGCATGTAATACCAAGTGTCGATGATAGGGACCTATAGGACAGGCTTCTCGGGTTTTCTGGCGTTGTCGAGGTTCTTGACCGATGCGACAGCATTGATCTGCGAACCTCTCCTAGCCAGAAAACCCGAGAAGCCTGCCGAAGGTAGCTCCTATCATCGACACTTGGTATAACCCGGCTTCATGACATGATTTTCACGGTGCGCTTGAAATCGCAATGGACTTATGGCCTGCTCCCCAGCCACGGCGGCAACCGCCCCTTCAAGCTCGGCCCGCTTGGCACATACGGAGATAAGCAGCATGGACGACAACAAGCCGGTCGAGATCGTCATCAACGGGAAGACGCGCCTGTTCGACGTCGACACGCCGGACCTGCCGGACTGGATCACCAAATCCGCCATGGCCTCCGGCGGCTACCCCTATGAAAAGAAGCTGAACAAGGACGTCTTCAAGGCCGAGCTGGAAAAGCTGCAGATCGAGCTGGTGAAGGTGCAGACCTGGCAACAGGCGAGCGGCAAGCGCGTCATCGTGCTGTTCGAGGGGCGCGATGCGGCCGGCAAGGGCGGCGCGATCCACGAAACCCGCGCCTATATGAACCCGCGTACGGCACGGATCGTCGCGCTGACCAAGCCGACCGAGACGGAAAGCGGGCAATGGTATTTCCAGCGCTACGTCTCGCATTTTCCGACGAAGGGCGAGTTCGTGCTGTTCGACCGGTCCTGGTACAATCGCGCCGGCGTCGAGCCGGTCATGGGCTTTTGCACGCCGGCGGAGTACGAGCATTTCCTCAAGCAGGTCCCGGCATTCGAGAAGCTGATCGTCGACGAGGGCATCGTGCTCTTCAAGATCTGGCTGGAAATCGGGCAGGAAATGCAGCTGATGCAGTTCCACCAGCGCCGCCACGATCCGCTGAAGGTGTGGAAGCTTTCGCCCATGGACATCGAGGCTTTGTCGCGCTGGAACGATTATACCGAAAAGCGCAACCGCATGCTGAAGGAAACCCACAAGGGCAAGGCGCCCTGGACAGTGATTCTCGGCAACGACCGCCGCCGCGCCCGGCTGAATCTCATCCGCCATATCCTGACCGGACTGGACTATACCGGCAAGGACGAGAAGGCGATCGGCGAGATCGACGGCAAGATCCTGAACTCAGAGCACCATTTTCTCAAGTCGTGATGTCCTGAAGTGGCCAATGACGGGGGCGGCGGCGGGATCCGGTACCGCCGTTCGTCTCACTGTCCGGGCAGGAGCCGGATGGCATAGAGATCGAGACTACCGCCATTGGCGGTGACGTCGCTGTTCACAAGGATACGGCCGGGCCCGTTCGGCGACATCGTACGGTCGAAGCTGATCTTGAACAGCATGTCGCTCTTCTCGTCATTGACCGTGAACCGATGACGACCGCAATCACCGAGGGATGCGAAGTCGCATTCCACCGAAAACTGGGTCGGCTTGCCGTTTGCCGATTGCACGCTGAGGGCGATGGTGGAAGTCTGCCCCGACATGCGCTGCAGCGCCGATGCCGGCACCTCGATGGCGACATTGCCGCTGGCATCGCCGGTACCCGACGCGATGCGCAGCCGTGCTCCACCCTCGTCGCGCACCACCTCGGTACGAACACGCGCGCCTGGCGTAACGCCGCCCGTGGCAGTCGGCAGATAGAGATCGACCCAATCCGCCGTGAAGCCGGCCTGGGCACCGAGCGTTCGCAGGCCTGCGCCGCCATCGAAATCCTCCGCGGCCACGGTCGGCGGAGGTGCCGGCTGGCCCTGCGGGCGTTCGAGAAGACCCGTGCTCATGACCCACCACGTTGCGCTGCCGATGGCTGCCACGAGCACGGCCGCAACCATGAGAATGGAGGCGATACGCCCGCCGCGGCCACGGCGCCTACGCGGCACGAGCGGCTCCGCACCGGGAAGGCCGAGATCGTTGACGGCATCGCGCGCCTGCGCGCCCGGCCGCTTGGAATCGCGAACCGGCGCGACCATCGGCGTTGGCGTTTCCGTGAACGGTGCATCATCATCCTCGCGGTGCCGGTCGCCGCGCTCCACCCTGCCATCTCCGCGCGGTCCATCCACGTCAGGGGCATCGAACGAAGGGGCGTCACGCGGGGACGAGGGGCGCTCGGCGGTCACCTCGCCAAACCCGGGCTCCTGCCGCTCGGCATCGCGGCCGCTGGCACGCTGCTGCGCACGGGGAGCGTCGGCAATGGTCACGTGGGGCTCGGCAGGGGATGCAGGCTCTGCGGGATTTTGCGGAGGAACTGTGGAAGGAGAGACGGGGGCTGGAGAGACGAGGGCCGGAGAGACGGGGGCCGGAGAGACGGGGGCCGGAGAGACGGGGGCCGGAGAGACTGGGGAATGAACGACCGAGAGATCGCGAAGAGCCGCCCGCTCCTGCTGTTCGATCGCGTGAATGGTGACTTCCAGCCGATGCCGCTGCTGGGCGACGACGGTTTCGTCAAGGACGTTCTGCTTGCGCAGGCCGGCTTCGAGCGCATTTCGTGCCGATTGGTAGATCCGAGCGCGCGTTTCCGCACTTGCCCGGTCGGAGCGCTCCAGCGCCTGCTTGATGGCCGTTTCCAGTCCGCTCACGGTAATCCCTTGCCACCTTGGGCCTGCGCTTCGGGCATCCTGAGGGATGCAGGTGCCGAAACGCAGGAAAGCACGTTCACTTTTCGGTAACGATTGACGTCTCGTTACGCAAGTCCGCGCAATGCACATAGGCTGGTATGAGCACCTTTCCAGCCTCTTCCAGCAGGGTTCGGATCGTGAACCCCTGTTCAACCATCTGAAAAGCAACGGATCTGGGGATTTAACATGCGCGTCGCAGGACGCCACGAAGCCCTCCCCCAGGGTGCCCTGCCGCATCTCACGATACCCCTCTTGTCAGACCCGCCATCCCGCGGTTATCTTCCGTTTACGCAAACGTCAATCAAGAGAGAGCACCATGGCCCTGCCGCCGATCCTGTCCCGTCTTCGCATCCCCGTCGTGTCGGCGCCGCTGTTCATCATATCGCATCCGGCGCTGACCATCGCCCAGTGCAAGGCAGGCGTCGTCGGCTCCTTCCCGGCGCTCAATGCCCGGCCGGAAGCGCAGCTTGACGAGTGGCTGGCCATGATCACGGAGGAACTGGCCGCCCATGACAAGGCGAACCCGGACCACCCCTCTGCCCCCTTCGCCGTCAACCAGATCGTCCACCGCTCCAACCGCCGGCTGGAACACGACCTGATGCTCTGTGCGAAGTACAAGGTGCCGATCGTCATCTCCTCGCTCGGCGCCGTGCCGGAGGTGAATGCGGCCGTGCACAGCTATGGCGGCATCGTGCTGCACGACGTGATCCACGATCGCCATGCGCGCTCCGCCATCAACAAGGGCGCAGACGGGCTGATCGCCGTTGCGGCCGGCGCCGGCGGCCATACCGGCGCGCTGTCGCCCTTTGCGCTTATTCAGGAAATCCGCAGCTGGTTCTCCGGCCCGCTCCTCCTGTCCGGCGCGATTGCCAATGGCGGCGCGGTGCTGGCGGCTCAGGCTATGGGCGCAGATCTCGCCTATATCGGGTCCGCCTTCATCGCGACCGAAGAAGCCCGGGCGAGCGACGGCTACAAGCAGATGATCGTCGACAGCAAGGCGAAGGACATCGTGGAAACGCCGCACTTCACCGGCGTCAACGGCAACTATCTCCGCCCCTCCATTGCCGCAGCCGGACTGGACGCCGACAACCTGCCCGTTGCCGATGCCGCCACCATGGACCTCGAGGCCGCCGTCGGCACCGGTGCGAAAGCCTGGCGCGACATCTGGGGCTCGGGCCAAGGCATCGGCGCCATCACAGCCGTCACCCCTGTCGCAACACTCGTGGAGCGTCTGGAAACGGAATACAACGCAGCCCGCGCGCGCCTCTCGCTGTAGCGGCTCCACGATATTCCCGCGGGCAGCCACCTTGCCCGCGTCAGTTTTTCCCTCAACAGACGAAGAGACCGCTTGAATTCCCCGAACTTTGCAGGTATCAGCCCCTCACAACACAGGCTGAACCCTTTGGTTCGCCCGGTGAGCCGCTTTAGCTCAGGTGGTAGAGCACATCATTCGTAATGATGGGGTCGCAGGTTCGAGTCCTGCAAGCGGCACCATTTCCTTTTATCACCTGTTATAACCGCCTTAGCATTCTGCTGAGCTCAATCAGCACATCTGCTCGCTTGCATAGCCAATTGGCTTTTCACGAAGTGGCCATCCGGACGCACTCAAGCGGACGCGTCGGTCAATCCTCACGAGACAGGTAGAGCTGCGAACCTAAACAAACGAAGGCAGAGCTGCGTGAGTGCGGCTCTGCCTTCGACGGTTATTTTCAGGCTGTAACGGCGGCGTCAGGCTGCGGCGATGGCTTTTTCAATGTCCTGAATCGAGTGCCCGGTGAGATCCTTGTCCAGTTCTCCGACGAGCGCGTCGGAGAGGGCCTTGTGATAGCCCTTTCGAAGCTCGCCGAGCGTGCGCGGTGCCGCGATGATCACGAGCTTCTTGATCTTACCGTCGAGGACGCGCTTGTTCAGAAGATCGACCACGCCAGCAGTAAAGCCATCTTCATCCTGCTGACCGTCGCTCGGGTTGGCGGCGCTGCTGGAATGGCGGCCTCCTGAGGGAATTTTCGAGTCATCGACCTCGGCGTCGGGCAAGGCTTTGAGCTGGATATCGGATGCCTGGCCCTCGTTCTTGAAAAGGACGAGCTTTTTGCCATCGGCAACGGCGACGACTGCATTCTGGGGAAGGTCCATGATAATCTCCGTTGTCATGACGCAGAGGCATGGCGCTTTGCCGTGCTTTGCGCATACTCGATAGAAGCCTTCCAGGCCGCTTTTCGTTCCGCTCTCATTGAGCGAAACGATCGCTTGTCGCCTTTAACGATCCCTATGGGACCTCGAACGCACGCCGTCAGGTTTCGCTGGAAAGGTGGCCGCAGACGTGCGGCATGCGCCTGAAGTCGGGTCCGATACCGACCATCGATCATCCTCGGCTTGCCGCTCTGAACTTCATCGCGAAGGGGCGGATCAGCTGGTGCGGTCCAGCTGATCCGCCCCGATACCCTTTACTCGACCCACTCGTTGCTGAACGTCAGGCGGGCGACGGTGATCGTTCTGCCCGTCTCGTCGCGGACGGTAAGGGCGATAGTGCCGTTGCGGGTTTCCGGCATTTCGTCCCGGGCGATATCCCCGAGAATGCGGGCGACCTCCATGGCCACGGACTCGCGTGAGGCCATATCCTGGCCTTCCTCGTCCAGCACCGGGCCATCTCCATTGTGAAGATCGAAGAAGTAGCGGCTCATTACATGTCTCTACGTTCTCTGTGCGTTTGCGCCACGCTAAGCCGGAGACGAACCTTTTGTTCCGGCGCGATCAGGCGCCCGGCCGTAAAACATGCGCACGGCGATGCCGTGGTGCGTTTTGCGCTTGCCGTCTTTCAAACACCGCTGTTTAAAATGCGCCGCGGCCCCGGCCTGCGCGTGGCTTGTCTCTACCGGTTCATTCTCGAAGGCCTTCATCGTGATCGACATTCTCATTCAGAACCTCGCCAATCACGACATCGTGTCGGAGGATGAACGAAGCCTTGTGAGATCCCTTGCCGCCCGCGAGCGATCGTACGAGGTCGATGAGGACCTGGTGTCGGAGAATAGTCGGCCGTCCTACAGCACGCTGCTGACCGCAGGCTTTGCGGCACGCTACAAGCTGACGCCGGATGGCACGCGGCAGATCACGGCGCTGCATGTCCCCGGCGATTTCGTCGATCTGCATGCTTTCCTCCTGAAAACGATGGACCACGGAATCATCGCGCTTTCCCCCTGTCGCGTCATGCAAATCGATCACACCGAACTGGAAACCGTGACGCGGAAGGCCCCGCACCTGACGCGGCTGCTCTGGCTGAAGACGATCATCGATGGCGCGATCCACCGCGAATGGATCGTTGCCATGGGCCGTCGCTCAAAGCGCGCGCATCTCGCCCATCTTCTCTGCGAGCTGCATATGCGCCTGCAGGCGATGGGGCTGACGCAGGACCTGAGCTTCCACTTCCCCTTGTCGCAAGGAGAGATGGCGGACGTGCTCGGGCTGTCGCTCGTCCACATGAACCGCACCATCCAGAACTTGCGCAAGGACGGCCTGATCAGCTGGGTCAATCACACGGTGACGATCCTCGACTGGGACGAGCTTCGTGACATCGCGGATTTCGATCCGACCTATTTGAGCCTGACCGTGGAGCCGCGCTGAGGCGGCTCACTTTGGCCAGTAGACATCCGAGCGATAGTCGTCGGGGATGCTTTCGAGGCTCGAGAGCGCCAGCGCGATCGCCATGATCTGCAGATGCTTGATATGGACCTCGCGCGGCATGTCGATGCCGGTTGCGAGCGAACGCACGCGATGACGCTCATGGCCGAGCACGGACAGTCTCCGGCGCGCCTCCGCCTCGACATCGCGAGCACCGACCGGTGCCTCGCCGCGATCGGCATCATCCTTTCCGACAAGTCTCAATCCCATTCTCTGCCCCAGGAAACGAACCTGCCGCCATGATGGCGGAAACGGTTCGTTTCTCAAGTCGCAGAAATGAGGAGCAAAACCTTGGATAGGGTTGAGTTCCCGCTGCTTAAGCCTGCTCGTTCTCCGGAACATTGCGTCGCAGTTCCTCCAGCCACAGACGTGCATTGCCGTCGGAGGGTGCCCGCCAGTCGCCGCGCGGCGAGAGAGATCCGCCGGAGGTGACCTTCGGGCCGTTCGGCGAGGCGGACCGCTTGAACTGGCTGGTCGTGAAGAAGCGGAACAGGAACGCTTCCAGCCATTTGCGGATGGTGGCGAGATCGTAGGCGTTCCGGCTCTCCTCGGGGAAGCCCGTGGGCCAGGCGCCGGCCTTCGCATCATGCCAGGCATGCCAAGCGAGAAACGCGACCTTGGAGGGCTTCAGGCCGAAACGGGTGATGTAGTAGAGCGCGAAATCGTGCAGTGCGTAGGGGCCGATCTTGTCCTCCGTGCTCTGGATCGCGCCCGTCTCGTCGGCCGGCACGAGTTCGGGCGAGATGACGGTATCGAGAACATCGGCGAGCGTCGCATTCGTCTCGGGATCGAAGAGGTCCTTGGCGATGATCCAGCGGATGAGGTGCTGAATGAGGGTCTTCGGCACGGAGGCGTTGACGTTGTAATGGCTCATGTGGTCGCCGACGCCATAGGTGGACCAGCCGAGCGCGATCTCCGAGAGATCGCCGGTGCCGAGCACCAGCGCGTCGTAGCGGTTGGCGGCGCGGAACAGGAAATCGGTGCGCAGGCCTGCCTGTACGTTCTCGAACGTGATGTCGTAGACCGGCTTTCCCTCGGCGTAAGGGTGCTTCAGGTCCTTCAGCAGCTGTTCTGCCAGCGGCTTGATGTCGATCTCGTCGGCGGTGATGCCGAGCGACCGCATCAGCTTCCAGGCGTTCGTCTTGGTCACGTCGCCGGTGGCAAAGCCCGGCATGGTGAAGCCGAGAATGCCGGAGCGCGGGAGGCCCAGCTGGTCGAAGGCACACGCGGCGACGACGAGGGCATGGGTGCTGTCGAGGCCGCCGGAGACGCCGATGCAGATCTTCTTGATGCCGGTAGCCTGCAGCCGCTTCATCAGGCCCTGAACCTGAATGTTATAGGTCTCGTAGCAATCCTGATCGAGCCGGGCGGGATCGGCGGGCACGAAGGGATAGCGCGAGATGGCGCGCTCGAACCCGATATCGCCCCTGTCCGGCTCAAACTGGAACTCGACCGTGCGAAAGGTCCGATCCTCGCGGTGCTGGTGGTTGGCGGCGTCGTTGAACGTGCCGGTGCGCAGGCGCTCGAGCAGCAGGCGATCGACGTCGATGTCGGCGACGCACATTTGCGGGCCGCTCGGGAAGCGCTCGGTCTCGGCCAGGAAACTGCCGAGTTCGTAGATGCAGGCCTGCCCGTCCCAGGCGAGATCGGTGGTGGATTCGCCCGGACCGGCTGCGGCATAGACATAGGCGGCAAAGCAGCGGCTGGACTGGGAGCCCGCAAGCTGGCGGCGCGTTTCGGCCTTGCCGACGGTGACATTGCTGGCCGAGAGATTGGTGAGGAGCAGCGCGCCGGCGAGTGCACCGAAATCGCTCGGCGAGGCGGCGATCCAGACGTCCTCGCAGATTTCGATGTGGAAGACGAAGCCGCGCACGTCGGTTGCCGAAAACAAGAGATCCACGCCGAACGGAGCCACCTGCCCTGCCACCGCGATGGTCTCGCCGCGAATGTCGCGGCCGGCCGCGCACCAGCGCTTCTCGTAGAACTCGCGGTAGTTCGGAAGATAGCTCTTCGGAACGACGCCGAGGATGCGGCCGCGGTGGATGGCGAGGGCGCAATTGTAGAGCCGGCCGTTCTTCGGGATCGGCGCGCCGACGAGGAGGACGGGCGAAAGCGTGCGGCTTTCCTCCACCACGCGGGCGAGCGCCATATCAACCGCCTCGTGCAGTGCCGCCTGGCCCAGCAGATCATCGAGCGTGTAGCTGGAAATGCAGAGTTCGGGAAACACCATCAGAGCGACAGAGCGGGCATGGCCGTCCCGTGCGAGCGCGATCACCTGTTCGGCGTTGAAAGCGGGGTCGGCAACCTCGCAGCGCGGCGTGCAGGCCGCAACGCGAACGAAACCCTGATCATAGGCTGAAAAGAAATTCACCGGCACGCATCCCGTTTTGATCGCTATCACAGCCAACCTTACGGCAGGCGGCGGCTCGGGAAAAGGCTTTGTGCCCTGCTTTGCAGGCCTATCAGGCCTGCTTGATCAGCTTGGCGGTCTGCTCCGGCGCCGGCGTCGTCACCTCGTGCAGCCATTCGCGCCAGATGGCGACGATCAGCGCCATGAGCACCGGGCCGACGAAGAGCCCGAGGAACCCCATGGTCTTCACGCCCCCCACGAGGCCGAAGAAGGTCGGCAGGAACGGCAGCTTGATCGGCCCGCCGACGAGGCGCGGACGGAGCGTCTTGTCGACGATGAAGAGCTCGATCGTGCCCCAGGCAAAGAGTGCGAAACCGGCGACCGGCGCACCGCTGGCCAAGAGATAGACGGAAACGAGCGTGAAGCAGAGCGGCGCGCCGCCGGGGATGAGCGCCATGAAGCCGGTGATGATGCCGAGGGTGACCGGCGACGGCACGCCGGCGATCCAGTAGGCGACGCCGAGCACGAGACCCTCGCCGATAGCGATGAGGCCCATGCCGGTGACGGTGGAGGAGATGGTGAGCGGCACGATGCGCGATACGCGTTCCCACCGCATGGGGAGAATGCGCTCGCCGAGCTTGTCGAGCTGCGCCACGAACTTCTCGCCGTCGCGATAGACGAAGAACAGGGTAATGAGCATGAAGAGCAGAGTCAGCAGCGAGCGCGCAGCCCCTGCCCCGACCACGAGCGCACCACGATAGATGCTGCCGATATTGGAGCCGCTGACCAGCTGCACGAGTTCGCCGAGCGCGCCGGGATGCCCGACATATTTGGCCCATTGCACGCCGAGCCAGGCCCCTCCGAGCGGCAGCTGCAGCACCCAGGCGGGCACATCCGCACCGACGGAATTGGCCTCGACCGCCCATCCGACCCAGCCGCGGAACTCATCGACCGCGTAGATGGCGGCGAAAGTCACGGGCGTCACGATGAAGGCGACGACGAGGATGATGGCAATCGTGGCGCCGATGGTGCGATTGCCGTTCACCGCCACCAGCAGGCGGCGGTAGAGCGGCCAGCTGGCAAAGCCGATGACGACCGCGGCCAGAACGGGCACGAGAAAGCCGTGAAAGAAATAGGCGCCGGCAAGGAGGATGAATACGAGCAGCCAGCGTGCGGCCGATGCGGGCCCGACCAGCGCCGAACGATCATAGGCTGGACGGCCGAACAGCCGCGGCTCTGCAGGCTGGTTTTCCAATTCGCGATGGCGCACCCGGTACCTCCGTCAGGCTTCTGCCTGCAATTGCCTTATCCACTCTCTATAACAGCCGAATGGCAAGCGCGGGATGACAATTCCACAAACAGAGCCAAAATATGGCGACACCTGGAATGGGTTTCCGTGCGAAATCGCTCAAATACGGCGCGATGACCGCTCGACGGCAACGGAAATCGCGAAGATCCCGATGCCGAACACGGCCATGACGGCGCCGACGAGGCCGGTGGAGGTCCAGCCGTAACCGGCTGCAATCGCCACGCCGCCGAGCCAGGCGCCGAGCGCGTTGGCGAGATTGAAGGCCGAATGCATCAGGGCCGCGGCGAGCGTCTGCGCGTCGCCGGCCACATCCATCAGGCGGGTCTGCATGGCCGGCACCATGAGGAAGCCAAAGCCGATGGAGAGGATGTTGAACATCGCCATGACAGGCGAATGCATCGTGGCGTAGAACAGCAGGAGTGCCGCGAGATTGAAGACGAGACCGAGGCCGATCGCCTTGAGGAGCGACCAGTCGGCGAGCCGCGCGCCGATGATGTTGCCGAGGATCATGCCGGCACCGAAGACAGACAGCATCAGCGGCACGCTGGAGAGCGACAGGCCCGCCACCTCCGTCAGGGCCGGCGTGATATAGCTGAAGGTCGCGAACATGCCGCCGCACCCGATCGCGCAGATGCCGAGGGTCAGCCAGACCTGCAGCTTCTTCAACGCGCCGAGTTCGCGCAGTGGCGACGATGCGGCATTGCCCCGGTCTTTGGGCACGAAGACCATGATGAGCCCAATGGTCAGCAGGCTGATGCCGCCGACGATGGCGAAGGCCGCGCGCCAGCCGAGTGCCTGGCCGAACCATGCGGCAAGCGGGGTGCCGAGCAGCGTGGCGATGGTGAGGCCCATCATGACGCGGCCGATGGCGCGGCCCCGCTGGTGCGGCGCGACCATGCCGGCGGCCACCAGCGCGGCAACGCCGAAATAGGCCCCATGCGGCAGACCGGCGAGAAACCGGGCCGTGACCAGCAGACCGAAGGACGGCACGAGCGCGCTGGCGATATTGCCGAGCGCGAACAGCGCCATGAGCGTCAAAAGCACGGTGTGGCGGGCATATCGTGCGGCGATCACCGCGATGAGCGGCGCACCGACAACGACGCCGAGCGCATAGGCGCTGATGACGATGCCGGCCCGCGGCACGGACACAGCGAGATCCTGAGCGACCTGGGGCAGCAGGCCCATGATCGCGAACTCGCCCGTGCCGATGCCGAACCCGCCGACGGCCAACGCGACTTCTGCCATGGACACGCCGCCGAAGCGGGCGACGGAATGAGACGGAAGCGCGGTATCGGACATGGCTTTGACCTTGCGTCGAGACCGCATGGGGCCTCAGGGAGGAGCGCGGCAACCGGCGCGGGAACACAGCCGGGCATATGCCGTCACGGGCTGGCGTAAACCTTATCCGGCGCCGCTGCAAAGGCTTGGTGCTTAGCCATGCACTTACGGAAGAGGACCTATGCTTTTGCGACATGGCTTATTGACGCTTACGTGTAGGTCATATAATTCGAAAGACACTTGAAGCCGCTGCTGAAGAGCATAGACTTCGACACCGGCCCACTCGGGAGACGTGGGGCATCTGGAGGATTGCCGGACGACACCGGCACAGGGAGGACGAACATGCCCGATACGGCCAGCCGGACACAATCGATGTTGCCTGACAGGCCCTGGCTTGCGTCCTACCCTGTCGGCATGCCGACGGAAATTGCGGCCAGCCCCTACACATCCCTTGGTCATATGTTCGAGACGTCGTGTGCCACGCACGCGGATCGTCCGGCCTATACCTGTATGGGCACCACGATCACGTTCGGCGCCCTGGCGAAAACCGTCGACGCCTTTGCCGCCTATTTGCAGTCGACAGGGCTGAAACAGGGCGATCGCGTCGCGGTGATGATGCCGAACGTGCTGCAGAATCCGGTGACGATCTTTGCGATCCTGCGGGCAGGCCTCGTGGTCGTCAACGTCAACCCGCTCTATACCCCCAGGGAACTCGAGCACCAACTGAAGGACAGCGGCGCGAAGGCCATCGTCGTGCTTGAAAACTTCGCCCACACCGTGGAGCAGGTCGCCTCCAAGACCGCGCTCCAGCACATCGTCGTCGCCTCGATGGGCGATCTGCTCGGCGCCAAGGGGCTGCTCGTCAATTTCATCGTCCGCCGGGTGAAAAAACTGGTGCCGGCCTGGTCGCTGCGCGGTCATGTCAGGTTCAACACGGCCATCGCCAAGGGCAAGCGGCTGACGCTGGCCAAACCCGACGTCAAGGCTGGCGATATCGCATTCCTGCAGTATACCGGCGGGACCACCGGCGTTTCCAAGGGTGCCGTGCTGACGCATGCCAACCTTCTGGCGAATGCGGCGCAGATGAGCCTCTGGATCGAGACGGCCTTCGTCAACAAGCCGAAGCCCGACACCCTTGTCTTCCTCTGTGCGCTGCCGCTTTATCACATCTTCGCGCTGACCGTGAATGGGCTAATGGGTCTGGTGCTCGGCGGCCACAATATCCTCATTCCCAATCCGCGCGACATCCCGTCGCTGGTCAAGGAATTCGGCAGCCACAAGGTCACGATCTTCCCCGGCCTCAACACGTTGTTCAACGCGTTGCTGAACAACGGTCCGTTCCGCGCGCTCGACTTCTCGTCGCTGGTGCTTACCTTCGGCGGCGGCATGGCCGTGCAGCGGCCGGTGGCGGAGCGATGGGAAAAGGTGACGGGCTGCTCGATCAAGGAAGGCTATGGCCTGTCGGAGACCTCGCCGGTCGCAACGGCCAACCGCCTCGACCTGCCGGACTTTACCGGGACCATCGGCCTGCCTTTGCCTTCGACCGATATCGAAATCCGCAACGAGGCCGACGAGAGCGTGCCGATCGGCGATGTCGGCGAGATCTGTATTCGCGGACCGCAGGTCATGCCCGGCTACTGGAACAAACCGGAGGAAACCGCGCAGGCGATTTCCAAGGACGGCTTCTTTCGCACCGGCGACATCGGCCGCATGAGCGCCGACGGGCTGATCAAGATCGTGGACCGCAAGAAGGACATGATCCTCGTCTCCGGCTTCAACGTCTTCCCGAACGAGATCGAGGAAGTGGTGATGTCCTATCCCGGTGTTCTGGAATGTGCTGCGATCGGTATTCCGGATGCACATTCCGGCGAAGCGGTAAAGCTGTTCGTCGTCCGTCGCGACCCCAACGTTACAGAGGCAGAGATTCGCGCGCATTGCAACGACGGCCTGACCAACTACAAACGCCCGCGCATCATCGAATTCCGCGACGACCTGCCGAAATCCAATGTCGGCAAGATCCTACGCAAGGAATTGCGCAGCTGAAGACTGCACGGGCACGATGTCCTTGAATATCCTGGCCCTCCACGAATATCCGGGCGCCCGCGAAAATCGGGCGCCGAGGCTTGATTTGCAGTGACCAAACGCACTAGCTATCGCGGCTGATAAAAACCCATTGAAAGCATGTCCGGACGGCTCGAAGCCTTCCGGAACTGCCCGAGGAGCCGATGATGAAAGCGCTGGTCGAAGAGCTGAAGAGCACCGCCACCGAAACAGACGCCACCGATATCCGTGCAGCGTTTGCTGCCGATCCGGAGCGCTTCCAGCGCTTCTCTGTCACGCTCGACGACATCCTGTTCGACTATTCGAAATGCGCCGTGAACGCGCGGGTGCTCGACGGCCTCGAGGCCATCGCCAAGGCTGCACGCGTGGCTGAAAAGCGCGACGAGATGTTTGCCGGCAAACCGATCAACTTCACCGAAGGCCGCGCCGTTCTCCATACGGCACTTCGCAACCGGTCGAACACGCCGGTTCTGGTCGATGGCCGCGACGTGATGCCGGACGTCAATGCCGTGCTCGACGCCATGGGCGTGTTTTCCGACAAGATCCGCACCGGCGCGTTGACAGGGGCAACCGGCAAGAAAATCACCGACATCGTCAATATCGGCATCGGCGGCTCGGATCTCGGTCCTGTCATGGCGACGCTGGCGCTGGCGCCGGAGCATGACGGCCCGCGCACCCATTTCGTCTCCAATATCGACGGCGCCCATATCGCCGATACGCTGAAGCTGCTCGATCCGGAAACGTCCCTATTCATCGTCGCGTCGAAGACGTTCACGACGATCGAGACGATGACGAACGCCCAGACGGCACGCGCCTTCATCGCTAAGGCGCTTGGCGAAGAGGCCGTCGGCCACCATTTCTGCGCCGTCTCCACGGCGCTCGACAAGGTCGCCGCCTTCGGCATCGCCAGCGACCGCATCTTCGGCTTCTGGGATTGGGTCGGCGGACGCTATTCCATCTGGTCGGCCATCGGCCTGCCGTTGATGATCGCCATCGGCAAGGAAAAGTTCGGTGAATTTCTGGCCGGCGCGCATGCGATCGACGAGCATTTCAAGACCGCGCCGCTGCGCCAGAACCTGCCGATGCTGCTCGGCCTCATCGGCTACTACCACCGCAACGTGCTCGGCTACCCCTCGCGCGCCATCCTGCCCTACGACCAGCGCCTGTCGCGCTTTCCGGCCTATCTGCAGCAGCTCGACATGGAATCGAACGGCAAGGGCGTGACGCTCGACGGCACGCCGGTCGAGGGCAATTCCGGGCCGGTGGTCTGGGGCGAGCCGGGTACCAACGGTCAGCACGCGTTCTACCAGCTGATCCACCAGGGCACGACGGTCATTCCGGCCGAGTTCATGATCGCGGCCAATGCGCATGAGACGACGTTGCGCCATCAGCACGACCTGCTGATCGCCAATTGCCTCGCCCAGTCGGAAGCCCTGATGAAGGGCCGCACGCTGGAAGAGGCAAAGGCCCAGCTGACGGACAAGGGCATGGACGACGCCAAGGCCGACCACATCGCGCCGCACCGCGTGTTCACCGGCAACCGCCCTTCGCTGACCATCGTCTACGACAAGCTGACCCCCTTCGCACTCGGTCGCCTGATCGCGCTCTACGAACATCGCGTCTTCGTCGAAGGTGCGCTCTTCAACATCAACTCCTTCGACCAGTGGGGCGTGGAGCTCGGCAAGGAACTGGCGACGGGCCTGCTTCCTGTGGTCGAAGGCAAGGAAAGCGCCGAAGGCCACGACAGCTCGACCGTCGGCCTGGTGAAGGCGCTGCTCGCAGCCAAGAAGTAGACCCCCGCCTTCGAATTCGGCCCATCCGACAACGATCTTCCCCTGCGGGGGAAGATCCCTTTGTTGAACGCTTACCCGTAAACCCTCTTCTTCGGCGCCATCGACGCGGGCAAAACTGTTGCCGCTCGGCGACACCGGCGGGGTTTCCGCTGCCTTACCTTTGTTTCCGGGAAACGTGATCGAATCACGCCTTGTGCCTGTACGGGCGGGGGATAGAGATCAGGTCTCACCGGGGCACTGCTTATGACACCGACCGATATCGCCGATCCATTCTCGCGCCGCACCTTCCTGCTCGGCGCGCTGTCCGCGGCCGCCACGGTGGCGGGTTGCACGACCTCGACGGGCGTGCGCAGTCCGCCGGTCCCGCCCGTGATCAGCCGCCCGATCCTGCCGCCGACGGAGGAAGAGCTCGCCGTGATGTATGGCGCGGTAGAGGATGACGGCATTCTCATTCCCGCCATCCCCTATCGCGAAATCGATCCGCGCTTCTATCGCCAGCGTGTGGCCAACACGACCGGCGAGCCCGACAATACGGTCATCGTGGATACACCCGGCCGGTTCCTCTACATCACCGAACCCGGTGGCACGGCCATGCGCTATGGCGTTGGCATCGGGCGCGAAGGCTTTGCCTGGCAGGGCGAGGGCACCATTCACTGGCGCCAGCACTGGCCGCGCTGGAAGCCGCCGAACGAAATGGTCGCGCGCCAGCCGGAACTCGCCCGCTACTCCATTGAAAACGGCGGCATGGAGCCGGGCCTCAAAAACCCGCTCGGCGCGCGTGCGCTCTATATCTTCCAGAACGGACAGGACACGCTGTACCGGCTGCATGGCAGCCCGGAATGGCGCTCTATCGGCAAGGCCGTATCCTCCGGCTGCGTGCGCCTGATGAACCAGGATATCATCGACCTTTACACCCGCGTTCCCTATCACGCGCGCATCGTCGTGCATCAATAGGACCATCGTCGGCGCGCCTCAGGATTGGCGCGCCGCATTCTTAAACGTTACAGGCCGATCTCGTAGGCCCAGGGCGGATTGGCGCCCGCGCGCGACACCGTGACGGAAGCCGCCTTTGCGCCGAGTGCGAGGGCCGCCTGGATGGCGTCGTCGCTCAGGGTCGCGATGGCCTCCTTCGTGAGCAGGTTGTTCATCTTCAGCGACGCGAGAATGCCGGCGTCGAACGTATCGCCGGCACCGACCGTATCGACCACCGTCACCTTTTCGCCGGGTACGGACACCTTGCCGCGCACCGTATAGGCATCGGCGCCGTCGGCGCCCTTGGTGATGACGACGAGCTTCGGGCCGCGGGCGAGCCAATGCCCGACCAGCGTTTCATGATTCCCCTCCTCGCCGAACCAGTCGAGATCCTCGTCCGAAAACTTGACGATATCCGACATGGCGGCCATGCGCAGCATGCGCGCTTTGTGGGCCTCGGCATCCTTGATGAAGCCGGGGCGGATGTTCGGATCGAAGGAGATCACGCGCTTCTTGTGCTCGCGCGTCATCAGCGCCTCATAGGTCGAGCCGCAGGGCTCCGGAATGAGGCTGATGGCACCGAAATGCAGGGCCTCGCAGAAATCGCCAAGCGCCGGTAGATCCGCTTCCGTGATCATACGGCCGGCGCTGTTCTCGTCGAAGAAGGCGTAGGTGGCCGAGCCGTTGACGAGCTTGACCACGGCGAGCGTCGTGTGCAGATCGGATGTCGCTGACGGGGCGAAATCCACATTGCTGCTCTTCAGCGTGTCGCGCAGGATATCGCCGAACATATCGCTCGACAGGCCGGTGAAGAAGCCGGTGGGAATGCCGAGACGCCCGAGCGCGATCGCCGTATTGAAGATCGCGCCGCCCGCATAGGGCGCAAAAGCGGGTTCGCCGAGCGTGGATTCGCGCGGCAGCATATCGATCAGGGCCTCGCCGCAGCAGATGATCATGGGTCTTCCTCTTGGGATACTAAGCGTTGCAGTCAATGGGCTTGTCGGGCGATCGGCCTTCTGACGGGCTCAGCCCGCCAAAGCGGAGATGCCGCCGTGACGGCCCGACCATTCAAGCGGTGCATCGAGGAAGGCCTCGACGCTCGCCAGAGTCTCCCCATCGAAAAGCTTGTCTTCGCGGGCGACCGCCAGCACGTTGCGCCATGTGGCGATGTTGTGGAGCGTGATGCCCTTCCTGGCCATGTTGGCGCGGCCTTCGGGAAAGATATCGTAGTAGAACAGTGCCATGCCGTGATCGACCACGCCGCCGGCGGCGCGAATGGCATCGATGAAGGTGAACATGGAGACGCCGGCCGTCGTCAGGTCCTCGATGACGAGAACGCGGGCGCCCTCGGGCATGTGGCCCTCGATCTGGTTCGTGCGACCATGGCCCTTCGGCGCCTTGCGCACGTAGATCATCGGCAGCGCCAGGCGCTCGGCCAGCATCGCGGCGAAGGGAATGCCCGCCGTCTCGCCACCGGCGATGACGTCGAATTTTTCGAAGCCCGCCTCGCGCATGACGGTGACGGCTGCGAAATCCATGACGGCGGAGCGGATGCGCGGGTAGGAAATCAGCTTGCGGCAATCGATGTAGACCGGGCTCGCCATGCCGGAGGCAAGCTTGTAGGGCTGGTCGGCCCGGAAGTGCACCGCCTTGATCTCCCACAGCATTTTCGCCAGAAGCTCGGCCATCACGGCCTTGTTGGGGAAGGATGTGGGGATCATGGTGCGGTTCCTCTTGATCGAAGGCTCAAAGCGTGGCGGCAGGCGGCGGCGGTTCCCGCGTCAGGACCTCTGCTCGCAGAAGGTGATGCGGTTGGCGAAGGGATCGGTGACCGTGACTTGCAGTCCCCAGGGGGCGGTGTCGAGGCCGGGCTTCATGTAGGCATAGTTGCGGCCAGAAAGCTCGGCCTGCAGCGCTGTCGCATCGGCAACGGGCACGAAGATGCGGGTGCCGGGCGTCGTGTCGCCGGCATGCTCGCTCAGATGGAGCATCAGCGCATCGCGCGAGACCTGCGCGTAGAGCGGCATGCCCTCGGCGAAGCGATGCTCCCAATCCAGCTTGAAGCCGAGAAAGCCCAGATAGAATTCCATCGCCTTCTCCACCGAGAAGATCCGGAAGATCGGGATGGCCGGCTTGATCCCGGCCTCAGCGCGCTCGTCAGCCATGCGTTTCCTCCACGGCCCAGTGCAGCGGGAACATCGGATCGAACACCGTCACAGGGCCGGCACCCGTCTCGATCTTTGCGGGATAATCCACCGGTTCGCTGCGGCGAGTGAGCGTGATCGTCTCGTCATTCACCGGCAGACCGTACCAGGCGGGACCGTTGCGGGAGGCGAAGTCTTCGAGCGTGTGCAGCGCGTCTTCCTGTTCGAACACGTGGGCAAGGCAGCTCATCGTGTTGACCGAGGTATAGATGCCCGCACAGCCGCAGGCGCATTCCTTGAGCGGATCGACATGCGGGGCGCTGTCGGTGCCAAGGAAGAACCGCGCATCGCCGGAGGTCGCGGCCTTGCGCAGGGCCTGCCGGTGGACCTCGCGCTTGGCAACGGGCAGGCAGTAATAATGCGGGCGGATGCCGCCGACGAGGAGCGCGTTGCGGTTGATGATCAGATGGTGGGTGGTGATCGAGCCGGCGAGGTTCTTTGCAGTGCCCTTGATGTAATCGACGCCGTCCTGCGTCGTCACGTGCTCCATCGTCACCTTCAGTTCCGGCAGGCGACGGCGCAACGGGTCGAGCACGGTTTCGATGAAGACGGCCTCGCGGTCGAAGATATCGACCTCGGGCGTCGTCACCTCGCCATGGACGCACAGCGGCAGGCCGATCTCGGCCATTTTTTCGAGCACCGGCATGACCTTTTCGAGGTCGCGGACACCGCCATGGGAGTTGGTGGTGGCACCGGCGGGATAGAGCTTGACCGCGTGAATGAGCCCGCTTGCCTTGCCGTGCGCGACGTCTGCTGCCTCCGTGTGCTCGGTCAGATAGAGCGTCATCAGGGGTTCGAAACGGTCGCCCGCAGGGAGAGCCGCGAGGATGCGGGCGCGGTAGGCCTCGGCATCTACCGTGGTCACCACCGGTGGCACGAGGTTCGGCATGATGATGGCGCGGGCGAAGTGGCGGCTGGTGTCGGGCAGCACGCCCTTGAGCATGTCGCCGTCGCGCAGGTGCAGGTGCCAATCGTCGGGCCGGCGGATGGTGAGGGTTGTCGTCTGGTGGTCGCTCATCGTCTGCCTCTCCTCCTGCGGATATCAGCGGACCCGTGAGGGATCCGAGACGATCTGCATCGCTTTCGTGGCCGCGCGCCCTGCTCCAAGGCTCGGGCTGTCCGTTCCCGTTTGCCTCATCGGGCCTCGGATGACAATGGCCTGATGGCCTCTGCAATCACGGCTGCTCAAAAACCTCGAGCGTGATATCGGCCGGCCGGGAACCGTTGCAGATGCGCTCGCCGTTCGGCAGGTCGTTGCCGTAGAGCTTCCATTGGATGGCCTCCTCGTCGAGACCGTAATGGATCCAGCGCTGGCGCAGGCGCTCTTCCAGTACGGCATAGGCCGGGCCGACGAAGATCGTGAGGTCGAAGAGCGGTGCGAGCCGGGTCCAGGGCGCCTCGTCGAGCAGCAGGTAATTGCCTTCGGCCAAAATGAAGCGGGTTTCCGGCGCAATGGGACGCGCCGATGCGATGGCGATCTCGCGGGCGCGGTCGAAGACCGGCACCAGAACCTCCTCGTCGCTGCGGCGTACCGCCGTGACGATATCGAGGAAGCCGCGCACGTCGAAGGTTTCCGGCGCGCCCTTGCGCTTCAGGAGGCCGCGCTCTTCAAGGATGCCATTGTCCATGTGGAAGCCGTCCATCGGCAGCACCACGGATGTCTCGCCGCGAGCGGCAAGCTCGGCATGCAGCGCATCGGCCAGCGTCGATTTGCCGGCGCCCGGAGGGCCGGCGATGGCGATGATGAAACGGGCGGCACCGGCCGCCCGATCGAGAACGAGATCGGCGATCTCGCCAACGGTCCGTGTCATGCCGCCAGCGCCTCGCTCGGGGGTTCCTTGGCGCCGGTCATGAAGGCCACGGCATCCGACATCGTATAGTCCTTCGGATTGATGACGCAGAGACGCTTGCCGAGGCGGTGGATGTGGATGCGGTCGGCCACTTCGAAGACATGCGGCATGTTGTGCGAGATGAGCACGATCGGCATGCCGCGCGAGCGCACGTCGAGGATCAGCTCCAGCACGCGCCGGCTTTCCTTGACGCCGAGGGCCGCCGTGGGTTCGTCGAGGATGACGACCTTCGAGCCAAAGGCTGCGGCACGGGCCACAGCCACGCCCTGACGCTGGCCGCCGGACAGCGTTTCCACCGCCTGGTTGATGTTCTGGATGGTCATCAGGCCGAGTTCGGACAGCTTGTCGCGGGCGAACTTCTCCATCGCGCTCTTGTCGAGCATGCGGAACACCGAGCCGAGCACGCCGGGTTTGCGGATCTCGCGGCCGAGGAACATGTTGTCGGCGATCGACAGCGCCGGAGACACCGCGAGGTTCTGGTAGACGGTCTCGATGCCGGCCTTTTGCGCCTCGATCGGCGATTTGAAGCTGATCAGCTGGCCGTCGAGGCGGATCTCGCCTTCGTCGGGCTTGATCGCGCCGGAGATCGCCTTGATCAGCGAGGACTTGCCGGCACCGTTGTCGCCGATGACCGCAAGGATTTCGCCTTTGTGCAGATCGAAATCCGCATGGTCGAGCGCAGTGACGCGGCCATAGCGCTTGACGAGACCGCGGCCCGTGAGAAGAGGTGCTTCATTATAGGCGGGAGCGTTCATCAGCCTGCTACCTTTCTAATCCACTGGTCGATGGCGACGGCGGCGATGATGAGAACGCCGATCATGAAATAGGTCCATTGCGGGTCGGTGCCGATGAGGCGCAGGCCAAGCTGGAAGACGCCGACGATGAGCGCTCCGAACAGCATGCCCATGATGGAGCCGCGTCCGCCGAAGAGCGAGATGCCGCCGATCACGACGGCCGTGATGGATTCGATGTTGGCGAACTGGCCGGCGGTCGGGGAGACCGACCCGATACGGCCGATGAGAGCCCAGCCGGCAAGGGCACAGATGATGCCGGAAAGCGTATAGACCGAGAGGAGCATGCGCTTGACGTTGACGCCCGCAAGTTCGGCTGCGACCGGATCGTCGCCGACGGCATAGAGGTGGCGTCCCCAGGCGGTCTTGTTCAGCACGTACCAGAGAAGGGCGACCACCAGGATCATGGCGACGACGCCATAGGTGAACACGGCGCCGCCGATGCGGAACGTGTAGCCGAACAGCTTGAGAAGCGGCGCGGTCGCCTCGATATCCTGGCTGCGGATCGTCTCGTTGGCGGAATAGAGGAAGTTGGAGGCGAGAATGATCTGCCACATGCCGAGCGTGACGATGAAGGGCGGCAGCTTCATGCGGGCAATCAGCCAGCCATTGATGGCGCCACAGAGCGCGCCGACGCCAAAGCCGGACAGGATCGCGACTTCCACAGGCAGGCCGTAGCGGAAGACGAACTGGCCCATAACGACGGAGGAGAGCACCATGATGGCGCCGACCGAGAGATCGATGCCTGCCGTCATGATGACCAGCGTCTGAGCCGCACCGACGATACCGACGATCGCCACCTGCTGCAGGATCAGCGTCATCGAGAAGGCGGAGAAGAATTTCGATCCGAGGATCGAGCCGAAGATGATCAGCGACAGCACGAGCACGATCAGCGGAACCGCAGAGGGCCGCGAGTGCAGGAAATGCTGGAAGTGCTGGACGGGTGTCTTGCGGTCGGTGTCGAAAGACGCAACCGTCTTGGAACTGCCGGACAGGACGGACTCGAAGTCCTGCGAGGGCCGCGCAGCGGCTGTTGGCTCGCTCATCAATATATCCTCCGCTTGGCGGCCTGTGCAGGTGACCTCGAACGGGAGGTCATGCCGGGCCGGGCGCTTCGTCGGGATGACGGGTCAAGAGTGGCTTATTTTGAAAAAGGGGCGGCCGAAGCCGCCCCTCGCATGTCGTATGGAAATGCGCAGATCAGCCCCAGCACTTGTCCGTGCCGGCCTTGATGTCGATCGATTCGACGCCAGCCGCAGGCTTGCCTGTGACGAGCGAGACGCCCGTGTCGAAGAAGGTCTTGCCGGGGGTCGGCTGCGGCTTTTCGCCGGTGTCGGCGAACTTCTTGATGGCCTCGACGCCGAGCGCCGCCATCTGCAGCGGATACTGCTGCGAGGTCGCGCCGATAACGCCTTCCTCGACGTTCTTGATGCCCGGGCAACCGCCGTCGACGGAGACGATCAGCACGTCCTTCTCGCGGCCGACGGCCTTGAGCGCTTCGTAGGCGCCGGCAGCGGCCGGCTCGTTGATCGTGTGGACGACGTTGATGGTCGGATCCTTCTGGAGAAGGTTTTCCATGGCGGTACGGCCGCCTTCTTCGTTGCCGTTGGTGATGTCGTGGCCGACGATGCGGGCATCGTCCTCGTCACCGATCTTGTTCGGATCCTTCGGGTCGATGCCGAAGCCCATCATGAAGCCCTGGTCGCGCATGACGTCGACGGAAGGCTGCGAGGGGGTGAGATCGAGGAAGGCGACCTTTGCGTCCTTGGCGGCATCGCCGAGGGTGGCAGCAGCCCACTGGCCGATCAGCTTGCCGGCGAGAAGGTTGTCGGTCGCAAACGTCGCATCGGCGCTGTCGGCCGGTTCCAGCGGGGTGTCGAGCGCGATGACAAGAAGACCGGCGTCGCGGGCCTGCTTGACCGTGGGCACGATGCCCTTGGTGTCGGACGCGGCAATCAGGATACCCTTGGCGCCATCGGCGATGCAGGTTTCGATGGCGGCAACCTGGCTTTCGCTATCGCCGTCGATCTTGCCGGCATAGGCCTTGAGCGTCACGCCCAGTTCCTTGGCCTTGGCTTCGGCGCCTTCCTTCATCTTGACGAAGAAGGGGTTCGTATCGGTCTTGGTGATGAGGCAGGCGGTCACGTCGGCAGCCTGTGCCGAGCCCGCGAAAACGACGCCGAGCGCCAGCGCGCCGAGACCGGCGGTTACGAGATTCTTCATGGATATCCTCCCAAGGATCAAATGGTGAGCCGGGTTCCCGGCCCGTCAGGCTTCGCGATCGTTACGTCCTCCGCAATGAAACCGCGCTTCCGTTAGCGAGCAAACACTAAACGTTTTTGCCTGTCAATAACTAAATCAAATTGATTTATTAAAAACCTGTGGCATTCTCTGCCTGTCGATTGTGCAGCCGCATGCCTAGCATGCAGAGAAAAGCGCAGGGACAGTTTCGGCGCTGCGCCGGAACGGGAGGACTGGAATGACGGACTTTACCGAACAGGAGACGCTGCCTGTCATGCCCGATGTCGTGGATCCCGCGGGCGGGGCAAACCAGACACGCGTGCGTGCCCACAACGAGCGACTGGTGATGTCGCTCGTGCGTCGCCACGACGGCCTATCGAAGGCGGATATCGCGCGCCGGTCGGGTCTTTCGGCGCAGACGGTGTCGGTGATCATGCGCGCGCTGGAGAAGGACGGGCTGCTCGTTCGCGGCGAGCCGACGCGTGGTCGCGTCGGGCAGCCATCGGTGCCGATGCATCTCAATCCGTCCGCCGTCTACTCCTTCGGCGTCAAGATCGGCCGGCGCAGCGCCGACCTCATCCTGATGGACTTCGTCGGCACGATCCGGCTCAACCTGCACCAGCCTTACCCCTACCCCATGCCCGACGACATTCTCGCCTTCATCACCGAGGGGGTGGCGAAGCTGGAGCGGATGCTGAGCGCCGACGAGCGCTCGCGCATTGCCGGCATCGGCATCGCCACGCCATTCGAGTTGTGGAACTGGGCACCCGAAGTCGGCGCACCGAGCGAGGCCATGGAGCGCTGGCGGCATTTCGACCTGCAGGCGGCGGTGTCGGAGCGCACGTCCTACCCCGTCCACCTGCAGAACGACGCGACGAGCGCCTGCGGCGCGGAGCTCGTGTTCGGCGTCGGCGCGAACTATCCGGATTTCATCTATTTCTACATCGGCTCCTTTATCGGCGGCGGCATCGTGCTGAACTCCGCGCTGTTCTCCGGCCGCACGGGAACCGCGGGAGCGCTGGGCCCCTTGCAGGTGCCGGGACCGGACGGGCGCACGCAGCCGCTTCTCAAGGTCGCCTCGATCTTCGTTCTCGAAAACATGCTGCGGGACCGCGGCATCGATGCGCGGCCGCTCTGGTACACGGCCGAGGAGTGGATCGATTTCGGGCCAGCGCTGGAGGACTGGATCGTCCAGACGGCCGAGGCGCTCGCCCGCGCCATCATCTCCGCCGCCTCGATCATCGATTTTGCCGCAGCCGTCATCGACGGCGGCTTTCCCGCCTGGGTGCGCGCGCGCATCGTCGCCGCCACACGTACGGCCGTGCAGGATCTCGACCTGCAGGGCGTCATCGTGCCCGATATCATCGAGGGCGCCGTCGGCTCCGAGGCGCGTGCCATCGGCGGGGCGAGCTTGCCGCTCTTCTCGCGTTATCTTCTCGACACCAATGTCCTCTTCAAGGAACCTGCCTGATGCTGAAAGGTCTTTCCCCTCTCCTGAGCCCCGACCTGCTCGCAACGCTCCGCGCCATGGGCCATGGCGATGAGATCGCCATCGTCGATGGCAACTATCCCGCGCTCGAACATGCCCGCCGGCTGATCCGCCTCGACGGCCATGGCGTGGTGCCGGTGGTCGATGCCATCCTCAGCGTCATGCCGATCGACGATTTCGTGGACGAGGCGATCTTCCGCGCGACGGTAAAGCAGGACCGGGATCTTCTCGATCCCGTACACGCAGAGCTGATCGCCTGCTGCGCCCGGCACGAGCCGGAGAGGACCGTGGTGCCGCTGCTCGGCCCCGACTTCTATCCGCGGGTCAAGGCCGCGCATACGGTGGTGCAGACCAGCGAGCCGCGCCTCTACGGCAACATGATCCTGCGCAAGGGCGTCATCTACCCCGCAGGGTGATGCGCCATCCGAGAAACGCAAAACCCGCCGGATGTCGATCCGGCGGGTTTTTCATGGGGCGAAAGAGAGGCGATCAGGTGCGGCGCGCGTCCACCGAAAGGGCGCCGGGGCCGAAGGCTGCGAGCACGAGGAAGCCACCAGCCATGGCGAAGTTCTTCTGGAAGTTGATCGCCTGGCCCATGTCGGCAAAGTTGAAATGCGCGATGAATGCCGTGGCGATGCAGAAGGCGGCGAGAACATAGGCCGTCGGGCGCGTGAAGAAGCCGACGAGAATGAAGATGCCGCCGACGAGTTCGACCAGCGAGACGATCACTGCAGTGACCATCGGAACCGGCAGGCCGGCGCCGGCGAAGTAGCCGGCCGTTCCCGAGAGGTTGGTGATCTTGCCGAAACCGGCGACGATGAAGATGATGGAGAGGAGAATGCGTCCGACGAGGACGATGGCGCTGGTGGACATGGGTACGGGCTCCGTTGAGGAAGAAGATATCTTAGCTTTAGCAACAATGCATGACAAACATAGCCCACACACCGACGACACATCGTTCACAAGGGGTGAACGACAACGGCCAATCGTCAACTTCGACTTCCACGTCGCAACCGTGCCGGACAGGATGCAGGCTAGCGGATCTCACCGGCCTGCGGGCCCCAGGTATCGGTGAGGGCGAAGCCGTCGGCCAGGGGATCGAACGGATCGAGGGCGACCTGGTGGAGGCCGAACGTCCAGCCCCGGCCGGAGATAGTGGGAATGATGGCCGGACGGCCGGCGACTTCGGTGACGCTTTCGAGCCCAACCTCGAACTCCGAACCGATGATCGAGCGGGACTTGAACACATCGCCGGGCTTGGCGAGACCGCGGGCGTGCAGCGTGGCGAGGTTGGCGGAGCTGCCGGTGCCGCAGGGAGAGCGATCGACCCGGCCCGGCCACATGGTCGTGCACGTGCGCACCGTGCCATCGGCTTCCGTGCTGCGGAACATGACATAGGCGACGCCGGAGATTTCCGGGATCTCGGGATGGACCGTCGGGATGGTGCGGTTGACGATATCCTTGATGATCATGCCGGCCTCCACGATCGCGCGGGCATTGGCCTTCTCGATCGTCGTGCCGATCTGGTGCACGTCCACCAGCGCATAGAAGATGCCGCCATAGCAGAGATCGACCTTGATCGTGCCCCATTGCGGCGTTTCCACCTCGACATCCAGCGCCTGAACGAAGGACGGGGTCATGGTCAGCTTGACGCGCTCGCAGCGGCCGTCGCGGCATGTCGCCGTCGCCTTGACGAGGCCGGCGGCGGTGTCGAGCATGACGACCGTTTCCGGCTCCTTCATCTCGACGATGCCGGATTCGAGCAGCGCAGTGGTGACGCAGATGGAGTTGGAACCGGACATGGCATGCGCCTGATCGGCCTGGAGAATGATGAAGCCGGCATCGGCTTCCGGACGCTTGGCCGGCAGCAGCAGATTGACCGAGCCGATGGAGGACGCGCGCGGCTCCAGGCAGAGGAACCGCCGGAGGCTGTCATCCACGGTATTAATGTGATGAAGCTGCTCGGCGATCGTGTTGCCCGGAATCTTCGGCACACCACCGATGGCGACCTTGCCGATTTCGCCCTCGCAATGAACATCCAGCAGCTGGATCGTGCGCTTCCATCTCATCGGTCGAACTCCTCTTGTGCCGTCCTGTCGCGCAGACTGGCGACAAAATGTGTACAGAGGCGTTTACGCCTGTTCTCAGCTTTTGCCTAGGGACCTCGTTCGATCGTCTGCACGTTTCCGACCCCGCAAGCGGCATGGCGCGACCTGGCTTTGCGTGGTAGGTTTCCCGCATGATGCCTGCCGTTCCCACCGATGATTTCGACTGCCAAAGCTGCGGCGCCTGCTGTTCCTACTCCGCCGACTGGCCGCGCTTCTCGATGGAGAGCGAAGAGGAATTGGCACGGATTCCCGAAGAGCTGGTGTCCGTCGATCTCGGCGGCATGCGGTGCGAGAACGATAGGTGCGCTGCATTGTCCGGTGTGTTGGGTCAGCATGTCGGCTGCGGCATCTACGATGTCAGGCCAATCGTCTGTCGCACCTGCATGCCGGGCGACGACGAGTGCCTGACGGCGCGGCAGGCTCTGTCGGCACATGTCCTGCTCTAGGCGATCCGACGGCATGCTCTCCTAATTGCCGCATAAACCACGCCAAAAAAGGCCTCCAAGCGTGGATCGTGAGGCACTCCGCCGAATTTTCCGGATGGAGATGCGGCGTACGCAGCCGTAGTCTGCAGATCGTGTTCTCTGACGACGCATCCTCCTGTTTTAGCACCTGAAAAGGCCTACCGATGAGCCAGACGCCGCTGAAGTCCCCCCTCGACACGATGCCGCTTCCGTTCGAGGCCTTTGCGCCGCCGCTCGCTGCCCCGACACCGCTTCGCGCCGCCGTCACGCGCGCTTATCGCCAGCCGGAGGCACCTTGCGTTGCCGCCCTTCTGGAACAGGCGACGCTGCCGGAGGACGTGCGCGTACAGGCCGCGAGGACAGCGCGCGGGCTTATCACCGCGCTGCGTGCGAAGCATAAGGGCTCGGGCGTCGAGGGGCTGGTGCATGAATACTCGCTGTCGAGCCAGGAAGGTGTGGCGCTGATGTGCCTTGCCGAAGCCCTGCTGCGCATTCCCGACACAGCCACGCGCGATGCTCTCATCCGCGACAAGATCGCCACCGGCGACTGGCGCTCGCATGTCGGCGGCGGACGCTCGCTCTTCGTCAACGCGGCTACATGGGGCCTCGTCGTTACCGGCAAGCTGACCTCGACCGTCAACGACCGCGGGCTTTCGGCGGCGCTCACACGCCTCATCGCGCGGGCCGGCGAGCCGGTCATCCGCCGCGGCGTCGATATGGCCATGCGGATGATGGGAGAGCAGTTCGTCACCGGCGAAACCATCGATGAAGCGCTGAAGCGCGCGCGCCCGCTGGAAGCCCGCGGCTTCCGCTATTCTTACGACATGCTCGGCGAGGCCGCGACGACAGCGGCCGATGCGAAGCGCTATTACGCCGACTACGAGAACGCCATCCATGCCATCGGCAAGGCCGCGGCCGGCCGGGGGATCTATGAGGGTCCCGGCATTTCCATCAAGCTCTCGGCGCTGCACCCCCGCTATGTCAGGGCGCAGGCGGCGCGCGTGATGCGCGAACTTCTGCCCCGGGTGAAGGCGCTGGCGTTGATCGCCAAGGGCTATGATATCGGGCTGAACATCGACGCCGAGGAAGCCGATCGGCTGGAACTGTCGCTCGATCTTCTCGAGGCCCTGCGGCTCGATCCAGATCTCTCCGGCTGGCACGGCGTCGGCTTCGTTGTCCAGGCTTATGGCAAGCGCTGCCCCATGGTGCTCGACGTCGTCATCGACCTTGCCCGCCGCTCCGGCCACCGCATGATGGTGCGCCTCGTCAAGGGCGCCTATTGGGATGCCGAGATCAAGCGGGCGCAGGTGGACGGGCTCGAGGACTTCCCGGTCTTCACGCGCAAGATCCACACCGACGTTTCCTACATCGCCTGCGCGCGCAAGCTGCTGGCGGCCAAGGATGTCATCTTCCCCCAGTTCGCCACGCACAACGCGCAGAGCCTCGCCACCATCCACGCCATGGCCGGCCCGGATTTCACCGTCGGGGACTATGAGTTCCAGTGCCTGCACGGCATGGGCGAGCCGCTGTACGACGAGGTCGTCGGTGCGGACAAGCTGAACCGGCCCTGCCGCATCTATGCACCCGTTGGCACGCACGAGACCCTGCTCGCCTATCTCGTCCGCCGCCTGCTGGAGAATGGCGCCAACTCGTCCTTCGTCAACCGGATCGCCGATCCCACTGTCTCCGTGGACGAACTGATCGCCGATCCGGTGGAGATCGTGCGCGGCATGCCCTCCCCCGGCGGCCCCCATGACAAGATCCGCCTGCCCTCAGCGCTCTATCCCGGCCGCAGCAACTCGGCTGGCCTCGACCTCTCCTCGGAAACGACGCTGACGATGCTCTCCGAGACCTTCTCCAAGAGTGCGACCGCCGACTGGACCGCTGCCCCCATGCTTGCGGGCGATACGCCTTCCGGGCCGTCGCGGCCTGTCGAGAACCCAGGCGACCGGCGCGACCGCGTCGGCACCGTGACCGAGGCGTCGGACGCCGATGCGGTGCGAGCGGTTACGCTTGCCGCCGATGCCAGCGCCCGGTGGGGTGCGACGGCGCCGGCCGAGCGGGCCGCCTGCCTGTCGCGTGCGGCAGACCTGATGCAGGCGCGCATGCCCGATCTTCTCGGCCTCATCATCCGCGAGGCCGGCAAGTCCGCGCCGAACGCGATTGCCGAGGTGCGCGAGGCGATCGACTTCCTGCGCTATTATGCGGAACAGGCCGGCCGGACGCTGGGTCCGGCGCATGGCGCCCTTGGCCCGATCGTCTGCATCAGCCCCTGGAATTTCCCACTGGCCATCTTCACCGGACAGATCGCCGCCGCGCTCGTCGCTGGCAATCCGGTGCTAGCAAAGCCCGCCGAGGAAACGCCGCTGATCGCCGCCGAAGGCGTGCGCCTGCTGCATGAGGCCGGCATCCCCAGGGATGTCCTCCAATTCCTGCCGGGCGACGGGCGCGTGGGTGCGGCTCTCGTCGGGGCGGAGGGCGTTGCCGGGGTGATGTTTACCGGATCGACCGAGGTTGCGCGGCTCATTCAGGCCCAGCTTGCCGGACGGTTCTCGCCCGAGGGCAAGCCGATCCCGCTGATTGCCGAGACGGGCGGGCAGAACGCCATGATCGTCGACAGTTCGGCACTTGCCGAACAGGTGGTGGCCGACGTCATCGCGTCTGCCTTCGACAGCGCCGGACAGCGCTGCTCGGCACTGCGCGTCCTCTGCCTGCAGACGGATGTCGCCGACCGCGTCCTGACCATGCTGAAAGGCGCCCTGCATGAGTTGGATATCGGCCGCACCGACCGGCTTTCCGTCGATGTCGGGCCGGTGATCTCCGCTGAGGCGAAAGAGACGATCGACAAGCACATCGCCGCCATGCGCGGCATCGGCGCGCGCTTCGAGCAGATCGCCATGCCGGATGCCACCGCCCACGGCACCTTCGTCGCGCCGACGATCATCGAGATCGCAAAACTGTCGGACCTCGCCCGCGAGGTGTTCGGGCCGGTGCTGCATGTCCTGCGCTACGAGCGGGACGATCTCGACGGGCTGATCGACGACATCAACGCCACAGGCTACGGCCTGACCTTCGGCCTGCACACGCGCCTCGATGAGACCATTGCGCATGTGACAAGCCGGGTGAAGGCCGGCAATCTCTACGTCAACCGCAACATCATCGGCGCGGTCGTCGGCGTGCAGCCCTTCGGCGGGCGCGGGCTTTCGGGCACGGGGCCGAAGGCCGGCGGTCCGCTCTATCTCGGCCGTCTCGTCCGCGTCGCCCCGGTTCCGCCGCAGATCAGCTCCGTGCATACGGATCCGGCGCTGCTCGATTTCGCCAAGTGGCTCGACGGCCGCGGCCTGAAAACGGAGGCATCCGCTGCCCGCGATACCGGCAGCCTGTCCCCGCTCGGCCTCGTCAGCGAGATGCCGGGGCCAGTCGGCGAGCGCAATCTCTACGCGCTGCATCCGCGCGGCCAGATCCTTCTGGTACCGCAAACGATTGACGGCCTGATCCGTCAGATCTCGGCCGTGCTCGCGACCGGCAATACGGGCGTCATCGATGCCGCTTCAGGGCTCGAAGGCGACATCGCCGCGCTGCCGGCCAGCGTCGCAGCGCGCCTGTCGTTTACCCAAGACTGGGCCTCGGCCGGCCCCTTCTCCGGAGCCCTCATCGAAGGGGACGCAGACCGGGTGAAGGCGGCCAACCAGACCATCGCCGGCCTGCCGGGTCCGCTCGTCCTCGTGCAGGCGGCAACAGCCACGGAGCTTGTGGTCAATCCGGAAGCCTACGGCCTCAACTGGCTGCTGGAGGAGGTTTCCACCAGCGTCAACACGGCCGCGGCCGGCGGCAATGCCAGCTTGATGTCGATCGGCTGACGCGCAGCGTCTTCATGAGCCGGGACGATGATGCGTCATCCCGGCTCTCCATCCTTGGCGCCATGCGGATTTCAACGCTCCGGATTTTGCCGTATGAGACGGCATGCTCACGCTTGCCCGCCCGCACAGTTTTCCTCAGGAGATCCGGAAGAGCCGGTTTCTGGCGCATTGCGCGCCAGTGACCGACGAGGCGGAGGCGCGCGCGTTTCTAGCCGCCCAGTCGGACCCGACGGCCACGCACAATTGCTGGGCCTGGCGGATCGGGCAGACCTATCGCTTCAACGATGACGGAGAGCCGGGCGGCACGGCCGGCAAGCCCATCCTGCAGGCGATCGACGGGCAAGGGCTCGATCATGTCGTCGTTCTCGTCATCCGCTGGTTCGGCGGCATCCTGCTCGGCAGTGGTGGCCTGATGCGCGCCTATGGCGGCACGGCGGCCATGGCGTTGCACGGGGCGGAGCGCATCGAGCATATCGCAATGACACGCGGCACCGTACGGGTTGCATTTGCCGACCTCGCGCTGCTCAAGGCCCGCCTCGCGAGCCTTGGCACCCTCGTCATCGAGGAGACCTTCATCGCGACCGGCGCAGATCTCACGCTCGACGTGCCGGAGGGCTTGCGCGATCCGGCAAGGCTGCTGGCGAGCGATGTGACCAGTGGACGCTCCGTGCTGCGCTTCGACGGCGATCTCCCGGTTTAGTTTCCGCACGGCCTGCGCAGCGTCAACGTGCCGAACAAACAGGGAGCGAGATGGTTTGGCATACCTGACATTCAGGAGACTGCCATGAAAGACACCTTCCATCTCATCCGTTTCATTGAAGCGCAGTCGCGCATCTATCAACAGGCTCGGAGCGAGCTGGCTGCTGGAAATAAACGGACGCACTGGATGTGGTTCGTCTTTCCGCAGATCGGCGGCCTTGGGTCCTCATCCACTGCACGGCACTTTGCGATCTCCGGGCTGGCGGAGGCACAGGCCTATCTCCAGCACCCGCTTCTCGGCAGAAGGCTTCTGGACTGCACATCGACCGTCAACGGGTTGGACGATGCGCTGACGGCCCGCGCGATCTTCTCCAGCCCTGACGACCTGAAGTTCCGCTCGTCGATGACGCTCTTTTCTTATGCAGCCATCCAGGGGGATAGTGATCCCGCACCGTTCCAGACGGCCTTGAAGCGCTATTTCGGCGGGAAGCCGGACCTGCGCACTCTCGACTTGCTTAAGCCCGCCCTTGGCCGCCCTGCAGCCTTGCACGCCGCGACGGGCGGACGATGAGAAGGGAAAGAGTGGCATGACGACAAAGTTGGATCCGCTACGGCAATCGGAGAAGACGCGTTTTTATCGTCATGTTTTAAAGGGGGAGAGAAATGGCGCACCCGGAACGATTCGAACGTCCGACCCTCAGATTCGTAGTCTGATGCTCTATCCAGCTGAGCTACGGGTGCGTGCAACAGCGTCTGCTGTGTGCGTGGCGATCCTCTAAAGCCTGGGAGAAATGAATGCAAGCCAAATTCGGGAAATTTCCTGATTTTTGCTTCAGCGATTTTTCATCCAACTGAATTCATTGTCATTTTCCATGACGACAAGATGACGGTGAATTTCGGGTTCAGGTTCGTCCCTGCGAACGGAACGCGTCGAGGGGGACTGGACGATCGGGGAGTTCGATGCGGAACAGCGTGCCGGGCGTGGCTTTTTCCACCAGCGCGATAGTGCCGCCATGGGCGAGCACCAGTTCGCGGGCAATGGCCAGACCGAGGCCGGTGCCGCCCGAGCGAGCCGAGCCGCGGAAGGCTGCAAACAGGTTCTCCCGCGCTTTGCGCGGCATGCCGGGGCCGGTGTCGTCGACGGTGATGCTGACGACGCTGCCGGTGCGCATGGCGGAGACCGTGACGTTGCGCGCGGGATTGCCGGGATCGTTTTCGTTCATCAGCGCCTGAACGGCATTGCGGCAGATATTGTGCACCACGCGGAACAGCTGCTCGCCATCCGCATCGACCTCCAGATCGTCGGGAACCGCGATGACGAAGCCGATGCCGGACTTCGGGTCGATCGCGAGCACCTCGCCGACATCCTCCACCACCGGGCGTAGCGCGATAAAGCGGCGGCGCGGCTCCGGCTCGGTCGTGCGGCCATATTCCAGCACTTCGCTGGTGTACCCGACCGCACGGTCGATGGTGCGCAGCAAGGTCGGTGCGAATCGCTTGACCACGGGGTCGTCCACATCGGCCAGGCGGTCGGACAGGAGCTGGGCGGACGACAGGATGTTGCGCATGTCGTGGTTGATCTTGGAAACGGCGAGACCGAGATCGGCGAGGTTCTTCTGCTGCTTCAGGGTTTTTTGCAGCTGGGTCTGCATCGCGGCAAGGTGCCGGCCGGCCATGGCGAGCTCATCGTGACCCGGCAAGGGCTCCATCACGCGGCGGGGGTCGGCGGGGTCGGCGGCAAAGTCGCGCATGCTTGCCGTCATGCGGCGGATCGGGGCGATCATCACGCGGTTGATGACGAGGAAGATCAAAGTTGCCGTGAACAGCGAGATGCCGATGGAGACGAGGAAGACGGAGCGCGCATAGACGAGCATGGCCTTGCGCAGGCTGCGTTCATCCATGACCAGTTCGATCAGCGTGTCGCTCTCGCCGATCGGCCCGTAGAAGCGGATGGTGCGATCGCCGCCGAAGAGCAGCGTGTCGAAGGCATCACGGATGGCACCGACGGCGCCGGTATTGGCCACGTCGAACTTGGCGTCCACTTCCGGCGGCATCTCCGTAGCGGCGATAAGGCGCGATTCCTCGGCGCGGCGAAGGGCGATCGCCTTCGTTCCCGTCGCCATCAGCGTATCCTCGCGCACCGGGCCGGAGAGCTGCATGTTCTGCAAGCCATCCACCACGACGGCGGCGGCGGCGGCCGTATTCAGCCTATCCTGCATCCAGCGCAGCCGCATGTTGGCGACGGACGGCACGAAGATCAGGATTTCGGCGATCATGACGAACAGGATCGTCAGCAGCAGGAGCTTGCCGGAAAGGCCGCGCAGGAACCCCGAGCGCAGCTGCGGCTCGTCCAGAGCCGTCTCGTTCATGGCGTCCATCGACATTCAGCGTTCCCATGGCGCCGACCTGCCGGACACAACCGGCCGTTCACCGGCGCATTGCGCCAATTATAGGTCACACCTGCCGAATGTCCAAGCCGCGGCCTGAGGCTTCCCGATGCAGGGCCGGGCGGCTCAGAACTCCTCCCAGTTGTCTTGCGAGGCGGCAGGGACTGGTGCGGCATGGGTGGCCGGGCCGGCGGAAAAGGCGCGAGCGACAGATCCCATCATCTTGCGGGCCGGCGATGCGACGGGACGGGCCGTGGCGGAAACAGGCCTGGGCGCGCCTGCACGCGGCGCGACGGCTTTCAGGGGCGCAGGGCGGGCCGGCAGGGCCGTGGTGCCTGGGCGCGTGTTCGACGTGGCGTAGGCGGCGGCAGGCTTGGACTGATCCAGCCGGAAATGGCCGATCATGTGCGCAAGGTTTTCGGCTTCCGTCGAGAGCCTGTGGGTGGCGGCGTTCGCCTCTTCCACCATGGCGGCGTTCTGCTGGGTCACCTTGTCCATCTGGTTGACGGCCGTGGAGACCTCGCCGAGGCCTGTGGCCTGCTCGCGCGCCGCCGTGGCGATCGAGTGGATGTGATCCGTGATCGAGAGGACCCGGCTTTCGATCTCGCCGAGAACCTGCCCCGTTTCCTGCACCAGCTGCACGCCGGTGGACACTTCGGCGCCGGATTTGGCGATGAGCACCTTGATGTCCTTGGCAGCGCGTGCGGCGCGCTGAGCCAGCTCGCGCACTTCCTGAGCGACGACCGCAAAGCCCTTGCCCGCCTCGCCTGCCCGCGCGGCCTCGACGCCGGCATTAAGGGCCAGCAGGTTGGTCTGGAAGGCGATTTCGTCGATGACGTTGGTGATCTTGCCGATTTCGCTTGAGGCCTGCTCGATGCGGCCCATGGCATCGACCGCGCTGCGCACGACGGTGCCGGACTGGGCAGCCGCTTCCTTGGCCTGCGTCACGATAACGGTGGCTTCCTGGGCACGCTCCGTCGATGTCTGGACGGCAACCGTGATCTGGCCGAGCGAGGCCGAGGTCTGTTCGAGAGATGCGGCCTGCTGTTCGGTGCGCTTGGCAAGGTCATCCGTGGCCGAGCGCAGTTCGCCCGAAGCGCCGGTGATCTCGAGCGTCGTCGAGCGGACTTCGCCGAGCGTCTTCTGGAGGACCGAAAGCGTCTCGTTCACATTGCGCTGGAGTTCGGCAAAGGCACCCTGGAAATCGCCGGTCATGGGCTGCGTCAGGTCGCCCTGGGCGAGGCTTGCGATGACGCGACCGGTCTCCCCGATGCCGCGATCGACGCCTGCCACGAGTTCATTCACATTTCCGGCGAAGCGATCGAGGCTCGGCTCGCCGTAGGTCCGTGTGATGCGGCGGGAGAAGTCGCCGGCGGCGGCGGCCTCCACGACATGCGCCATGCTGACCTGCAGGTCGGCGGTCTTTTCACGCAGAACGCCGTCTTCGCTGCTTGTCCGGCGGGCCGTCAGGCCATTGCTTCTGAAGACCTCGACGGCACGCGCCATCTCGCCGATCTCGTCGGACCGCTTGGCCTCGGGAAGATCGACGTCGAGATCGCCCCCAGCCAGTGCCGTCATCGACCGGGTCAGGTCGGAGATGGGCCGGCTGAGCTCACGGCGGGCAATGGAGACGGCAACCAGAAGGCCGGCGGCGAGACCGATGAGAGCGGTCGCCGCGATCATGATGGTCATCTGCCATCCGATGCCGTCGATTTCCGTCTGGATCGCCGTGAGATCGGCCTTGTCCTTGGTCACGACGGCGTCGATCTCGGCCTGGAAGGCCTTGCGGTTGGCGCGGTTCTGGTCGGTGTTGCCCTGCTCGTTGGCGGCTTTCAGGGAGACGGCGCGGGCGAGGCGCGCGGTTTCCATGCGGAAGGTGCGGAATTCGGCAGCGCGGCCGACGACGGCCTCGAACGCCGGCAGATCCGCCTGCGGCACCAGCGGGCGCCATTCGGCGGTGAGGACATCGATCTTGTCGAGCGTCTTCAGGAGCCCCTCGGCGAAGGGCTCGGCTTTTTCCAAGGTGGACGCGGCGTAAATCCCGCGGGACTCCATGACGACGGCTGTCACCAGGCGGTTGAGCTTCTCGCCATTATAGGCGCGCTCGGAAGCCCCCTTGTATGCGGCAAGCTGGCTGTCGTAGCGGGCGACGACGGCAAACGCCATCCCGGCCACGACGAGCGTGACCACGCTCATGACGATGACGATCAACGAAATCTTACCGCGTATGCGCATGGCCCGCGTCCCCTCCAACGGCTTCCTCGCAGGAGATTGTTCCCGCCTCCCGCGCTCTTCCGGGCAAATTATCGGTAACTGGTTAATAACATTGTAGCGGACACCTGCCGATTTTCGTGGAACCGCCGTCGTTTCGCTCAAGGCGACGCTGGGCGGGATGAGGATCGGCGAAGACGCGTTTGCGCATGAAAAGTGCCCTGAAACCGGGCTGGCGATTGACTTTGACACTTTTATTCTTATAAGCCGCCGCACGTCTGGGAACTGAATGGCGGGCAAGCTTCGTGCTTGCCGGCTCTGCCGTGCCCGGACAGAAACGCTGCTTGCTTAAGGAAGCAAACCAAGAAGGGCCGCACACCGCGGTATTAAAATAAATGCCAAAGCGTACCTACCAACCCTCCAAGCTTGTTCGCAAGCGTCGCCACGGTTTCCGTGCACGTATTGCTACCAAGGGCGGCCGCAAGGTTATCGTTGCCCGTCGCGCCCGCGGCCGCAAGCGTCTTTCGGCCTAATGGCATACGGCGTCCGCGCCGTCGCCATAGCCGGCACTCCTGCCCTGCAGGAGGTTGCCGGTGAAAAGAGATCCCAGACGCATGACGTCAGGTAATCCCAAATCAACTGTCGGGCGGCTGAAAAGCCGGCCGCAGTTTCTTGCCGTGCGTGCAGGCGAGAAGCGGAAGGGCTCCGTTTTCCTGCTCGAAGTGCTCGACAGACAAGCGGCGGACGAGCCCGCCCGCGTCGGTTTCACGGTAACGAAGAAGCATGGCAATGCGGTGGAACGGAACCGCATGCGCCGTCGCTTGCGCGAGGCCGTCAGGCTCCAAGCCGCGTTTGCAATGAAACCCGGCCACGACTATGTGATTGTCGCCCGCCGCGAGGTGCTTGGCGTCCCCTTCGACAGGCTGGCAAAAATGCTCGGTGCCCGAATCGAAGGCCCACTCGAAGGCAGGCAGAAACAGGCACGGCCGCCGGCCGGCTCCAGGAAAGAATGATGGACAAGAACCGCAACTATTTCATCGCGATCGGCCTGTCGGTGCTGATCCTCATCGCCTGGCAGTTTCTCTATATCAATCCGAAGATGGAGCGCGAGCGCATCGCGCAGGAAGCCGTGCAGGCCCAGCAGGCCCAGACACCGGCCAACACGACCGGCGGCTCTATCCCCGGCGCCATTCCCGGCACTGCGACGACCGCCGTTCCCGGCGCCGTGCCGCAGGGTGCCGCGCGTGAGGAGGCCATCGCACGCTCTGCCCGTGTCGTCATCGACACGCAGGCCCTCTCCGGCTCGATCAACCTCACCGGCGCCCGTCTCGACGACCTGAAGCTGCGCGAATATCACGAGACCGTCGACGACAAGAGCCCGATCATCACGCTTTTCAGCCCGGCCGAAACGCCGGAAGGCTACTTTACCGAAATCGGCTATGTCGGCGATGCCTCGACCGGTGCAGTTCCCGGCCCGTCCACCGTCTGGACGGCGCCCGAAGGCGCGAAGCTGACGACCGCGACGCCGGTCACGCTGACCTTCACCAACGAGAAGGGCGTGGTCTTCACGCGCGTCATCTCGATCGACGAGCATTTCATGTTCAAGATCGACGACACGATCCAGAACGCGACCGGCGCACCGATCGCACTGTCCACCTATGGCCGGGTGACCCGCTTCAACAAGCCGGTGACGCCCAGCGTCTACGTTCTGCATGAAGGCTTCATCGGCGTTATCGGCGAGCATGGCCTCGAAGAGGTCAGCTACAGCAAGGTCGAGGACAATGCACCGGCACAGCCCGGCAAGACGACCGGCGGCTGGCTCGGCATCACCGACAAGTACTGGGCGGCGACCATCGTCCCGCCGCAGGCGACGCCCTACGAGACGCGTTTCGCCCACTTCACCGACGGTCGCCCGCGCTACCAGGCCGATTACAAGCAGGATGCCATCACGGTGGCACCCGGCCAGACGACGACGCTGAACAACCTCGTCTTTGCCGGCGCCAAGCAAGTGCCGCTCGTCGATGGCTATGAAGCGAGCTACAACATTCCGAAGTTCGACCTGCTTATCGACTGGGGCTGGTTCTATTTCATCACCAAGCCGATGTTCAAGCTGATGGACTTCTTCTTCCGCTTCTTCGGCAATTTCGGCGTCGCCATCCTTCTCACCACCATCGTCGTCAAGGCGCTTTTCTTCCCGCTTGCCAGCAAGCAGTACGCCTCCATGGCGAACATGAAGAAGATCCAGCCGAAGATGGAGGAGATGAAGAAGAAGTTCGGCGACGACCGGATGGGCATGCAGCAGGCCATGATGGCGCTGTACAAGGAAGAGAAGATCAACCCGATCGCGGGTTGCTGGCCGATCCTCCTGCAGATCCCAGTGTTCTTCGCGCTCTACAAGGTCATCTACGTCACGATCGAAATGCGGCACGCGCCGTTCTTCGGCTGGATCCAGGATCTATCCGCGCCGGACCCGACCTCGCTCTTCAACCTGTTCGGCCTCCTGCCCTTCGCCGTTCCGCACGCTCTGATGATCGGCGTCTGGCCGTTGATCATGGGTGTCACCATGTTCCTGCAGATGCGCATGAACCCGACGCCACCCGATCCGACGCAGGCGATGCTCTTCACGTGGATGCCGGTGGTCTTCACCTTCATGCTGTCGAGCTTCCCGGCCGGTCTCGTGATCTACTGGGCCTGGAACAACACGCTCTCGGTCATCCAGCAGGCCTTCATCATGAAGCGCCACGGCGTCAAGGTCGAGCTGTTCGACAACATCAAGAACCTGTTCTCGCGAAAACCGAAGCCCGCGGAATAGCGACCGACCTTCCCGCCCCGGGCCGCAAGCCCGGGGTTTTCTTTTTCAGCCCCTGAGGGACCTGCCGATGACCGACACCGCCCTGAACGACGAAAAGCCGATGTTCGGCAATCCCTGGATCTTCATTCGCGGCGTTCCCTCCATGGAGTTCCTGCCGCCCGAGGGGCCGACGGAAATCGCCTTTGCCGGACGCTCGAACGTCGGCAAGTCCTCGCTGATCAATGCGCTCGTGGGGCAGAAGGGGCTGGCGCGCACGTCCAACACGCCCGGGCGGACGCAGGAGCTCAACTACTTCGTGCCGGACGGATATTCGGGTGCTGCCGGCGACCTGCCGCCGATGGCGCTGATCGACATGCCGGGCTACGGCTATGCGCAGGCGCCGAAGGCGCATGTGGATGCCTGGACGAAGCTGGTGTTCGACTATCTGCGCGGCCGTGCCACGCTGAAGCGTGTCTATGTGCTGATCGACAGCCGCCACGGCATCAAGCCAAACGACGACGACGTGCTGTCGCTGCTCGACAAAGCCGCCGTATCCTATCAGGTCGTGCTAACGAAGACGGACAAGATCAAGGCGGGCGCCGTGCCGCATCTGATGGCGGAGACGCTGGAAAAGATCCGCAAGCGCCCGGCTGCTTTCCCGGAAATCGTTGCGACATCGTCCGAAAAGGGCGAAGGCATCGAAGAGCTGCGCTTGGCGATCCTCACCGCGATCCGGAACTGAGATTATCCGAACACACCCGGCGCGGCCGCATGCCGCGCCTCAGGTTTTGCCACCCGGTATCAGGCGGGTGCCGCACCCGGCACGAAGGTCATCGACAGGCCGTTGATGCAGTGACGCTGGCCGGTCGGCTTCGGGCCGTCGTCGAAGATGTGCCCGAGATGCCCGCCGCAGCGGCTGCAATGACATTCGGTCCGCACCATCAGGAACGAGGTGTCGGTGCGCGTTCCCACGGCATCGGGCAGCGCCTGCCAGAAGCTCGGCCAGCCCGTGCCGCTGTCGAATTTCGTTTCCGAGGAATAGACCGGGAGGGCGCAGCCGGCACACTGGAAGGTGCCCTTGCGCTTCTCCTCGTTGAGGGCGCTCGTGAACGGGCGCTCCGTGTCTTCATGCCGCAGGATGCGGTACGGCTCGTCACCGAGCATCGCCTTCCATTCGGCATCCGTCTTCGTCACCGCGAATGTTTCGGCAGCGGCGAAGGGAGCAATCTGGTTCTTCAAAGCAAAAGCGGCAACACCGGCCGTGCCGGTCAGGAGAAAGAAGCGGCGGCTGAGCATGGGACCTCCATGCGGGCGATATGGAGCCCGCGCCGGTGTTCTACGCCTGTCCGGTGCGTTCAGAAAGAAGCCCGCCGATCAAACCCGCGTGAGCATGGCCGCGCTCGGATACGCCAGCTCAGCGACCGGCAATACCGCTGCTGAGGATCTTGCCCGTCGGGGCGCCCGTCGGCGAACCGCCTGCCGGCTCGAGGCTGACCGTGATTGGCGCGCCGTCGCGCAGGCGGGTCCGCACCGCCTTGGGCACGACGATCTCGCCATGGCTGTTTGCGTTGACGACGCCAAGCGACACGGGGGCGGCACCTTCCGGCGTCAGCCAGACTTCGAGCGACTTCGCATCCGCCACGCCCGGTGCGCTGGCGGCGGCTGCGACAGGGGCGAGCCGGAGACGGCCGCTGTCGTTATCGTAACGCGCCGTCAGCGCCAGATCAGACCCTGCGAGATTAAGGCTCGTCGTCAGGCCGCGCGTCGGCGAGGCTGCGAAGAGGCCGGACTGGGAGACGCCCGTTGCGACCAAACCGATAATCGAGACGCAGGCGACGCCGCGCCAGAAGGCGGCGGAGTTCCAGATGGCGACGTTGAAAACCGGCACGCGTTCGCGCTGGGGACGTGCCCGCACAGCCATCGGCTCAGCGAAGGGCGATGCGCGGCGCGGGGCGCGGCGGGTGGGGCGCGGCGTCTGATCGACGGTCAGCATGTTGCTGCGCCAGTGATCGACCATCGCTGCGAAGTTGCGGTCGAGCGTCATGCGCGCCTCGACCTTCTGCCGGTCTTCCGGGGAGAGAACGCCGAGGACGTACTCTCCGGCAATAACCTGATCGAGGCGGGAATCGCCACTCTTCGCGTTTTCTGTCGTCATGATGTCAATGTGCTCGCCTAGAACCGCGGCCATGCCAAGCGGATGATGGACGGGATCATACGCATGGTTCGGCGCATTTTCCACGGCTTTTACGCCGCAGGCCTCATGTTCGGCCGAAGGCGGCGCGAAGCGCTGCCATTTCCGGCTGTCATCATGCCGTTATATTACCTTCCGATCATTCCCCCGAGAAAAAACTTGCGCTAAACAGCATCCGCATCGATCCCGAAGGTTTCCGACATGTCCCCATCCGAAAGCGAAATCCAGGCCCGTCTTCTCGCACAGGCCCTGCCCTATATGCAGCGTTACGAGAACAAGACGATCGTCGTGAAATATGGCGGGCATGCCATGGGCGACCCGGAGCTCGGCAAGGCGTTCGCCGCCGATATCGCGCTGCTCAAGCAGTCCGGCGTCAACCCGATCGTCGTGCATGGCGGCGGCCCGCAGATCGGCGCCATGCTGACCAAGATGGGCATCGAATCGAAGTTCGAAGGCGGGCTGCGCGTCACGGACCAGAAGACGGTCGAGATCGTCGAAATGGTTCTGGCCGGCTCGATCAACAAGGAGATCGTGGCGCTCATCAACCAGACCGGGGAATGGGCGATCGGCCTCTGCGGCAAGGACGGCAACATGGTCTTTGCCGAAAAGGCCCGCAAAACCGTTATCGATCCCGACAGCAATATCGAGCGCGTGCTCGATCTCGGCTTCGTCGGTGAGGTGATCGAGGTGGATCGTACACTTCTCGATCTCCTGGCGAAGTCGGAAATGATCCCCGTCATCGCCCCGGTCGCCCCCGGCCGCGACGGCGCGACCTACAACATCAATGCCGATACGTTCGCAGGCGCCATTGCCGGCGCGCTCAACGCCACGCGCCTCCTGTTCCTGACCGACGTTCCCGGCGTGCTCGACAAGAACAAGGAACTCATCAAGGAACTCTCCGTCGCCGAAGCGCTGGCGCTGATCGCCGACGGCACGATTTCCGGCGGCATGATTCCCAAGGTCGAAACCTGCATCGAGGCCATCAAGGCCGGCGTTCAGGGCGTTGTCATCCTCAACGGCAAGACGGCCCATTCGGTGCTGCTTGAGATCTTCACCGAACACGGCGCGGGAACGCTGATCGTTCCGTAAGAAATCAGTCCGCACCTGTCTCGAGGTGAGCGACATCGCCGAGCGAAACGACCGCCCGGCTCTGCCACAGATCGTCCTGCTCGAGATGGGTGATGCTGCCCGACGCCACCTTGAAGGCGACCCAGCCGGCCGCATGGATCGGCATGCCGATCCACTTCGCCACGACGAAGGTCAGGGCGAAGCCATGGGTCACGACGATCTGGCAGTCGCAGGGGCGGGCCATGATCGCATCCATCGCCCCATAAATTCGGGTCGCCAGTTCCCGCCGGGTCTCGCCACCGGTCAGACTGTTGCGATAGTCGAGCCGGTCGTCTTCCGGAGTGGATTCGTGCCGCAGGTCGAGCCATTCCTGCGGCCGCCCTTCGGCGGCGCCGTAGCTGATTTCCCGCAGGTCGCGGTTTACGGTGATGCCGGTTCGGAACAGATCGGCGATCGTATCGGCCGTTTCGGACGCGCGCAGCAGATCGGAGCTGACGATCTCGACCGGCCGGTTGCCGATACGTGCAAAGAGCGCCTGCGCGATGGCGCCCGCCTGCGCCTGACCTCGTTTCGTCAGACCCGTATCGAACCATCCGCCGACGCGCTTCTCGACGTGGTGGGCGGATTCCGGGTGCGTGACGACGAAAATCGTTCTCATGGCTGTTTCCTTATCGCAGCACACTTATAGTTTGTCAGCTTGCGTATCATTCTTCTCTGCCGCTCTTTCTGGCGCCCGACTTCGCATTCTTGGAACAGGCCCTCATGACCTCGATCGACCGACTGCCGACCATCGACGATTTCGCCCATGTCACCGAATGGGTGTTCGACATGGACAACACGCTCTACCCGCATCGCGTCAACCTGTTCTCGCAGATCGACCGCAACATGACGGCCTTCGTGGCCGACCTGCTGCTGATGGAGCCGGCCGATGCGAAGCTGCTGCAGAAGCAGTATTACCGCGACCATGGCACGACGCTGAAGGGCCTGATGGTCCATCACGGTATCGACCCGAACGATTTTCTGCAGAAGGCGCATGCGATCGACTACAATGTCATCCCGCCCGATCCGGCGCTGGGGGACGCGATCAAGGCGCTGCCGGGGCGCAAGTTCATCTTTACCAACGGCACGGTGGTGCATGCGCAGATGGCGGCGCGGGCGCTCGGCATTCTCGATCATTTCGATGATATCTTCGACATCGTCGCGGCCGACTACGTGCCGAAGCCGGCGGGCGCGACCTATGACAAGTTCGCGAGCCTCAACCGCGTCGATACCCGCAATGCCGCCATGTTCGAGGACCTGCCGCGCAACCTGACGGTTCCCAAGGCGCTCGGCATGAAGACGGTTCTTCTGGTGCCTCAGAATTTCGAGTACGAATTCGCGGAAGCCTGGGAACAGAGCGAAGACGGGAACGCGGATATCGACTTCGTGACGGAAGACCTTGCCGGTTTCCTGCGGCGGCTCGTGCGCTCCGCTTGAGCCAACGCCCGGCCTTCATTACCGAAGTTTAACTGGTGCCTGGCGGCGTCTCCTCTATCTTCGTGCTCAGGGACGAACATGCTGCGGTCAGCCCTGCGATAAAGCGGCACCGCATCCCCCAAGCACAGCACGCGGCCACATCCTGCCTTTCGGGACGATGGCGCATGCTTCTCGACAAGGACGACTCATGACCAAGAAAACCCTCATCCTCGGACTTTCCGCCGTCGCCATCGCTGCCTCGGCCCTGGCAACACCGTCATTCGCCGCAAAGCACAATGGCCCGACGCGCGAGCAGCGCGCCGAGTGGATGATCAAGCAGCTGGATACGGACAAGGATGGCAAGGTTTCGCGCGCCGAAGCCGATGCCGCGGCATCGCGCGCCTTTGCCGCGTTCGATACCGACAAGAACGGGCAGGTCACACCCGACGAGGTGAAGGCCAAGCGCGAGGCCTTCAAGGCGGCGCGTGCCGAGATGCGCAAGGCGGACAAGGGCCCGGAGCGCCAGGAAGCTCGCGCCAAGCTGCAGGAACTGCGCCCGGCCATGATCCCCGCGATGGGCCCGCGCATGTTCAAGCAGGCCGATACCGACAAGAACGGCTCGCTCTCGCTGGCCGAGGTGACGGCAGCAGCTGGCGAGCGCTTCCAAAAGCGGGACGCGAACGGTGACGGCTTCATCGATGCGGCCGATCTGACCCGGAAGATCTGATCCCGGAAACGAAGCCTGCACTTCACATGGAAATGCCCCGTCTCCGGGGCATTTTTCGTTTCGACCGGACCCTGATCTTCACGCTTTCAGCGTGACTTCGCCTTCGTCCTCGCCATCCCAATAGTGCGCGCGCTCGGCAACGACCTTGATCATCACCAAACCTTCGGTGTCGATGCCGTCGGCAAACCACTTGTCGATATCGGCAGACCAGTGTTCCCTGAAAGCTTGCCTGTCACGGATGAGGTCGGCCTTGCCTTCCACGGCCACCAGAAAGGCCTTGGTCCCCTGGAAGGCGAGAGCGACCTTGGAGTCGGCCTTAATGTCGTCCACCATGCGGGTATCGTCGAGCGTAAAATAGTAGGAGCTGCCGTCGTAATCGACGTTGCGGTTGTTGCTCATCGGCCGGCCGGCGATCGCGCCGCCATCGGTGTGCGTCGAGAGCATGCAGATGTCGATCTCGCGCATCTTTTCGGCGAGATCGGCAAGGGTCTTGTTGGTCATGGCTTCAGTCTCCTCTTCGTGACCCAGGAGAACGCAGGCCGGACCAACTTGTTGCCTTGCCGCTTTCGCGCGAAAGGACGTCCTATCTCTCGCCCGACGCGAGCGGCAGGGAGTCGGGATCGACGCTGCCGTAGAAGCGGGCGATGATGTCCCAGGCCTCGTCGGCGGTATCCACGAACTGGATCAGATCGACATCCCCCGGCGCGATGGTGCCGAAGGCGGCGAGCGCGTCGAAATCGACGATGGAGCGCCAGAATTTTTCACCGAACAGGATGAGCGGCACCAGCGCCATGCGCCCCGTCTGCATCAGCGTGATCGTCTCGAAGAGCTCGTCCAGCGTGCCGAAGCCGCCGGGGAAGACCGTGACGGCCTTGGCGCGCACGAGGAAGTGCATCTTGCGGATCGCGAAATAGTGGAAGTTGAAGCTGAGGTCCGGCGTGACGTAGGGATTGGGCGCCTGCTCGTGCGGCAGAACGATGTTCAGCCCGATCGACGGCGCTCCGACATCGGCCGCGCCGCGATTGCCCGCCTCCATGACGCCCGGCCCGCCGCCCGTGACGACGACGAACTCCTTGTAGCCGGATTGCGCCGAATGCTCCGCGCAGAGCCGCGCGAACTTGCGGGCCTCGTCGTAATAGACGGAGGCTGCCGTCAGGTTCTCGCGCTGCGTCTCGTTCTTGGCCGCCCAGGCATCCTTGCCGGGCTCGGGAATGCGGGCGCCGCCGAACATGACGACGGTGGAGGTGATGCCGCGCTCGGCCAGCGCCATCTCGGTCTTCAGCAGTTCGAGCTGCAGGCGGATCGGCCGCAGTTCCTCGCGGCAGAGAAAGTCCTCGTCGGCATAGGCCAGACGATAGGATGGCGAGAGCGATTGCGGGGTCTTTTCGACGCTAGCCGCGCGGGTCCGTGCCTGCGCGCTGTCTGCAAGGGGATCCCAGACCCCGTCCTTACGCCGCAAATTCCGCTTCTTCATCCGTGTCATGGGGGCTCTCGTCTCCAACGCAGGCCGCAGCAAAGGCCGGCGAATCTCATCACTTACGTTCCCGTGACATAGACCGTGCCTCCCGGTGCGCCGCAACCGAAAAACGCTTCAAATCTCGGGCATCATGCTCTACAGCGTTGGAAATCAGCCCGGATTTTTAGGATTTGCGATGACCTCCCACGATCTTGCCTTTCTCGCTTCCACGATCGAGACCACCTTCGACAACCGCGATACGGTGACGACCGGCACGAAAGGCGAGGTGCGCGACGCCGTGGAAACGGCGCTGAACCTGCTGGACAGCGGCAAAGTGCGGGTTGCAGAACGCGCATCGGACGGAAACTGGACGGTCAACCAGTGGCTCAAGAAGGCGGTTCTCCTCTCCTTCCGCCTCAACCCGATGGAAATCGTCAAGGGCGGCCCGGGCGGCTCGACCTGGTGGGATAAGGTGCCCTCCAAGTTCGACGGCTGGAGCGCGAACGAATTCGAGAACGCCGGCTTTCGCGCCGTGCCGAACTGCGTCGTACGCCGCTCGGCCTATATCGCGCCGAACGCCATCCTGATGCCGTCCTTCGTCAACCTTGGCGCCTATGTCGGCGAGGGCACGATGGTCGATACCTGGGCCACCGTCGGCTCCTGCGCCCAGATCGGCGCCCATGTGCACCTGTCGGGTGGCGTCGGCATCGGCGGCGTTCTGGAGCCGATGCAGGCCGGCCCGACCATCATCGAGGACAACTGCTTCATCGGTGCGCGTTCGGAAGTCGTGGAAGGCTGCATCATCCGGGAAGGCTCCGTCCTCGGCATGGGCGTCTTCATCGGCAAGTCCACCCGCATCGTGGACCGCGCCACCGGCGAGATCACCTATGGCGAAGTGCCGCCCTACTCCGTCGTCGTTGCCGGTGCGCTGGCATCCGACAAGGTGATGGGCAACGGCCAGCCGGCACCTGCGCTCTATTGCGCCGTCATCGTCAAGCGTGTGGATGAGAAGACCCGCTCGAAGACGGGGATCAACGAGCTGCTGCGCGACTGAGGTCGCCTTGCATAAAGCGCTTCAGCGAAGCGGGATCCGGCAGGTAAAGCAGGTTTCCGCTTCGTTCGACGTGACGTCGATCGTGCCGCCATGCGCCTTGACGATCTCCGAGGCGATATAGAGCCCGAGGCCCAATCCCTCGCGGCCATGCTCGACCGTGGCACGCACGAAGGGCTTGAACAGGTCGCGCCGGACGGCCTGCGGGATCTGCTTGCCTGAATTGGTGACGCTGACAATGAACTCGCGTCCGACCTCAGCCGTCCTCACACGGATCGGGCTATCGGCGTTGCCATGCGTCAGGGCATTTGCCACGAGGTTGGAGACGAGCTGGCCCATCCGGCCTTCGTCGCAGCGCACGAGGCAATCACTGAAATCGGTCTCGATCGACCGGCCGGGATTGGCAATGCTCAGCTCGGCAACCACATGCTCCAGCACGGGCCGCAGCGGCACGCGCTCGGCCTGCTCCACCGCCAGCCCGCCGCCCAGACGCCCGCGCGCGAAGTCCAGGACATTGTCGATGAGACCCGACATCCGCACGACGCTGGCACGCATGAGCTCCACCACGGTCTTCGACTTGTCGCTGAGGTCAGTGCGCGCCAGCATGCGCGTGCCCGCGTCGATCGAGGCCAGGGGATTGCGCAGGTCGTGGCCGAGAACGGCGATGAATTGTTCGCGCAGTTCGTTCGCATGCCGGTCCTGCTCCATCTTGCGACGGGCATCGACGTGGAAGGCGATCAGTTCGGCGAACAGCCGGAACATATCGACGATCTCAGGCGTGTTGAGCTTGTTGGGTGCGGGATCGATGGCGCAGAGCGTGCCGAAGAAGGAGCCGTCCGAGAGAAGGATGGGGGCGGAGATGTAGCTCTGGAAGCCGTATTGCGCTGGCGTGTGATGACAGGCGAATTCCGGGTCTTCGGCCACATGCTCGATGATGACGACCTCGCGATGATCGCGGATCTCGTTGCAGATGGTCGTCTCGATAGCCAATTCATTGCCGGGGGCGAGGCCGAAGTCGATCTTGTCGAGAACGCCGCAGGCGATCCACCGGCTTTCCGTGACGCGGGCCACGGCAGCAAAGCCCATGCCGGTGACGCGGCAGACGACATCCAGAACTTTCGGTACGGCATCGATCCTGGAGACGATATCGACGGATTCGGCGGCCAGATCGGGCAACGGTATACTCTCGGAACAGAACATCAGACGTGGTTGCGAGGGTAACCTTTCGCACACCCACAAGCAATGGGCGCAACGGAGCATCTGCCCTGATGACGCTCCGTTGATGTAGCGATATCTAACGTTTGAAAGGCTCGGGGCGCCGGTTGGCGGCCTGCCGCTCCACCATCCAGCCGGGATATTCCGGGGCAAGCGCGCTGACGGTGTCGAGCCGGTCGAGATCCTCGGCATCCAGCCGAACCTCGGTGGCCTTCAGGTTTTGCTCCAGCTGTTCCAGCCGCTTGGCGCCGATGATGACGGTGCTGACGAAAGGCTTGGCGAGAATATAGGCGAGCGCGATCTCGGCGACGCTGACACCATGCTTTTCACCGACCTCGCGCATGGCGGCGACGCAGGCCCAGGCCCGGTCCTTGTCGACGGGCGGAAAGTCGAAGGTGGCGCGGCGGCCCTCGCCGTTTCCAGGTGCGCCCGGGCCATACTTGCCGGACAGGAGCCCGCCGGCCAGCGGCGACCAGACCATAAGGCCGAGCTTTTCCTCCAGCAACAAGGGAGCAAGCTCCCGCTCCAGATCGCGCCCGGCAATCGAATAATAGGCCTGAAGACTATCGAAGCGGGCGTAGCCCTTGCGTTCGGAAATACCCAGCGCCTTCGCGATCCGCCAAGCCTGCCAGTTGGAGACGCCGATGTAGCGCACGAGCCCGCGGGAGACGAGGTCGTCCAGCGCGCGCAGGGTCTCGTCGACCGGCGTCACAGGATCGGTGGCGTGGATCTGGTAGAGGTCGATATGGTCGGTCTGCAGGCGCTCGAGGCTTTCCTCGACCGAGTCCATGATATGGCCACGGGAGGCGCCGCGGTCGTTGGGCTTGTCGCTCATCACGCCATAGACCTTGGTGGCGATGATCACGTCCTTGCGCGCAACCGCGTTGTTCTTCAGCGCCTGCCCCAGCAGCCGTTCCGACTGGCCGAAGGAATAAACATCGGCGGTGTCGATGAAATTGATGCCGGCAGCAAGCGACCGCTCGACGATCCGGTCGGCGGCGTCCTGGTCCACATCCGCGATCGGCCCCCATCGCGGATCGTCCGGCGAGCCGAAGGTCATCGTTCCCAAGCAGAGTTCGGAGACGAAGAGGCCGGTATTGCCAAGCTGATTGTAGCGCATGGTCTGTTCCCATCCTGTCGATATGGATCGTTTTCGGCGCGTTCTGACCTACTAGCTAGCGGAGGATACGCGCAGGTCCAGCGTCATCCTCCATACGCTCACGCCGCTTCGACCTCGATCGTCACATGCGAAAGCTCCGTGATATGCGCGAGTTTCGCGCGGTAGAAGGCCGGAGGCTTCGGGCTCGCTGCCTTCAGCGCGACGATGGCGCCGTGATGGCCGGGACCGAGCTGCCAGACGTGCAGGTCGGTGATCCTGACATCGCCATCCTCGACGGCGTGGCGGATTTCGTCCGGCAGATCTTCGCCTGCGGGACCGTAATCGAGCAGAACCGCGCCACTGTCGCGCAGGAGGCCGAACGACCAGCGGGCGATGACGAGCGCACCGACGATACCGATGGCAGGATCGAGCCAGAGCCAGCCGTAAAGGCTGCCAAGAACCAGCGCGGCAATGGCCAGGACCGAGGTCAGAGCATCGGCGAGCACATGAAGATAGGCGCCGCGCAGATTGTTATCCGTGTGGTGCGGGGCTTGCGAATGATGATCGTGGTGGGGGTGATCATGACCATGGGTGTGGTCATGATGGTGCCCGCCATCGCCATGGCTATGACCACCGTGTCCATGATGATGATCGCCGCCGAGCAGCCAGGCGCAGAGGAGATTGACGGCTAGGCCGAGGGCTGCGACGGCGATCGCCTGATGAAAGTCGATCGACACGGGCGACCACAGCCGCAGCGCGCTTTCCCAGGCGATGAACAAAGCGACGAGGGCCAGAACGATGGCGCTGGCAAAGCCTGCGAGATCGCCAAGCTTGCCCGTACCGAAGGTGAAGCGCGGGTTGCGGGCATTGCGCCGGGCATAGACATAGGCAAGGGCCGTGATCAGCATCGCGGCTGCGTGGGTGGACATATGCCAGCCATCCGCGACCAGCGCCATGGAGCCGAAGGCGGTGCCGGCCACGATTTCCGCGACCATCATGGCGGCGGTCAGCACGATGACGATCCATGTGCGACGCTCGTTGCGCGCATGGTCGCGGCCAAGGAAGACATGCTCGTGCGGGCTCGAAAGGCGGCTCTCGGTCATTTCAGATAGGTCCTCATCACCTCGATCAGATCTGCGGCACCCCTCGCCCGCTCGGGATCGTCATCCGTATCCGGGTCGGCCACGTGGTTGCGGATGTGATCCTCGATCAGCTCGGCCGTCAGCCCGGTGACCGCACCGCGAACGGAGGCGACCTGATTGAGGATGGCGCCACAGGGCTCATCCGCTTCCAGCGCGCGTTCGATCGCCTCCAACTGCCCCCTGAGGCGGCGGACGCGGGCGATCAGTTTGGTCTTGTTCTTCGACATATGCGACATAGCATAGGGGGATACCCTATATTACCCTCTCTCGCAATCCGTTGCTGCATCAGCGAACTGCCGTGACAGCCGGGGAGCGATCGGATACATCTTTGCGGAATCAACAGGCTGCCTTCATGTCCCTTGCCGATCCCGCATCCTCCGCTCATTCCTCTTCCGCGCCTTCTCCCAGCGACCCGGTGGCCAATCTTGCCGCCCTTATCCGCTGCCCCTCGGTGACGCCTGCCGAAGGCGGTGCGCTCGGGGTGTTGGATGCCATGCTGGGCCCGCTCGGCTTCTCCGTGGACCGCGTGCTCGCGCAGGAAGAGGGGACGCCCGATATCGAGAACCTCTATGCCCGGCTCGGCAGCCCCGGCGATCACGCTGGCGATCATCCCGGCGGTCCGCACCTGCTGTTCGCCGGCCACACCGACGTCGTGCCTGTCGGCGACGAGGCAGCCTGGACGCACCCGCCTTTTTCCGCCGCCGTCGAAAATGGCCTGATGTATGGCCGCGGTGCGGTCGACATGAAGGGCGGCATTGCCTGCTTCATTGCCGCCGTCGCCCGTTACGTCGAACGGCACGGAGCGCCGAAGGGGGCGATCTCCCTCCTCATCACCGGTGACGAGGAAGGCCCCGCCATCAATGGGACCACGAAGCTGCTCGACTGGGCGACAGCCCGCAGCGAGCGCTGGGACGCCTGCATCGTCGGCGAGCCGACCAATCCCGACCGGCTTGGCGACATGATCAAGATCGGCCGTCGCGGCTCGCTGTCGGGTACGGTCATGGTTCACGGCGTGCAGGGCCATGCCGCCTATCCGCATCTGGCGGACAGCCCCGTGCGGGGTGCGCTGCAGCTTGCAACCGCGCTCATGGATCCACCCTTCGATACGGGCACGGAAAACTTCCAGCCGTCGAACCTCGAGGTCACCAGCCTCGACGTCGGCAATCCCGCCGTCAACGTGATCCCGGCACGCGCGACCTTTCGCTTCAACATCCGCTTCAACGATACGTGGGACGCCGACAGCCTCAGGGCGGAGATCATCGCGCGGCTCGACCGCGCAGCGGCAGACGGCCCGCTGCGGCCGGGTCGCGATCCCGTTCGCTACGATCTCGTGTGGAACGAGCGGCCGAGCCACGTCTTCCTGACCCGCAGCAACCAGCTCATCTCGTCGCTCTCGTCCGCCGTCGAGGCCGTGACCGGCCGGCAGCCGGCGCTTTCGACCACGGGCGGCACCTCGGATGCGCGCTTTATCAAGGATCACTGCCCGGTGGTGGAATTCGGGCTCGTCGGCCAGACGATGCATATGGTGGACGAGCGCGTCTCCGTTGCCGATCTGGAAACGCTGACCGGCATCTATCTCGCCTTTCTCGAACGCTGGTTCGACAATGCCGCAGCTTGACGAGATCGGCATCTACCTCAAGGGCGTCTGGATGCTGGTGCTGGGCAAGCCGGAAGGCTTCGACTGGCTGGATCTGAGCGCCTCCGGCGTCTGGCGCTCCTTTGCCGCCATTCTCTGGTGCCTGCCGGCCATGGCCGTCAGCTGGTCGGCCTGGCGCATGTTCTACCTTGCCAACATGCCCGACGGCTCGACGGCGGGTCTCGCCTTCATCGCCAAGCTGTTCATCGTGGATGTCGCGACCTGGATCCTGCCGATCCTGCTGATCATCATGCTCGCCCGGCCGCTCGGCTACGGGCCGGCACTGAGCGCGATCATCGTCGTCACCAACTGGCTGTCGATCCCGACCTTTTACGGCATGGCGTTTCCGGCAGCCATCCGGCTGGTCGTTCCCGGCAGCGAAGGGCTGACGGGCATGCTCTCGCTGATCGCTCTCATTGCCATCATCATCGCGATCTTCCGGGTGCTGAAAGTCATCACGGGCGGTGATCAGACGCTGCTCGCCGCAACGCTCTCCGCTCTGTTCATCCTGCCGTCGCTGATGATCGGCGAAATGCTGCAGCGCAGCTTCGGCCTGCTGCCGGCGTAAAGCCGGTCAGTAATCAACCTGCATGAAATAGAGCCCATCCGGCGGGGCGACCGGGCCGCAGGCCTTGCGATCGCGGGCGTCGAGGGCAGCACGCACCCGCTCGACCGGCCACTTCCCCTCGCCCACCATCTTCAGCGTTCCCGCCAGCGAGCGGATCTGATTGTGGAGGAAACTCTGGGCCGTGGCCCGGATCTCGATCACGTCTCCGTCCCGCGTCACATCCAGACGGTCGAGCGTGCGCACGGGGCTATTGGCCTGACAGTGGACGGAGCGGAACGTGGTGAAATCATGCCGGCCGACCAGCGTCTGCGCGGCCTCGTGCATCAGCCCCGCGTCCAGAGGCTTCACCACCCACCAGGCCCGCTTGGCTTCGAGCGCCAAAGGCGAGTGGCGGCAGATGATGCGGTAGAGGTAGTGGCGGCGAAGGGCCGAGAAGCGTGCATCGAACGTTTCCGGCACGCTCTCGGCGTCGAGGATCGCGACCCGCTCGCCATGCTGGCCAAGATGCGCGTTCAGCGCGTTGCGCAGCGTTTCCGCCGGCCAGTCGCGCGTGAGATCGGTATGCGCCACCTGCCCACGGGCGTGGACGCCGGAATCGGTGCGGCCCGCGCCGCGGACCGCCACGGTCTCGCCCGTCAGCCGCAGGATGGCGCCTTCGATGGCGCCCTGTACGGAGCGGCCATTGTCCTGGCGCTGCCAGCCGACATAGGACGTTCCGTCATATTCCACCAGAAGCCGGAAACGCGGCATTCAGAACAGCCTCGTGCCGGCGGGAACCGGCGTACCGCGCCGGAACTCGTCAGCGGGCAGGACCTTGCCCCCCGCCTTCTGCAGCCGCGTCAGGCGGATGGAGCCATCACCGCAGGCAATCGTCAGGTCGTCGAAAAGGGCCGTGCCCGTCTCTCCGCCGGCCGTCTCGACCGTGGAGGCGAGAACCTTGACCCGCTCGCGCTTGCCGGCGATGTCGAGCTCGAACCAGGCGCCCGGAAAGGGCGACAGGCCGCGAATGTGATCGTGGACTTCCTGCGCCGGCTTGGCGAAATCGATGTGGGTTTCGCCCTTGGCGATCTTCGCGGCGTAGAGGACGCCCGCCTCGCGCTGCGGGGTCAGCGGCAGATCGTCCGCTTCCAGCTTCTCCAGTGCCTCGCGCATCAGGGCCGCACCGCGCACCATGAGCCTGTCGTGCAGCTCGCCCGCCGTCATGTCGGGGCCGATGGTGACGAGGCTGGTCAGGGCCACGGGGCCGGTGTCGAGCCCCTTCTCCATCTTCATGACCATCATGCCGGTTTCGCGGTCGCCCGCCATGATCGCCCGCTGGATGGGGGCCGCACCACGCCAGCGCGGCAGCAGGGAGGCATGGCCGTTGTAGCAGCCCAGCCGCGTTCCCGACAGAATGGCTTCGGGCAGAAGCAGGCCATAGGCCACGACGACGGCCACGTCGGCATCCAGCGCGCGAAACGCTTCGCGGTCCTCGTCCGTCTTGAAATTCAACGGTGTGCGAACCTCGATACCGAGCAGTTCTGCGGCCTGATGCACAGGGGATTTCTGCAGATCGAGCCCGCGTCGGCCGCCGGGACGCGGGGGCTGGGTGTAGACGGCAGCGATCCTGTGGCCAGCCTGCGCCAGTGCGGCGAGCGTCGGCACGGAGAACTCCGGCGTTCCCATGAAAGTGATGCGCAGCGACATGATGGCCTCCTCTGGATAACGCGGCCGGGCGATAGCACGGTCGCGCCGGCAGCTGACGGCGGCCCGCCCCGATCAGATCGCCTTCGAACCGCGGGTCTTGGCGGCCTTGGTGAATTTGCGCACGACCATCTCGCGCTTCAGCTTGGAGATGTGGTCGATAAACAGCACACCGTTCAAGTGGTCGATCTCGTGCTGCAGACAAGTGGCGAGCAGCCCATCCGCCGCGATTTCCTGCTGACGACCCTCCCGATCGAGATAGCGCAGGGTGATGCCGGCGGGGCGCTCGACCTCGGCGTAATAGTCGGGAATCGACAGGCAGCCCTCTTCGTAAACAGAGCGCTCGTCCGTCGATGTCAGAATTTCCGGATTGATGAAGACCTGCGGCGCCGCGTCGTCACCCTCCTTGGCAAGGTCGATCACCAGCAAGCGGCGGGGAAGGCCGATCTGGATCGCCGCCAGCCCGATGCCCGGCGCGTCGTACATGGTTTTCAGCATGTCGTCGGCGACCCGGCGCACGTCGTCGTCGACACGCTCGACGGGCGCGGAGATCTGGCGAAGCAGGGGATCGGGCAGGATGATAAGAGGCTTGATCGTCATGGCGTCGTGATAGCCGATCTTTTCTGGCGATGGAATTCGGACACGGAGAATTTGCGCTGATTTTCACGCGGAATTTGTCGCTGCCCCCGATGATGTTCACGATTTGATCTGGCCTTGGCGATAAATTTCGGTACAGTCCGGCCATGAACGCTTTCTCGCTTACCGATATCTTGCTCGCAGCCGCCAACGCGATGGGCCTCTCCGCGTCCGTTCTCGCGTGGCTTCTGGTCGGCGCAGTGGTTCTCGTCGCTCTCGCCATCCTCGCTGCCTTTCGCCGCCGGGGCGCGGCCAATGCCGATACGGCGCAGGAGCAGATGGCCGCGCTGATCCAGTCGCAGACCGAGATGCAGGGCCGGATCGCGGCCATCGCCGACATCTTCGGCACGCGGCAATACGAGCTGAACCAGTCGATCAACCAGCGGATCGACGGCATGACGCAGCGCATCGGTGCCTCGATCACCGAGCAGACGCGGCAGACGCATGAGAACCTGCGCACGCTGCAGGAGCGGCTGGCCGTGATCGACACGGCCCAGACGAACATCCAGTCGCTCGCCAAGGACATGGCCGGGCTGCAGCAGATCCTTGCCAACAAGCAGACGCGCGGCGCCTTCGGTCAGGGACGCATGGAAACGATCATCGCCGACGGCCTGCCGCAGGGTGCCTATGCGTTTCAGGCGACGCTGTCCAACGCTTCGCGGCCGGACTGCATTATCCGCATGCCGAACGGCCAGCCGGGATTGGCGATCGATGCGAAGTTTCCGCTGGAGGCGTGGAACGCCATGCGGGCGGCACAAACGCCGGAGCTGAAACGGCAGGCATCGCTCCTCTTCCGGCGCGACATCGAGGTGCATATCAAGGACATCGCGGGGAAATACCTGATCCCTGGCGAGACGCAGGATACCGCCTTCCTGTTCGTGCCCTCCGAGTCGATCTTCGCCGACATTCACGAGCATTTCGAGAGCATCGTCCAGAAGGCGCACCGGTCGCGCGTCGTCATCGTCTCGCCCTCGCTGCTGCTGCTCTCCATTCAGGTCATCCAGGCGATCCTGCGCGACCATCGCATGCGCGAGCAAGCCCATCTGATCCAGGACGAAGTCGTGCGGCTGATGGAGGACCTGTCGCGGCTGGACGAGCGGGTGCGCAAGCTGCACGGGCACTTCACCACCACGCAGAAGGACGTCGACGACGTCCTGATCTCGTCCGACAAGCTGAAACGCCGGGGCGCGAAGATCGAGGCTCTGGACCTGCAGGAGGGCGGAGGCGCCGCGTCTGCTGACCCCGCATCACCTGTGCAGGGCGGTTCGCAGCCCGGGCAGACCTCTGCCCCCGGCAGCCGCATCGGTTCGCTGAAGCTGAGAGTGGTTGACGAGGACTGAGGGCGTCGGGCAGTGTCCGGCTTACACACGCCGCTCGACGCGGCGCATTCGGGAGGCATTGCATGATCACCGTTTTCGGTTCCATCAATATGGACCTTATCGCCACCACGGCGCGCCTGCCGAAACCGGGCGAAACGGTGACGGGCAACAGCTTCACCACGGCAGCCGGCGGCAAGGGCGCAAACCAGGCGCTGGCAGCAACCCGCGCCGGCGCTTCCGTGCGCATGGCCGGCGCCGTTGGCTGGGATGCCTTCGCCGAATCCGCCCTCGGCCTCATGAAAGAGGCGGGGACAGACCTGTCTCTGGTGAAGACCGCAAGCGAGCCGACCGGCACCGCGCATATTCTGGTCGGCGGCGATGGCGAAAACGTGATCGTGGTCGTCGCCAGCGCCAACGGCACCGTCAACGAGGCGGATGCGCTGGCCGCCATCGAAACGATGACGCCGCAGGATACGCTGGTGCTGCAGCTCGAAATACCGCCCGAGGCCGTCGAAGGTGCGCTTCTCGCCGCTCGCGAGCGCGGCGTCCGCTCGATCATCAACATCGCGCCTTTGACGGAACATGCCGCAGCGCTCGGCCGCATGGCCGATATCGTGGTCGCCAACGAAACCGAATTCGAGCGCCTCGCCGGCCGGGACCGGCTGTCGCCGGAAGAGCGCCAGTCGGCAATCCGTGCGCTCAGTGCCGAAACGGGCCAGACGGTCATCGTCACGCTGGGTGCGGACGGCGTCATCGCCATGCATGAAGGTGAAATATATGCCGCAGACGGCCTCGTGATCGAGCCTGTCGATACGGTCGGCGCCGGCGATACGTTCTGCGGCTATCTCGCAGCCGGGCTCGATGCCGGACTGCCGTTCGATACAGCCCTGCGGCGGGCCGCGGTCGCAGGCTCGCTTGCCTGCCTCAAGCCCGGCGCACAGCCCGCCATTCCGCTCGCGAGCGCGGTGGATGCTGCCCTTTGAGGGCTGTCGCGAGATCCTGAGTTCCGGCAGCGTCTGCCTGACCGGAACCAATCCTTGCCCGAGGGCGTTTAGCGTTCGGTAGACAAGGAGAACCCGAAATGTCTTTCAATTCCTCCAGTGAAGATGTCAGCGCCCTTCGTGACGAAGTTGCGCGCCTGACGAAGATCGTTTCCTCGCAGGGCGCCCGCGCCTACAGCGACACGCGCGAGAAAGCGGCAGAAGCTTATGATGCGGCAGCGCCGTACGCCAAGAAGGCTGTGGCACAGGTCAAGGCCGAGAGCCGTGCCGTAGCGGATGTCGCCCGCGAACACCCCACCGGTATCGCTGGTGTCGTCGTTCTCGCAACGGCGATCGGCATTGCCGTCGGCTACATCCTTGGTTCGTCGAGCGAGCCCGAGCCCCGGTCCTGGTGGCGTTGAGTATTAGCTACAGAATCGATATCCAGAACCGCGCGTCCGCAAGGGTCGCGCGGTTTTTCGTTGACTGTACCCTGCTCAGAGGCGCGCGAGCCGCTCCGTCAGAAGATCGAAGAAACCGTCGGCATCGACGTCCTTCATGACCTTCGCATTGTGCGGGCGGCCCGTGACCTGCCACCAGTCCACGACGGTCATGCCGACCGTCAGCTCCGACGTCGTCTCGATCTCGACGTTGCAGTCCCGACCGGAAAAGAGCTCCGGGCGAAGCATGTAGGCGATCACGGTCGGGTCGTGCAGCGGGCCGCCATCGCTGCCGTATTTCTCGATGTCGAAGCGCTCGAAGAAATCGAGCATTTCCGCCATGGCGACGGCGGCCGGGCGGCCAATGGCGCGGATGCGATCGACGCGCGCTTTCAGCGTCATCACCTTGTGCGTCACGTCGAGCGGCATCATGACGATGGGCATGCCGGACTTGAAGACGATGTCGGCCGCTTCCGGATCGACATAGATGTTGAACTCCGCCGCCGGCGTGATGTTGCCGCCCTCGAAGAAGCCGCCGCCCATCATCACCAGTTCCTTGACCTGGCCTGCGATCTCCGGCGCCTTTTGCAGTGCCAGCGCGATATTGGTAAGAGCGCCCAGCGTGCAGAGGGTCACGGTTCCCTCGGGCTCGGCGCGCAGCGTCTCGATGATGAAATCCACCGCATGCGTGTCCTGCAGCGGCATGGTCGGCTCGGCGAGAATAGTGCCGTCGAGGCCGGTCGAGCCGTGGACGTGCTCCGCCGTGACGAGCGTGCGCGAGAGCGGTTTGTCGGCACCGGCATAGACCTTGACGTCCGGACGGCTAGAGAGCTCGCAGATGATGCGGGCGTTGCGGGCGGTGAGGCTCAGCGGCACGTTGCCGGCAACGGCCGTGATGCCGACGACGTCGAGCGCTTCCGGGCTTGCGAGCGCCAGCATGATGGCGGCCGCGTCGTCCTGTCCGGGATCGGTGTCGATGATGATCTTGGCGGGTGCGCTCACGGCGATATCCTTATCCTGCTGTCGATACCTCCTCCATAGAATGATTCCCTAAGCGCTGTCAGGCGTCGTTGCACGGCCGTGGTGATTCGCATGAAGAGAGGTGCGAAGCGGCTTGCGCGTCTTGGAGGTCCACCCCATATATTCAGCGCGGACGCCGCCTCGCGGGTTCGCGCATCGGTCGCTTGAGGTTTGCAAGGACGAGACATGAGCCGCCTGACGCCTTTTACGAGCCCGCTGATGCTGGGCTTCGACGCCATGGAGAAGACGCTCGAACGCGTCGCCAAGGGCAATGACGGCTATCCTCCCTATAATATCGAACGTGTGCGCGGCGGGATGGCGGAAGAGCCGGAGCGCCTGCGAATCACGCTCGCCGTGGCCGGCTTCGCCGAAGACGATCTCGACGTGACGATCGAGGAGAACCAGCTCGTCATTCGCGGCCGCCAGACCGACACGGAAGAGCGCGACTATCTCCATCGCGGGATCGCGGCACGTCAGTTCCAGCGCATGTTCGTGCTTGCCGAGGGCATGGAGGTGCTGAAGGCGGAATTGCGCAACGGACTGCTTTCCGTCGATCTCATTCGTCCGGAACCTGCTCGTATGGTAAAGAAAATTAACATTTTGGTCTCAGAGTGATCTCACCGGCAAGGGTGACCTCGCCGGCTGCAAGGCTGGCGACCCTGGTTGCGAATTTCGCCAATCCTCGCATGAAAACATAATCTTATGTCGCGTGACCTTTCCGAGGAAAGGTTCGTGCGGCAACGAGGAGAGAGTTCATGGGATTGAAGCACGTCAGCAGCCATTTGTCGAAAACCGACCTGGCACATCTTGGTGCAGGTGAAGTCGGTTACATCCGGAAAATGCGGTCTGACGAAGTCTCGCGCTGCTTTCCCGAGGCTCCCAGCATGGAGCCGGGTCTTGACCTCTGGGCCCTCTTCGGCGCCGATGGCACCCCGATTCTCCTCACCGACAACCGTTCCAGCACCTTCTTCAAGGCTGCCGAAGACGACCTGAAGACGGTCACGCTTCACTGATTCGCAGCCGTTGCCTGAACGACGCCGCCCGCCATGAAATTCGGCCATAGCGGCGTTCATATCTTCCCCGCAAAAGTCTTTGCCGTCCTGCCTGCCTTCGGATAACCGGAGGGCATGAAAAAGCAGGACATCGTCGCCTATCTGTTCCTCGCCTTCGCCTGGGGGCTATCGTTCCTCGTGCTCCTGCACGTGGTCGATGCCTTCGGCTGGGTCGGCGCGGTCACGTTGCGCAGTCTTGTCGCCGGCGGCACGCTTCTCGCCTTCGCAGCCTTGCGTCGCCGTGCTCTTCATTTCGGCGCACGCCGGCTCCCCTTCGTCATCGTCGGGGCAACCACGGTGGCCGGGCAGCTGATCGGCCTTTCCTATGCAACGCCGCGCATCGGAACGGCGATGGCCGCGATTCTGGTCGCCGCGATCCCGCTCTTCTCCATGGTGATCGCACATCTCTGGAAGCTGGAGCGCATGCGGGCGCAGGGGCTACTCGGGCTCGTCACCGGCACGATCGGGATCGTGCTGTTGGTTGGCTTTCCCGCTGTGCCCATCACGCCCGATTTTCTTCTCGGTTGTGCCGCGTCGCTCTTCAGTGCCTTCTGCGCCGCCTTCGGCAGCAATTATGCGAGCCACCGCCTGCGCGGCATCGGATCGCTGGAGGTTACGATCGGTGCATTTCTCTCGGGCGGGATCATGACGCTGCCGCTTCTGCTGGCGGTCCCGGTGCCGGGCCTGCCCTCATGGTCGGATGTCGGTGCGCTTCTGGTGCTTGCCTGCGTCATGAGCGCGCTGACCTACGTCACCTATTTCCGCCTCGTCGCCTCCATCGGCGCCACGCGCACGATCAGCGTCGAATTCGCGGTAACGGTCGTTGCCGTTCTCGTCGGCGCCGTCGTGCTCGACGAGCCGATCGCCCCCCTACAGATCGCCGGTGCCGCCGTCATTATCGCCGGCTGCGCGCTGGTGCTCGGCCTCTTGCCCTTCGGGCGCAAACCGAAGCTCAAGCCCGTCCCTTGACAATCCGAAGCCTCAGGCCTCTTTGCGCCGAAAGGTGAGATAGGCGGAGCTGCGCCCCTCGCGCCGTGCCTTGGCCTCGTAGCGCGTGCTCGGCCAGGTGTCGTAGGGCGTCAGCCAGTCGCTGGCGTTGCGGGCAGGCCAGTCGAAGGCGGCGTGACCGCGGCAGTGCAGCAGCGTCCAGTTCACATAGGTATCGATGTCGGAGGCAAAGCAGAACAGGCCGCCGGGCTTCAGCACGCGGGCGAAACGGTCGAGATTGACGGGCGAGACGAACCGGCGCTTCCAGTGCTTCCGCTTCGGCCAGGGGTCGGGATAGAGCAGGTCGATCTGGTCGATGCTCGCTGCCGGCAGCCAGTCGAGAACCTGCGTCGCATCGTCGTCATGCAGACGGATGTTGCGCGCGCCGACCTCTTCGATGCGTCCGACCAGCTTTGCCATGGAGTTGACGAAGGGCTCGACGCCGATGAAGCCGGTCGAGGGCTGCTCGACGGCGCGGTGGATCAGATGCTCGCCGCCGCCAAAGCCGATCTCCAGCCGCACGCGCTCAACGGCATCCGGGAAGAGGCTCTTCAGATCGTCCGGCGCGGGCGCATCGAGGTCGAGACGGAACGTCGGCAGGCCGTGTTCCAGCTGCGCTGCCTGGCTCGCCCGCAGCGGCTTTCCCTTGCGGCGGCCGAAAAAGGCCTCTGTGGCCCGGGTGGGGGACCCGGAGGGGCGCTTGTCTGTCATGCGCTGACGTCTCCAAAAACAAAAACGGATGCCGGTAAAGGCATCCGTTCTCTTGTCACACATTCACGCAAACCGAAACGGTTCAGGCGGTTTTCAGCGCATCCTTCAGCGGCTTGACGAGGTCGAGACGCTCCCAGGAGAACGAACCGTCGCGCCCAGCCTTGCGACCGAAATGGCCATAGGCCGATGTCTTGGCGTAGATCGGCTTGTTCAGGTCGAGATGGCGGCGGATGCCGGAGGGCGAAAGGTCGATCGTCTTGCGGATCGCGGCTTCGACTTCATCTTCGCTGATCTTTCCCGTGCCATGCAGATCGACATAGATCGAAAGCGGCTGGGCAACGCCGATGGCGTAGGACAGCTGGATCGTGCAGCGATCGGCCAGGCCAGCCGCCACGACGTTCTTGGCGAGGTAGCGGGCAACATAGGCTGCGGAACGATCGACCTTGGTCGTGTCCTTGCCCGAAAAGGCACCGCCGCCATGCGGTGCGGCACCACCATAGGTGTCCACGATGATCTTGCGGCCCGTGAGGCCTGCATCGCCATCCGGTCCGCCGATGACGAACTTACCGGTGGGGTTGATGTACCAGTTGCAGTCGGCCGCAATCTCGATGTCGTGCAGCGCTTCGCGGATATAGGGCTCGACGACGGCGCGCACCTTGGCGGAATCCCAGCTCTCGTCGAGATGCTGAGTCGACAGGACGATGGACGCGACCTCCTTCGGCTGTCCGTCGACGTAGCGCACGGTGACCTGGCTCTTTGCGTCCGGGCCCAGCTTGCCGGCATCGCCCTCGCCCTTCTTGCGGGCAGCCGCGAGCAAATGAAGGATACGGTGAGAGTAATAGATCGGGGCCGGCATGAGATCGGCGGTTTCGCGGCAGGCGTAACCGAACATGATGCCCTGGTCGCCGGCACCTTCGTCACCCTGCTTGTCGGCTGCGTTATCGACGCCCTGGGCGATATCGGCCGACTGCGAGTGCAGCAGCACGTCGATCTTCGCGGTCTTCCAGTGGAAGCCGTCCTGTTCGTAGCCGATTTCGCGGATGGCCTTGCGGGCAGCCGTCTTGAACTTGGCCGGATTGATGACGTCCTTGCCGTTCTTGTCCTTCTTCATCAGGCTCGGCGGCAGGCGGACCTCACCGGCGATCACCACGCGGTTCGTGGTCGCCAGCGTTTCGCAGGCGATGCGCACGCCCCAGGGATCGACACCCGTCTTTGCTGCTTCGCGATAGACCAGATCGACGATCTCGTCCGAAATCCGGTCGCAAACCTTATCGGGATGTCCCTCGGCCACGGACTCGGAAGTAAACAGGTAGTTAGCACGCATGCGGGACGTCCCCTCAGTGAAAACAGGCTTCGACGGTGTAGTAAGTATGCCCGTAAAAGACAAGCGCACAAGGACATAAATATATCTTTATATCAACAAATGAGGTTGTTTATTGCCGAATTTTGGCTTGCTGCGGCGTGAAACCGATTTTTCACAGCGTCCTGGTCGACATGAAAAAAGCGGCCCGTAAGCCGCTCTTTTCATACGAATCTCATTGCATTATTCCGAGTCGACGTCTGCCGCGAGCGCCTTGACCAGATCGACGATCTTGCGCCGGACCTTGGGGTCACCGATCTTGACGAAAGCCCGGTTCAACTGGAGGCCTTCGGACGACGATAGGAAGTCGACGACATAGTTGGAGCTTGAGGCTTCGGCCATGCCGGACGCACCGCTGCCGGACCCGCCATCTCCAGGCGCATCTTCGAAGAAGAAGGACACCGGAACATTGAGAATAGCGGAGATGTTCTGAAGACGGCTCGCACCGACACGGTTTGTGCCTTTTTCGTATTTCTGAATTTGCTGAAATGTAATGCCGAGTGCTTCGCCCAGCTTCTCCTGGCTCATTCCAAGCATTGTCCGGCGAAGCCTGATCCGACTTCCGACATGGATGTCGATCGGATTCGGCTTCTTTTTGTTCTCAATCATAGCGGGTTCCTATTATTCGAAGTTACTTCAGCCCGTACTTCGGCCGTTGCAAAGAGCAGACCACATGCCATGCCACATAGTCCGGGTCATTCCCCTCCGAGCATAGGTGCGTTTGACGGCAGCGGCACTATGCAACTTCGCGCGTTTTGGGTCAATTCTGCCGAAAAACAAAACCAAAACGAGAAAGTATCGCGAACACCATCATAAACAGCACCAGAACGAGAGCGTGCCTCCGCTGTTGCTCGGGCGCGGCGACCAAAGCCGCACGACCGGGCAGAATTGTGTCGAAAAAGCCACGTTCGCCAAGAGAAAGGCCGGATACAACATTTCCTCGCGCATCGATGACCGCTGAAATGCCGGAATTGGCCGCGCGGATCATCGGGACGCCATTCTCGACCGCGCGCAGGCGCGCCTGCTGGAAGTGCTGGTAGGGCCCCGGCGTATCGCCGAACCAGGCGTCATTGGTGATGTTGAGCAGCGCGCCGGTGGAGAGCGCGTCGCTGCCGATCTCGTTCGGGAAAATCGCCTCGTAGCAGATCAGGGGATAAAGCGTGCGCCCGCCCGGCAGCGTCAGGATGGTGCGGGTGGCTGCTGATGAGAAGCCGCCCGGCATCGAGGCGGCGATCGCATTCAGCCCCATGCGCGACAGCAAATCCTCGAACGGCAGATACTCGCCGAAGGGCACGAGGTGGACCTTGTCGGCGGCGCCGACGATCTGGCCTTGATCGTCGATGACATAGACGGAATTGTAGTAACGCGGCGGCAGGCCGGCGCCCGCATCTTCCGTGCGGACAGCGCCGGTAACGAGGAGCTGCCCGTCCTGCAGCACATCGGCGATCCGCGTCAGGGCATCCGGGTTGTCCGTGAGGATGAAGGGAACAGCCGTTTCCGGCCAGACGATGATATCCGGCCGCTTGCCACCCGTCTCGGGCGGCGCTGCGCTCAGCGCCAGATGGGCCTCGAAGACGGAGGCGCGCTCGCTGTCATCGAGTTTTCTGGCCTGATCGATGACGGGCTGGACGATCCTCACCGTTGTCTGCGGCTCGGCTGCGGGCGGCTGGGGCTCGTGCAGACGATAGGCGCCATAGCCGACATGAGCCGCGACCAGAGCGGCCGCGAGCGTCAGCCCGACGCCCATGCCCTTGCGGGTGCCAATGAGGGCGGGCGCGGCATAGACGAAGACGGCGAGCAGGTTGATGCCGACCATGCCGACCAGCGAGACCGACTGCATGAGGAGCGGCACCGGCATGGCGGCCATTCCGATCGTGTTCCAGGGGAAGCCCGTGAACAGAACGCCGCGCAGCCATTCGGCGCCTGCGAAGGCAACGGCGAGCGCCGCGATGCGCCCTGCCCCGTCGGACCAGAGCAGACGGGCGACGAAGGCCGCCAAGCCGTAATAGATCGCAAGCACGGCGGGCAGGCCGACAACGGCGAGCGGCAGCGCCCAGGCGAAGGTGTCGGCCTCCACCAACAGCGCATTGCCGAGCCACCAGAGACTGCCGAGGAGATAACCGAAGCCGAAGCACCAGCCGAGCGAGAAGGCAGGCAGCGCCCGGCGAAGCGGGCCGTGTTCCGGCTGACCGGACGTGCCGTCGAGCAGCCAGACGAGAACGGGGAAGGTCAAAAACGGAACGGCGAAGATGTTGAAGGGCGGCAAGGCGAGGACCGTGACCAGCCCGGCCAGAAACGCAAGGGATGCCCGCCGTAGACCCGACGACAGCATGATCCTGCCGGCCAAACGTTCCATTCGCAATCCTATCCGCCTGCTACGATGCGGGTATCCGGCACCGTGCTCCACGATGATCCCGTGGCACCGGTCGATGTCCCACGCTCTTCATGATGCATCAGGCATGCCCAGAGCATGTGTCCTGTTGCTGATCGACGCGCCGGAAAAAGCCATGCCACGACCTGCCCTGCGGAACGGCGTCGCAGCCGTCAGCGGCCGGACGGCTCTTCGGTGGAGGTCGCTTCGGTCCGTGGGGGCTCGACACCGATGTCTTCCTCGCCCTTCACGGTCACGCGGCGGCGGGCCGGTGGGCGCTTGCGGACGATCCGGACCTTCTTCACGCGCCGGGGGTCGGCATCCAGAACCTGGAATTCGAATCCCGGCAGGGCCTGCACGACCTCGCCGCGGGCGGGAATGCGGCCGAGGGATGCGAACACCAATCCACCCAGCGTATCCACTTCCTCCAGTTGCTCGCGCACGTCGAAATCGGGACCGATCGCAGCCGCGATCACCTCGAGCTCGACGCGGGCATCTGCCACGAAGATGTCGTCCGACGTGCGGGAGAACATGACCTCGCTGTCGTCATGCTCGTCCTCGATATCGCCGACGACCATTTCGACGATGTCCTCCAGCGACGCCAGCCCATCGGTGCCGCCATATTCATCGATGACGAGCGCCATCTGGATGCGCGCGGCCTGCATGCGCTGCATGAGGTCGGAGGCATGCATGGACGGGGGCACGAACAGAACCTGGCGAATGATGCCCGCCTCTTCCACCGTCTTGTCGAGATCGATACGGGCGAGGTCGATGCCGGCGCGCGGCTGGCGCTGCACCTTCTGAGGACGATCCGCGGCCAGGGCCGCCACGGCCGGCGATGCCGCCACGCGGGGCGGGCCGCGGCGGTGGGCGCGCGCCTGCTTCGTCACATAGGAGAGGAGATCGCGGATGTGGACCATCCCGCGGGGATCATCGAGGCTTTCGCTGTAGACCGGCATGCGCGAGCGCCCGGACTCCTCGAAGATGATCATGAGTTCGCCGATGGTAATGCTCTGGTCGACGGCCTCGATATCGGCCCGCGGCACCATCACATCCTCTACGCGCACTTCGCGAAAGCGCAGGATGTTGTTGAGCATGGCGCGCTCGGCCGGCGAGAAGACCTCGTCGGCCCCCGGATCCGCCATCAGGGCGTCGGCAAGATCCTCGCGGATCGTGGCGCCGTTCGGGCTGCGGAACAGGCGGGCCGCACGGGCCCAGAAAGAGGTATGGTGCCGGTGGCCTTCCGGCTTGTGGGCCTCGGGCTTAAGGGCGTCGGCGGCTTCGGCCTCGTAGGCTTGGACCGCGCTACTACTGCCCGGTTCGTCCTGACTGGAGGCGTCGGCATCGTCTTTGCCAGCCACGGCCGGCTGTGATCTGAAGTCGCTCATCGTTCCAAACTGTCAAACGGGATCGCTGTCCCCATAAGGATCAGATACCCCAAGACCCGAGAGAATGCGAGTCTCCAGCTGTTCCATTTGCTCCGCATCCTCTGTTTCCAGGTGGTCGTAGCCGAAAAGATGCAGGAAACCATGTACCAGAAGATGTGTCAGATGGTCATCGAAGGGCTTCCCGAGGTCTTCTGATTCGCGCACCAGCGTCTCGTAAGCCAGCACGATATCGCCCAGCATCGGGCCCGGCATGCCGCCGGGTACCACGGGAAAGGCCGGGAAGGACAGGACGTTCGTCGGCTTGTCCTGGCTGCGCCATTCCGCATTGATGCTGCGGATTTCCGCGTCGCTGGTGAAGACGAGAGACAGTTCCGGCGTCATCTTCGGAAAGGGCTGGCCCTCTTCGCGCGCGAGAAAGGCGGCGGCATGTTCGAGGATGCGCGTGCTCGATGCCTCGAGCACGGCTTCATCCGGCCAGCCGCCTTCCTCGACGCTGACCTGAAGTTCCAGCAAGGATGTATGCGACATGCTTTACAGGCTTTCGTCCGGCACGGCCGTCTGCGCCTCGTAGGCCCGCACGATCCGCGCGACCATCGGGTGGCGCACGACATCAACGTCTTTGAAGCGCACGACCGACACGCCCTCGACCTCTTTCAGAATCTGCAGCGCTTCCACGAGGCCCGACTTGGTGCCACGCGGCAAGTCGACCTGGCTTGGGTCGCCGGTCACGATCATGCGACCGTTCTCGCCGAGTCGCGTCAGGAACATCTTCATCTGCATGGTCGTCGTGTTCTGCGCCTCGTCGAGAATGACGACGGCGTTGCCGAGTGTGCGGCCGCGCATGAAGGCGAGCGGGGCGATTTCGATGACGCCGGCGGTGATCGCCCGCTCGACCTTGTCGCCGGGCATCATATCGTAGAGCGCATCATAAAGCGGGCGGAGATAAGGATCGACCTTCTCCTTCATGTCGCCGGGCAGGAAGCCGAGGCGCTCGCCGGCCTCGACGGCCGGGCGCGAGAGGATGATGCGATCGACCGCGCCGCGTTCCAGAAGCTGTGCGGCATAGGCAACAGCGAGGTAAGTCTTGCCGGTACCGGCCGGGCCGACGCCGAAGACGAGCTCGGAGCGTTCCAGCGCGCGGATATAGGCATCCTGCGTCGGCGTGCGGGCGGCAATGGTCTTCTTGCGGGTCGAGATCTGCGCGAGGTTCAACTTGGCCTTCTTCTCCATGGTGGGAAGCTGCAACTGGTCGTCGGCGGCAACGGCCATGCGGATCGCGCCCTCGACGTCAGAGGTCTCAACCGTGCTGCCCTTTTGCAGGCGACCGTAGAGATAATCCAGTGCCCGGCGCGCCTGATTGGTCGCCGTCACCTCGCCCGAGATCGCCACGGAATTGCCGCGCGGGCGGGCATCCACATGCAGGCGCTGCTCGATGAGCTTGAGGTTCTGATCGTATTGTCCGAACAGCTCGCTCGCAAAGCGGTTGTTCTCGAAGGTGAGCACGAAGTGATTGGCGTCTGTCGTAGGCGTTGTCTTCGACTGGCGCGGCGGGTTTGAAACCAATTCGTGTCCGTTCAAGCGGCAGGGCTCCCGAGGATGACGTCAGGCCCTGATTGTATCAGTCGTCGACCACGTCGGCAAACAAACTGTTAGGACCCGCGGCGGTGATTCGTACCTTGATAATGTCACCGATTTCCACGCCCTTTGCATCAACATTCACCGACTGCAGCCAGGGCGAGCGACCGATAAGTTGGCCGGGCATGCGGCCGGGCTTTTCCAGAAGCAGATCGATCGTGCGGCCGATGCAGCTTTCGTTAAAGGCGCGCTGCTGCTCGAGAAGCAAAGCCTGTAGCGTTTCCAAGCGCTTGGCCTTGATATCCTCCGGCACCTGATCCTTGAGGTCCGCGCCGGGTGTGCCGGGACGGGTTGAATATTTGAACGAAAATGCCTGTGCATAACCAATGGTGCGCACGAGGCTCAGCGTGTCCTCGAAATCCGCATCGGTCTCGCCGGGGAAGCCGACGATGAAATCGCCCGACAAAGCGAGGTTCGGCTGGGCGCGGCGGATTCGCTCGACCAGCGCTACATATTCGGCCGCCGTGTGACGCCGGTTCATGGCCTTGAGGATACGGTCCGAGCCCGACTGGACCGGCAGATGCAGGTAGGGCATCAGCGCCGGCAGGGAGCGGTGCGCCTCGATCAGGCTGTCGTCCATGTCGCGCGGGTGGCTGGTGGTGTAGCGCAGGCGCGCGAGGCCATCGATTTCCGACAGCCGTTGCAGGAGAGCGCCGAGGCCCTCGCCGCCCGCCGTGACGGTACCGTGCCAGGCGTTGACGTTCTGTCCGAGTAGCGTGATTTCGCGAACGCCGGCGGACACCAGCTTCTCGGCTTCCGCGACGATCTGCGCCATGGGGCGGGAGACTTCCGAGCCGCGCGTATAGGGTACGACGCAGAAGGTACAGAACTTGTCGCAGCCTTCCTGCACGGTGAGGAAGGCTGTGACCCCGCGCGCACGGGTCTTTGCCTTGTCGGGCGCCGGCAGATGTTCGAACTTGTCCTCGATCGCGTAGTCGGTTTCGAGCACGCGCTCGCCGCGGCTGACGCGCTTCAGCGCCTCCGGCAGACGGTGATAGGTCTGCGGCCCGATGACGAGATCGACGGCGGGCGCCCGACGCAGGATCTCGTCGCCCTCGGCCTGCGCCACGCAGCCGGCCACGCCGATCATCATCTCACGCCCTTCGCCCGCCTTGCGCTTCTTCAGGTCGCGCAGTCGGCCAAGGGCGGAGTAGACCTTTTCGGCTGCCTTCTCCCGGATATGACAGGTGTTCAGAAGAACGAGATCCGCATCCTCCGCATTGTCGGTCGCGACATAGCCATCCTTCGCCAGCGCGTCCGTCATCCTGTCGGAATCATAGACGTTCATCTGACAGCCATAGGTCTTCACGAAGACCTTTTTCGTCGGCGTCGGAGCGAGGGCGGATGCGGGAGCAAGGAGCGTTTGGTCGGTCATGCCAGGTGCATAGCGCAAATCAGGGTGGAAATGAAGCGATGTGGGTTTGGTAAGGTGTCGGGATGGGAGATAGGAAAAAGGAAGGAAAAACCCTCTCTGCCCTGCCGGGCATCTCCCCACAAGGGGGGAGAAGACGTGGGGCAAGGCCTCGCTCCCCGATTAAATGCCTCGGTGGAGCAGACTCTTTTTTGTGCGCACGCCCGAAGATGGAGCGAGCGACCACCGCGAGTCTTCTCCCCCCTTGTTGGGGAGATGCCCGGCAGGGCAGAGAGGGTTTTCCTTAAAACATCCTCACCGCCCCCGAAGCCGCGCCAGCAGCATTGTCTTCAGTTGCGTCTCCACCTCCCGGCTCACCAGCTTGCGGTTGCTGGCGGCGCGGTAGGCGATGGTGTCGCCGAAGACGAGATCGACGTCGACGGCGCCTTCGCGCAGGATGCCCATGAGATGTGGCACCAGCTCGATATCGCCCGGCCAGGCGGCGATGGGGCGGTGGTAGCGGCCCATCGGCATACCGTGGACTTTTGTGTAGGCGATGGCGACCGGCTGGACGTGGACGATCCCCTCAGGCGCCAGCGGTACGGCGGCAGCGGCGGCTCCGAAAAGCGAGGTCTTGATCTCCAGCAGCCGGTTGCCATCAGAGGTCGTGCCTTCGGGAAAGAGCACGACGATTTCGCCCGCGGCGAGGCGTGCGCCGATCTCGTTGACCTGATTGCCCGTGGTGCGCTTCTGCTCGCGTGCGACGAAGATGGTTGCCTGCAGACGGGCGAGCAGGCCGAACACGGGCCATGCCTTTACCTCTGCTTTTGCGATGAAGACGACATCTGCGACCGAGCCGAGGGCGAGGATGTCCTTCCAGCTGACATGGTTCGCCACGAGCAGGAGCGGTCGCCGTGTATCCAGCGCGCCGTGGACATGCACCCGAAGCCCGATCATGCGGCAGGCGATACGGTGCCAGAGGCGCGGCAGGGTTCGCCTTGCCGGTCCGTTGCGCCAGAGCAGGAAGAGCTGCACCGGCGCGAGCAGAAGCGTCGCCAGAACGAGGAGCGAGACGCAGACAACGATCCGGAGCCAGACGATCATCGGCCGCTCAGAGATCGAGACGGAGAACGTCGGCACCGCCGGGGGCGGCATCCGGGCCGGACGGCTTGTAATAGGCCTTGCGCTCGCCGACCTTGCGAAAGCCAAGCCGGCGGTAGAGCGCCAGTGCGGCCACATTGGCCTGATCGACCTCGAGGAACATCGCCTCTGCGCCATCCTGTCGGGCACGGCCGAGCGCCGCCTGCATCAGGCGCCATCCGAGGCTGACCCTGACATAGCGGGGATCGACGCCAATGGTCAGAATTTCCGCTTCGCCGCCGGCCGACCGCGTCAGCACGAAGCCGCCCATCGCCGATCCACTGGCCGCATTGTTCTGGCGGGCGACGAAGCCGAAGACGCTTTCCTGCAGAAGCAGTGCGTGAAATTCGCTGGCGCTCCAGGCCGGCTTGAAAAGAGCGGCGTGAATGCGCGCGACGCCTGGGAGATGATCGACATTCATGTCGAAGATATCGAACTCCGGACGGCGGATGAAGTAATCGATCAGTGCCATCTCAGGCGCGTGCCACGGCAAAGCCCGCCTGAGAGCGGACGTCCGGGCCTCGGAGGTAGAGCGGTTTCGGCAGGGCGATCGCGGGATCGGCGGCCGCGCCGAGCTTTGCCACGACCGCGATATCGGCAGTATCGAACGGCCTTTCGCTCGCTTGCGCCGCTGCGTCTTCGCGCAACAGGGATGCGCCGGAGCCGCTGATCGTGCCGGCAAAGGTGGCGAACCCGGTCCGGGCGGAGCCGACATCGAGCGCTTCGGCTTCAGCCATCGGCTGTCCCGCGGCGTCGAACGTCTGGAGATAGACCTCCTCGCGCTTGGCATCGGTGACGATGAGGACGGGATGGCCGGGCGCGGCTGCGAGCGTGGATGTGGCCAGTGCCTGCAGGACGGAAATGCCGACGACGGGACGGCCCAGAGCAAGCCCGAGGCCTCGGGCTGTGGCCACGCCGACGCGGATGCCGGTAAAGGAGCCGGGACCGATGGTGACGGCGATGCGATCGACCTTGTCCATCTCGAGGCCGGCCGCCTCCAGTGCTTCGTCGATGAAGCCCATCAAGCGCTCGGCATGGCCGCGGCCGATATCGGCGCCAGCAATGCTCAGCGTCGCGTCGCGCGCGGCATCATAGAGCGCGACGTTACAGGCCGTGCCGGCAGTGTCGATGGCAAGAACGATCATGCGGAAGGATGGCCCCGTCTCAGGATGCCCGTCCCCCGGGCGGTCGTTGATCCCCTCGGAAGCGCCGCCCCCGGCGCCTCCTGAAGGGCAGTCTTATCGGTTGCGGATCAGACCGCTTCGACGGCCTGAACCTCGGGCACGAAGTGGTGCAGAAGATTCTGCACGCCATGCTTCAGGGTCGCGGTCGAAGAGGGGCAGCCCGAACAGGCGCCCTTCATGTTGAGGAAGACCGTGCCGTCGCGAAAACCCTTGAAGGTGATGTCGCCGCCGTCCTGAGCGACGGCCGGGCGGACGCGGGTTTCCAGCAGTTCCTTGATGGTCGCGACGATGGTCTCGTCGCCCTTCTCGAAGAACTCGCCTTCCTGATCGACCTCTTCCGCACGGCCCTGCCCCGCCATGATCGGCTGGCCAGACATGAAGTGCTCCATGATGGAGCCGAGGATGGCGGGCTTCAGGTGCTGCCACTCGGCATCCGCCTTGGTGACGGTGATGAAGTCGTAGCCGAAATAGACGCCGGTGACGCCGGGAATGTCGAAGATGCGGGCGGCAAGCGAGGAACTCGCGCGGGCCTCGGTCTCGTCGCGAAACTCGGCCGTGCCGGTTTCCAGCACGACCTTGCCCGGCAGGAACTTCAGCGTTGCGGGGTTCGGGGTCGATTCGGTCTGAATGAACATGATGTGCTCCCTGTCGGGTCAAGGCCGACGGTCAAAGAATGCCGGATGAGCATAGGCGTCTCGAGCCTCGCCATCAAGCCTGCGCTCCGACCGTGAAATGGTGATTGCCGAGCGTGCATACCAGAGGTGCAGGTCGTTGGACAGAAAGATCCGTCACCGACAGGCTGCGTCCGATCAGCTCAGCGCGTCGATCTCTTCGTCCGTCAGCAAATCCGGGATGACGGTGACGGGGATCGGGAAGACTGCCGTCTTGCCGGCGATGGAGGCGACCAGCGGGCCGGGGCCGTCCTTATAGGAGCCGGCGGCGAGAACGAGGATGGCGATATCGCGGTCTTCCTCGATGAGGCCGTAGATCTGCTCGGTCGGAAGCCCCTCGCGGATGATCATTTCCGGCTCGATGCCGATCTTCTCGCGCACGTCATGGGCGACCTTTGCAAGTGTCGCTTCCGCTTCGGCACGGGCCTCGGCCCGCATGATTCCCTCGACGCCCAGCCATTGCTGGAAATCGCCATCGGGAATGACATAGAGCAGAGCGAGGGCGCCGGAGGAATGCTTGGCGCGCATGCCGGCATAGTGGACGGCGCGGCCGCATTCCGGGGTGTCGTCGATCACCGCCAGAAACTTGCGGCGGTGACCTTCCATGCGTGAGAGACGTGTCGAGACCATGTGGGAACTCTGACATTCGCGCCGGCCCTTCGCAAGGCCGTTTTCGTCTCGTCCCCGTCCGGTGACGGAAGCGCCTACTGGAGGAAGCCGATGATCTCGCGAACCTCGCGCATCGTGGTTTCCGCCCGCGCCCGCGCCCGCTCGCCGCCATCGCGCAAGATGGCATCGATGTGGCTGGTGTCGCCCATCAGCCGCGACATTTCGCCGGTGATCGGCGCGAGGACGTTGACGGCGAGATCGACCAGCGCCGGCTTGAAGACGGAGAACTGCTGGCCGCCGAACTCGGCGAGGATCTCGGCCTTGGTGCGGTCGGCAAGGGCTGCGTAGATGCCGACGAGATTGTCGGCTTCCGGGCGTCCGGCAAGACCTTCGATCTCCGAGGGCAAGCCATCCGGATCGGTCTTTGCCTTCCGGATCTTCTTCGAGATCGTCTCGGCGTCATCCACGAGGTTGATGCGCGAGAGATCGGACGGATCGGACTTCGACATCTTCTTCGTGCCATCGCGCAGGCTCATGACGCGCGGCGCCGGCCCGTCGATCATCGGCTCGACCATCGGGAAATAGGCATGCACCGGCTTCTCGCCGACCGTGATGTCGACGCCCTTGCCGCCCTTGCGGATGTGGGTCTGATAATCGAGGTTGAACTTCATGGCGATATCGCGTGTGAGCTCCAGATGCTGCTTCTGATCGTCGCCGACCGGTACATGCGTCGCGCGGTAGACGAGGATGTCGGCGGCCATCAGGCTGGGATAGGCAAGCAGCCCCAGCGAGGCATTCTCGCGGTCCTTGCCGGCCTTGTCCTTGAACTGCGTCATGCGGTTCATCCAGCCGATGCGCGCGACGCAGTTGAAGATCCAGGCGAGCTCCGCGTGCTGCGGCACGGCCGACTGGTTGAAGACGATATGGGCCTTCGGGTCGATGCCGGAGGCGATGAAGGCTGCTGCAATCGAGCGGATCTGACCCGGCAGGTCCTCATGCACCAGCTGCGCCGTGATCGAATGCAGGTCCACCACACAATACATGCAGTCGTTGTTGTCCTGCAGCGCCACGAATTTGCGGATCGCGCCGAGATAATTGCCGAGGTGAAGATTGCCTGTCGGCTGGACACCGGAGAAGACGAGCGGCGGAAAGTTTGACATGGAGACCTCGATCGGGCGCGGGAAATCATGCGGTCTGCCGCGGAAACGGCCGGCAGAATTTTCCGGGCTTATGCACGGGCGGTGCCCGACAATCAAGGTGGTTCTCTGTCTGTCAGTCTCAACCGGCCGGCTGCAGGAGATCCCAGAGATTGCCGAAGGGATCGGCAAAGACCGCAACGGTGCCGTAAGGCTCATGCCGCGGCTCTTCGCGAAAGGCGACGCCCTTGGCGAGCATGGCGGCGTGGTCGCGCGCGAAATCGTCGGTGTGCAGAAAGAACGCGACGCGCCCGCCGGTCTGGTTGCCGATGGCCGCCGCCTGCGCCGCGCCGTCCGCCTTGGCGATCAGCAGCGCGGTTTCGCGCGCACCGCGGGGCCGCAGCAGCACCCAGCGCTTGCCGTCCCCCATGTCGAGATTTTCCAGAAGCTCGAAGCCGAGGCTGTCACGATAGAAGGCGATGGCGTCGTCGTAATCGGGCACCACGAGGGTGATGCGGGCGATGGTCTGTTGCATCGGTTGCCTCGTGGCTGTGGTCACATTTGCGGCGGAGGCAGGACGCTGGTGTCCGCCTCCTCCTGAGCGGTTTCGGGGCGCGGCTTGCGCTTCAGGTTGCGGCGGAGCATCGAGGCGTCGGCGCCGCCGATGGCGAAGGCGAGCGCGAAATAGACGATCATCGCCATGCCGATCAGCAGCATCAGGGCCGTCAGCTGCGTCAGAAGACGCGCCTGCGGGGTCAGCCAGTCGGCAAGGTAGCCAGAGGCGTAGTGCAGCGCGACGGCCATAACGACCGTTGCCGCGACCAGACGCAGGACGCGCGAAAACAAGGCTGGCTCCCACTCCCAGTGGCCGCGGCGGACGAGCGTCACGAAGAGCAGCACCGTCGTCAGCCAGCCGGAGGCGGCTTCGGCCGTGGCGATGCCGCGTTCGCCGTAGATCGGGAACAGCGATACGGCGAGCAGGCAGTTGAAGGCGACCGAGATGCCGGTGAACCGCATCGGCGTCTTGGTGTCTTCGCGCGCGAAGAAGCCGGGGTTGAGCGCCTTGATCATCACGAAGGCGGGAAGGCCGAGGCCATAGATCGCCAGCGTCGAGGCGACCGTCGCCGTGGTGGCCGGCGAGAAGGCGCCGCGCTCGTAAAGCACACGCACGATCTCGTCGGAGATGACCCAGATGGCGCCGGCGGCCGGCAGCGTGAGGAACAGCACGAATTCGAGCGAGCGGTTCTGCAGGTTCGCCGCTTCCTTCACCGCACCGCCGCGAAGGGCGCGCGACAGCTCGGGCAGAAGCACCACGCCGACGGCGATGCCGACGACGCCGAGCGGCAGCTGGTAGACCCGGTCGGCATATTGCAGCACGGCGATGGCGCCGTCCTTGGTGGAGGCGATCATCTGGCCGATCAACTGGTTGATCTGAGTGATGCCACCGGTGATGGCGGCGGGAAAGGCGAGCACCAGCAGGCGCTTGACGTTGGGCGTGTAGCGCGGGCGGCGTAGGCCGAACCGCATGCCCGCATGGCGCACGCCTGCATAAAGCACCGCCATCTGCAGGATACCGGCAACGAGCACGCCCCAAGAGAGATACCAGGCCGTCATCAACGGGTCGGCGCCGGTCCAAAGACCATAGGCGAGTGCTGCAATCAGGGTCAGGTTCAGAAAGACGGGGGCGATGGCGGCGGCGAAATAATGGTGCAGCGAGTTCAGCATGCCCGACAGCATCGCCGTCAGCGACATGCACATGAGATAGGGAAACATCACGATGGCGAGCTTGACCGTGACGTCGAACTTCTCGGGATCGTTGACGAAACCCGGCGCGATGATCGTCGAGACGATCAGCGGCATGGCCAGTTCCATGGCGATGGTGATGACGAGCAGCACCGTAAAGAGGACGCCGAGAACCTCCTCGGAAAAGCGCTTCGCACCGTCGATGCCGTTCGCCTCGATCTCCTTGGCAAACAGCGGCACGAAGGCGGCGTTGAACGCGCCTTCGGCAAAGAGGCGGCGGAAGAGATTGGGAAAGCGGAACGCGGCGTAGAAGGCATCGGCCATGGGGCCGGTGCCCAGCGCCGCGGCCATCAGCGTCTCGCGGCCGAAGCCGAGCAGCCGGCTGCCGAGCGTGGCTCCGCCGACGGTTGCAAACTTGCGGGCAAGGCTCATCCGTCAGCTTTCATCTTGCGGGACCCGGCGGACCGCGTGTTCGACGGGGCCGCCGCACCTTGGGGGACGGCACTGCCTTCCGGCGAGTGGCCTGAAGGTGCATGGCCGAGGGGCGCAATCCCTTGCGCGATGATGCCGGCCGGCATGCGGTCGCGCACCTCGTCGGCCTGTTCCGCCATCACGGCCTTGAGGCGGGCGGTGATATGGCTGTGCCGTGTCTCGTTGGTGATCTTCGCGCCTAGGAGGTCGGTCACGTAGAAGGTGTCGATGACCTTCTCGCCGAAGGTGGTGATGTGGGCGGAATGGATGTCGAGCGACAGATCCGCCAGCACCGCCGTGATCTCCGACAGAAGGCCCGTCCGGTCGAGGCATTCGACCTCGACAACCGTGAACTTGTTCGACAGCGAATTGCTGATCGTGACGGCAGGCGGCACGGTGAAGGTCTTGTTGCGCTTGCGGCCCTTGGTGCGGCTGGCAATGACGCCCGGCAGGTCCTTCTTGCCCGAAAGCACGTCCTCGATCATGCGGCCGATGCTGGCTGCGCGCCGCGTCTCGTCGTCATCGACGGTGAATTCGCGGTTGATGAGGATGGTGTCGAGCGCGCGACCGTCCGATGTCGTGAAGATCTGCGCATCGACGATGTTGGCGCCGGCGGCGGCACAGGCGCCGGCGATGATGGCGAGCAGGCGCGGATGGTCGGGCGCAAGAACCGTGATCTCGGTAATGGCGTGGAACTGGTGCGTCCGCACCATGGTGGCGAGCGTCCGCTCGACCTTGTCCGTTTCGCGGATGAAGCGGGCATGACGGACCTGATCGTCAAGCGACACGGACAGCAGGTAGGGCTGGTAGTGCAGCCGCGAATAGGTCTTGCGGTCCTTGCTGCTGAAATCCTCCAGCGCATCGAAGAGCAGCGAGGCCGCGTGCGCGGCGCGCTCCTTGCGCGGCACGTCGGAGAAACCGCCGGACAGCAGCAGTTCGGTCTCGTAGTAGAGCGTGCGGAGCAGCTGCCCCTTCCAGCCGTTCCAGACGCCCGGGCCGACGGCGCGAATGTCGCAGACGGTGAGGATCATCAGCATCTTCAGCCGGTCGAGCGACTGGACGCGTTCGGCGAAGTCGAGGATCGTCTTGCGGTCGTTGAGGTCGCGGGTCTGCGCGACCATCGACATGGTCAGGTGTTCCTCGATCAGCCAGGACACCGTTTCGGTCTGCTTGTACGTCAGGCGGAAGCGGGGTGCGAGGCGACGGGCGAGCCGGGCGCCGGCCTGCGAGTGATCCTCCGGGCGACCCTTGGCGACATCGTGCAGGAGCACGGCGACGTAGAGTGCGGTGCGCTCCTCCACCTGCGGCATGAGCTTGGCGGCGAGCGGGTGGATATCCTGATCGAGCCCGCGATCGATGCGCGACAGCATGTCCACGGCCCGCAGCAGGTGCTCGTCCACCGTGTAGTGGTGGTACATGTTGAACTGCATCAGCGAGACGATGCGGCCGAACTCGGGGATGAAGCGGCCGAGTACGCCGGCCTCGTTCATGCGGCGCAGCACCAGCTCCGGGTCGCGGCGCGAAGTGAGGATGGAGATGAAGAGGCGGTTGGCCTCCTCGTTCTCGCGCAGGGCCGGCGTGATAAGGCCGAGCGACCGGGTCAGCTGCTTGAGAGCGGCCGGGTGGAACTCCAGACCGTTGACGTCGGCGATGTGGAAGAAGCGGATGAGGTTGACCGGATCGCGCCGGAAGATGTCGGGGCTTGCCAGCGCGATGCGGCCGCCATCGTCGACGAATTCGAGCGAGCCGGCGATCTTGCGGACGCGGCGGCGGAAGCGGTTGATGACGGCGGAAAAGCCCGGCAGTTCCTTGGCCTGCTGGTCCTCCAGCGCCGCGCAGAAGATGCGCGTGAGGTCGCCGACATTCTTGGCGACGAGGAAGTAGTGCTTCATGAAGCGCTCGACCGAAGTCATGCCGGGATGATCCTGATAGCCGAGGCTCTCGGCAATCTCGCGCTGGATATCGAACGACAGGCGCTCCTCGGCCTTGCCCGTCAGGAAGTGCATGTGGCAGCGCACGGCCCAGAGGAAATCGTCGGATTTGCGGAACAGATGGTATTCGGAGCGCGAGAGCACGCCGAGCTTGACGAGATCGGCGGACTCGCGGACGCGGTAGTAATATTTGGCGATCCAGAACAGCGTGTGCAGATCGCGCAGGCCGCCCTTGCCTTCCTTGACGTTAGGCTCCACGAGGTAGCGCGTGTCGCCGGCCTTGCGGTGGCGCTCGTTGCGCTCGGCCAGCTTGGCGGCGATGAATTGCGGACCCGTATTGCGGACGATCTCATCGTCGAAACGGGCTTCCAGATCGTCCACCAGCCCGGCGCAGCCGCAGATCAGGCGCGCTTCGAGAATGGCGGTGCGGATCGTCATGTCCTCTTCGGACAGGCGGATACACTCTTCCACCGTGCGGGTGGCATGGCCGACCTTGAAGCCCATGTCCCAGAGTAGATAGAGCATGTACTCGATCGCCGGCTCGCAGAAGGGCAGCTTTCGCGCTGGCAGAAGGAACAGAAGATCGATGTCGGAGCCGGGGGCGAGCGTGCCGCGACCATAGCCGCCGACGGCCGCCACCGCGATCTGCATGGAAGGCGGCATGCCGGCCGCGTTGAAGACATGGTTCAGCACGAAATCGTGCAGGATGGCGATCAGCCGGTCCTGTAGCCAGGAAATGCGGGCCGCACAGGCAAGCCCGCCGCCGTCCTCTTTCAGGAGTTCGTAGGCTTTGGCGCGGCCACGGGCATTGGCGTCTTTCAGCGCGGCCAGCAGGGCCTGACGCATCGGGTCGCGCTGTTCGGCATGCGCCGACGCGATGAAATCCACCTTGGCCTTGAGGGCTGCGATGTCCAGGATGTCGCTGAAGTCGATGTCCTGTCTCCTTGGCGCCGGCCGGATGTACTCCGGGCGCGCGATAGTTGCGAGCCGCTGTTTTGGCATCACATTCGAACCTTCCGCCCTTCCGGCGTAAACGGGCCACCGGTCGCAGCGCGATCGTCATTTGCACCCCGACCCCCATTTCCCGCCAGGGTCTGAAGGGTATAGGGCAAAACGATTGCCAAGACGTTTCCGACCCGGCTGATGCATCGTTTCCAACGGGCAATTGCGCCCTTTAGAAGGCGTCCTTAGGCTGCTCGCCTGACCCAGAGCTGGATATGGTGGAGGCGACAGGGGAAGGTCAAGCCCCACGTCCCTTCGCCCCGCGTGCGGGGAGAAGGTGGCGGCAGCCGGACGAGGGGCTTGCTGCGCGTTCAGCGGGTGCGGTAGCCCCTCACCCTAACCCTCTCCCCGCATGCGGGGAGAGGGGACTTGGTTGGCGGATTTGGCTGCCGCTGAAGGCCCGAGAGCGTGTGCTGCGAGATGAGGATCTCGTTGAGGAGAAGCGTCAGGAGAGCTGCTTCTTCAGGGCGTAAAGCGCATCCATCGCCTCGCGCGGCGTCATGTCGTCCGGGTTGAGGCGCTTCAGCGCATCTTCCACCGCGGACGGCTTCGCGCGGGAGATCTCCTCGCGGCGGATGGCCACCTGGAACAGGGGGAGATCGTCAATCAGCTGGCTGGCCGGGTTTTTCCGGTCGGCATCCTCGAGTTTCGCCAGCACGTCCTTTGCGCGGGCGACGACGGCTGCGGGCAGGCCCGCGAGACGGGCGACCTGGATGCCGTAGGAGCGATCGGCCGAACCCGGGCCGACCTCGTGCAGGAAGATCACGTCGCCGTCCCATTCCTTGACGCGCATGGTCACGTTGGACAGGCGTTTGAGCTTTTCCGAGAGAACGGTCAGCTCGTGAAAATGCGTGGCGAACAGGCCGCGGCAACGATTGGCCTCGTGCAGATGCTCGACGGCCGCCCAGGCGATCGACAGGCCATCAAACGTCGCGGTTCCCCGGCCGATCTCGTCGAGGATCACGAGCGATCGATCCGTCGCCTGATTGAGGATGGCCGCCGTCTCGACCATCTCGACCATGAAGGTGGACCGGCCGCGCGCGAGGTCGTCGGAGGCGCCGACGCGGGAAAACAGGCGATCGACCACGCCGATATGGGCGCTGGCGGCGGGCACGTAGGAACCCATCTGCGCCATGATCGCGATCAGCGCGTTCTGGCGGAGAAACGTCGATTTACCGCCCATATTGGGGCCGGTCAGCAGCCACAAGGCGCCGTCTCCCTCCGGCGAGAGGGGCGAAAGATCGCAGGTATTGGCGACGAAGGCCGCGGAGGCCTGGCGGCGCAGCGCCTGCTCGACCACCGGATGCCGGCCACCGTCGATCGCGAACATCTTGGAGCTATCGACCGTCGGGCGGCGGTAATCCTGCTCCTCGGCCAGCACGGCAAGCCCAGCGGAAACGTCGAGGACGGCAAGGGCGAGCGCTGCCGCCTTGATCTGGTCTGCCGCGGCAATGACAGCTTCCACCATGCTGTCGAAGGCAGCAAGCTCAAGGCCAAGCGCCCGGTCGGCGGCGTTGGCGATCTTGGTTTCGAGATCGGCAAGCTCCGTGGTCGTGAAGCGCATGGCGTTGGCCATGGTCTGGCGGTGGATGAAGCGGGCCTTGGCACCCTCCCCCTCCGTCATCGGACCGGCATTTCCCGCGGTCACCTCGATGAAATAGCCGAGCACGTTGTTGTATTTGATCTTCAGCGACCGGATGCCGGTTTCCTCGGCGTAGCTCAGCTGCAGCGCGGCGATGACACGGCGGGACTGGTCGCGAAGAGCGCGCATCTCGTCGAGCTCGGCGTGACAGCCGTCGCGCAGGAAGCCGCCATCGCGCTTGAGAAGCGGGAGATCGTCGGCCAGCATGCCGGCGAGCTTTTCGGAAAGCTCGGAAGGCAACGCGGCGAGCGCGGTGCGTGCAGCCTCCAGCTCCGAGGGCAGATCGGGCTGATCGATCAGCCGGGCGATGTCGGCACCGGTGCGAATGCCGATGAGCACGGCACCGAGATCGCGCGGGCCGCCGCGGCCGAGGGAGAGGCGCGACAGGGCGCGCGGCATGTCCGGCACGTGCTTCAGCGCCGCGCGCAGATCGGCACAGAGCGCGGGCTGCGCGAGGATGGTGGCGATAGAATCGAGACGGGTGCGAACGCGCTCGGGGTCGGTCAGCGGCGACATCAGCCGCTCGGCAAGGAGGCGCCCACCGCCGCCGGTCACCGTCCGGTCGAGCGCCCGCAGTAGGGACCCGTCCCGGCTGCCGGAGAGGGTCTTGACCAGTTCCAGGTTCGCCCGGGTGGCGGGATCGATGAAGAGCGTCGAGGCAGCACTTTCGCGCTCGGGCGTGTCGAGCGGCGGGCGCTCGGCAAGCTGGGTCTTTTCAACATAGCCGACGGCCGCCGAGGCGGCGGCGAGCTCGGCGCGCGAGAATTGGCCGAAGCCGTCGAGCGTCTTCACGCCGTAGTAGCGGGCCAGGCGGTTTTCCGCGGTGGCGCTGTCGAACAGGATGGCCGGCTGCGGCACGGCGACGCGACCGATGACGTCGAGCACGGGGCGCATGTCGGGATCGTGGAACAGCGTGTCGGCCAGAATGAGTTCGCGCGGCTCGATGCGCAGGATATCGGCGAGAAGCCGCGTTTCCGTGGTTTCCGACAGCCGGAAGATGCCTGTGGAAATGTCAATCCAGGCAAGCGCAAAGGCGGGCTCGGCGCTGCCACGCAGGCGGGCCATCGCCATGAGGTAATTGCTCTCGGAGGCGACGAGCAGCTTTTCTTCCGTGATGGTGCCAGGCGTGACGAGACGCACGACGTCGCGCTTGACGACGGACTTGGAGCCGCGTTTGCGGGCTTCCGCCGGATCCTCGATCTGCTCGCATACGGCGACGCGGAAGCCGAGGCCGATGAGCTTCTGCAGGTAATCGTCGGCGGCGTGGATGGGCACGCCGCACATGGGAATGTCCTGGCCGAGATGCTGCCCGCGTTTCGTCAGAACGATCCCGAGTGCGCGCGAAGCTTCCAGCGCATCGTCGAAGAACAGCTCGTAGAAATCGCCCATCCGGTAAAACAGCAGGGAGCCCGGATTGTTGGCCTTGATCTCGATATACTGTTCCATCATCGGCGTCGCCTGCACGCGCACCTCCGGCAGCACTGAGGATGGCGCCGTCGTTGCTTCGGCCGGTGATGAAAAGTGTGTCGTCAAGATATACCAGTTTTTTCTAAAAAAGCCGCCAGCCGGCCAAAAAGACAGTGTCACCCTAGCGAACGGCGTCTATAGAAGACAACAAGAAAGCGCGGCCGGGGGTGGCCGCCCACAGAAGCTTGAGGGATCCGAGGGAGCATCATCATGGCAAACGAACGCAAGGCCCGCGCAGGCGGAACAGCCGTCACGGATCAGGAAGCGCTGGATTTTCACTCGCAGGGACGCCCCGGCAAGCTGGAGATCACGCCGACGAAGCCCATGGCGACACAGCGCGATCTGTCGCTGGCCTATTCACCCGGCGTTGCCGTTCCCGTGAAGGCCATCGCGGCCGATCCGGCGACGGCCTATGACTATACGACGCGCGGCAACATGGTCGCCGTCATCTCCAACGGCACCGCCATTCTCGGCCTCGGCAATCTGGGCGCGCTGGCCTCCAAGCCGGTCATGGAAGGCAAGTCGGTCCTCTTCAAGCGCTTCGCGGACGTCGATTCCATCGACCTCGAGGTCGATACGGAAGATGCCGATACCTTCATCAACTGCGTGCGCTATCTCGGCCCCTCCTTCGGCGGCATCAACCTCGAGGATATCAAGGCGCCGGAATGCTTCATCATCGAGCAGAAGCTGCGCGAGATCATGGACATTCCGGTGTTTCACGACGACCAGCACGGCACCGCGATCATCGCGACGGCCGGCCTGATCAACGCGCTGGAACTGACCGGCCGAGACCTCAAGACCACGCGCCTCGTCTGCAACGGCGCGGGTGCTGCGGCCATCGCCTGCGTGGAGCTGATCAAATCTCTCGGGTTTGCGCCCGAAAACGTCATCATGTGTGACACCAAGGGCGTGATCTACCAGGGCCGCACCGAGGGTATGAACCAGTGGAAGTCAGCCCACGCCGCCAAGACCGACCGGCGGACGCTGGAAGAGGCGATGGACGGCGCGGATGTCGTGCTCGGCCTGTCGCAGAAGGGCGCCTTCTCGGAAGCCATGATCCGCTCGATGGCACCCCGGCCGATCATCTTCGCCATGGCCAATCCCGACCCGGAAATCACGCCGGAAGAGGTGGCCTCCATTCGTGACGACGCGATCATGGCGACCGGGCGCTCGGACTATCCGAACCAGGTCAACAATGTGCTCTGTTTCCCCTACATGTTCCGTGGTGCGCTCGACGTGCGGGCCACCACGATCAACGAAGAGATGAAGATCGCGGCTGCCCGCGCGCTGGCAAGCCTTGCCAAGGAAGACGTGCCGGACGACGTCGCGGCAGCCTATCAGGGCAACCGTCCGCGCTTCGGGGCGCAGTACATCATCCCCGTTCCCTTCGATCCGCGCCTGATCTCATCCATTCCGGTCGCCGTCGCCAAGGCGGCGATGGAGAGCGGCGTGGCGCAAAAACCGATCGCCGACCTTGCCGCCTATGGCCACCAGCTTTCGATGCGCCGCGACCCGATCGCCTCGACGCTGGCACGGATCTACGAGCGCGTACGGCTCGCGCCAAAGCGTATCGTCTTCACCGAGGGTGAGGAAGTGCCGATGATGCGCTCGGCGTTGGCCTATGCCAACCAGAAGCTCGGCACCGCGCTGCTGCTTGGCCGCGAGGACCGGATGCGCGAGACGGCGGCGCGCGAGGGCATCGATCTCGACCGCCCCGGGATCAAGCTCGTCAATGCGCGCATTTCCGATCGCACCGGCGCCTATACGGATTATCTCTATGCCCGCCTGCAGCGGGAGGGGTTCCTCTTCCGCGATGCACAGCGACTGATCAACAACGACCGCAATCACTTCGCCGCCTGCATGGTCGCGCTGGGTGACGCCGATGGTATGGTGACGGGCATCACCCGCAACTATTCGACCGCGCTCGACGACGTCAGGCGCTGCATCGACGCCAAGCCCGGCCACCGCGTCATCGGCGTGTCGATCGCGCTCTGCCGCGGCCGCACGGTTCTGGTGGCGGATACGGCCGTGCATGACATGCCGTCGTCGGAAGAGCTTGCCGACATCGCCGTGGAGGCCGCAGGCCTTGCCCGACGCCTCGGCTATGTGCCGCGCGTGGCGATGCTCGCCTATTCCACCTTCGGGCATCCGCAGGGGGAACGTTCGGAGCGGGTCCGCGAGGCGGTCAAGATCCTCGACCGTCGCCGCGTCGATTTCGAATATGATGGCGAAATGGCGGCCGATGTCGCGCTGAACATGAAGGTGATGGAGCAGTACCCGTTCTGCCGCCTCTCCGGCCCGGCAACCGTGCTCGTCATGCCGGCGTTCCACTCCGCGTCCATCTCGACCAAGATGCTGCAGGAACTCGGCGGCGCCACGATCATCGGTCCGCTTCTCGTCGGCCTCGATAAGTCCGTGCAGATCGTCTCGCTGACCGCCAAAGATTCCGAGATCGTCAACATGGCGGCACTGGCGGCCTACAACGCCGGGTAAAGGGCAATCGGGTTCGCCCGATATCCACGAAAACCGCCCTTCCCGATATGGGGAGGGCGTGAGTGTTTTATGCTTCAGGCCTCGTGTGGAGGTTCATCGTCCCCCGGCATGCCGCGGCTCACATGAGCAACCCGTCAAGTTCGCGACCGTATCGGAGCGACCTTTTCGCCGTTTAGAGAGCGAAGCGGGTGGCGTCGGCGCCGTAGTAGTTGAGGTAGCGGCCGGCGATGTTGGTGATCGGCAGGACGACGAGAACGTCCGTGGTGCGGAAGGCCTCGTCCACCACGGCGCCGTCGCCGACCATGGCGCCGATGCGCAGATATCCCTTGATCAAGGGCGGCATGGCCGAGAGGGCGGCGCGGGCCTGGATGGCCTCGACAGGCATCAGGTCCATGACGCGGTAGAGTTCCGGCCGCGCCTTCACCTGCCACTCGCCGCTTGCCGGCACCGTGTGGTGCAGGAAGGACAGAGCCAGCGCGTGATGTTCGGGGACGGTACCGGGAAACGAGGCGCAGCCGAACATGGCGTCGATGCCGTGCTTCAGCGCATAGGCCCAGTTGCCCTGCCAGAGAAGCTCCACCGTGCGCTTGGTGCGATAGGAGGGCAGCACGCAGGAGCGGCCGAGTTCCATGAAGCGCTTGCCGGGGTGACGGGCGATCAGCGGATCCACGAGAAATTCGGAGGCGGAATAGAAGCCATCAGCCGCCGCCGCCACGTCCTGGCGCAGCAGCCTGTAGGTTCCCACGATCTGCGCCTCGGACTGGCCGGGCAGCGAGGTATCGAGCACCAGAAGATGGTCGCAGACGGCATCCCAGCCGTCGATATCGCGGCCGATCAAGGCGGCACCGGCCGGCACACGGGCGCCCATCTCCTCGACGAACACCTTGTAGCGCAACGCCTGTGCGGCATCGATTTCGGAGGCCGTGCGGGCGATCCGGGTTTCAAGCGGCCCGATGCGGCCGAGCACGTCGCTGGCCGGCGCCGTCTCGCGCGGCGGACGCGAACGAACGATGGTCGGGCTCGCGACGGGCACGGACATGGTGCGGAGAGCCGAAACGGATTCCAGAATTTCGATCGTCATCGCAGATTACCCCTAATCGCGAGCATGCGTCTGCACGTTGACCGCGAACGCCTGGAAAAGACGACGGGCATTTTCCCGACATTTTCCGAATCGCACTCGGGCCGCGGTGGCAGTCCGCTTCCTGCAGGCCTTTAAGCATGTCACTGCAACAAGACCGTGACAAGGCTTACGGACAGGTCCTTAGCCGGCGATCAATCGGGCGACCCGCTCGATCAGGGATTTGGGATCGGCGGGCTTTGCAAGGACGGCGTCCGCACCTGCCTCCAGCAGATCACGGTGCGTTTCGGGGCGACGATCCGACGTCTGTACGATGACGGGGAGCCGTGATGCGCCGTCCGTCAACCGTTCGGAGAGGCGTAGACGGCGCAGCATCGTCAGGCCGTCGCCATGGGGCATATTGAGGTCGGTGATCAGGATCTTCGGCGCCTGCCCCTCGCCCGCGGTATCTGACAGCCCCTGATCGAGGATATCGCCCATGGCGGCGAAATCGACGACATGGCGCACGGCGTAGCCGGCGCGCTCCAGCGTGCTGCGGAGGATCGCGGCATTGACCGGATCGTCCTCGCCGAGGAGCACGGTTTGCACGGCAAGCGGTACGGGTTCGCAAGAGGTTTCCACCGCATCCCGCAGGACCGGACGATTGTCGTTGATCGCATCGCGAACCTCGATGCCCTTCAGCTGCCCCTTGAGCACCGCCACCAGCGAGCGCTCCCTTAAGGGGCGGATCAGCCAGGCGTGGAAGCCGTCGGTCTGGTGCAGCGGCTGCTGGATGCGTTCTTCCGGATTGACCAGATAGGTTCTGCGCAGCGGCAAGGCTTCGAGGTCCGGCCTGTCGTCGCAGATCCGCCGGAAGAGGGCAGCACAGCGGTGATCGACGATGATGTCGGTGAGACGCTCCTCGCTACCCGCATCCATTGCGATCTTCAGAAAATGACCGGCCTGCTCGATGGTTGAGACGATGCGGCAGCGGCCGCCAAGCGTCTCGATCGTCGCGGCCAGCGCTTCGGAGGCGGGTCCCTTCGGCGCGACGAGGAGCACGCGGGAGCTGGCGAGTGTCCGGGTGCGGGCCGTGGCCAGCGGCGTTGGGGATACCTTCAGGGGAAAGCGGATCTCGAAGAGGCTGCCGAGGCCAAGGCGGCTGGAGACGGTGATATCGCCCCCGAAGGCCCTGATGATCCGACGCGATATGGCAAGGCCGAGACCCGTTCCGCCGGCTTTCGAGGCGGTGTCGCCGGCCTGCTCGAACGCGTCGAAGATGCGGGACTGGTCGTCAGGGGTCATGCCCGGCCCCGTGTCGGTCACCCGCAGCACGAGTGCGCCCTGCTGCTCGGCGCAGCTGACGAGGACGCCGCCGGTCGTCGTGAACTTGACGGCGTTGCCCACCACGTTGAACAGGACCTGCTTCAGCCGAGGACCGTCGATCTGCAGCGTGTCCGGCACATCGGCGGCGATCGTCGAGGCGATCTCGATGCCCTTCGCATGGGCACGATGCGACAGCATTTCCACGACGCTCTCGATCAGCGGACGCAAGGCTTGGCGCGTCGGCCGCAGGGCGAACCGCCCAGCTTCCATCGAGGCGCAATCGAGGAGGTCGTCGACGAGTTGCACGAGATCGTGGCCGGACTGGCGCATGCCGGCGAGATAGTTCGCCTGCTGGGCGCTCAGCCGGGTCTGGTCGAGGAGGTCGCTCATTCCGAGAATACCGGAGAGCGGCGTGCGGATCTCGTGGCTGACGGTTGCCAGCAGGTGGGATTTCGCTTGGCTTTCGGCCTCGACCCTCCGGAGCGCCGCTTCGCTGCTGCGTGCCGCGCTGACATTGTCGGTGATATCCCGCCCAACGCTGACGATACGCAGCGTGCCCGTGTCCGCCTCGCGTATCAGCACGTCATGCCAGTCGAAAGAGCGCAGGCCATCGGCGGTCGTGACCTCGACCGTATAGCGACCGGAGGTGCCGGCGGGCCGGAGTTCGAGCCCCAGCGCCTCGCAACGCTGTCCCTCGGGCGCGGGCGCGCCGGCCAAGGCCCGGAAGGTCTCGTTTGCCTCAAGAATAATGCCCTTGGCGTCGCGCAGGATCGCAATATCGCCGAGGGCATCATGGATTGCGAACCGCGACATGCTGGCTTCGCGGGCTTCCCAGGCACGGTCGCCGGACCGTTCGAATGTTGCGCCGGTGCCGTGCCGGCTGCGGCGCCAGTCACTGACAAGAAGGGCTGTTCCGGCGATACCCGCAATGGCAAGCCCGATAGGGAGCAGGAGGAGATTTTCTTCCAGACCGACCGCGACGATGGCAGCGGAGGCGAGAAGGCCGGCGCCGGCAATGGCCGGGCGAAAGGCGGAGACGCGGGTGGTGCCGGGGTTCGTTTCAGCGGCGCCATGCTCCGGAAAGGGCGTGCGTGGCGGGAGAACATCCGGCGCTGCGGTGTGCTGCGACAGTTTCCGGATGATCTCGCGCTGCAGTTTCGACGGCTCGCTCATACGCGTTATCTATCACGCAGCCGTTGGAAATGATTTCAGCCGATCGCTCGCATTCTAACGATCGCGTTTTTTTGCCTGCAGGATTTCGTCCAGCACGATGGCGCCGGCCCCGACGGTGATGAAGGCATCGGCTAGGTTGAAGACGGCGAAGGACCATGTCTCGGTGTGGAACCGGATATAATCGATCACATACCCATAGAGAAACCGGTCGACCAGATTGCCGAGCGCGCCGGCGATGATCATCGCATAGCCGAGATGGGCGAAGAACCGGTCCTTCGGCGTCTTGCGCCAGAGCCAGAGCACGAAGCAAACCACCACAAGGCGCATACCGACGATGAACCAGCCATCCATGCCCGACAGCATGGAGAAGGCGACGCCGTAATTATAGACCCGGTAGAGCTCCAGCATGGGGATGACGTGAACGCCCTCCTCCATCGGCAGGTAAGCCTCGACCGCCTGCTTGATCGCCTGATCGAGCAGGAGGGCGATGATGATGAAGATCGCGATCGGCCAGGGTCGTGAAAACAAGGTCGGGCGTCTGTCGGGTGCGGCCGGCGAAAGAGGCGTCTGGCTTTTGGTCATCCGCGGTCGTCCAGTGTAAGCAGGTGTCGGCGGGCCTCGAACAGCATGACGCCGGTGGCGATGGCGAGGTTGAGCGAATCCGCGCGTCCTGCCTGCGGAATGCGGGCAAGCTTGTCGGCCTTCGCTGCAAGCTCGTCCGGCAAGCCGGCCTGTTCGTTGCCCATGAGCACGACGACCGGGCGAGGACGATAGTCGATCGTGCGGTAATCGACGGCACCGGCGAGATGGGTTCCCACGACCATGACGCCCGCCTGCTTCTGCCAGGCGAGGAACTCGGCCACGCTGGCGCGGAACACCGGCACGGCAAAGACCGAGCCCATGGTCGCGCGTACGGTTTCGAGCGAGAAGGGATCCGTCGTCTCACCGATGAGGATGACGCCGGAGACGCCGGCCGCATCCGCCGTGCGGATGATGGTGCCGAGATTGCCGGGATCGCGCACCCTGTCGAGCGCCACATAGGTCTCGTTCGCGCGCGGTTTGATGTCCCTCAAGGTTCCGTAGCGCTGCTCGAACACGCCGACGACCATCTGCGGATTGTCGCGGCGGGTGACGGTGGCGATGACCTTTTCGCTGACCTCCAGTACGAGGCCGCCCCGGGCCACGGTGCGTGCGGCGATGTCATCAACGGGCTTCTTTCCCTTGGCGGCCTTGGCATAGACCAGCGTGCGGATGGTCCAGCCGAGTTCGACAGCATCGATGACGAGCTTCAGGCCTTCGGCGATGAAGGTGCCGCTCTCGTCGCGCGCCTTCTTCTGCGTTAGCGCGCGGATGTCCTTGATGATCGGATTGGCAAGGCTCGTGACCTCCTTCACCTGGCCCACCCGGCCCTCGCCGCGTCCCACCTGTCCGCGCGGATTGCCATCGCTGTAATCGCTGCTCATTTCGGCACCCATCGGCTGAAGAGAGAGGTGGACAGCGCCCGGCCGGAACCGGCCTCGCCATCCTGTTTCGACCCGGCGGATTCGCGCAGGATCAGTTCGCCGGACTCGACGACGCCCCCGCGGCCGCGCATGACTTCGCGCATGAGCTCGTGGATCGAATAGAAGCTTGCCCGGATGGAATAGGCCGTGAGAACGAGGCCGCGCGCATCGTCGGACAGGAGTTCGCGGCAGATATCGAGCATGCCGGAGAGATGATCGAAGAGGTGCCAGACCTCGCCGTTCGGACCACGGCCGAACTTCGGCGGGTCGGTGAGGATGATGTCATAGCGGCTGCCGCGGCGCTCCTCGCGCTGGATAAACTTCATGGCGTCGTCGCAGATCCAGCGGATCGGCAGGCTTTCACCGCGGCCGAGCGCCTGATTCTCGCGTCCCCAGCCGATGGCCTTCTTCGAGGCATCGACGTGTGTCACCTCCGCCCCGGCCTTCGCCGCGATCAGCGAGGCGACGCCGGTATAGCCGAAGAGGTTCAGCACCTTCAGCGGTCGTCCCGCCTCCTCGACCTGCGTCTTCATCCAGCGCCAATGCGCCAGCTGCTCGGGGAAAACGCCGACATGGCGGAAGGAGGTGAAACGGCCGTAGAATTCGGCATCGAGCAGGCGCATCGGCCAGGTCTCGCCGAGCATTTCGCGCGGGAAACGCCAGCGGCCCATGCCGTCTTCGTCGGTATCGCCGGTGAAGATCGCATCCGCGCGCTCCCAGAGCGGGGCTTGCGACTTCGGCCACAGCGCCTGCGCCTCGGGGCGGACGATCGTGTAGGGGCCGTATTGCTCGAGCTTGAGCGCGTCGCCACTGTCGATCAGGCGATAATCGGCCTCCCCTGCGGTTTCCAGAATGACGGGCACGCGCTCGGCGGGTTTGTCTCCGGTTCTTGGGCGCATGGTCACGGGCGCAAGCGCTTCCTGCCTGGGCTCAGACGGGGATGGACGCGGCGAGGCCGGCTGCGGGCGGCTTGAGGAGCGCTGTCCGTGCGGCTCCTGCGCTGCGGGCTTTGCTCCTGCCTTGAAAGGCGGCACAACGGCGGCATCCGACCGGGCGGGCCCGGCGGTCGGCGCGCTCGTGCGGGAGGGACCGGATTTCGGTGGCGCCTTGCCGGGCGATCGTCTCTGCTTGTCCTTCAAGGGGCGTCGTTTCCCGTTTCTTCAGCGTGTCGCGTGCAAATAGCACCGCAACTGCTCTTGGCAAAGCAGTTTCCACCCGTAGATTCCGGAGCACACTGCGGCAGGGATCAGCGCCTGTCGTCGTAGCGCATGAGATCGAGGAGGATATCCATGGACATGACCGGTGAAGAGCGGATCTCCGCACCGCGCGACGCCGTCTGGGCAGCGCTCAACGATCCCGAGGTGCTCAAAGACTGCATTCCCGGCTGCACGCTGCTGGAATGGACCTCACCGACGACGCTCGACGCGGTGGTCACCGTGAAGTTCGGTTTCATGTCGATGGCATTTTCGGGCGTCATCACGCTGTCGAACATGAACCCGCCCGAGAGCTACACGATTTCGGGTGAAGGCAAAGGCGGCCTTGCCGGATACGCGAAAGGCGGCGCGGATGTGCGGCTGGTGGAGGACGGCAATGACACCATTCTGCATTACGCCATCGTCGCGGATGTTTCCGGCAAGATCGCGTCGCTTGGATCGAAACTCGTGCAATCCGGCGCAAACCGGATCGCAAGCCGCTTCTTTTCCGACTTCACCGCGGCCGCCAATGCGAAGGCGGTGGCCTGAAGATTATTTTTGCTGGGCAGCGATCATCGTCGGGGTCGAGCCCTGGAAGGCCGGGCGATCGGCCACGGGATTTGCTGCCTGGGCGGAAACGATCGCCTCCTGCTGCAGGCGGCGCTTTTCAGCTTCCGTATGCCACTTCAGCGCTTCCTTCGCCTCGATGCGCGAGCGCTTGCGATACTTGCCCTGGCTGAACCAGACGGCAAAGGCGCCGATGACAAGGCCGAGGATGACGGCCAGGAACAGGAAAACGAAGAAGGGGCCGGAAATGGCCAGGACCGTGTCGGACGGGTCGAACGGATTGAAGCCCAGCGTGACCTGCTGCCGGTTGGCGACACAGAGCACGACGAGCACGATCCCGAGCGGAACGAGGACGACGATGTTCAGAATTTTACGCAGCATGCGAGCCGGTCTCCGCGTCTATCAAGGCTTGACGACAACATGGGCGGCAAACCTGCCGGGTCAAGATCAGATCGCCATGGACAAGGACGGCGACCGCGAGATCAGTCTTCGTCTTCCTCGTCAACATCCGCGTCCGAGCCCGGGTTCAGCCGTTCGCGCAGCTCCTTGCCGGTCTTGAAGAACGGCACCCATTTTTCCTCGACGAAGACGCTGTCGCCGGTGCGCGGGTTGCGACCCGAGCGGGACGGACGATTCTTGACGGAGAAGGCGCCGAAGCCGCGAAGTTCGACGCGGTTGCCCGCCGCCAGCGCATCCGTAATCTCGTCGAGAACGGCATTGACGATATTCTCGACATCGCGGTGGTAGAGGTGCGGATTTCGCGCCGCCACGATCTGCACCAGTTCCGACTTGATCACCCTCTGCCCCCTTTGACGACGTTCTTCGCGATACGCCCGTCATCCGCGGGCAACGATCGAGATCCATTCGCGAAACGGACACGCCTCAGGGCGGGTTGCCCCGCGCCCGGCGTCTCTCAATCGCGGCCAACCTGCCAAACGGAAACGAGACCGTCAAGAAACAACTTGTCCTGCGACGGATTTCCCGAAAACGGAAAACCGTCAAATCCCAACGATTTGGCGAAGATTGCGGCCAGCGAGCCCAGCCCGAAGGGCAACGTGGTCTGCGGCTTTTCCCAATCGACGATCGGCAGGGTGTCGGCCACGTCCCGGCTCTTCAAATAGTCCCGGATCTCACGCTCGCCGCCAAGTTCGTCGATAAGGTTCAGGCCGATCGCCTGCCGCCCCGTGAAAATGCGGCCATCGCCGAGGCGAAGCGCTTCCTCGCGCGGGATCTCCCGGCGTTCGGCCACGAGATCGACGAACCAGGCATAGCTGTCGTCGATCATCGACTGGATGACGGCCTTTGCTGCATCGCTCGGCGGATGGAACGGCGACGGCTCGGCCTTCAGCGGGGCCGACTTGATCTCCTCAAGCGACACGCCGAGCTTGTCGAGCAGCGTCTTGACCTGCGGATACTGGAAGAGGACGCCGATGGAGCCGGTGATGGAGGTGTCGCCGGCGATGATCCGGTCGCCAGCCAGCGCCACCATGTAGCCAGCGGACGCGGCCAGCGTGCGGACGTCGGACACGACCGGCTTCTTCTCCGCAACCTTGCGGATCGCATCGTAGAGCGTCTCGCCGCCGAAGGTGGAGCCGCCGGGCGAATTGATGCTGACGATCAGGCCCTTGACCTGATCGGCCTTGGCAATGCGGTCGAGCCGTTCGATCAGCTCGCGATCATCGAGAATGACGCCAGAGATGGTGACACGCGCGACCTGGCTTGCACCGAGTACGCCGGAGCGCGACTGCGCGATGGCGGCATAGGCGCCGATGGCGACGAGCACGATGAGGCCGATCGCCACGAGGCGCCAGAAGCCAAGCTTGCGACGAAGCTGCCGCCGATCGACGAATGCGAGAGGATCCATTCCATATTTCCCTGTTCAGCGCACGGCAGGACAAGCCGGCACCGTCTGTTTCGACGATGACTCCTACTGCATAAACGCGTGGACAGGTATCGGCGCGCGCGTAAAAATTCCATCGCCATCGAGAGCCGGTGATGATGTTTCAGATAAGATCGATTGACGCTTGCCCGGTGTAGCGACAAAGAATTTCAAGCCTCCATTGTATGGCGACATAAAAATCTCCATATTCCGCATTCTTGACACCATCGGCTGACGCAGCACGGACCTCGACTTCGTCATCGCCCCTGGATTTACGGAACCGCTCATGGCGAACGATGTGCATTTTCCCGGCGCCCTGCCGCATACGGGGCCGACGGTCAACGACGCCTATGAACGGGCGGCGCGGCATTCGCGCCGGGTCAAGCGGCTGAAGATCGTCCTGCCGATCGTTGCCGTCGTCATCGCCGTGATCTTCGCTGCCGTCTCCATCGTGCGCACCATGTTGCCGGAGGAACTGCATATCGAGAACGCGACGATCGAGAACGGCAAGATCGTCATGCAGAATCCCGCAATTTCCGGGCGCAACAAGCAGGATATCAGCTATTCGATGAAGGCCGAGCGGGCGCTGCAGGACATCGCCAATCCGGATCTCATCACGCTCGAGAAGATCCACGCGGAAATGCCGGTCAACGACAAGACGATCGCGACCGTGGATGCAACGAGCGGGCTTTACGACCGCGGCGGCAATACGCTCGATATGAACGCGCCCTTTACCATCTCCATGAACAATGGCGTCATCGCCGATTTCCAGTCCGCCTATCTGGATATCAATGCGGGCGAGATGCAGAGCAAGAAGCCGATCGCCATCCGGATGTCCGGTGGGTCGATTGTTGCGCAAGAGATGAGAATGACGGATAAAGGGCGGGTTATTTCCTTTGAAGGCATGGTGAAGGTCGTCGTCGAGCCGAGCACCATTCGCAAGAACGCAAATTAGGACCCGGTGCCATCCATGTCGACCCTCCATGCCTCCTTCCCCCGCCGCAGCCTTTCTCTCGCGGGCATCCTCGCATCTTCGCTGGCCTGTCTCTGCCTGACCATCGCCCCGGCGTCTGCCCAGCAGAAAAGCCGGATGAACGGCATGAAGCTGTCCAACGACCAGCCGATCCAGATCGAGAGCGACAAGCTGGAGATCAAGGATCCCGAGAGCAAGGCGATCTTCACCGGCAACGTCAAGGTCGTGCAGGGCGCGACGACGCTGCAGGCGGGCAGCATGGTCGTCTACTACAAGTCCGGCGGCGGCTCGATTTCGGGCGGCAATGCCGAGATCGACCGGATCGAGGTCGACAATAAGGTCTTCCTGCAATCCGGCACGCAGCAGGCGACGGCCGATAGCGGCCAGTTCAACATGGCGGCGCAGACGCTGGTGCTGAAGGGCAAGCAGGTCGTGCTCTCGGAAGGCAAGAACGTCTTCAGCGGCTGCCAGCTCAATGTGCAGATGGAAACCGGAGAGGCACAGCTGGACTCCTGTGGCGGCCGCGTCCAGATCCAGCTCGATCCGAAATCCCAGAAGACCAACTGACGCAGCCCCAGATCGTGAACATTTCCTTCAAGCGCAAGCGCGGCGCCGAGCCGGCCGACACCTCCCATGCCAAGGATCCCGGCACCGCCGTCTTCGATGACCGGTCGCCCGAGGATAAGGCACGCTACGACGGCACGCTGATCGCGCGTGGCCTGACCAAGAGCTATCGCGACCGCAGGGTGGTGAACGGCGTTTCCCTCGTCGTGCGACGTGGCGAAGCCGTCGGCCTGCTGGGGCCGAACGGCGCCGGCAAGACGACCTGCTTCTACATGATCACCGGCCTCGTCCCCGTCGACGAGGGCTCCATCGAGATCAACGGCAACGACGTCACGTCCATGCCGATGTATCGACGGGCGCGGCTCGGCGTCGGTTACCTGCCGCAGGAAGCCTCGATTTTCCGCGGGCTTTCGGTCGAGGACAACATTCGTGCCGTGCTGGAGCTGCACGAGCCCAAGCGCGCGACGCAGGACGCCAAGCTGAATGCGTTGCTCGACGAATTCAACATCACGCATCTGCGCAAGGCTGCGGCGATCTCGCTGTCGGGCGGCGAACGGCGTCGGCTGGAAATCGCACGCGCGCTGGCGACCGACCCGACCTTTATGCTGCTCGACGAGCCCTTTGCGGGCGTCGATCCCATTTCGGTCGCGGACATTCAAGCGCTGGTGCGCCATCTCACCTCGCGCGGCATCGGCGTGCTCATCACGGACCACAATGTCCGCGAGACGCTGGGCCTCATCGACCGTGCCTACATCATCCACGCGGGCGAGGTGCTGACCCACGGGCGCGCCAACGACATCGTCAACAATCCGGACGTGCGCCGGCTCTATCTCGGCGATAATTTCAGCTTGTAGAACATTTCTGCCTGTAGGACCGGGAGCGCCGCGAAGGCCGGGCATGTATCATGCGCCGGCCAGACGCGCGGCGCATCTCTCCCCTTGACGTCGCCGGGGGATTGCGCGACGTTCGACCATCGATGACGCGGGGGCGGCGCCACCGGAAAGATGCGTTTCCATCCCTTGGCGATGCCCTGACATCCTTAACGGTTTGTAAGCGGAATCGAAGGTCTTGGAGCATGGTGGATCATGCTGCCTCTCTCATCTGCCGTTTCATCCGGCATCATGCTTTCCCCAGCGGCAACCTTATCAAATTTACGACAGCCGCTTGACCAAACCTCCATAATAAGCAATTTTCGGGCCAGTTGACAAAGCGGGCTGAGATTTCGCGTCAGAGCGAGCAGTGTTCCGGATATCCGGAACTTTGCGCGGCGTCCTTCACGACACCGAGATGGCTCCGCAGCTTTGCGCTGATGCAGTGGTCGCGATGCCGTTTCCGGTCTTGAGATGTCTGCGGTAGGGGAGTTTTGCGTTCATGGCACTTTCGGCCAGCCTGTATCTGCGCCAGTCCCAGACCCTGGCTATGACGCCGCAGCTGATGCAGTCGATCCAGCTGTTGCAGATGACGCATTTCGAGCTGACGCAGTTCATCGAGCAGGAGGTCGAGAAGAACCCCCTCCTCGAATTCGTCTCCGAAGCCGACCAGCCGGGCGAAAGCACCCGCGAGGACATGCCGTCCGAAAGCCGCGATGGCGAGGATTTTTCCGGCCTGACCGACGTCTATGACGGCACGACGCGCGACGATTCCCTGCGCATGAGCGAGACGCTGGACGCCAATTTCGAGAACGTCTTCCCGGACGACACCTCCCCCCAGCGCGCCGATGCGCCGGAACTGCTCAGCCAGTGGAAATCCATGTCCGGCGGGGGCGACGGGGAGACCAGCGAGGGCTATGATCTCGAAGATTTCGTCGCCAACCGGCTGACCTTGCGCGACGTCCTGAACGAGCAGCTGATCCTCAGCATTCACGGCAACCGCGACCGGCTGATCGCCCAGGCGCTGATCGACCAGCTCGATGATGCGGGCTATCTGCACGCCGACACGACGGAAACGGCCGACCAGCTCGGCTGCACGGTGCGGGATGTCGAGGCGGTGCTTGCCACCCTGCAACGCTTCGATCCGCCCGGCGTTTTCGCCCGAAGCCTCAGCGAATGTCTCGCGATCCAGCTGCGCCAGAAGAACCGGCTGGACCCGGCGATGTCGGCCCTGATCGGCAATCTGGAACTGCTCGCGCGGCGGGATTTCGCGACGTTGAAGAAACTCTGCAGCGTCGATGAAGAAGACCTGATCGATATGCTCGGCGAGATCCGCAAGCTCGACCCGAAGCCGGGCACGAGCTTCGAGTTGACGCCCTGCGAGGCGATCGTGCCGGATATCGTCGTGCGTGCCGCACCCGACGGCACCTGGGCCGTAGAGCTCAATCCGGAGACGCTGCCACGCGTGCTCGTCAACCAAGTCTACTACACGACGGTTTCGCGGCATGCGCCGAAGAACAGCGGCGACCACGCCTTCCTGTCGGAGTGCCTGCAGACCGCCAACTGGCTGACCCGCAGCCTCGACCAGCGCGCCAAGACCATCATGAAGGTGGCGACCGAGATCGTGCGTCAGCAGGACGCGTTTCTCGTCAACGGCGTCGATCACCTGCGGCCGCTCAACCTCAAGACCATCGCCGATGCGATCAAGATGCACGAGTCGACCGTCAGCCGCGTGACGTCCAACAAGTACATGCTGACGCCGCGCGGCCTGTTCGAGCTGAAATATTTTTTCACCGTCTCGATCGGCTCGGCAGAGGGCGGAGACGGGCATTCGGCGGAATCGGTTCGCCACCGCATCCGCAACATGATCGTGCTCGAAAGCCCGGAGGCCGTGCTGTCGGACGACGACATCGTGGAGATCCTGAAGAAGGGCGGCGTCGATCTCGCCCGCCGGACGGTCGCAAAATATCGTGAAGCGATGAATATACCATCATCCGTGCAGCGCCGGCGCGAAAAACGCGCCATGGCAAAGGCTTCCGCCTAACCGACGAGACCGGCCGGGTGCACTGCAGCACCGACAACGCGCAATGGATGTTAAGCTTTCATTGACATTTGACGGCAGCCCGCTTATAGGGCGCGCCGACAGTCATCAACGATGGGCTCCTTTTTTTCCTCCCCTGACATCGCCGATCACGTGCAAAGTGAAAACGGCTGCGTGAAAGGCTTGGAGGTAGAAGGCGCTTGGAATAAACTGGACACGCAAATCATGAAAGAGAGGAAACTCCATGAATGTGCGTGTATCCGGTAAACATATGGAAATCGGCGAGAGCTTTCGTCTTCGAATCGAGGACCAGATCACTCAGGCGGTCACCAAGTATTTCGACGGAGGGTATTCGAGCCAGGTCACGGTGGTGAAGTCGGGACCGCGTTTCAGCGCGGACTGCATGATCCATCTCGACACGGGCGCTACGTTGCATGCAAACGGCGAGGCTTCGGAGCCGCAGGCCGCATTCGACGCAGCATCGGAACGGATCTCAAAGCGCATTCGGCGGTACAAGCGCAGGCTGAAGGATCACCACAACGGCAGTGGTCATGCCGGCCTCGAAGTCGCTTACACCGTGATGGACTCGGTGCCGGACGAAGAGGACGAACTGCCGGAGGATTACGCACCGACGATCGTTGCGGAAAGCTCCAAGCAAATCCGGACCATGTCGGTGGCGAATGCCGTCATGGCGCTCGACATGACGGACAATCCGGTGCTGATGTTCCGCAATCCCGGCAATGACGAACTCAACATCGTCTATCGCCGGACGGACGGGAATATCGGCTGGATCGACGCCGCCAGCATGAAGAGCTGACGCATAAGGACGGAGCGCCGCTTCGGGATCGCCTCTATAGAGCGACCGGATGGCGCATGAAACAGAGACCGAACCTGCCCGGGACGCTTCGTCCCGAGGCAGACGGTCAAGACAAGCGAGGCGGCGCGCGAGGAGCGGCCGCCTCGTTGATCGACGGTGAATGGCAGGCACGGGGATGAGGCCTGTCGAGCATCGAGGGAAATGGGCCGCAGGGCCGGCACGTCGTGCCGCCCGACGCGACCCTGTCAACAAGGTAAGACAAAATGGCATTGGCAGGTCTGCTGCAGCAAGATGCGATATTTCCGACCCTTCGGGTCCAGTCCAAGAAGCAACTGCTTCAGGAACTGGCCATCAAGGCTTCCAAGCTGACCGGCCTGCCCGAGCGCGAGATCTTCGACGTCATTCTGCAGCGCGAGCGGCTGGGCTCGACGGGCGTCGGCAACGGTATCGCCATTCCGCACGGCAAGCTGCCCGGCGTCACCGCCATAGTCGGCATTTTCGCGCGACTGGAAACGCCGGTGGACTTCGAAGCGCTGGACGACCAGCCGGTCGATCTCGTCTTCCTGCTGCTCGCCCCGGAAGGTGCCGGTGCCGACCATCTGAAGGCGCTGTCGCGCATTGCCCGCGTGCTACGCGACCCCGACATGGTCGCCCGCCTGCGCGGCACCGAGTCCGCCTCAGCCATCTACACCTTCCTCAGCGACGACCAGACCTCCAACGCGGCCTGATTTCAACTCGGTTTGAGCGGATCTTTTCCGTCAATCCTGCACGTTGATATCGACAGCGCCCGGCTCCGGGTGAATACTCCCCTTCGACAAAACGAGGGACGAGAGCGCATGACGGGAACGGGTTCGGGACGATTGGCGGGCAAGATTGCCCTGATCAGCGGCGGTGCCGGCGGCTGCGGCCTTGCGGCATCGGAGCTTTTTGCTCGGGAGGGCGCGAAGGTCGGCATCGTCGATCTGCCGTCGAGCCGCGGTGAAGAGGTTGCCGCGGGCATTCGTGCCGCCGGTGGCGAAGCGATCTTCGCCCCGGCCGATGTCTCCGTCTCCCGCGACGTGACCGCAGCCGTCAAAGCCGTGGACGCCGCCTTCGGGGGCATTACCGTCCTCTTCAATCATGCCGGTATTCTGGCCGTCGGGCCGTTTCTCGAAACGGAAGAGGACGAGTGGGACCGGCTGATGGCCGTCAACGTCCGCTCCATGTTCCTGATGACCAAGGCCGTGCTGCCGGGCATGATCGCGGCCGGCGGCGGCAGTATCGTTTCAACCTCCTCGATTTCGGCCGTGGCCGCGACGCCGATGGAGGTGCTCTACGACACGACGAAGGGCGCCTGCCATATGTTCGCCCGCGCCATCGCGGTGGAGTTCCGCGACCGCAATATCCGCTCCAACGCCGTCTGCCCGGGCTTCATCGCCACCGACCATGGCAAGCGCGAACTGGTGGGCCTTGCCAAATACGGCATCGACGTTTCGGATTCGGCCATCGCCGCACAGCAAGGGCGCCTCTGCGAGCCGATCGAGGTGGCGCGTGCCGCCCTGTTTCTCGCGAGCGATGAGGCGAGCTTCATCAATGGCACCCACTTGTTCGTCGACAATGGCTTTACCGCCGTCTGAGAGGACCCGTCATGGACACGACGATTTCACGGCAGGCCGGTGGCCTCTGGCGCAACTGGGTCGGAAACCAAGCCTGCATCGTGCGGGCCCGCGGTGCGCCCGGAAGCGAGGCGGAACTGTCGGAGATGGTGCGGGCGGCAGCGGCCGAGGGGATGGCCGTCCGTTGTGCCGGCTCCGGTCACTCCTTCACGCCCGTGGCGCTGACCAGCGGCCTGCACCTGACGCTCTCGGGCATGCAGGGCGTGACCGGCATCGACCGGGCGCGCAAACGGGTTTCCGTTTCGGCAGGGACCACCATCAATGCGCTCGGCAAGGTGCTGAAGGATAACGGCCTCTCGCTGATCAACCAGGGCGACATCGACAGCCAGGCGTTGGCCGGCGCCCTGACGACCGGCACGCATGGCACGGGTGCTGCGCTCGGCAACATGGCCTCGCAGATCGTCGGCATGCGGATCGTCCAGCCGGATGGCAGCATTCTGATTGCGGACGAAAGCAATCCGGATCTGCTGAACGCCGCGCGCGTTTCCATCGGCATGCTGGGCGTGATCTCGGAGATCACCTTGCAGGCGATGGACAGCTACCGCCTGCACGAAAAGCTCTGGCGCTGCAGTTTCGACGAATGCATGGAGAGCCATGACGAACTGGCCGCGCAACACCGGCATTTCGGTTTCTTCTGGTGCCCTGTGCCCGAAAGCCGGCACTGCTACTGCCTGCCGGACACCGCCTCGGTCTCGACCACGCAGAGCCTCTCCGACGTCTGCGAGATGAAGGTCATCGACATCACGGACGCCGAACCGATGGAGCGGGGGTTCGAGAAGATCGCCTATTCCTCGGAAATCTATCCGATCGAATATGTGCCGAACTTTCACGAGCTGGAATATGCCGTGCCGGTGCGGCATGGCAAAGACGCCTGCCGGGCGGTGCGCGAGCTGATGCTCACCAAGCACCCGACCTGCATCTATCCGATCGAATACCGCTTCACGGCCGGTGACCCCGGCTGGATCAGCCCGTTCTTCGAACAGGATTCGATCACCCTCTCCGTCTCCGGCGAGCCGGGCACGGACTACTGGGCGTATCTGTCGGATGTCGATTCGATCCTGCGGCAGTTCGGCTCTCGGCCGCACTGGGGAAAGCTGCATTTTCTGACGGGTGACGACTTAACGGCGCTCTATCCCCGTGCAGGAGACTTCCGCGCCTTGCGGGAGAAACTCGATCCCGGCGGCGTGTTTCTGAACGACCATCTGCGGCAGCTGTTCGGATAGACCAAACAGCGGCAACGGAGCGCTATCTCGATAGCGCGGGCAAGACTGGAAGCCGGAGAGGTCGCTCGCCCTCCCCGGCCTCCGTCGATTGTCAGTTGGCCGAGGCTTCGCCTTCGGCAATGACGACCTTCGGACCGCCCTTGGCGACGCCGACCATGGCGGGACGCAGGACGCGCTCGCCGATCGTAAAGCCGGCTTGGACGACCTGAACGACCGTGTTGTGGGGCACGTCCGGGTTCGGGATTTCGAACATGGCCTGATGGAAGTTCGGGTCGAACTTCTGGCCTTCCGGTTCAAGCTTGCGAACGCCGTGGCGCTCAAGTGTCGACAGCATGGACCGCTCGGTCAGCTCGACACCTTCGATCAGGGTGCTGAGGCCCGCATCGGCACCGGCCCGCACGTCGGCCGGAATGGCATCCAGCGCACGACGGAGATTGTCGGACACGGCCAGCATGTCGCGAGCAAAGCCTGCCACGGAGTAGGACTTGGCATCCTTGACTTCGCGCTCGGTGCGACGGCGCAGATTGTCCATGTCGGCGGCCAGCCGCATATAGCGATCACGGAAATCGGCCGCTTCGGCGCGCGCGGCCTCCAGCTCTTCGGCTTCGGCCTGAGCCGCCTCATCGGCGTCTTCAAACATGTCGTGCACATCTGCCTCGGCCGGCGTGACGATGTCTTCCGCCGGCTTGCTGGCTTCGGCACCGTGTTTGTTTGTTTCGTCGGTCATGACGTCTCCGCATTCAGGATCGTTTCGGGAATTTGATGCCGATATCGAGGTTCGGGCGCCAAAAATCAAGGGTCGTTGCGCCCGATCGCCCGCCGCCCCGGGCATCGTCGGGGTCGGCTATCGTGAAAGGCGCGACATGAGCTGTGCCGTATAGTCCACCATCGGCACGATCCGCGCGTAATTCAGCCGCGTCGGGCCGATGACGCCGACCGCGCCGATGATCCGATCGTCACCATCCTTATAGGGCGCGACGATGAGCGACGAGCCGGACAGCGAGAACAGCTTGTTCTCCGATCCGATGAAAATCCGCACGCCCGGCCCGGTCTCCGCAAGACTGAGAAGCTCGATCATACTGTCCTTCTTCTCAAGGTCATCGAACAGCATGCGCAGCCGATCGATATCCTCTGCGCCGGCAAGACCTTCGAGAAGATTGGCACGGCCGCGCACGATCAGCTGGGTCGGGCTCTTGTCGTCGGCATCGCCGCCGGACCAGCTGGCAAGGCCACGCTCGACCAGATCCTGCGACAGGACGTCGAGTTCGGTGCGGACCGTCTCCTTGACCTTTTGCAACTGTCCCCGCACCTCGGCAAGCGTTTGGCCGGCCAGATGCGCATTCAGGAAATTCGCCGCTTCCGTCAGCTGCGAGCTCGTGACGCCGGCGGGCAGCTCGATGATGCGGTTTTCCACCTGATCGTGCTCGCCGACCAGCACCGCCAAGGCCTTGGTGGGGGCAAGACGCATGAATTCGACATGCTTGAGCACAGGATCGTTCTTCGCCGTGATGACGAGGCCGGCACCGCGCGACATGCCGGACAGGACCTGGCTTGCCACGTTGAACAATTGCTCCACCGGCTGGTCCCGGTCGCTCCGGCGTACCTGGCGGTCGATCGAGGCGCGGTCTTCTGCCGAGAGATTGCCGACCTGCATGAAGGCGTCCACAAAGAAGCGCAGCCCGATCTGCGTCGGCAGACGCCCCGCGCTGACATGCGGCGAGTAGATGAGGCCCAGCTCCTCAAGATCGCTCATGACATTGCGCACCGAGGCCGGCGAAAGCGACATCGGGAGAAGCCGCGACAGGCTGCGGGAGCCCAGCGGCTCACCGCTGTCCAGATAGCTTTCAACGATGCGGCGGAAGACCTCGCCGGAGCGCTCGTCGAGGGCCGAGAGCCTGTCGCGCATTGCCGATGTCAGCGCCGCCGTGTCGGCGGATCGTTCCTTTTGTACCATAACCGAAATATAGTGAGAGGCCGTCGGATCGACAAAGGGAAAATTGGCATTCAGGCGCTGTCGCGCGTCTTTGACGGCGGTATTTCGCTCCTCGTATTTCCTTTGCGCGACAACATAGGCTAGAAGGCACGCAACCTTAAGACCTAGGAGTCCACGATGCGGCCGTCCGGCAGAAAAACAGATCAGATGCGCAAGGTCACCTTCGAGCGCAACGTCTCCAAGCATGCCGAAGGCTCGTGCCTGGTCAAGTTTGGCGATACGCATGTGCTGTGCACGGCGAGCCTTGAAGAAAAGACGCCGCCATGGCTGCGCAACAGCGGCAAGGGCTGGGTAACCGCGGAATACGGCATGCTGCCGCGCGCGACCGGCGACCGCATGAAGCGCGAAGCCGCAACCGGCAAGCAGAGCGGCCGCACGCAGGAAATCCAGCGCCTCATCGGCCGCTCGCTCCGCTCGGTCGTCGACCTGCAGGCGCTCGGCGAACGCCAGATCTCGCTCGATTGCGACGTGATCCAGGCCGATGGCGGCACCCGCACGGCGTCCATCACCGGCGCATGGATCGCGCTGCACGACTGCCTGAAGTGGATGGAAGCACGCAACATGACGAAGGTCGAGCGTGTGCTGAAGGATCACGTCGCGGCGATTTCCTGCGGCATCTTCGCCGATCAGGCCGTGATCGATCTCGATTATCTGGAAGATAGCGCCGCCGAGACGGATGCGAACTTCGTCATGACCGGCTCCGGCGGCATCGTCGAAATTCAGGGCACGGCCGAAGGCAAGCCTTTCTCCGAAGCGGAATTCGCAAGCCTGATGGGTCTGGCGAAGAACGGCATCTCCGAACTGGTCGCCCTGCAGAAGCAGACGATCGCTTAAGAACGGAGGCCAAGCGGTGGCGGATAGGACTCAGGTTCTCGAAGGTATTCTGGAAACGGCGCTCTACGCATCGGATCTGGATGCGGCCGACCGCTTTTATGGCGAGGTGCTCGGACTGGAGCGCATCGCCCGCGTCGATGGCCGCCACCTGTTCTTTCGCTGCGGACAGGGCGTTCTCCTGATCTTCAACCCGACCGAGACTCTGAAGCCTACGGAGGCCCCTGCTTTGCCTGTCCCGGTGCACGGCACGACCGGCCCCGGCCATGTTTGCTTCCGGGTGTCGCGCGACAATCTGACATCCCTGCGGGAGAGACTTGCGGCGGATGGCGTGATGATCGAGAGTGAGATCACCTGGCCAACGGGCGCGCGATCCTTTTATTTTCGCGACCCGGCCGGCAACAGCCTGGAATGCGCCGAACCGGGCCTCTGGTCCATCGGCTGAACCGATCTTCTCCATGCCGTGCGTCAACCGTTCGCTTTCATGCGGATCGGACGACCCATATTCACCGACCCACGTTTCCGCGGCGTTTCGACGTCCTCCGGTTCACACTTCGAGACCCACCATGACACGCACGCTTGACGACAAGACGCTGATCGTCGCCAGCCACAATGCCGGCAAGATCCGCGAAATCCGCGATCTGATCGGCCCGCTCGGCTTTTCCGCAAAATCCGCCGCCGACCTCAACTTCATCGAGCCGGACGAGACCGGCACGACGTTCGAGGAGAACGCGACCATCAAGGCGCTCGCCTCCGCACAGGCCTCCGGCCTGCCGGCCCTATCCGACGATTCAGGACTGGTCGTGGACGCCCTGAACGGCGATCCCGGCGTCTACACCGCGAACTGGGCCGAGACGGCCGACGGGACGCGCGACTTTGCCATGGCCATGCACAAGGTGGAAGTCGCCCTGCAGGCGGCTGGCGCGACGACGCTGGAGACACGCTCCGCCCGCTTCGTCTCCGTGCTCTGCCTTGCCTGGCCGGATGGGCATGTAGAGCTTTTTCGCGGCGAAGTGGAAGGAACCGTGGTGTGGCCGCCGCGCGGCAGCCAAGGTTTTGGCTATGATCCGGTCTTCCAGCCGGAAGGCCATGAGCGCACCTTCGGCGAAATGAGTGCCGACGAGAAGCACGGCTGGAGGCCCGGCGATGCCAACGCCCTTTCCCATCGCGCCCGCGCCTTCAAGGTGTTTGCCGAGACCTGCCTCGGCGCCTGACGGATATGGCTGACTTCTCCTTCATCGGCGACAAGACGGACCCCGGCTTTGGGGTCTATGTCCATTGGCCGTTCTGCGCGGCCAAGTGCCCCTATTGCGACTTCAACAGTCATGTGCGCCATCAGGGCGTCGATCAGGCTCGCTATGTCTCCGCCTTCCTGAAGGAGATGGAGGAAGCGCGCCGGCTGTCGGGCCCGCGCACCGTGACCAGCATCTTTCTCGGCGGCGGTACGCCTTCGTTGATGGACCCTGCGACGGTCGATGCCATCATGAACGGCATTGCGCGCTTCTGGCATGTACCGGATGGCATCGAGATCACGCTGGAGGCCAATCCTTCCAGCGTGGAGGCGACGCGGTTTCGTGGTTACCGTGCTGCTGGCGTCAACCGCGTGTCCCTCGGCGTGCAGGCGCTGAACGATCGCGACCTCAAGTTCCTCGGGCGGCTTCACAATGTGGAGGATGCGCTGAAGGCGATCGGGCTCGCGCGGGATATCTTTCCGCGCATGTCGTTCGACCTGATCTATGCGCGGCCGAAGCAGACCGTCGAGGAATGGGAAGCGGAGCTGAAACAGGCCGTCTCCTATGCCGTCGATCATCTGTCGCTCTACCAGTTGACGATCGAGGAAGGCACGCCCTTTTACGGTTTGCACAAGGCAGGCAAGCTCGTCGTGCCCGATGGCGACCAGTCGGCGCTTCTCTACGAGGCGACGCAGGACATCACGGCTGCAATCGGCATGCCGGCCTACGAGGTTTCCAACCACGCGGTGCCCGGGGCGGAGAGCCGGCATAACCTGACCTATTGGCGCTATGGCGACTATGCCGGCATCGGCCCCGGCGCCCATGGCCGGCTGACGATCGGCCGGGAGAAGCTAGCGACGGCGACCGAGCGCAAGCCGGAGACCTGGCTCGACCTCGTCGAGGCCAATGGTCATGGGATGATCGATCAGGAGGTGCTTGGCTATGACGAGCAGTCCGACGAATTGTTGCTGATGGGCCTGCGCCTCAAGGAAGGCATCGACCTCGTGCGCTGGGAAGCGCTATCCGGTCGCCCGCCCGATCCGGAAAAGGAACGCTTCCTGATCGAGCACGGGTTCATCGAGCGGATCGGCAATTCCCGGCTGCGCTGTACCCCCTCCGGCATGCTGATCCTCGACGCCGTCGTTGCGGATCTCGCCTGCTGAGGAAAATCAGAGGTGAGGTGACCGGCTCTATAATCTGTCAGGTTCATTCTGAACCCGACAGATTCTCGTTTTCTTTGATGTCGTTTGCCTTTTCGGGATAACCGGTTTTCACTTATCCCTGACAAACTCTGAGGCCGGTCACAGGACGATCAGGCCCACTCGCCGCCGCGCATCACGGGCACCGCCGTGCCATCTTCCCGAACGCCGTCGATATCGACCTTGTCGGAGCCGATCATCCAGTCGATGTGGATGAGGCTGGAATTGCCGCCTTGTGCGGCGATCTGCTCCTGGCTGAGGGACGCGCCGTCGAGGAAGCACTTCGAGTAGCATTGGCCGAGCGCGATATGGCACGAGGCGTTCTCGTCGAAGAGCGTATTGTAGAACAGGATGCCGCTGGCCGAAATCGGCGAGGAATGCGGCACGAGGGCAACCTCCCCCAGGCGCCGGGCGCCTTCATCCGTATCCAGAACCTTGTTGAGAACCGATTCGCCTTTCGACGCCTTCGCCTCGACAATCCGCCCGTCTTCGAAACGAACCTGGATATCATCGATCAACGTTCCCTGATGCGACAGCGGCTTCGTGCTGGACACATGGCCTTCGACCCGCAAGGCATGGGGCGTGGTAAAGACCTCTTCCGTCGGGATGTTGGGATTGCAGGTGATGCCATTCTTGGCGGTGGACGCGCCGCCGTGCCACTCATGCCCGTCTGCAAGGCCGACCGTCAGATCCGTTCCCGGACCGGTGAAATGAAGCGCGGAAAAGCGTTCGCCGTTCAGCCAGGTCGAGCGCTTGCGCAGGTTGGCGTTGTGCTCCTTCCAGGCTGCGACCGGATCCTCGACATCGACGCGGGATGCCGCGAAGATGGCGTTGGCCAGTTTCTCTACGGCCACGTTCTCAGGATCGTTCGGAAACATCTGCCGCGCCCATGACGGATTGGGGTAGGAGACGATGTTCCAGTTGATGTCGAAGTTCGAGATCTTCTCCAGCGCCGGCTTGTAAGCGATGGACATAGCCTTGTTCGCCCGCGCGACCTTCGACGGGTCCTGCGTTGCCAGCATCATGGGATTGTCGCCGGAAATCGCCAAGCGCGCCGCGTTGCCGGCATAGGCCTTCGCCATGCCCTCATAGAGCCAGTTGCTAGCGCGGTCGAAGCTCTCGTCGGGCGCATGTTCGTAGCGCGCCAGCGTGCTCTCTTCATCGGAATAGAACGTCGTGACCAGACCAGCACCGGCGAGATAGGCGTGCTTGGTGATCAACCGAACCATCGGCAGAGCCGCGATGGGCGCCGTGATCACAAGATCCTGGCCTCGTTCGAGACCAAGGCCAATCTTGACGGCCACCTCGGCCAGTTTCTCGAGTTTCCTGGAGTCGATTGGCTGGGTGTCTGTCGCAGTTGCTGGCATGTCGAACATCTTTCACTGGGAAACGAGGTTCGAAGTTAGGGCATGCGAGCTGCTATTTGAAGAGGGATAGAGTGGGATCAGTAACCCGCGCGGTGGTTTCGGAGGACCCGCTCCAAAGCCAGGCCAACGATGAGCAAGACCACCGTCCAGCAACCGATATAGGTCACGGACAGAAGATGGGTCGGATAGGTCGGATAGAAGCCGGTGCGAAACAGCGAAACGAAGTGCATCATCGGATTATAGGCAACGATGTTCCGCAACTCAGGCGGCATATATTCGGGAATGAAGAACACAGCGCTCAAGAAAATCTGGACGCGAGAAAAGAAGCCCCAGAACAACTTCCAAGGATGGAAGAGGAACGTGATGAAAGAGTTAACAAGACCGATCCCGAACGAAAAGACGGTTAACATCAAAATGGAGACGATGATAGGCGTGAAATCGTAGGGGATCGCGAACCGAGATAATCCCAAGGCATAAATCATCACGAAACCCAGTCCGAACATCATCGTGAAGGAAAGAAGCTCCACGAAACTGCGCGCGAGGGAATAATCCAGCGCTTCGACATAGGGGATACTGGTGACCGACTTGGCAGCCTCCAGCGCTGAAGCGGTCTTGATGCTAATCGTGCGAAAAAACAGAACAGGGAGAATGCCCGTGCTGATAAACAGGAGCAGACTGTCTCCGATAAGGAGATGCCTGTGCATGAACGTGAAGATCGCCCAGTGGATGACGATGAAAACAATCGCTTCCAGCAGATCGAAGAGCTGGCCGAAGGCGTGCTTGCTGTTCCGCAGACGAACTTCACGTATCGTCAGTGCACTCACGATCCGCAGCTGCCGGGAGATCCCGACGGGAATAACACCCATGCTCATTGGCAGCTCTCCGGTCGCGCCAAACTACGCATGGTCTCTGATGCTGTAATAGACGAGCGTCATCACGATCCAGAGGCCAACTGCCGACAAGAAGACGAGGAACGTATCGAAAACGACCTTGGGATAGGCAGCGATCTGCGCAATACCGGGCTGAACATATGTCGCCAGGTAGATCTGGTTGTTGCTGGCGAGCATGCGCGCATTTTCGTAATTTGTCAGCGACGAGGTATATAGCTTGGTCGCGATATCGAGATCGCTCTGGATCTTGTCGTACTGCGTCATCAGCTGCGCGTCTGCCAGCATGGCTTTGTTCGAAACGCCATCGCCCGTTGACCGAACCTGAGACTGCAGACGATCGAGTTCCTGCTGCGTCGCGTTGATCTGGGATTTCAGCACGGTCAGACGCGGCGACTTGGCATCCATATAGCTTCCCAGCGCCGTGTACTGCGCCTGAAGGTCGGCAAGGCTACCGTGGAGCTTGGTGATCAACTGGATCTTGCCGTCGGCTTCCTTGCGTGCGTCGATGCTCTTCTGGCCGGTGCGCAGTTCCGTTTCCTGGCTGCGAACGTTCGTCAGGCGGGCTTCGGAGCGATCGAGCTCCGCCTTGGCGAATGCGAGCTGGCTCTGGCGCGCCTTTTCGGACAGATCGTTGACCAGCTTTTCGCAGAGGTCCTTCAGCGCCGTCGAGATACGGAATGCGTCCTGCGGCGAGAATGCCGCCACTTCGATCGTGTTGATCCCGGTGGTCAGGTCGTAGCTGGTCGAAAGCCGCTTGTTCCAATAATTGACCAAGCCTTCGAGGGACACATCGGAGCTGAGCCGGGACAGAAAATCCACCTCGGGACGCGAGTAGATTTCCCGCAAGCCGACATCTTTTTCCAGCGACTCCACCGCATCGCGGCTCATGGCGTAATCGGATACGATGTAGCTGTTCGACATCGTCAATGCGAGTTCGGCAGCGCTCGAACCACCGCCCCCTTCGCCCGGACGAACCGAAAAGCGAAACTCCGAGACGTAACGCGGCGAAGCGACGGCGGCGTAATAAAGACCGCCGATAATGGTGGGGATGATGACGACCAGAAGAAAGGCAAGCTTTGCGCCCGAAAAGCCACTCTTGGCCTTCGTGACGAAGCCGGTCATCTTTTCGGATTTATAGGTAACCGTAGTCTTGCGAACCGGCTTTGCAGGCAGATCCGGCATGCGCTTCGGCACCGCCGCCATCTGACGGTTCGGTCGAACCTCATCCAGCCTCAGAACAAGTGCGCCATCCTCCTGCCGTGATTTCAGCTTGTCGGCTCTCGCGGTCTTGGACGCGTCGCTCATTGGCACTCCTGAAGGGGTCTTCGGCCTGTTTCGCAGCATGTATACCATGACTTACGGCCATTCGGAAGATCACCGCGACAAAGCGCGGCGATCATGTCCTGAGACAGCTTTTGCCCGGAGATGAAGGCATTATTGCGGCGCAACAATGCCTTCTCTTTTTCACTACTTAAAGTTGTTCAGCGTGCTACCGACAGATGCGGCCTGCGCGACGGGCGCCGCGGTCGAGCTGACCAAGGTTGCGAATTTGCGCACCTCGGCGAGCGAAGAGTTGGCGATATAGATCAGGTCGCGGTTTCGCAGGCTGAAGCCCTTGAGGAGGAAGAAGCCGTTCGGATCCTTCAGGTCGATCTGGTAGATGACGTTCGTCGTCGCACCGGACGATGCGACCTTGCCCGGCACCATGCGCTGCACGAGCGATGTCGGCTCGGTGCGGTAGATGAAGACGCCGCGCGCATTGGCCCGCTCGTCGTTCAGGCCGCCGACCTTGGCAAGTGCCTGGTTGAGGAAGAGCTGCGATTCGTCGAACTGGATGGACGCATTGGCCGTCGCGGCACCGAACACGGTGAAGCTTCGTGGCTGGCGAATGAGCGCAATGACGTCGTCCGACTGGACGTAGATGTTCTCGCTCGGGTCCGAAATCAGCCGCTCCATCGGAACGGTTTCCGTGCGTCGGCCGCGCGTGATCTGGACGGAGAGCTGATGCGATTCGATGCGCGGTCCGCCTGCCATGGCGATGACGTCGAGCAGCTTCTCGCCGCGGGGCGAAAGAGCGATGCGGCCACTGCTGGCGACTTCGCCGGTGACGGTGACGGTGTTGGAAACGTTCTTGACGACGCTGACGAGAACCTGCGGCTGGATGGCGATGCGCGCGAGCGCATTCTCGATGGCGGCCTTGACCTGCTGCGGCGTGCGGTTGGCAGCCTGCACGGTGCCGGCATAGGGCACGGAGATCGTGCCGGACTCGGAGACCGGCTGTTCCGGTATCTGCGTCGCGCCCTTGGCGGAACCGCCGGAGAAGAGACCGTCAGGCGACGCTTCCCAAATGGAGACGACGACCGTGTCGCCGACGCCGATGATGGACGAGCTTCGCTTGCGCGTATTGCCCAGTGTTTCGGCGAGCTGCGTGTCGAGGCTGCTGGAGAGAAGCGAGACGATACCCTGGGTGACCGGAATCACCGTGTAGGGGGAATAGCTATCCTTGGCTTCCTGGAGAATCTGCCCGGAGCTCGGTCCGGAGCTCGGCATAACCGTGCAGGACGTGGTGCTCAGGCAGATGGCGGCCAGCGACAAACTGGTAAATTTGGTCAAGAACGGCATGGGCACCCTCAAGCGCAGATCCTTCAGACGAAGATGATCTGCTCCCCCGAAATAGCGGTGTCGTTTTGGTTATCTCAACACCAACTGGTAAACAATGACTTCAAGGTCGCACCAGACAAAAACAAACAGGCCTCTGCAAAAAGGGCACAGTGCCTGAGGTCAGTATCGGTTGGACTCCAGGATCTCAGGCGGACAGGTCCACACGGAATCCTTGAATTTTACGGCCTTGCGAAGCGGAAATGCCTTGAACAGCGCTTCTCCGGTATAGGTCAGTCCCTTCCAGTTTCGATCGATGAAGCCGATGGCATCGGCCCAATCGGTTGGTTCCATCAATGGCTGAAGATAGCTCAGCACGGTCTCGCGATCGGCACCGCCATAAAAGTCGATCATACGATGATCGATCGGCTGCGGGCCATCGAAAGGTAAGGCCGCAGCCTCGCCGCGACCGGTCGAAAACCAGGCGCAGGGGATGTTGTAAGTTTCAGCTATGACCAAACCGTGAAGACTGGTGGAGAGAATCCGGCGGCAGGCGGCGATCTCGCGCACCTTTCGCTCGAAACCCTCCATGGTCGCATCCGTGTACGTGTTGATGATCGTAATGTCGTCCGCCAGTTCCGGGGGAATGGCATATCGGGTCAGCTGCGCCTTGACGGTTGCCGCCGCCGTCGCCTCATCAAGCTCGGAAATATGGACGATCACGCCCAGCTCAAAGCGCTTCTCAAGGTCGGGAAAGGGAAAAATACGCGGCAGGAACCAGACGGGATCGCCGAAGACATCGGGTACATCCAGACCCAGAGCCCGCAGACCGGTGGCCGTTTGCCGTCCACGAACCGCGTGCACGACGAGTTCCGTTTCAGGGGGCACAGCGTAAGGCGAGAGCGCGCCGGATGGTCCGCGATTGAGGTCGAACCCCGTGCCCCACAGATGCACACACGCACCCTGCTGGGCATGCCCGATGGTGCCGACCGCCGCTAGTCTCTCTCTCGGTTGATCAAACGCGGCCGGCTCGATCCGCAGGCCGGACATCACGGAAACGACCACCGCGCTCAGGGCGTCGCCGAGATTGGCGTCGGGATGGCGGTCGGTCGTCCAGACCCAGGAGAGACGCACAGCTTCGGCCGCACCCCGGTCACTTGTCACCAAGGCACCGGAGGCTGCCGATCTGTCGGGAGAGACGGAACGACGGAAAAGTCTTTTGGCTGCTTTTAGAGGCACGTCAAACTCCGCTCAGGCCACGGGCGTGCGCCGCCAGTTTCGAAAGCCAGCCGCGCGATGGCGGCACGCCTTCGGTTGGCGGCCGATGACGCTCCATGGGAAGCGAAGCAATGAGAGGGTGATCGAAGGCGCTGCCGGTCGGACCCTTGTCGAGCATCGTCCCCGGCAAGGGGAAGGCATCGATCAGTTCTTCTCCGGTAAACGTCTTCTGGTACCAGATGTCGTCGATCGCCCGGATCAGCGCGCCCCAGTCCGTCGCCGTGCGGCGGGGCTGGTACCAGACATCGAGGCTTTCCTGACCGATGCCCTGGTAAAGATCGACGAAGCGAAGGTCGAGCCCCTCCTCCTCCATCAGGTCGATCTTTCCCGGACCTGCCTGTGCAGCGCGGGGGGAAAAGTAAAGACAGGGGATGCCGTAGGATTCGGCAAAGACCATGCCGTGAAGGCTGGTGGAGACGATGCGCTTGCACGAAAGAATTTCGTCGAGCCGCTGCCGCAGCGCGCCAACGGAAATCGGGGTCACCGTATTGATCAGGCGGACGCTCGACCGGTCGGCGTCCGAGACATGATGGCGCAGCGATTCCGGCTTGGGATGCGCTTCGTAAGCGCGATCTTCCAGCTCGGACAGATGCAGGATAACGCCGAGTTCGCAGGTCTTTTCGACCGGTGCGGTGTGAAACCGCGGCAGCAGCCAGAGCGGATCGCCGAACACGCCGGCCCCTTGTGCATCGGGCGCCAGCAGGCGGCGACTGAACGGACCGCGCGTCGCATAGGTCGTGATCCGGGTGTCTGCCGGCGTCTGATAAGCGATCTTCGGCTTGTCGCCCTGATGCGGATTGAGGTTGGGCGAGGTGCCTGTTCCCCAGAAAGAAACGTCGCCGCCCGCAAACATGTGACCGATCGTGCCGACCGCCGCCAGCCGCGTGGCCTGGGACTTGGCAGCCATGTGATGCACCGGCAGGCCCGACATCATCGAAACGATAACGGCGGACAGGGCGTCACCAAGGTTGAGATAGGATTCCTTACCCGTCGTGGTTACCCAGGAGAGCGGAATGGTGCCCTCCGATTTAACAATATCAATGAGTTTTTGAGACAAATTCCACCATCGCGGCATTACTGAAATGGGCTTACCGGCCGCCCGGTATCGCCTTGGCCCTTTGGCCGAGCGTATACCATAGGCGAATAGTGTGCGAAAGTGGCGCGAGTAAGCCTATCCTTGCGGGGCGATCCCGCGCTTTTCCTACCGGCTTTGCGCGACCTGCAGGCGCGCAGCCGCAACGTCTGACGAGTTTTCATGTATCGCCTTTCCATGACGCCGCTGACGATCGAGACGCCGAGCGTGCTCTTCGATCTTTCGCGACTGGTGCGCAGCCGCCACAAGCCGTTCGGCACCGGCGTCGATCGCATCGACCTCGCCATCGGCCTCGACCTCGTCGCGCGCTTCGGCACCAACTGCCATTTTCTACATGCAGGCATCCACGGCATCTGCCGGCTCGATCATTCCCTCGGCCGCGCCGTCCTCAGCCATCTCGATGCCGCCTGGAACGGGAGTTCCGGCGAACGCCTGGAGACGACCGCCGATTGGCGCCTCTCGGTCATGCCCTTCGTCGATCGCATGTCACATCGCTTGCCCCGCTCGATCATCAACCGGCAGACCACCTATGTCGTTGCCTCCCATTCCGGCCTCGGCAAGGTGAAGGGTGGCATGAAACGGCTCGATCCGAAGGCCGAGATGAAGCGGGTCGTCTATATCCACGATCTCATTCCGATCGATTTTCCGGAGTATCAGCGGCCGCAGACCTACAAGCAGTTCACCGCCTATCTCGATGAACTTTTCGATGCACCGGTCCAGGTCGTCGCAAACTCGAAGGATACGGCGTTGCGCATGCAGGCCTATGCCGCAGCGCAGAGCATGAGGCTGTCGGGCACGGAGGTGATCATTCCCACCCTGACATTCGGTGCCGTGGCTTCAGCGCCGGTCGCCCCCGCCGTTCGCGCCGTCATCGAGGATCCCAACCCCTATTTCGTGACGCTCGGCACCATCGAACCCAGAAAAAACCATCTTCTGCTGCTGGAGATCTGGCGCATGATGGCGGATCGACAACAGATCCCGCGCCTTTGCATCATCGGCAAGCGCGGATGGGAGAACGAGAACGTCATCGACATGCTGGAACGGTCGCCGGTCATCCGGGAACATGTGCTGGAGTTCGGCGGTCTCGGCGATCACGAGGTTCAGTTGCTGCTCAAGGGCGCGAGAGCCCTGCTCTTTCCCTCCTTTGCGGAAGGGCTTGGCATTCCTCTTCTGGAAGCGGGAGCGCTGGGCGTTCCTGCCATCGTGTCGGACATTCCCGTGTTTCACGAGATTGCGCCTTCGGATACTGTCTTTCTCAACCCGATCGACGGTTTGGGATGGATGCGCGAGATCCTTGCCCGAAGCGGGGAAGGCACAACAAACGAGACGGAAGGCCAGGCGTGAGCGTTACCTTTACCAATGTGCACAAGACGCTTCGTCAGAAAAACGAGAAGACGAAGGTGCTGGACGATGCCAGCGCTCTGTTCCCCGGCGACAAGATCACCGGAATCCTGTCGCCGCCCGGCGGCGGGAAGACGAGCACCGTGCAGCTGACCACGGGCAAGCTTCGTCCGGACCTCGGCAGCGTGCGCCGGGAATCGCTCGTTTCCTTTCCGGTCGCCGGTGGCGGTGTCTTCAACAATGCCCTGACGGGACGGGAAAACCTGGCCTTTCTCTGCCGCGTCTTCGGTTTCGACCCCTTGCCGATCATCCGTTTTGTGATCGACTTTGCCGAGGTGGGCAAGGCGATCGACAAGCCGATGAAACTGCTCAACCGCGACGAACGCACGCGCCTGCTGTTCACCTCGTGCTATGCGATTCCGTTCGAGACCTATATCGTCGACGAGACGCTTCTGGGTGGCCGCGGCGCGTTTCGCGAGCGGTGCGTGGAACTGGTCGAGGAGCGGATGCAGACATCGGGCTTCCTGATCTTCACATCGTCACCTGTCCTGTTGCGCCGCTATTGCAACGCATTCTTCACCATAGACCGCATGAAAATCACGCCGATGGACAGCACCGACGATGCCGTGGCCGCCATCGGCGAGGATCGCCTGAAGTTCGGCGCCGGCGATATCGAAGGCATCGATGAGAGCAGCGACGACACGTCCGTGATCAATCCGGGATGAGACCCGCCGTAGATCCACAAACCGACAGACTGCCGGTCCTCACCTATGCCTTTCATATGCAGGCCTGGAAGAGAGAGGTACTGCGCCGCTATTTTCCGGAGCGGACCTTCGTTTTCGTTCCCTTCTTCCTCAGCGAGACCCGGCTTCGCACAGAGTGGCTTGACCGGATCGATCTCGCAGCCTCGCCCGAGATTTTCGTCTGGAGCCTGAACCTGCCGGAAACGGTCCGGGCATTCGCACGTCGCAACGCGATCCCGGTCCATGTCGTGGAGGATGGTTTCATCCGTTCGGCCGTTCCGCATGCCGGTCGCACGCCGCCGCTATCGCTGATCGTGGACAGGCAGACGGCCTATTTCGACAGCCGGACGGCCTCCGATCTCGAAGACATCCTGCAACATCACGATTTCGAGGGAGATCCCCTGTTGATGGAGCGGGCGCGTCAAGGAATGGCGCTGCTTCTGTCGACGGGAATCAGCAAGTACAACGCGCCCTTGCGTGAGGTCGCCTTGCCATACGGACCCAAGCGCAAGCGACGGGTGCTGGCGCTGGGCCAAGTGGATGGCGATGCATCGATCCGTTATGGCTGCCCGCGGCCCGTGACCAACGAGGACATGGTGCGGGAGGCCGTTGCCGAAAACCCTGATGCCGAGGTCATCTACAAGCCGCACCCAGACGTGCTCAGCGGTGTTCGAAGCTCGTACGCAGACCTCTTCGAACTCGCGCGCATCTGCACGGTCCTCACAGACCGCATCCCCCTGTCCCGTGCCTTCGAGACGATCGACCATGTCTACGCCATCACGTCCCTTGCCGGGTTCGAGGCGCTGCTGCGAGGGCTGCCCGTCACCGTTCTCGGCCTGCCCTTCTATGCCGGATGGGGTCTGACGGAGGATCGGCAGACAACGGCGCGCCGGCAGCGGCGCCTGACCATCGAGCAGGTGTTCGCCGCGACATATCTGCTGTATCCTCGCTATTTCCAGCCGGAGACGGGTGAGAACTCGACGTTCGAGGCCGTCATCGGCGATCTCCGCCGCCCTGTCGCGCCGGCCTTCGCCTATCGAAAGCCGCCTTCGTGGCGCGCCTCTGGCCCCTACGGGGTTCTGGGTTGGCGCCACGCACTGACGCCGATCGTCGCCGCTGCCGTCAGACAGGTCGCAACGGCCGAAGATGCCGATTACTACCTGCACTACCCGATCGACTTCTTTCGCGAGCGGCCCGAACGCACCTTCCGCACCATCGGACGTCTCCTTTATCCTTTCGACGAAAGGCCGGACCGACAGAGCGATGCACCCTTCCGGTTGCTTCCGGAAGGTCAATCGCCTAGATAACCAACGCAGTTTCGCTTCAGGACGTGGTCTTCCCATCCTTACAGACACATCTCCCCCTCGAGATGTGGGCTCGCCGCCCGCACCGCATTCGAGGGGACGAAGACAGGACGATAAGCATTCGATGACCAAGCCCCGCGTGATGATCGACGGTTACAATCTGGCCCTGGAAAAGGGGACGGGCATCGCCACCTATGCCCGCAATCTCAGCGGCCACCTGTCCGAACTCGGCTACCCCATCGACCTTCTCTATGGCGTTCGCGCTTCGGTCGGCAAAAATGCCCTGCTTTCGGAAGTCGGGTTCTTCGACCCGTCGACGCGGGCGCTGAAACCGACCGAGGTCATCAAGCGGCTGGCGACGTCGCCGCTCGGCACCACGGCGCGCCAGGTGCCGATCACCGGCAAGGTCATCGCGCGGCATGTGCCGGGCGGATTGCCCAAGCACGAGCGCATCTTCAACTCTCGCAATCTCTATACGATTTCGCGCTGGCACTTCCGCACCTACGGCCAGTTCATGCAGACGAGCTACGACCAGTCCGCCGACATCGCCCACTGGACGTATCCGCTGCCGATCAAGCTGAAAAATGCGGCGAACATCTACACGATCCATGACCTCGTGCCGCTGCGCCTGCCCTATGCCACGCTCGACAACAAACGCGAGTTCCTGAAGACCGTCCGCAAGATCGCCGACAAGGCCGATCACATCGTCACGGTCTCGGAGGTCTCGAAGCGCGATATCGTCGAACTCCTCGGCGTGGACGAAAGCCGGGTGACCAACACCTACCAGGCGGTCAACCTGCCGAGCCATATCCTCAACCGCGACGAGGACGAGGTGCGCAACGAGGTCGCGTCGATCTTCGGACTGGAGCACAAGAAATTCTTCCTGTTCTTCGGCGCGATCGAGCCGAAGAAGAACATCGGCCGGATCATCGAGGCCTATCTGGCGAGCCAGGTCAGCTATCCCCTCGTGATCGTCGGCCAGCTGGTGTGGAAGAACGCCAACGACCTCCGGCTTCTCGGCGTTCCCGGCGGCGGCAAGAAGACGGACGTCTATGACCCGACGATCGGTCACGTGACGCGCTCCTCCTCGATCGTACGCCTCGAATATCTACCGCTAAGCCTGCTGATGTCCCTGATCCGCTGCGCCCGCTCCGTCGTCTTTCCGTCGCTCTACGAAGGATTCGGCCTGCCGATCCTCGAAGCCATGCAGCTGGGAACGGCCGTCATCACCGGCAGCGAAGGTGCCAATCCGGAAATTGCCGGCGACAGCGCCATCGTGGTCGATCCCTATGACGTCAATGCAATCGCGCAGGCCATTCGCGATGTCGCCCATGACGATGCCCTGATGCGGTATTACGAGGCCGAGGGCCTCGAGCGGGCGAAATTGTTTTCGCCGGAGCGCTATGCAGAGCGGCTCGATTCGCTCTACACCACATTGAAGTGACACCTTGATGCAGTCGATACGGAAGAGCAGCGATGAGTGACGAAAAGGCTCGGCTGGACGGTCTCGTGGCGCGTGCGCGCGAGACGGCAATTTCGGGTGCCAGCCCGGAGATCTCGGCCGTTCTCCTTGACATGGCGGCAGCGCTGGATGCAGCGCACACCGCCGAGGAGACCGTTCGTCGCGAGGCTTTCCGCGAGGGTATCCGTGGTGCGGCCAAGGTCATCCGCAACCGGCAGGCAACCCCCGGCTCTCCGCTTGGCGACCTTCTCTCCTCGGCCAATGCCGATCCCGAAGCCTTCGCGAACGAAGTGCTGAAGGTCGCAGGCGGGGAACCCGTGACGGTGGCCGATCTGCGGCGGCTGCGCCAGAAGGTCAATACGGCGACCGAAGGCTCCGACGATATCGATGACGATCTGAAGCAAATCTATTATTCCGTGATGAACGAGCGCAATCCGACGGCCGCCGACATCCTGCCGCCGGGTTCTCCGTCTCGCTCGCTCGATGTGGCCACGTTCATTCTGGAGCGCATCCTGCGGGATGGCTGGTGGACGCTCGGCAATAGCGGCATCAATGCCAGCGATCAGCCGGTGGGCAAGGTCGGGCTGTCGCCGGCGCAGAGCTCGAAGCCCCAGACGGCACCGACCCCGCCGCTCGCACTCCTGTCCGCCCTCGTTCTGACACTGATCGAGACCAGCAAAGGGCGCTGACGCAGACGTCGCGGTGCCGAGCGCTTGCGCGCTCAGGCCTTGTTGCGCAGCCTGTCGGCAAGGTTGAGCTCCTTCACGTCATGCTGCAGCACCAGCCCCTGAAGCACCGGGTGCTCCCAGATGGTTTCGCCCGGACGGGCTTCCAGCGGTGCGAAATCGAGCGGAAAGGCGGCGATCAACGCTTCCGCATCGAACGCCTTCGGCGTCCAGGCGCGGTCGATGGCGGAGATGAGATCGTCCCAATCGGTCAGTTCCGTGCGGGGCAAGGCATAGACGGGCAGTTCGGTGAGGCCGAGACCGCGATAGAGATCGATAACCCGGGGATCGAGGTCGCAGGTCTCGTCGAGCTTTCGCATGTGCAGCCCGTTCACCGGACCATGCGTAGCGAAATGCAGACAGGGAATATTGTAGCTTTCGGCAAACACCATGCCGTGCAGGCTGGTGGAAACGATCCGTTCGCAGGCGAGGATCTCGTCGATCCGGGTTTTCATGGCGTCCATACCGATGGGCGTGACCGTGTTGATCAGGCGGACATGCGGAGCGAAGGCCTCCGGTATTTTGTAACGCAGCAGCGTTTCCTTCAGGTGTGCTTCCGGATCGCGATCGGCCAGTTCCGACAGGTGGACGATGACGCCGAGCTTCCAGGTCTTCTCAACCGGTGGCGCATAGAACCGCGGCAGCAGCCAGACGGGATCGCCATAGATGCCGACCGTGCCTTCCGCCGAGCCGGTGATCAGCGCCTCCGACAGGGGCCCCCGCGTTGCCGTGACGTGAAACGTTGAGTCTTCGGAAGGCGCGAACGGGATCAACTCCTCCTTTGCCGCCGATGGATTGGTCCAGCGCGAGGACCCCGTACCCCAGAACCAGACCTCACCGCCGGAAACGCCATGCGCGATGGTGCCGACGCAGGCCATGCGCATCGTCTTGGAGCGGGAGGGAACCCGATGAACCGGCTTTCCGCTGAGGAGCGCCACCATGACCGGGCTCAGGGCATCGCCGATATTCAGGTAATCCATGGCCATCGTCGATCCCGCCCAGGAGAGCGGCACGGAGCCTGTCTTGCGGACCTGCTCGGCGAGCCTGTTCATCTTCATCTATCGACCTTCCCTGTTCCGAGCCCCGAGGGCGCGGCGGATCATACGTAAGTCATAAGGCAGAAATCGGAAGGCTGGCTGCGGATGCAGGCACCTTTCCCGCTTGCCTTCTGTCTGTCGTTCACACGTCCGTTTCCGGCACCGGCATGAGGGTGAAAAGTTCCTGTGCCAGCTTCACGCCGCGCAAGGCATAGCGGCCGATGGAGACCACCTCCCTGTCGCCGGGAGGCGGTGCCGCCGCCACGAAGGGCGAGGACATGACGACCGTGCGATCGACGAAACGGCAAAGCGAGGCGATGCGGCTGACCTCGTTGACGGCGGGTCCGATGACCGTGAAATCGAGGCGATCGGCGCTGCCGATATTGCCATAGAAAACGTCCCCGATATGCAGCCCGAGATAGACTTCGGTGGTCGGGCGGCCTTCCATGGCGCGGCGTGCGTTGAGATCGGCAAGCTTGCCGCGCAGGCGCCGTTCGGCGTCCAGCGCCCGACGACAGGCATCTTCCCGCTCCTCCGCCTTGAAGATCGCCAGCGTGCCGTCGCCGATCAGTTTCAGCACATTGCCCCCGGCCTCATGGATGGAGGTGATGACCGCATCGGCGTAATCGTTGAGGAACGGAATGATTTCGTCCGGGGCGAGGCTTTCGGTGATGCGGGTGTAGTTCTGCAGGTCGGAAAACCAGAGCACTGCCGAAATCCGCTCGGCCTTGCCCCGGGTGATGCGGCCTTCCAGCACGTGGCTTGCGGCGTCTTCGCCGAGATAGACTTCGGCAATCGTCCGCGTGACGCGGCTGAGCGATCCTGCCTTGATGGCAAGGGCGAGGACGGGCACCAGCGAGCGCAGCGCATCGACCCCCTGATCCGAAAAACCACCCTCGTCGGCCGTCGTCCAGTGCGAGTAGAAACAGTCCATATCGCCGATATGGGCGTCCGGCGAGAAGCGGTGGATCATGGCGATATAGTCGCGATGACCGTCCGCCAGCAGCGTGTCCAGCGCATAGAAATCGGTGGGATCGCCGAAGCCGATCCGGCGGCGCAACTCGTTGCCGTTGGTTTCGCGCAGGTGGTAGAACGGCGAACGCTTCCAGTTTTCCTCGGAGACGCCCTCGTTCGTCGGGCCGTATTCGAACATGCCCTTGCCCGGCTCGCGGCTGTCCCACTGGAAGGCGCGCCCTTCATAGACCGGGTGGAGGGTGTCGATGAGCGCGAGCCCTCTGTCGAGCGGCAGCCCGGCTTCGCGCAGATGCTCGCAGAAGCCACGCATGATCTCCATCTCGTCGGAGCCCTTGAGACCCTGCGTCGTCAGCCATGCGGAGATGCGTGCGATTTCGCCTGAGTCCATGTCCGCCACTCCCTGTACCCGTCGTCATGATGCTGCGGTTCCCGGCCCCTCGGCTTCGAAACGGAACGGCAAGAAATTGTTCGAGGGTGTCGGGTTCTACTGCATATTCCGCCAAACCGGAATCGTTTTCAGTCCCATTTCCGAAAGGTCAGGCGAACATTAAGATGCGTCGGGGTTTATGCGTCCTTCGACGTGTAGAGCGCGCGGGAGCGTTCGAGGTGGCGCAGCATGGCCTGCTCCGTGGCATCGGCGTCGCGGGCGACAATGCAGTCGATGATGGATTGGTGCTCGGAGAGCGTCACGGTCTCCTTGCCGGTCCAGATCAGCATGTGCGTGTGGTAGCCGCGCAACCAGGCGAGCATAGCTTCGCTGACGGCGATATAGATGGGATTGCCGGAGATGCGGGCGATGCGGCTGTGAAACTCCATGTCGGCCGCGATGAAGGCGGCGGCATCGTCCAGTGCCGCCTCCTGCCGAACGAGGATCGCCGCGAGGTCTGTAATATCGGCTTCGGTCGCCTTGACGGCAGCGTCCCTTGCCATGCCCCGCTCGAAGAAGATGCGAGCGCTTTTCAGGTGCTCCAGCGTGTCGGAGGATTTCGCGAGCATCATCTGAGCCGTCGTATCCACCTGACGCAGGATCGACCGGGCCGTAAGCTCCAGCACCCGGGCGCGTTCCCCATGCGAGATTACGACGAGGCCCATATTGGCCAGTGCCTGCATCGCCTCGCGGATCGCCGGCCGCCCGACGCCGAAACGCTCCATCAGCTCCCGCTCCGAGGGCATTTCGTCGCCGGGATTCAGCTCGCCGGACGTGATCATCGCCTGCAGGCGGGAAAAAACCTCGTCGGACAGTTTTCGGCGCGTGATGGTTTCGGTCGGCTGGCTCATGAGGTTCCGGATATTTGTTCGATCCTGCATCTTCGCATGCCGCAACGCGCTTGGAAAAGGGAAACGCGTCCGCGCCTCGCTTTCTCCCCTGTCGCAACGGCTGCTGCTTCTGCGCATTTTCCGGTCATCGATACTTGCGTCATTGTTATACTCATTATACCAGTTCATCAACGACGATCTGCCGGAGCCGGCAGGTCGAGACGGGGAGGAGAAGCCGATGATCACCGTGACCTATCGCATCGAGACGACGGGAAGCGTCGAGGCCATGGCTGCCAAAATCGCCAGCGACCAGTCTACAGGGACCTTCGTGCCGGTTCCGGGTGAAACGGAAGAACTGAAGGCACGGGTTGCTGCACGGGTGATCGCGATCCGGCCGCTTGAGCCCGCGAAGACGCCGAGCTGGCCGGAAGCGCCATCGGATCACGGAACCATCCACCGGGCCGATGTGGACATCGCCTTTCCGCTCGACGCCGTGGGCACGGACCTCTCGGCGCTGATGACGATCGCCATCGGCGGCATCTTCTCCATCAAGGGCATGACGGGGCTTCGTGTCGTGGATCTCAAGCTGCCACCGGAATATGGTGCCGCCTATCCCGGCCCCCAGTTCGGCCTGCCGGGCAGCCGGCGGCTGACGGGCGTCGAGGGCCGGCCGATCATCGGCACGATCGTCAAGCCAGCCCTGGGTTTGAGACCGATGGAAACGGCCGAACTGGTCGGCGAACTGATCGGCTCCGGCGTCGATTTCATCAAGGACGACGAAAAGCTGATGAGCCCGGCCTATTCGCCGCTGAAGGAGCGCGTCGCCGCCATCATGCCGCTGATCCTCGATTACGAGCAGAAGACCGGCAAGAAGGTGATGTATGCCTTCGGCATCTCGCATACGGACCCGGACGAGATGATGCGCAACCACGACATGGTGCTCAGCGCCGGTGGCAATTGCGCCGTCGTCAATATCAACTCGATCGGCATGGGCGGCATGGCGTTCCTCCGCAAGCGCTCCGGCCTCGTGCTGCATGCGCATCGCAACGGCTGGGATGTTCTGACCCGGCATCCCGGCATCGGTTTCGACTTCAAGGTCTGGCAGCAGTTCTGGCGGCTGCTTGGCGTCGATCAGTTCCAGATCAACGGCATCGGCGTGAAATACTGGGAGCCGGACGAGAGCTTCGTCGAATCCTTCAAGGCCGTGTCCACACCGCTCTTTTCGCCGGCGGATTGCCTGCTTCCGGTTGCCGGGTCCGGGCAGTGGGGTGGGCAGGCGCCCGAAACCTATCGACGCACGGGGCGGACGACCGATCTTCTTTACCTCTGCGGGGGCGGCATCGTCAGCCATCCCGGCGGACCTGCCGCGGGCGTGCATGCCGTGCGGCAGGCCTGGGAGGCCGCCGTCGCCGACATCCCGCTCGAAACCTACGCGCTCGACCACCCCGAGCTTGCGGCATCCTTGAAGACCTTCGGCGGAAAGGATGCCTGACATGGCGGCCCCCCTGCTTCTCAGCTATTACGGCGATGATTTCACCGGCTCGACCGACGTCATGGAGGCGCTGGCCTCCCATGGCGTGGAGACCGTGCTCTTCCTGCGCATCCCCGATGATGCGCTGCTGCAGCGCTTTGCCCATTGCCGCGCCATCGGCCTTGCCGGCACCAGCCGCAGCGAGACACCGGACTGGATGGAGGAACACCTGACGCCGGTCTTTCAATGGCTGAAGGCGCTGGAGGCGACCGTCTCTCACTACAAGGTTTGCTCGACCTTCGATTCGGCCCCTGCGGTCGGTAATATCGGCCGGGCGATCGAGATCGGGCTCGATGTCTTCGGTCAGGGTCTCGCACCCCTTGTCGTCGGGGCACCGCAGCTCAAGCGCTACACGGCCTTCGGCCATTTGTTCGCCGGCTATCAAGGCGACGTCTATCGTATCGATCGCCATCCCGTCATGAGCCGGCATCCGGTGACACCGATGAACGAGGCCGATCTTACGCAGCATCTCGGGCACCAGACAGAACTGCCGGTGGCGCTGGCCGATCTCACCATGCTCACGGATGCGCAGATCGATGCGCGCGCCGCAACGCTTGCCGGCAAGGGCATTCTGATGCTGGATGTGGACGGACCGGAGACGCAGAAGGCGGCAGGCGCGCAACTTCTCCGGCTTGCCAACCACGGTTCGCGGTTCATGGCGGGATCGTCGGGCGTCGAATATGCGCTGCTCCAGGCTTGGCGCTCCGCAGGGCTGGTCGAGGGCGCACGGGACTTTCCGTCCCCTGGCAAGGCCGACCGGATCGCGGTCGTCTCCGGCAGCGTCTCTCCGACCACGGAGCGGCAGATCCGGCAGGCGACAGGCTCCGACGGCTTCGACGGCGTGCCACTCGATCCTCTGGCTCTTCTCGGGGAGGACGGCGAAAGCGTTATCGGCTGCGCGATCCGGGAGGCGCAGACGAGCCTTGCCGCCGGCCGCAGCGTCATCCTGCATACCGCGCTTGGTCCGCAGGCCGACCGTGGCGGCGAGATCGACCGGGTGGCCGGCAGCCGGCATCGGCTGGGGCAGATGCTTGGCCGGATTCTCCTGCACCTCATCGAAACGCAAGGTCTTGGCCGGGCTGTCATCGCGGGCGGCGACACGTCGAGCCATGCGCTCGGCGCGCTGAAGGTCGATGCCCTCACGACCCTGCTGCCGCTGCCGGAAACACCGGGATCGCCGCTGTGCACCGCCCATGGCCTGCATGCCCCGACCAACGGATTGCAGATTGCATTGAAGGGCGGACAGGTGGGACGCGATGGCTACTTCGCCCAGATCCGCGACGGACGCGCGACATCGGCTGGTTGACTCATTATACCAGCCTTCCTTACATAGCCTGACCTGATTGGCCGGGCTGGACCCTGAACGACACTTTTCAAGGACATTGACCATGCCGAGTTTTCGAGGAGCGCTGATCGGTTGCGGCTTCTTTGCCGTCAACCAGATGCATGCCTGGCAGGATGTGGAAGACGCCGAGATCGTCGCCATCTGCGACCGCGACCCGGAGCGCCTGCGGATCGTCGGCGACCAGTTCGGGATCGCGCGCCGCTATAGCGACGCCGCGCAGATGATGGCGGATGGCGGCTTCGATTTCGTCGACATCGCCACCACGGTCAACAGCCACCGCGCGCTGGTGGAGATGGCAGCTTCGCACCGCCTGCCGGTCATCTGCCAGAAGCCTTTCGCGCCGACGCTCCGCGATGCCAAAGCCATGGTCGCGGCCTGCGAGGCAGTGGGCGTTCCCCTGATGATCCACGAGAATTTCCGCTGGCAGACGCCGATCCAGGCGGTGCGCAAGGCGCTCGATACGGCCCAGATCGGCACGCCGTTCTGGGGCCGCTTCTCGTTCCGCTCCGGCTATGACGTGTTCTCGGGCCAGCCCTATCTGGCCAAAGGCGCGCGTTTCATCATCGAGGATCTGGGCATCCACACGCTGGACATCGCCCGCTACATTCTGGGCGACGTCACGACGCTCACTGCCCGCACCAAGCGCGTCAATCCTGCGATCAAGGGCGAGGACGTCGCGACGATCCTGCTCGATCACGAGAACGGCGCGACGTCGGTCGTCGATGTCAGCTATGCCACCAAGGCCTCCGTCGAGCCTTTCCCGGAGACTCTGATCGAGCTGGATGGGACCGAAGGCTCGTTGCGGCTGATGCAAGGGTACCGGCTGGAGATCACGAATGCATCCGGCACGGAGATCCACGACGTATCACCGACCCTCCTCCCTTGGGCATCGCGCCCGTGGCACAATATCCAGGAAAGCGTCCTTGCCATCCAGCAGCACTGGACGGAACGACTGGCGAGCGGCGCGGAAACCTCGACGTCCGGAGCCGACAATCTGAAGACCTTCGCGCTGGTGGAGGCGGCCTATGAAAGTGCGGCGACGCTGCAGCCCGTCGCGATCGGGCCGCTGATCGCATGACGGACGATGCGCTCGCTTTCCGCCTGACCGGCACCGTTCGCACTGAGCCGGATTCCCGCGTGCTCGCGGCTGGAGGACTTTCGGCGGAGCTTTCCGGCGGCGCACTGCTCAACATCCGCTTTGACGGTGTGGAGGTGCTTCGCGCCGTGTCCTTCCTCGTGCGTGATCGCGACTGGGGCACCTACGATCCCGAGATCGAAGATCTTGTCGTGGATCAGCGCGCGGACGGCTTCACCGTCACCTACCATGCGACATGCCATGGCCCGGAGGGGACGCAGCTCGTGCTTCAGGCCCGGGTCGAAGGTGACAAAGGCGGTCGGCTCGACTTTTCGGGCACGGCACGGTCCGAAACAGGATTCGAGACCAATCGCTGCGGCTTCTGCGTGCTCCACCCGATCGTCGGCGTCGCAGGAACGCCGGTTCGCATCGAGCATATCGATGGGACCGTCGAGGCGACCGTCCTGCCGGACCTCATCGAACCCTGGCAGCCCTTCAAGGAGATGCGCGCTATCACCCATCAGGCTCTGCCGGGCGTCAGCGTGGAATGCCGGATGGAGGGGGATACGTTCGAGATGGAAGACCAGCGCAACTGGTCGGATGCCTCCTACAAGACCTATGTCCGCCCGCTTGCTCTGCCCTGGCCCTACCGGATAGAGGCTGGCGTGGATGTTGCACAGCAGGTCACGTTGCAGGTCGTGGATAAGCGGTCTCGCCGTGCTGGTTCACGCTCGGCGCAGCTGGACGGCCCTGTGAAACTGACGCTTCAGGAAGGTCCTGCACAACCGCTGCCGCCGATCGGGCTGGTCGTCACGCCTGAGGAAGCGGCAGCGACGCAAGCCTTGCTTGACGCCGGCCTCGGCCCGCAGGCGCAGGCGTTGCTCTTCCACGTCGATCCGCTCGCAGGCCACGATGGTTCCGCATTCGATGCCTTCGCAGCTTTTGCGGCCCGGCATCAGGGATCGTCCACGCTGGAGATCGCGCTGCCCTGCCGGGAGCCCTTTGGTGACGAACTCCGAGCGATGGCCGCAGCGATGGACAAAGCAGGGTTCGCGCCGGACGCCGTCATGGTGTCACCCTCCGTCGATCGGCAATCGACACCGCCGGGCAGCGCCTGGCCGGACTGCCCGCCGCTCGATGACATCTATGCCGCAGCGCGGGCGGCATTCCCGAGCCGAGCGCTCGGTGGCGGCATGCTCAGCTACTTCACCGAACTGAACCGCAAGCGGGTGCCCGCGGCAGCACTCGATTTCATCAGCCATTGTACCAACCCGATCGTGCATGCGGCGGACGACCGCAGCGTCATGCAGACGCTGGAGGCGCTGCCCTTCATCACCCGCTCGGTGCGCGCGATCTACAGCGACCGGCGCTATCGCATCGGGCCCTCCACGATCCCCATGCGCCAGAACCCCTATGGCAGCCGGACGATGGACAATCCGGATGGCAGCCGGATTCCGATGGCGAACCGCGACCCGCGCCAGAACGGTCTTTTCGCTGCCGCCTACGCCATCGGCTATGCCATCTCAGTCGCACCGGCCGGGCTCGATCAGTTGACGCTTTCGGCCCTCACGGGCCCGTTCGGCCTGATCGCCGGCGCAAACGAACCCGTTCCCGAAGGCGGGCGGCGACCGCTGTTTCATGCCGTCGCCATGCTTGCGGATCTCGCCGGCGCGGAGGCCACCATCATCGCCTCCGACCGGCCGGATGCGGTTCTCGCAATGTGCGCGCAGAGGCAAAATGGCCGGACGATCCTTGCCGTCAACCTGACGCCACGACCGCAGACGCTCGATCTGTCCGCGCTCGGCATCCCTCCGGATGCATCGGCCTGTCGGCTGGATGCGGAAACGATGATCGATGCCGCGGTCGGTCCGCTGACGGCCGAACGGCTCGGCACCGGGGACGTTCGGCTCGGCGCCTATGGCGTGCTGCGGATCGACGACTGAGCACGCATTTTTCCGAAGCGGCGGCTTGCCGTTTGGGCTATCCTCCCCGCTCGCGACTGTGATCGCCGACCCGGAGGAGCCACGCTTATGACCCTCATCCGCACCCCTCTCGTGCATCTGACCCTCGTGATCGGCCTTGCCGTATCCCCTGCACAGGCGGCCTCGCCGCAGCCGGTTGCGGGTGAAAACGGCATGGTCGTCACGGCCCAGCACCTAGCGTCGGATGTCGGCGTGGAGATCCTGAAACAGGGCGGCAATGCGGTGGATGCCGCAGTTGCGGTCGGCTATGCGCTGGCCGTCGTCTACCCCACCGCCGGCAATATCGGCGGCGGCGGCTTCATGACGGTGCGCCTTGCCGACGGCCGCACCAGCTTTCTCGATTTCCGCGAGCGGGCGCCGCTTGCCGCGACCAAGACGATGTATCTCGACGACAGGGGCGAGATCGCCAAGGGCCGCAGCACGGATGGCTATCTCGCCGTCGGCGTGCCCGGATCGGTGGCCGGTTTCGAGGCCGCGCGCACCCGCTTCGGCACCCTGTCGCGCGAGGCACTTCTGGCACCGGCGGTCAAACTCGCTGAGCAGGGCTTCACCCTCGATGGCGGCGATGTCACTTCCCTCGGCAACAGCCTGAAGAAGCTCGGCCGCGACCCCGCCGCCGCCGCGATCTTCCTGACGCCCGACGGCCAAGCCCCGAAGATCGGTGCGACGCTGGTTCAGCCGGACCTCGGGCGCAGCCTGGCTGCGATCTCGAAGACGGGGCCGGATGCGTTCTACAAGGGCGCGATCGCGGACGACATCGTCAAGGCGAGCGCGGAGAAGGGCGGCATCCTGACGAAGGCGGATTTCGAGCGCTACGCGGTGCGCGAATTGAAGCCGGTCACCTGCACCTATCGCGGCTATGAGATCATCTCCTCCCCTCCGCCGAGCTCCGGCGGCGTCATCCTCTGCGAAATCCTCAACATTCTCGAAGGCTATCCGCTCGGTGAACTCGGCTCCGGTTCGGCGGCGACGGCGCATGTGATGATCGAGGCGATGCGCTATGCCTATGTCGACCGCAACTCGGCGCTCGGCGACCCCGACTTCGTCGAGAACCCGGTGGAGAAGCTGCTCGACAAGGCCTATGCGCAGGAGATCCGCGGCAAGATCGACCTTGAGAAGGCCGGCATTTCCGCCCAGCTTGCACCCAAGGGGCTCGGGGAAAGCCACGAGACGACGCATTACTCGATCATGGACAGCGCAGGCAACGCGGTCTCGGTCACCTATACACTCAACGGCTCCTTCGGCGCAGGCGTCGTCGCGCCCGGCACCGGCATCCTGCTCAACAACGAAATGGACGACTTCACCTCCAAGCCCGGCGCACCGAACCTCTACGGGCTCGTGCAGGGAGAGGCCAATGCGATCGCTCCGGGCAAGACGCCGCTCTCCTCCATGAGCCCGACCATCGTGACCAAGGACGGCAAACCGTTCATGGTCATCGGCAGCCCCGGCGGCGCCCGCATCATCACCATCACGCTCGAAGCCATCCTCAACGTCATCGACCATGGCATGACGCTGCAGGAGGCGATCGATGCGCCGCGGCTTCATCACCAATGGATGCCGGACACGGTGGCGATCGAGCCCTTCGCCTTGTCCGCCGACACGTTGAAGGTGCTTCAGGACATGGGGCACGATGTCGGCCCGGACAAGAACTGGCCGGTCTGGGGTCAGGCCGCCGGCATCCTCGTCGGCGGCAGGACGGCGGCGGAGGCGGGCGAAGGTTCGACAGGCGCCCGATATTACGGCGCCATGGACAGCCGCGCCGCCTCGGGCGCGGCGCGGGGGTATTGAGCGTTCACGCAAACAGCGTGCGCATCGCCTCGATTTCGTTCTCGCGGATATCATGGCCGCCATTGTGCCAAGCGAGCTGCGTGGTTGCGCCCTGCGCCGTGAAGTAATCGGCCAACGCGATGGTCAGCGGTGTCGGGCAGATGGGGTCGCGCTCGCCAGCGGTGACGAGAATGCGACGGCCGGTCAGCCCCTGTGCGGGCTTCGGCTGAAACGGGATCAGCGGATGCAGAAGTGCAGCCCGGTCGAAGAGATCGGGAAACTCCACCAGCACGTTCGCCAGAATGTTGGCGCCGTTGGAGAAGCCGAAGCCGAAGATCTCCGACGCCCCGACCGTTTCGGCCGTCTTCCGCACGAAATCGGCAAGCTTCTGCGTGCCGCGTGCGAGATCCGCCATATCGTAGACGCCTTCGCCGGTGCGGCGAAAGAAGCGGGCCGCTCCGTGTTCCGAGACATCGCCGCGCGGCGACAGGACGGTTGCGTCGGGACGCAGCTGGCTGGCGAAGGTGAAGAACTGGTTCTCGTCTCCGCCCGTGCCGTGCAGCGTCACGAGAAGCGGCGCGCCGGTCGCGCCCTTTTTGATGAGGTGCTTATAGTCCGTGTCAGTCATGACAAACTCCTCCGGTATTGCCGCCGCATGTCCTGCGACGGCTCCGGTTCTGTGTGATTTCCTGATCGTTGGCGATGGAAGCGCTTAGTCGAGCTTTTCCAGCTGCTGCTCCAGGATGGGCCGCAAGTGCTTGTGCTGCTGCGGCAGCTTCAGCGCCTCGCCCAGATGCGCCCGTTCCTCGTCGCGCTCGAAACCCGGCTCGTTGGTCGCGACCTCGAACAGAACGCCGCCGGGCGTGCGGAAATAGATCGCCCAGAAGTAATCGCGGTCGATGACCGGGGTGACCTGATAGCCCGTATCCATCAGCGCCTTGCGCACCTCCAGCTGGGCCGCGCGGTTATCGACGGCGAAGGCGACATGGTGGACGGAGCCTGCGCCCTGCCGGCTGCCGGGCGCGTCCGGTAGCGTCTCGATGTCGATAACACCGGCCGCCTGGGCGCCGGGCACGAGGAGGCGGGTAACGCCATCGCGCGTCTCCAGCGTGTCATAGCCCATGAAGCCGAGCAGTTCCGATGTCGCGCCGGCATCCCGCAGCCGCAGGGCGATCGAGTGGAAGCCGCGAATGGCGTGATCCGCGCTGATGCCGCCTGCCGTCCACGGCGTGCGCGGATCGTCGGCCGTCTCCACCAGCGCGAAGCCATCGCCATCCGGCCCGTTGAAGGACAGGCGCTTCTCGCCGAAGGTCTCGCTCGGCGTCACGCCGGTCACACCCTTCTTGGTCAGGCGATCCGCCCAGTAGGGAAGCGAGCCCTGCGGTACCGCGAAGACGGTCGTGCCGACTTCACCGGTTCCGGGACGGCCACGGGCGATGTGGGGGAACGGGAAATAGGTCATGACGGTGCCGGGCGTGCCGATCTCGTCGCCGTAATAGAGGTGATAGACGTCGGGCGCGTCGAAGTTGACGGTCTTCTTGATCCGGCGGAGGCCGAGGACATCCGTGAAGAACGCGTTGTTGACGCGGGCGTTTGCAGCCATCGACGTGACGTGATGGAGGCCCTTGATTTGGTCGATCATGATCTCATCCTTTCCTGCCCGAAGGTTTTACCATTGTGGCGGCGACCGGGCGTTTGATGAGGTCAAGATGGTGCAGGATAGCCGGCCGCGATAGAGGATCGATACAGGACGGATTGTTCTCAAATCGAGAACGATCACGTTTCGTTGTTCACCTCTCAGGCAGCGGCGGCGAAGGTCTCTCCGCCGCCCAGGTCCTCCGTTTTCTAGGCGCGGTCGAGGGCGAACAGGACCGAGAGGGGCGCCATGCCCTGCGTGCTGTGCGTGCCGTAGAGCGTTTCGCCGGTTGCCGGCGGCAGGTCCGCGGCTACATCGCCGAAATTGGCGCGCAGCTGCAGGCGGCGGTCACCGAGCTGCCAGTCGATGGCAAGCAGCCTGCCTTCCGCCATAAGGACCGTGCCGGCCGAGAGCGTGTTGGGAGCGGCAACCAGCAACGGGATGATGGCCCGTTTGCGGATGGCAATCAGCTCACGATAGAGGGCACGCCATTTCTGGCCTTCGTTTGCTTCGGATTTGGCCCAGTCGAGGCGCGTGTTTTCCATCGTCTCTATGGCGTTGGGGTCTGCCACGTCCTCGACGGACTTGCCGTCCGGAAGGCCGCCAAAATTGTCCATGTCGGTGCGCCGGCCTTCGCGCACCGCCTTGCCGAGCTCGCCGTCATAGTCGGTGAAAAACAGGAAGGGACGCGTCTCGCCATATTCCTCGCCCATGAACAGCATGGGGATATGCGGCGCCAGCATGGTGACGATGGTGAGCGCCTCTAGCATCTCCTTCGACGTCAGCGTGATCAGCCGATCGCCGAAGGCCCGGTTGCCGATCTGGTCGTGGTTCTGAAGAAAGCCCACGAAAGCTTCCATCGGCACCGGCTCGCTCATCTCCACCGGCTTCTGCCCGGGATAGATGTAGCCTTCGGTCAGTGCGCGGGCGAAGTTCTCGATCGGCTTGTCGATGAACTTGCCGTAGTAACCGTTCTTCTCGCCCGTCGCGACCACATGGGCCGCATGGTGATAGTCATCGTTCCAGTCGGCATCATAGAGCAGCGCCTCATTGTCGTCGCTGCGGCGCAGTTCGATGTGGTTTTCCGGATCCTCGGTGACGAGGTGGATGTGGCGGCCTTCGAACTCCGAGCGGGCACGGCGCGCGATCTCTATCAGGACATGTGTTTCCGCATCGTCGAAGATCATGTCGATCGCATCGAAGCGCAGGCCGTCGAGCCGGAACTCGCGCAGCCAGTAGAGCGCGTTCTCGACGAAGAAATCGCGCACCGGCTGCTTGTTGTAGGCGATGGCGGCACCCCAGGGGGTCTTCTTCCCCTCGCGGAAGAAGTCGGGCGCATAGGCGCTCAAATAGTTTCCGTCGGGTCCGAAGTGATTGTAGACGACATCCATGTAGACCATGAGGCCGAGCCCGTGTGCAGCATCGATGAAGGCTTTGAGATCGTCCGGCGAACCATAGGCATTATGCGGCGCGTAAGGATAGACGCCATCATAGCCCCAGCCTCGCGTGCCGCCGAAGTGCGAGACCGGCATGATCTCGACGGCGGTGATGCCCGTTTCTGCAATGTCAGCCAGCTTGTCGATGGCCGCCCGGAAGGTGCCTTCCGGCGTGAACGTACCGACATGGAATTCGTAGAGAATCGTTTCGGCCCAGGGCATGCCGGTCCAGCCGGCATGCTTCCACTGGTAGGCGTCGGGATCGACCAGCACGGCGGGGCCATGAACGTCTTCCGCCAGCGCGCGCGCGGCCGGGTCCGGTACGACCTTTCCGTCCGGCAGGACGAAGGCGTACGTGGCGCCGGGCTTTGCGTCGGGAATGATGGCTTCGAACCAGCCCTCGCCCGCTTTCTGCATCGCGTGGTCCTTGCCGTCCAGCCGTAACGTCAACGTGTCTTCGCCCGGCGCCCAGAGGCGGAACCGGGCGCCGCCCTCGGCCAGAAGCTCGGGTCCCCAGGCTGTCGTCTGCCGGTCTTCGGAAGGTCGTACGCTCTCGGTTGTCATCAGGGAGTTCATCCTGTCCTCGTATCGGTTCTGGGTTCGGCGCACTGTCTGCGCCTGCCCGGCTGGCCTGCGATCCGCCCTTCAACAAGCGGATCCGGGCAAAGGTTCCGGGCGCGCTCGCGTGTTTGCTGCATTGCGAAGGAAATGCATCGCGTGACCACAAAATCCAGTCCACGAAGCGACGGACAGGCAATGTTTATTGCTGACTGAACTTGTTCATGCTCCGGCCGTTAGCATGCGATAGGCGCAGACCGGCACCTTCCGGCTTCCGACAGGCCAGCACGACGGCGCCGAAAACAAGATTTCCTCTTCGAGAGGGAACAAAATGATGCGACGCACAATTTCTGATCCGATCAACACAGGGGACGTTTCATGGACGCCAAAGTCAATCAATACGCGGTCGAGCCGGGATCGTGGCATACGCTCGGGGCAACGCCCGACAAGGACGGCGTCAATTTCGCGATCTTTTCGGCACATGCCGAACGCATCGAACTTTGCCTCTTCGATGACAGTGGCGCCGTCGAAGTTGCCCGCATCGAGCTTCCCGAATACACGAACGAGATCTGGCACGGCTACATCCCCGGCCTGAAGCCCGGCGCGCTCTATGGCTATCGCGTCCACGGACCCTTTGATCCGGAGCGCGGGCATCGCTTCAATCCGAACAAGCTTCTGGTGGACCCCTACGCCCGCGAACTGGTTGGTGACGTGGAATGGTCGAAGGCGCATTTCGCCTATGAGATGGATGCTGAGACCGACAAAGACCTTTCCTTCAACACGCTCGACAGCGCGTCAGTGACGCCGAAAGGCCGCGTTATCGATCCGAAGACCTACGACTGGAAGGGCGATCGCGGCCCGATCATCCCGTGGTCGAAGACGATCTTTTACGAAACGCATGTGAAGGGCTTCACCAAGCTGCACCCGGCAATTCCGGAAAACATGCGTGGCACGTTCGACGGCATGGGCCACAAGGCAGCCGTCGATTATTTGAAGAGCCTCGGCATTACCTCGGTCGAACTGCTACCGACCCATTTCTTCCCCGACGACAGCATGCTGGTCGACAAGGGCCTCCACAATTACTGGGGATACAACACGCTCGGCTTCTTCGCACCTGCCACGCGTTATTACGGTCCACGCGCCCTCGATGGCTTCCGCGACATGGTTCGCGCCCTGCATGATGGCGGGCTCGAGGTCATTCTCGACGTGGTCTATAACCACACGGCCGAAGGCAACGAGCTTGGACCGACGCTCTCCTTCAAGGGCATCGACAACTTCTCCTACTACCGCACCCTGCCCGACAACCACCGCTACTATATCAACGACACCGGCACCGGGAATACGGTCAACACCTCGCATCCCCGCGTCTTGCAGATGGTGACAGACTCGCTGCGCTACTGGGTCGAAGAAATGCATGTCGATGGCTTCCGCTTCGACCTCGGCACCATTCTCGGTCGCGAGCCGGAAGGTTTCGACGAGCGCGGCGGTTTTTTCGATGCGGTTTCGCAGGATCCGGTTCTCTCCAAGGTCAAGCTCGTCGGCGAACCCTGGGACATCGGTCCGGGCGGCTATCAGGTCGGCGGCTTTCCGCCCGGCTGGGCCGAGTGGAACGACAAGTATCGCGACACGGTCCGCGATTACTGGATGGACACGGACGGCACGGCGCCGGATTTTGCGGCGCGCCTGTTCGGCTCCGGCGATATCTACGACCTTCGCGGCCGTCGCCCCTGGGCGAGCGTCAACTTCGTCGCCGCGCATGATGGCTTCACCATCAACGATCTCGTTTCCTACAACGAGAAGCACAACGATGCGAATGGCGAAGACAACAAGGACGGCCACGGCGACAACCGCAGCTTCAACTACGGCGCCGAGGGTCCGACCGAAGACGAGACCATCAACGCCACCCGCGAACGCCAGAAGCGGAACTTTCTCGCCACGCTGCTGCTATCGCACGGCACACCTATGATTCTCGGCGGCGACGAGTTCGGTCGCAGCCAGATGGGCAACAATAACGGCTACTGCCAAGACAGTGATATCAGCTGGATCCACTGGGAGAACCTGCCGCCCAGTGCCGACGTGCTGCGCGACTTCGTCCGACGGCTGACGACGTTGCGCGCGACCCAGCCGCTGCTGCACCGCGAGAACTGGCGCGACGGCATGGTCATCACTTGGCTGAATGCAGGTGGCGGCGAGCAGACCGAGGAACAGTGGCAGGATGGCGGCGGAACCACCATCGGTGCCCTGATCTCGCGCGACGATCTCGTCGGCAAGGACGGCGTCTGGTCGCATATTCTGATGATCTTCAACCCGCATGATGGCGTCGTTCCCTTCGCCCTTCCCGAGTCGCCCAGCGGCAGCTGGGTGCTGGAACTGACGACGGACGATCCGGCTGTCGAAGCGCAGCCTGTGGATGCGGCAGAAGCCTTCGATATGCAGGCCCGCAGCCTCGCGGTCTTCCGCCCGGCCTGATCATTTGAGACCGGCCCGCACTACGCGGGCCGGTTCAATTTCCGAACAAGAAAAAAGCCGGTCAGACGCAAGGTCAGGCCGGCTTCTTTCGTTCATTACGATGATAGGATCAGGCCGTCGCCTTTTGCGCCTTTGCGATCACCTTGCCATACAGCTCGGCATATTGCTCGGCGCTGCGCTCCCACGAGAAATTGGCCTTCATGCCCTGGTTCTGCAGGCGGGCCCATTTCTTCGGGTCGCGATAGGCGTGGAAGGCCCGGTGGATGGCGAGGCGGAGATTGTCGCTGGTGGCGGGGTGGAACTGGAAACCGGTGGCGACGCGCGCGGACATGGCTGCGTCGTTGGCGTCGATGATCGTTTCCGACAAGCCGCCCGTGCGGGAGACGACGGGTACGGCACCATAGCGCAGCGCATAGAGCTGCGTCAGGCCGCAAGGCTCGAAGCGGGAGGGCTGGATGATGATGTCGGTGCCGCCGTGCACGAGATGCGCCGTTTCCTCGTCATAGCCGATACGGACGCCGATCTTTCCGGGATGCCGCCCGGCAGCGAGCAGCAACTGGGTTTCGATGTCTTTCGAGCCCTTGCCGAGCACGATCAACTTGCCGCCGAGCGCCGCAATCTCCTCCGCGACCTCAGCCAGCATGTCGCCGCCCTTCTGCCAGGTAAGGCGGGTGACGGCGGCGAGAACAGGTCCGGGGGTCGCATCCAGCCGGAATGTCTCGAGCAGCCGGGGCCGGTTGATGCCGCGGTTGCGGATGTGACGGACGTCGTATCGTGCCGGCAGATAGGGGTCGGTGGCAGGATCCCAGATCTCGCTGTCGATGCCGTTGACGATGCCGGTGAAGGTATCGAGACGCGACAGAAGCGCGCCTTCCATGCCCATTCCGAGCTCCGGCGAAACGATCTCGCGCGCATAGGTCGGACTGACGGTGGTGATCGCGCTCGCGGTGCGGATGCCACCCTTGAGATAGCTCATGTCGCCGTAATATTCGAGGCAATCGATCGACAGCGCCTCGGGCGGAAGACCGATATCCTTCAGATGGGCGGCGGAATACTGGCCCTGAAATGCGAGGTTATGGATGGTGAGAACCGACGGGATCGCCCAGGCATTGGCGGAGTAGCGCATGTAGACCGAGGTCAGCGCCGTCTGCCAGTCATGGGTGTGCACGAGATCGGGCGTCCAGTCCGGCAGAAGCCCGCCTGCGACGGCCGAGGCCACGTAGGAGAGAACCGCGAAGCGCTTCCAGTTGTCGGGGTGGTCGATGCCATCCTCGCCGACATAGGGGCCGCCGGGACGATCATAGAGCGCCGGTGCGTTCAGCACGAGAAGATCGAGACCCTGGCACTCCGCTTCGAGCAGCCAGGCCGGGTTACCGAAGAGATCAGGGAAAAAATGCACCGGCCGCGCATTGCTTACTTCGGCGAGGACAGAGGTATAGCCGGGGATCAGGCTGCGGGTGCGATACCCGCGCGCGGAAAGGACTTTCGGCAGTGCCCCGGTCACGTCGGCAAGGCCGCCGGTTTTGATCAGGGGGAAGATTTCCGACGTCACAGACAGTACGTTCACGCAGGTCACGTTCCTCTTTGCAATCCGGTTGGATTGCCGGCTGAAATGGAGGTCGGGAGAAAAGCGAAACACCTCTTGCTCCGATGATGGAGGAAAGCGGACCCCGTGTCCGCACAAATATTGCGGAGCAGGTGAGAAACTTGTGCAGTGCGATTGGGAGGTGCGCCGCGTGCGCAGAATGTCGGGCGGGAGCCGTCGTCGCGAGGAAAATCAGGCACCGGGCAAGGCCGGCGCCTGTGCGGTCTCAGACCGTCTTGCGCTTGCGCTTTGCACCGGGATTTCCGGCAGCGCCGCCGTCCACAACAGACAGCGGAGGCTTGGCCTTATCGGCATTGGCAGGCTTGTCGACAGGTGCGGCTTCGTCCTCAGGCTCACCGAGCACCGAGGTGTTTTCGGCATTGGCAAGCTCTTGATAGGCTTGGCCCCAATGCTCGTCATGCCGACCTTCCGGCCGGCCTTCGGATTCCCACAAGGCATAAGCCCGCTTCTTGATCAGGTCTTCGTCTTTCTCGGTCATGGCCTTCTCCCTTTGATAATCGGACTACCGCCACTCCCAAATCAGGGAGGGTCAATTTGGTTCCAGATCAGACAGAAATTTTACCCGTTCCGGCGCTCTTTTAGAGGGAGCGACGAAAGTCCTTGGAGACAGAGTGTCCGCGTGGCCCTTGCGGTCGACACGACGGCTGGATGACGGTCGAAACCGCCCTATCTAGCGCTCACGGATCGTCTCGGCGCAGGCCCTTATCGCCGACGCGAAGAATCCGCCAAGTCACTGCCGCAACATGCAGCTTTCCGGAGTGTGTCATGAGAAAACGGATTGTTCTAGCCATTGCTGCCGCATCGGCTTTTGCCGGCCTGTCGCCAGCCGCCGCGCAAACGCCCAAGATCGAGGACGTCTGCGTGCAGGTCGCAAAGCACCTGCTTCTTGCCGAGACCTTTCAGACTGGCGTCGTCCAGTCCTTTCCGGAACTGAAGCCGCCGGGCGCCCGCCTCACCTTCTCCACCCGCGAAGGCGTCGAGAAGAAGGACATGGTGGATTCCATCGAGTGCGAATTCCAGAACACCGCCGCACCGTTCGACCTGCAGCGCTTCTGCGTATCCAGCACCTGCTATGGCCCGAATGAGCGCAACGAGGCCAACAAGCGCCGCTTCGATGAGGTTCGCGCGCTTCTGAAACGCGACGGCCTTTAGTTCAACGCAAAGCGCCATCGCGACCCCGCCGCGATGGCGCTTCTATGGAACGAAGCGGGCGGACACGGCGTCAGGTCGTGCTGACGCCGAAGGCTGTCAGCGTGTTGCGGCAGGCGCGCTGGAAACACTGGGCGGGGCCTTCGAGGCCTGAAGCTTGGCGGCTGACACGGGCGCCTTCCAGCAAGAGGAGCAGGGTATCCGCAAGGGTTTCGGGCTCCTCGATGCCCGTCCGCCGGCAGAGATCCGTCAGCTTTTCGCGCTGCAGAATCTTGAAGGTCTCGATGACGGCATGGGCCGGATGGCCCGCTTCCTTGAGTTCCACTGCGGCATTGGCAATGTCGCAACCGAACTGGTCGCGCTGGAGACAATCCGAAAGGGCCGTCACCCAAGCACCAAGCTGGGCCTTCGCATCATCGGGAAACCGCCTCTCGATGTCCGCCCACATTGCGCCGCTCTTTTCGGAGGTCACGCGAAGCGTCTCGCAGACGAGGTCGTCCTTGGAGCCGAAATGCCGGTAGAGCGTCATCTTGTTGGTCGACGCCGCCTCGGCGATCGCATCGACGCCGATGCCGCGGATGCCGTGCTGGCGAAACAGTTCGCAGGCGCTGGTGACGATACGGTCACGTGGAGCGACCTTTACGGAGGACAGACCGGGGGGCGATGTCGATTCCTGGTCCGGCTTCACAGTAGAGCCACGTTTGGCGTTTTTATTCACGACAGCGATTGACATGGGTGTGACCGTTCGGTAACAAATGACGTGTTACTTACCGGTAACACGCTAAAGCATTTCGGTCAAGGACAGGCCCAACCCCGCCTGTCCTCGGCTGTGGACGACACGAAGGAGAAGGCCATGAACATGGCACATGACGATCTGACCCTGAACGAGGTGCTGACCGATCCGATGATCCGCGCCGTGATGCGGGCCGATGGCGTGACCTCCTCGCAGTTCAAGACGCTGCTCTATTCGGCAGCGAACGCGCTGGAGCATGCCAAGCCGGAACCCGGCGGCGCCCGCACCCATGCGGCCAAGCTTCTGGCAGCGCCAAAACGCCGCCTGCTCGCCATGGTGCATCCGCTGGCGGTGCGCTCCGGCTCCGCCTGCGCTGCCTGCTACTGAGCAGCACTCCCGATCCACGGGTTTGGCTGCGATCGAGCCGGTCTGTGAGACGCGCCCCGTTCCCGGGCGACAAGAAAACCCGACCGGAAGGACCTCCTCCGGTCGGGTTTTTTGTGTCTGCTGCAGGGGAATGGCGTCAGACGCGGACGGCGAGTTCCTCGAAGTCCTGCGTTCCGAAGAATTTCAGGTAGCGCTCGACCTCGGCCGGGTCGCCCGTCGCCTTGCGGGGGTTGTCGGACAGCTTGACGGCCGGGCGGCCGTTGGCGTCGATGACCTTGCAGACGATGGAGATGGGGTTGAGACCGCTGACCTCCGTCGGTGCGCAATCAGCAAAGTCGTTGGTGAGGTTGGTGCCCCAGCCGAAGCTCATGCGCACCCTCCCCTCGAAATGCCGATAGGTCTTGACGATCATCTCGACATCGAGCCCGTCGGAGAAGATCAGCAGTTTTTCCCTAGGGTCGCGGCCATGGGCGCGCCACCAGTCGAGAATGCGCTCGCCGCCCTCGATCGGCGGGGCGCTGTCGGGGCGGAAGCCGGTCCAGTCGGCGACCCAGTCGGGCGCATTCTTGAGAAAGGCTGCCGTTCCGAAGGCGTCCGGCAGGACGATCAGCAGGTTGCCGCCATAAAGACGGTTCCAGTCCTGCAGGACCTTGTAAGGCGCATCCGCAAGGTCGGCATCGGTCTTGGCAAGGGCTGCCGCCACCATCGGCAACTCATGGGCATTGGTGCCGAGCGCCTCGAGATCGGTATCCATGGCGAGGAGCACATTGCTGGTGCCGGAGAAAGACTCGCCGATGCCTTCCTTCAACGCCTCGACGCACCAGCGCTGCCACAGAAACGAATGACGGCGGCGGGTGCCGAAATCGGAGATGCGCAGGTCGGGCACCGCCCGCAGCTGCTCCACCTTCGACCACATCTTCGCCTTGGCGCGGGCATAGAGAACGTCGAGCGCAAAGGGGCCCATGCCCTTCATGGCGGTGCGCGAGCGCAGCTCGTTGACGATGGCGAGCGCCGGGATTTCCCACATGCTCGTATGCGTCCACTTGCCGGGAAACGTCAGCTCATACTGGCCGTGGCGGCGCGAAAGCTCGTAGTCAGGCAGCTGGAAATCGGCCAGCCAGTCGAGGAAGTCGGGCGAGAAGATCTGCTTTCGACCATAGAAGGTGTTGCCGGCGAGCCAGATCATTTCCTTCTTGGTGAAGCGCATCGTGCGGACGTGATCCAGCTGCTCGCGCAGTTCCTGCTCATCGATCTCCTCCGTCAGAAGCACCGTCTTGGTGCGGTTGATCAGCGAAAAGGTCGCATCGACATCCGGGTAAAGACGCCAGATCATCTGCAACATCAGGAGCTTGTAGAAGTCCGTATCCAAGAGGCTGCGCACGACCGGGTCGAGCTTCCAGGCATTGTCGTAGACGCGCCGCGCAATATCCGTCTTCGTCATGCCGTATCCTCGCATCCGCGCGAACGGTGAAACCGCAGCGGATATTCCTCCGGCGCTGCACTATTGATGGCGCAACGAACTGCATCTTCATGCCACGCCAAACCGCTGCCTGCAACACGTGCGGGCCATCGAATGCTCCCGACAACATAACATTCAATCGTCACATAATCTCATTCATAATGTTGTATTTTTGCACGAGACTGTTTATATGGCCCTGAGGATGGAGATCGCAGTGGCTTTGAAACCGAACGATCGGCGGCAGGAGATCATGGATATTCTGATGGAGGCAGGCTCTGCTTCCGTCGAGGATCTGTCTCTGCGCTTTTCCGTCAGCAAGATGACCATCCATCGCGACCTCGACGATCTCGAGCAGGCGGGCCTCTTGCGCAAGGTCCATGGCGGGGCGTCCATTCAGTCGAGCGCGCAGTTCGAGAGCGACTTTCGCTACCGCGAGAAGATGGCGGCCGAGGAGAAGCGGCAGCTCGCATCCCATGCCGCAACACTGGTGGAGCCCGGGCAGATCATCATCATCGACGACGGCTCGACGGCCGGCGGTCTTGCCGATCATCTCGCGACCATCCGGCCGCTGACGGTGATCACCAACAACCTCTCCGTCATCGTCAAGCTCACCGCCATTCCCGGCATCGAGGTCATCTCGCTCGGGGGGCAGTACAGCCGCAAGTTCAACGGTTTCTTCGGCATCGTCACGGAGGAAACGTTGTCATCGCTGCGGGCCGACATCGCCTTTCTCTCCTCATCCGCCATTCAGGGGGCCGCCGCCTATCATCAGGATCAGGAAGTGGTGAAGACCAAGCGCCAGATGATGCGCTCGGCAAGCCGCAGCTACCTGCTGGTGGACCACGCGAAATTCGGCAAGCCGGCCCTGCACTTCCTGACGGGACTGGACGGCTTCAGCGCCGTTATCACCAGCGACCGCATCGACGCCGGCCACGAGGCTGCGCTGAGCGATGCCGGCATTTCGATCATCAAGGTCTGACGACCGGGACTTCACGACGAGGAGCATGCAGTGAAAACGAACGACATCTGGGTTGGAACGAGCTGGAAGATGAACAAGACGCTCAGCGAGGCCATGGCCTTCGCCGACGGTCTGGGGACGAGCGACGCCGCGCGCGATCCGCGCATCCAGCGCTTCGTCATCCCGCCCTTCACCGCCGCGCGCGAGGTCAAGCAGCGGCTGTCCGGCACCAGCGTCAAGGTGGGCGCGCAGAACATGCACTGGGACGATGCCGGCGCCTGGACCGGCGAAATCTCCGCACCGATGCTGGCCGATTGCGGGCTCGATCTCGTGGAGCTCGGTCATAGCGAACGGCGCGAGCATTTCGGCGAGACCGACCGGACCGTCGGCCTGAAGACCGCAGCCGCCGTCCGTCACGGCCTGACGCCGCTGATCTGCATCGGCGAGACGCTGTCCGAGCGCGAGGCCGGCGAGGCGGATGCGGTTCTCAAGCGACAGGTCGAAGGTGCGCTGTCCGAGCTCACCGGTGCGGACCGGGAAAAGCCGGTGCTTCTTGCCTACGAGCCCGTCTGGGCCATCGGCGTCAACGGCATTCCGGCATCGGCCGACTATGCCGACGACCGCCATGCCCGCATCGCCGAGGTGGCGAAGGCCTGTCTCGGCGTTTCCGTGCCCGTTCTCTATGGCGGCAGCGTCAATCCAGGCAATTGCGCGGAGCTGATCGCCAAACCCCATATCGACGGCCTCTTCATCGGCCGTTCCGCCTGGAATGTCAGTGGTTATCTCGACATCCTGACCCGCGTTTCATCCGCTCTCTGACATCAACAAAAGCCTGAAAGGAAACAGCCATGAAAATCGCCATCGGAGCCGACAGCGCCGGCAAGCCGCTTCTCGACGTCATCGCCAAGCATCTCGCGACCCGCAATGATATCGAGGTCACCGACCTCAGCCAGCAGGGCTTCTATGCAGACCTGTCGCAGAAGCTCGCACAGACCATCGTCGACGGCGAGAACGAGCGCGGCATCCTCTTCTGCGGTACCGGCATCGGCGTCAGCATTTCGGCCAACAAGGTGCCCGGCATCCGGGCGGCGCTGACGCACGATACCTATTCGGCGGAACGTGCCGCGAAGTCGAACAATGCCCAGATCATTACCATGGGCGCCCGCGTCATCGGACCGGAACTCGCCAAGGCGATCGTCGATACCTGGCTTGCCTCCGAGTTCGATCCGAGCGGCTCGTCCGCCGACAACGTCAAGGCGATCGATCGTCTCGATACCGCGAAATAACATTCCCTTCCGCCGGTCGCGCAGATCCTCCCTCGCGACCCCGGAGACAGACGCCCGGCAGCGATGCCGGGCGTTTTTCGTTGCACATTGATCAGGCGCGGACGCGCAGGAGGCGTAAAGCGTTGATGGTGACGAGCACCGTCGCCCCAGTATCCGCCAAAATCGCCGGCCACAGGCCTGTGATGCCAACCACAGTCGTGACGAGGAACACGGCCTTCAAACCGAGCGCGACGGCGATGTTCTGGCGAATATTGGCCATGCAGCGTTTCGACAGATCGATCAGCGCCGCGACATCGGCGATGCGCCCGTGAAGAATGGCAGCGTCCGCGGTTTCCAGCGCCACATCCGTACCGCCGCCGATGGCAATGCCGATATCGGCGGCCGCCAGTGCCGGCGCATCGTTGATGCCGTCTCCGACCTTGGCAACCGTCGCGCCCTGCGCCTTCAGTTCGCGCACGATGGTCTGCTTGTCCTCAGGCATCAGTTCGGCCCGCACGTCGATGCCGAGGTCACGCCCGACGGCCTCTGCCACGCGGCGGTTGTCGCCGGTGAGCATGACGGTGCGGATGCCGGCCGCCTTCAGTGCCGCAAGTGCCTGCCGTGCGTCCTTGCGCGGCTCGTCGCGCATGGCGATGGCGCCGGCCACCTGACCATCGATGACAAGTACCGACACGGTCTTGCCATCGTCGTTGAGCGCTTGGATCGCACTTGACTGCTCGGCGGAGAGCGGCACGATCTCGCCTGCGGCACGGGGCGAGCCGAGGAGAAGCTTTTGCTGGCCGACCGTGCCCGTGACCCCTTTGCCGCCCAAGGCTGATGCGCCTTCGGCTGCGGGATAGGCAATGCCCTCCGCCTCCGCCCGGGCGAGGATGGCGAGCGCCAGAGGATGGCTCGACCCCGCATCGAGCGCGGCCGAGAGCCGCAGGATGTCGCTCTCCGCAACCGCGAAGGCAAGAATATCGGTGACGACGGGACGGCCTTCGGTCAGCGTCCCCGTCTTGTCGAAGGCGACGGTATCGACCGTGCCGAGCTTTTCGAGGACGGCGCCGCCCTTGACCAGCAGTCCCCGACGAGCGCCAGCGGACAGGGAGGCAGCGATGGCGGCGGGCGTCGAGATGACCAGCGCGCAGGGGCAGCCGATGAGCAGGATGGCGAGGCCCTTGTAGACCCATTCCGACCAGGATCCTCCCGCCAGAAGCGGCGGCAGGATGGCGACCAGCGCGGCGACCACGACCACGCCCGGCGTGTAGTAACGCGAGAAACGATCGATGAAGCGCTCGGTCGGCGCCTTTGCCTCCTGCGCTTCCTCCACGAGACGGACGACGCGGGCGATGGTGTTGTCGGCCGCTGCCGCCGTGACGGTGACCCGCAGCACGCCTTCGCCATTGACGGTGCCGGCAAAGACCGGATCATTCGCGGTCTTGCGAACGGGCACGCTTTCGCCCGTCACCGGCGCTTCGTCGATCGCGCTTTCGCCGGAAATGATATCGCCATCGGCCGGAATGCGGTCGCCGGGGCGGATGCGGATGATGTTTCCGGGAAGGAGCGTTTCTGCTGGTACCTCGCGCGTGTTGCCGTTGTCATCGAGGAAGGCCGTCTTCGGCACGAGATCCGACAGGGCCTGAATGCTGCGCCGCGCCCGGCTGGCCGCTACACCCTCCAGCAGTTCGCCGACGAGAAACAGGAAGACGACGGCTGCCGCCTCCTCGCCCGCATCGATGATGACGGCGCCGATCGCCGCGATGGTCATCAGCATTTCGATCGAGAAGGGCGTTCCCGCCAGCGCCGCCATGATAGCGCGCCGGCCGATGGGCACGAGGCCGACGAGAAGCGCGATGAGGAAGGCGTTCGAGGCGAGCGGGGGAAACAGATGCCCGACGGCATAGGCGAGCACGAGGGCACCGCCGCAGAGAAGCGTCAGCCGGCCCTTGTCGGAGGCCCACCAGGGCCCGGACGTTGGCCCGTGGTCGTGCCCGTGCAGGCCCGAGGATGGAGCGGCAGCCGCGTTTGCCGGACTCTGATCGTGTTGATGATGCTTGTGGTCATGGTCGCCTTGGCCGTGGCTTTCATGTTCATGGTCGTCATGGGCGTGCCCTCCGCAGCAGGCCGAGGCCTGCGGAGTCGTTTTTACCGGCGTCCGGTTTGCGGGCACGGTCTTGTAGCCGAGACCCGACACCTTGCGGGCCAAAGCGGGAAGGTCCGTCGTCTCGTCATGGTGGACGGTCATGGCCTGCGTCGTCACCGAGACCGCGACATCGGCGACACCCGGTAGCCGCCGGACGGCTGTGTCGATCTTGGACGCGCAGGAGGCGCAGTCCATGCCTGAAACGTCGAATCGTGTTTGCCGCATCTCGCCCATCATCATCTCCGTCGCGTGATGGATCCTTGTAAAGGCTCTAGCGACTAGAGCTACAAGACCGAAAATGATGAGACGTGCGTTTCCTGCATCCGAGCCAGACGCGCAGGCGTAAGACGGGCAGCATAGGGATACGAGGATCATGGCCGAGAGCGAGGACGAACAACGCGACGAGGCGCGCTCAGCGGATCTCGACCATCGGCCCCTGATTGTCACGGTCGAGATGGAGGCGGCGGCGCAGGCACATTTCGATCATCTGCGGAGCCGGTATTTCCCGCCGGAGCGAAACTGGCTTTCCGCGCATATCACGCTGTTTCATGCCCTGCCGGGCAAGGAACGAGAGGCCATAGCGCAGCATCTCGCGCAGGCTGTTGCCGGGCGATCGCCGATCACGGTGACGGTCGAGCGTGTGCGCTTCCTTGGAAACGGCGTTGCCTTTGTGCTGTCGAGCCCGGCACTACAGGGCCTGCGGGCCTTGCTCGCCAAGCGTTTTCAGCCATGGCTGACGCGGCAGGACGAGCAGGGGTTCCGACCGCATGTGACGGTGCAGAACAAGGTTCCGGCGGAGACGGCGCGTGCGCTTCAGGCCACCTTGTCCGAAGACTTCGCGCCGTGGGATTTTACCGTCACCGGCCTTTCCCTCTGGCACTATGACGGTGGCCCTTGGGAGAAGACGGCCCGCTTTCCGCTCTCCTGACGGCGTCAGGTGCGGGCGCGGTGACAGGTTTCCGGGTCGGCATCGGCGCCGGCTTCCAGGCGCTCGGTGTAGCGGCGCATCATCTCGAGCTGAACTTCGGTCTGAAAATCCATGACCTGATGGTGGATATCGTCCTCGTCGCAGCCGAGTGCGCCGAGATCATCGGCAAGGCCGCGGCAGGCGGTGCGCCAGTAGGCAATAGCGGCCTCGCCGTGGATGGCCTCAAGTTCGGCCGCGCAACGGCGGATCAGGTTTGTCCGTCCGGACAGCGGAAAGGCGATGATCCCGCCATGCGTTTCCCGGGCGTCGTGTCCTGCCTTCATATTCACACCGATTCTCCTTCTGTCACACCGATGTAAGGAGATTTTGGTTAACGCTTCGTTTCCAACGTCTTGTTGCTGTTCTCTTATGTGACCAGCGGCACGGCGATCGCGCCGAGAACCTTGGCCGCATCGGCGGGCGACAGACGGACCTGCAAGCCGCGCTGCCCGCCATTGATATAGACCAGGGGCTCTGCAAGTACCGTCTCCTCGATGAAGGTCGGTACCGTCTTTTTCTGCCCGAACGGGCTGATGCCGCCGACATGGTAGCCGGTAAGCCGTTCGGCGGCCGCCGGCTTCATCATCGCGGCGGACTTGCCAGCAGCGGCCGTGGCCAGCTTCTTCATGCTCACTTCGCGATCGGACGGCACGACCACGCAGACCGGTCTGCCATCGACCTCCGCCATCAGCGTCTTCAGCACGCGCTGCGGCGCCTCACCCATCGCCTCGGCCGCAGCCATGCCGATCCGGTCCACCGAGGGGTCGTAATCGTAGCTATGGGTGGTGAACGCGGTTCCCGCCTTGGTCAGCATCTGTGTCGCACGCGTCGTCTTCGACATCGCCTGTTTCCCTTGGCTTATTTCCCGAACAGCGTGTCGTAGATCTCCGGCCGGAAACCCGCCGTCAGCGCACCATCGCGATCGAGGATCGGCCGCTTGATCATGGAAGGGTTGGCCAGCATCAAGGCGATCGCCTTTTCGGCATTGAGACCCTGCTTTTCCGCGTCCGTCAGCTTGCGAAACGTCGTTCCCGCCCTGTTCAGCACCGTTTCCCAGCCCAAGGCAGCACACCAGCCCGACAGATGCGCACGGTCGACGCCTTCGATCTTGTAGTCGTGAAAACGGTATTCCACGGCGTGACCGTCGAGCCACGTGCGGGCCTTCTTCATCGTGTCGCAGTTGCGGATGCCATAAAGGGTCGTGGTCACGGGTCAGTCCTCCAATGTTCCGGCCCTGCGGCCCGCTCCGGTGATCTCGGCACAGCCGATCTTCATCAGGTCATCCCGGCGGCGGGCAAAGCGTGCCGACGACCGCGTGACGACCAGCCCGGCCTGCGGTGCACGCACCTCCACGTCGTCTTCCGGAAAGCCGGGACGCGGGACGAGCACGGCCAGAAGATCGCCGGCTTCCACGCGATCTCCGATGTCGCGATGAAAAAGAATTGTGCCGGGACCAGGGGCCTTGATCATTTCGATCGTGTCGAGTGCGAAAGCCGGGCCACTATACGGCGGAAGCGCCAGCGATCCGCCGTCCACGACGCCGCGTGCCTCGAGAAATGCCCAGAGGCCGTCGGCATCGCGCTGCGCCACATCAGGCCCGACATCCCGACGCCCGCGCAATTCCACCGTGACGGAGAGACGGCCCGGCAACGAGGCACCCCGGCCGCCCTGCTCCTGCTTCCAGGCGTAGGAAACGGCCTCCTCGAAGGCCGAGCTTTCGCCATCGGAGAGAAACACGGCATCCACCTGCAAAGCAGATGCGAGATCGGAGGCCTCGGGCCAGAAGGCGCTGTCGATATAGGCATAGGGCAGCGATTCGTCGTCGCAATGCAGGTCGAGCACGAGATCGGCGCCGAGCGCACGGTAGAACAACTCCCGTTTCAACCGCTCCGGCGCGGTAAAACGATCGAGATCGACCAGCAGGTCGTCGCGAACGGAGGCAGAAATCAACGGAAAATCGCGATTGTAATTGCCGCGAGAGCCCAGGTCGAATCGACCCTGCATATCCCCGAAATGCGACTGCGCTGCGCCGATCGGGTTGGCCTGCGGCACGATGGTGATATCACCGTGGATCGCCCCTGCCGCGTCCGCCGCGCGAAGGCGCGCGCAGAGACGATGAAGCGTGGCGACGCCCGGACGTTCGTTGGCGTGCAAAGCCGCCTGAATATAGACCTTCGGCATGGAGCCAGCATGCTTACCGGCGAACTCCAACACCGGAACCCGCCAGCTCACCTCCGGCGTATCTCCGGGAATGACGATCACGTCCTGCTTCACCCTGGCCTCCATCTTGTGACGCGACTATAGCCTAACCGTTGCCACACTCAAGAACGAAAAGGGAACGAGTATTGCTTGAGCGACGTCGGCAGCTGACAGTCCAGGATCCTGCAGACGCACATCTGCGTACGACGTCCATCGCTGCGGGAGCAAATGCAAGAGCAGGCGCGTCACCCTTTCGGGTCGCGCCTGCCTGCTTTGCTTATTCCCACTCGATCGTGCCCGGTGGTTTCGACGTCACGTCATAAACCACACGATTGATGCCGCGAACTTCGTTGATGATGCGGGTTGCCGTGCGGCCGAGGAAGTTCATGTCGTAGGGGTAGAAATCGGCCGTCATGCCATCAACCGAGGTGACGGCGCGCAGGGCGCAGACGAAGTCGTAGGTGCGGTGGTCACCCATGACGCCGACGGTCTGGACCGGAAGCAGGACGGCAAAGGCCTGCCAGATGACGTCGTAGAGGCCGGCCTTGCGGATCTCGTCGAGATAGACGGCATCGGCCTTGCGCAGGATGTCGAGCTTTTCGCGCGTCACGCCGCCAGGGCAGCGGATGGCGAGGCCCGGGCCCGGGAACGGATGGCGGCCGACGAAGCGTTCCGGCAGACCGAGTTCGCGGCCGAGAACGCGGACTTCGTCCTTGAAGAGTTCGCGCAGCGGCTCGACCAGCTTCATGTTCATACGGGCCGGCAGGCCGCCGACATTGTGGTGGCTCTTGATCGTGACAGACGGGCCGCCCGAGAAGGACACGCTTTCGATGACGTCGGGATAGAGCGTGCCCTGCGCGAGGAAGGCCGGAGCGCCCTTGCCGTCCGAGGCGATCTTAGCGGCTTCCGCCTCGAACACCTCGATGAACAAGCGGCCGATGATCTTGCGCTTGACCTCGGGATCGACCTCGCCGGCAAGCTCGGTCAGAAAGAGGTCCGACGCATCCACATGGACGAGCGGGATATTGTAGTGATCGCGGAACATCTTGATCACTTCGTCCGCCTCGTTGAGGCGCATCATGCCATGGTCGACAAAGACGCAGGTCAGCTGGTCGCCGATCGCCTCGTGGATCAGCACGGCGGCAACCGAGCTGTCGACGCCGCCCGAGAGCGCGCAGAGCACACGGCCGTTCCCCACCTCGTCGCGGATCTTGCGGATCATTTCGGCGCGGTAGGCGGCCATGGTCCAGTCCGACTTCAGGCCGACGATCTTGTGCACGAAGTTGGAGAGGAGCTTGGCGCCATCCGGCGTGTGCACCACTTCGGGGTGGAACATGGTGGTGTAGTAGCGGCGGCTCTCATCGGCCGCGATCGCGAACGGTGCGTTCTCAGAGGTCGCGATGACCTCGAAGCCGTGCGGCAGCTGCGTCACGCGGTCGCCATGGCTCATCCACACCGGATAGCGGCCGCCGACCTCCCACAGGCCTTCGAACAGCGGGCTTGCCGCCTTGATCTCGACATCGGCACGGCCGAATTCGGCGGCATGACCACCCTCGACGGTGCCGCCGAGCTGGGTGCACATCGTCTGCTGGCCGTAGCAGATGCCGAGCAGCGGAATGCCGCTGTCGAACACCGCCTGCGGCGCGCGCGGGCTGCCTTCCGCCGTCACGGAGGCCGGTCCGCCGGAGAAGATCACGCCCTTCGGGCCCATGCGGGCGAAGGCTTCCTCGGCATTGTTGAAGGGATGGATCTCGCAATACACACCGGCTTCACGAACCCGGCGCGCGATGAGCTGCGTCACCTGGCTGCCGAAATCGATGATGAGGATGCTGTCGGGATGGGCTATCTCGGTCATGCCTGGCCTTTTCACGCGCGGGATCATTCCGAGCCTTTAAATAAACAGGCCGGCAAGTGCAACGTCTAACCCGCTTTTGCGTGGTTCAAAGGCCGAGTGCACTCTGCGCCATCGCCGTTTCCAGCCTGTCCACCATGGCTGCGAGCTTCTCGTCGATGACATGGAGATAGGCCGTCCAGTCGGAGACATGGCGAAGCTCGGCCTTGCCATCGGAAATACCGCGCAGTGCCAGAAGCGGCACGCCGAAGGCCTGGCAGGCGCGCAGCACGGCAAAGGTTTCCATATCCACCATGTCGGCGGCGATATCGGCATAGGCAGATCCGGAAACGATATTGCCGCCGGTGGAGAGGCTCGCCTCCGCAAGGCCCGGGATGCGCAGGGGCAAGGGAACCGTGACGGCCAAATCGAGGAAGGGCGTCGCGCCCTTCTCGAAGCCGAGCGGTGAGGCGTCCATATCGCGATAGGCAACCGAGGTGGCCTGATAGATTTCCGCCTGCTCCAGCGTGGCGGAGCCGGCCGATCCGAGGGAGACGACGAGCGCCGGGAGACGGTTTAAGGTCGAAAGCCGCGACAGCGCGCGCGTGACGGAGACGGCCGCCTCCACCGGGCCGACGCCGGTCATCAGCGGCGTCATTCGGGTCTTCAGATGCGGGCCGTATTCGGCCTCTGCCGCCATGACATAGATAATGGCTTGCTCGCCCACCGGCTTCAGCAGGGTCTCGGGCATCACATCGGGTTTCTTGCTCACTCTGCAAATCCTTCGCGGTCGCGCACGACCATCTTGGTGGCCGTCATCGAGGCGATCAGCTTGGGCGGGGCATCCTGCGACATGGCATAGGCGCGGCCGTCTGAGACGATGATGGTGGTGCCGGGCTTTGTCACTTCGCCGCGAAACAGGAAACGCTCGCCCCGGCCGGGCGAGAGAAGGTTGACCTTGAACTCGATGGTCAGCAGCCCCGCATCCGGCTCCAGCACGGAGTAACCGGCATAGGTGCCCGCCGTTTCCAGCGCGGACGAGATGATGCCGGCATGGAGAATGCCGTGCTGCTGCGTCATCATCTCGTTGAAGGGCAGCTCGATTTCCACCATGCCCTGTTCGACGCGTGTCAGTTCCGCGCCGATCATGCGCATGAAGGCCTGCCGGTCGAAACTCCGGCGGACACGGGCGCGAAAGTCCGGTTCAGTCGTCTCAGCCATGCCCAACACCCCTCTGCTACAGCTCCTGACCGGTCCTTGTGCCGGCAACGCGTTTGGAACCGGAGGAGACTGGCACGCAGCTCCCCTTCCCCGCAAGGGCTTAGGGTTTGGGATCCTCAGTTCAGGAGTAGAATAGAACCGTTGAGAAGCGTCGCAAACGAGACCCACGCGGCATAGGGCATGAAGAGCCATGCCGACAGGCGATCCTGCCGCCAGGAGACGGCGATGAAGGCGTAGACCGAGATCAGCAGCGCGAGGACGACGATCAGCGCCAAGGCGATTTCGTGAAAGCCGAAGAACAGCGGCGACCAGGCGAAGTTGAACAGCATCTGGGCGCCCCAGAAGCGCATGGCGCGCGAGCGCCATAATCCCACGCCGCGCGAGCGGCGGTCCTGCAGGAAGGTACGGGCGCCGACATATCCGATGATGACGTAAAGCGTGGTCCAAACCGGCGCGAAAATCCAGTTCGGCGGATTGAACGGCGGCTTCTGGAGGGACTGGTACCATTCGCCTGGAATGTTGTTGATCCCGATGAGGAGGCCGCAGGCGACAACGGCGACGATGAAGAGAGCATAGGTCAGGAGTGGGCGCATGAGGGTCCGATCAAGGGAATGTCCAGCCGGAGCGCGAATGCTTCGGGACCGGACAGCTGCGAAACTGGGCTTGGGATTTCGGCAACGAGGTAGACGGAAAATTAGGGCAGAGCTCAGCGGTTTACAGTGAGGTGCCGAGGCATAGCTCAGGTGGGGCGGGTGCGGACGATATGCTGGTCCCAGGCGATGGGGGTGCTCCTTCCCGCAAAACGGCCGTCATAGGAGGAGACCGCAAAACCCGGGCCCTGCGCCGGCGCGATGCCGGCGGCATTGGCAAGCCTGTCCAGCCGGACGAAGGCGCCGGTGCGCGCATCGACGGTGACGACCGCCCCGCCTTTCGGGGAGGCGAGCCCGACCAGGCCTTGCTCGCGGTAGACGGCGATGGCGCCGACGTAGTTGGAAAGCGCCGCTGAGGCTTCCTCCGGCAGGTCGAGAAAGCGAATGTCCTCGCCGGGCGCAAAGACGCCGGCGACGGGCGGGCGTGCGTTGCGAGGACCCTCGTACTGGCAGGCAAACCAGATCCGGCCTTTCGCATCGATGTCCACATGCCGGGTCGAGAGCTGCCGGAGATGAGGCGGCATGACATGACGTTCCACCAGACGGCCGGTCGCCGTTTCGATGAGCGCCAGGGACGGCTCCATGTGATCAAGATTCAGCTTGGTCCGCCCGAAATCCGGATGCGTCTCGATGCCGCCATTGGCGACCACCAGCAGGCGTCCATCCGGCGACAGCGTCATATCGTGCGGACCGATGCCGTGGGTCGGGAATTCGGTGATGCGACGGAAACCGTCCGTTCCGTCATAGACGCCGATCATGCCGCGATTGGCGGCAAAGTCGTTCTCCGTCGCGTAGAGCAACCGACCATCCGCCGAGAAGCAGCCATGCCCGAAGAAATGCCGTCCCTCGCTGGCGGTGATGACGACCGGCTCATTGCGCGCGACCCCGTCGAGGATCATCGCGAAGGTTCCCGGGCGACGGGCAAAGGCGACGGTGCGGCCCGACACCGGCGAATGCGCCAATCCATGGGCGCGATCCGGCAGGACATGACGATCGATGACCTCGCCTTCCTCGGAGACGGTCGCGATGCCGTAGGACCCATCGCCATCTCTGAAGGCGGAGGCAAAGACGGCGTCCGTCCGGGTAAGAGCCGTGGCAGACGCAGGCGAGAGCGACGCCGCCCAGGCGGCGCCGGCCATGGAGAGGAAGGCTCGTCTGTCGAGAAGCGTCATGGCTCAGCCCCGTCAGTCGCCATCGGCAAAGGAGAATCCGGCACCGAGCCCGATGGCCGCGCCGAAATCCATGTTCAGCCGTTGCAACAGATCGTTGGCATTGCGCAAGACGAGAAGCAGTTTCACGCGTTCGGCCGGGTCGATCAGTGCTTTGTCGATCGGCTGATCGACGGCATCGGCCGAGGCGATGAGATCGTTAAAGACGATGTCGATCGAGTCGGCGATCGACTGCTTGTCGGCCGGCAGAAGCGCCCGCATGCCGGCGGTATCGAACAGGGCCTTGAGGCCACGCGCATTGCCGGCAACGGAATCCATCGTCTCGCCGGAGCGCCAGTAAACGGCAAGCCGTGGGTGGCCCGCGGACGGCACCGGGGTGATCGCGCCGGCAAAGACCGGGCGCAGGCGCTGGTCGCGCAGGCTTTCCACGCCGTGGACGAGGATGCCGAGAAGTTCGGTCGCGGCCTCTCCCTCTGTCCGGTAGAGCGGATTGTCCTGGCCCGGCGCCTTCCAGGCGGCCTGCACGCCCCGCGGGTTCTCCCAGGCGGCGCTCAGTTCCGCGGCGACGCTTGTGAGGTTTTCGGCGATGGCGCGGGCATAGCGGCAACGGAAGCCATCGGGCGCATCGAGCAGCTCGTCGGCATCGGTGCCGAACAGCACGTATTCCAGTGCGCCGAGCCCCTGCACCGCGACGCTCTTGCCGCGCAGCGAGGTGGCGATCGTCGCGGTCTCGTCATTCTCGGCGAGGATCCGCTGAACCTGCTTCAGGCCCGTGCTCTTGCGATCGGGAAAGAACAGGACGCGCTCGAACCGGTTGTCATCGAGAACGGGTCCGACGCGGACGATCTCGATGCGCGACCAGGCGGCGGTAACCTCGGAGAACGCGCGCTTGGCACGGGCGAGCGACTGCGGTGATGGCCGGTGGCAGAGCGGGCGAAGGTGATCGGCCAGCGCGCCCGTGCGCTCCACCAGATCGCGGTAGCCGGGGCGGATGAAGCCATCGACGGCGCGGGCCATGGCCGTCGGCACGGCGTCTGCCACCAGTCCGCTCGATGGCGCTGCGCCGACATCGTCGTCCGCTTCTTGCGCGACGGCAGGCGTGGCGGAAACAAGTGCCGCGGTGAGCAGGAAGGCTGTCCATAGACGCATCAGAGCGACTCCAGAAAGGCGAGCAACGCCCGGCGATCCGCGGCGTCGAGGGAAACGAAACGATCGCGCGCGGCCTGCGCCTCACCACCGTGCCAGAGAACGGCTTCGGTCAGCGTCCGCGCGCGGCCGTCATGCAGGAAGCCCGCCCGCGCATCGACGGTTTGTGCAAGACCGATACCCCAAAGCGGCGGCGTGCGCCATTCCCCCGGCAGCGGCTTCGCCTCGTCCGTGCTCCCCGGAGCGGACGCCGGGACGGCATCGGACAGGCCCTCCCCCATATCGTGCAGGAGCAGGTCGGAATAGGGCCAGATGAGCTGGAATGCCGTAGACGGCGACGTCGGATCACGGCGGGTGACGAATTTCGGGACATGGCAGGAGGCGCAGCCCGCGTCGGAAAAGAGCTGCTTGCCCTTGAGGACGGCGGGTGCCGCGACGTTCCGCCGCGCCGGGACGGCGAGGTGGCGGGCATAGAAGGCGACGAGATCGAGCACCGGATCGGGCGCCTCGCTTGGTCCCAATCTCTCTTGCACGCCATCCTCCATGGCAAGGCATTGCGGCTGCCGGGCGGTGCAATCGCCATGGCTTCTTAGGTCGTCGGGTGTAGAGATGCCGATATCGGTCGCAAAGGCGTCCGCCGCCTGGGCCCGCACGGTTGCAGCCTGCGCCTTCCAGCCGACGCGGCCGAGCACGGGCGCGCCACTCGCTCCCGGCGCCAGCCAGGACGGACGGCCGCGGATGCCGTCGCCGTCGCGATCATCCGGGTCCGCATGGGCAAGGATATCGGCAACGTCGATCGCCTCCAGCAGGCCAAGCCCCGTCATCGGCGGCGCGAGGCGCGGCGACAAGCGGGTGGCGCTGTCGAGCGCCCCGTAGCTAAGGCCTTCGATGCCGTAGACCGGGCGGCGCAGACTGATGCGTTCGCCGCCGGCCAGTGTGACCGGCAGCTCTTCGTAGCGGAGCGCCAGATGCCCCTCGGCCGGCAGGCCGGGAACGCCGCTATCCTGCAACTGCCGGCCATAGACCGGGTCGCCCCCCACACCGGATCTCGATGCATCGGGGAACGAGAACTTCAGAACCAGCGAGGGGCTCCCGTCGGCACCGGCAGGCGGCCGTCCCCGCCCATCCCTGATATGGCAGGTTTCGCAGGATCGGGCATTGTAGAGCGGGCCGAGGCCGTCCGACGCCTGTGTCGAGGATGGCGAGGACACCCAGAGCTTTTCAAACAGGGCGCTGCCGAGGCGGAAGCTCTCTTCCCCACCACCATCGAGATTGCCTGCGGGATGCGTGAGCCCGGCCCGGTCGGGCTTTGCGGTCGAGGTTCCGGCGCCACCGGCCATGGCCTCGAAAGGTTCGGGTCGGGAGTAGTCATGCGTTGGCTTGACAACGTCGGCAACGCGGCGTCTGTCCTTTTCCGAAAGGTCGGTTCTCTGAGGCACCTTCTCGCTGTGCGGGACGGCAAGCACCGGCACAGGGTTGTCAGCCGCGGAGAGACGCCAACCTGCCCATGCGACGACGAAAGCCGCCGCGAGGGTCGCGGCGGTGATGGGCATGACGAAACGTGGTGTGGTCCGGGCGGTCATCGCGGATCAGGCTCCGCTGCGTCCGGACGCGGCTCTCATTTGAAGACGGCGTTCGGGTTGTCGAGGCTGTCGGAGCCTTCGAGTTCGATCTTGCCGAGATCCAGTGCGGTCAGCACGCGCTCGACGGTCTTCGACTGGGCGATGAGCCCGTCGATGGCCTTCTGGACGACGGCGTTGCCTTCGGTATTGCCTTCCCCGATCATCTGGTCGTAGGCCTCGACCGTCTGGCCGCGCTTGGCCATCGCCTGCATGGCCGCAACGGTCGCAGCGAGCTTTTCCTTCATCTCGGCATCGACGGCCGGATCCTTGGCGGCGACGAGTTCGGAGAGGGACGGCCCGGTCAGCTTCGTGCCGTCGGTGCGGGTATAGGTGCCGAGATAGGCCTGCTCGATGCCGATCGCGTCGTGAAGGTGCGAGTTGTAGGTGTTGTCCGAGAAGCAGTCATGCTCTTCTTCCGGATCGTGCAGCAGCAGGCCGAGCTTCATGCGCTCGCCGGCAAGCTCGCCATAAGACAGCGAACCCATGCCGGTCAGGATGGCGGTGAGGCCGGCCTTCGGATCGGCTTCGACATGCTTGGTGGCGGCACCATCCGGCGTCCAGTTGGCGACCATTTCCTTCAGGTCGGAAACGAGCAGATCGGTCGCGGCCTTGAGATAGGCGACGCGGCGATCGCAATTGCCGTTGGTGCAGGCCTTCGTATCATAATCGGTGTAGGGACGATTGCCGGCGCCCGGGCCGGTACCGTTCAGGTCCTGGCCCCAGAGCAGGAATTCGATGGCGTGGTAGCCGGTCGCGACGTTCGCCTCGATGCCGTCGGCTTCCTGCAGGGTGCCCGACAGGAACTCCGGCGTGATCTTCGAGGCGTCGATCTCCTTGCCGTCGATGGAGATCGTCTTGTTGGCGATGACGTTGGCGGTGAAGAGCGCGTTCTCGTCGCTTTCACTGCCATAGCTCGCATCGACATAGTCGATCAGGCCCTCGTCGAGTGGCCAGGCGTTGACCTTGCCTTCCCACTCATCGACGATCGGGTTGCCAAAACGGTAGACTTCGGTTTCCTGATAGGGATTGCGGGCGACCAGCCAGGCTTCGCGGGCGGCCTTGAGCGTTGCTTCGCTCGGCGTCGCGATCAGCGCGTCCACGGCCTTGTCGAGCGCCTGCGCGGTCGTCAGAGCGTCCTCGAACTTGGCATGGGCCACTTCGGAGTAATGCTTGAGCACGGCAGCGGCATCGGTCGCGGCATGGGCCGGCTGAATCGCCAGCACGGAGGTTGCGGTCGCCAGTGCCAGAGCGGCGATACGAAGGAATGATACGGTCATGACCTCTCCTCGGCGGAGCCCGGCCGGGGTCCGGACAGGGGTACCGCACGCGTGAAACGGATCCGGGACCGGGCGCGCCCTCAAGCACTCCCCTGTCCCGTTCGATCCTCATGAACCAAAACGAAACTTGTGTCAAAGCGTATAGTTTAGAATGCTTTGAACCTGTCACGCCTGCCGTTGCAGCATGGCGAAGAAGAAGCCGTCGGTCGCGGTGGATGCCGGCGACAGCGTCAGCGTGCGACCATCGCGCGTAACCGGGCGGCGAGCGGCCATGCCGAACAGGGCATTCCAGCTATCGATCGCCGACATGGCCGTTAAGGCCGGGTTCTCGCCAAGGAAGCGATCGACCTGCCGGTCGTTTTCTTCCGGCAGCACCGAACAGGTGACATAGACGAGCCGCCCGCCGGGACGGACGTAGCGCGCAGCTTCCGCCAGCGCCTCGCGCTGCTGGCCCTGGCGCTCCTCGATGTTGCGCTCGTTCAGGCGCCATTTCGTATCCGGGCGGCGGCGCCATGTTCCGGTGCCCGTGCAGGGCGCATCCACCAGCACGGCATCGCAGCGGTCCGTCAGATTGGCGAGCGCCTGCGGCCGGTCGTGAACCTGAACGTTGCGGGTACCCGCCCGCTTCAGCCGCTCGATGATCGGCGCCAGGCGCTTGCGGTCGGTATCGAAGGCGTGGACCTGGCCCTTGTTGTCCATGGTCGCGGACAGAGCCAGCGTCTTGCCACCGCCGCCGGCGCAGTAATCGAGGATCTGCTCGCCACCGGTCGCACCGACCAGATCGGCGACGATCTGCGAACCTTCGTCCTGAACCTCGAACCAGCCTTTCTGGAAGGACAGCTCGGCGGTCACGTTCGGGAGCCTCGAGGGGCCTTCGCCGGGGGCGACGCGCAGTCCTTGCCGTGCAGTCTCCGTCGGCTGCACGCCGGCCTCATCGAGCGCTTTGATAACTTTCGCGCGATCGGCCTTCAGCGTGTTAACGCGCAGGTCGAGGGCCGGGCGTTCGGCCAGTGCCGCGGCTTCCTCCAGCCAGCGATCGCCGAAGACCGCTTGGAAGGACGGCACCACCCATTCCGGGATATCGCCCTGAACATGAGCGGATGCGTCCTTAAGATCGCGACTGCGAAAAGCGGCCAAGGCGGCTTCGGGCAGCGGGGGCGGCGCGAAGCGGTCGCCCTCCAGGCTTGCCGCCAGCGTTTCCGGCGTCTGGCCCCACTGGCGCAGCATGACGGCGTAACCGAGCGCGGTCGCGCTATCGTCGTCCATCAGGTAGGCGTGGGACAGTTTCTGGCGGAGCGCGTCGTAGACGATATTGCCGATCGCGGCGCGGTCGCCGGATCCGGCGAACCGATGGGCAAGGCCCCAGTCCTTCAGCGCATCCGCAACAGGGCGCTTTCGCGTCTCGATATCGGAGAGAACATCGATCGCACCGGCAAGTCGTCCACCCAGTCGCATCGGTCACACTCCATCGGTCCGCAGCACAAATCCATCGTCTATTGAGGCGCCGTGTACCGGCGATGAAGGCGAAGAGCAAGCGGGAAGGCCTTTGCGGTCTTTGTCCTTCCCTCCACATTCCCGTGCCGTGCTCAGGCCGTGGAGGAAGTCTATCCATCGGTCCCGATCTTTTCCGGGAACCTTTTTCAGCGTCGGGCTTTAACCGACGACGCGATAACAGATGCTGGCGTGACCCGAACTCACCATGCCCACCTGTGAAGCTGCGGCCTTGGAAAGGTCAAGGACACGACCGCGAATGAACGGGCCGCGATCATTGATGCGAACGACGACGCTCTTGCCGTTGCGTTTGTTGGTGACTTCGACACGGGTTCCGAACTTCAGGCTGCGATGCGCAGCGGTCAGATAGGAAGCGTTCATTCTCTCGCCGGAAGCTGTCCGGGATGAGAGGGCATACCACGATGCGCCGCCGCAGCCGGCACCGGCTGCTTGAGATGGTGAGATAGATGTGAAAGTTGCCCCCAAAGCAACGCATGCCGCCAGTGCGACATTGGCAAGTTTCATACTCGTCAACAAGGTACCCCTTCGTCGTATCGTCTTGCTTTTCAGCGAACGAGACGGCTTGTCCGGGGCAAAAATGGCGGAAACGTGCTTCAACCGTTAAGCAACGGTTAGGATTTACTGTTTTCGCCGTCCGTTGAATTTTCTTAAAATTTTGAAAAATTATCCTTGGACTGAAAAAAGTCCGTGGAATCAAACCGATTCATAAAATGCGGCTTTTTGTGGAATGATTTTTCCACAGGCTGGATAAAATGAGATTAAAAGTTTGAAATCGCGAAAAACAGGTCGCTCTGCAGTGTTCTCTGAATCGCATTCTCTCGACATGGTTGCATTGCCGGCAAAGGAAATTCGGCCCTTACATCAGGATTTCCAGCAATCCTCGCTCCACATCTGACGAAGAGACTGACGGTAATCGGGATGAAGGAAGGTATATCCGGCGGCGCGTAGCTTTGCGTTCGAAACGCGCTTGTTTTCGCCATAGAAGGTACGCGCCATCGGCGAGAGTTCGGCGGTCTCGAAAGCGATTTCCGGCGGGGGCGTCACGCCCATCAGGCGCGCGGCTTCCAGCACGACATCCTGCGGCGGGGCAGGCTCGTCATCCGTGACGTTGAAGATCCCGCCTATGCCTTTCTCGCTCAGAAACGCGACGGAGCCTGCGATATCCTCGACGCGGATGCGGTTGAACACCTGCCCGGGCTTCACCAGACGCCGTGCCGTTCCATTCGCCAGATTGCAGAAGCCGTTGCGGCCTGGCCCGTAAATGCCCGAGAGCCTGAGAACGGCGACAGGGATGTCTGCGGCCTCGCCCAGATCCAGCCATGCCTGCTCCGCCTCGACGCGCTCCTTGGACCGGTCTGAGACGGGTTCGAGCGGTGCATCCTCGGTCACCCATGCCCCTTTGTGATCGCCGTAAACGCCGACGGTCGAGAGATAGGCGGCCCAACGGAGGTTTGGCATAAGGGTGGTGATATCGGGCATGCCGGTGCGCATCAGCGGATCGCCGGCCTTGCCGGGCGCGATGGACTGTACGAGATGCGTCGTTCGCTCCATGACGGCAAGAAGCTCGGGAGAGATCGTTTCGCCGTTATAGATGAGAGCCTCAAAACCCAGATCGGCAAGCACCTGCCGCCGCTCCTGCGAGCGGGTGGTACCGGCGACCGAGCCTGCCGCTGGCAGGAGACGGCGGGCGATGGCTGCGCCGGAAAAACCGGCACCCAGAATGAGAACGTCCATCATGCGGCTCCTGCTCGTATCCATTCTTCCAAGACCTCGCTGTCATCTTCCAAAGATCGCTCCTGGGCAAGTTCCATGAAAGCGTCGGGCGACAGCAGCCGGGACAACGCCCAGACGGCCATGCCGCGAACCACGGGTGCGGCATCCGTCAGGCGCGCGCGGCATGGGCCGACCAGCGCAGGATCGCCGGAATTGCCGGCGGCGATCAGACAGTTGCGCACGAAACGGTCGCGCCCGATGCGCTTGACCGGAGAGCCGGAGAACAGCGCGCGGAAACCGGAATCGTCGAGCGCAAGGAGAAGGGCGAGCGAGGGCGCGGCGAGATCGGCGCGGGCCTTCAGCTTCATCTCGCTCGCCGCAGCGGCAAACTTGTTCCAGGGACAGGCCGAGAGACAGTCGTCGCAGCCGTAGATGCGATTGCCGATGGCCGGGCGCAGCGCAGGATCGATCGGCCCCTTGTGCTCGATCGTGAGGTAGGAGATGCAGCGGCGCGCGTCGATCTTGTAGGGCGCGGGGAAGGCATCCGTCGGGCAGGCGTCGAGGCACGCGCGACAGGAGCCGCAATGATCGCGCTCGGGCGCATCGATCTCGAGATCTTCCGTCGTGAACAGGCTGCCGAGAAACAGCCAGGAGCCGAAGCTGCGGCTGACGAGATTGGTGTGCTTGCCCTGCCAGCCGAGCCCCGCCTGTTCGGCCAGCGGCTTCTCCATGACCGGCGCGGTATCTACGAACACCTTGACGTCGGCGCCTGCCCGCGCGGCAAAGCGCGTCGCGACCTCTTTCAGACGCCCCTTGATGACATCGTGATAGTCGCGGTTCTGGGCATAGACCGAAATGGCGCCACGATCCTTCAGGTCGAGCACCGCGCGCGGGTCGTGGTCAGGCCCATAGTTCATGCCGAACATGACGACGGAGCGCACCTCGCTCCAGAGCGTGCGCGGGTCCGCACGCCGCTCGGCGGTCTCGGCCATCCAGTCCATGGTGCCGTGATAGTCGTGATCGAGGAAATCCGCGAGGCGGGCCGGTGCGTCGGGTATCGTGTCCGGCGTCGTGACGCGACAGACGTCGAAGCCCTTGTCGCGTGCTTCGGCCTTCAGGAAGGCCGTGAGGCTCGCACGACGGCGCAGGGTTGCGCCGTCCGCGCGGCGGTGCGGATCAGAAGTCGAGGTCCGCATAATGCGATACCGGGGTCAGGCCGCGCACGCGCTCTGCCAGCAGCGGGCGGAAGGAGGGGCGCGACTTCAGGCGCTGGTACCAGTCCTTGGCGGCCGGCGCCTCCGTCCAGTCGATCTCACCCATATAGTCGAGCACGGAGAGGGCGGCAGCAGCGGCAAGGTCGGCATAGGACAGGCGATCGCCCGCCAGATAGGTGCGCGACCCTGCAAGCCAGGACAGGTACTTCATATGCTGGCGGATATTGGCGCGCGACAGACGCAGCATCTTCGAGTCAGGCGCGCCGCCGCCCTGCTCTGCCGTCATCTGCAGCTTGAAGATCCGCTCGCGCACCAGAGGGCGCGTCACGTCCGCCTCCATCTTCAGGAGGAACCATTCGGTCAGGCGGCGGATTTCCGCACGCTGGAACGGGTCTTCCGCCAGAAGCCGGCGCTCGCGTTTCAGGACACCATTGGTCTCGTCGAGATATTCGGAGATGACGGCGGCGCCGCACAAAGCCCGCATGCTGTCATCGACATAGACGGGCAGTGTCGCAGCCGGATTGAGCGCCAGAAAATCGCGTCGCTTTTCCCAGGGCTGCTCTTCCGTCAGATCCGTCTGGTAGCCGTATTCCGACAGGATGAGCCGGACGAAACGGGACGCTGTGGACATGGGGTGATGATAGAGTGTGGGCATCGATGCGTCTGTCTCGGAACAGGTTTTCAAGGTTGGATCGCGGGGCGCGGTTTCGTCTGGCAATGGCAGAGAGAAGGCAGCTATAAGACAGCGCTCGTCGCAGCTATAGAAGCAAGCTTTCCCGAACTCAAGCGAATCGGCCCTCCCCCGGTTCTTGAACCCTTAAACTCCTTTGCTTAAAGGAAACTTTACCTCATGCCCGAACATTCGATCTTCAGTGCGCTCATTCTGGGCCTTATCGAAGGCCTGACCGAGTTCATTCCCGTGTCCTCCACGGCGCATATCCTGCTGGCAGGCCATTTTCTGGGCTTTGAGTCGAAGGGGAAGACCTTCGAGATCATCATCCAGCTCGGCGCGATCCTCGCCATCCTGACCGTCTATTTCCAGCGGCTCTGGTCGATCCTGATCGCGCTGCCCAGCGATCCCAAGGCGCGGCGCTTCGTGCTTCTCATCCTGCTCGCCTTCCTGCCGGCGGCGGTTATCGGGTTTCTCGCTCATGACTTCATCAAGAACGTGCTGTTCGATACCCCGAAGCTGATCTGCGTCATGCTCATCGTCGGCGGCATCATTCTCTATGCAATCGATCGCATGCCGCTGAAGCCGCGCTACCACGACATGATGGACTACACGCCGGCGCTGGCGCTGAAGATCGGTCTGTTCCAGTGCCTCGCCATGATCCCCGGCACGTCCCGCTCCGGCGCGACCATTGCCGGCTCGCTGCTGATGGGCACCGACAAGCGCTCGGCCGCCGAATTCTCGTTCTTCCTCGCCATCCCCACCATGCTCGGTGCGACGGTTCTGGATCTCTACAAAAATCGCGACGTTCTGGATTTCAACGATGCCTCGCTGATCGCGGTCGGCTTCATCGCCGCCTTCGTCTCGGCGCTGCTCGTGGTGCGCTCGCTGCTCGCCTTCGTGTCCAGCCGCGGCTTTGCCCCGTTCGCCATCTGGCGCATCGTCGTCGGCACGGTCGGCCTCATCGGCCTCACCGTTTTCGGCTGACGCTTCAACAAGAAAAAACCGCATGCAGCCGGATCACGGTCTGCATGCGGTTTCCTGGCCCCCGCCATACGCTTAGAAATTCATATCGCCAGCCGATGAAACATCACGGCTACAAGACGACGTCAGCGACCGGAAACGAGACCGATCGACGAGGTCGTGCAAGGATCGACGCCATAAGCCGGCGCACAGTTATCGTGGCTGCCTGCCACGGTCTTCGGAGCGGCAAACGAGCCTGCAACGATGACCAATGCCGCGCACGCAAAGAAGATTGCGATCGACTTACCCATTTACTCTCTAGCCTTTCGAGATGTCGGAATGGCGTGCCCTGATCCTGACAAAGGCACGCGGCTGCTGTCTATGCTCCAGCACCGGCACAAGCAATAACGCAACATGTTGAATCGCCGGTAAAGGCCGACGGCAAATGTGCAGTGCGGCAGAACTGCAACGCCGCCTCGCCCGGACAAACGAAAGCCGCCGGTGATAAGCCGGCGGCTGGTTCATTCTGTCGTTCGTCAGCGCTCAGGCAGCCTTGCCGGAGCGGGTGTACTGGCCCTGCGGCCGGTAGCGGACGAGGTAGCTCGGGATGATCGCCTCGACCAGCGTCGGTTCGATGCCGAACGCCTTGAAGGTGCGGCCCTCCGCTTCGGCCGCCGACGAGACGACGTTGTCGCTCTTCAGCAGCGTCACCTGATCCGACGTCAGCGGCGGTGCGATGAGCGGCACCATGGAGGCGATGCTGCCGATGAGGGATGCGGCACCGAAGGGCAGCGTGACGAGCGCGCGCTTGCGATCGATCGCCTTCAGCATGATTTCGAGACACTGGCGGAAGGTCAGCACTTCCGGACCACCGAGTTCGTAGATCCGGCCCTTCTCGACCTTGCCTTCGACCGCCTTCGCGACAGCTTCCGCGACATCCGCGACATAGACCGGCTGGAACGCGGTCTTGCCGCCGCCGACCAGCGGCAGGGCCGGCGAAAAGCGCGACATCTGGGCAAACTTGTTGAAGAAGCCGTCTTCCGGACCGAAGACGATCGAGGGGCGTAGGATGACCGCATCCGGCTTGATTTCCATCACAGCCTTTTCGGCCTTCGCCTTCGACTGGGCGTAGATGGACCCGCTGCCGGCATCGGCACCGATCGCGGAGACGTGGGTGAGCGACGCACCGACGCTGCGCGCGGCCTCGGCCACAGCACGTGCGCCGAAATCCTGCACGGCATCGAACGTGTTACGGCCGGCCTCGAACAGGATGCCGACGCAGTTGACGACGTGATCGCTGCCCTGAACGGCCGCATCGACCGACTGGCGATAGCGCAGGTTCGCCTGGACGAAGGAGATCTGGCCGACATTGCCGAGCGGCTGCAGGAAGCCCGCCAGATCCGGGCGGCGCACGGCGACCCGGATGCGGAAACCGCGCCGAGCAAGCGCGCGCACCACGTGCCTCCCGACGAATCCCGATCCGCCGAAGACGGTGACGAGCGGGGGAAGATTGGACAGGGTCATGGAACGGCGCTCCGGTGTTTTTCAGGCATGATCAGTCATGCGATATAGCTTACCCTGCCTCGTACGGGAAGGTATCATGCGGCGCAACATGTCGCAGACGGGAAGCGCGGCTCAGACGCCTTCGACCACCAGCATGTCGGCATTGGCAACTTCTTGGCGGATGGCCGCGGCGATCTGGTATTCCGGCGAATTGTAGCAGGCGACGGCGGCCTCCATCGAAGGGAACTCGATGATCACATTGCGCGCCCGGATGTCGCCTTCCAGCTTTTCCACCGGTCCGCCGCGCGCGAGGAAGACGGCGCCGTATGCCTCGAAGGCGGGCTTGGCCGCTGAGACGTAATCCTTGTAGCGCTCGGCATCGCGAACATCGACGCGGGCGATCCAGTATCCCTTGGCCATGGCGATCTCCTTCTTGAAACGTGCGGTGTTGAAACGGTCAGTCGTTGCTCGGCCATGCCGCGCGGCGCATATCGTCGAGGATGGCGCGCGTTGCCGCGCGCGGATCTTCCGCCTTGACGATCGGTCGCCCGACGACGAGGTGGCTCGCACCGGCCGAGATCGCATCGAACGGGGTCATCACCCGCTTCTGGTCGCCCTTGTCTGCCCCCGCGGGCCGGATGCCGGGCGTGACCACGGCGAGATCCGGACCCACGACCTCGCGGACGATCGCGGCCTCCTCGGCGGAACAGACGATGCCGCCCATCCCGGCTTCGCGGGCCTGCGCTGCCCGGCGCAGCACGAGCGCGCGGGGATCGTCGGCATAGCCGGCGGCCGTCAGATCGTCCGCATCCATCGAGGTCAGCACGGTCACGCCGAGCAGGCAGAGGCCGGAGCCCTTCGCCGCTTCGACCGCAGCGGCCATGGCTTTCGGATAGGCGTGCAGCGTCAGCATGGTCATGCCCATGCGCGCGATGTTTTCCACGCCCTTGGCGACCGTGTTGTCGATGTCGAGAAGCTTCATGTCGAGGAAGATCTTCTTGCCCGATGCGGCGAGGTCTCGTGCAAAGTCGAGACCGCCGGCAAAGACCAGCTGGTAGCCGATCTTGTAGAACTGGCCGTCGTCGCCGATGGCATCGACGATGCCTTGCGCCTCGGCGACCGTGGGAACGTCGAGGCCGATGATCAACCTGTCGCGCGCTGCCTCAGCCATCCGTCCACCCCTGCCAGTCCTCGATGCGGGTCCACTTGCACACCGGACGCCTGCGGGCAAGGGAAAAAGCCGTGTCGCCGGCATCGCCAAGTCCGGTGCCGAGAGGAAACGCGAAGAGATTGCCGCCGCCACCCGGACCCTGGTCGTGCACCCGCGAAATGGGAGTGCCGGAGAGATGACAGTAGATCAACGTGCCGACGCCGCCATGGCCGATAAAGGCGATCGGGATCGAGGGATCATGCGCGTCGAGCACGGCCGTGACCGTGCGAACGATGCGGGCCTGCGCGTCATCCGCCGTTTCCCAGCCGCGGAAGCTCACGGCCGGCTCGGCAAAGAAGCTGTCCGCTGCCGCCTCGAACTCTGCCGGCGGCAGGAAGCCTGTCGCCGAGCGGTCGTTCTCGCCGGCGTTCGCCAGCACCTCGACCGACACGCCCGACGCTTCGGCAAAAATGGCCGCCGTCTCCAGCGCCTTCGTCTCGTCCGAGGAGACGATGCGACCGATACGGCGTGCCCAGCCGGAGGCGGCGGCAGTCCGAGCACGCTGGCGACCCTTTTCGGAGAGCCCCCAGCGCGGGATCGGCACGTCCGGATCGATCGCGACCTCGGGGTGGCTGATATAGAGACCGAACATGAGGGCCTCAGTGGGTCTTGCGGTAGATCCAGAGCCGTGCCGGCGGGATGTTGCGCATGATGAAGTCGAGCTGTTCGGTGCGGAACCGGTCCGGCATATTGGCGACCGGCGAGCGCGGGCCATAGGAAATCTGCACCACCGGGCGACCGACGGGCACCCGCGTCAGAAGATCCTCGATCAGCGCGACGCGACGATGCATCGGGATGGTGAGGAGCGGCACGGCGCAGATGACGCAATCGAACTGGTCGCTGGCACGGCGGCCGAGCGTCGTTCCGAGATTGAAGGCATCGCCGTTGATGAACTCGACCGTGGGAAAGCGCTTCAGGAGCTGATTGTAGAAATCGCTCGAATATTCGACCGAAACGAGCTGCTCGGGCGCCACGCCATGATCGAGGATCGCCTTGGTGATCACGCCCGTGCCGGGCCCGAGTTCGAGGACCGGAAGACCGGAGCCCGTATCGATGACGCTCGCCATCCGCCGTGCCGCAATCGACGAGGTCGGCGTGATCGCACCGACGGCCTTCATGTTGCTGCGCCAGCCCTTGAAGAACCGGATTTCCTCATCGAATTTCTTGCCGAAACGCTCTTTCAAACGCAAATTCATACTCGTCTCCACTCCGACTCGCTGCTTGAGCGTTCGCTGTCATACCGCATTCAAAAACCCTAGGCGACAAAAACCGTTCTCTTTGCGTCATTTCGTTGTTAACTTTAAGCCTAGCCGACATGCCTGACGCGATCCGAACATTGGCTGCGAGAAGGGTGGCCAGCGTGTAGACTGCTGCTCGAAACAGCACGGAGCTCCAGAATGAACGGTGCATCTTCCTTCCTCAGCTTTCCGGATCGCCTTCCTCAGGACACCAAGCCCATCGCCGCCGTCTTCGGTGCAGGGCACGGAAGCACCTATGCGGGCAAAGACAGCAGCGGATATGCGCTCGCCGCGGACGCCATTCGGGCCGCAAGCCAGGAGGATGCTGGCCTGATCGAACATTGGGATTTCGATCTTGGTAGCCCGCTCTTCGAGGAAGGCGCGCATTGCTGCGTCGATCTCGGGAACGTGCCGACCCGGATGGAGGATAATGCGGGCAACCGGGCACGTATCGAAGCGACGACACGGGAGGTTCTCGCAACGGGTGCCGTTCCGATTCTTCTCGGCGGCGACGATTCCGTGGTGATTCCGTTCCTCTCGGGCTTTGCGGACGCAGGGCCGATATGGATCGTCCAGATCGATGCTCATATTGACTGGCGAGACACCCTGCACGGTGAGCGATACGGCTATTCAAGCCCCATGCGGCGGGCGAGCGAGATGCCTCATGTCGCAGGCATCGTTCAGGTCGGCATGCGGGGTATCGGCAGTGCGCGCCGTGTCGAGGTCGAAGATGCGCTGCGCTTCGGCAGCAACCTCGTTACCGCACGGCAGGTTCACGCCGACGGTGTCGCGGCAGCCCTTCGGCATATCCCGGAGGGAGCAAGGGTCGTCATGACGGTGGATTGCGACGGTCTCGACCCGAGCATGATGCCGGGCGTTGCTGCGCCGTCGCCGGGCGGGCTGACCTATACGCAGGTGATCGACATCATCGCCGGCGTCGGCACGCGTGGCCGGCTCGTCGGGTTCGATCTAGTCGAGCTTTTTCCGCCGGCCGACATTGGGGGCATCTCGGCGTTGACGGCGTCACGCCTGGTCGTCAACGCCATCGGCACGATCATCCGCCAGAGGTAAACGGCCCGGCTTTCGATGGAGATATGGCCTGACGCAGCAGGTGTAGACTACACCCGCATCGGCATCAGCACATACAGCGCATCTTCACCGGCAAGGTCGCGCACGAGGGTGGGCGAACCCGCATCCGCGAGCATGAAGACGGCTTCCGTTCCGGAGAGTTGGGCCGTGATGTCGAGGAGGTATTTGGCGTTGAAGCCAATTTCGAGCGGCTCGTTGTCGTAGCCGACCGGCAGCTCTTCCGTCGCGCTGCCGCTGTCGGGATTGTTGACGGTCAGCGTCAGCTGCCCATCGGCGAGCGCGAGCTTGACGGCGCGGCCGCGCTCGGAGGAGATCGTGGAGACGCGATCGACGGCCTGCGCGAAGGACTGGCAGTCGATCCGCAGTTCCTTCTCATTGTTGGCCGGGATGACCCGCTGGTAATCCGGGAACGTGCCGTCGATCAGCTTCGACGTCATGACGATCGAGCCGATGCTCATCCGGATCTTGGCGTCGGAGATTTCCAGCGTCACGGTTGCGTCGGGCTGATCCACCAGCTTCTGCAGCTCGCCCACCGTTTTGCGGGGAATGATGATGCCCGGCATGCCTTCGGAGCCGGACGGCGCCTCCAGATCGGCGCGCGCGAGGCGGTGACCGTCGGTCGCCACGGCGCGCAGCTTCAGGTCGCCCTTGCTTTCGATCGTGTGGATGTAGATGCCGTTCAGGTAGTAGCGCGTCTCTTCCGTGGAGATTGCGAACTGCGTGCGATCGATCAGCATCTTCAGATCGGTCGCCTTCATCGTGAACTTGTGCGTAAAGGTGCCGGCGTTCAGATCCGGGAAATCCGACTGCGGCAGGCACTGGAGCGAGAATTTCGAGCGGCCGGAGGCAACGGTCATCGCCGTGCCCTCGGCATTGGTCGAAAGCCGCACTTCCGAACCGTCCGACAGCTTGCGCACGATGTCATAGAGAAGGTGGGCCGGCACGGTGGTGGCGCCCGGCTGCTCGACCTGGGCGGGCGTCGCCTCGGTGATTTCGAGATCGAGGTCGGTCGCCTTCATGTCGAGGCTTTCGCCTTCGGCCCGCAGCAGCACGTTCGACAGGATCGGAATGGTGTTCCGGCGCTCGACGACCCGGTGGACATGGTTCAGCGATTTGAGAAGATTGGACCGCTCGATCGTAATGCGCATGTGATGCTGTCGCTTTCCATCAGGACCGGAAGACGCTTCCCGGCATGAACTCTTGAACGCCTCGGCCACCGGGCCGCGGGCGGCCGAAGGGCGGCGTGGATATGGACGCGCAAAATGGCACTACACTGTGGCGAAGTGCAAGAGCCAAGCCGACCCTGAAGCCGAACTACCCACCATTATCGTTCAGCGCACCGGCTTGCAGGCAGGAGCCGGCTCGCCCATAAAGACGGCATGAAGGACAAGACAACAGAACGGGATGCGGCACCGGATGCCGGCACACGGCCGCGCAGCTATCGCGTCCACGACACGATCGTGGAAGCGCGGCCGATCGAGCCGGCGCTGTATCTGGTGGCGACGCCCATCGGCAATCTCGGCGACATCACCTTGCGGGCGCTGGAAACGCTGGCAGGCGCGGATGTGCTGGCCTGTGAAGACACCCGCGTCACCCGCGTTCTGCTGGATCGCTACGGCATTACCAACCGGCCCTATGCCTATCACGAGCACAATGCCAACGAGGCCGGCCCCCGGCTGATCGCCGCGCTCGATGCGGGCCGTTCGGTCGCGCTCGTCTCGGATGCGGGCACGCCGCTGGTTTCCGATCCCGGCTACCGGCTTGCCCAGACGGCCATCGAGGCGGGGCATCGGGTGGTGCCGCTTCCCGGACCCTCCGCGCCGCTGGCCGCCCTGGTCGGCTCCGGCCTTTCCAACGAGGCTTTCCTGTTTGCCGGATTCCTGCCCTCCAAGGACAAGGCGCGCCGCGACAGGCTGGCCGAACTCGCCCGCGTACCGGCGACGCTCATCTTCTTCGAATCGCCGCACCGGATCGGCGCGACACTGGTGGGGGCGGCGGAAACGCTCGGCCGGGAGCGCGCTGCCGTCGTCTGCCGCGAACTGACCAAAACCTACGAGGAATTCCGGCGGGGAACGCTCGGCGCGCTCGCCGATCACTATGGCGGCGATATTGTCGTAAAAGGTGAGATCGTGCTGGTCATCGGCCCGCCACCGGAAGAGGCGGCACCGGACGAGCGGGATGTGGATGCGCTGCTGACCCGTCTGTCGGCTGAACTGCCGGCCGGCAAGGCAGCAACCGAGGCGGCGAAAGTGACGGGCCTCAACCGGCGAACGCTTTACGACCGGCTTCTGGCGCTGAAAGAGCAGCCGTGACGGGAACGGCAGACCGGCGGCGCTTGCAGGCGGTTCGAAAGGGCGCGCTTGCGGAATATTTCGCTGCCTTGGCGCTCATGATGCGCGGCTACCGGATCGTGGCCTTCCGCCACCGCACGAAGCTCGGCGAGATCGATATCATCGCCCGGCGTGGCAATCTCATCGCTTGCGTCGAGGTGAAAGCGCGCGCAACCGTCGATACGGCGATCTTTGCGGTTAGCGAGCAGTCGAAGGCACGCATTCGCGGGGCGAGCGACCTCTGGCTTCAAAAACAGAGAGACGCGGATCGCCTTTCCATTCGCTACGACATCATGGCCATCAGGCCGTGGCGCTGGCCGGTCCATATCCGGGATGCGTTCTAGCCACGCTTTGAGAGCTTGGGGAATGCTCAGTGGCGGCGGACGGTGACGTTGTTCTCGACAAGATGGACACCGATTACGGACGCCGCGGCCTGCTCGACGCAGCCCACTTCCGCCTCGTTGGCGACCGAGCCGGAGAGGATGATGGTTCGTCCAATGGCGATGACGTTGAGGTGGGCCGTATCCACCAGCGCGACATACTGGATGTACCGGGCGACCTTGCCCGCGAGATCGTCGTCCCGCAGGTGGGGCTCGTCGTCGCGTCGGCAATACATTTGCTTGTCCATCGGCATGCCCGCATCCCTCGTTGCTTGCTGGCCGCTTCCCGCTTTTGGCCCCTGCCGGAGCCTATTGCCGATCAGCGTTTTAGTTGATGTGCAAACGCCGAGTATCCTTGGATGTTCCATCATGTGCCGTGTGGTTGGCCGGGTGCCAACACCGGGCGCGACCGCAGGCGTCAAGAGGCTGAAGGACGGCTCTCATCGACATGAATGTAGGCCTCGACCGCGGCGGCGATGAAATCCTCGCGCGCGTAGTCGGCGGGTTGTTCGCCGTTGAGCACATAGCGGCACATCCGGATGGCGGCCTTGTAGGCAACGCCCTCATGGGTCGGCCATCTGTCGAGCAGGACCTCCGCCGCCTCCCGCGTATTGCGAACGGCGCGATAATCTCCGATGCCGTCCAATTCGAGCAAAACGGGTTGTTGCCACCATTTTTCGCTGACCGCCATGTCCAATCCCTCCATTGCGGGTACCGGTCCGTATTATGACAGTCGAAACTTACGCTGGCATTGCGTCGCAAACGGAAAGGTTGCGGAGCGCGTGCGAAGCAGTCTATGCGGTAGAGGCACGGAGAGCCTCATGTCCGACGTCCTGATCAATGTCCTTCCCCTCTTCGTTCTCATCTTTGCCGGCTGGGTGATCGTGCGCACGGGCTATCTGAAGCCGGCCGTGGGCGATGCGCTCGGCGACTTCGTCTTCAAGGTTTCCGTGCCCATCCTGCTGTTTCGCACCATCGCGACGGCGGATTTCACCGGGGGCTCGCCCTGGCCGCTATGGGTCGCCTATTTCTCCGGCGTCGCGGTCGTCTGGACGCTCGGCCATCTCGTCGCCACGCTCGGCTTCGGGCGAGACCGGCGCATCGGCGTCCTTGCCGGTGTCTCCTCGGCCTTCGCCAACACGATCTTCATCGGCCTGCCGCTCGTCTCACGCAATGTGGGCGATGCCGGCGTCGTCGCGCTGTCCATCCTCATCTCGGTTCATCTTCCGGTGATGATGATCGCCGGCACGATCCTCATGGAGCGTGCGGAGCGCAAGACCAATGGCGGCGTGGCGCAGAGCCCGCTGGCGCTCGCCCGCGGCATCCTGCGGAACCTCGTGCGCAACCCTCTGGTGATCGGGCTGGTGTGCGGTGCGCTGATGCATGTGGCGAACCTGCCGCTGTCGGGACCGCTCAAGATCGCCATCGACCAGACCGCGGCGGTCGCCGGCCCCGCCGCGCTGATCTCCATCGGGATGGCGCTCGACAAATACGGCCTCTCGGGCAATCTCGGCCTTGCAGCCTTCACCAGCGCGCTGAAGCTCGTGGTGCTGCCCGCCTGCGTCTTCGGTGCCAGCCATCTGCTCGGCCTCGACCGCGACTGGACGGCAGCGCTGGTGCTGACCTCCGCCGTCCCCACGGGCGTCAATGCCTGGCTGATCGCAAACCACTTCAACGTGGGCCACGGCCTTGCATCCTCGACCATCACGCTGACCACCGCCCTCGGCGTCGTCACCGTCTCCGCCTGGGCCTACGTGCTTCTTTGAACCCCCGCGAAACGTCCGCCATCCAGACATGAAAAAGCCCGGCGCGAGCCGGGCTTAGAAAGGATCTGCCTGGAGAATATTCCGGCTCAGTTCGCGGGAGCAGCAGGCGCCGGAGCAGCCGGTGCGGCACCTTCAACGGGAGCAGCAGGAGCGGCGGGTGCGGCGCCTTCGGCCGGAGCGGCTGCAGGCGCTGCGGACGCCGAAGCCTCGGGAAGGGCGACCGGGGCATCGGCCTGGCCACGCAGCCAGGCGATGAGGTTGGCGCGCTCATCCGGCTTCTTCACGCCGGCAAAGCCCATGGCGGTACCGGGAACATGCTTCTTCGGCGCTTCGACGAAATAGCTCAGGTGGTCGTAGGTCCAAGTCTTGTTGGCTTCGGCGAAGGTCTTCATGCCGGCCGAATAGGCAAAGCCCTCATGCAAGGCGATCGGCCGTTCGACGACACCCCAGAGATTGGGGCCGACCTTGTTCGGCCCGCCCTTCTCGATGGTGTGACAGGCAGCACACTTCTTGAACACGGCTGCGCCGGCGTTCGCATCGGCGCTGGCCAAGAGCGGCTTGATGTCGACCTCGGCTTCGGCGGCAGCACCCGCTCCCGCTTCGCCCGTCGTCTCCTCGGCGATGATGGCGAAGCCCGGCTTTTCTGGTGCTTCGGAATGGAAAATGCCTTCGGAGGCGATCGATACGGACATCAGCACGAAGACCGTTCCGAGAAAGGCTCCCACGGCCATGTTTACATGCGAGTTCATCAACACACCTCCCCTTGCGTCCGGCTTCAAGCATATGCGCGCGCCGCCGATATGAACAATCTGCCCCGGCACCTTGAAATCGTGCGGAAGCTATGTCTTTTGACCAAGCGTTGCAACAGCGATATCCGTGCCGGACGAACCACTTCTGGCACTTTTCGCGTGCGTTTTGAAGGGCTCGGCATGAAAAGCGACAATTTGGCCAGAACACTCGTGCTGATCCCGGCGCGGATGGCCTCCACGCGGCTTCCCGGCAAGCCGCTGGCCGACATCTGCGGGCTGCCGATGATCGTGCAGGTGGCCCTGCGTGCGCGCGATGCCGAGGTCGGACGCATCGTCGTCGCCGTCGATCACCAGGATACGTTCGATGCCGTGACGGCTGCCGGTTTCGAGGCCGTGATGACGCGCACCGACCACCCGTCCGGGTCCGACCGCATCTATGAGGCCCTGACCCTGTGCGACCCGGACGGCGCGATCGAGACCGTCATCAATGTGCAGGGCGACCTGCCGACGATCGAGCCGGAGACCATCCGCGCAGCCCTGCGGCCACTGGAAGATCCGGCCGTGGATATCGCGACGCTGACCGTCGAGATCGTGCACGAGGCGGAAAAGACTAACCCCAATGTCGTGAAGGTCGTCGGCGCGACGCTGTCGGACAGCCGGATGCGGGCGCTGTATTTCACCCGCGCGACCGCACCCCACGGGGCCGGGCCGCTCTATCACCATATCGGCCTCTATGCCTACCGCCGTTCCGCTCTCGAACGGTTCGTCGCCCTGCCGCCCTCGGCGCTCGAAAAGCGCGAATCGCTCGAACAGCTGCGGGCGTTGGAGGCCGGCATGCGCATCGACGTGGAAATCGTCAGCTCCATCCCGCTCGGCGTCGATACGCCTGACGATCTCGAGGCCGCGCGACGGCTGCTTTCGACCAGTACAGGAGCCGCATCATGATGCCCGTCACGAACCGCATCTCGTTCCAGGGCGAATACGGCGCCAACTCCGACATGGCCTCGCGGGACATGTTCCCGACGATGGATCCCCTGCCCTGCCAGACCTTCGAGGACGCGTTTCTCGCCGTCGAGAACGGCGAGGCGGACCTTGCGATGATCCCGATCGAGAACACCATCGCTGGCCGGGTCGCCGATATCCACCACCTCCTGCCGGAATCGCGCCTGCACATCATCGGCGAATATTTCATGCCGATCCGGTTTCAGCTGATGGTGCTGCCGGGCGTGTCGCGCAGCGAGATCCGAACGGTGCATAGCCACATCCATGCGCTCGGCCAATGCCGCAAGATCGTGCGGGCCAATGGCTGGAAGCCGGTCGTGGCCGGGGATACCGCTGGTGCCGCCAAGCTCGTGGCCGAGACCGGCGACCGCTCCATGGCCGCCCTTGCGCCACGGCTCGCGGCAAACCTCTACAAGCTCGACATCGTTGCCGAGAACGTCGAGGACACCGAAAACAACGTGACGCGCTTCGTCGTGCTCTCGCGCGACGAGAAGCCCATCCGGCGCGATGCGGCGAGCGACGTCATCGTCACCACCTTCGTCTTCAATGTGCGCAACATTCCCGCCGCGCTCTACAAGGCACTTGGAGGCTTTGCCACGAACGGCATCAACATGACGAAGCTGGAGAGCTACCAGATCGGCGGAAAATTCATCGCGACGCAGTTCTACGCCGATATCGACGGACATCCGGATGATGCGAACGTGAAGCGGGCGCTGGAGGAGCTGCGGTTCTTCTCCGAGAAGGTCCGGATCCTCGGCTCGTATCCGGCGCACCCGATGCGGCGCGTGTTATAAAAGTCGCGCCGCTGCGAAATCCTTCGCGCACGGGCGGAGCGACCAGATTGTGGGGTAGTGTTTGTCGCGCAAAAGTGATTGCGTACGGCAAAGAGGTGACTGATTTGCGGCTAGGCCGTGCTTGCCTCTCGTTTCGACAGCCGCGGAAATGGCGGCATCCGGAGGACGCCTACCATGATCATCAGAACGCTTTTCCTGGCCTCGACGGCCGCTCTTTCCATCACCGCCGGCGCGCAGGCGGCCGATGCGATCGTTGCAGCAGAACCGGAAGCCATGGAATATGTCCGTGTCTGCGACGCCTTCGGCGAAGGCTTCTTCTACATTCCGGGCACGGAAACCTGCCTGAAAATCGGCGGTTACGTTCGCTTCGACAACAATGTCGGCGACAGCCCCTATGACGGCGAAGATCAGGCCTGGTCGCCCTTCACGCGCGGCACCCTGACGCTCGACGCCCGCAACGATACCGAGTACGGCCAGCTGCGCTCCTTCATCGAAATGCGATCGGAAGCCAGCGGCGGCGAGACGACGAGCTACATCAATTCCGGCTTCATCACGCTCGGCGGCTTCATGGCCGGCGTCAATGATTCGCGCTACGACCTGTTCCTGAATTCGGCCGGCAACATCATCAACGACGACGTCATCGACTATACCGGCAGCCGGACCAATCAGGTCAGCTACCAATGGGGCGGCGACAAGGGCTTTTCGGCGTTCATCGGCCTCGAAGAAGGCGGCGGCACCTACGACACCGGCTTCCTCGGCCGTCCGACCGAAGACTACAAGGGCGCGCATCCCTTGGCTGGCGCCCGCATTCAGGAAGACTGGGGCGGCCTGTTCGTCATCGGCGGCTACGATACGGAAGCCGATGCCTTCGGCGGCAAGATCCGCGCCGACGTCGTCTTCAACGACGTGTTCAAGATCTTCATCATGGCCGGCTACCAGTCCGACTGGGACAACGACAAGGGCCTGGGCAACACCCGTCAGCGCAATTATTACGGGCCCTGGAACGGTGACTGGGCGGCCTGGGGTGGCTTCACGGCAACGGTCAACGACAAGACGTCCATCAACGGCCAGGTCGCCTATGAAGACGACGGCACGCTCGCGACGGCCCTCAACATGGAATATATGATCGTCGATAACTTCAAGGTGCAGCCGGAATTCAACTACACCAAGTTCGACGGCGAGCGCGGCGATGGCGATGCCTTCGGCGGCACGATCCGCTTCCAGCGCGACTTCTGATCACGCGTCTCTTCAAAGCGATATCGACAGATGAGAACCGGCGCCCGCGCCGGTTCCTTCGTTTCCAGCTCTGGCATTTCTGTCAGGCCGGCCAGTCCAGCCAGTCGCGCATCAGCTGGTGGGCGATGGCGCCCTTGGGCGGGGTGGAGTGGCGGCTCGCGTCCTGCCCCGTATTGCGGGCGAGCATGGCGCGCGTTTCCTCACGGGTGAACCAGCGGCAGTCTTCCAGTTCCAGATCGTCCATGCGGATGTCGCTCGACTGTGCTTCCGCGTAGCAGCCGATCATCAGGCTGTGCGGCATTGGCCAGGGTTGCGAGGCATGGTAGCGCACGCGGCCGGTGCGGATGCCGGATTCCTCCAGCGTCTCGCGGCGCACGGCATTTTCAATCGTCTCCCCCGGCTCCAGGAAGCCGGCAAGGCAGGAATACATGCCTTCGGGGAAATGCGGGCTGCGGCCGAGCAGGCAGAGATCGCGCTCGACGTCGATCGTCAGCATGATGACGACGGGGTCGGTGCGCGGGAATGCGAGATGGCCACAGGCCGTGCACACCCGCCGATATCCACCGCCCTTGGCCTCCATCGGCCTGCCGCACTTGCCGCAGAAGCGGTTGGCGGCGTTCCAGGCGATCAGGCTTGCGGCCTGCGCGAACTGACCGAGGAGTTCGTCGGGCAGCATCGCCTGCCGGTAGAGGCTGCGGCCGTCGGCGAGCTTGAAGGGCTCCTCAAGCGTCGCTTCCGTCCGGTTGACCGGCACGGCGATCCGCGGCTCGCCCGATGGCAGCCGGCCGAGAAGGATGGCGGCATCGAGATCGGGCTCAAGAGCGGCGATCTCGTAGGGCGCAAACAGCGGGTCGATGACGTTTTCGTCATGCTTGACCACCAGCTTGCCCTCCGCGAACGCGAAGAGATGCGCGCCTTCGGTCTTCAGCGCCTCTTCCAGGCAATCGTCGCTTCGGTGTTCGCTATCGCGCACGAGATGGTTTTCGGCGAAGGCGACGAGCGAGCTCGGTTCGGGATGGGGTCCCTTGAGGTCGAAAATGGGGTGGGTCATGTCAGGGATTCCGTCAGACGGTTGAGGACATCGTCGCGCTTTGCCGCATCCCAGGCTTCCGCCGTGCCGAAGCCCCAGATCGGGCCCGGCCAGTTCGCATCCCCCTCGGTGCGGGCGACGATATGGACATGGAGCTGCCGGACGATATTGCCCAGCGCGCCGATATTGATCTTTGTCGCCCCCGTCACCTGTTTCAGCGCGGCGGCGACGCGGTTGGTTTCGTGCGACAGCGTCGCCTGTTCCTCGGGCGACAGCTCGAACGTTTCGCTGATGGCGTTCCGCTCGGGGATGAGGATGAGCCAGGGCCAGCGGGCGTCCCGGCTCAGCCGGAGCTGGCAGAGATCGAGATGGGCCACGAGGTCGCTGTCGCGCTTAAGGCGCGGGTCGAGATCGAACGGGGTCACGGTTCCTCCTTCCGGCATGCGTCGTCCCGGCATGCGTCGTCTTTGTCCAAGTTCTGACAGGGATGCCAGATTCTTCCAAGGGCCGACTTGCATTCCGTTTCGATATTGCCGATATGAAGGTCGGGAGGTTGGTGGTGGACGAGCCACTCGCCAACCGGGTCAGGTCCGGAAGGAAGCAGCCCCAACGAGCCCGGCACGGGTCATCGTGCCAGCCTCCCACCCTCAGGGTCTTCACGAGAGACGTTGAACCATCAGACCAGGGCCGCCCGTTCGCAAGCTCGCTGCCGCGTCTAAAGCTTGCCGACTGTCCGGACAGACGGAACCAGCGGCGGGGCGCATGAACGACATCACCATCCCATCTCCTGACGCAGCGCCCGCCCCGGCCGAGAAGCCGGCGGCCTATCGTGTGCTTGCTCGCAAGTACCGGCCGAAAGACTTCTCCGACCTGATGGTGGGGCAGGAGCCAATGGTGCGGACGCTGACCAATGCGTTCGAGACCGGGCGCATCGCCCAGGCCTATATGCTGACCGGCGTGCGCGGCGTCGGCAAGACGACCACCGCCCGTATCCTCGCACGCGCCCTGAACTACAAGACGGACGAGATCGACAAGCCGACGATCGACCTTCGCACGCCCGGCGAACACTGCCAGGCGATCATGGAAGGCCGGCATGTCGATGTGATCGAGATGGATGCCGCGTCCCACACCGGCATCGACGACATCCGCGAGATCATCGAGCAGGTGCGCTACCGGCCCGTTTCCGCCCGCTACAAAGTCTATATCATCGACGAAGTGCACATGCTCTCGACGCAGGCCTTCAACGGGCTGTTGAAGACGCTCGAAGAGCCGCCTGAGCACGTGAAGTTCATCTTCGCGACGACCGAAATCCGCAAGGTCCCGATCACCGTCCTGTCACGGTGCCAGCGGTTCGACCTGCGGCGGATTGCGGCGACCGATCTGGTCGGCCTGTTCTCCACCATTCTCGGCAAGGAAGGCATCACGGCGCAAGCCGAAGCGCTGGCGATGATCGCGCGCGCCGCCGAAGGCTCGGCCCGTGACGGCCTGTCGCTGCTCGACCAAGCCATCGCCCATGGCGGCGGCATCGTTGAAGCCGACGCGGTGCGCAGCATGCTCGGCCTTGCCGATCGCGCCCGTATCGTCGATCTCTTCGGCCATGTGGTGCGCGGCGACGTGAAGGCGGCGCTGGAGGAGTTCGCATGGCAGTACGAAGCGGGCGCCAGCCCGGCGGTCGTGCTGACGGATCTTGCCGATTTCACGCATCTCGTGACCAAGCTGAAGTTTTCGGCAGAAGCTGCCAACGACCAGTCGCTGAGCGAGGTCGAGCGGGTGCGCGGCGCGGAATTCTCCGCAGCTGTTGCCGTCTCCACCCTATCGCGGATCTGGCAAATGCTCTTGAAGGGCATACCGGAGACGGAGAATGCCGCCCGTCCGGCGGGTGCGGCCGAAATGGTGCTGATCCGGCTGACGCATGCGGCCCATCTCCCCTCCCCGGAAGATGCCGCACGCCGGCTGCTGGAAATGTCGGGCAGCGATGCCGGTCGTCCAGCGCCGCGCGGGCCGGCCCCCGGCAATGGCGGTGGCAACGGCACGACGTCGTCCGTGGCGTCGCAGGGCCAGAGCAGCATTCAGGCGCGCGCCGGCGAACCAGTCATGCCCTCGCGGATGACGGCCAATGGCGCTGCCATGCTGCGCGCCGTGCCCGAAGCCGAGCTTCCCGTGCAGGAGCGGGGACAGGTCGATATCAAACCGGAAACGGCACCGGCCGAACCGGTCGTGCCGCTGCGCTCCGTCGCCGATATCGTCGATCTCTGCCAGAAGAACCGCGACATTCTCCTGAAGACGCTGGTGCGCAATTTCGTGCGGCTCGTGCGGATCGAGCCTGGCCGGCTGGAGATGAACGTTCACGACGATGCGCCGAAGACGCTGGTGACCGACCTGCAGCGGCGGCTGGAAGAATGGACCGGCATCCGCTGGATGGTGACGGTGAGCCGCGAGCCCGGCCAGCCGACCATGGTCGAGACCGAAGCGGCGGCGAAGGAGCAGCGCTTCAACGATGCGCGCCAGGACCCCGATGTCGCCGCCATCCTCGCCCGCTTTCCCGGATCGAAAATGGTCGATGTCCGCATCAAGGTGTCGGAGATCGAGCTGGACGAAACGCCCGAGGTCGCTGCCGTGGCCGAGTCCGATGAGGGCGACATCCTTCCCGGCGACGATATCGAACATTAATTGATCAGCAGAGGAGACGGACGATGCGCGACATCATGGGTATGATGGGCAAGGTCAAGGAAATGCAGGCCAAGATGGAGAAACTTCAGGAGGAAATCGCTCTTCTCGAAGTGGACGGCACCTCCGGCGGCGGCCTCGTCACCGTCCGGCTGGATGGTAAGGGTGCTCTGAAGAGCCTTAAGATCGACCCGTCCCTCTTCAAGGAAGACGATGTCGAGATCCTCGAGGATCTCATCGTTGCCGCGCATAAGGACGGCAAGTACAAGGCCGAGGCGATCACCGCGGAAAAGACCCGCGAACTGACCGCCGGCCTGCCGATCCCGCCCGGCATGAAGCTGCCGTTTTAAAGCATTTCCGGTCAGAGCTCCGGCAGAAATGCCGGGCCGACCATGCGCACCTTGCGCGGAAATCTCGGAATATCCGTCTTCGTGCCGCGCAGGCTGACATTCATGAAAAGCCCCGTCGTCGGCTCGTTGTCGAGGACCGCGACAACCGTCGGCTCGATGGCCGGCACCGTCTCGGGGGCCGCTACCGTCATGGCCGGCAGCGGGGCCACGGCTTCGGTCCCGGTCTTGATCGGCTTCCGGACGACGCGTTTCGGCTTCGGCTTGCTCTCTTCACGCACGGTGCGGATGACAGGCTTGCACGCGGACGGCAAGGCGGCAAGTTCGGTGCGTGCCTGCGCGATGCGACCGGCGATTTCCCGGCAGGCAAAGCCGCCGCTTTCGACGGTGCAGGCGTGATTGCGCGCCATAGCCACGTTGGATGCGATCTGGCGCTGAAGCCGCGACGCTTCGCTGCCGGACGGCGTGCAGGTCTTTGCGAGGCTATGGCTTGCGGGCACCGCGACGAGAAGAAGGAGCGCGAGACATGCCGCTTGCCGTCTGATCCTGTCTGCCCAAGCCATCGCATCTCTCCATCGCCAGCCCCATGGGCATGCCGACGACATAGCCGAGAGAAATGCGCGCGCGAAGCGGATCCTTAAGAAATGGTTAAGGCGCGAAGGCATCCAGCTGCGCGCGGACGCGCTCGCTGATCGGGGCCGCACGGTAGCGGGCACGCTCCTCGTCCGACAGGTTTTTGACCGAGGCACCGAGCATGTCCGGCATCGTGATCCTGCATCCTTGGAAAGCCCGATAGGTGACGGCATCGCCCACGCTGAGCATGCCCGGCCGCAGCACGCGACAGTAGAAGCCGGGCCGGGCCACGGCACGGAACCTTCGGGCGAAACCCGGATCGTTCAGCCGCAGCGACAGTGTCGAGCAGGGGATGCGGGTCGAGGTGACCTCCAAGGTCACGCCGTCCGTCTCGAAGCGGTCGCCGACGGCGATTGTCCGGCTATCGATCCCTGAAATGACAATGTTTTCGCCGAACAGGCCGGGCTCGACGGCGTGCCCAAGTTCATCCGCCCAGGCCGCCAGATCCAGAGAGCCGAGACCGTAGACGGCCTGATCCGGTCCGCCATGATGTTTCCGATTGCAGACGGCATCGCCGGCAAGCCCCGCAGCATCGACGATGACGGTGCCGCCCTGCGGATGCTTGACGATGCCGGTCTTCGCCTTCTTGCCGTCGATGACGGTGGCATGGCCGATGCAGACGGCGTCGATCTTCATGGCCACCTCTTTTCCTCCGCCATCGCGGATCATAGCTGTGCGGTTGCAAAGCATTTTCACTCCGACGGCATATGGGATAGAACGCGCCTCATGGCAAAGCGAGTCACCGGCCCCGAAATCGAAAAACTCATTCAGCTTCTGGCGAAGGTGCCGGGGCTCGGGCCGCGCTCGGCGCGCAGGGCCGCGCTGCACTTGGTCAAGAAGAAGGACCAGCTGCTCGGACCGCTCGCCGATGCGATGGTCGAGGCGCACCGGAAGGTCCGGATCTGCTCCTGCTGCGGCAATGTGGATACGAGCGATCCGTGCAGCGTCTGCACCGACGAGCGGCGCGACCACAGCTGCATCATCGTGGTCGAGGATGTCGCCGATCTCTGGGCGCTGGAACGCACCGGCGCCATGAACACGGCCTATCATGTGCTGGGCGGCACGCTGTCGCCGCTCGATGGCGTCGGGCCAGACGATCTCAACATCCGCGGACTGGTCGATCGCGTCGTCAAGGGCGAGGTGCGCGAGCTGATCATCGCCGTCAACGCCACCGTCGAGGGCCAGACGACGGCGCACTACATCACCGACCAGCTCGACGGGCTGGACGTTCGCATCACCCGGCTTGCCCATGGCGTTCCCGTCGGGGGCGAGCTCGATTATCTCGACGACGGTACACTGACCGCGGCTTTGCGGGCGAGAACGGTTATCTGACATGACATTCCTGAGACATCTCCGACGCGCGGCACTCGCCGCCCTCCTCTGCACTTCCGCCGCCATTCCCGCGCTCGCCGCGTCCAAGGTCGAGACCGAAGCGCAATTCCGCCGCTGGCTGCAGACAGATCTCTGGCCGCAGGCGCAGAAGGGGGGAATTTCCAAGGGGGCCTTCGATAAAGCCTTCGCGGACGTGAAGCTCGACTGGGACCTGCCGGACCTCGTGCCGCCGGGCTCCAAGCCGCAGGGCGAGCAGAAGCAGAGCCAGGCGGAGTTCGCCTCACCGGGCGCCTACTTCTCGGAAAAACGCCTGCAGGGGCTTGCCGCGACCGGCCGCAGCCTTGCCTCGACGCATGCCGCCACGCTGCGGCGGATCGAGAAGACCTATGGCGTGCCGGGGCCGATCGTGCTGGCGATCTGGGGTCGCGAATCGGGGTTCGGCCGGGCGAAGATCCCGCATCCGGTTCTCGATGTGCTGGCGACGAAAGCCTTCATGTCGACCCGCGGCGAGCTCTTCACCCGCGAGTTGATCTCCGCCCTTCATATCCTCGAAAGCGGAGACGTTGATGAGGCCGACATGCGCGGCTCCTGGGCCGGCGCCATGGGCCAGCCGCAGTTCCTGCCGTCGAGCTTCCTCTCCTATGCCGTTGATTTCGACGGCGACGGGCGGCGCGATATATGGAATTCCGTGCCGGACGTGCTCGGCTCCATTGCGCATTACCTGTCGGAAAAAGGCTGGCAGCGCGGACGCGACTGGGGTTTCGAGGTCTCGATCCCGCAGACTGTTTCCTGCGCGCAGGAAGGGCCGGACCTTGCAAAGCCCCTCGGTCAGTGGGCCGCGACCGGCATCACCCGTATCTCGGGCCAAGCATTTCCCCGCAGCGAGGCGAAGGCCAGCGGCATGATGCTGGTGCCGGCCGGCCGCCATGGGCCGGAATTCCTGGTGACGCCGAATTTCTACGTGATCAAGGAATACAACAATTCCGACCTCTACGCCCTCTTCATCGGCAATCTCGCCGACCGGATCGGCGCGAATGGCGGGTCCTTCCAAGGTCCCTGGGGCGATGTCGGCAAGATGCTGCGCTCGGACGTGCTGACCATGCAGAAGCGGCTGGAAGCACAGGGCTACGACATCGGCAAGGCCGATGGTCTCGCTGGTTACAAGACCCGGCGCTCGCTCGGGCAGTGGCAGGAGAAGAACGGCCTTGCGGCGACGTGTTTTCCGGATGCGGGGCTGAAAGCAAAACTGCGGTAAATCACAAGCTCAGTGGCCGATATCGACCTGCCGTTTGAACTGCTCGTATTCGTGCGGCAGGATGGTCTGGCGCTCGATCATCCGGTGCACATAGGGCGCGTTTTCGCCGCGATGGAGCGCGCGGAGCTGCTCGTGGATTGCCGCGTCGTCCTGGGTACGCCGCTGGTTGTGGCGGACGTACTCGACCCATGTGGGCACATGATAGGTCTCCGTCCAGATTTCCGGCCGCTCCAGATCGCGCATCAGGGTCCATTGGCCGGCACCGTCGCGAATACGGACCCGACGACGCTCGGTCATGATCGACAGGAACGCCTCGACGTCGGATGGATCGATCTCGTAATCGATCATCACGACGATCGGTCCGCTTCTGGGCTTCAGGTCGAGCTTCAGCATCGGCTCGGTGAAACTGCCGAGAGGATCGAGGTTGAGCGCCTTGAACTCCGGCAAAGCGAAGCGCAGGCCGACGGCCGCCCCGACCAGCATGACGACGGCCGATGCGACGAGGGCCGTCGAGGGACCGTATTCCTCCGCAGCCACACCCCAGACCCAGCTGCCGAGCGCCATACCGCCGAAGGTGGTGGTCTGGTAGAGCGACAGTGCGCGGGCAACCACCCAGCGCGGCGTGGAGAGCTGCACCGTCGTGTTGAACAGCGACAGGGCCAGCACCCAGCCGGCACCGGACATGAGCATGGCAAGGCCCGTCACGATCTCCGACCGGCTGAGCGCAGCCATGACCGCGGACAGGGCAAAGCCGAGGAAGGCGATGCGCACGACCGCTTCGCCGGCCAGACGCTCGCGCAGCCGGGCGCTGAGCAGCGCGCCGCCGATAGCACCGATACCGAAGGCGCCGAGCAGGACGCCATAGGTCAGGGGACCGCCTGCCACGAGATCGCGCGCGACCAGCGGCAGAAGGGCAAGGATGGCGCTGGCGGAGAGGCCGAAGAGAAAGCCGCGCAGCATGACCTTGAGAATGTTCGGCGACATCGCGACGTAGCGCAGGCCCGCCCCGACGGCGCGCGCCAGCGGCTCGCGTGGCAGCGCGTTCAGCGCCGGCGTCCGTTTCCAGCGCAGCAATGCGGTGATGAGCGCGAAATAGGTGAGCGTGTTCACTGCAAACGCCGCCGCCGCACCGGCCGCCGCCACGATAACGCCGCCGATGGCCGGGCCGACGCTGCGCGTCATGTTGAAGCCCATGCTGTTCAGCGACACGGCGCCCGGCAGATCCTCGCGTGGAACCATGTCGCCGACGGAGGCCTGCCAGGCCGGGTTGTTCAGCGCCGTTCCGCAGCCGATGAGAAAGGTGAACATCAGGAGCAGCCAGGGCGTGATCAGCCCGAACCAGGCGAACGCCGTCAGCAGCGCGGACACGGTGAGCATGAAGAACTGCGCGACCAGCATGATCCGCCGCCGGTCGAAACTGTCGGCCAGCGCGCCTGAGATCAGCGAAAACAGCATGATGGGCAACGTCACCGATGCCTGCACCAGAGCGACCATGTTCACCGAGGTCGAGATCGAGGTCATCATCCATGCCGCACCGACGGACTGGATGAGGCCACCGAAATTGGAGGCAAGGCTTGCGATCCAGATGATGCGGAAGGTATCGTGCCTGAAGGGTGCCAAAGGCGATGATCGATCTGGCACGGCAGTCTCCTTCTTCACGCACACGGCCCTCGCGCACCAAACGGCGGAATGACCGCAACGCAGGAAAGGCATCGTCAGGCTGTCTGAGGTCCTCAAGTGCAATGTAGCCCGGTGGTCCCGCGTGGCAACCCGCCGCGACAGGCGAAATTCGCCGTGGAGTACCCATCGGCGCGACGCTTGCAATTGCGGCCGATGCGGCGTATATGACGCTCAAATTCTTGATCGGTTGATGAAGAGTGGGCCCGCAAGGACCCGCTCTTTTTTATTACCATCATGACAGAACATGCATGACGGGAGACATCGCTTGTCCGACATCGACACGGCAGACATCCAGCAGGAACCGCGCCTGATCACCGAGACCGGGATCGATCGCCGCGTTGCCGACATTATCGAACCCGTGCTGATGCCCATGGGCTACCAGCTGGTGCGCGTGCGGCTTTCGGCCCAGAACGGTGCGACGCTGCAGATCATGGCCGAGCGGACCGACGGAACGATGACGGTCGAAGACTGCGAAGCGGTTTCCTCCGCGATCTCGCCAGTTCTCGACGTGGACGATCCGATCGGCAAGGCGTATCATCTCGAAGTGTCTTCGCCGGGTATCGACCGGCCGATGGTGCGCAAGGGCGATTTCGTCCGCTGGATCGGCCATCTCGTCAAGTGCGAGACCTCGGTTCTGGTGGAGAACCGCAAGCGCTTCCGCGGCGTCATTCTGGGTGCGGATGCGGACGGGTTCACCATCGAGCGCGACCAGGCGGGTCCGGACGAGGCGCCGATAGTGGTCGTACCTTTCTCGGCGCTGGCCGAAGCCAAGCTGATCCTGACGGACGAGCTGATCCGCGATGCGCTGACGGCCGACAAGAAGGCCAAGGCCGCCCGCGAGGCGGCAAACGAGAATTTCGAAGAGCTCGAAGGCGACGACGAGACCCCTTCGCAGGAATGACACGCGCCCGGCCGGCGCTTCTCCTCTGGAGCGTGGCCTGAGAGGCACCACCCGGACTATTCGACCTACGGAGACCTACCCCATGGCAGTCAGTGCTAACCGGCTCGAACTTCTGCAGATCGCGGATGCCGTCGCGCGCGAAAAGGTGATCGACCGCGAAATCGTGCTGGCCGCCATGGCCGACGCGATCCAGAAGGCGGCGCGCTCGCGCTACGGCTCGGAAAGCAACATCCGCGCCGACATAAATTCCAAGACCGGCGAGATCCGCCTGCAGCGTCTCCTGGAAGTGGTCGAGGTTGCTGAAGACTACGGCACGCAAATCCCGCTGGAACTGGCGCGCGACCGCAACCCGGACGCCAAGCTCGGCGACTTCATTGCCGATCCGCTGCCGCCGATGGATTTCGGCCGTATCGCCGCACAGTCCGCCAAGCAGGTCATCGTCCAGAAGGTTCGCGAAGCCGAGCGTGACCGCCAGTTCGACGAATACAAGGATCGCATCGGCGAGATCGTCAACGGCACGGTCAAGCGCGTCGAATACGGCAACGTCATCGTGGATCTCGGCCGCGGCGAAGGCATCATCCGCCGTGACGAGATGATCCCGCGGGAAAACATGCGCTACGGCGACCGCGTCCGCTCATACGTCTACGACGTGCGCCGCGAACAGCGCGGTCCGCAGATCTTCCTGTCGCGTACGCATCCGCAGTTCATGGTCAAGCTCTTCACCATGGAAGTGCCAGAAATCTACGACGGCATCATCCAGATCCGCTCGGTTGCCCGTGATCCGGGTTCGCGCGCCAAGATCGCCGTCATCTCCAACGATTCGTCGATCGATCCGGTCGGCGCTTGCGTCGGTATGCGCGGCAGCCGCGTTCAGGCCGTCGTCGGCGAGCTTCAGGGCGAGAAGATCGACATCATTCCGTGGAGCCAGGATCCGGCATCCTTCATCGTCAACGCCCTGCAGCCGGCCGAAGTGTCCAAGGTCGTTCTCGATGAAGACGCAGAGCGCATCGAAGTCGTCGTGCCTGACGAGCAGCTGTCGCTCGCCATCGGCCGTCGCGGCCAGAACGTCCGTCTCGCATCGCAGCTGACCGGCTGGGACATCGACATCATGACGGAAGCCGAAGAGTCCGAGCGCCGCCAGAAGGAATTCAATGAGCGCACGAACCTCTTCATGGAATCGCTCGACGTGGACGAAATGGTCGGCCAGGTCCTGGCATCCGAAGGCTTCGCGCAGGTCGAGGAACTTGCCTATGCCGAGCTCGACGAGATCGCCTCGATCGAAGGCTTCGACGAGGAGACCGCCAGCGAGATCCAGACCCGTGCCCGCGAATATCTCGACAAGCTCGAAGCCGAGATGGACGAGAAGCGCAAGGCGCTCGGCGTCGGCGACGAGCTGCGCACGATCAACGGCATGACCGGTCAGATGCTGGTGGCGCTTGGCCAGGACGGCATCAGGACCATGGAAGACTTCGCAGGCTGCGCCGCCGACGACCTCGTCGGCTGGTCGGAGCGCAAGGACGGCGAGACCAAGCGTTTCGAAGGCCTGTTCTCCAAGCTGGAAGTTTCGCGTACGGAAGCGGAAACCATGATCCTTCAAGCACGCCTGGCTGCGGGCTGGATTACGGAAGAAGACCTTGCACGCGAGACCGAGGCACTCCAAATAGTGGAAGCGAGTGAGGAGGACGAGGCGGAAGCCGCGTCCTGATCCCTCATGAATTCCGTGACCAACCAGCCAGACATGGCACCGGACGATGTGAACGTCCCCGCAGAGGATGACGACTTGCCGCTCAACGGGCGCATGTGCATCGTCACCCGCGCAAGCGGTCCGGCCGATGACGGCCTGATCCGCTTCGTCGCGGGGCCGGACGGCCGGGTGGTTGCAGACCTGAAACGCCAGCTGCCGGGACGCGGCTGCTGGGTCACCGCCGAACGGGCGGTTCTGGAAACGGCGATCAAGCGCAAGCTTTTTGCGCGGGCGCTGAAGACGGCGGAGGCCAAGCCCGGCCCCGAGCTTCTGGACGAGGTCGACAGGCTTCTGGTCCAGCAGCTGATCGGCATGATGAACATGGCGCGCAAGGCCGCGCAGTTCATCACCGGGGCTTCGAAGGTGGAACAGGCGGTTCGCGGAATGGCGGCCATCGCCACGTTCCACGCTTCGACGGCCGCACCCGACGGTGTGCGGAAAATAGACCAGGCGCGCAAGGCCATGAGCTTTGTCGCCGATGACGGCGAGCAGATACCAACCTTCCGCTTCTTCACCGGAGAGGAATTGGATACGCTGCTCGGAAGTAATTCTTTTATCCATGCCGCAGCGCTTGCAGGGCAGGCGGGTGAGGGTGTAGTGAAGCGCGCAAACATGCTGGAAAGATACCGGGGCGAAATGTCCCCCCGTGCCTTCGGCGACGCTTCCCAGCCGACATTATGACGCGGGACACCGGCCACGGCCGTGACGACCGCAATACGGTAAGACGACAATCGAACGACGGGGTCTGGTGATACGCATCCGGCTTCGATCTTAGGAACGGAACGGAATGACCGATAACAACGACGACAAGACCCTGAGCGGAGCCGGCAAGAAGACTCTGACGCTGCGCCCCTCCGGCGTGAGCCAGGGCACAGTCCGCCAGGACATGGGCCGCGGCCGCACGAAGGCTGTCGTGGTCGAAACCCGCAAACGCCGCCCCACTCGGCCCGAAGACGAGAAGCCGGTCGCTCCGATCGCCTCGGTTGCGGCTCCCGTGCGTGCGCCGCAGCCGCGCCCGCCGGAAACACGCCCCATGCAGCAGACCACGGTTCGCCCGCAGCCCCAGGCTCCGCGGCCCGATCCGGCGCGTCCGCGCACCGGCGTCGTTCTGAACCAGCTGTCGGCCGGTGAGATCGATGCGCGCCGCCGCGCACTCGCCGAAGCCCAGATCCGCGATGCCGAGGAAGCCAAGGCACGCGTCATCGCTGAAGAGAAGCGCAAGATCGAGGAAGCCGAGCGCCTGAAGCGCGAAGCCGAGGAAGCCGCCCGCCGCGAGGCGGAAGAGGCTGCCCGTCCTGCCGCAGAGCGCGAAGCCGAGAAGGTTGCGCTTGCCGCTGCCGCCGAAGCCGAAAAGGTCGCGGCCGCCGCAGCCGCTGCCGCTCCTCCCGTCGTCGAGCGCCCGGCCCCCGTCATCACGACGGATGCGAATGGCGTGCGCACGCGCCGCACCAATGAAGCCGAGGACACGCGCCCTGCCCGTCCCGGCGCCGTGCCGGTTCGTGGCAAGCCGGTTCGCCCCGAGCCTGCCAAGGCTCCGGCGCGTCCGAAGACCGAGGAAGAACGCCGCAAGGGCAAGCTGACGCTGACGGCAGCCCTCGACGACGACGGCAATGCCCGTGGTCGCTCGCTCGCCGCCATGCGCCGCCGGCAGGAGAAGTTCCGCCGCAGCCAGATGCAGGAAACGCGCGAAAAGGTCATGCGCGAAGTCGTTCTGCCGGAAACCATCACCATTCAGGAACTGTCGCAGCGCATGTCCGAACGCGCCGTCGACGTCATCAAGTACCTGATGAAGGACGGCCAGATGATGAAGCCCGGCGACGTCATCGACGCCGACCTGGCCGAGATCATCGCTGCCGAATTCGGCCACACGGTCAAGCGCGTATCGGAATCCGACGTTGAAGAAGGCATCTTCAACCAGGCCGACGACGCCGGTGAAATGGTGTCGCGTCCTCCGGTCGTGACAATCATGGGCCACGTCGACCATGGCAAGACCTCGCTGCTCGACGCCATCCGCAAGACGAGCGTCGTCTCGGGCGAAGCCGGCGGCATCACGCAGCACATCGGTGCCTATCAGGTCGAGAAGAACGGCCAGAAGATCACCTTCATCGACACGCCCGGCCACGCCGCCTTTACGGCCATGCGTGCCCGTGGTGCGCAGGCCACCGACATTGCAATCCTCGTGGTTGCGGCCGACGACAGCGTCATGCCGCAGACGATCGAGTCGATCAGCCACGCAAAGGCTGCCAACGTTCCGATCATCGTGGCGATCAACAAGATCGACAAGCACGAAGCCAACCCGGAGAAGGTGCGCCAGCAGCTTCTCCAGCACGAAGTGTTCGTGGAATCGCTCGGCGGTGAAGTTCTCGACGTCGAAGTGTCGGCCAAGAACAAGCTCAACCTCGACAAGTTGCTCGAGGCGATCCTGCTGCAGGCCGAAATCCTCGACCTCAAAGCCGATCCGAGCCGGACGGCCGAAGGTATCGTCATCGAAGCCCAGCTCGACCGCGGTCGTGGCTCGGTTGCGACCGTCCTCGTCCAGAAGGGCACACTGAAGCCCGGCCAGATCATCGTTGCCGGCGACCAGTGGGGCCGTGTGCGCGCGCTCGTCACCGACAAGGGCGACCATGTCAAGGAAGCCGGCCCGGCGACCCCAGTCGAAGTCTTGGGCTTATCGGGAACACCGGCAGCCGGCGATCGCTTCGCCGTCGTCGAGAACGAAGGCCGTGCCCGCGAGATCTCCGAGTATCGCCAGCGCCTGACGCGCGACAAGGCGGTTGCCCGCCAGTCCGGCCAGCGCGGTTCGCTCGAACAGATGATGAGCAAGCTGCAGAACACTGGGTTCAAGGAGTTCCCGCTGGTTATCAAGGGCGACGTGCAGGGTTCGGTCGAAGCCATCATCGGCGCGCTCGATCGTCTGGGCACCGACGAAGTTCGTGCCCGCATCGTTCATTCAGGTGCCGGTGCGATCACCGAGTCCGATATCGCGCTGGCGGAATCGTCGGATGCCGCGATCATCGGCTTCAACGTTCGTGCCAACGTCCAGGCACGCCAGGCGTCCGAGCGTTCGGGCATCGAGATCCGCTACTACAACATCATCTACGACCTGGTGGATGACGTGAAGGCAGCGATGTCAGGCCTGCTTTCGCCGGAGCGTCGCGAAACCTTCCTCGGCAATGCCGAAATCCTGGAGGTGTTCAACATCACCAAGACCGGCAAGGTCGCGGGTTGCCGCGTGGTCGAAGGCAAGGTCGAGCGTGGTGCGGGCGTCCGCCTGCTGCGCGACAACGTCGTCATCCACGAAGGCAAGCTCAAGACCCTCAAGCGCTTCAAGGACGAAGTGTCCGAAGTGCCGGTCGGTCAGGAATGCGGTATGGCCTTCGAGAACTACGAAGACATCCGTTCCGGCGACACGATCGAGTGCTTCCGCGTGGAGCACATCACCCGCACGCTGTAAGGCGACGGTGGATCACAGATTTGAAAATGGCGGCTTCGGCCGCCATTTTTGTGTCTGGTCGGCTCAGATCTGGCGACCGAGCTTTGCATCGACCGACTGGGCATTCGATCCGCGTACGGCGAAGTAGAGGAAGATCGCCGCCCACAGGATCGACTTCTCCGCACCGGCCAGCCCCTCGGCCTTGACGATGCCATGGAAGTAGACGGTGACCAGAAGCACGATCATCGAGGCAAAGGCCGCAGGTCGCGTGAACAGGCCAATGGCAACGAGAATGCCGCCGAAGAACTCGGTGGCGGCCAGCAGCGGCGACCAGAAGACGCCGGGATAGAAGCCCAAACCCTCGACCATGCCGACGGCACCGAAGGGGTTGGTGATCTTGCCGAAGCCGTGGGTGACGAGGAGAGCGCCGGCGACGACGCGCAGGACGGTTTCCGCCGTCGTATCGAACGGGCGATAGAGGCGCTGGAGGGCGGGGAAAATCGGGCGCGGGCGGCCGGTAACGATATCGGTCATGAAGAATGGCTCCTGGGTTCGGGGCAAAAGAATTGCCCTCCCCGTCTTCCCGCAGTTGCCCGCCATCGCAAGACGATCCGTTAAGAAACATGAGGCTTTTTGTTAACATTTACGTGAAAGCTCCCATGAGAAACGAAACCGACGGCCCGCGAACCGTTTCGGTGTCGTCGAGAATGCAGTAAACCTCATCCGCAACCGTCACGCCGAAGGAGCAGGGTCATGAGCCAGGAAAAACCCCGTGTCAGCATTCTCTATTGCACGCAGTGCAACTGGCTTCTGCGCTCCGGCTGGATGGCGCAGGAGTTGCTGCAGACCTTCCCGGACGCTCTTGGCGAAGTCGCGCTGATCCCGGGAACGGGCGGCAATTTCGAGATCCGCGTCGATGAGACGCTGATCTGGGAGCGCAAGCGCGATGGCGGCTTTCCCGGCCCGAAGGAGCTGAAGCAGCGGGTGCGGGACATCATCGCGCCCGAGCGCGATCTCGGACATACGGATCGGCCCGCCTCTTGAGCCTTGCAGCCCTCGCCGGCGTCTTTGCCGCCGCTTTCCTGTCCGCCACGCTTCTCTTCGGCCTGTCCGAAGCGGCTGTCATCGCAGCCCTTCAGGATCCCGCCCTGCCGCGCGGTCTCGTTTTCTTTCTGGCAACCGCCGGCAATGTTCTCGGCGCCGTCGTCAACTTCGTCCTCGGGCGCTTTTTCCTGCGGTTCGAAGGACGGCGCTGGTTTCCGGTCTCGCAGAAAGGTCGTGCGCGAGCTGAGGCGATCTTTCAGAAATACGGCCAGCCGGTGCTGCTGCTCTCCTGGGTGCCCATCATCGGCGACCCGCTGACGCTGGCAGCCGGGCTGTTGCGCATGCCGTGGCTGCCGTTTCTAATCTACGTTACCATCGGCAAGGCTGCGCGCTATGCCGTGCTGGTCTGGGTCTTCGGATGAGACATCTCTAACCGCATCTCCATTTCTCCGCCGCGCACTGCTCCCATGCCTATGATGCGTCATGGGTTTGCGATATTCCTGCCTCCAGCAACGCATCGAAGACACGATAAGCCGCAGGAGAGACGCGACATGAGCCTGAAATTCGGAACCAGCGGGCTTCGTGGCCTGTCCGTCGATCTCGAAGGTCCGGCTGCCGCGCTCTACGCCACGGCCTTTGCGCACTATCTTCTTTCCACAGGCCAGGCAAAGCCCGGCGATACCGTCCTCATCGCCCGGGATTTCCGTGCGTCCAGCCCAGCGGTCTCCGCTATCGCCGCAGGTGCCCTTCTGCGAGCCGGCTTGAGCGTTCTCGACTGCGGCACAGTGCCGACGCCGGCCCTCGCGCTGCATGCGCTGGCCACCCGGTCCGCGGCCCTGATGGTTACCGGCTCGCATATCCCCTCCGACCGCAACGGCATCAAATTCTACCGCCCGGACGGCGAGATCGCCAAGGCGGACGAGCAGGCGATCACGCAAGCCGCGGATGCACTGCGTGCCAGCCAGACCGCGATCGATGCGACGCCAGCCGAGGTGCCGACCATCGAGGCGACGGTGCGCGATCTCTTTTTCGCCCGCAATGTGCGCCTTCTGCCCGAACGCGCGCTCTCCGGCCTCAGGGTCGGCGTCTACCAGCACTCCACGGTCGCGCGCGATCTCTTCGTCGATGTTCTCACGCATTACGCTGCCGATGTCGTGCCGCTCGGGCGCTCGGAAACCTTTATTCCGGTGGATACCGAAGCGGTCTCCCCGGAGACGATCGAGGCCCTGCGGGGCTGGGCCAGCGAACATCGCCTCGATGCGATCGTGTCTGCCGACGGCGACGGCGACCGGCCGCTCGTCAGCAACGAAGCCGGCGAACCGATCCGGGGGGATCTTCTTGGCCTGATCGCAGCCGAGTTCCTCGGCGCTGCCGTCGCCGTGACGCCGGTGACGTCGAATTCCGGCCTGGAGCGCCGCGGTACGACAGACATCCTGCGAACCCGCGTCGGCTCCCCCTTCGTGATCGCCGGCATGCAGGACGCAGCGAAGGCCGGACACGACCGCGTCGTCGGCTTCGAAGCCAATGGCGGAACGCTGACGGGGAGCGCCGTGACGGTGAATGGTACCGTGCTGGCCGCCCTTCCGACCCGCGACTGCTTCCTGCCTGTTCTGGCGGTCCTCCAACAGGCCGCTCAGCGCCGCCAGCCGCTCTCCCTCATCGTGAACAGTTATAACCTCCCCATCGCCCTCAGCGACCGTCTGGAGCGGTTTCCGGTGGAAACGAGCCAGGCCTTGATGGATCACCTTCGGAGCAGCCCCGCCGCACTTGCAGCCTTCGTGGAGCCGCTCGGCGTGCCTACGTCCGTCAGCGATATCGACGGCCTCAGGATAACGCTTGCCGATGATAGCATCGTCCACCTTCGGCCCTCCGGCAACGCGCCGGAAATGCGCTGCTACGTCGAAGCGGAGACGGAAGACAAGGCTATCGCCCTGCTGACAGCCGGTCTTGCCCGCATTCGCGCCTGGGCCGAACAGGCCAGCACCGGACAGGCGACAGACCTCGGTAAAGCGGCAGAATGAAAAGATAACGAATACAATGCCTTGCCCAAGGTGTCGTGAAATCGTCAAAATCACTGTTGACACCAGACGCCCGGCCTTTTACATCCCCGCTCGTCGCCCAGATGGCGGAATTGGTAGACGCGCCAGCTTCAGGTGCTGGTACCCGAAAGGGTGTGGAGGTTCGAGTCCTCTTCTGGGCACCAAATTCCCAAAGACTACCCATAAAGCCCTGCTCATGCAGGGCTTTTGGCGTTCTGGGACACTGTCGGCCGTAGTGTGGCCTTGAGCGATCGACGTGCTGTGCGCGCATCGAGGTCATCCGGGGACGTCGGCCTGAGAGAACGCCTCCGGTCTGCATCGAAAGCCTGCAAAACGTCGTAGGAACGCCGCGTCCGAACTGCCGTCACAAAACTCTTACTTTTCATCGTGCAGAAGTCACGCTTCTCAGGAAGCGAGATTTCGCATCTTCTTGAACATGTTTCCATGATTCGCGGCGCGTCCGTTTTGCACCCCGGAGGGAACGCGTCGAGCTTTATGATCAAGCGAAGGGGGTGTCGTGATGGGGAAGAACGATAACGTTGAAAACTGGGCCGTGCTGCGGGCGCAGCAGATCCTGATGCGGGAAGGCATGGACCTTGCCGTGTCGGCACGCGATGCGAATACGGGGGCGGTTCGCGCGAAAGGCAAGCTTCTGGCCATGGCGATCGCCGCATCGCTGATGGAGGCGTCCGCCGCCTCCGTGCGGGCGGAAGCGGCCTCCTAAAGCGCGGCGCGATCTTTCAGATTCGCTTGGCACGCTTTACGTTTTTGTTTTTCTGCATGTCGTTATCGCAAAATCGCTGCGCACTTTTGCGCGACATGCACGAGATTTAGCGATGTCGAGACCGACATGATGCAGCTACAGTCCGCCCTCCTGCAGAGGAAGGGAGCCTTCATGTCGTTTTTATCGGATATGGCGCTCGAGCAAACGGAGATCGATGTCGTCTATCGGGCGCTTGATCTCTGGTGTCAGGAAATCGGCGCGCCTATCGACAGTGCGGACGGCCGCGATGTCGCGACCGTGCTGCTCGCTCTCTACAAGACAGGCCATACGAGCGAGACGGCGCTGCTGGCGGCGATGCGCAGGATCAATCCCGAGGGACCGATCGCGGCATCTCCTTAAAGCATGTCGGACTCCCGAAGCCGCGGTACAGTTTCGGGCGACATGCTTTAGTTATTGGTGACGGGCTTGGAGCGCATGCGCGACACGGTCTCGCGTTCCGCACGCTTGCAGCGCATGGGCGGCAGTCCGCGATCCATCAGGTCCATATCCTCCAACACCATGTCGCCCATCTTCTTGAACGCGCTGTCGAGGGCCCCTGCCCGGTGCGCGGAGCGCAGGAAGCCAGGCAGGCTGCGGACCTTGTGGTCAAGCGGCAGCGGTTCTTCCGGGAAGACGTCGCTGGCAGCGACGATGTGGCCCCCCTCGACGGCGGCCATCAGATCGTCGAAATCCACCACATTGGCGCGGCTCAGCAGAATGAAGGCGGCGCCCTTCTTCATCTTCGCAAAGGCCTGCGCATCGAGGAAATTCTGGTTCTCGCTGGTCACGGCCGCCACGACGAAGATGAAATCGCTCTCGGACAGCACGGTGTCGAGATCCGCCGGAACGACGCCGTTGTCTTTCAGGATCGAAGCGGGCAGCCAAGGGTCGAACACGCGCGTGACCGTCCGGAAGCCGGTGAGAACGCGGTTCAGCGCCTTGCCGAGATCGCCGAAGCCGATGATGCCGACGTTGGAGCCACTGAGAAGCCTTGCGGTCTGGTTGCCGTCTCCACCCCAGAGCTCACGCCCCTGGCGGAAATCGAGATCGGCATCGACAAGCCCGCGCGCGATCCCGAGTGCCATGGCGAGGCCCATTTCCGCGACCGGCTCGGCAAACACCTGCCCGGTGGTGACGACATGGATGCCGCGCTCGAACAACACATCATAGGGCATGTTGTTGATCAGGTTGCTTTCCACGTTGAGGATGCAGCGCAGCTCCGGCATGCGTGCAAGCGTCGCGGAATCGAGCGGCGGCTGGCCGAGCACGAAGCGCGCCGTCCCCAGAATATCGCCATCGAGACTTGCGACCGTATCGGCCTCTACCTCCACGACCCGGTATCGGTCGTGCAAGACGCCGAGGGCTTCCGGCGTGAAAATGAGATCGAGCGTTCGCGGCTCGGGCGCGCTGATCACCAGCGGCTTTTCGTTTTCGGACATTCGCATTCCTCCCGCATCCATCCAGCCATATCCCACAGAGCGAGACATGGCCCTCTGCTCCAATCTCTCGCGATTGAAGACGGTCTTCAGTACCAGACGGAACGCGTGCAGGACATCCGGAGGTTACGTCAATAATTGAAGCCGCGAAGCTGCCGATAGTTCGATGGCGGCAGGCGGGGAGAGACGAATTCGGGGCCGCCATCGCGGCTGCAGACATTGACCGTGTGGTAGCGCGGCCCACGATTGGGCAGGATATTGCCCTGTGCGCGGTCGATGAGGGCCTGTTCACAGCGCAGATTGCTGGTGGTGCCGATCGGATCCATCGGCACGACGCCGGGCAGGCTGTCGAACGTTGCGACCGGCTGTTGCGGTTGTGCGGCAACCGGCATCGTCATCGCGCCTAGCGCCGCGAAGATGCCGACAAGGACGATCGACCGGTTCCGCATGCTCGTTCGTCCCATGGCTCACGCCCCACTTTCGCCCATCATCTGGCCTTTGAGCGAACGCTATCGCATCGAAGCCGGTTCCGCGTTATACCGCCTGCGCTTTCCAACGGTCGAGGGCAACACTGTCATGACAGCCCTGACCGTCGATATGGGCGGCAGCTTGCCCATCGGGCAGGATGATGATGTGGGGAATATCATGCCGAATACAATACGGTTTCACGAAGGTGATATCGCCGCTGAAGACGCTGCCCGCTACAATGGTGCGATCGCGGTCGATACCGAGACGCTCGGCCTTGTGCCGCGTCGCGATCGGCTCTGCCTCGTGCAGCTTTCGCCGGGCGACGGGACGGCCGATATCGTGCAGATCGCGGCCGGGCAGACGTCGGCGCCCAATCTCGTGAGAATGCTCGCCGATCCGGCGCGGCAGAAGATCTTCCATTACGGCCGTTTCGATATCGCCGTGCTCTTCCACACCTTCGGCGTCACCACGACGCCGGTGTTCTGCACGAAGATCGCCTCGCGCCTCGCCCGCACCTATACGGACCGCCACGGTCTGAAGGACAATTTGAAGGAGATGCTGGAGATCGACATCTCCAAGCAGCAGCAGTCGTCCGATTGGGCCGCACCGACCCTGACGCAGGCACAGCTGGACTACGCCGCCTCTGACGTGCTGCACCTGCATGCGCTGCGCGACACGCTGAACCAGCGGCTGATACGCGACGGGCGGATCGACCACGCGGAAGCATGTTTTGCCTTTCTGCCCACCCGTGCGAAGCTCGACCTGCTCGGCTGGAACGACACGGATATTTTCGCGCACAGCTGAGCGGGTGTCGTCACGTCCGTGGTGGCTTGCCGCCCGGCGCGGCGATGGCTTGACATCACCGTGCTTGCGCACGGACCTCCTCGAACGACCAGTCCTTCAACAGGCGGCCGTCCTGCCAGACGGGCCGCAGAAGGTTTTCCCGGCCGGCAAGCGCGTCGAGCCGCACGGCCTCGAGGCCCGCCATGCCGGAAACGACGGCCTGGCGACCGGCTTTCGAGGCCTTGACGTTCATCGTGGCCGGGCGCTTCCACACATCGTGCCAGCGGCCGCTCGTGTCCTGTCGCGCATTGGCCTTCATGGCGAAGGCATAGGTATCGCGATTGACCTTCTGGAGGATGCCGCCGCCCATGGCGAAGGTCATGTTTTCCGCCGAGTAGCCGAACGCCTCCAGCCGGTTCAGGATCTGGTTCATATCGGCGAGCGTAATGCCGTCGCCCTGGATCACCCGGACGCAACGGTCGAGGACCTTGAAGCCCTTGCGGTTCTGGGCGGCGCCGAAGCGGTAGTCGAGCTGCTGCACCACCTGCACCGGCGTTTCGATCGGGTCGCCGCTATCGGGGCGGATATAGACGGTGGCGCCAGCGGCCTTGACCGTGTCGCGCAGCTGCTTGCCCCAGATGAAGGAAACCGCCTGATTGATGTCGTAGCTGTCGGACACCACGGCGAAGGCGCCGGAGGGTGCGAAGCGGGAGACCATGTTGGCATAGGCATCCGCCTCGCGGTCGCCGCCCCAGGCGGTCATGGTCGAGTGCTCGGAGGCGGGCATGGAGCGCCCGGCCATGGCTGCGCCATAGCATCGACGTGCCGTGAGGACGCCGGACAGCGTGTCGGTGCCCGTGAAGTGGACGAGATGGGCGGCACCGCCGATGCCGGCCTGCTCGAAGGCGCCGACGCCACGGGCGCCGTAATCAAGCAGGCGCGATGGCAGCAGCAGCTCGGGTTCGTCGGCCGTGCGCTCCAGCGCGTCGCGCAGCGCGAGCTTCACCTTGCGGACATTGCTGGCCACCGAGGAGGGATACCAAACGGCGCGCAGCAGGGCCGTCTCGATATGCGATGTCAGCCACCAGCAGGCCGGGTCCGTGTTGACGACCTGAACCAGCGGTACGCCCCGGCGCGTCAGGATGCCCTCCGGCAGCGCCTCGATCCTCAGCGGCAGGTAGCCGCCATGCGCGTTGACGATATGCGTCCAGCCGGCGCGGTCGAACGGCAGGCCGTGCGCCTGCGCCACCTCCTCGGCCTCGGCAACGTCGCTCATGGTCACCGAGCGGCTCAGCACATCCTTCAGGAAGATCTGGAGACCGAAGAACACCACGTCGATGAGATCGCTTCCGCCGCGCGTTTCGATGTAGGAGGAAATCGCGGCTGTTTCCGGCGGATATTGCAGGAAATGGCTGAGCTTGTAGCTGTCGGTGTTGAGGATGAGATTTGCCCAGTTCATGTCGTTCGGCCTTCCGTCCATCGCGCGGCATGTGATCCGCAGTCCGGTAACGATATCGTAACCATGTTGCGCTAATCTGGAGACATTCATGCCAAGCCGGCTCTTTTCCCGGCACGTGCTGCCTCCAGGTGTATCCTGTCGGGCATGCGCATGACGCGCCCATCGACATCATGACGCCGGCATTTCTGCCGCACCTGAACCCGCCGGCCGGCAGGGCACATCCGTTCCCTGCGTCGCTTTTCAGCAACTGCACCCGGCCCCGGCCGGATTATGGACGGAGACTGCCATGCAGACATCGGCCGCCATTTCCCGGAGTGCCGCCGCAGCGTTGACCGATGGCGGTACGGCAAAGGACCGGCACGCGCTGCCGTCTGCCGCAACAAAACGGTTCGATGCCATCCTCCATGTCATCGAGATCGTGCTGCGCGACATGGCGAATGCCGATCCGGCAACCCGGGTCGCGTTGGCCCGCCTGACCGAAGCCCTGGCCCGGATCGTCGATTTTCCACCGCAGCCACAGGAAAGCCTGCGAGACTTCACACGCCGGCTGGCCGCCCATATGGACGTTCTGCCGCCCACTGCCCGTGCGCTGCTCGAAAAGCAGCTCGACCAGCAGCCGCTGCTTGCGGCCCTGAAGATGCTGGTGGAAACGCTGCGGCCGGCACTGACGCTCGATCTGCGGATCGACCTGCCGCTGACGCGCGACGGTCTCTGGCATCCCGATCCCGTCTCCGCCCTCTTCCCGGACGACGATGACCAGCCTGTCTTCCGCCAGCCGACCATCCAGGCACCGCTTCCCACCCGCATGGCCTTCTCGCAGGCGCCCGGCGTGGCACCCGGTGCACCGCATCTGCAGCAGGCACTGGGGCAGGCCTTCTCTCCCGAGACGACAGCGCGGGCGCCGGATGCCCCCTTGTCCAACGCCATCCCGCAGACAGCAGACGAACCCGTGCCGCCATTGCGGGAAGTCGCAGCCTTCCTCGCCTCCGACGCCCATGCGCTCGCGCAGGCCGTGGCCATCGCCAAGGGATATGCCGTCGATGTCCTGCTCGACCGCAGCACGGATCACCCCCCGGCGGAAGTCGATCCGTCCGGTGCGGATATGGCTGCGCCCGAGGTCGAGACGGGGGATACCGGATCGCCACCGAAGATCGGGGATGACGAGACGCCCAACGCGCGCCTGACCGCCGTCTCGATGCCGGAAGAGATGCCTGAACTGCCGGAAACTCTCGTACCCGAGCGCCGTTCTGTGTCACCTGACATCGCAGCCGCTTTGGACACGCAGCCAGCAACGGAAGACCAGCCACCCCGCGCGGGGCCTGCGGCTTCATCGCCCGCCACGTCCCCGACAAGCGATACGATCTCCGAGGCAGAAGCACCCGTTCTCGCAAGGCATGGCATCGCCAATGTCGGCAGCCAGACGCCGACAGGGGCTGAAGCGGCAACCGCCCTCCTGCAACCGGATGAAGCCGTGACGGGCGAGCACATGGTGCCCCTTTCGCCGCGTCCGATATCCCAAGCCGATCCGCTAACGAGAGGCTCCGTGGCGGTGCCGGCCATAGCGACGAGCGGAACAGACGAAGCGCGCGCGGCGGCACAGCGCACCACGCCGTCCGCCCCGCAGGCGTTTTCCGGACCCCAACAAACGCCCCGCAGCACAACGCCAATGCTGATGGATCAGACAGCCGCTGCTTCGCCATCCGCAGCGCAAGACAGTGAATCTGCACCGAAGACGGTGCCGGCTCTCGCGACGGCAGCAAACCGCCTCGCCCCGCAACAGGCAGACGGCCAGCCGCGTCCCTCAGGACTTCGTCCCATCGAGGAGACGATCACCTTTCGGGGGCGCACGATCGTATCCGACATGCCTGCTGCACGCTCGCAACAGGAGGCTGGATCGCCTGCCACGTCGCCATCGGCCGGAGATATTCCGGACCGTTCCGCCGTGCCGGAGCATAACGGGCAACGGGCGCGACGACTCGGTGCCTCCCTCGATGAGGATCGCAGCGTAAATGCGCATCGTTCGACCGAGTCCGATGCCCGAGGGCTCGATCGCCTCCCGCCGAAAGTCGAAATCGCCCTGATGACGACCGGTGTCCGCGAGGTCGCGAATACGATCGGGCAACTCGATGAATGGGAGACGCTGTTCTACATGCTGTCCGGCAGCCTCAGCGAGACCTCAGAGGCGCCCGCACCGCAAGAGCCCCACGTCTCTCCAGAGAAACAGGACGAGGCCACCGTTCCCCGTCCGTCCGCACACCACGGCGTCGAGTCCGACCTGCTGACGGGCATCGACGAGGATCGCGCCACGCAGGCGCCTGCTCCTCAGCACCTGGGCGAGGATGCCTTTCCCGTGCCGCTTCTGCCGCGCGGAATGGAGGCCGTCATCGCCCGTGAAACGGTCGGCTACCCCTTCGTGCCCTACCTCCCCGTCGCCGATGCCGGCAGCGTACAGGTCGAGGACGAAGAGCCTCGTCGCCAGCGCCGGGAGAACGAGGCGGGCTTTGCCGGGGGTGAGGATGGCGAGAGCGGCTCGTCCTCGGAGCATGACGAAACGCCTGCCGCCGAACCGCCCGCGGAAGACGACGGCGAGCGTCATGACGCCTACGATCTCTACCAGCGCCTTTCGGACCTTCCCTGAACGCCTCGGGGCCACCCTGACCGCCGACGTCACGTCCGTTCCGGCACCGACCTCATGCAAAAGGCCCGCGGCGATGTCTCGCCGCGGGCCTTTCTGTTTCAAACCATGTTCGACGGACTGTCGAACCCGGCAACGATTACTCGTTGCCGCCGCGGTTCTTGAGGGCTGCACCCAGAATGTCGCCGAGCGACGCGCCGCTGTCGGACGAACCGAACTGTGCGACGGCTTCCTTCTCTTCGGCGATTTCCAGCGCCTTGATCGAAAGCATGACCTTGCGGTCCTTCTTGGAGAAGTTCGTGACGCGGGCGTCTACGGTCTGGCCGACCGAGAAACGCTCAGGACGCTGCTCGTCACGGTCGCGCGACAGGTCGGCACGACGGATGAACGAGGTGATGTCCTCGTGGTTGACGAGACGAACTTCGAGGCCACCGTCGTTGACGGCAATGACTTCGCACGAAACGACGGCGTTCTTGCGCAGTTCGCCGGACGTGGCGGCTTCGCCGACCGCATCCTTGCCGAGCTGCTTGATGCCGAGCGAGATGCGCTCCTTGTCGACGTCCACATCGAGAACGACGGCCTTGACCATGTCGCCCTTGTTGTATTCCTCGATGACCTGCTCGCCCGGACGGTTCCAGTCGAGATCCGACAGGTGCACCATACCATCGACGTCGCCGTCGAGGCCGATGAACAGGCCGAATTCGGTCTTGTTCTTGACTTCGCCTTCAACTTCCGTGCCAGCCGGATGGCTGTGCGCGAATGCCTGCCACGGATTCTCGAGCGTCTGCTTGAGGCCGAGCGAGATGCGGCGCTTGGTCGGATCGACTTCGAGAACGACAACGTCGACTTCCTGCGTCGTGGACAGGATCTTGCCGGGGTGTACGTTCTTCTTGGTCCAGGACATTTCCGAGATATGGATCAGGCCTTCGATGCCCGGCTCCAGCTCGACGAATGCACCGTAGTCGGTGATGTTGGTGACGGTACCGGAGATCTTCTTGCCGACCGGGTACTTCGCACCGATGCCATCCCACGGATCCGACTCGAGCTGCTTCATGCCGAGCGAGATGCGGTGGGTTTCCTGGTTGATGCGGATGATCTGAACCTTGACCTGCTGGCCGATGTTCAGGATTTCCGACGGATGGTTGACGCGGCGCCATGCCATGTCGGTCACGTGCAGCAGACCATCGATGCCGCCGAGGTCGACGAACGCACCGTAATCGGTGATGTTCTTGACGACGCCGTCGACGACCTGGCCTTCTTCGAGGTTCTGAACGATTTCAGAACGCTGCTCGGCACGGGACTCTTCCAGAACGGTCCGGCGCGAAACCACGATGTTGCCGCGGCGCTTGTCCATCTTGAGGATTTCGAAGGGCTGCGGGTTGTGCATCAGCGGGGTAACGTCGCGGATCGGGCGGATATCGACCTGAGAGCGCGGCAGGAAGGCAACGGCACCATCCAGATCGACGGTGAAACCGCCCTTGACCTGGTTGAAGATGACGCCTTCGACGCGTTCGCCGGCTTCGAACTTCACTTCCAGGCGCATCCAGCTTTCTTCGCGGCGAGCCTTCTCGCGCGACAGAACGGCTTCGCCCAGAGCGTTTTCGATGCGCTCGACATAGACTTCGACTTCATCGCCGACCTTCAGCGTGCCGTCCTTGGCCTTCGCGCCGAATTCCTTCAGAGCGACGCGGCCTTCGACCTTGAGACCGACGTCGACGATGGCGACGTCCTTCTCGATGGCCGTGATCACACCCTTTGTGACGTAGCCTTCGGCCAGATCCTGCTGGGCGAAGGATTCCTGCAGCAACGCTGCGAAATCGTCGCGGGTGGGTTGTGCTTCAGACATGAATACTCCTGGTCGTGCCGCAAGGCACGGGCGCCGGGGGTTTGCGTTGATCATATCCGATGACCCTCCGCTCCCGATTGCCCCATAGGGCATCGTATCGGGAACAATTCCGGCGCGGGGACGGTCGGTTCGGACTGCTAGTGCGCTAACGCGGCGTCGATCACTGACTTCGCCGCTGAAAACGCCGCCTCTATACCCATTTCCGAGGTATCGATCAAGTGCGCGTCTTCGGCGGGGCGCAAGGGGCTGTCGGCGCGTCCCATGTCGCGCTCGTCGCGCTTGATGATATCGGCAAGCACGGCAAGATAATCGGCGGGCACACCGTGTCCCGTCATCTCGTCGAAGCGCCGCCGCGCGCGCACTTCAGGCGAGGCCGTGACGAAGAGTTTCACCTGCGCCTGCGGGCAGACGACGGTCCCGATATCGCGCCCGTCGAGCACCGTGCCGGGGATACGGCCGGAAAATGCCTTCTGCGCCTCGACCAGCGCCCGCCGGACGGCCGGCATGACCGCGATCTTCGACGCGGCTTCGCCGATTTCGTGGGCCGCAAGGACAGAACGGTCGAGCCCAGCCAGATCGACCTTGAACGCCATGGCCTCCGCCACGGCTTCGTCATCGAGCGGCAGGGCGGCATCGAGCAGCGCCTTGGCGGTCGCGCGGTAGGTCAGTCCGGTATCCAGATGGTGAAACCCATAGGTTTCGGCGATCCGGCGCGAAAGCGTGCCCTTGCCCGCCGCAGCCGGTCCATCGATGGCAATAATGAATGTCATGTTTCACCTGAAATGTGGGGTCTCACCTGAAAATGAATATGGTCGTCGTGACGCGCTGCGCGGCATCCCTGAAACCGGACGATCTCGTTCTCCACGCCGAGCGTCCTGGCAAGATGGGGCTCTATGAAGATCTTTTCCACACCGAGATCCTGCCCACGCGTCGAAAGCCAGGAAACGGCGGCAGCGGTTCGGGCCTCGTCGAGCGGCAGACGCTTGAACATCGGCTGCAGCACATCGAGATCCCAGCGAAAGCTCAACAGGTCGTGCCGCCCGGCGCACGGAAGCACGTCGCCGGGCTGCGGCTGTTCGAACGCGAAGTAGCCGAGCGGCGAGCGCGTGACGCCGTTCAGCGGCTCGCCGCCAGACGTCCTGTAATAAAAGGCGACATCGAGCTTTCTGCCGTCATTGTGCGAGAGATGCGGCAGAAGCGGGAAACCGCTGAGAAACGGAAAGTTCGCATCGAGCGCCAGCGTGACGGTGCCGGGATAGGTCGCCTCCATGTGGCGCGCGAGGGCGATGGCAGCGGTTTTCATGGCGGGCGTCACGTAGTTGCGGTTGAGCGCGCAGAAGAGCGGCGACCGGACCGCCAGCGGCATATCCGTCTGCCCGCAGGATAGCGGCACCCGTCCGAAGACCGGCGCGACAGACTGTGTGAGGACTGTCGCCCCGGCATAGACGACAAGAAACACAGAGAAGGTCGCCACGCCCTTGCGCCACCCGGCAAGACGCGCCAGCCCCAGCGAGACGAGATAGGCAAGGCCTCCGATCTGCGTCAGGGCGGTGAGAACAAGAACCAGGAGGAAGCGCCAGAGGAAAATCATCGTGATTCCCTAGTTATGATATCTTGCGTCGCCCGGCGGGCAGTCCGCCGTCCGGCAACGCCTTACAACCCCTTCCCGCACATGGAAACCGTCGCCATTCACGTTTTCGCTTTGACAGTTTCCGCCCTTACGATTAAGGGGACCGGCTAATTCATCTTAGGTTTACCGCCGGCATTCCGGCTGACGCCGGTTCGTCCGGCCGTTCAAGAGGCATCGACAGTGGCAAAAGCGGAACTCGGAACCAAGCGCATCGACCCGGAAACGGGACGCAAGTTCTATGACCTGAACAAGGACCCGATCGTGTCTCCGTACACCGGCAAGTCCTATCCGCTCTCCTTCTTCGAGGAGACATCCGTCGCCAAGGTCATGGAAAAGGCTGCAGCCGAGGAAGAGGACGTCGCCGAAGTCGACACCGAGAACCCGGAGGTCGAACTCGTCTCCCTGGAAGAGGCCGACGAGGGCGCGAACGGCGACGACATCCCGGATCTGGGCGATGACGAAGTCGAGATCGACAATGACGACGACGACACCTTCCTCGAGGAAGACGAAGACGACGACAATGACGGCCTGTCCGACCTGATCGGCGTCAACGACGACGACGACGAAGTCTGATCGTTTCCATCATCGAACGTTTCGAGGCCTGCCTTTCCCCGTGAGAGGCAGGCCTTTCTTTTGGCCCGCGACAGAGCTTTTTCGTCGGGATTTCAACAAAATATCGATGCCACCAATTTTATGGCTTGCCATCTTCCGGAAGCGGAAGTAATAAGCCGCACCTGCCCGGCACGAAGCGCCGGCGGTACCCGGAACCGGCCTTGCCGGACCCTTTATGGGGCTATAGCTCAGCTGGGAGAGCGCTTGCATGGCATGCAAGAGGTCAGCGGTTCGATCCCGCTTAGCTCCACCAAATCTCTTTCGATACGAATTCCTCTCACTCTCCCGCGTTGGCGCGTGCGCTTACAGCGATAACTCGATCCAGACTGGCGCGTGGTCGCTGGTCTTGTCCCATCCCCTGACGTGACGGTCGACGCCGCAGGCGGTGAGGTGGGGTGCGAGATCGGGGCTGAGGAGGCAGTGGTCGATGCGTAGGCCGGCATTGCGGGCGAGCGCGTTGCGGAGATATTTCCAGAAGGTGAAGATCTGCTCGTCGGGGTGCAGCGCGCGGATTGCGTCTGTCCAGCCGGTTTCGACGAGGGCGCGATAGGCCTTGCGGACCTCGGGACGGAAGAGGGCATCGTCCTGCCAACGGGCGGGATTGTAAACGTCGAGATCCGTGGGCATGACGTTGAAATCGCCGATAAGTGCGGCCGGCATGCCGAACTCCAGAAGCGTTTCGCCATAGCGCGTCAGGGATTTCAACCAGTCCAGCTTGCGGGTGAATTTCGGTCCGGGATACGGATTGCCGTTCGGTGCGTAGAGGCAACCGACGATCACACCGCCGGCGATAGCCTCGATGTATCGGCTTTCGTCGTCAGCGGTTCGATCGGGAAGGCCGCGTCGCGTAAGAATAGGCATGGCCTCTCGCGCAAGAATGGCGACGCCGTTCCACGCCTTCTGGCCATGCCAGACGGCACCGTAGCCCGCTTTTTCCAGAGCCTGCTTGGGAAACCTGGCCTGTGGGGCTTTCAGTTCCTGCAAGCAGACGATGTCTGGGCGGCTCTCCTTCAGCCAGCGCAGAAGGATGTCGAGCCGACCATTGATACCGTTGACGTTGTAGGTCGCAATCCGCATGTGCCGTCCTGCTCCCGAGCCGATGCGGCCTGTCCATGAGAAGGCAGGCCATCTGGTCCGAAGCGTCAGCCGCCGTGCCGGTCGCCCTTGTCACCCTCTCCGGGCTTCGCCGTGGTCTTCGCATCATGGCGTGCGTCGGCCGATAGCGAGCGGCTGACGTTGACACTCTCCTTGAAACGGCCTTCCTCGTCGCGGCGGACATAGCGCTTGTCCGTACCCGTATCGATCAATTCCCGCTTGGACATGGTCTTCTCCTTTGGCGAACGATACCGGGGTAACGCAATATCCAGCAAAAGGATGCGTCTCGGGCTCTGGCGCGGGACGCGCATCGCATGGCTCTGCATCAGGAGTGGCGTGATGCCAGACAGGCACGCTTCAGCACCATGGAGGCAAACGGTGCAGGACGAGGAGGGATCAGGCGTGAGGACTGGGAAAATCTCCTCCAGAAACTGAAAAGCCTGCCGCGGGAGGAGGTGCGGCAGGCTTTCCAAAAGAACCGAACAGCGGCTGGGAGGAGGAGTGCCGCTATTCCTACAGGGGTCCGGGGAGGAGGATCGGAGCCCTGAAACTCGAAGGACGCGGGAGGAGGTGCGTGCTTCGATGAGGACCATCATACGGTAAAACCGAAGATCCGAAAGTCGTGATATTGCAGTGCAGCTATGCAGCTGGAACATACCGCTCGAAATGAGCCGCCGATATTGACCAAATCTTCATCGTTTCCAAAGCGGCTCTCGCACCTCCAGATATAGGGGTCCCAATATAAGGGTTTATGTGAGCCCGGAGCAGCGTTGGCGGTGTCTGCATATCGTTAAGCTTTCGACATTCGAGACAATGGCGCGTGTCAATCCTCGAACATGACGATCTGCTTGCTTGCCAAAAAGGGTAGCGGATCGAGGCGGAAAACGTTATCGGTTGCTAACCAGAAGTGCCGTGAGCTCGCAGTCGCAACCCTGCGGGAAATTCATTGCTCTTTCTGAAAAATCATACATTCTCGCGCAAACGAGAATTCAGCCGGTATTTCTGCAGGAGCGACTATGAACGCGAAGGCCCCCCATGCGATCGATATTTACGTCGGAGGTCGTGTTCGTGCGCGCCGGCTTATCCTCGGGATGAGCCAGACGGCGCTGGGCGACCGGCTGGGCATTACCTTCCAGCAGATCCAGAAGTATGAGAAGGGCGTGAACCGGATGGGCGCGAGCCGGCTGCAGGCCGCCGCCGACATTCTGAGCGTGCCGATCAGCTACTTCTTTCAGGACAACCCGAGCGACCAGACCCGGCCGGAGGCCGCGGATTTCGACGCGGTCAATGCGTTTCTGTCCACGCGCGAGGGCCTGTCGCTCAACAAGGCGTTCTCCTCCATCAAGAGCCCCGACATCCGCAAGACGGTCGTTGCCCTCGTGACGTCGCTGGCGCAGGGCGAAGAGGCTGCCGCCCGGCAGCCGGCGGATGCTCCCGCCGTGCAGGCTTCCGCCAACGCCTCCTGATGTCACCGCTGCGGCTGCAGACCTTCGGCAATCTGGCCCTGAAAACGGCGTGCGGCGAAGACCTCGCCTTTCCGCAGAAGGCCCTGTTGCTCGTCTGCATGCTGCGCCTGGGAGACCGTCCCGTCCTGCGACGGGATGAAGTCTCGGCCCTTCTCTGGCCGGAGGCCGACCGGGAGGCGCAGCACATCAACCTGCGCAAGATGGTCTCGCGCATCCGCAAGGCGCAGCTAGCCTATCGCAGCGTGATTCTCGATATCGACGACACATCCATCACGCTGGGTGACGACGGACAGCGCCTGACCATAGACGCCGGCTGCTTCCGGCGAGACGACACGTCGCTCGAAACCATGCTGGCGCTGCTTCGGGAACGCTTCCTCGGCGGCAAGCTGCCGGAAGGGCCCCTGCGCCGCTGGGCCGACCTGCAAGTCGATACGCATTATCACTGCCTGCGCGAGCGGCTGCTTTCCCTCCCCGGCGAGGCCTCTGCCGGCCCGGATACCGCAGCGATGCGGGAAGCAGCCTTTCTGCTCCTCGAGCGCAATGTGCATGACGAGCCGGTGCGGGCCCTTCTCGAAGACAATGCTCCGTCGGCACGACAGGCGATGCTTTCGACCGCCGACGGGCAGGCCTCGATGCCGCCCCTGAGAGCGACGGCCACGCCCGGAAGCACGTCATCGGACACGCGCCTGCCCGTCTACGCCCAGGTCCTGCCGCGCGTGCAACGCGCGCTGACGGTAACGGCATCGCTGCCGAGACTGGCGCTCTTGCCGCCGGCCTTGCGGGTCGGCGCATCGCGGACACTCACCGGAACGGTCGCCGCCCTGATCGACGACATCGCCATCAGCCTCTGCACCCTGCGCAACATCTCGATCGTCGCGCCCCACACCGCCAAGCGGATCCAGGAAAGCAACGACAAGATCACCATGCTGGAAACGCATGCCGTCTCCTATCTCGTGGATACGACACTCTGCGCGGAAGGCCTGCTGGTACAGATCATCTTCGTTCCGCTCGATCGGGTCATCTGGGCGCAGCGCTTCGACCTCGACGTTCCCTTTTCCTCGCACCGCAAGGTGATCGCCACGATCATCGCGGACAGCATCGCGACGGAACTGCAGCGCAATCAGAATCCCCTGGTCGAGTACGAACATCATCCCGATGCCTATCGCGCCTATCTCTCCGGCGCCCGCCAGACGAAGGACCTTTCCCTGCCCTCCATTCGTGGCGCGCGCCGCGGCTTTCGCGAGGCGCTTCAGTATCGGCGGGACTTCGCACCGAGCTTTGTCGGGCTCGCACGCACCTATTCGCTGGAGTGGGTGCTGACGGCGCGCGGTGACAAGGGCCTTCTCCACAAGGCAGAGGACCATGCCCGGCTTGCCATCGAGCAGGACCCCGAAAGTGCTGCCGGCTACAAGGAACTCGGCGTTGCGAAGCTCTATCTCGGCGACCTCGACGAGAGCCTCGAGGCCTTAGCGCGCGCGGAGGCCCTGAGCCCGCATTACGCGGATGCGATCTACAGCTATGCCGACTCGCTCGTTCATGCCTCGCGGCCCGATGAGGGCCTGCGCAAGATAAAACGGGCGATCGAGCTCAATCCGCTGAGCCCGGACGATTATTTCTGGAGTGCGGCGGGTGCGAGCTACTTCGTCGGCCATTATCAGGATGCCATCGACTACATCGGCAGAATGGCCCATCAGTCCTCGGCCGATCGGCTGAGAGCGGCCGCCTTCGCCATGCTCGGAGACATCCCGACGGCGCGTCGATACCGGCGCAAGGATCGCGAAGCCAATCCGCATTTCGACCTCGACCGCTGGCTGTCGGTTCTACCGATACGCGAAACCTGGCAGAAAGAGCTTTACCGTGAAGGTCTTTCAAGGGCAGGATATTAACGGCAGAATCGCCTGTCGATCCTGCCGAGACCGCCTCTGCTGCCCTCAACCTCAGGCCGCAGCCGGTTGTCTTTTCATTCTCGCCATGAAGGAAATCGCATGTCCAAAACTGTTGTTTTCGGCTTTCCCGGGGATAGCCAGCTCTATGTCGCCGATGTCGAGGCGGGCACTGTAAAGCCCCTTGAAGACACGGACGGTCGAGCCGGCGAACTGCGCTCGTCCAGCGCGCCGTTCATCCGCGGCGTGGACTTCGCCGTCGCGCTCGATCCGGCCGACAAGGCCTTCTCCGGCCTCTTCGACTGACGCCATTGCGCCTTCAAAACTTTGCCAGACAGTGCACCGCGGCCGAGACCTTCGACCGCGTTGCACCTTTTCTTGCTGATTTCGGTATTACACGGGTCGCGCGGCATACCTCGCTCGACCGCATCGGCATTCCCGTCTGGTGCGCCTACACGCCCAATGCCAAATCCATCGTCGTGGCGCAGGGTAAGGGTGCGACGGATGCGGATGCACGGACATCCGCCGTCATGGAAGCACTGGAACGGGCGGTCGCCTGCGATCCCGCTGTCGAGGTGCTTAAAGCGAGCATGGCGGACCTGACGCGTCGCGGACAGGCTTTTCATGCGCTGGCGGGATTGGTGGCATCCGGTCATGATCCGCTTTCGGCAGACGAGGAAACGGACTGGGTCGCGGGGGAGGATCTCGTGAGCGGCGAGACGATCTTCGTGCCTTGGCAGGCCGTCGTCCTCGACCGAACGATCCACGACAGCCGCTACTGGCAATCCTCCGATGGGCTTGCCTCCGGCAATACGCTGGAGGAGGCGATCCTTCACGGGCTGATGGAGCGCTTGGAACGCGATGCGCATGCGCTCTGGCAGTTGCGCGCCCAGGCGGCGCGACAGGCGACCTGCGTGGACACTGCCGGTTTCGATTGCCCTGCCATCCACGAACTGGAACGCCAAATCGCGGATGCGGGGCTGACGCTGCGTCTGTTCGACGTGACCGGCGACCTCGACATTCCCTGCTTCGCCGCGTTCCTGGGCCCGGGCGGAACGTCCTTCTCGGGGCGGCTGCGGCATGTGGACGTGACCTTCGGATGCGGCGCGCACCCCCTGCCCCGGCAGGCAGCCCTCCGGGCCATGACGGAAAGCGCCCAGTCGCGGCTGACCTATATCAGCGGTGCGCGGGACGACGTGTTTCCCGCCGACTACGACAGACCCTTGGCGGACAGCACCCGACAGGCCATGATGGCGGTGCCCGGCGCGCGGGACTTCGCCGACCGGCCTGCGTGCACGCCCGAGACACTGATCGACCATCTCCATACGCGGCGTGCCGGCCCGATGATCGCGATGCGGCTCTCCCGTCCCGACCTTCCCTTTGCCGTCGTGAAGGTTCTCGCACCCGCGCTCGAAAATCCCGAGGGAAAGCGCCGGCAGCGATACGGGACGCGCGCGCTCCGCCAGGCACTGACGCAATGATGATGAGGGGTCTATGAAGGTTTTGTTCATCGGACCGACGCTGCCGGATGCCGCGCGGGTCGCGCCCGGCCTCGACATCCGGCCGCCAGCGATCCAGGGAGATCTCTATCGCGCCGTGCGCGATGGTGCCGCCGCGATCGGTCTGGTCGATGGCGGGTTCGAATATACGGCGCCGGTCTGGCACAAGGAGATCCTCTACGCATTGTCCGAGGGCGTCACGGTCTTCGGTGCCGCCAGCATGGGGGCTCTGCGGGCTGCGGAGTGCCGTGCCTTCGGAATGGTCGGCGTCGGCACCATTGCGCAGGCCTATGCCGATGGCACGCTGGTGGACGATGCCGATGTGGCGCAGCTTCACGCGCCCGCGGAGCTGGGATGGGCGAGCCTCACCGAACCTCTGGTCAATATCCTCGCCACGCTGCAGCAGCCCGATCTGCCGGCCGGGCTTACACCGGACCTCTGCAACCGGGTCGAGGCGGCGGCACGACAGCTGCATTTCAAGGAGCGGACATGGCGGGCGATCGCCGATCGCGTCGCGCTGCCGGACATAACGCTTCGCAAGCGGCTCGAAGCGGAATTAAAGGCCTGCGCGCGCAACAGGAAGCGTGAGGACGCCCTGCTTCTGATCGCCGCGATGAAAGCGCACGACGTCGGACGGTCGCACGAAAGGCCTGATTGGGTTTTCCAGGAGACGACACTCTGGCGGGACCTTGTGGACCGCGAAAATGCGAAACGTCTAATGTTTTGAAGAACCTTCACGGGCTTGTGACAGGTCACGCTTTGCATGTCACGGCTGTGTCACGCGCGATTTCCTGCGTCAGTCGCTACAGTCATTCCGGGACAACGGAACGGCTTGGAACATGACACTCAGCAACCCGCACGCGGAACATATCGACGTCGCTCACGCAGAGCGAGACCCTCAGGAAGTCCGGGCCCTCGCCCGACTGATCGTGTTCGCCCGGCAGAATGCGATCGATCTCAATATGGAAAATGCGGTGCATTGCCTCGATCTCGCTTTGCGCTCGGTCCTGCAGGAAGGCGACAGCACCTTCGATGGTCTCGCCTTCCCCGATTCGAGCCTGCAAAGGCTCCGCGCACATTAATTGCCATTATGGCTTTGCCTTCGTCCGGTTACGAACGGACTACGTCGCCTCGGCCTCCGGCCGGGGCTTTCTTGTCTGGGCCCATCAGAGGCCGGCGCGGCGGCGCAGGCGGGCTTCCAGCGCCGAGAGACCATCGTAGATGAGCACGGCGAGCGCGCCGACGATGAGGCCGCCTTGCAGGATGAAGGCAAGGTTGTTGGACTGGAGGCCGGCGATGATGACCTCGCCAAGGGTCCGCGCCGCAACGGTCGAGCCGATCGTCGCCGTAGCGAGGCTGACGGTGATCGACAGCCGGATCCCGGCGAGAATAACGGGTGCTGCCAGTGGAAGCTCGACCCGGAACAGACGCTGCCTGTCCGTCATACCGGCACCTCGTGCCGCTTCCATCACGGCTGGCGGCAGAGTGGTCAGCGCAGTCAGGGTGTTTTCGAAAATCGGCAGCAGACCATAGAGAAAGAGCGCCACCAGCGTCGGCTTCTCCCCGAAGCCGAGGGCGGGCACCGAAAGGGCGAGAACCGCGACCGGGGGAAAGGTCTGCCCGACATTGACGAGGCTGCGCGACAAAGCGAGAAACTCCGCTCCGAACGGCCGCGTCACGAGAATGGCGAGGGTGACCGCAACCAGAATAGCCGCCGTCGTGGCAATGGCAACGATGCGCAGGTGCAGCAGCGTCAGAGTGAAGAGGCTCCCCTGATTGTAGATCGCCGGCGCATTGTCCTGAACCAGTGGCTTCAGGATCGGCTCGAAGATCGTGGGCGCGATGAGGAAGGTGAGAAGCGTGCCAAGCAGCAGCGCCCGCAGGGCGAGCGGTATCCATGCTCTTGCCCGCGGACGTGCCGCTGCACGGTCGGCCGTCGTGGGAGAAACCGTCATCGGCGCCTCGCTGCACGCCGGACCAGCCCATCGAGCGTGATCCGGCCGATCGGCTGACCGTCGGCGCCTATAATAGGTGCGGCGTCCCGGCCGCTCCACAGAAGTTCGGCAAGCGCATCCCGCTGGGTCGTCGCGGCGGCGATGGCGGTGCCTTCAGCGCTGCCGGGTTCGGCAGCGGCGCCCGCCGTCTCTATCGACAGCATGCGGAACGGACGCTCCGTGGCGCCGATCAATGTCTCGACGAAGTCCGTCGCAGGGCGCTCGACCAGCTCGGCCGGCGGCCCGTACTGCACGAGTTCGCCCTTGTCCATGACGGCGATACGGTCCGCGAGGTGGAACGCCTCCTCCATGTCGTGCGTCACGAGAATGATGGTGGTGCAGAGCAGACGCTGGATTGCCAGCAGATCCTCCTGCGCCTTGGCGCGGATGATGGGATCGAGGGCGCCGAAGGGCTCGTCCATGAGGAGCACGTTCGGCTCTGCCGCCAGCGCGCGGGCAACGCCGACACGCTGCTGCTGCCCGCCCGAGAGTTCATGCGGAAAGCGGTCTGCGAAGGTCTCCGGATCGAGCTGGAACAGCGCCAGCAATTCGGCCACCTTGGCCTTGATGCGCACTGTCTCCCAGCCGAGCAGCACCGGCACCGTCGCGATATTTTCGGCCACCGTGCGATGCGGGAACAGGCCATGGCCCTGGATGGCGTAGCCGATGCGGCGGCGCAATTCGAAGCCGGGAACGGCACGGTTGTCCTCACCGTCGAGGCGAATCGTGCCCGAGGTCGGCTCGACGAGGCGGTTGATCATGCGCAGCAACGTCGTCTTGCCGGAGCCGGATGTGCCGACGATCACGGTGACGGTTCGCGGGTTGATGGTCATCGTGACATTGTTGACGACGGTGTTGTCGCCATAGCGCTTGGTGATGCCGTCGATCTCGATCATGCGGTCCTGCCTGCGCGGTTGAGCGGCGCGTTGATTTCGATGAGGGCATCGAGGATGATGGCGGCGGAAAAGGCGAGCAGCACGGTCGGCACCGCACCGAGCAGCACCAGATCCATGGCGGTCTGGCCGATGCCCTGAAAGACGAAGACGCCGAAGCCGCCGCCGCCGATCAGCGCCGCGATGGTCGCAAGGCCGATGTTCTGGACGAGGACGATGCGGATACCGGTGAGGATGACCGGCAGGGCCAGCGGAAACTCGACCCGCAGCAGGCGCTGCGCGCCCGTCATGCCGATGCCGCGCGCCGCCTCGTTTGCCTCGCGGGGCACGCCCGCCAGCCCCACCACCGTGTTGGCGACGACGGGCAGCAGCGAATAGAGAAACAGCGCCACGAAGGCCGGTGCGGCGCCGATGCCGCGCACGCCGATCGCGTAGGCACCCGGCACGTTGACCGCGATCCAGCCGAGCGGCGCGATGAGAATGCCGAAAAGCGCGATCGAGGGGATCGTCTGGATGAGGTTGAGGACGTTCAGCACGCCGGCCCGCAGCGGCCGCACGCGGTGACAGAGGATACCGAGCGGCAGGCCGACGAGGACGGCGGCAACGAGCGAGCCGATGGCAAGCGTCACATGCTTGGCCGCTTCGTTCCAGAAGACATCCGCCCGGCCGGAATATTCCTTGAGGAGCGACAGCGCGTCCCACCGACCGGAGGCGAGGATGGCGGCGAGCGCACCGAGCGTCACGCCAAGCAGGAGCACCCGAACCGTGGGCTTCGGCTTCATGCGCGTAATGGCATCGGCCGCAAGCAGCAGGAAGGCGAAGAGCAGGGTCCAGAAACCGGATGCCGGGGACACCCGCGCATAGGTATTGCCTTCCGGCGTCAGGAAGCTTCCCGCCGTGCCGATCAGCAGCATCAGTGTAAGCAGGCCGAGGGCGGCAACCGCCAGCCTTACTGCCGCCGATGTCTTGAGGATGGCGAGCACGGCCGCCACGCCGAGGGCGATCAACAGAGCCGTTCCCCAGGCGGGCGGCAGGGATTCGAGGATGGAGCGCGGACCACCGGGGACGATCCGGTTGGCGCGGAACGTCGCGAACGGCGCAAGAAGCGTACCGAGGCCAAGGAGGATGGCGATTAGGACGCCGAGCTTGTCGAAGCGGATGCGCATGCCTCTCCTGACGTTTCGGAAGGATTGCCCAGTGCCGCAAGCGGCTACAGGCGCCGGGACTTTTGATTCTGGTGCAGGCTGCATCGTGAGGGCACCGTCCGAGATCGATGCGCTCGCCGTCCGCCGTCATCGTTTGGTTTCAGAGAGAAAGAGGGCCGGGAGACCAACGCCTCCCGGCCCATTCGCTTACTTCAAAAAGCCGTTCTTCTTCAGGAAGTCTTCGGCCACGGCCTTGGCCGGCTCGCCGCCCACCTGCACGCGACCGTTCAGGTCCTGCAGGGTCACGAGATCGAGCTTCTCGAAGACGGGTTTCAGAAGCGTCTCGATCTGAGGGTTTTCCTTCAGCACGGCTTCGCGGATGATCGGAGCAGGCTGGTAGACCGGCTGGACGCCCTTGTCGTCTTCCAGCACCACGAGTCCGGACGGTGCGATGCCGCCGTCGGTACCGTATACCATGGCCGCATTGGCGCCGTTCGTCTGGTTGGCGGCGGCTGCGATGGTGGCTGCGGTGTCGCCGCCCGAAAGCGTGATCAGTTGTTCGGGCTTCAGGGTGAAGCCGTAGGTGGTCTGGAAGGCCGGCAGGGCGGCTGCGGAATTCACGAACTCCGAGGAGGCCGCAAGCTTCACCGTGCCGCCATCCGTGACGTATTTGCCGAAATCGGAGAAGGTCTTGACCTTGGCGCTGTCGGCGACATCCTTGCTGATCGCCACGGCCCAGGTGTTGTTGGCCGGCGACGGTGTCAACCAGACGATCTTGTTGGCATCGTAGTCGAGCTTCTTGGCTTCTTCATAAGCCTTGGCCGCATCCTTCCAGGCGGGGTCTTCAGCCTTCTCGAAGAAGAATGCGGCGTTGCCCGTATATTCCGGATAGATGTCGATCTCGCCTGCGGTGATCGCCTTGCGCACGACCGGCGTCGCGCCGAGCTGCACGCGGTCCGTCGTCTTGATGCCGTTCGCATTCAGGACCGACAGGATGATGTTGCCGAGCACGCCGCCTTCGGTATCGATCTTGGAGGACACGACGACCTGGGCCTGGGCTGCGGCGGTAAACGACATGGCCGCGGCAGCAGCCGCGATGAGTGTAGACTTGAGATGCACGTGAATTCTCCCCTGATGGTAGCCTATCGTCCACGCGATGGCAGCGATCGTCGCGGCATAAGCTGCCATATGTGGCGACATCGGAGGAAAAACAGAGCGGTCCCGGGGCAAAATGCGACCGGTTCGTTTCAACGCAGCCTAAACGTGTATGCCGGGAGCCTCCTGCCCTGTCCGCTCGACATATTCGGTATATCCGCCACCATACTGATGGATGCCGTCCGGCGTCAGCTCCAGCACGCGGTTGGAAAGCGCCGCGAGAAAATGACGGTCGTGGGAGACGAACAGCATCGTGCCCTCATAGGCCGACAGCGCCTTGATCAGCATTTCCTTGGTATCGAGGTCGAGGTGGTTGGTTGGCTCGTCGAGCACGAGGAAATTCGGCGGATCGAACAGCATGGCCGCCATGACGAGGCGCGCCTTCTCGCCGCCCGAGAGAACCCGGCAGCGCTTGTCGACATCGTCGCCGGAAAAGCCGAAGCAGCCCGACAAGGCCCTGAGCGGCGCTTGCCCGGCCTTGGGGAACTGCTCCTCCAGCCACTGCAGAACCGTGCTCTCGCCGTCGAGCAGATCCATCGCATGCTGTGCGAAATAGCCGACCTTAACGCTGGCCCCGACGGTAACAGTGCCCTTGTCGGGTGTCGTCGTTCCCGTCACGAGCTTCAGCAGCGTCGATTTTCCGGCACCGTTGATGCCCATAATGCACCAGCGCTCGCGGCGGCGAACCATGAAGTCGAGCCCGTTATAGATCGTCCTCGAGCCATAGGCCTTGTGGACCTGCTTGATGTTGACGACGTCTTCGCCGGAACGCGGCGCCGGCAGGAAGTCGAAGGCGACCGTCTGGCGGCGCTTGGGCGGCTCGACGCGGTCGATCTTCTCAAGCTTCTTGACGCGGCTCTGCACCTGCGAAGCATGCGAGGCACGCGCCTTGAAGCGCTCGATGAACTTGATTTCCTTGGCGAGCATCGCCTGCTGCCGCTCGAACTGCGCCTGCTGGTGCTTTTCGCTCAGCGCCCGCTGCTGCTCATAGAAGCCGTAATCGCCGGAATAGCTGGTGAGCGAACCGCCTTCGATCTCGATGATCTTGGTAACGATGCGGTTCATGAATTCACGGTCGTGCGACGTCATCAGCAGTGCGCCGTCATAGGTCTTCAGGAAGCTTTCGAGCCAGATCAGGCTTTCGAGATCCAGATGGTTGCTCGGTTCGTCGAGCAGCATGACGTCGGGCCGCATCAGAAGAATGCGGGCGAGCGCCACGCGCATCTTCCAGCCGCCCGAGAGCTTGCCGACATCGCCATCCATCATCTCCTGGCTGAAGGACAGGCCGTCGAGCACTTCGCGGGCCCGGCCTTCCAGCGCATAGCCGTCGAGCTCCTCGTAACGGCCCTGCACCTCGCCGTAGCGCTCGATGATCGCGTCCATCTCGTCCATGCGATCCGGGTCAGACATGGCCGCTTCCAGCTCGCGCAGCTCGGCCGCCACGATGCTCACCGGCCCCGCGCCCTCCATGACCTCGGCGACGGCGCTGCGGCCGGACATCTCGCCGACATCCTGGTTGAAATAGCCGATCGTCACGTTCTTTTCGGTCGCGACCTGCCCCTCGTCGGGCAGTTCCGAGCCGGTGATCATGCGGAACAGGGTGGTCTTGCCCGCGCCGTTCGGGCCGACGAGACCGATCTTCTCGCCCTTGTTGAGGGCGGCCGAGGCCTCGATGAAGAGGAGGCGGTGGCTGTTCTGCTTGGAGATGTTTTCGATGCGGATCATGATCGGTCGGGCCCGGCTGCGTTTCGGGTCGCCTTATGGCACGGGATCACCCCGATGTCCCGGGTTTTTGCTGCAGCGCACGCGCGTCACAACAGGGATACGCCGATCAGGGTGGCGATGGAGAGGAGGAGCGCCGGGATCATCACCACCGTCCCAAGCTTCAGGAAAGCCCACGTGCCGACCTCGATGCCCTCGCGGCGCAGGGCGGTGAGCCAGAGGATGGTGGCGAGCGAGCCGGTGACGGAGAGATTGGGCCCGAGATCGACGCCGATGAGGATGGCGGCAGCAACGAGGCTTGGCGCACCCGCAGCCTGAACGGCGCTGCCGGCAAAGAGCCCGGCGGGGAGATTGTTAACAAGGTTTGCCGCAAAGCCGACACCGATACCGGCGACGCCCGCCGTCCACGCGGGCGAGGTCGCCGCGTTGCGGGCGAGGAGATCACTGAACATGCCGACGAGCCCGGTGCCGCTCAAGGCTTCCACGATGACGAAGAGGCCGGCGACCAGCGGCAGGACACTCCAGGAGATGCCCTTGACGACGTTGATGGGCGGTTCGCGGTTGACGATGACGATCAGAAGCGTCGTGGCGATGCTGGCAACCAAGGTGGGAAGGCCGAGATCGAGATCGAGCACGGAGACGATGACGAGGCCGATGGCCGTCAAGGCAAGGCCGATGCCGGCGACCCGGGCGGCGGGAGACAAAGTGGGCGTCGGCACGTCGGCGGCGACCGTTTCCGAGGCGATGGCGCGGCGCTGGGTGAAGGCGAGCGCTGCATAGGTGACGACGATCGCCACGATGGACGGCAGCGTGAAGGTGCGCAGCCATTCACCGAGCGGCGGCATCTCGCCGCCCCCGAAGATGACGAGGTTGGCCGGGTTGGAGATCGGCAGCACGAAGCTCGCGGCATTGGCGATGAAGGCGCAGATCAGGAGATAGGGCAGCGGATTTGCGACCTTCGCCGCCCGCGTGGCGGCATAGACGGCCGGCGTCAGCACCACGGCCGTGGCATCGTTGGAGAGGAACACGGTGACGAGCACGCCGACCGCATAGATCAGGAAGAACAACCGTTTCGGCGATCCCTTGGCGTGCCGCGTCGCGATGGCGGCCAGCCAGTCGAACAGGCCTTCCTTGCGCGCAAGCTCCGACAACAGCATCATGCCGATCAGGAACAGATAGACGTCGGTGCCTCGGGCAATGCCGTTCCAGACGGCCGACAGCGGCATGAGGCCGAGCGCCGCGATGACCGCAGCACCAGCTACGGCCCATACGGCCTCCGGCAGGCGGAACGGCCGGGTGATGACGCCGGCGACGGCAAGGGCTGAGATGCCCCAGGTGAGCATGACGGGGGAGAGGAACGTCGGCATGGGTTTTCCGGCTGTGTTGACGCTTGAGAGACGGCGGGGAAGCGGGTTGTCTGGACCGGTCTTCTACACGGCCTGAGCCCGCACGCGAAAGGCGCTGATCGGCTGGGCGATGTTCTTCACATGCTGGAATCCCAGGTCGTCGAAGGTCAGGGGACGCTGCTTGCGGACATGGTCGCGCACCACGCGGGAAATGCAGATCGCGCCAGGCTCGGCCAGCGCTTCAAGCCGTGCCGCCACATTCACCGTATCGCCGAAGACATCGCCATCCTGCACGACGACATCGCCGACATTGATGCCGATCCGGAACGTCAGCCGCGCATCGTCATCGAGCTGTGCATTGGCCTGCGCCATCGCCTGCTGGATCTCGATCGCGCAGTCGATGGCCGAGAGTGCGCTGGCGAAGGCGGCGAGAACGCTGTCGCCCGCCGTGTTGACGATCGAGCCACTGTGATGCTCGATGATCGGATCGATGCGGTCGCGCACGATCTTCAGGCTTGCCAGCGTCCGGGTTTCGTCGCCCTCCATCAGCCGGGAATAACCGACGACATCGGCCGCCATGATCGCAAGAAGCCGCCGGTCGAGCCGCGAGAGCAGCTCGTCGCGCGTCAGCTCGGCGGAGCGGGCGCGGCGGGCGGTGGCGCGGACCGCCACCAGCGCGAAGACGGCCGTCAGAAGCGCTAGGGCGAAGACCACCATCTCCATGCGCGCGCCGGCCTGCTGCGCTTCGGCCACGCGCGCCATCCGCTGGTTGCTCTCCTCCGCTCGCATGGTCTTCAGCGCATTGCGCACGCCGTCCATCAGCATTTTGCCCTGGCCGGTTCTCATGATGGCCAGCGCCCCTGCTGCATCGCCCTCGCGCTGGCGGTCGATGCTCTGGCGCAGCTCCGACAGTTTTTGGACGATCAGCGAGCGGAGGACGGCGACGTTGGCATCCTGACGCGCATTGTCGGAAAGCCCTGTGGCAAGCTCTTCCATCATGCGGCCGATCTCTTCGATCGAGGCTTCATAGGGCTCCAGATAGGTCCGGTCCTGCGTGATGAGGTAGCCGCGCTGGCCGATCTCGGCATCCTGCAGCAGCGATTGCAGGGTCGAGATCCGCCGCTCGTTGCCGATCGTATGGGCGATCGCCTCCTGCGCCTCGCGCTCGCGCTGGGACAGGAGGACCGAGGCGCCGATGGAGGCGAAGGCGACGAAAAGCATGGCGACGATAATCATCCCCGCGCTCTGGCGCACCTCGTTGCGCGCCTGCAGCAGGAACTTGTTCACCGTCGGTCTGACCATGGTCCCTCGCGCAGCAGCGTCACGGGCGTGCCGTGCGGCCCCGCGTGACTGATACATGTGTTCGTCACGTCGAATGGAAAGCGTCGTCCGCGCATTTATGATGCACGGCTTTTCCACCGTTTCCTTACGTTACAACAGATAGGGTCATTCCACGTCGAGCAGGGCCTGCGCGGTGCGCTCGTCGGTGATGAGGCCGGACAGGCGGCGGCTGGTGAGCACGGCGCGGATGGCCTCCACCTTGCCCGGACCGCCGGCGATGGCGACGATGCGATCGGCCTTCGCGGAGTGGAACGAAACCGAAAGCGTGCGGGCGGTCAGCATGGTTTCGAGCAGGCGGCCGCGGGCATCGAAGAAATGTCCGAGCAGTTCGCCGACGGCGCCGTTGCCGGAGATCTCGCGGATCTCGCGCGGCTCGATCATGCCGGAGGCGACGAGCTGGGCTGCGGGCTCCACGGTGCCAATACCGACGAATTTGAGGTCGGCGCCTTCGGCAAGCGCGAAGACCTCGCCGACGCCACGTTGGGAAAGGAGAACTTCGCGGTCCTCCGCCGTGTTGGCAAAGAAGGGAACCGGCATGACATAGGCCGTCGCCCCGGTCTTCTCCGCGATCTGGTGCATCACGTCATGCGGGTTGATGGCGTAGTTGCGGGTAACGCCGCCCAAGAGGGACACAAAGGAAACCGTGCTTGCGCTGAGGCGCGGCATGTGGCGCACGGCGGCCGCCAGCGTGCGGCCATGGCCGAGGCCGATCATGCGGTGCTCACCGCGCTCGATCTCCCGCCGGAGATAGGCGGCACCCGCATAGGCGAGCGCGCGCAGCGGCAGGCCGTCCTCGCGCATGTCGGGCGCGACTTCGCAATATTCGAGGCCGTAGCGCTCGGCGAGGCGCGCCTCCAGATCGACGCATTCGACGATATCGCCGTCGATGGTCACCTTGACCATGCCGTCCGCCACGGCACGGGCGATCATCCGGTGGGTCTTGACGGAGGGCAGGCCGAGCATCTTGGCGACGGCCGCCTGGGTCATGCCGCCGACGTAATGCAGCCAGGCGGCGCGGGTCGCAAGCGACTCTTCGGGATCGATGGGGCGTCGGGTTCCTGCCATGCGTCCTGTCATGCGTCCTATATTGGCCTCTCGCTGCGGCCAACCTGCCACAGACCGATCCGTTTCGCCCTGACCTTCAGGCATACACCCCGCGCCGTAGGCTGGCACCTCTTTTTCCGCTGCCGCCACGATGACAGCAGCATGTCAGATGTTCAGGTCGGCCGCGCCCGTGTCGATATGCGGCGCCCAGAAAGCGACGCTCTCGGCGATCTGTTCGATCACCTGCCGGTCGTTCGGGTCGCGTTCCTTGAAGGACAGCTCGAGGCAGATCTCGTTGTCCTCGGCACCGCCCTCTGCGAGCGCCGTCAACAACGGCTCGGGATGCACCCGGCCGCGGGCGTTGAATTCGGCAGTGAACGGGCGGTGGCCGCCCTTGTCCATCAGGCTCTGTTTGATGTGGATGATCGGCGAGAGTTTCGGCACCGCCCGCGCCCAGGCATAGGGATCGACATCGTCGGGATTGGGCGAGGTCACGTCGCCATGGTCGATATCGGCCATCATCCACATAGGGATGGCCATGTCGGCCGCCGTCAGCCGGTCCTGCAGGCGGATACATTCGGCAATGGTCTCGCCGAACTCGCGCCCGACGCTCATCGGCTCCCAGAAGATGTAGTCGAGACCGGCCGCCTTGCCATGCTCGGCAACCTCCGCCCAGCAGTCGATGGCGATCTTGATGAGATCTTCGCGCCGGACGGGATCGTCGAAATCCTTATAGGTGAAGATGGCGAACTGGGTGCCGACGGAGACGCCGCCGAGATCGGCGGTGATATCCGCAAAGGTCTTGAACCAGTCGACATAATAGCGCCGGACGTCGCGGTCGGGATGGCCGAAATGGTTGAGTCGGCCGTAAGGGCCCGTCATGCCGGAGGTGACGCGCACGCCGGTGCGCGTAAGGGCCGCCTGCATATCCCGCGTCAGGCGGCGGATAACGGGCGCAGGCCAGCTCGGATTGATGAACTCGTGCGTCAGCTGCAGATCGCGGATCTTCAACTCGTGCGCCACGGTATCGATCAGGTCGTCCGGCTCAGCGAAGCGGTTGACCAGCGGATTGGTGTTGAGCGACAGGGTCAGGTTCATGATCGCTTCCTCAGGCGGCCCGTGTGACATGCGCGCCGAACCAGTCCGCAAACGCGGCCCGCTCGGTCTCCGTCAGGTGCAGGTTCTGCTTGGTACGGCGCACGAGCACGTCCTCGGCCGTCTCCGCCCATTCGTTGGCCACGAGATAACGCACCTCCGCCTCGTAGAGCTGCCCGCCGAAGTGCCGGCCGAGCCCGTCGAGCGAGGTCACGCCCTTGACGATGCGGTTGACGCGGGCGCCGTAGAGGCGGCCATAGTGATTGACCAGTGCGCGCGGCATCCAGGGATAGTCGCTGCGCATGCGCTCTGCGAACTGCACGTAGTCGGCATTAGGGATCTCGCCGCCGGGTAGCGTTGCGCCGCGCGTCCAGTCACCCTTCATGTTCGGGAAGAAGCTGGCGATCTTTTGGATCGCGTGCTCGGACAGCTTGCGGAACGTCGTGATCTTGCCGCCATAGATGTTGAGCATCGGGGCGCCGCCTGTCTCGTCGAGGTCGAAGACGTAGTCGCGCGTGACGGCAGACGGATTGCCCTTGCCGTCGTCGAACAGCGGGCGGACGCCGGAGAAGCTGTGCAGCACATCGCTGCGGCGCAGCTTTTCCTTGAAGTAGCGGTTCACGGCGGCGAGCAGGTAATCGATTTCCTTCTCCTCGGCCTGCACCTCTTCCGGGCGGCCTTCATAGGGGATGTCGGTGGTGCCGATCAGCGCCTTGTCGCCCTCGTAAGGGTTGATGAAGATCACCCGCTTGTCGTGGTTCTGCACCAGATAAGCCTGCTGGCCGTCCCAGAACTTCGGCACGATGATGTGGCTGCCCTTGACGAGGCGCACGTTGCGGCTGCTGTTAGAGCCGGCGACCCGGCCGACGATGTCGTTGACCCAGGGGCCGCCCGCATTGACGAGCACCTTCGCGCGGAACGACGTGATTTCGCCGGTGCGCTCGTTGCGCGTCTCCACCCGCCAGCCGCCGTCTTCGCGGCGCGCGCTGACACAGGCGGTGCGCGTCAGCACCGTTGCGCCGCGCTCACGGGCGTCGAGCGCGTTCAACACCACGAGGCGGGCATCGTCCACCCAACAGTCGGAATACTCGAAGCCCTTCGTGTACTTGTCGAGAATGGGCGCACCCTCTGGATCGCGGTGCAGATCGAGCGAGCGGGTGCCGGGCAGACGCTTGCGGCCGCCGAGGTGGTCGTAGAGGAAGAGGCCGAGCCGGACGAGCCAGGCGGGGCGGTCGTCCGGGCTGTGGGGCAGCACGAAGCGCATGGGCCAGATGATGTGGCTTGCGGAATTCAAGAGAACCTCACGCTCGATCAGCGCCTCGCGCACCAGGCGGAACTCGTAATATTCGAGGTAGCGCAAGCCGCCATGGACGAGCTTGCCGGAGCGCGACGAGGTGCCTTCGGCCAGATCGCCTTTTTCGCAGAGGATGACCGAAAGGCCACGGCCTGCGGCATCCCGCGCGATGCCGGCGCCGTTGATGCCGCCGCCGATCACGAACAGATCGACCGTCTTTGTTTCTGTCATGTCAGGCTCCTGAAAGGTGGGATGCGTCGTCGCGCGTCGTCGTGTCGGCAAGGCCCAAAGCGGCCGTCGTCTCGTCTTTCTCGGGGCTCGCATGCCCATGCTCGTCGGCCAGCGTTTCCCAAACGGGCATAAGCGACTGGCGGGCCTCGACATAGGCCGGGTACAGCCGGTCGTAGTGGCGGGCGAGATCGGGATCGGGCGCTTCGGCCTGCCCCAAAAGCGGGCTCACCCATTCATCGATGCAGGCATCCATGGTGGGGTAGACGCCGAGGGCCACGGCCGCCATCATCGCGGCACCGGCAGCCCCTGCCTCCTCGCGGTCGGAGATGCGAACCGGGGCATCGACCGAGGCGGCAAGCACGCCGCGCAGCGCGCGCGAGCGGGCAGCACCACCGGTCAGGCGCAGCTCGTCCGGCATGGCTCCCATCGCCGCGTAGCAATCGCGCGTCGCCATGCCCAGACCCTCGACCACGGCCCGCAGCATGTCGGGAAAGCCATGGCGGGTGGAGAGGCCGATGAAGCCGGCGCGGGCATTGGCATTGACGAACGGCCCGCGTTCGCCGGCTTCGGAAATATAGGGATGATAGAGCAGCGCGCCGGGCCGCGTCGTTTCCAGCCAGTGCTCAATCCGCCCGACCAGATCGGAAAACGCGACCTGCCGGCCCGCATCCGCCATCAGGTCGGCGGCCAGGCGCAGGATCCAGTCGATGTTCAGCGTCGCGCCCATGTTCGTCTGAACCTGAGTGACGATGCCGGGTACGGGCAGCGCGATGACATAGCCCGTCCCCTCGGCGTTCAGATGCACCGCGTCCACGGGCTTGGCGCGCATATGGACACCGGTGGAGCCGACGGTGGAGCAGGCGGCATTCGTCGAGCGCGTGCGCACGCCTGCACCGAGCGCGGTCATGACCATATCGACATAGCCGAGCGACACCGGCGTTCCCGCCAGCAGCCCGGTCGCCCGGGCAGCCTCCGTGGAAAGCGGATGCATGACCTCAGTGCCGTCGATGATCTCCGGCAGGAGGTTGCGGCGATGCGCAAGGCCGAGGCTGTCGATGGCCACGTCGTCGTAGAGTCGGGTGCGGAAATTGCCGAAGGTGAAGCTTGCCTCCGATGGGTCCGTGGCGCGGATGCCGGTGAGGTTCAGGTAGAGCCAGTCCTTGCAGTGCAGGGCGACATCGGCGCCGTCCAGAAGCTCGGGGCGGTGCCGGTCCATATGCGCCATCTGCGCGCCCTGCTGGCAGGTATTGAGCCCGGTGCCCGTCGCCTCGAACCGGGCGCGGTCCTCGCTGCGGCCGGCAATGCGGCGCACGGTCGGCGCGGCGCGGGCATCGAGCCACAGCCAGGCGTCGCCGACAGGACGGTTGTCCGCTCCGACGAGCCAGGTTCCGTCCCCTTGCGCGGTTACGGCCAGGGCCGCGGTTCTTGCCGCAAGGCCGTCGATCTTTTCGGAAAGGCCCTTCAGCGCGGAGACGCAATCCGTCCAGGTCTGCGTCAGGGATTGGGTGGCCGAGCCATCGTCGCCGGTGACATAGACATTGCGCACCGAGGAGCAGGCAAGCTGTCGTCCGCCGAGATCGAAGGCCACCGCCTTGATGACCGACGTTCCCGCGTCGATGCCGATGATGATGTCACGCATGACGCCGGCTCCAGCGCGCTAAAACGGGTCGCGGCCGCGCTCCTGCCCATGGCGTCATCGAAACTCCTCCCATCCTCGCAAAACTCCTCCTCCGAAGAGTGTCCGGCGCCGGCGCCTTCAGAGAGGCAAACCGGGAAAGCAGAACCCTGAAACGTTCGGCCAGCCGAAACGATCGATATCTCACAAACATAACACTGTCATCGAAATATCTTTCTGCACTCGTATTTTTTTTCACAAAAATTGCAATTTGTCAAGATTGCCCGGAGGCAATCCCAGCTGGTCACCTTTGTGATTCCATCGACCATCTCTCCTATGATGACACCTGCAAGCGCTGCTCCGGGAAGCGTTGCCGATCATCTCGATATCACTGATTCTCGAATTATTTTATAATATATTCAATATGATAAATCTTCGTTTGCGCCGGTTAGACGCTGCATTCGCTGCCGATAACCCCTCCTGATGTTGGATTCTGACAATCATGCCCTCCCCCGACATCCGAGCACGCCATGCGTCCGCGACCCGAGACTTACACATTTACGAACGTGCCCTTCCGAAAGCCGTAGCCGTTGACACCTCAAAATTTTTCTATCATTGTTTGCCTCATTGATAACACAGACCTACCATATGTTATCACCGAGCATGAAGGCCGACGGGAGGAGATCGTCGGCGGATGCGTGAAGGAGGAGACGCCATGACCAGCACCGCAATCCCGTTCCGCCGATCGGCCCTGCTCCCGCGGCAGGCGCTGCCATCGGGCACGCGTATCCCCTCCATCCTTCTCCAGAGCTGACACCCGACCCGTCCGTCGCGGGAAGTCTGCGGCGTCCATTCGACCCTTGCGCCTCTTTCGAGAGGCGGTTCCAGATTTGAGGCTTTCGTCATGAGCACCGTTGCCGACACGAAATCGCTGAATACCCCTCTCCTGACCCGCGGACGCGTGATCGCGGCAGCACTTGCCATGATCCTCGTCGGCGCGATGGTCTATGACACGAGAGTGGTGCGGATCGGCTCTGAGCATGACGTGCGCGCCGATGTGTTCTCGCCCGAGGCCTTCGGGACGGAGAATTTCCCTAAAGTCCGCGACAGCGTGGTCAGCCGCGCGGTGGATGCGGCCGAACTCGGGGGCGCGATCGCCGCCGACAAGGCTGCGGCCGGCACGAAATACGGCGTCGCCACCAGCACCGGCCCGGTCATCCCGGTCAAGTTCACCGGCACGGTCGGCGAGCGGAAGTCGAGCACCAACACCATCGCCGTTCCGGGCCTGCCCGAGGGCACCGTGGTGCGGGTGCAGACCGGCCCGGCCATTAATGGCACGGACCTGCGCGACGCGACCGGCGAGATCGAGTTCGGCCAGTTCACCAACCAGATCGAGTACCAGAACGCCGGCTCGGCGCTGAACAACGCCATGAAGAAAGAGACGCTCGCGAGCATCGACCCGGCAGCGCTCGACGGAAAGACGGTCGAGATCACCGGTGTCTTCAAACTGATCAACCCCAAAAACTGGCTGGTGACGCCCGTGTCGGTGACCGTGAAATGAGTGCCGTCGCCGACAACGCAAATCGCAAGATTTCCGACGACCATGGCGCCGTCGTCATGGAAGCGCGCAATATCGCCAAGTCCTATGGCAGCATCCATGCGCTGAAAGGCGTGAATTTCGAGATTCGCCGCGGCCAAGTTACGACGCTGTTTGGTGAGAACGGGGCCGGCAAATCGACGCTGATGAAGATCCTGTCGGGCGTGGTGCAGCCGACCTCCGGCGAGATCCTGCTGGATGGCGCGCCCGTCACATTCTCCTCCTCGTCGCATGCCCGCGACAGCGGCGTCTCGATCATCCACCAGGAACTGTCGCTGGCGCTGAACATGAACGTTCGCGACAACATCTTCATGGGCCGCGAGATCATGGGGCCGACCGGCGTCAACTATGCCGAGGAAGAACGGCAGACGCGGCTGCTGATGGAGGAACTGGAAGAAGAGATCGACCCGCTGACGCCGGTCGAGGCGCTTCGCCTCGGCCAGCAGCAGATCGTGGAAATCGCCCGCGCGCTGTCGGTCAACTCCCGCATCCTCATCATGGACGAGCCGACATCGGCGCTGAGCGCCTCCGAGGTCGAGGTACTGTTCAAGGTCATCCGCGACCTCACGGCGCGCGGCGTCTCGATCGTCTATATCTCGCACCATCTCGAGGAAGCGCTGCAGATCACCCACCACGCCGTGGTGCTGCGCGACGGCACGATGACGGCCTATGCGGCACGTGGCGATATCGATCTCGAATGGATCGTGCGCAACATGGTCGGCGAGAATTTCGATCTAGGAGCGCCGCCGACGGGTTATGCCTTCGGCCCGGTCGCCCTGTCGATCGAGAACCTGTCGGTGCCGGATGCGTCGGGTGCCGGCTATTCCGTGGTCGACAACCTCTCGCTCGACGTTCACGCCGGCGAGGTCGTCTGCATCTACGGGCTGATGGGGGCCGGGCGCACCGAGCTTCTGGAATGCGTCGCCGGCCGGCTGCAGCCGTCTGCCGGCCGCGTCATGCTGCACGGGCAGGACGTCTCCAGGCTCTCCATCGCGCAGCGCATCGACAACGGTCTCGTCCTCGTGCCGGAAGACCGGCAGCGCGACGGGCTGGTGCAGACGATGACGGTCGGCAGCAACCTGTCGCTCGCCAGCATCGGCGCCTTTACCAAAGGCATCTTCACCTCGCGGCGCCGCGAAGCCGGCCTCGTCACCGATGCGATCTCCAAGGTTCACATCAAGACGAATGGCGGCGCGGCACCGATCGGCTCGCTGTCGGGCGGCAACCAGCAGAAGGTGGTCATCGGCAAGATGCTGGCGACCAACCCTGAAGTCATGCTGCTCGACGAGCCCAGCCGGGGCATCGATATCGGCGCGAAGTCCGAGGTGTTCAAGCTGCTCGCCGAGCGGGCTCGCCAGGGCCTCGCCGTCATCTATTCCACATCGGAAGTGGGCGAGTGCCTCAGCATCGCGCACCGCATCGTCGTCATGCGCCGCGGCCGGATCTCCGCCGAATTCGGCTCCGACGTCACCAAGGAACGCATCATGGCGGCATCCGGCGAAAAGGCCGGCGGCCATGGATCAGATGGGCACGAGCCCGAAACGAGGACGCAGTGATCATGTCGGCAACCAACTCATCCGCGCGCCCGACCCCGCAGAAGAAGACGATGAATATCGGTCAGCTCCTGCTCGAGGGCCGCGCCTTCTTCGCATTGATCGCGATCATCGTCGTGTTCTCGCTGTTGTCGCCCTATTATTTCTCGGTCGCCAACTTCCTGATCATGGCGTCGCATGTGGCGATCTTCGGGCTGCTCGCCATCGGCATGCTGCTCGTCATCCTCAATGGCGGTATCGACCTGTCCGTCGGCTCGACGCTCGGCCTGTCGGGCGTGGTTGCCGGCTACCTCATGCAAGGGGTCACACTCACCCAGTTCGGCGTGGTGCTCTACCCGCCGGTTTGGGTCGTGGTCATCCTCACCTGCGCGCTCGGCGCCTTCGTCGGTGCGGTCAATGGTGTGCTGATCGCCTATTTCCGCGTTCCCGCCTTCGTGGCGACGCTCGGCGTGCTCTATGTCGCGCGCGGCGTGGCGCTGCTGATGACCAATGGCCTGACTTTCAACAATCTCGGCGGACGGCCGGAGCTCGGCAATACCGGCTTCGACTGGCTGGGCTTCAACCGGCTGTTCGGCGTGCCGATCGGCGTTCTCGTGCTCGCCCTGCTCGCCATCCTCTGCTTCGTCATGCTCAGCCGTTCGGCCTTCGGCCGCTGGCTCTATGCGTCGGGCGGCAATGAGCGTGCGGCCGAGCTTTCCGGCGTGCCGGTCAAGCGGGTCAAGATCATCGTCTACGTGCTTTCGGGCGTCTGCGCGGCCATTGCCGGCCTCGTCCTCTCGTCGCAGCTGACCTCCGCCGGCCCGACGGCCGGCACGACCTACGAGCTGACGGCGATTGCCGCCGTCGTCATCGGCGGGGCGGCGCTGACCGGCGGACGCGGCACGATCGGCGGCACCATGCTCGGCGCCTTCGTCATCGGCTTCCTGTCGGACGGCCTCGTCATCATCGGCGTGTCATCCTACTGGCAGACCGTCTTTACCGGCGCGGTCATCGTGCTCGCCGTTCTGCTCAACAGCATCCAGTACGGCCGCCGCCCGAAGTAAGGGGGCGACCGACACACGACCTTCTCCGCATCACCGGCCCCTGTCTTTCGAGGAAAGGCAGCGCCGGCCACGGACAAGCACCGCCGGGTGACCGGCACAACCGAACCGCATTTTCAAAACCGGGAGAGAGACCATGATGAAAAACGCAACCCGCCTGCTGATGGCGGCCGCCGCTGCCGCGACCATGTTTGCCAGCACCGCCTATGCCGAGGGCCTGATGACGGTGATCGTCAACGATCCGTCCAACCCCTACTGGCTGACCGAAGGCAATGTCGCCAAGGCCACGGCCGAAAAGCTCGGCTACACCGCGACCGTCGGCGCGCACAAGGGCGACACCAACACCGAAAGCAACCTGATCGACACCGCGATCACCAACAAGTCGGTCGCGATCATCCTCGATCCGGCCAATGCCGACGGCTCCGTCGGTGCGGTGAAGAAGGCCGTTGCCGCCGGCATCCCGGTCATTCTCGTCAATGCCGAGATCAACCAGGAAGGCCTTGCCAAGGCACAGCTCGTTTCCAACAATGCGCAGGGTGCAGCTCTCGGTGCCACCCAGTGGGTGGAAGCCGTCGGCGACAAGGGCAAGTATGTCGAACTCTTCGGCGCGCCCTCCGACAACAATGCGGCAACCCGCTCCAACGGCTACGAGACCGTGCTGACGCAGTATCCGGACCTCGAAAAGGCCGCTTCCGAAGTGGCCGACTGGGACCGCACCAAGGGCCACGACAAGATGCAGTCCATGCTGCAGGCCAATCCGGATATCAACGGCGTGATCTCGGGCAATGACGAAATGGCGCTCGGTGCCATCGCCGCGCTCAAGGAAGCCGGCAAGATCGCCAACGTCAAGGTCGGCGGCTTCGACGGCTCGCCGGATGCGGTCGCCGCCATCAAGGCCGGCGAACTGCAGTACACCGTGCTCCAGCCCGTTGCCGTCTTCTCGGAAGAAGCCGTGAAGCAGGCCGACAGCTTCATCAAGACGGGCGCGACCGGTGCCAAGTCCGAAAAGCAGCTGTTCGATTGCCTGCTCATCACCAAGGACAATGTCGACAAGTATTCGGCACCCTTCGTCCTCGACAAGTAAGCCTTCGCCACCAGGGAGGGTGCCGCCCGCGGCGCCCTCTTTTTCTTGACAGTCCCTCCCTGCGCCACGTCTTAAGGTCGCATTCTCGCGAACGGATTTCCGTTAGAGGTTTTATGCGCTAGGACGCATGCAGAGCAGCACGGTACTGCGAGGCGAACAGAGGAGGCCAAGGGATGACGAACAAGACAACCGTCGGTCAGTTCATGTCCGAGCTTCCCAGCGACAGCCGCCACGCCCGCCAGATCGTGCGCCGCCAGTTGATTGCCGAGGCCGTGATGGCCGAAGGTTCGATGCGGATCGAGGACCTGACCGACCGTTTCGGCATCAGCCTGATGACGGCGCACCGCGACGTCGACGAACTCGTCAGCCGCGGCCTCTTCCGCAAGACACGCGGCATCGTGACCGCCGCCCCGACAAGCCTTATCGAATCCAGCGACGTCTACCGCTCGAGCCGTCAGGCCCGGGAGAAAGCTGCCATCGCCCGGGCGGCGATGACCTTCATCGAGCCGGGACAGGCGATCTTCTTCGACGATAGCACGACCGTGCTGCAAATGGCCCGTCACCTGCCGGAAAAAGTGCCGCTGACGGTCATCACCAATTCGCTCAACCTCATGAACGAGCTGAAGGCCGTGCCGGACGTGACGCTGCTCGGGCTCGGCGGGCAGTTCTACAACTGGTGCAACGCCTTCATGGGGCGCATGACCATCCGCGAGATCGAGAAGCTGAGGGCCGATACCGTCTTCATGTCGATGTCGGCCATTCTCGACGACGTCGCCTTCCACCAGTCGCCGGAGATGGTGGAGACCAAGCGGGCGATGTTCGACAGCGCCGCAATGCGCATTCTTCTCGCCGACCACACGAAATTCGAGCGCCGGGCGCTCTATTCCTTCGCCGCGCTCACCGAATTCGACCTCGTCATCGTGGACGACAATATCGCGCCGGAGCATCTGGAGCGCATGCGCTCCAAGGGCATCAACCTGATGGTTGCGCCGGTGGATCGGCCCAAGGCCGGACGATAGACCGTCCGCTCAGGCTTTTTCGGCTCAGGCGCTTTCCGGATTGACGAAGACCAGTTCCATCCGATCGGCAAGGAAGCGGGTACGGATCGCCTGCACCGGCCGGTCCTCGAGATCCACATCCACGGCATTGGTGACCAGCACGATCGCATCCCCGGCGCAGGAGAGCGCATCGGCATCGCCCGGCGAAACGCGTTCCGCCGTCAGCCGCGTCTCGCGCCTGCGATAATCGGCAAGGCCGCAACGGCGGAGCGCCTGGGTGATCGAGCCTTCCTGCGCATAGGCAGCGATGATGCCGGGGAAGCGTTCGGCTGAGAAATGCGAGGTGGAGCGGGACAAAGGCACACCGTCCACCACGGCCATATGGTCCAGCCGGTGAAGCGGGGCTCCGAGCGCAAGACCGAGCAGCCGCGCCATGCCCATGTCGGCCGATACCTTCTGCGATCCGACGAGACGGCCCGAGGGCTCCAGCGACTGGCGCATCATGTTTTCGGAAAAGCGCGCCCGCGTGCCGATCGGGTAGGAAATGCGCGGCTCGACCGGATTGACGAAGGTGCCGCGTCCCCGCTCCGCCCTGACGATCCCCTCGGCCGCGAGAGCCGCGATCGCGCGGCGCACCGTATGGCGGTTGACGCCGTAGTCGGCCGCAAGATCGGTTTCCGGAGGCAGCCGATCGGTGATGACTGCGTCCATGATCGAGGCGCGGATGCCATCGGCGACGCGCCGCCAGCGTGAGATGCCGTCATCCTGTCCGTCCAATGTCAGCTCCTTCTCACCGTATCGCACCGCCGTGTCATAGCGACGTCATGATTTCCAGGTTATAAATCGGATCAAGATTAGTTGTCTATACAAATAGACAAATAGGATCCGAAATGACCAGAGAATATGAGACATCGGGCCGCAAGCGCGCCCTCGACGCCATGGCGTCCATGCCGGCCAATCTTCTTGGCGAACGCTATGGCGCGATCGTGAAGACGGCACCGCAGGCCATTCCCGTGCGCGGGCCGGAGATCGGCGCAGTGATTGTGCGCGGCCGGATCGGCGGCGGCGGGGCTCCGTTCAATTTGGGCGAGACGAGCGTGACGCGGGCGACCGTGAAGCTCGACAGCGGCGAGGTCGGCCATTCGATCATTCTCGGCCGCGACACCGAAAAGGCCCGCATGGTCGCGCATCTCGATGCGCTCGGACAGCTCGCCGCCTGGCAGGCCTTGATCGAGATAGATGTCGTGGCACCGGCGCTGGCGCTCGACGCCGAGGCGCGTCGCCAGCGCGCGGAAGAAACGGAAGCGACGCGTGTCGACTTCTTCACGCTGGTCCGGGGAGAAGACCGATGAGCCTCACAACCGTCGATGGCGGTTTCGCCGAACCCGTCTTCGGATCGCAGCGCGCTTTTCGCGCCTTGATGGATGCCTTCGCGCGACCGGGCAGCGTTGCCGATCTCTCGGACCTTGCCTCACCCCCGGCGCCGATGTCGCCTGCTGCGGGCGCGATCCTTCTGGCGCTTGCCGATGCGGACACGCCGGTCTTCTTCGAGACGGACATGCCAGGCGCGAAGGCCTGGGTCGGCTTTCACACCGGTGCTGCGGCAACCACCGATGCGCCATCCGCCCGCTTCGTCCACCTCGCGGATGGCAGCGATTGCACCGGCTGGAGCCGCTTTGCGGTGGGCACGGCGGAATATCCGGATCGCTCGGCCACGCTGCTCCTGCCTGTCACAGCCCTTCGTGGCGGCCAACGCCTCACCCTCAGCGGACCGGGCATCGAGACCACGACCGACATTGTTCCGCAGGGTCTGCCGGCAGGCTTTGCCGATGTCATGGCCGCCAACCGTGCGGGCTTTCCGCTCGGCTTCGATCTCGTCCTCGTCTCAGGGGACGAGGCGCTGGCGCTGCCCCGCACCACACGCATTCAGGAGGCCTGAGCCATGTATGTAGCCGTCAAAGGCGGGGAAGCCGCCATCGAGAAGGCGCACCGGCTGCTGGCTGACCGCCGCCGCGGCGACCGCTCCGTTCCCGCTCTATCGCTCGAACAGATCGCCGGCCAGCTCTCGCTCGCGGTGGACCGGGTCATGGCTGAGGGATCGCTCTACGATCCCGAGCTTGCCGCCATGGCCGTGCGCCAGTCGCGCGGCGACATGATCGAGGCGATCTTCCTCATCCGCGCCTATCGCACGACGCTGCCACGCTTCGGCGCGACGCGACCGGTGGAGACGGCGGCGATGCGGATCGAGCGGCGCGTATCGGCCACCTACAAGGACATTCCCGGCGGACAGTTGCTCGGGCCGACCTTCGACTATACCCACCGCCTGATCGACCCCGCTATGGCCGGCGATCATCCCGTCGAGCCCGGCGCAAGGCGGGACGTCGCCGAAGATGCGGCCTATCCCCGCGTGACGGACATCCTCAACGGCGAAGGCCTGATCGAGCCGGATATCGCCTCCGACGCCGAGCCCGGCGACCTCACCCGCGACCCGACCGGTTTTCCCGCAGGCCGCGACCTCCGGCTGCAGGCGCTGGCACGCGGCGACGAAGGTTTCCTTCTGTCGCTCGGCTATTCGACCCAGCGCGGCTACGGCCGCACGCATCCCTTCGTCGGCGAAGTGCGCATCGGCCTCGTCGATCTCGAAATCGACCTGCCGGAACTCGGCTTTGCCGTGAATATAGGCGCGATCCGTGTCACCGAGTGCCAGATGGTGTCGCAGTTCAAGGGCGGCGGCGAGGATGGTCCGCGCTTCACCCGCGGCTACGGCCTCGTCTTCGGCCAGTCGGAACGCAAGGCCATGTCGATGAGCCTTGTCGATCGGGCGCTGCGCGCGGACGAGTTCGACGAGAACCGCGCGGCACCGGCGCAGGACGAGGAATTCGTCCTCTCCCACTGCGACAATGTCGAGGCGACCGGCTTCGTCGAACATCTAAAGCTGCCGCATTACGTGGATTTTCAGGCCGAACTCGACCTGCTGCGCATGCTGCGGCGGGAGCACGCGGCGGAAAAGACCGCTGGGACGGACCGACAGGAGGCCGCGGAATGACCTTGCCCGCCTATAACTTCGCCTATCTCGACGAACAGACCAAGCGCATGATCCGCCGCGCGATCCTCAAGGGCATCGCCATTCCCGGCTATCAGGTGCCGTTCGCCTCCCGCGAGATGCCGATGCCCTATGGCTGGGGCACCGGCGGCGTGCAGGTGACCGCCGCCATTCTCGGGCCCGACGACGTTCTGAAGGTGATCGACCAGGGGGCCGACGACACGACCAACGCCGTCTCGATCCGCGCCTTCTTCGCCAAGACCGCCAATGTGGCGACGACGACCAAGACGGCGGAGGCGACGATCATCCAGACCCGCCACCGCATTCCGGAAGAAAAGCTGCAGGCGCACCAGACGATCGTCTTCCAGGTGCCGATCCCCGAGCCGCTGCGCTTTCTCGAGCCGCGCGAGACCGAGACGCGGGTGATGCACGGGCTGGAAGAATACGGCCTCGTGCATGTGAAGCTCTACGAGGACATCGCCCAGCACGGCCACATCGCCACCACCTATGCCTATCCGGTGAAGGTGGAGGGCCGCTATGTCATGGATCCCTCGCCCATTCCGAAATTCGACAATCCGAAGCTCGATCGCTCCCCAGCCTTGCAGCTCTTCGGCGCCGGCCGCGAGAAGCGCATCTATGCGCTGCCGCCGTTCACACAGGTCACGAGCCTCGATTTCGAGGATCATCCCTTCACCGTCCAGACGTTCAGCCGCCCCTGCGCGCTCTGCAATGCGACCGGCGTCTACATGGACGAGGTGGTCACCGACGATCGGGGCGGGCGGATGTTCGTCTGCTCCGACACCGACCATTGCGAGACGCGGCAAGCGGACGGCCACACGGGTCCGGGCCTGCCGCAGCTCGGGGAACACGCGTTGAGCGAGCAGGAGACCACGCGATGACCGATCCCATCCTCTCCGTCCGCGGGCTCGAAAAGCGCTACGGCTCCTTCATCGGCTGCACGGATGTCTCCTTCGACGTCTGGCCGGGCGAGGTTGTCGCCATCGTCGGCGAGTCCGGCTCCGGCAAGACGACGCTGCTCAACTGCATCTCCGGCCGGCTGGAGCGCTCGGCCGGCGAGATCCGCTACAGGATGCGCGACGGGCGTTTTCCCGATCTCGGCCATCTTTCCGAGGCGGAACGCCGCTTCCTGATGCGCACCGACTGGGGCTTCGTGCACCAGAACCCGGCCGACGGACTGCGCATGCGCGTTTCCGCCGGCGCCAATGTCGGCGAGCGGCTGATGGCTGTCGGCGAGCGCCACTATGGCGACATCCGCCGCACGGCCGGCGACTGGCTGTCGCGCGTGGAGATCGCCGCCGAGCGGATCGACGACCAGCCGATCACCTTTTCCGGCGGCATGCGCCAGCGCCTGCAGATCGCCCGCAACCTCGTCACCCATCCCAGGCTGATCTTCATGGACGAGCCGACGGGTGGCCTCGACGTTTCCGTGCAGGCCCGCGTGCTCGATCTGCTGCGGGGCCTCGTCACCGACCTGTCGCTGGCCGTCGTCATCGTCACCCATGATCTGGCCGTCGCGCGGCTCCTGTCGCAGCGCATGATCGTCATGAAGGGCGGGCATATCGTCGAGGCCGGGCTGACGGATCGGGTGCTGGACGATCCGCGCCACGCCTATACCCAGCTTCTCGTCGCCTCCATTCCCGAATCCTGAGCCCCAAAATCCTGAGCCGGAGTCCGCCGATGACCCTCTCTTCCATCCCGCCGACCCACAAAGCCATGTCGGAAGGCGCGCTGCTCAGCGTGCGCGATGTCGCCAAATCCTTCGTCATGCACCTGCGCGATGGCGTCGTGCTGCCTGTGGTCGCCAATGTCCGCTTCGATCTCTTCCCCGGCGAATGCGTCGTTCTCGGCGGCCCCTCGGGCGTCGGCAAGTCGTCCATCCTGCGGATGGTCTATGGCAACTACGCCATCGATGAGGGCTCCGTTCTGGTGCGGGCCCCTGAAAGCGGCGAGGTTCGCGATCTCGGTGCAGGCGATCCGCGGCTTGTTCTGGCCATTCGGCATAACGGCATCGGCTATGTCAGCCAGTTCCTGCGCGCCGTGCCGCGCGTCTCCGCGGTCGAGATCGTCGCCGAACCCCTCGTTTCCCGCGGCATCGACCGCACGGAGGCGACCGCGCGTGCCCGCGACATGCTCTCCCGGCTTAACCTGCCGGAAACTCTGCACGGGCTTCCCCCCGCCACCTTCTCGGGCGGCGAGAAGCAGCGCGTCAACATCGCCCGCGGCTTCATCACCGATCATCCCGTCCTCCTCCTCGATGAGCCGACCGCCTCGCTCGATGCGGAGAACCGGGACGTGGTAACCGCGATGATCGGCGAGAAGCTTGCACGCGGCACCGCCATTCTCGGCATCTTCCACGACCAGCCGGTGCGCGAAGCCGTGGCGACCCGCACCATCGACGTTTCCGCGTTTTCCGCCCGAAAGGCTGCGTGATGGCCAAGATTTCCGAATTTAATCCCACCATCCACGAGACGGCGAAGGTGACCGACTGCCGGCTTGGCCGCTATGTCGAGATCGCCGAGAGATCGCGCCTCGGCGAGGTCGAGCTCGACGACTACTCCTATGTCATGGAAGATTGCGCCCTCTGGTGCGCGACCGTCGGCAAGTTCGTCAACATCGCATCGATGGTGCGCCTCAACGCCACCAACCACCCGATGGACCGCGCCAGCCTGCACCATTTTACCTACAGGGCCGGCGACTATTTCGACGGGGCCGGGGATGAGGCGGACTTCTTTGCCGCGCGGCGGGCCCGCCGCGTCACCATCGGTCACGATGTCTGGATCGGTCATGGCGCGACGGTTCTGCCGGGCGTGACGGTGGGCAATGGCGCCGTCGTCGGCGCGGGCGCCGTGGTGTCGCACGATGTCGCGCCCTACACGATCGTCGGCGGCGTGCCGGCCCGGCTGATCCGCGAGCGCTTCTCGAGCACAACCGCCAAGGTCATGGAGCGGCTCGCCTGGTGGGACTGGCCGCATGACAGACTGTTCGCGGCGCTCGAGGATTTCCGTACGCTCACGGGCGAGGCGTTCGTCGAGCGCTACGGCGCCTAATGTCAGCGGTTGACGCAAAAGTTTCATGCAACCGTCACGCAACCATCATCGCTTGCCGCTCACAGTCCTTGGACGTGCAGCCGGCATGAGGTCGGCTTTCGCGCCGCTGTCCGGGATACCATCATGACCGAGATTACCCCCATCGCGCTGTCCGTGACCAACCTTTCCAAACGCTATGGCGAGACGCGGGCGCTGAACGGTGTCAGTCTGATGCTGGAGCAGGGCGAGATGGTGGCGCTGATCGGCGCGTCCGGTTCCGGCAAGAGCACGCTCATCCGCCACATCGCCGGCCTCGAAATCGGCGATGGCGATAGCGGGCGCGTGGAGATCCTCGGCGCGGTGTCGCAGGCCGGCGGACGGATGAACCGGGAAGCGGCGCGTGGCCGCGTCGCCGTGATCTTCCAGCAGTTCAATCTCGTCGGGCGGCTTTCCGTGCTGACCAATGTGCTGATCGGCCATCTCGGCCGCATACCGCGTTGGCGGGGCACGCTCGGCCTGTTCAACCGACACGAGAAGGACAAGGCGCAGGCGGCGCTCGCCCGTGTCGGCATTCCGCAAGTGGCCGCACAGCGCGCCTCGACGCTTTCGGGCGGCCAGCAGCAGCGGGCAGCCATCGCCCGCACGCTCGTGCAGGAAGCGCGCATTCTGATTGCCGACGAGCCGATCTCGGCGCTCGATCCGTCGGCCGCCCGCCGGGTGATGGACGTGCTGGCCGCCATCTCCCGCGAGGACGGCATCACCGTCCTCGTATCGCTCCATCAGGTCGAATATGCGCGGCGCTATTGCCGCCGCACGATCGCCATGCGCGACGGCGCCATCGTCTATGACGGCCCGTCCACCGCCCTTTCCAACGATTTCCTGGCCGAACTCTACGGAGCGGCATCGGAAGAACTCGTCCTGCCGGATGCTGCCCCGAGCGGCCCGGCCGACCCCATGGCGCCATCCGGCGTCGAGCTTCAAAAACGTCAGACGGCGCTCGCCACCGTCTGATCGCACGATAACTGCCAACCGGAGACCACCATGAACGCGATCTTCAAGAGCATTGCGGCGCTTTCGCTCGCCGCCTCCCTCAGCCAGCAGGCGCTGGCCGCCGAGACCATCAACTTCGGCATCATCTCGACCGAATCCCAGCAGAACCTGAAGACGGCCTGGGAGCCGCTTCTGGCCGACCTCAAGACCAAAACCGGTCTTGATGTGAAGCCCTTCTTCGCCTCCGATTACGCCGGCATCATCGAAGGCATGCGCTTCAACAAGGTGCAGGTTGCCTGGTACGGCAACAAGTCGGCCATGGAAGCCGTCGACCGCGCCGATGGCGAAGTCTTCGTGCAGAGCGTCGCCAAGAACGGCGATCCGGGCTACTGGTCGGTCGTCATCGTTCCCAAGGACAGCCCGATCCAAACGATCGACGAACTGCTGACCTGCGATAAGTCCAAGAGCTTCGGCCTCGGCGATCCGAACTCCACCTCCGGCTACCTCGTGCCCATGACCTTCGTGTTCGGCGCCCGTGGCATCGATCCGAAGGATTGCTTCAAGACGGTGACCAACGCCAACCACGAGACCAATGCCATGGCGGTTGCCATGAAACAGGTCGATGCGGCGGCCAACAACACCGAGAACATGGCGCTGATCCAGCAGAACAAGCCGGATGCCTTTGCCAACATCCGCGAAATCTGGCGCTCGCCGCTGATCCCGTCCGACCCGATCGTCTGGCGCAAGGACCTGCCGGAAGAGGCCAAGACCAAGCTGCGCGACTTCTTCCTCGCCTACGGCACCGCCAACTCCACGGGCGACGTCGCACATGAGAAGGAGGTTCTCGCCGGCCTGAAATGGGCGCCGTTCAAGGCCTCGACCGACAAGCAGCTCCTGCCGATCCGTGTGATGGAACTGTCGAAGTCGATCGCCAAGATCGAAGCCGACGCCTCGCTGTCGGCTGACGCCAAGGCCGAAAAGGTCAAGCCGCTGACCGAGCAGAAGGCGAAGTTCGAAGCCGAACTCGGCACGGCTTCCAACGGTTGATGCAAAGAGCCGGAGCGGGCGGCATCGCCCGTTCCGGTTTCCTTATCGCTTCTCATTGCCCAATCTTACCGCCTGATCCATCAAGGACGACGCCCATGACCGACGTCATCGCCTCCACAGGCGCAACACATGCCCGCCCGATGACCAGCCCCGCGGTCGTAAAGCCTGCGCGGACCGGCATGCGCGGCTGGCTCGTCACGCTCGTCTTGGTGGGTGCGCTTGCCGCCAGCTGGGGACCGGCCGAAATAGGGCGTTGGACCTACCTCTTTTCGGACGCCGGTAACATGGCGACCTATGCCCAGGATTTCCTGAAGCCTGATTTCAAGGAATGGGCCTCCTACCTTCGCGAGATGATCGTCACGATCCAGATCGCGCTCTGGGGCACCTTCCTCGCCGTGCTTCTCTCCATTCCCTTCGGCATTCTCTCGGCCCACAACATGGCGCCCTGGTGGGTGCTGCACCCCGTTCGCCGGCTGATGGACCTGTTCCGTGCGATCCATGAGATCGTTTTTGCCGTGCTCTTCGTCGTCGCCGTCGGCCTCGGGCCGTTTGCCGGCGTCATGGCGCTGTTCGTGCATACGACGGGTATTCTGGCCAAACTTTTCTCCGAGGCCGTCGAGGCGATCGATCCGCGGCCGGTCGAGGCGATCCGCACCACCGGCGCTTCCCGTCTTCAGCAGGTCATTTTCGGCGTCATCCCGCAGGTGCTGCCGCTCTGGATCTCCTTCTCGCTCTACCGGCTCGAATCCAACATCCGCTCCGCCACCGTGCTCGGCCTCATCGGTGCCGGCGGCATCGGGCAGATCCTGTTCGAGAGCATTCGCGGCTTCTACTATCCGCAGGCCTCCGCTATCCTCCTTATCATCGTCGCAACCGTGACATTGATGGACATCCTCTCCCAGCAACTGCGCAAGCTCGTCATATAAGGCGGCCCTCCCGCCCATTTTCACCTCTCACCTGAAAAGCTGCAGCCCGGCGCTGCGGAACGGCAGACCATGACCCGCGAACAGATCTTCACCCACTGCGCCATCATCCTCCCCACCGAGATCGTCGAGGGTACCGTCGTCGTGCGCGACGGCGTGATCGCCGACATCTCCCCGGGCACGACAGCGCAGGGCACCGACCTGCAAGGCGATTACCTGATGCCGGGCTGCGTCGAGCTGCACACCGACCATCTGGAAACCCACATCCAGCCGCGGCCGAAGGTCCGCTGGAACCTTGCCGCGGCGCTTCAGGCGCATGACGGGCAGATCGCCACCGCCGGCATCACGACCGTGTTCGATGCGCTTCGGGTCGGGCTGGATGGCGATACGGATCTCGGGACCGGGGATATGGCCGACATGGCGGCAACCATCTCCGCTGCGACGGCGGCGAACCGCCTGCGGGCCGAGCACTTCATCCACCTGCGCTGCGAAGTCTCCATGCCCGATGTGGTCGAGCAGTTCGATGCGATGAAGCGCAACGACCGGGTGCGGCTGGCGTCCCTCATGGATCACGCGCCCGGGCAGCGCCAGTTCGTGAGCCTCGAGGCCTACCGCATCTATTATCAGGGCAAGAAGAAGATTTCGGATACGGATTTCGAAGCGTTCAGCGCCCGGCGCATCGCCCAGTCCGTGGAAAATGCCGACCGCAACCGCCTGGCCCTCGCGACGCGTTGCCGTGAAGCCGGTATCCCCATGGCCTCGCATGACGATGCGACGGCCGCCCATGTGCGCGAGAGCGTCGATCTCGGCATTGCGCTCGCCGAATTCCCGACCACGATCGAGGCTGCGACGCTCTCCAAGGCGTCTAACCTGCAGGTGTTGATGGGTGCGCCGAATGTCGTGCGCGGCGGCTCGCACTCCGGCAATGTCTCGGCGCTCGATCTTCTGGAGCGCGATGCGCTCGACATTCTCTCGTCGGATTATGTCCCGTTCAGCCTGCTGCAGGCCGCATTCCTGCTGGCCGAGCGCGGGCAGACGGATTTGCCGCATGCGGTGCGCATGATCACCACCAATCCGGCACGGGCCGCAGGCCTTGCCGATCGCGGCCGGATCGAGATCGGCCTTCGGGCCGATCTCGTTCGCGTGCGGGCCGAAGCCGGGGCGCCGCCTCTGGTGGCCGGCGTCTGGCGGGCCGGCGAACGGGTCGCCTGACGCGCCGCCAGCTTTGACCTCAGGCGGTCGGCTGCTTCGTCTTGCGCAGATAGGGCAGCACCGTGTCGAAGCTGCCGAAGCGCGTGATGGCGTCCTCGTTGGAAACGGCGGCGGTGATGATGACGTCCTCGCCCTGCTTCCAGTTGGCGGGTGTTGCCACCTGATGCTTGGCGGTCAGCTGGATCGAATCGATCGCGCGCAGGATCTCGTCGAAGTTGCGGCCGGTCGTCATGGGATAGGTGAGGATCAGCTTGATCTTCTTGTCCGGCCCGACCACGAAGACCGAGCGAACCGTGGCGTTGTCGGCGGGCGTGCGGCCTTCCGAGCTTTCGCCGGCACCGGCCGGCAGCATGTCGTAGAGCTTGGCGACGGCGAGGTCCTTGTCGCCGATCAGCGGGTATTCGACCTCGAAGCCGGTGGCCGTGCGGATGTCGTTCTTCCAGCGCTCATGGCTTTCAACCGGATCGACAGAGATGCCGATGACCTTGACGCCGCGCTTGGCGAACTCGTCCTGAAGGCCGGCCATGGCGCCGAGTTCCGTCGTGCAGACGGGCGTGAAATTCTTCGGATGCGAAAACAGGACGCCCCAGCCGCTGCCGATCCAGTCATGGAACGAGATCGTTCCCTGGCTGGTTTCCGCGGTAAAATCAGGGGCGATGTCGTTGATGCGCAGGCTCATGGATCGGTCCTCTTTTCAGCTTGCCGGAAAGTGGCATCATCGCGGCTCCGGTTCAAGGCTGCGCCGGCCGGCACGCTATGGAGCCGGCCATCAATTTTTCTCCACGGACCGCCGGAAAAACGAATGCAATGCCTTGACGGACGACCCGCGGTCCGTTGCAGGCCGGCCGGCTCTCAAGGGCCGTTGACCAGCGCCAGAATAAGCGTGTGGACCGCACCGCCCTCGGTGAACTCCGCTTGATCGAAGGCGCGGTCGAGATCGCGCCGTTCATCCGAGATCGCACCGAGGCGGCGGTTCATTTCCGTCTTGATCTTCGTGCAGCCGGGATCGTCAGCCTGCCGGAGCCCAATGGTCGCCGTCTCGATCTTTGTCACGAGGTCGCGGACATAGTGTCCATGCACAGCCTCGTGCCGGCGAACGCCGTCGATGAAGGTCGTCCAGCTGGCGCGGACGGGCGCCGACAGCTTGCCCATCGGCTTCGGCAGGGTGGTGATAATGGTCAGCCGTGGGATCGCCGTTGCGAGAAGGCAGTCATTGCCCTGCCTCTGATAATCCCGCCGCCAGGTCAGCTTGAAACGCGTATGGGCAACGACGCGGTTTGCGCCGAGGAGCGGCCCGCGCTCGCCGATCGATGCGTAGAGTTCCGCACCCGTCTTGCCCGAGATCGCATAGGTCTCGACCGTCTCCGTCGCCTTCACCTCGGCGGTCGCCGACAACGGCATGGCAAGCGTCATGATCGCTGCCGTGAAACCCCAGATCGTCTTTATCAGCGTCACCGTCATCTGCCCTTGCTTGCGGGTCGGACCCTAGGCGGAATGTCGGTGCGTTGCAATTCGCCTCGGGGATCAGACCCGCACGGTGCTCGCATAGATCAGGATGCCCAGATACAGCAGGAAGGCGCAGATGGCGAAAGCTGCGATGAAAATCACAATGCCTTTGCCGGCTTTCGCCTTGCGCGCTGTCTGTTCCGGCGAGTCGGCCGAGGGGGCGATATAGGGCTCGCGGCTTCGATCCCCGGTCAAGACGTTCTCCCTCGTTCAAGCGTTGTCTCGCGGCGATCCCGACGACCGGACAAGGCCATCGCGGCATTGCGCCGCCGGCTGCGCAGCGTCCAGACGCCGACGGCGCCACAAACGATCACGAGCACGACCGCCATGACGATCAGGGATGTCAAATTTTCAGGCATATCGACCTCACACTTGGCGCGGGGCGCGCCTTTAATGCGCCTGTCGCGGCAGAACCGGCGACAGGGGGAGCCGGCGCGGCCGCGACAGGCATGCCGGCACGAGGCCGGATGAAAGGATGGCAGGGTGTTCCCGCGCATCGACTGTCGGGGATCGAACCAGTCGGGACGCCAAAGGTTCCGCAATCGGCGGTGGGAAAGCCCGTGCGTGTCATGCGCCGTACGCCGGCACCGCCGATATCAACGGATGGTAGCGGGTGCCACGTCTTCCTTGTCGTTCTCGTCGATCAGCCGCGCGCCACGCTGGCGGGTCAGGTATCGCCAGATCCACTGGACGGTCACCAGCATCCGTTTTTCGAAGTTGACGAGAAGATAGACGTGGACGATCGCCCAGAGGATCCAGGCGAAATAGCCCTTCAGCGTCCAGCGGCCGAAATCGAAGATCGCGGCATTGCGGCCGATGACCGCTGTGTTGCCGCGGTTGGCGAAGTGAAACGGCTTGGCCGTCTCGATCGCACCGGGACGGGCCAGAAGCTTGCCGAGATAGCGGCCCTGCTGTTTTGCCACCTGGGCCAGGGCCGGCAGCGGCGCACCGTTCTTGTCCGGCTGGAACGAGGTATCGCCCAACGAAAAGATATCCTTGAAGCCTTCGACACGAAGCTTGGCATCGACCGGGATGCGGCCGCTTGCCTTGCCCTCGATGCCGAGCCAACGGAACGCCGGCGACGCCTTGACGCCCGCCCCCCAGACGACGCTGCCGGCGGGAACCATATGTCCGGCAATGACAGCACCTTCCGCGGTGATATCCGACACCTGCGCGCCCAGACGCACCTCGACGCCCATCTTTTCGAGATGGCGGACGGCATAGGCCTGCAGGTGTTCCGGAAAAGCGGCGAGGATGCGCGGGCCGGCCTCCACCAGGATAACCCTGAGATCGCTTGCCGGAATGGAGCGGAAGTCACGTTGCGCCATGGAGCGGCCGAGTTCGGAAATGGCACCCGCCATCTCGACGCCGGTCGGCCCGCCTCCGACGACGATGCTGGTGAGCAGAGCCTTCCGCTCCGCCGGATCCTTCGTCCGCTCGGCCTTTTCGAACGACAGAAGCAGGCGGTGACGGATGCGACGAGCTTCGTGAAGGGTCTTCAGGCCGGGCGCGAAGTGCTGCCATTCGTCATGGCCGAAGTAATTGTAGTCCGAGCCGGTGGCGATCACCAACTGGTCGTAGAAGACCGTACCGCCATCCTTGAGCTTCACCTGCTTCGTCTCGACGTCGATGCCATCGGCCTCGGCCAGCATGATGTGGACGTTGCGGTAGCGCCCGAGCGTGCGGCGAATCGGCTCTGCGATATCGGCCGGAGACAGGGCCGCGGTTGCGACCTGATAGAGCAACGGCTGGAACAGATTGTGGTTGCGGCGGTCGATGACGATCACGTCGACATCCGTGTCTCCAAGCGCGCCGGCACAGGCAAGACCGCCAAAGCCGGCTCCGATGATGACGACACGGCGGCGTGGCGTTGTGACGATGGGGTCTGCAGGTTCCAGATCATTCATCACCGTGAGCTCCTTGCAGATTATTCAGAGACGTCTATGCGCAGTCCTGCACATGAAGCATGAACGGGGTGTGTAAAACAAGAAGAACAGGCTGAGGGATGCAAACCGCTTTGGGTCCCTCATGGGCGGAATCATGTCGCTGCCGTCTATTGAAAAATCGTCCGTCGGCCGGAACCAAGCATCGGTCACATACTTCCTCAAGCAGATCGCAGGCCGTGTCAGGCGGACGCGATGGGGATGAAGAACATAGGGATTTTTCCGCTTTCTTCCTATGGCCAACGAAACGGCAGACGAGCTTCCCACCCATCCGGCCAGCGATCGCCTTACTGCAACATGCGACGACGCTACCGCGGAAAAGCGGCGTGTTTCGGTCCGGGGAGGCCGCTCAACGAGCAGCCTCGTCCTGCTGGGCTTCCCGCTGCTGACGAAGGCGTTTCAAGCGTTCCGTTTTCTCACGGGCATCCTTCAGCTGCGTGTCGATGATGGCTTGGGCCACCACCTTGGTTTCATCGATATTCCCGAGCGCCGGCCCCGCTTTCGGACGACGCTTTTTCTTCTCTTCAATCATAGAGGGTCTCCGTCTTTATCAAGACGAGCGTTTTCCCCCTCGATGCGCGTCGCGTCATTCAACTATTTTAATGCGGGCCCCACCTTACGGAATTGGACAATTTCAATCCGCTTGAAGGCACAGGCCCAAACACGCGAATAGCTTGAGGACAGGCCTCCATCAGGAACAAATATCAGACGAACGCGTTTGCAGGCGAACCCGTTCGTAAAGGAATTACCATGCTCAAGTGGGCGCTGATCTTCTTCGTCGTTTCCCTCATCACCGGCTTTCTGGGCTTCTCGGGCGTTTCCGCTGCGACAGCAACGATTGCGCGCGTGCTGTTTGCCATTGCCGTTGTCGTCTTCCTGATCTTCGTGGTCCTCGCCTTCATGGCGGGTAGCGCCGTTCTCTAAACCTCGGCGCTGACGCCGGGTCGGCTGGACATTGAACCTTCCGGCCGCCCGTTCGTTTGATGACCACAGTTTTCAAGAAAGAGACCTTCATGGACGTTGTCCGCATTCTGCTCGCCATTCTCGTGCCGCCCGTCGGCGTGTTTCTTCAGGTCGGTATCGGCGTACATTTCTGGCTGAACATCCTGCTCACGATCTTCGGCTACATCCCCGGCATCATCCACGCCATCTGGGTCATCCTGAAGAAGTAAGACAAGCGACCGCTCTCCCCCGATCTAAGCGACAAAAATGCATCCGTGATGGAACCATTTCCATCGCGGATTGTTTGCTATCCGCCAGTCGAGGGGGACAGATCGTGAGCGAGCATATCGATGTTGCCAAAGTGGAAAACAGCCCATTGCGCCGGGTGCGCAGCGTGGAGGATTTCTGCCGGCGCTATCGGCTTGGCGATGACGAAAAGATTCGTCTGACGCGGCTTTTCGGGCAGTTCGCCACGGAGCAGGAATTGCTGACGAACGCCACACGGGCGCCGGTTTTCCGTTAGACGCTGCCCCTGCCGGCAAGCCAATCCAACAGACCTGACGCTGCAAACCGGCCTGTTGCGAGACAGGCCGTCAACAGATATCCGCCGGTCGGCGCTTCCCAATCCATCATTTCGCCCGCGACGAAAACACCGGGCATCTGCCGGATCATTGCCGCGGCGTCGATCGAAGCGAGCGGCATGCCGCCGGCAGACGAGATCGCCTCCGCGATCGGCCTTGGTCGATCCAGGGGGATACGCAGCCTTTTCAAAGCTGAAGCCAAATCTTTCGCCGGCAAACGATCTGCATCGCGAACGATTTCCCGCAGCAATGCCAGCTTCACGCCGTCGATTCTTGCAGCCTTGCGCAGACGATTGCTGAAGCTCGCCTTCCGGGGTGCTGCCTCCAGCGCCGATGTCAAAGCCTCCAGCGAGCGGCCCGGCAGAAGATCGAGACCGAAGTCTGCCTGCCCCTCCCCCTCCAGCCTGTCTCTCAGCGCCGCCGAGTGGCTATAGACGAGACTTCCCTCGATCCCGTGACGCGTGATGACGAACTCACCTTGTGTGCGGCCACCTTCCGACGTCGCCACGACCGACTTCACCGGGGCCCCTGCAAACCGCGTCGCAAAATCCTCGCTCCAGGCGACATCGAAGCCGCAATTGGCCGGACGGAACGGCGCAACGCTAATCCCCCTCGCCTCCAGCATCGGTACCCACCGCGCGTCGGACCCGAGCCGAGGCCAGCTTGCCCCGCCCAGCGCCAGCACGGTCGCATCGCTGGCAATGGTCCGGATACCCTCCGGCGTTTCGAACACGAGCTCCTCGTTATCACCACCCTCGCCGAAGCCGATCCAGCGCCAGCGGGTCTGGATGGCGACACCGCGCGTCTCCAGTCGCTGGCGCCATGCGCGCAGCAGGGGCGATGCCTTCATGGCTTTGGGAAACACGCGCCCGGACGAGCCGACGAAGGTCTCGACATCAAGACCTTCTGCCCAGCGCCGCACGTCTTCCGGGGCGAAGGCATCGAGAGCCGGACGGAGGCTGGCATTGGCGGCACCGAAGCGGTTTGCGAAACTGTCATAGGGCTCGGCATGCGTCAGGTTGAGGCCCGACTTGCCGGCCAGCAGGAACTTCCGGCCGATCGTCGGCATGGCGTCATAGACCGTGACGCGATGATGCGTTTCCGACAGGACTTCGGCAGCCGCCAGTCCCGCCGGTCCGCCGCCGATGATCACGATCGTCTTTGCTATGGTGTCCGCTGTCGTCATGGTTCGTTTCATGCGGCAAAGGCTAGGTGTGTGCAAGACGAGGGTGCAAGAGGGCGATCACGCCGCGGTCACAAACGCACCTCTCACCCCGCAGCCGGTTGCTTCCGGCCAAGCCTGACGTCTATGGTCGCCCATCGATATCCGAACCGCGCGTGCCCCACATCCATGTTTCTCGTCTCCAAGATCTTCTGGCTGCTCGCCCAGCCTTTGTCGCTTGCCTTCGCGCTCGTGCTCTCCGGCTTCATCTCCGTCGTCGCCGGCTATCAGCGGCTCGGGCTCCTTCTGTCGGGCTTCGCAGCACTCCTCCTCTTCGTGGCCCTGTTCACGACCACGGGCAGCGTGCTCCTGCAGCGGCTGGAAGACCGGTTTCCGCGTCCACCGGCCCTCCCCGCCGATCTCTCCTGCATGATCATCCTCGGCGGCGCTTTCGAGAACGAGGTGATGGCATCGCGCGGCGGGATCGAGTTCAACCAGGCGGCCGACCGTTTCGTCGAGGCGCTGCGCATCGCTCGCCTCGTGCCCACGGCGCGCATCCTCGTGTCGGGCGGCGACGGCTCGCTCAGCGGCACCTATGAGGGCGATGCCGATGCCGCCGAGCGGTTCTTTCCGATGTTCGGCGTGCCCGTCGAGCGCCTGATCCGCGAGGACGCCTCGCGCACGACATTCGAGAACGCAGCAAATACGCAGGCGATCCTGTCGCAGAACGGATTGTCGAACTGCCTGCTGATCACCTCGGCCTTTCACATGCCGCGCGCCATCGGGCTCTTCCGCAAGCTCGGGATCGCTGTCACGCCCTGGCCGACGGATTACCGGACGACCGGCAAGGCGCGCGCCGGCTTCGACTTCAGCCAGCCGGCGCTGAACGCTCAGCTGACGACGACGGCCGTGCGCGAGTGGATCGGCCTTGCCGCCTATTCCTTCACGGGTCGCACCTCCGCCCTCTTCCCCTCGGTGGAAAGCCCATGAGCGTTCTCGATCTTCTCGATTATGCCGGCGTCGCCGTCTTCGCCGCCACCGGCGCGCTGTCGGCCTCGCGCAAGCAACTCGATATCATCGGCTACATTTTCCTCGCCTCCATCACCGGCATCGGCGGCGGCACGCTGCGAGACGTCATCCTCGGGGCGACGCCGGTCTTCTGGGTGAAGAACCCGCTCTACCTCGTCATCTGCGCGAGCGTCGGCGTCATCCTGTTCCTCTCCTCGCACCGGCTCGATTCCCGCTATCGTGCGCTCGTCTGGCTCGATGCGATCGGGCTGTCCGCCTATTGCGTCATGGGGGCCGCCAAGGGCCTTTCGGCCACGGGTTCGCCCGTCGTCGCCCTGGTCACGGGCATGCTGACCGCCACCTTCGGCGGCATCCTGCGCGATCTTCTCGCGGGGGAACCCTCGGTGCTCCTGCGTCCGGAAATCTATGTGACGGCGGCGCTGACGGGCTCCGCCGTCTTCACGCTCGCAACGCTTGCCGGCCTGCCGCTGATCGCCGCATCCGCGCTCGGCATCGTCTGCGCCTTCATCGTGCGGGGCGGGGCGCTCAAATTCGGCTGGACGCTGCCCACGGGCAAGGCTGGCCCGGGCCGGAACCCTGACGACGTCCTCTGACGATGAGACGCTAAATCAGCGCTGCTTCGGCTTCAGCCGGATCACCACGTCGACATGGGAAATCTCCATGCCTTCGGGCGGCTCGGGAAGATTACCGATGGTGATGTTGTTGACCGGGATGTCGAGCACCTCGTTTGCACCTTCCACGAAGAAGTGGTGGTGATCGGAGACGTTGGTGTCGAAATAGGTCCGTGCGCCCTCCACCGAGAGAACGCGGATCATGCCGGCCTCGGTGAACTGGTGCAGCGTGTTGTAAACGGTCGCCAGCGACACGGGCACGCCGACGGTCACGGCTTCCTCGTGCAGTTCCTCCACCGTCAGGTGACGGTCGCCCTTTGCAAACAGGAGATCGGCCAGCGCCATTCGCTGACGCGTCGGCCTGAGGCCGAAGCGGCGCAAACGGTCGTCGGGCCTCATCTCTGTTTCCATCGTCATGCAGACTTGTCCAGGCGGCTCTTGTTAAGTGGAGTCATCGTGTCGATATAACTTTGGTGAGCTTGGCTTTCAATACACATAACGGTGCCGGACCGGTCCATCGGGATAAAACGGCCCGAAAAGTTGCAGATATGGCAATTGCTACTGGTTGTTTCCGGTATCATGCGCTATGCGACTGCGGATATGGGCCAGAGCCGGCACCTCCCGGGCGGCATCGAACGACGGGCGGAACGGCTCAGCAAAGACAAGACCCGGTGCGCGATCGGGCTCACGACGATACCTAGGCGGAGACACCAGACGTTCATGACGACCAGACAATCCAGCTACGGCTACGACGACATCCTGCGTTGCGCGCGGGGCGAACTGTTCGGCCCCGGCAATGCGCAGTTGCCGCTTCCGCCGATGCTGATGGTCCATCGCATAACGGACATTTCCGAAACCGGCGGCACCTTCGACAAGGGCTATGTCCGGGCCGCGTATGACGTGAAGCCGGACGACTGGTATTTTCCCTGCCACTTCCCCGGCAATCCCATCATGCCCGGCTGCCTCGGCCTCGATGGCATGTGGCAGCTGACGGGCTTCTTCCTCGGCTGGCTCGGCGAGCCCGGCCGCGGCATGGCGCTGTCCACCGGCGAGGTGAAGTTCAAGGGCATGGTTCTTCCCGATACCAAGCTGCTCGAATACGGCATCGACTTCAAGCGCGTGATGCGCGGACGGCTGGTGCTCGGCATTGCGGACGGCTGGCTGAAGGCCGATGGCGAAACCATCTACCAGGCAACGGACCTTCGCGTCGGCCTGTCGAAGGAGAAGGCCGCCTGATCCTTGACGGGGTCAAAGGCGCTTTCTCCAGTTCACTTCAAGAAAAGGTCATCGAGATGAGACGGGTTGTTGTCACGGGTCTTGGTATCGTTTCCTCCATCGGGAACGACGCCGAAGCAGTTACGGCTTCGCTGCGCGATGCGCGCTCCGGTATCAGCTTTTCCAACGATTTCGCTGAACACGGATTCCGCTGCCAGGTCTGGGGCTCGCCCGATCTGGATACGACCGACCTCGTCGATCGCCGCGCGGCGCGCTTCCTGTCGCAGGGCGGCGCCTGGAACCACGTGGCGATGAAGCAGGCGATCGCGGACTCGGGCCTGGAAGAAAGCGACATCTCCGGCAACGAGCGCACCGGCATCATCATGGGTTCGGGCGGACCGTCCACCAAGACGCTGATCGAAGCCGCCGACATCACCCGCAAGAACAACAGCCCGAAGCGCATCGGTCCGTTTGCCGTGCCGAAGGCCATGTCCTCGACCGCCTCGGCGACGCTCGCCACCTGGTTCAAGATCCACGGCGTCAACTACTCGATCTCGTCGGCCTGTTCGACGTCTGCGCATTGCATCGGCAATGCCGCGGAAATGATCCAGTGGGGCAAGCAGGACATCATGTTCGCCGGCGGCCACGAAGATCTCGACTGGACGATGTCGAATCTGTTCGACGCGATGGGTGCCATGTCCTCGAAGTTCAACGACACGCCCTCCACGGCCTCGCGCGCCTATGACGTTTCCCGCGACGGCTTCGTTATCGCCGGCGGCGCCGGCGTGCTGGTGCTCGAAGAGCTGGAACATGCCAAGGCTCGCGGCGCCAAGATCTACGCCGAATTGACCGGCTACGGCGCGACCTCGGACGGCTACGATATGGTCGCGCCCTCCGGCGAAGGCGCCATCCGCTGCATGCGGCAGGCGCTGGCGACCGTGAAGACGGAAATCGATTACATCAACACGCACGGCACCTCGACGCCGGTCGGCGACAGCAAGGAGATCGGCGCGATCCGCGAGGTCTTCGGCAACAAGATCCCGCCGGTCCAGTCGACCAAATCGCTGACGGGCCATTCGCTCGGTGCCGCCGGCGTACAGGAATCGATCTACGCGCTGCTCATGATGCAGGAGCGCTTCATCGGCGAAAGCGCGCATATCACCGAGATGGACCCGGAATTCGATGGCGTGCCGATCGTTCGCAAGCGCATCGACGATGCGAAGATCGACACCGTGCTCTCGAACTCGTTCGGCTTCGGCGGCACCAATGCCACGCTCGTTTTCCAGCGCCATAACGGGTAAGTCGCCATGACCGGTCTCATGTCGGGTAAGCGCGGGCTCATCATGGGCGTCGCCAACAGCCATTCGATTGCCTGGGGCATTTCCCAGGCGCTTTCGCGCGAAGGGGCCGAGCTTGCCTTCACCTATCAGGGCGAAGCACTCGGCAAGCGCGTGAAGCCGCTGGCAGCACAGCTGAATTCGGACCTGCTGCTGCCCTGCGACGTCGAGGATCTTGCCTCCGTCGATACCGTCATCGAGACCTTGAGGGAACGCTGGGGCAGCCTGGATTTCATCGTCCACGCCATTGGCTTTTCGGACAAGAACGAGCTGAAGGGCCTCTACGCCGATACGAGCCGCGACAATTTCAGCCGGACCATGGTCATCTCCTGCTTCTCCTTCACCGAGATCGCGCGCCGCGCGGCCGAGATGATGACGGACGGCGGCTCGATGCTGACCCTGACCTATGGCGGCTCCGTGCGCGTCATGCCGAACTATAACGTCATGGGCGTCGCCAAGGCGGCCCTTGAAGCCTCCGTGCGCTATCTCGCCGCCGATTACGGCCCGCGCGGCATCCGCGTCAACGCGATCTCCGCCGGCCCCATCCGCACGCTTGCCGGCGCCGGCATCTCCGACGCGCGCGCCATGCTCTCCTGGAACCAGAAGAACGCGCCATTGCGCCGCACCGTCACCATCGACGACGTCGGCAACGCCGCCCTCTACCTCCTCTCCGACCTCGCCTCCGGCGTGACCGGCGAGATCCACTACGTGGATTCCGGCTACAACATCACCTCGATGCCGGTGCTGGAGACGTTGCGGAATGCGGATGGGGAGTGATTGCTGCGCGCGTGGCGCACAACCTAACGCAGCTATAAGGTTGTGTAATTAAATTAATTGCACTCTAAAATAGCAGTGCTATGTTCTGGCTCCCTACGTTGGAGACAGGCATGCAAAACTACGAGTTCGCGCCCGAATACGACCCTATCCTTGACCACTTGCGTCCCCGCATGACCGGCAACATTATTGTCACCTTACATGAAGGTGCAACGCCTTCCATGGCCATAGACGCGCTATCGAACATGGGCGGCGATGTCGCGGTGACAACGCTAGGTGACAATGCACAGTTGCGTCTTCGCGCTGACATCAATACGACCGTCTTTTTCGAGGACATCGGTGTCGCCTTCCTCAAACCGGCAAAGGTTGAGGGTGCCGCCTCGATCATGGCGAGTCTCGAACAGGACGAGGCCGTTCTGGACGCACGACCAGAATTCTATTTCTTTGCGCTGCAGGAGTTCCGTGACACGAGCGATTCGACATGGGGCGTGGGTGCCACGGGTGCTTTACAGAGTCCCTACACAGGCAAGGGCGTTCGTATTGCGATCCTCGATACAGGAATCGACCTCAATCACCCAGACTTTCAAGGTAAGAGAATCGTGGCCCAATCCTTCGTCTACGGTGAAACCGTGGACGACCTTCAAGGCCATGGCACTCACTGCGCCGGCACGGCAGCTGCACGGTCCAACTCACCCGGCGTACCGCGGTATGGTGTTGCACCAAATGCCGATCTCTACGTTGGTAAAGTTCTAAACAATTCCGGCTACGGCACCGAAGAGGACATTCTCGCCGGGATGGAATGGGCGATTGCGGAAAGATGCGACGTCATCTCCATGTCCCTCGGCAGCCCAGTGCAGCCGCGCATGCACTTCAGCGAGGTATATGAGCGTGTTGCACGAGAAGGACTTGAGAAAGGTACGCTCATTCTGGCCGCAGCAGGTAATGACAGTCGTCGTGCTTTCGGCGCCATTGCGCCCGTGTCCTCTCCGGCGAACACGCCGTCCATCATATCGGTTGGCGCGGTGGATCCAATGTATGGCCCTGCACCCTTCTCGAATGGAGGGATCAACCCTGGAGGCGGGGAACTCGATATCGTCGCACCAGGCGTAGGCGTTTTCTCATCCGCCCCATATCCTCAGCATTATCGGATTATGGACGGGACAAGCATGGCCTGCCCACATGCAGCGGGCGTTGCAGCTCTCTGGGCGGAAACCGATCCGAAGCTGCGCGGTACAAAACTGCGAGACACGTTGATAAAGAATTTACGCGCTCTGCCTTACAATGTTCGTGACGTGGGGCGTGGCCTCGTTCGCGCACCCCTCGGCCGGCGAAGTGTATGAGCTGTTGAATAGTGGAGCAAGCTCCCTTACATTCTTCCGTCTAGCACCTGAACAAAAGGCAATAACGATGACCAAGCGTAGCTATGCCGTAGTTCTGGACAATGATCACCGGTCGACCGCAAATTCGGTTGCCGACGAGTTGACCAAACAAGGTTTTGACGTCCGACGTGTCATTACCTCCGCAGGAGCCATTTATGGCACGGCGGACGAGCCTACGGCTGTCAGAATTCGTCGTATGGATGGGATCGAGGAAGTACGGCCGACATCAAACGTCCAACTTCCAGCTTTCCGTGAGGGTATTCCCCAATAGCGCGGGGTTGGGGTTTCACCTATCTCGGTACGTCAGCATCAAACAAAAAGCGCTACGGGCAACCGCAGCGCTTTTTCAGTTTCCCAACGTCGAAACTGCACCTACTTCCGGCCCCACAGAATCTTGAACCGCGCATTCCGGCAGGTTTCGCCCCATTCCTTGAAGGTCGCATTCATCGTCGGCTCGTAGGGGAGGCCGCGGTTGGCGACCAGCATGAGGCGGCCGCCGGCTTTCAGCGATTTGGCGGCCATGGCGATCATGGCGGCGCCGAGAGCCGGATCGGCAGCCTGGGTCTCGTGGAAGGGCGGGTTCATGATCACGAGGTCGTAGTGATCGCGCGGTACTTCCTGCGTCAGGTCCTGCCAGTGGAAGCGGGTGGGCACCTTCGGTGCATTGGCCTTCAGGTTGCCGCGGGCGGCCTCCAGCGCGTGGTAGTCGGCCTCGAACAGGTCGATGCCTTTGACGCCCGGCGCGCGTTCGGCGAGCATCACCGAGAGGTAGCCCCAGCCGGCGCCGAAGTCGGCGGCGTGGCCGGAAAAGTCCATCGGCAGGCGCGAAGCCAGCAGTTCCGAGCCGCCGTCGATCCGGTCATGCGAGAACATGCCGGGGGCTGCATCGAACCGGCCTTCGACGCGAACCGGGCTGGATGCGAAGCGTTCGATTTCGGCTGCCGGGTCCTCCGGACGCGCGAACCAGAAGGCGACGCCGTGATATTTCGGCATACTGTCGCCGCCCCACTCCAGCGCACCGATGCGCTTGCGCAGCGACTGGATGCCGTCTTCCTTGGTACCGGCCACGACAATGACGCCGCCGATGCGGGTGCGCTTCAGCGCCTCGGCAATGCGGTTCTCGTTTTCGCCGCGGTGCTTGCCGCAGAGGATCAGCGTCGCAGCATAGTCGTCTCCCTCGACGAAGGGCGTGACGGTGGCGCCGGCGGATACCAGCGCGCGGTAGGCTGGGCGGTTCGGTTGGACGCAGACGATCTCCGCATCGAAGCCTTCCGGCAGCCTGTAGCCGGTTTCGGCGGCCAGGAAGAGGACGCGTTCGCCTTCGCCCGGCGGCGACAGCACGCCGCTGTCGAAGGGATGAAACAGGGTCTTGACCTTGTCGCTCGTCATTGCGTCTTGCCTCTTCGGCGGCCTCTTGCGGCTGCCCGTCATGCCGTGTCCCTTGCGAAACCGGCGGTGTTCGTCCCGACGCTGCCTCGTGGCAGCGTGCCTGATCATGCAAGAAGGGCGCGGAGCGATCAACGCCCCGCGCCCTTCCTGTCTAAGTTCGGCGGTTCGCCTTACTCGGCGGCTTCGCCACCCTTTTCGCTGACTTCCTTGCCGGTGGCCTGATCGACGACCTTCATGGACAGGCGGACCTTGCCGCGCTCGTCGAAGCCCATCAGCTTGACCCAGACCTTGTCGCCTTCCTTGACGACGTCGGAGGTCTTGGCGACGCGGTCGGACGCCAGCTGCGAGATGTGCACGAGGCCGTCACGCGGGCCGAAGAAGTTGACGAAGGCGCCGAAATCGGCGGTCTTCACAACGGTGCCTTCGTAGATCTGGCCGACTTCCGGTTCTGCAACGATCGAGTGGATCCACTTGCGGGCCGCTTCGATTTCCTTGCCGGAAGACGATGCGATCTTGATCGTGCCGTCGTCCTCGATGTTGACCTTGGCGCCGGTCTTCTCAACGATTTCGCGGATGACCTTGCCGCCGGAGCCGATGACTTCCCGGATCTTGTCGACCGGGATCTGCATGACTTCGATGCGCGGTGCGAATTCACCGAGCTGGCTGCGGCCTTCGGTGATGGCGTTGGCCATTTCCTGCAGGATGTGCTTGCGGCCACCCTGTGCCTGGCTGAGCGCGACCTTCATGATCTCTTCGGTGATACCAGCGATCTTGATGTCCATCTGCAGCGAGGTGATGCCGGCGTCCGTGCCTGCAACCTTGAAGTCCATGTCGCCGAGGTGGTCTTCGTCACCCAGGATGTCGGAGAGAACCGCAAAGCGCTCGCCTTCGAGGATCAGGCCCATGGCGATGCCGGCAACCGGCTTGGCCAGGGGAACGCCTGCATCCATCAGCGCCAGCGAGGTGCCGCAAACGGTTGCCATCGAGGACGAGCCGTTCGACTCAGTGATCTCGGAGACGACGCGCAGCGTGTAGGGGAACTGGTCCGGGCTCGGGAGCATCGGACGGATGGCGCGCCATGCGAGCTTGCCGTGGCCGATTTCGCGGCGGCCCGGGGAGCCCATGCGACCGGTTTCGCCGACCGAGTAGGGCGGGAAGTTGTAATGGAGCAGGAAGCGCTCCTTGTACATGCCCGTCAGGCTGTCGACGTACTGTTCGTCTTCGCCGGTGCCGAGCGTGGCGACGACGATCGCCTGCGTTTCGCCACGGGTGAAGAGGGCCGAGCCGTGGGTGCGCGGCAGGATGCCGACTTCCGAGACGATCTTGCGGACCGTTTCGAGATCGCGGCCGTCGATACGGCTCTTGGTGTCGAGGATGTTCCAGCGAACGATCTTGGCCTGCAGGTGCTTGAAGACGGCACCGATGACTTCGTTCGTGTACTTGGGCTCAGCGCCTTCCGGGAAGAAGTGTGCCTTCACCTTGGCCTTGACGGCGTCGACAGCTGCATAGCGCTCTGCCTTCTGGGTGTTCTTGTAGGCGGTGCGCAGCTCGGCTTCGAAATGCTGAAGCATTTCGGCTTCGAGGGCGGAATGATCTTCCGGCGTGAAATCGCGCGGCTCCTTGGCAGCGACTTCGGCGAGCTTGATGATCGCGTCGATCACCGGCTGGAAGCCCTTGTGGCCGAACATGACGGCGCCGAGCATGATCTCTTCGTTCAGTTCCTTGGCTTCGGACTCGACCATCAGGACGGCGTCCTGCGTGCCGGCGACGACGAGGTCGAGAACCGATTCGTCCATCTCGTCGAGATGCGGGTTCAGGACGTATTCGCCGTTGATGTAGCCGACGCGCGCGCCGCCGACCGGGCCCATGAAGGGGATGCCGGAGAGCGTCAGCGCAGCGGAGGCTGCAACCATCGACAGCACGTCCGGATCGTTCTCAAGGTCGTGCTGGACGACGGTGACGACGACCTGGGTGTCGTTCTTGTAGCCTTCCGGGAAGAGCGGGCGGATCGGACGGTCGATCAGGCGGGAAACCAGCGTTTCCTTTTCGCTTGGGCGACCTTCGCGCTTGAAGTAGCCACCCGGGATCTTGCCGGCGGCATAGGTCTTTTCCTGGTAGTTGACGGTCAGCGGGAAGAAGTCCTGGCCGGGCTTGGGCGACTTGGCCGAAACGACGGTGGCGAGAACGACGGTTTCGCCGTAGGTGGCGAGAACGGCGCCGTCAGCCTGGCGGGCGATCTTGCCCGTTTCAAGCTTCAGCGGGCGGCCTGCCCATTCGATTTCGACGCTATGGGTATCGAACATATCTTGTCCTAACATTTGTGCGGCAAGGCCGCGCCGCAGGCCTTTGTAAAGAACGGCGCGGGCGGCCCTGCATGGTCGACGCATCACGGGCAAGACAACGGGAGGCTTCCGGGTTCACGAAGCCTGAAGAGGCTCCGAAGCATCCTGCAATCCTGCCCCATGACAGGTCATCTGTTGCTCTGCAGTCCGGCACGTCCGGCCTGCTCGTGGACTTTCAGTCGAGATGCGGAAACCGCATCCGTAAAAAGAGGCCGGCGGGCGAGCGTCTGAAGACGCCGCCCGCCGGGAACGATCTTAACGGCGGATGCCGAGGGAAGTGATCAGCTTGGTGTAGCGGGCCTCTTCCTTCTTCTTGAGGTAGTCAAGAAGCGAACGACGGCTCGAAACCATGGCAAGAAGGCCACGACGCGAGTGGTTGTCCTTCTTGTGGCCCTTGAAGTGTTCGGTCAGGTTGTTGATCCGCTCGGTCAGGATGGCCACCTGGACTTCCGGAGAACCGGTGTCGCCTTCGACGGTTGCGTATTCCTTGATCAGCTGGGTCTTGCGTTCTGCAGTGATCGACATCGTGTGATCCTTTCGATTTTAAGGATTGCGGGTCGCCGGCAGCCGGGATGTCGTCTAGCTGCGGCCTTGAAGGCAGAAGGAGACAGGCACGTTAAAGCCCATCCTTATGCTGGCGGTGCCTATAAAGCATTCGTGACAGAAAGGAAAGAGCCGCATTCCCGAGGACAGCCGGCCCAAGGCGAGCCGGGCAGGGCGTGCCCCTGCCCTACCCTGCCGCCGCGCCCGTCCCGCCGTCGGGTGCGGGCGTGTTCAGCCGGGCGCTGTCGATCTCCACCTGCCACTCGATACCGTCCTCGTGCATCAGCCGCTGCAGCCGCGCGTCGAGCGACATGCCGAGCATGCGCTCCAGCACGAGCGTGCCGAAGCCCTTGCGGCCGGGCGCCCGCATCTCCGGCGTCAGGTCGGCGCGGCTCTCGCGCCAGACGAGGCGGAACGTCCCCTCGTCGAGGGTCCAGGAGAGATCGACCCGGCCGTTCGCATTGGCGAGTGCGCCGTATTTGGTGGCGTTGGTGGCGAGCTCGTGCAGCGCCATGCCCAGCGTCTGCGACACCTGCGTATCGAGCCGCACCGGCGGGCCGGAGATGTGGAAGCGATCGCCATCATCGGGGATGAAGGGCTGCAGCTGGTTATGCGCCAGCTCGTCCATGTCGATGCCCTGCGCCGCATTCGCGATCATCAGGTCCGTGGAACGTGCAAGGCCGGCGACCCGGCGGCGGAAGCTTTCCACGAAATCCTGCCGGCTTTCCGGCGATGCGCCGGACTGGCTGGGCATGGACTGGCTGAGCATGGACTGGATGACGCTCAGCTGGTTCTTGGAACGGTGCGCCACCTCGCGCATCAGGAAGCGGATTTCCGCCTCGGCCCGCACCCGCTCTTCCGCGGCTTCCGAAAGGGCAGTCGAGACGATGGCCACCTCCTCCACCATATGAGGGCGCAAGACAACCGGCTTGCCCTGCCCGAGCCGGCGGGCATCGTCCGCCAGCAGGCGCACGCCCCGGCTCATCATGCGCGCGATGGCGAGCGAAATGCCAAGAGCGATGGCGGCGAACACCAGCGCACCGCCCGCCAGCCACGCATAGGAGCGACGCGCGGCCGCTTCGACATCGGAGGCTTTGGCCCAGGCGACGATCTTCCAGCCGCTGAGCACGGAGAACTCCGTGACGGTGCGGTAGCGGGTGCCACCCTCGTCCGCTTCGCCCACGCCGACACGCAAGGAAGGCACGATGGACATGAAGAACGGCTTGCCGGGTTCGACCTTCGGGTCCGATGCGGCCACGACATCGCCGGCACCGTCGATGATCGCGGCGTTCCAGCCCGGCGACAGCACATCACGACCGATCGAGCGCTCCAGCGACACCGCATCGCGCGTCAGGGTCATCAGATAGTCCCCATGCCGGTTGGCCGACAAGACGGGGAGGTAGACGTTGAACACCCACGTCTGCGCCGTGCGCCCGAAGAACACCGTGGAGACCAGAGGTGCGCCGCTTCGAAATGCCTGATCGACGGAGACCGGATCCGACGCCCGGCCGAGCGGCTGGCCCAGGGGAATGCGCGTATTGACCAGCTGCTGGTAACTGCGGTCGATGATCAGAAGGTTCATGCCCGTGCCGGCAAGTGCCGAGGAGGCGCGCTGGTAGAAGACGCCGAGATCTTCGTTTTCCAGCGTCCGTGACGAGGCGAGCACGCGCAGCGTCGTGAGCATGCCGTCCACCTCGCGCTCCACGGCCCGCGTCACCGAGCCGGTCGAGGCTTTCAGAAGCGCTGTGACCACACGCTCCTGATCGTCCATGCTACGTTTCAGCACCACCATGGAAAAGAGGAAGGACGGAATGATCGCCACCAGCAGCAAGGCGGCAAGGTAGAACGCCAGAGGCCGGCGCAGGCGTTTGCGCAGGCCGGAAAGCCTGCTGATCATTCGTTGGCGCAAGCCTCTGTTCAGCCCAACACCCAAGATCCCTCGCCCCCGCAGCGCCGCGCGTCCGTCTGGACACGCTGGAGGCGCTGCCTTTCGACCCCGTCCCGGACGATCAACGCCGGCTCGCTCCCTCGACCGGAACAGATTTCGTCCGGCCGAAAAGGCCGACGCCCCGAATCACGGCAATAGACCACGCCCGGACCCTGTTTGAAAGGACACGGGTTCGTGTGCGCGCAAGTGAACGGCTTGCCCAGTCAGCGGGGCCCAGTCAGCGAGGCTAGATCAGTCCGTGTTGAAGACGCGCTTCGGGCGGAATTCGCCTTCGCCGATCTCGCCGATGGCAACCAGCCGGCCGCGAACGGTGGCATAGGCCTCGTCTTCGGCCAGCGGCGCATCGCGACCGCGCAGGATGATCGGGTTGCCCATGCGGATGCGGTGCGCCTGATCCTCGGTGATGGCGATATGCGGCAGGTTCGACAGGGCCTCGCCCGTATCGATCAGAAACGCATCGAGCGCCGCCAGCCGGTCCTCGTCGCTCTCGATGGATTCGAGCGCCGTCAGTTGCGACAGCGGCACCATCTTGTCCTCGGCAAAAGGCGCGACGAAGGAGCGGCGCAGCGAGGCGATATGGCCGAAGCAGCCGAGATCGCGACCGAAATCGCGGGCGAGCGAGCGGACATAGGTGCCCTTGCCGCACTCGATCTCGAAATGTGCCAGATGGGGCGTGCAGCCGAGCAGCGACAGGCGGAAGATCTCGACCTCGCGCGGGGGAATGTCGAGCACCTCGCCGCCACGCGCCAGATCGTAGGCGCGTTCGCCGGCGATCTTGATGGCGGAAAATTGCGGGGGGACCTGCTCGATGACGCCGGTATAGTTCGGCAGGAGGGCGCGGACGTCCTCCTCGCTCGGGCGCTCGTCGGAAGACTGGACAACAGCGCCTTCCAGGTCGTCGGTCGTGCGCTCCTCGCCCCAGGCGACGGTGAATTCGTAGATCTTGCGCCCGTCCATCACGTAAGGAACGGTCTTCGTGGCATCGCCCAGCGCGATCGGCAGCATGCCGGAGGCCAGCGGATCGAGCGTGCCGGCATGGCCGGCCTTCTGGGCCTTGAAGAGCCACTTGATCTTGGAGACGGCTTCCGTCGATCCGAAATCCAGCGGCTTGTCGAGGATCAGCCAGCCGGAGACCGGCCGCCCTTTTGGTTTGCGCGGTTTACCCATCGTCTTGTCGTTCCAATGTTCGTGTCGGTTTTGTCGAACCTCAGGGGTTCGCTTCACTGTGCAGGCTCGTCCTGCCGCCCTAGCGGTCTTCGGCCTCGTCGTCGCTCGGGCCAAGGTCGCGGGCGACATCGGGCGAACGCAGGAGGTCATCGATCTTCTTGTAGTTGTCGAAGCTCGTATCGTCCTCGAAGCGCACTTCCGGCATGTACTTCATCTGGCGCAGATGCGGCGACAGGCGGCCCCGCAGGAATTTGGCATGCCGGTTCAGCGCTTCAACGATGCCGGCATGATCGGCGACGCCGAGCGGCGTCACATAGGCCGTGGCCACCTTGAGGTCGGTCGACATGCGGACTTCCGAGATCGATATAACAGTGCTTTCGATCAGCGCATCGCGCACCTCTCCCCGCTGCAGAACCTGAACCAGGGCTGCGCGGACTTGTTCGCCGACCCGCAGCATGCGCTGGGTGCGGCCCGAAGAGGTGGATTTGGCCATGGTGTATCCAATATCGAGCGCCGATCTCGGCGCGATTGAGGCGGTGCAATGCCTCTTTCGCGGCTGAAGGTCAAGGCTCGGCACGCAAAAGTCCCGCAAATGCGGGCTTGCACCACCCTCTTGAACGTATCCGCCGCGCATGATCTCTATCCGGTAACCCCAAGCCTGCGGAGCTGCCATGCACGTCCTCGTCGTCGAAAACATGCCTCATTCGGATCTCGGTCTTGTCGGTATCGCGCTCGCGGAAGCGGGCGCGCGTCTCGATATCCGCAAGGCCTATGCCGGCGATGGCCTGCCGGCAGAGCCGGAGCCTTACGATGCCCTGGTGGTGCTGGGCGGGGAGCAGAGCGCGCGCGACGATGCGCTTCATCCCTATCTGCCGACGCTTTGCCATCTGATGCGCCGTTTCACGGAAATGGATCGGGCGGTGCTCGGCATCTGCCTTGGCAGCCAGCTTCTCGCCCGGGCGCATGGCGGCGACAATCGTCTCGGCGCAGCGCGCGAGTTTGGCTGGCAGGAGATAGGGCTGACGGCGGCGGGACAGGCGGACCCGGTTCTGTCTGCGGCCGGCCCACGCTTTCCGGCCTTCGAGTGGCATTCCGACACCTTCACCCTGCCGCAGGCAGCGGAGGTTCTGGCGGGCAACGACGCGGTTCCGCTACAAGCCTTCCGCATCGGCCGGGCGAGCTACGGGATTCAGTTCCACTTCGAGGCCGGAACGGCCGTCATCGCCAGATGGAAGAAGATCTACAAGGACCAGATCGACCGGATCGATCCCGACTGGCTGTCCCGCTCCGCAGATCTCGAAGCGCAGCACGGTGCCGCGTCGGACACGGCGGGCCTGGCGCTCGCACGCGCCTGGGTCCGCAGGATCGTTGTAGCGCAGGATAGGGCGGCAGCACGGGTGGATGCGGCTTGAGGCGCCCGGTCATCGAGCGTTTGTCAGCGGTGACGAAACCCGGCTTCACCATTGCAGCCTAGGTTTCTTCCACCTATGTTCGTCATCATGAACAGGTGGAGGACACGCCGGTTTCCGGCGTGCAATGCAATGATGACGAACCACACCGGCCGGGCCCAGACCCCTTCCTATCGTGACCGGGTTACCGCCCGCGTCAAGGCCGCCCGACATGCCAGCGTGCCGCTCGCAGGCCTGTTCGCCGGCATGATCCTCGCCAGCCTTTATGGTGCATCCGGCCCGGTGGCGGCTGCGGATTGCGAGGCGACGCCCAATGCCGGGATCGATTGGAGCGGCTGCAGCAAGGCCAACCTGATGCTGCCCTCCAGCACCCTGACCAAGGCAGTTCTCTCAGGCGCCAACCTGTCGGCCACCGATCTCGGGAGCTCGGATCTGACCGAGGCGAACCTTGAAAAGGCCACGCTGATCCGCGCGTCGCTGAGCGGCGCCACGGCCGAGAAGGCGAATTTCTCGCGGATCGAAGCCTATCGCTCCAATTTTTCCGGCATCAAGGCGGCCGGGGCGTCCTTCGCCGGTGCCGAATTGCAGCGCACCAACCTGACGGAAGCGGACCTGACCGGGGCGGATTTCAGTAAGGCTGAGCTTTCCAGGGTCAACTTCTCGAAATCGACCATTACCGGCACACGCTTCTCGCTGGCGAACCTTGCCCGCGCCAAGCTGACCGGTGCGACATTCAAGGGCCCCATCGCATTCGACGAGGCGTTCCTGTTCCTTACCCGCGTCGAGGGGCTGGACCTGTCGGCGGCGACCGGCCTGAAACAGGAACAGATCGCACTCGCCTGCGGCGATGGGCAGACGAAACTTCCGACCGGACTGACGCCGCCACCGAACTGGCCCTGCAAGCACGATTGAGGAAATTGGAATGGCGGTTTCACCATCCCTGCCTCTGACGGGCGCCTGCCGTTGTGGCAAAGTCCGCCTGCGCATCACGGCCGAGCCGATCCTGACCATGGCGTGTCATTGTACCGGATGCCAGAAAATGACATCGGGGCCTTATTCCCTCAGCGTGGCCGTTCCGGCGACAGGCTTTTCCGTCACGCAGGGCGAGCCGGTGATCGGCGGTCTCCATGGCGAGATGCTGCATCACTTCTGCTGCCCGCATTGCATGAGCTGGATGTTCACGCGGATCGAGGGCATGCCGGATATGGTGAATGTCCGCGCGACCATGCTGGACGATATTGCCTGGTATCGCCCGTTCATCGAGACCTATACCTGCGAGAAACTTGGCTTCGCCGAAACGGGTGCCGCCCACAGCTACGAGCGTTTCCCGCCGATGGAGGATTTCGCCGGGCTGATCTCTGCCTATCATGCCGCAGCGTGACGATCAGAAGCCCTGAAAGAGGAAGTCGAGAGCGGCTGTGATCTCGTCGGAACGGGAGGACAGGTTCGCAACCTCACGCCCGATGTCTCGCTGATCCACAGCCGACATCCTTTGCGTTGCCATGGAATAGGTTTGCCCGTCGATCACAAAGCGAGGGTTCAAGCGACTGAACGCCCAGGTCATCGTTGTCAGTGGATAGAGCGGCGCCATGACCCGTGTCGGCAAAAGCTCCACGAGATCCGCCTGCAGATCCAGCGCGAAAATCTCAGAAGACTTCAGTTCATAGACACGGAAGCGTGCCATCAGAATTGGCGATACTTCGCCAACGGCAGACCGTGCGTTTCGATATACGCTCTCTCGGCTCGGAAAGCCTCGGCGTTCTCAATCAACCAAAGACGCTCCCGCTCCGCCTTGACCGCCTTGGCGACGCCGTCGGCTGCTGCGCTCGATATATCGATGTTCAGCTCCAGCGCGTCAGCGACGAGTTTGTCGTCGAGCGAGACGTCGGGCCGTATCCGGGCTCTTTGCGACATGCGAGTATCCTCGATGGGAAACCCTGACGCGTCCTGCCGATCGTTTTGCAAAGCTGCAGGCCGCTTCCGGGCGGGAGACATCAGGATAGACCATCCCGCCCAGAAGAAAAGAGGCTCGGCTATTCGTCGCTCATCTTCAGGGCGGCGATGAAGGCATCCTGCGGGATGTCAACCTTGCCAGCCTTGAGCTTGTCGAGCATCTTGCGGCTGGCGTTGCCGCAGGACCAACGAGGCTGGATAACCTGCGGTTCAAACCGTGACCGTCTCGTCCTCGACGGGTGCGCCCGGCGCGTTTTTCTTGACGGAGTCGATGCAGTTCTTGGCGCTTGCCTTCGAGGCGTAGGCCTCGGACTGCACCATGGGCTCGCCGTTTGCCGCCTTGAAGCGGACGAAGTGTTCGCCACCCTTGTTCTCGACGATTTCGAAACGATACCCGGAGCCGGTTTCATCCTTGGTCAGATCGACCGTTGACGCGCCCGGGGCATTCGTCTTGATGGAGTCGATGCAGTTCTTGGCGCTGGCTTTGGAAGCGTAGTTCTCAGACCAGACCATAACTTCCGCATTGTAGAGGAACTGAACGCGGAACTGGCCGCTGGCTGCTTTCAGGATCTTGAACTTATGCATGTCATGTCCCCCCTTCGGTCACGGCCGGGCACCGTCCGCCTTCAGCGAGATCTACAACAAAATTCACTTTTCCGAAATGCCGATGAGAAAAACGACATCGTCCGATGCGCCGCTGATACGCCGGCAACGCACTGGACGACGTCTCGAGTCTCTATTCGTCGCTCATCTTCAGGGCGGCGATGAAGGCTTCCTGCGGGATATCGACCTTGCCGAACTGGCGCATGCGCTTCTTGCCGGCCTTCTGCTTGTCGAGCAGCTTGCGCTTGCGGCTGGCGTCGCCGCCGTAGCACTTGGCCGTCACGTCCTTGCGCATGGCCGAGATCGTCTCGCGCGCGATGACGTTGCCGCCGATGGCCGCCTGGATCGGGATCTTGAACATGTGCCGCGGGATCAGGTCCTTCAGCTTCTCGCACATGTCGCGTCCGCGCTTTTCGGCGGCCGAGCGGTGCACGAGCATCGAGAGCGCATCGACCGGCTCGCCATTGACCATGATCGACATCTTCACGAGGTTGCCCTCCTTGTAGCCGTCGAGATGGTAGTCGAACGAGGCATAGCCCTTGGAGATCGACTTCAGCCGGTCGTAGAAGTCGAACACGACTTCGTTGAGCGGCAGCTCATAGGTGAGCATGGCGCGCTTGCCGACATATGTGAGTTCCGTCTGCACGCCACGCCGGTCCTGGCAGAGCTTCAGAATGCCGCCGAGATAATCGTCGGGCGTGAGGATCGTCGCCTTGATCCACGGTTCGTGGATTTCGGAAATCCGCACCGGATCCGGCATGTCGGCCGGGTTGTGCAGCTCTTTCTCGGAGCCATCCGTCATGGTCAGCTTGTAGACCACCGAGGGAGCCGTTGCGATCAGGTCGAGGTCGAACTCGCGCTCGAGGCGTTCCTGAATGATTTCGAGATGCAGCAGGCCGAGGAAGCCGCAGCGGAAGCCGAAACCGAGCGCGGCCGAGCTTTCCATTTCGAAGGAGAAGGACGCATCGTTGAGGCGCAGCTTGCCCATGGCCGAGCGCAGATCCTCGAAATCGGCGGCATCGACCGGGAAGAGGCCGCAGAACACGACCGGCTGGGCCGGCTTGAAGCCCGGCAGCGCCTGCGCCGTCGGCTTCTTATCCTCGGTGATCGTATCGCCGACACGGGTGTCGGCCACTTCCTTGATGGAGCCGGTGAAGAAGCCGATCTCGCCCGGGCCGAGGCTATCGACGGCCAGCATCTTCGGCGTGAGCACGCCGACGCGCTCCACCTGGTACTTCGCGTCCGTGCCCATCATGCGGATCGTCTGACCCTTGGTGAGCACGCCGTCGATGACGCGCACGAGCACCATGACGCCGAGATAGGTGTCGTACCAGCTATCGACCAGCAGCGCCTTCAGGGGCGCCTTTTCGCCGCCCGGGCTTTTCGGCGCAGGCAGCTGGTGGACGATGGCTTCGAGAACGTCGGGAATCCCGAGGCCGGTCTTGGCCGAAATCAGCACCGCCTGGCTCGCATCGATGCCGATGACCTCTTCGATCTGCTCGCGGATGCGGTCGGGCTCGGCCGCCGGCAGGTCGATCTTGTTGAGGACCGTGACGATCTCGTGGTTGTTGTCGATCGCCTGATAGACGTTGGCCAGCGTCTGCGCCTCGACGCCCTGGCTGGCATCCACTACCAGCAGCGAGCCTTCGCAGGCCGACAGCGAGCGGGAGACTTCATAGGCGAAGTCGACGTGGCCGGGGGTGTCGATCAGGTTCAGGATATAGGTTTCGCCATTGTTGGCCTTGTAGTGCAGACGCACCGTCTGGGCCTTGATGGTGATGCCGCGCTCGCGCTCGATATCCATCGAGTCCAGCACCTGCTCGGACATGTCGCGCTCGGCAAGGCCGCCCGTCGACTGGATCAACCGGTCGGCAAGCGTCGACTTGCCATGGTCGATGTGGGCGACGATGGAGAAGTTGCGGATATGATCCAGCGGCGTCTTGGAGGATGGTGTGCTCATGCGCCCGCATATAGCAGCGCTCCCGACGCCCGCAAAGCGGGAAATGCAGGGCGTTCAGCTTTCGGATACCATAAGGTCCGACCGCTTCGGCGTCGCTTGACTCCATTATAGAAGATTGCAATTCTTTTTTAATGGAATCAGACATCACCCCGTCCGACGCGGATATCGGCGAGAGACTCCGATCGCTGCGCCAAAACCAAGCAATCACGCTCGATGCGCTGGCGCAGCGTGCCAGCGTCAGCCGCGCCATGATCTCGCGGATCGAGCGCGGCGAGGCCAATCCGACCGCGCAGCTTCTGGCGCGCCTCTGCCACGCGCTCGGCACGACCCTGTCGCGGTTCTTCGCCGACGATGCGCCACGGACAAGCCCTTTGCGGCGGGCGGAGGACCAGCATGTCTGGCGGGATCCGGAGACCGGCTATATCCGGCGGGCCGTGTCGCCGGAAGCCACCGGGTCGCCGGTCGATATCGTCGATGTCAACTTCCCCCCGGGCGGGCGGGTCGTGTTCGAGCCGCAGGCGTTCGACAGCGGCACGACGCAGCATCTCTGGCTGCTCGAGGGCCGCATGACGATGACGGCGGGCGACGAGACCTACCATCTCCACCCCGGCGACTGCCTGTTCATGCGGCTGAGCGAGATGATTGTGTTCTCGAACCCCCATGCAGACATGGCCCGCTACACCATCATCCTCCATCGCGGTCATCCGCAAACCAGCAAGGGACGCCCATGACGATGGCCGTGAACACCACATTGCCGGCGATTCGCCGCCTGACCGGCGAGGAAACCCGCACAGCGATTTCAGCACTTTCGGCGATCCTGATCGACTGCATTGACGGCGGCGCATCGGTCGGCTTTCTCTCGCCGTTCGGCGATGAGGATGCGGCGACCTACTGGACCGGCGTCGCGGATGCCGTGACATCAGGACACACCGTGCTGCTGGTGGCGGAAGCCGATGGCGAGATCTTGGGAACCGTGCAGCTCGGCATCGGATTGCCGCCGAACCAGCCGCACCGGGCCGACCTGAAGAAGCTTCTCGTCCACCGGCGCGGTCGCGGCCGGGGACTTGCGCGCCTGCTGATGACGGCAGCGGAGAGCCAGTCGCTGGCGCTCGGGCGGCATCTTCTCGTGCTGGATACGGCAACCGGCAGTCCGGCCGAGGCGATCTATGCCCGGCTCGGCTGGAGCCGTGCCGGTGTCATTCCGGATTATGCGCTTTTTCCGGATGGGAGCTTCTGCGGCTCGACGTTCTTCTACAAGTCGCTCACCCCATCCGACACCTGAGCGCATCCGGCCGAAACCCGATTTCCATCATAAGGCCGCAATCAATGCTATGAGAAACAGGGAGCAATTTTGGGGACCCTTGATTCGATGATGAAGAAACTCGCCATCGTGGCCGTCTCGGCCATCTACCTTTCCGGCTGCACGACGACCGACCCGTATACGGGCGAACAGAAGATGTCGAACACGGCAGGCGGCGCACTGATCGGTGCCGGCCTCGGTGCCGCAACCGGCCTTCTCGTCGGCGGCAGTGCCCGCGGACGGCGTGATTCCGCGCTGGTCGGCGCCGGCATCGGCGCGCTCGGCGGTGGCCTCATCGGCAACTACATGGACAGCCAGGAAAACGAGCTGCGTGCGCAGCTTCAGGGCACCGGCGTCTCCGTCACCCGCCAGGGCGACCGCATCATCCTGAACATGCCGTCGAACATCACGTTCGCGACCGACCAGGATCAGGTCATGCCCGGCTTCTACTCGACGCTGAACTCGGTGGCGATCGTGCTGCGCAAGTTCAACAAGACGCTCGTCGATGTCGATGGCCACACGGACTCCACCGGCAGCGCCGGCCACAATCAGGCCTTGTCGGAACGCCGCGCCGCCTCCGTCGCCAATTATTTGGGGTCGCAGGGCGTGGACCAGCGCCGCATGTCGGCCATGGGCTATGGCGCCGAACGTCCTGTCGCATCCAACTCCAGCGAAGCCGGCCGCGCCCAGAACCGTCGCGTGGAAATCTCCATCGCGCCGATCAAGGAACAGTAAGCGTCCTTTTCCCTCGGGAACGACGAGAGCCGGTGCCGAAAGGCGCCGGCTTTTCTCGTTCAGCGGGGTGGATAATCGTGAATGCCGCCGCGGAAATCCTCGACCCTGTGGCCCTGATCGGTCCGCTCGATACTGGGGGCTGCAATGACCGCTTTGCCATGCCCCCCGGGGATGTCGAGCACGTAGGTCGGCTGGCAGAGGCCGGAAATCGTGCCGCGCAGGGCGGCGACCAGCGCCTGCCCTTCCTCCACCGACAGGCGGAAATGGGCCGTTCCCGGCGCAAGGTCGGGGTGGTGCAGGTAATAGGGCTTGATGCGCGTCTCTACGAACGCCCGCATCAGGGCCGACAGCGTAGCGACATCGTTGTTCACGCCCTTCAGCAGCACCGTCTGGCTGATCATGACGATGCCGGCATCCACCAGCCGGGCGCAGGCGTCGCGTGCCTCCGGCGTCAGCTCCCGCGGATGGTTGGCATGCAGCGCGACATAGACCGTCTTGAGGCTCGCCCTGAGGGCGGCGATCAGCGCCGCATCGATCCGCGAGGGATCGACGGCGGGAACGCGGCTGTGCAGACGGACGATCTTCACATGGTCGATGGCAGCGAGCCGCCCCATGATGTCGGCGAGCCTTCGGGGCGAGAGCACCAGCGGATCGCCACCGGTCAGAATGACCTCCCAGATCTCGGCATGGTTGGCGATATAGGCGATCGCCGCATCCAGCGCGTCCGCCGTTAGCGTGCCCAGCCCGTCCGGGCCGACCATCTCGCGGCGGAAGCAGAAGCGGCAATAGACCGGACACACATGCACGACCTTCAGCAGCACCCGATCCGGATAGCGATGGACGATGCCTTCGACAGGACTATGGGCGGCATCGCCGATCGGATCGGCACGCTCCTCGGGCCTGTGGTCGAGTTCGGCGATATCGGGAATGAACTGGAGCGCGATCGGATCGCGGGGATCATCGGGATCGATGAGCGCCGCCATGGCCGGCGTGACGGCGACGGCATAGCGGCGCGCGACCGCCTCGACATCGCCGGCCTGCTCGCCCAAGAGCCCGGCATCGCGCAGTTGAGAGATGCTTTTCAGCGCCACACTGCTCCCCGGGCCTGCCCTCGGACCGCTCATCGTCCCGCTTCCGTGCCTGCCACCGGCGCCCAGAGCACCTGCTCGATCCGGGATGCGTCCGTCGCCAGCATCACGAGACGGTCGAAACCCAGCGCGCTGCCGCTCGCTTCCGGCATGATCGCAAGGGCTGCGAGAAAATCCTCGTCCAGCGGATAGCGCTCGCCATAGATGCGGCTCTTCTCCGCCATCTCCAGCTCGAACCGCCGCCGCTGCTCGCCGGCGTCCGTCAGTTCGCCGAAGGCATTGGCCAGCTCGACGCCGCAGGCATAGAGCTCGAACCGCTCCGCCACGCGCGCATCTCCAGGCGACGGGCGGGCAAGTGCGGCCTCGGCCACTGGATACTCCATAAGGATCGTCGCCCGGCCAAGGCCCAGATGCGGCTCGATCTTCTCCACGAGAACCCGGCTGAAAAGGTCGGACCAGCTGTCATCCCCCGCCATCCTTATCCCGGCGCTGCCGACGGCCGCAGCCAGCGCATCGCGGTCCGTCTCGCCCGTAGGGCCGACCGTCGCGAGGAGATCGATGCCTGCATATCGGGTAAAGGCGTCCGCCAGCGTCAGGCGCTTGGGCTCAAGCGCGGGATCGCAGAACCGGCCGCGATGCCCGAGCATCCGCGTTCCCGCAGCCTCCGTCGCGCGCATCAGAATCTCGTGGCAATCCGTCATCAGCGACTGGTAGGTCTCGCCGGCGCGGTACCATTCGAGCATGGTGAATTCTGGATGGTGCAGCGGCCCGCGCTCGCGATTGCGGTAGACCGGCGCGAAGCAGGCGATGCGCTGTTCGCCCGCCGCCAGCAGCTTCTTGCAGGCGAACTCCGGCGAGGTGTGGAGATAGAGCGGCGTCCGCGTGCCGTCAGGATCGATCGCGGCCGTCTCGAAGGCATGGAGATGGGCTTCGTTGCCGGGCGAGACCTGAAGAGCGGACGTCTCCACCTCGATGAAATCCTCGCGCGCGAGATAATCGCGCAGCGCCGCCTTGATCCGGTTTCGGGCCAGCAGAAAGGGACGGCGGTCGGCGTGAACATGCTGGGTCCACCAGGGGGAGGCTGCGGCTGGCGTCATGGCAGGGTCGGTCACTCGTTCGATGTTTGGGGTTCGGGGTCGGGCATCGCTCGAGCGGGAAGCAGCCCTTCATGTTCAGGCATTCTTGGCGTCCGCCGCGCGGCCCGCACTGGCTATTTGCCCTGATATGCGCTAGGTGCGGCCCAAATCCGGTTTTACCCGCATCGCAGATGGGCAGGTTTTCAACGCTCTACGATGCATCTTTATCAGTTACAAGGAAGACTTATGGTCAAGGTGATCGCCTCCTCCGTTCGCAAGGGCAATGTGCTCGACGTCGACGGCAAGCTCTATGTCGTTCTCACAGCCTCCAACTTCCATCCCGGCAAGGGCACGCCGGTGACGCAGGTGGACATGCGCCGCATCTCCGACGGCGTGAAGGTTTCCGAGCGCTACCGCACGACCGAACAGGTCGAGCGCGCCTATGTCGAGGATAGCGATCACACCTTCCTCTATGAAGACGGCGAAGGCTTCCACTTCATGAACCCGGCAAACTACGACCAGCTGGTGATGACGTCCGACGACATCGGTGACCAGAAGGTCTTCTTGCAGGACGGCATGACCGTGACGCTGTCGATCCACGAAGGCCTCGCCATCGCGATCCAGCTGCCGCGCCACGTGACGCTGGAGATCGTCGAGACCGAGCCGGTCACCAAGGGCCAGACGGCGTCGTCGTCCTACAAACCCGCCATCCTGTCGAACGGCGTCCGCACGCTCGTTCCCCCGCATATCGTCGCGAACACCCGCGTCGTCATCGCGACCGAAGACAATTCCTATGTCGAGCGCGCGAAGGACTGATCGTCCCGCAAACGACACATACAAAAAGGGCGCCGTGATGAACGGCGCCCTTTTCTAATTTCGGCCATGCGGTTGAAATCAGTGCTTCAGCTCGGGATAGGCCGCATCCACATCGGACGCGTCGCTTCGGGTATCGTCATAGCCTTCGAGCGTCACCGAGACGGCATCGTCCACATCCAACCCACCTTCGCGGCGGACGGGAATGCGGTCGCCATTGGCGCGCACAAGGATTGCCTCACCCTTGAAGCCCTGGTTTAGCAGCCAGTCGCGCGGTGCATTGAGGCGGATGCGCACCTGACGCGATTCGTCCTCTTCCCGGGCGACGACAAGTTCGTACGTCACGGGCGCCGTCTGCCCGTTGATTTCCAGCTTGCCCTGACCGTTGCCTTCGGCAGCGAATGTCAGCATGTTGATCTCCTAGAAAAGGTCGCGGTTCGTTACGCCTGCCGCCCTGTTACGCCGCTTAGCGACGCACCATGCGCCCGATGGCGATGAGGATGCAGGCACCGATGAAGCCGGTGATCAGGTATGCGATCCAGCCCGCACCGAGCGATACGCCGATAGCGGCCAGGATCGCGTTGAGGACAACGGCACCGATGATGCCGAGGATGATGTTCATGAACACGCCCATATTGGACTTCATGAACTGTTCTGCGAGCCAGCCGGCAAAACCGCCGATGATGATGGCTGCGAGCCAGCCTACGCCGTTTACGTCCATTGTTATTCTCCGTGGGTTCAATGATTTCGAATTGCCCAAGTGAACGTGATGCGTGCGGTTTTGTTCCCTGCCAAGTCCCGCACCGTAAGCTTTGGTTCTGCGCGATCTCTTGGAACGCGTTTGCACATTCGCGCTTGATCTTGTCGGCAAACGGTCTAGTTTAGAATTATTCTAATTCAGGACCGATCATGCTGACGAGCTTCTTCTCCCGTTCCCGCCGCGCCTTCGACAGTTTGAGCGAGCAGGAAATCCTAGCGCTTGCGATCTCTTCCGAAGAGGACGATGCGCGGATCTATCTTGCCTATGCCGATCACCTGCGCGCCGCCTATCCTGCTTCCGCCAAGGTGTTCGAGGACATGGCGACGGTCGAGCATACGCACCGCAACATGCTGATCGACATGCACCGCCGGCGGTTCGGCGAGCGGATCCCGCTCATTCGCCGCGAGCATGTCAGCGGCTTCATCCGACAGAAGCCCGATTGGCTGCAGCGCAGCCTGACGCTCGACCGGATGCGGCGCGAAGCCGAGGCGATGGAACGGCAGGCGCAGAACTTCTATCATGAGGCGGCCAAGCGCGTCGGCGATGCCGAGACGCGAAAACTGCTCGGCGATCTCGCACTGGCCGAAGAGGGTCACGAGGACATCGCCCGCATGCTCGGCGCGCGGCACGCACCCGACGACGTCAAGGCCTCGGAGGACGACACGGCACGACGGCAGTTCGTGCTCACCTATGTCCAGCCTGGGCTCGCGGGCCTGATGGACGGATCCGTCTCGACGCTCGCCCCGATCTTTGCCGCGGCCTTCGCGACGCAGGATACCTGGCAGACCTTCCTCGTCGGCCTCTCGGCTTCCGTCGGCGCCGGCATCTCCATGGGCTTCACGGAAGCGGCGCATGACGACGGCAAGATCTCGGGACGCGGTTCGCCGCTGAAGCGCGGCCTTGCCTGCGGCATCATGACCGCCGTCGGCGGCCTCGGCCACGCTCTGCCCTACCTGATCCCGGATTTCTGGACCGCAACCACACTCGCCGTCGCCGTCGTCTTCATCGAACTCTGGGCCATCGCCTTCATCCAGAACCGCTTCATGGAAACGCCGTTTTTACGCGCGGCTTTCCAGGTCGTGCTGGGCGGCGGGCTGGTTCTGGGAGCGGGTATTCTGATCGGAAACAGTTGAGAACAGGCGTTCTTCAGTCCTTGCAGACGGCTTCGATGCGGTGACCATCGAGGTCGATCACAAATGCCGCGTAGTAGGTTGGTCCATAATGCGCGCGGATGCCGGGGGCGCCGTTATCTTTGCCGCCAAGCGCAAGGGCGGCAGCATAAAACCGATCGACGGCCGCAGGGGTCCCGGCATGAAATGCTAGGTGGAAGCCGGAGCCCGGCGCGCAGTCCTTTCCCGGTCGCAGCTTCAGACAAAGCTTGTCGCCACCGCCTGGAAGGCCGTAGCCGATAGCTTGGTCTTCGCTACCCTGCTCCAGATCCTCCCAGACCCGGGCATAGCCAAGCGGCGTCAGGCACCCGTCATAAAACCGTCCCGCGCTCTCGATGTCAGACACGCCGAGCGACAGGTGATGGATCATCGCCCGACCGAACCCACGACGATTTCGGCACCGTTTTCGATGGTGACCCAACGGCCCGTGTTGAACGAGGCCTGGCGCTTGAGGAAGCGGTAGGGGGTCTTGGTCCAGAGCTTCACGTCGTCGTCGAGATTGTCGAGGACGAAATCGCCCTGGGCGGTGCGCACGGTCAGGACCGCGTGGCCTTCGCCGTCCGGCTTGCGCACGACGGTGATCAGCACGTCGGCCGGCGAGAAGCCCTTTTCCATGAGACGCTTGCGCTTGAGAAGAACGTAATCCTCGCAGTCGCCGGCGGTTTCCGGATAGGCCCAGACCTCGTCCCGGCCGTAAAGCTCGAGATCGGTCATCGGCGTGATCTCGTGGTTGGTGTCGGCGTTGACGGCGCGGATGACGGACCAGCCATAGGCGGTCACGCGGGGTGCGGGCGTCGAGCGGGTGCGGATGTCGCATTCGGCGGCATGCGTCTTGCAGAATTCGTAGTGGCCGATGGGCTGGGACGTGATGGCGCCTGTCTGCATGGACAGTGCGGTCGCCGAGAGCGCCGGTACGGCGGCACCTGCCGATACGAGAAGGCTCGCGAGCGCGAAGACCATTCCCTTGAGCCCCGTCATCTGTGCCATGCACATCCCCTGTGGCGCAGGAAAGCCTTCGCCGCAAAGCATGCGACGTCCGGTCCCCGCTCGAAAAATGACAACAACGCCGGTTTCGCGTCTTGAAGGCTGCGCGCACCGCTCTAATCGTTAACAGAAAGTTAACAGCCTCCTTCCCCCTGCGTCAATCTGAAGATTTGGGGATCGATTCATATGGTTAAAATTGGAGACAATTCGGCATCACCTCCTCCATGCCGTTGAAATAACGCCTCTTTTTGAGGGATTAAGTTCCCATTGGGAAATGGTTAACACTACCTTCCCGCGGTTTTTCGGGCATTTGCCGGTTTCGAGTGCGCTGCACTGCGTCATTTTCGACCGTCATGATTCCGTAAACAAACCGACGCCTGACTGTCATGCCCGGCTGCTAGCAGCGGCGAGGATTTATCCGAGGCCTCGAGCCCGGATAGGCCTTCACGTCCCTGCAAGAGGCACAAAATGAAAATTTCCGTTCTGACATCCGTCCTGGCGGGCCTTCTGGCCGCCACCACCCTCACCGCCACGACCACACCGGCCCATGCGGAAAAGACCAAGTTCGAATTCTGGTACGGCTTGTCGGGCGATCTCGGCGAGCGCGTGCAGGAAGCCTGCTCGAAGTTCAACCAGTCGCAGGGCGACTTCGAGATCGTCTGCACCTCGCAGAACGGCTACGACACCACGCTGCAGAACACGATCGCGGCCTATCGCGCCAAGAAGCAGCCGGCCATCACGCAGATCTACGATGCCGGCACGCTGGACCTGATGCTGTCCAAGGCCTTCATTCCGGCCAAGACGCTGATGGCCGACAACGGCTACACGATCGACTGGAACAACTATTTCGGCGGCATCGCCAATTATTACGCGACCGCTGCCGGCGAGCTGAACTCCTTCCCGTTCAACTCCTCCACCGCGATGTTCTATTATAATGCCGACGCCTTCGCCAAAGCCGGCATCGATTTCAAGCCGGACACCTGGGAGCAGGTCGAAGAGGCCGCGCGCAAGCTGAAGGCTGCCGGCTACGAATGCCCGATGGGCATGAGCTTCGACACCTGGGCGACGATGGAGCAGTTCTCGGCCATCCACAACCTGCCGATCGCGACGCAGGCCAATGGCTACAAGGGTCTCGATGCCGAAGTCGTCTTCAACAAGACCAAGTTCGTCGATCAGGTGAAGTTTCTGAAGAAGCTGGCCGACGAGAAGCTGGTGGTGATCAAGACCAAGCAGCTCGGCATGGACGTCGTCCCGGCCTTCACCTCGCAGACCTGCCAGATGATCCAGACGTCGATCGCCGACCACGGCACGATCGGCAAGACCCTGCCGGAAGGCGTCAAGTGGGACGTCGCCATGCTTCCGGTCTGGAAGGGCACCGAGCGGCAGAACTCGCTCGTCGGCGGCGCTTCGCTCTGGGTCATGGCCGGCCTTCCCGATGCCCAGTACAAGGGTGCCGCAGCCTTCCTCAACTATCTCGGCACGCCGGAGATGGCGCAGTGGTGGTCGACGGTCACGGGCTACATCCCCGTCACCAAGACCGGCTTCGACGCCATGAAGGCCAACGGCTTCTACGACAAGGCGCCCTACAAGGGTCGTGAATTGTCGATCGCCAGCCTCACCTACACGCCGACCTCGGAGAACACCCGCGGCATCCGCCTCGGCGGCTTCACGCAGATCCGCAAGGAAGTCGGTACCGCGCTCGAAGCGATCTTCATGCAGAACGCCGACGTGCAGGCCTCGCTCGACCAGGCTGCCGAGCGCAGCAACACCATCCTGCGCCGCTTCGAAAAGACCTATGCCGGCCAGACGCTGAACTAAGCGCTCCCCACCGTCATCGAGCCTGCCGCGTCCTGCGGCAGGCTTTCCTGCCGTCTGCTTACTTTCAGGTTCCCCATCATGGACAAACGCGCCGTCTTTCGAAGCTGGTGGCTTCCGACCGCCTTCGCCCTGCCGCAGCTCGCGCTGATCGCGCTGTTCTTCTATTGGCCCGCCGTCGCCGTCGTCCGCTGGGCCTTCACGCTGGAGCCGCCCTTCGGCGGGTCTGCCGAATTCGTCGGCCTTGCCAATTTCCGCGACGTGTTCGCCGATCCGCTCTATTGGAACTCGGTCGTCGTCAGCCTCACCTTCGCGCTGGCCGGCACGCTCAGCACCATCTTCATCGGCCTCGTGCTGGCGCTGGCCGTGGACCGGCAGCTGCCTGGCTCGGGCGCGGTGCGCTTTCTCTACATCCTGCCTTACGCGATTGCCGGTCCGGCCGCGGGCATGGCCTTCCGCTTCATCCTGTCGCCCGAACGCGGGCTGATGGCCTCGGTGAATTCCGCCTTTCCCGATTTCTGGAATCCCGCGAAATACGGGAGCCACGCGCTGATCCTCGTTATCGTCGTGTTCGCCTGGAAATGGGCCGGCTACACCTTCATCTTCCTGCTCGCCGGCCTGCAGTCCGTGCCGAAGTCGCTGACCGAAGCGGCCGCGATGGATGGCTCCGGGCCGGTCCGCCGGGCGATCGACATCCAGATCCCGATGCTGGCGCCCACCCTGTTCTTCCTCACCGTCATCATGATGACCGAAGGCTTCGTCGGTGCCGACACCTACGGCATCGTTGCCCGCACGACGGATGGCGGCCCCAACCACGGCACCGACGTCATGGTCTACCGCATCGTCGAGGAAGCCTTCCGCGGCCTCAACTATTCCGGCGCCTCGGCCCAGAGCATCGTGCTCATCGGCCTCATCATGATCTTCACCTTCATCCAGTTCCGCTTCGTCGAGCGGCGCGTGCATTACAAGTGAGACGACCGTGATCCAGCGCACACCCTATGCCGACGCCTTCACCTACGTGCTGATGGCGCTTGGCTTTCTCCTTCTCCTCGGTCCCTTCGCCGTCATCGTCGCCGGCGCCAGCCAGACCGTGCAGCAGGTCAATGCCGTTCCCTTCAACTTCCTGCCGCAGAACCAGCTGATCGTGAATATTACGGCAGCCTGGCAGCGGGCGGATCTCGGCACGGCCATGCTGAACAGCTTCATCATGGCAAGCATCGTCACGTTCGGCAAAGTCGCGCTGTCGGCGCTCACCGCGTTCTCGATCGTGTTCTTCCGCACCCCGCTCAAGCACTTCTTCTTCTGGATCGTGTTCATCACGCTGATGCTTCCCCTCGAAGTGCGCGTGGTCCCGACCTATGCGGTCGCCGCGGACCTGTTCGAGCCGATCCGTCTTCTGATCGCCTGGGTCACCGGCATCACGGTGTCGATCGAATGGAACCTGCTGAACTCCTATGCCGGGCTGACGCTGCCGCTGGTCGCAACAGCCACCGGCACCTTCCTCTACCGCCAGTTCTTCATGACCCTGCCCGACGAACTTGCCGAGGCTGCCCGCATGGACGGGTCGGGGCCGGTTCGCTTCTTCATCGACATGCTCATCCCCCTCTCGCGCACCAACATGCTGGCGCTGACCACCATCATGTTCGTCTACGGCTGGAACCAGTATCTCTGGCCGCTGCTGATGATCACCGATCCCGCCTACAAGACCACCATGATGTCGCTCGTCGCGTTGCTGCCGGCCGAGAACGGCACGCCGGACTGGAACGTCACGCTGGCCGGCTCGCTCATCATCATGCTGCCGCCGCTCCTCGTCGTCGCGGTCCTTCAGCGCTGGTTCGTGCGCGGCCTCGTCTCCAGCGAAAAATGACATTTCGGCGCTGAAAAGCAGCCACTCCAAACAGAAAGGCTTCACCCATGGCTGACATCACCATCCGGGCCGTCCGCAAATCCTACGGCAAGACCGCAACGCTGCACGGCATCGATCTTGCCTTTGCCTCCGGCGAATTCGTCGTCATCCTCGGCCCCTCCGGCTGCGGCAAGTCCACGCTGCTGCGCATGATCGCGGGGCTGGAGGACATCACCGGCGGCGAGATCGAGATCAACGGCCGGGTCGTCAACAAGCTCGAACCCCGCGAGCGCGGCTGCGCCATGGTGTTCCAGAACTACGCGCTCTATCCGCACATGACGGTGGCCGACAATATCGGCTATGCGCTGAAAGTGGCGGGCGTGCCCAAGGCCGAACGCCGCGCGCGCATTGCCGAGACCGCCAAGATCGTCGGGCTAGGCGACTATCTGGAGCGCAAGCCGGCGGCCCTTTCGGGCGGCCAGCGCCAGCGCGTCGCCATGGCCCGCGCGATCATCCGCGAACCCGGGGTCTTCCTGTTCGACGAGCCGCTGTCGAACCTCGACGCCACCCTGCGCGTCACCATGCGGGCCGAAATCCGCAAGCTGCATCAGCGCCTGTCGGCCACCTCCGTCTTCGTCACGCACGACCAGGTGGAGGCGATGACGCTGGCCGACAAGCTCGTCGTCATGAACAAGGGGCATGTGGAGCAGGTCGGCCAGCCGCTCGACATCTATCACCGCCCGGCCAGCACCTTCGTCGCCTCGTTCATCGGCGCGCCGCCGATGAACCTCATGGACGCCCGCATCGACGCATCCGCCACGGTCGCCCGCCATGAGCATCTGGCGATCCCGATCTCCTCCGCCATGGCCGCGGCCCTTGCCGGTCGCGACGTGACGCTCGGCATCCGCCCGGAAGAATGCCGCGTGGTGCCGGCGGGCGAGGGCCTACCGGCGCGGGTCGATTTCGTCGAAGAGCTCGGCTCGGGACGGATCGTCCATGCCGCCTTCGGCAGCCGCATCTTTGCAGCCGCCATCCCGCTTGATATCCGTGTTGCGTCCGGCGACCTGATCGGACTGGCCCTGCCGCCCGCCCAGCTGCACGTCTTCGACCGGGAAACCGGACGTCGCCTCGACGTGACGCATTCGATAGGGCGATACGAGCCTGTCCGCCAGGCTGCGGAAGCCGTTTGACCGATACACATCATCGCGGCGGGTGTCGTCGCGATGGCAGACCGATTTCAACAGACAATGAGGACGATTGATCCATGAGCGACATCATTTCCGCCGTTGGCTTCTGCAACCGCACCGGCAAGGGCGACCTGTCGGTGCTCGACGCCTCGCTGCGCGAGATCGCCGAGACCGGCGCCAATGCCTGCGAGATCGGCATCTATGGCGAGGAGATCATCGCCGGCGGCCGGATCATCGAGGATCGTACCCGGCGGGTCGTCGATATCGTGCGGCCCTACGGCTTCCAGAAACTCTCTTTGCACGGGCAGATCATCTCCAACTTCATGGACCGCCAGCATCTGCACCTGCAGAAAAAGGTGGTTCGGGCGATGCTTGAGCTCTGCGACCGGCTCGGCGCCGGCATTCTCGTGCATCATTCCGGTGCCGCCCTTCTCGGGCCGGATGAGAACGGCGCGGATCTCGACCGGATGGAGCGCGATGCACTGGCCGAAATGGGCGAGATCGCCCGCGGCTACGGCGTGCGCATCGTGCTGGAAAACATCTTCACCACGGAAAGCGGACAATACCGCCAGACGCCGAGCCAGGTGGCCGAGACGGTGCGGGCGATCGGCTCCGACAATGTCGTGGCGCTGATCGACTTCTCGCATGCCTATATCGAATCGACCTTCAAGGGGCTCGATTTCCGCGACGAGCTGCGCGCCATGGCGCCGGTCACCGGACATCTGCACGTCCATGACAGCTTCGGCCTGCCCTCGACGAAGAAGACCTTCTACCATCCGGCGGAAGCCACCGCGCTCGGCATCGGCGACCTGCATCTGCCGATCGGCTGGGGCGATATCGCCTGGGAGGAGATCTTCTCCGAGCTGACCTTCCTGCCCGACACGACGCTGATCATGGAAATCGACTCCGGCCGCTTCCTCGACCAGCAGCCGGCCTGCCTGCAGAAGGCCCGCACGCTTGCGACGCTCGTCAACGACCGCGCAGCGGCCACGGCACGCGAAGCCCTGAGGGCCTGAATGTCGGGGCGGGCCTAGCCCGCCGTCAAGCCGTCGTCAGCCCGTCGATCGCCGCGAGGATCCGCTCGATGTCCTCGGGTCGAGACAGGCGGTGATCGCCGTCGCCGATGAGCGTCATGACGACGTCGTCGGCCGGCAGGTGTTCCATCAGCTTCAGGGCATGGGCAAAGGGCACATCCGGGTCCGCCATGCCCTGGAGAATATGGATCGGGCATCCCGTCTCGATCATGCCGGAGAGAACCACGTTCGCACGCCCGTCCTCGATGAGGGCCGAGGTGAAGACGTTGGCGTCGGGGCCGTAGGGCGTCGGCTCCTCGAAATAGCCGCGCTCGGCAAGCGAGGCCCGCTCGGTGTCCGTCAGGTTCGGCTCGATCAGGTCGACCGTGAAATCCGGTGCCGGTGCGATCAGCACGAGGCCCTGGATGCGCTGCCCATCGCCCCGGGCCCGCAGGGTCTGGACGGCCCGTAGCGCGATCCAGGCGCCCATGGACGAGCCGATGAGGATCATCGGGCCGCGGACGGCGTGGTCGATCACGGCGAGGCTCTCCTCCAGCCAGCGCGAGATGGTGCCATCGCGGAATGCGCCGCCGGACGCGCCGTGGCCGGAGTAATCCAGCCGCAGGCAGGCACAGCCGGTTTCGCGTGCATGACGCTCGATCTCCACCGCCTTGGTGCCGCTCATGTCGGAGCGGTAACCGCCGAGCCAGACGAGGGTCGGCTTCGTCTCTTCCGTGGCGGGTTGGAGGATGTAGGCGATGCGCCGTTCAGCGCCGTCCCTTCCGACATCGAGGGTCTCCGGCTGGACAAGCTGGGGGGTAAGCGACATATCCGTTCCTTCCAAGACGACGTATTCGGGCCAAGGCGACGTATTCGGGCGAAAAGGCGGCCGAAATTCTTCTAAAACAGATTTTGCGGGCGCATGACAGGTGGTGATTTTCTTTCCGACCTGTGGTAGAGACGTCGCCTCAAACGATCCAGACAATCCCGCGGCCAGCGCCGCCTTCGGATCCTGCCTCGTCTAACATCAAAACGTCGTCAACAACTCGAGGAGAGTACGACCATTCGCAGACCTTTCAAAAATGATGCCCCGGTCAAGGACGGCCCCCGTTCCAACAAGGAGATCCGCGTTCCCCGGATCCAGCTGATTGATGCCGAGGGCGGCAACCAGGGCATCGTGCCGACCGACCAGGCACTCCGCATGGCAGAGGAATCCGGCCTCGATCTCGTCGAGATCTCGCCGAACGCCGAACCGCCGGTGTGCAAGATCCTCGATCTTGGCAAGATGAAGTACGCGACCCAGAAGAAAGCCGCCGAAGCCCGCAAGAAGCAGAAGATCATCGAGATCAAGGAGATCAAGATGCGTCCGAACATCGACACCCACGACTACGAGGTGAAGATGCGCGCGATGAACCGCTTCTTCGAGGAAGGCGACAAGGTCAAGGTGACGCTGAAGTTCCGCGGCCGTGAAATGGCGCACCAGGAACTCGGCATGAAGCTTCTGCTTCAGGTCAAGGAAGACACCACGACCATCGCCAAGGTGGAAGCCGAGCCCAAGCTCGAAGGCCGCCAGATGATGATGGTGCTCGCCCCGAGATAACCTCCGGGCGGGACGCGCTGCCGGGAAACGCCCGACCAGCATTCAAAAGCCGTCCGCGACGCTGTCCCGGACGGCTTTTTCATGGGGTTTTCCAGGGGTGCCTTCACCGTGCCGGCGGATACACCCACGCATAGCGGACATGATAGAGATCCCCGGGTCTTCCATAGTGATAGGGCAGCGCGATGTCGTGTGCCTCGATCGGATTGGCGGAGGCGCCGGTGGCAGCGCGGATATAGGCGTCGTGCCAGCCCTGCAACAGCGGCTCCAGCGGCGCATCCGCTTGCCCCTTGTCGCGCCACACCATCAACAAGGGATGCTCGGCATCGAAGGTCACCGGCTGCTGGAAGGCCTCATAGCCCGGGATCATCACGGGAATACCCGGCGCGTTCAGGCGAAGGTTGCCGGCCATCTGCAGTTCGGTGGTTGCGATCAGCGTCGGGCGGTGACGACCGGTCGCCAGGATCGCCTCGATCGCCGGCTGGTAGGGAACGTTGATCTTCTTGTAGTCGCCGGTCAGCCGTGCCGCGGGCACGCGCGCAAAGAGCACCAGGGGAACGACGATCATGACGAGAAGGGCGATCCGCCCGAAATGCCTCGGTGCCGACCCGAGGGGCTGATCCAGAAGGTCGATCTTCAGCGCGAGATAGACCGGCAGCAGGAAGAAGAACGGTGTCAGCCACCGATCCTTGATGTGGGAAGCCCCGCCGATCAGGACGAGCAGCACAAGCGCTGCCACGAGAATCAGAAGCATACGGCCGATCAGCCGCGACCAGGAGCTTTGGGTGCGCCACGCGGCGCGCAACTGCCGGCCGAACACGGCAGCAAACACACCGATCGTAACGACCGAGAACGCGATCAGCGCCTGCGCGAGCGAGATCAGGCCATCGCCGATCTGGTCCAGGCGGCCGTCATCACCGTCCTGCATCAACTTGCCGAGCGTCCGATCCGTCGCCGTCCGGAGATGCTCGATGAACCACAAGCCGTGCGGCGTCACGATCGCGACGGCGATAACGGCCGTCAGAACCAGCCGCATGTCGAAAAGGCGCCGCCGGAAGACGGGATCGAGCAGGACGGCGACGAGAGCCGCGACGGGAAGCAGGACGAAATTGTACTTGGCGATGACGCCGAGCCCGATCGCGAGCCCCGTCAGCGCATAATGGCCGGCCGTCGGCTGCTGCAGGGTGGCGACCAGCGCGTAGACGAAGAGACAGGCGGCAAAGAGCACGGCCACCGTATGCGTCAGGTCGCGTTGCGCCTCGAAGACGATCTGCGGCACGGTGAGGAGCCCGAGCACGGCGATGACGACGAGAACGGGATTGCGGATGATCCGCGCCGCCGTCATGCCCACCAGCCCGTAGCAGGCAAACAGCATCGCATTCTTGAGAAGCGACAGCGCCAGCACGGTATCGCCCAGGAGCTGGACGACGCCATATTGCAGCCAGTTGTAGAACGGCGGCTGGCTGTCATAGCCGACGGCCAGCCACTGCGCGAGAAACAGCTGCTGGCCCTCGTCGAGCTCCAGCGAAGATGGCAGAGCGAGCCGGAGCGCGATGTTGACGAGGAAATAGAGGGCCAGCAGCCCGGTGAGCCACCCGCGACGACGCGACAGTGCTTCGATCACGTCAGTCGTCCCGGCCGTGAACACGGCGCACGATATAGTTGGTTTCCCCGACCTGCATGCGCGCCAGCATCTCCGCCACGATGCCTGTGGTGATCATCTGCACCGCCGCGATGAAGAGCATGACGGCGATGATGAACATCGGTCGTGTGCCGATATCCTGCCCCAGCACGAACTTCGTCCATGCGAGATAGACGAACATCAGGCTGCAGACGGCGCCGAAAACGAGGCCGATGGAGCCGAAGAACTGGGCCGGGCGCTGGCGAAAGCGCATGAAGAAGAGCACCGACAGGAGATCGAGAAAGACGCGGAAGGTGCGCGAGATCCCGTATTTGGATTCGCCGAACTGGCGGGGATAGTGGTTCACCACCATCTCGCCGATGCGCGATGTCGGCACGACGGTCGCGATCCAGGCGGGAATGAAGCGATGCATGCCGCCGAGAATGCGGATCTGCCGGAGAATGTCCGTGCGATAGAGCTTCAGGCCGCAGCCGTAATCATGGATGTGCACGCCGGTGATCTTGCGGATGAGCCGGTTTGCAAACCAGGACGGGATCAGCCGCAGGACGAGCCCATCCTGCCGCGCCTTGCGCCAGCCACAGAGAAGATCGAGACCGCGCTCTTCCAGAACAGTGACCATGCGCGGGATATCGTAAGGGTCGTTCTGAAGGTCGCCGTCGAGCGTGACGAGCAGGCGCCCCCGCGCCACGTCGATGCCCGCCTGCAGGCCCGCCGCCTTGCCGAAATTGCGCTGGAACTCGACGATCCTGAGATCGAGCCCGGGCCGGGCAAATTCCTTGTGCAGATTGACCAGCGTCCCGTCTGTCGAGCCGTCATCGACGATAATCAGCTCCCAGGGCTTGCCGAAATCCCGCATCGCATCGCAGATCTTGTCGAAAAGCGGCGGAATGCTCTCCTCTTCGTTGCAGACCGGAATGAGGATCGAAAGCTCGACCTCGCCTGCGGTCTTGGCACCGCTCTCAGTTACTGACGTGGATTCCCGCACGTGGCGCTCCGGATATATCTGGTTTTCCCCGTGCTTCCGTTATAGCAGGCGCCCGCGGGGAGCAATCCACAGCGCGCGGCGGCATGTTGCCGCAAGAACGGCCTTGGGGGACGAGAGCGTGCAAACGTCAGAAAAATACAACCGAATGCTGATGATCACTCTTGGCGTCGTCGGTCTCTATGCCGCCTTTCTCCAGTGGTTTCTGGGATGGGGCGAGATCCTCTCGCGGTGGCGGACGGTGGGGTCTGGAACGGGCACCGTGGCGCTAGCGCTGCTCGTCGCGACCTATTTCATTCGCACCCACCGCATGCAGGACTATTTTCGCCACGAGACCCATGGCCGCTTTCTCGCGCTTTTCCGGGTGACGCAGATCCACAATCTCCTCAACATCATGATGCCGCTGCGCACCGGCGAGACCAGCTTTCCCCTGTTGATGCGCTCGGAATTCGGCGTGCCGCTGGCGCGCGGTGCCTCGGCGCTCTTCGTCCTGCGCCTGCTCGATCTTCATGCCCTCCTTGCCGCCGGCGGAATGGGACTGGTCGCGACGGCCGAGCGACCCGTCGTCGCGGGGACGCTATGGGCGCTCTTTCTCGTTCTGCCCCTTCTCCTGTTTCCGTTGCGCAAAGGCCTCGCCCGGCGCGCGAAACGGCATCTTCCGGCAAAACTTTCACGGGTAATCGACGAGATCGATGCCGGCATCCCCGCCGATCTCGGCGCTTTCGGCCGCGCCTGGTTCCTCACCGTCTTCAACTGGGGCATCAAGGTGGCCGTGCTCGCCTGGGTTCTCGCGCTGATGGGCGTCTGGCCGCTTTCGGCAAGCGTCGGGGGTGCGCTGGGCGGCGAGATCTCCTCGGTTTTGCCCGTCCACGCGCCCGCAGGGGTGGGCACCTATCCGGCGGGCATTGCGGCCGGTGCCGCCGCGCTCGGCGCATCGCGGACGCCGGATGCGCTGGAGACGCTCGCCAGCGCCAGCGTCAACACGCATCTGCTGATCGTCATCTCCGCCCTCGTCGGCACCGGGCTCTCGCTGATCCTGCCGTTTCTGGCGGGCGGACGCCCCCGCGGATGAGAATCCCATGGCCGGACTGTTGCTCTTTGCCCGTCCTGCGGTTATAAGCCGCCGTCCGAACGGTCCGGCAGGGCATGCCGTGGCCGTTCTTTTACGCTCGAGGCGACCTCGTCAGTCACCTCACATAATCAGAATGGAGTAGCAAAATGCCCAAGATGAAGACGAAGTCCTCTGCCAAGAAGCGGTTCAAGATCACCGCGACCGGCAAGGTTGTAGCAGCTGCCGCCGGCAAGCGCCACGGCATGATCAAGCGGTCCAACAAGTTCATTCGCGACGCCCGCGGCACGATGGTTCTGGCCGAGCCCGATGGCAAGAAGGTCATCAAGAACTACCTGCCCAACGGTCTCTGAGACGTCTGGCACTATTGGATTTTAAGGAGATCATACCATGGCACGTGTAAAGCGCGGCGTAGCCGCTCACGCAAAGCATAAAAAAGTCCTCAAGGCAGCCAAGGGTTTCTACGGCCGCCGCAAGAACACGATCCGCGCAGCCAAGGCTGCCGTCGATCGTTCCAAGCAGTTCGCTTACCGCGACCGCAAGGTCAACAAGCGCAATTTCCGCGCGCTCTGGATCCAGCGTATCAACGCTGCCGTCCGCGAGCATGGCCTGACCTACGGCCGCTTCATCGACGGCCTGAACAAGGCCGGCATCGAAGTCGACCGCAAGGTTCTGTCGGACATGGCCATCCATGAAGCCGCTGCCTTCGGCGCGCTCATCGAAGCCTCGAAGAACGCCCTGTCCTACCTCAAGGACGCCGGCACGAAGAACGAGTTTGAAAGCGCGGTCAAGTAAGCCAGCGCTTCCCTGACGACTGAAGACTTTGGGAAACCCGCGCTGGCAGGCTAGCGCGGGTTTTTCCGTTTTTGAACCGTCCCATCGACAAGGCAGAAGACGAATGAGCGACCTCGACACTTTGCAAAGCACTCTTCTCGGCGAGATCGCCTCTGCCGACAGCGAGGCCGCGATCGAGGCGGTGCGCCTTTCCGCGCTTGGCAAGAAGGGGTCTATTTCCGAGCTGCTGAAGACGCTGGGCACGATGACGCCGGAAGAGCGCCAGACGCGCGGCGCGGCCATCAACGCGCTGAAGGGCGTGATTGGCGAGGCCATTTCGGCCCGCAAGGCGGACCTCAAGGATGCCGCCATCGCCGAGCGTCTCGCGCGCGAAACCGTCGACGTGACCCTGCCCGTGCGCGCCTCCCCCGCCGAGCGCGGCCGCATTCACCCGATCAGCCAGATCACCGACGAGATCACCGCGATCTTCGCCGATATGGGCTTCTCGATCGCCGAAGGTCCGGACATCGAGACGGACTATTACAATTTCACCGCCCTGAATTTCCCAGAAGGCCATCCTGCCCGCGAAATGCACGACACGTTCTTCTTCCCGCCGGACGAAAGCGGTGCGCGCAAGGTGCTGCGCACGCATACCTCGCCCGTGCAGGTGCGCACCATGGAGGCGCAAAAGCCGCCGATCCGGATCATCATTCCCGGCAAGACCTACCGGCAGGATTCCGACGCGACCCATTCCCCGATGTTCCACCAGGTCGAAGGCCTCGTGGTCGACACCAAGGCGAACGTCGCCAACCTGCGCTGGGTTCTGGAAGAGTTCTGCAAGGCCTTCTTCGAGGTCGACAGCGTCACCATGCGCTTCCGCCCCTCGTTCTTCCCCTTCACCGAGCCAAGCTTCGAAGTCGATATCCAGTGCGACCGCTCGTCGGGCCCGATCGTCAAGTTCGGCGAGGGCACCGACTGGATGGAGATCCTCGGCTGCGGCATGGTGCACCCGAACGTGCTGCGCGCCGGCGGTCTCGATCCCGATGTCTACCAGGGTTTCGCCTGGGGCATGGGCCTCGACCGCATCGCCATGCTGAAATACGGCATGCCGGACCTGCGCAACTTCTTCGACGCCGACGTCCGCTGGATGTCCCACTACGGCTTCCGCCCGCTCGACATGCCGACGCTGTTCGGGGGGCTGAGCGCCTGATTTTTTCGTGGCCACAAATTAAGATGCGTGGTAGATCATGGAACTGGAGTGGGACGAGGAAAAGCGACAGAGAACCCTTCGGGAGCGAGGGTTGGATTTTGCCGACGCCGTATACTTCGACCGGGAGAGCATCGTCATCGACCTGGATACGCGGCGTGACTACGGGGAAATCCGATACAATTTGACGGGCTATCTGGATGGCGTTCTCTGCCGACTTTGCTGGACTCCCAGAAATGGCCGGATGCGCATCATTTCGATGAGGAAGATCAATGACCGCGAACGCGAAGTCTACGAAAAAGGAAAGTCCCAAGCTCCCGACGCTGGCTGATGTCGATGCCGGAAGGATCACGCTGGACGCGTATGAATTTGCCCATGGCGAGGACATTCCCGAATTGACCGCTGACATGATGGCTCAAGCGCGCCCGGCATCGGATTTTCCGGAGTTGGCTCATTTCTTCAAGACCCGCGGCGAGCGCGGCCCGCAGAAGGCGCCGGTCAAAGAACGGATCGGGCTCAGGCTCAACCAGGACGTCGTCGAGCACTTTCGCCGAACCGGACCAGGCTGGCAGAGCCGGATCAATGCCGTGCTGGCGGCGCATGTGAAGGCAAATAAGAATTCTTGATATCCGGGCCGGGACCGGCCGCGAAGGAAACATGGCATGAAATTCACCCTCTCCTGGCTCAAGGACCACCTTGATACCGACGCCTCGCTCGACGAGATCTGCACGCGCCTGACGGCGATCGGGCTTGAGGTCGAGGATATCGACGACAAGGCGGCGTTCAAACCCTTCGTCATCGCCAAGGTCCTGTCTGCCGAAAAGCATCCGCAGGCCGACAAGCTCAAGGTGCTGATGGTGGACATCGGTGCCGGGCAGCCTGTGCAGGTCGTCTGCGGCGCGCCGAATGCGCGCGAGGGGCTCATCGGCGCGTTTGCCGCACCGGGCGCCTATGTTCCGGGGATCGACGTGACGCTGTCCGTCGGCAATATTCGCGGCGTGGAAAGCCGGGGCATGATGTGCTCGGAGCGCGAGCTGCAGATGTCCGACAGCCATGACGGCATCATCGACCTGCCGGCGGATGCGCCGGTCGGCACGAGCTTTGCCGCCTATGCCGGGCTCGACGATCCGATCATCGAGATCAACCTGACGCCGAACCGGCCGGATTGCACAAGCATTCACGGCATCGCCCGCGATCTTGCAGCGTCCGGCCTCGGCACGCTGAAAGTGCGGCCGGCGCCCGTGTTTTCGGTTCAGGGCGAGACACCGGTCAAGGTCAGCCTCGACCTCGGCACCGATACGCATCTCTGCCCCGGCTTCTCGCTGCGTCTCGTGCGCGGCGTAAAGAACGGGCCAAGCCCGGCCTGGATGCAGAAGCGGTTGCTGGCCATCGGCCTGCGCCCCATCAACGCGCTGGTCGACATTACCAACTACATGACCTTCGACATGGGCCGGCCGATGCACGTCTTCGATGCCGCCAAGGTGAAGGGCGATCTCACCGTGCGTCGCGCCGTGGACGGCGAGACCATTCTCGCGCTCGACCAGCGGACCTATACGCTGACGCCGAACACGGTCGTCATCGCCGACGAGAACGGTCTGGAATCGATCGGCGGCGTGATGGGCGGCGAGCATTCCGGCTGTGACGAGACCACCACGGACGTGCTGATCGAGTCGGCCCTTTGGGACCCGATGAACATCGCCCGCACCGGCCGCAGCCTCGGGATCATCACCGATGCGCGCTACCGTTTCGAGCGCGGCGTCGATCCGGCCTATATGGTGCCGGGCCTCGACCGCACGACGGACCTCGTGCTGGAACTGTGCGGCGGCACGCCGGCAGAGGCCAATATCGTCGAGGGGCCAAAAACCGCTCCGAATACCATCGATTTCCCGGTGTCCGAGGTCAAGCGCCTGACGGGGCTGGAGGTCGGCGCTGCGGAAAGCGTCGCGATCCTGCGCGGCCTCGGCTTTCCTGTTAAGGACGGTGCGGAAGCCGGGCGCTTCACCGTGACGGTTCCCTCCTGGCGTCCCGATGTGGATGGCAAGGCGGATCTGGTCGAGGAGGTCATGCGCATTCACGGGGTCGATCATATCCGGCCGGTCCCGCTTGAGCGCGATGTCTCGGTCAACACGCGCATCCTCACGACGCTGCAGATCCGCACGCGGCTGGCCAAGCGCGCACTGGCCGCCCGCGGCATGCTGGAGGCCGTCACCTGGTCCTTCATTCCCAAGGCGCAGGCGACCCTTTTTGGCGGCGGTGCTCCGGCGCTGGCCCTGTCGAACCCGATTGCGGCCGATATGTCGGACATGCGGCCCTCGCTGCTGCCCGGCCTGCTGACGGCCGCCCAGCGCAATGCCGACAAGGGCTATGGCGACGTCGCGATCTTCGAGGTGTCCGGCACCTATGAGAACGACCGGCCCGAGGGCCAGCGGCGCGTGGCGGGCGGCATCCGTCGCGGCACGGCGAGCCTTTCCGGTGCCGGCCGCGCCTGGTCGAATGCCAGCCGCGGCGGCGGCAAGCCGGTGGATGTCTACGACGCCAAGGCCGATGCGCTGGCGGTGCTGGAAGCCTGCGGCGTGCCCATGGGCAATGTGCAGATCGAGGCCGGCGCGCCCGGCTGGTTCCATCCGGGCCGCTCGGGCACCATCAAGTACGGCCCGAAGATCACGCTCGGCTATTTCGGCGAGTTCCACCCGAAGACGCTGGAGGCACTGGACGTATCGGGCGCGCTTGCCGGATTCGAAGTGTTCGTGGACGCCCTGCCCGAACCGAAGAAGAAGGCGACCCGTACCAAGCCGGCGCTCGAGCTTTCGCCGTTCCAGGCCGTGAAGCGCGACTTCGCCTTCGTGGTGGATCGCGCGGTCGAAGCGGCCGCCATCGTCAAGGCAGCCTCGGGCGCCGATCGCAAGCTGGTCGCGGGCGTCACCGTCTTCGACGTCTTCGAAGGTGCATCGCTCGGCGAGGCCAAGAAGTCGGTCGCCGTCGAAGTCGTCATCCAGCCGGCCGACCGGACGCTGACGGACGAGGATTTCGAGGCCCTGACTGCCAAGATCGTCGCCAACGTCACGAAGACCACCGGCGGCGTACTGCGCGGATAAGCACAGCGCCAGAGCGCTGACGCCACCACCTAAAGCCTTCGGTGAACCCGGTTCGCCGAAGGCTTTTTCATGTCACAGGCTTGCCGGAATGGCGGTGCGGACTTCGGCTTGCGTACCCACGAAGGCGGCAAAGGAGCGCTGGAGATCGCCCAGATCGCCATCGGTGATGAGCACCAGCAGGCTCGCCTTCTCGCACGGCCATTCGGCCAGATGAAAGGGCGGGTGGATCAGGTGCTGGACGCCGTGCACGACGACGGGGGACGCAGCGCCCTCCACGTCGAGAATCCCCTTCAGCCGCAGGATACGCGTGCCGTGGCGATGGACCAGTAGGGACAGCCACAGTGAAAAGCGGGCCCAGGCGATGGGGCGATCCATCGTCAGCGACAAAGCGCGGATCTCGCCGTGGCGGTTGCGGTCCTCGCTCCCGTGGCGGTGATCGGCATGCCGGGCGGAGGCCACCCATCGCCGCGCTTCCGCTGGCCGGGAAGCGAGATCGTGGATATCCTGCGTCAGCAGAGCGGCGACAGTGCCGCTGTCGTCACCCGATGTCACGACGGCAGCGGGGTTGATCGCCTTCACGGCCATGCGCAGCGCATGGCAATCCTCGGCGGTCGAGAGATCGGTCTTGGTGAGGACGATGCGGTCGGCGAGCGCCACCTGTCGGGCCGCCGCCTCGAAGGTCTGAAGATTGTGCAGGCCGTTCGGCACGTCGATAACGGTGACGACATTGCCGATGGCGAAATGATATTTGAGCATCATGTCGGCCGCGAGCGTCGCGATGATCGGCGCGGGGTCGGCAAGCCCCGTCGTTTCGATCACGAGACGGCGAAAGGGCGGAATGTCGCCTCGGGCGCGGCGCTCGAACAGCGCCAGCACGGCATCCTTCAGATCGCCGCGGACGGTGCAGCAGACGCAGCCGCTTTTCAACAGCACGATATCGCCATCGACCTTCTCCACCAAGAGATGATCGAGGCCGATATCGCCGAACTCGTTGATGATCACGGCGGTGTCGCCAAGGTCTGGCCCCGACAGCAGCCGGTTGAGCAGCGTCGTCTTGCCCGCGCCGAGAAAGCCGGTCAGCACATTCGCGGTGATCAGGTCCCGCGTCATCCCGCGCTTTCCAACCGCGCCATCAGGCCAAGGTCGAGCGGATCGAAGCGGCCGCCGAGGCTGTCGGCCGCCGGCCACAAGGCGCCGAGATGATCGACCACGACGCTCTTCCCCGTCGGCCCGCGCAACACGAAACGATCGGCCCAGACCGACAGCTTCAGGCCACGGGCGCCAAGCACCCGGTTGGCGGCCGCCGCCTGTCGCATGCGCTCCGCAGCTGGCATGACGAGCGCCACGTCGCCGCCCTGGCTCCAGTGGTCGGCATTCGCGAAGGCACCACAGAGGCCGCACATATCAGGGCTTCGGCCGCTCCGCACCAGCGCGCGGGAAGCGCGTGGCGAAATCCTGCGCGATCTCCTCCATCGTCACGAATTTCACGCCTTCATAGCCTTTCAGCGTCTCGAACAGGCGCTCGTGCATCTTCAGCACATGCGGCCGGCCGGAGACGTCGGGGTGAATGGTGATCGGGAAGACGGCGTAGTCGTAATTCTCGTAGACCCATTCGAACTGGTCGAGCCATTGCTGTTCCAGATCGCGCGGGCTGACGAAGCCGTGGCTGTTGGGCGCCGCCTTGATGAACATCATCGGCGGGAGGTCGTCGAGGTTCCAGGATGCCGGGATCTCGATCAGGTCCGTCTCGGGCCCCGCCACATAGGGCTTCATCCAGGTCGAGGGATGCTGCGAATAGTCGATCTTCGTCCATTCGTCGCCAACGGTGACATAATAGGGGAAGTGGTCGTTGTGCATCAGGGAGTGGTCGTAGAGGATACCCTTTTCCTTCAGCAGGGCATTGGTCTTGGAGCCGAATTCCCACCACGGCGCTACATAGCCGCGCGGCGGCCGACCGGAGAGCTGCGTGATCAGATCGACGCATTTGTCGAAGATCGCCTCTTCCTGTTCCGGCGTCATGGCGATCGGGTTTTCGTGGCTGTAGCCATGCATGCCGATCTCGTGGCCGGCGTCGGCAACCGCCTTCATCTCGTCCCAGAAGGTCTCGATGGAGTGGCCGGGAATGAACCAAGTGGTCTTGATGCCCCATTTCTCGAACATCTTCAGCAAGCGAACGCTGCCGACCTTGCCCGCAAAGACGCCACGCGAGATGTCGCAGGGGCTGTCTTCGCCGCCATAGGAGCCGAGCCAGCCAGCGACCGCATCCACATCGATGCCGTAGGAAACGAAGATCTCTTTTGCCATTGCCGTTCCTTATCCGAAGCGCGTCGAAAACGTCAGCTTAGACAGGCACGCCTGCGCGTCAACGCTTTCTATTCACTCGCTTCGTTGAGCCGCTGGCAATCCTCCTCGGAGAGATCGATATCGGCGGATTTCGTCAGGCTCTGCAGCTGTTCGAGGCTCGTCGCGCTCGCGATCGGCGCCGTGACACCGCGGCGGGCCATGATCCAGGCCAGCGCGATTTCGGCCTGCGTCGCCTGCTTCTCCGCCGCGATCTCGTCCAGCGCACCGAGAATGCGCATGCCGCGGCCATCGAGATATTTCTCGACACCCTTGCCGCGCGCCTTGCCCTCAAGGTCCTTGTGCGAGCGGTACTTGCCCGAGAGGAAGCCGGAGGCGAGGCTGAAGTAAGTGATGACGCCGATCTCCTCCGCGATGCAGAGATTGCGAAGCGCGCCGTCGAAGCTCGAGCGGTCGTAGAGATTGTATTCCGGTTGGAGCACGTCGTAGCGCGGCAGGCTATTTTCCGCGGCGACGTCGAGCGACTGGCGCAGCTGGCCCGCATTGAGGTTGGACGCGCCGATCGCGCGGATCTTGCCCTGCTTCACGAGGGCATCATAGGCACCCAGCGTTTCCTCATAGGGCGTCTCGGCATCCGGCCAGTGCGAGAGGTAGAGATCGATATGGTCGGTGTTCAGGCGCAGCAGCGAATCGTCGACGGCCTTGCGGATCCACTTTTCCGAAAGCCCCTTCTGCCCCTCGCCCATGTCGGAGCCGACCTTGGTGATGATGACGATCTCGTCGCGCGGGCGCTTCGTCTGGCGCAGCCATTTTCCGATGATCGTCTCGGACTCGCCGCCCTGATTGCCGGGCACCCAGGCGGAGTAGACGTCGGCCGTGTCGATGGCGTTGAAGCCGGCATCGAAGAAGGCGTCGAGCAGGCGGAAGGACGTCGTCTCGTCCGCGGTCCAGCCGAAGACGTTGCCCCCGAACACCAGCGGCGCGATCGACAGCCCCGTACGGCCCAGATTTCTCTTTTCCATGAAAACTCTCCGGTTTGGTCTCGCATCACGAGGGTTCGGGCCGTGGCCCAGCCTTCGACATAGGGACCCTGACCGCCGCCTGACAGGGTCGGCACGGCAAAAGGTACGATGGGCCATCGGAAAGCGAAACCAGAAACATGGGGGAAGCGCGGACATCCAAGGGGCTTGGCACAGACAGTCCGCCGCTCTCATGGCATAGTCCCGCGCACCATCAGGGAGAGGCATTGCATGTTGAGATTCGGAATTCTGTCGACCGCCAAGATCGGTCGCGATGCGGTCGTTCCCGCCATCCAGGACGCGGAAAACTGCGTCGTCACCGCCATTGCCAGCCGCGACGGCGCTCGCGCCCGCGCCATGGCCGACCGGTTTTCCGTGCCGCACGCCTTTGCAAGCTACGAGGAAATGCTGGCCTCCGACGTGATCGACGCCGTCTACATCCCCCTGCCGACCGCCCAGCATGTGGAGTGGTCGATCCGCGCGGCGGAAGCCGGGAAGCATGTGCTCTGCGAAAAGCCGATCGCCCTTAAGGCGCAGGAAATCGACCGGCTGATCGAGGCGCGCGACCGCACCGGCGTGCTGATCTCGGAAGCCTATATGATCACCTACAGCCCCGTCTGGCACAAGGTCCGGGCGCTGCTCGCCGAAGGCGCGATCGGCCGGCTGCGGCATGTGCAGGGCGCATTCACCTATTTCAATCGCGACCCGGCGAACATGCGCAACATTCCGGAACTCGGCGGTGGCGGCCTTCCGGATATCGGCGTCTACCCGACCATGGCGACGCGGTTCTCGACCGGCGTCGAGCCGCAGCGGGTGCAGGCGACGACGGAACGCGATGCGACCTTCGGCACCGACATCTATTCGAGCGTCCGGGCCGATTTCGGCACGTTCGAGCTGTCCTTCTACATCTCGACCCAGCTTGCAGCACGCCAGGTCATGGTGTTCCACGGCGATGAGGGCGTGATCGAGCTGACCTCGCCCTTCAATGCCGAGCGCTATGGGCGCCAGGAAGTGGTTTTGACCAACCAGAACCACAGCCAGTCGCAGCTTTTCCGCTTCCAGGACACGCGCCAGTACAAGCTTCAGGCCGAAGCCTTTTCGCGCGCGGCCACGGGCGGCAAGGATGACGTGGTGACGCTCGAAAACTCGCGTGCCAACCAGGCCTTCATCGACGCGATCTACCGCGCCAGCGACAAGGACGGCTGGGAAGCCGTCTGAGGAGCATTGTCCGACGCCGAAGCGGGATCGCTTCGGCGTCGGACAATGCGGCAAGAACAAGAGGCTAGACGAGCCCGACGAGGCTTGATGCCGTGGTGCCGGTCGCAAGGATGCGGTCGGCCCGTAGCGGCAGCAGCGTGCCCTGGGGGACGCCGGGCAGCGTGACGAGGGCGCCGGACTGCATGCGCAGCGCGATCGCGCCGCCGGCGCCAACGTAGATCGCCCGCGTCGTCTCGGGCAGGTCGGTGCCATCGGCGGGCGTGATGGTGAAAGCGTGGGTGGCGGGGCTCGAAAGGGAGCCTGCCGTGTGGGCGAAACGGTCGGTCATGGTTCTGTCGTCCTTCTCTCGGTTCACGTTGGTCTTCCGCGGGCAGGATGGCGCAGAACGAGAAGGCGGGGAAAAACGAGGACGATATTCTCCGCCTGAACGCCGCGTCCGGTTATCGGCGCATCTGGTCTTCTGTGCGAGCGCGCGTCACAATGGCGGCATGAGCTCTTCTTTCGATGCCGATTCGCCGTCAAACCTGTGGGAATATTCCGTTTCCGAGCTGTCCGGCTCGATCAAGCGGACGATGGAGCAGACCTTCGATCAGGTTCGCGTGCGCGGCGAAATCTGCGGCTATCGCGGCCCGCACTCCTCGGGCCACGCCTATTTCGGCCTGAAGGACGAACGCGCCCGCATCGATGCCGTCGTCTGGAAGGGCACGATGGGCAAGCTGCGCTTCAAGCCCGAAGAGGGCATGGAGGTGATCGCGGTCGGCAAGATCACGACCTTCCCGGGCTCGTCAAAATACCAGATCATGATCGAGACGCTGGAGCCGGCAGGTGCCGGCGCGCTGATGGCGCTTCTGGAAGAGCGGCGGCGCAAGCTTGCGGCCGAAGGCCTGTTCGAGGAGAGCCGCAAGCAGCTCCTGCCGTTCATGCCGCGCGTCATCGGCGTCGTGACCTCGCCCACCGGCGCCGTCATCCGCGATATTCTGCACCGCATCGCCGATCGCTTCCCCGTGCATGTCGTCGTCTGGCCGGTCAAGGTTCAGGGCGAAGGCTCGGGCGACGAGGTGGCCGCCGCCATTCGCGGCTTCAATGCGCTGGAGGCAGGCGGGCCGATTGCGAAGCCGGACGTGCTGATCGTCGCGCGCGGCGGCGGCAGTCTCGAAGACCTCTGGGGCTTCAACGACGAGGCCGTGGTGCGGGCCGCGGCCGCTTCCGATATCCCGCTGATTTCCGCCGTCGGGCACGAGACGGACTGGACGCTGATCGACCACGCGGCCGACCGGCGCGCACCCACGCCAACCGGTGCTGCGGAAATGGCGGTGCCGGTGCGGGCCGATCTCGAAGCCACGCTCTCCGCGCTGACCGCGCGCCTGCGCGGTGCCGCCGGCCGGCACATGGACAATCGCCGGCAATCGCTGCGGGCGCTTGCGCGCGCGCTGCCCTCGCTCGATCAAGTGCTCGCTCTGCCCCGCCGCCGCTTCGACGAGGCGGCCTCCGGGCTCGTTCGCGGGCTGGTGTCCAACACCGCCGACAAGCGCCGCAGCTTCGAGCGCGTCGGCGCGCATCTTCGCCCCGATATGCTCACCGCCCGGATCAACGACCGCCGCCAGCGGCTTCTTGAACGCATGGTGCGGGCGGAGCGCAATGTCGAACGGCTGATCGCCCGCGCCGGTACGCGCGTCACCTCGGCGGATGCGGCATTGCGCGGCCTGCCCGTGCGGCTGCTCTCGCAGATCCATCGCTCGGCCGACCGGCTGCACGGCCTGTCGGGCCGCGCGGATGCCGCCGTCATCGCCGAGCTGCGCCGCGCCCGCAGTGCCGTTACGGCGCAGGATCGCGTGCTGCAATCGCTGTCCTACCAGAACGTGCTCGCCCGGGGCTACGCGATCGTGCGGGATGCGGACGGCGCACCGGTCAAGGCCGCCGCCGCCCTTTCCGCCGGTCAGAACGTGGCGCTGCAATTTGCCGACGGCACGGTCGGTGCGATCACCACCGAGGGAACGCCGGCGAAGGCCCGCAAACGCGGCAGCGCGGAACCGACCAAGCAGGGCAGTCTTTTTTAAAGCTCGGGACGCGGGTATGGGACCTGAGTTCCCGCAAGCCGATGCGACGACGAACCGTTCAGGGGTATCCGATGCATTTCCTTCTCGTGCTCGCCCATCCGCTGCCGGAGAGCTTCGCTTGCGCCGTGGCCGACACCGCGACACGGGCGCTGGAGGCCAATGGCCACAGCGTCGATCGTCTCGACCTCTATGCGGAGGACTTCGACCCGCGCCTCAGCCGGACGGAGCGAAGCGGCTATTTCGACGATCCCTATGACGCCACCGGCGTCGGTCCGATCGTGGACAGACTGTCTGCGGCCGACGGGCTGATCCTCGTCTTTCCGCAATGGTGGTTCAATTTCCCGGCCATTCTCAAGGGCTTCTTCGACCGTGTCTTCGCGCCGGGCATCGCCTGCACCCATGACGCGGCGGGCGGGCGGATCGTGCGCAAGCTGACCAATATCCGGCTGCTCCATGCCTATACGACCACCGGCTCGCCTTGGTGGATCGCACGCCTCGTCATGGGCGATCCGGTCCGCCGCCTGCTGCGGCGCGGCATCGCGCCGTTCTGTGCCAAGGGCGTGGACTTCCGGATGCTGTCGCTGCACGACATGGACCGGGCGACGGACGCCCGACGCCGCGCCCATCTCGACCGCATCGCGCGGCGCCTGCACCGAATCGGGCCCCTGAACGCGATCGTGAAAGTAAATGCGAGAACGCTTCCGTAACGATTTTCCGGGACAACTTGGATTCTGTCTTCCGAGAAACCCCGAGGGATCATGCCGGTCGAACTGTCCGCAACGCAGGCGCTGACGCTCTGGCACACGGTCTCGCTCGATCAGGTGCGCGTGGAGAGCGGCGACCTGACGCTGCGGCAGATGGCCATTCTGCTCCACATCTACCTCGTGCCGCCGCCGCATACGGTGCGCGGCCTTGCCGCGACGCTGGGCGTGACCAAGCCCGTCATCACGCGGGCGCTGGACACGATGGGCGAGCGCGGGCTGGTGGAGCGGGTGCGCGACGAACGCGACCGGCGCAACGTCGTCATCAAACGCACCGTCACCGGCGCGCTCTATCTTGAAAAGCTTGGCGATCTGATCATTGATCGTGGCCGTAGACTGTCGCTCTGATCCTCTTTCCCAAACCTTCTTTCCAGACCTCCTTTCCTGTGAGCGTAATGACCCATTCCTTCGACCGCAGGCTTCATGCCTTTCGCCCGGATCTTGCGGAGGAGAGCCTGCGCGGCCATGTGGACGCCCTTGCCTATACCGCCGGCTCCTCCGCCGTCTGCTGCGTGCCGGTGATGCCGCTGCGGGCCGAGCCGGATCTTGGCTGCGGCGCCGATACGGAACTGCTGATCGGCGAGACCGTGCGCGTGCTCGACACCTCGCATGGCTGGGCTTGGGTCAAGGCGGACGCGGACAGCTATGTCGGCTATGTCCCGGATTTTGCCGTGGTCAGCATCCAGAAGAGCCCGACGCACATCATCACCGCGCCGCGGACCTTCGTCTATTCCGGTGCGGACCTGCGCTTTCCCACCGTGCAGGCGCTGTCGATGGGCAGCCGCATCACCGCCATCGACGAGCGCGGCACCCGTGGCACGCGCTATTTCCTGCTGGAGAACGGCCAGGCCGTCGTTGCCGGTCACTGCGCGCCGGTCGGCGAGGCGCCGCAGGGCGACTATGTCTCCATCGCGGCACGCTTCATCGAGACGCCCTATCTCTGGGGCGGCCGTTCCGGCTTCGGCATCGATTGTTCTGGCCTCGTGCAACTGTCGCTGATGATGACCGGCGTCGCCGCACCCCGCGACACCGACATGCAGGCCGCATCCCTCGGCCACGAGATCGCCCGCGAGGATCTACGGCGCGGCGACCTCGTCTTCTGGAAGGGTCACGTCGCCATCATGGAAAACCAGGCGACCCTGATCCACGCCAATGGCAACACGATGACGGTGGCGCGCGAAGGGCTGGATGAGGCCGTCGAACGGATCGGCTGGCTCTACGAACAGCCGACCGCCTTCCGCAGGCCCGTCGAACGTCTCTGACGCCAAACCGAATCAATAGCCGGCTGTACGATCCACCAGATGCTCGAAAGGCATGCCCGCTTCGTGGCGCTCGATCTGCGCTTCGACGTGGCGGAACAGCGCGCGGACATCCGACGCCGCGGCGGCATGCGGCGTCACGATGACGTTCGGCAACGTCCATAGCGGGCTATCGGCGTCCAGCGGTTCCGTGGAGAAGACATCGAGCGAGGCGCCGTGCAGCACGCCGGAGCGGATCGCCGCGACGATATCGGCCTCGACCTGGCTGCCGCCCCGCCCGGCATTGATGAACACAGGTGCGCCGAACGGCCCTTTGCGGCTCAGCTTTGCAAACAGCGCCACATCGAACAGGCCGCGCGTCTCCGCCGTCAGCGGCAGGAGGCCGACGAGGATATCGGTGCGCGCGAGGAAGGCGTCGAGACCGCTCCCGTCATAGGTCTCGATCCCCTCGATCGTCTTCGGCCGCCGCGACCAGCCGATGACGGTGAACCCCATCGTCTTCAGCTTGCGCGCCGCATCTTGGCCCAGCACGCCGAGGCCCATCACCCCGACGGTCAGTTCGCGCGCCTCCGGCTGGGGACGTTCGGCCCAGAGGCCCTGCTTTGCCTGCTTTTCATAGGCAACATGCTGGCGCAGATGCAGCAGGCATTGCAGCACCACCCACTCGCTCATGCGGGTTGTGAGCGTCGGATCGACGAAGCGCACCAGCGGCACATCGGGCAATCCCGGCAGCGTCAGCACATGATCGACGCCGGCACCGCCGGAGAAGACGGCTTCAAGGTTCGGCGCACGGTCGAAGAGGTCGGGCTGCGACTTCCAGACGACGGCATAGCGGGCCTGCGAGAGATCGCGCCCGGCCTGGGCGAGATCGGTGCGGTTGATGACGTCGCGCCCGGGAAAGGCATCGGCAAGCGCGGCCTGCACCTCCCCGGCGTTGAACTTCAGGTCGATGACGACGGGAGCGGCAGTGGAGGGCATGATGATATCCGGAGGATCTGATCTGGCGGCCATCTACTGGCGGACGGCGGGAACGGGCACGGCCTCAAGGTCGAAGGCGGCAGCCATGAGGGCCTTGGTATAGTCTTCGCGCGGCGCTGTGAAGATGGCCTCGGCCGGCCCCTTCTCCACGACCTTGCCGAGCCGCATGACGATCATGTCGTTGGCCAGCGCGCGCACGACCTTCAGATCGTGGCTGATGAAGAGGTAGGCGAGGCCGTGGCGGGCCTGCAGGTCGCGCAGGAGATCGACCACCTGCGCCTGCACGCTCATGTCGAGCGCCGAGGTCGGCTCGTCCAGCATGACGAATTGCGGCTTCAGCACCATGGCCCGGGCAATGGCGATACGCTGGCGCTGGCCGCCGGAGAACTCGTGCGGGTAACGCCAGCGCGTGGCCGCGTCGAGGCCCACTTCCTCCAGCGCCGCAGCCACGCGCGCATCGCGCTCCCGTGCCGACAGAGACGGCTCGTGCACCTGCAACCCTTCGCCGATGATGTCGGAGACGGCCATGCGCGGGCTGAGCGAGCCGAAGGGGTCCTGAAAGACGATCTGCATGCGTCGGCGCAGCGGCCGCATCTGGCTGAAGGAATAGCTTTCGATATTCTGGCCCTCGAAGCCGATGCGCCCCTGCGACCCGATGAGCCGGGTCAACGCAAGGCCGAGCGTGGTCTTGCCGGATCCGGACTCGCCGACGACGCCGAGCGTTTGCCCGGCGCGCAGCGTCAAGTCGATGCCATCGACGGCCTTCACGTGATCCACGGTCTTGCGCAGGAAGCCGGCCTTGATCGGAAACCAGACCTTCATATCCTTCGCCTCGATGACGATCGGCTTCGTCTCGTCGGATGCCGGCGGCTTGCCGCGCGGCTCGGAAGCGAGCAGATGACGGGTATAGGCGTGCTGCGGATTGCCGAAGATCTCGGCCGTCGGCCCGGTCTCCACGATCTTTCCCTTCGTCATGACGCAGACGCGGTCGGCGATCTTGCGGACGATGCCGAGGTCATGGGTGATGAACAGCATGGACATGCCATGCTCGTCCTTCAACTGCTTCAGAAGCTCGAGGATCTGCGCCTGCACTGTCACGTCGAGCGCCGTGGTCGGCTCGTCGGCGATCAGCAGTTCCGGCCGGTTGGCGAGCGCCATGGCGATCATCACGCGCTGGCGCTGTCCGCCGGAAAGCTCGTGCGGATAGGCCTTCAGGCGTTTCTCCGGCTCGCGGATACCGACCTGCCGCAGGAGCTCCAGCACGCGCGGCCGCGCCTGCGCCGGCTTGATGCCCTGGTGAAGATCGAGGATCTCGGCGATCTGCCGCTCGATCGAATGGAGCGGATTGAGCGACGTCATCGGCTCCTGGAAGATCATCGTGATGTCGTTGCCGCGCACCTCCCGGAGTTCGGCGTCCCCGATCTTCAGCAGGTCGCGCCCGTTGAACAGGATCTCACCCCCCGGATGGCTGGCGGCGGGATAGGGCAGAAGCTTCAGGATCGAATTGGCTGAGACCGACTTGCCGGACCCGGATTCGCCGACGAGTGCGACGACCTCGCCTTTCGCGATATCGAACGACACCCGATCGACCGCCAGAGACGTCTTGCCGCCCTGGTGGAAAGCCACGGAGAGATCGCGCACGGACAGGAGCGGTTCGGTCATGGGGACAGGGATTCCAGGAGGGTGGTGAGTGTGGGGATGTCGGGGCGGACGATGGCTATCCGGGCCGGTGGTAGCATTCCTGTAGGGAGTGGAAGGGCAGACAGCGATGCGAAATCCCCGTCTGCTGTCATAAAATGCGTGCAGTTCGTTATCTGTGCCGTCGAAAAATGAATCGAATCGGCAATCTTCAGCTTGCTGACGGAACGCAACTCTGCGGCCCGCCAAAGAACTGCGCGGTTGACGGGATAGACATCCAGCCACGTGTCTGTTCGGATAACATCGTCATACCGCCTTACCAGATCATGCATTCCCGTTCGAAACGGCTTCACTAAAAGCTCGGCGAGCGCAAGCTCACTCGTGACCAAAAGCTGGTTGCTACCACGGACGGAAATATCGAACAGAGCGTTCAGAAGGTCGGAACGTACGGAAGCTTCTTCTATCGCGAAAATGAATGAGTTGGTATCGAGATAGATTCTCGGACCACCCGTCATTCATCGTCCCATTCGTCGCGCAAATCGCGGATCCTGCGAACGGCCTCCTCTTCCGTCGTCGTTGTCCCGTATTTGGCTTTGTGAACCCTGATCTTTTCCAGCATCTCGGCTCCGCTGACGGATCTATCGGTCCGCGTTGGGAGAAAAGGCGGATGTGCCGGTTCACTTTCGCTCAGACTTTCTTGGGTCTCGATGACGATGCGAACGTGCACGCTGCCATCAAGGCCGTCACGTAGGTCGTCCGGCAGGAGAGCTGCGGGATAGTATTCACGAACGATTTTATTCACTTCTGCGGCATCCCTGGCTGGTGGCAGATGATAACCTTTATTCTAACAGCCCTGCCGTCTTCTGGCGAGATCACCCAAACGTCTTTCGCGGATCGAACGCGTCGCGCGCAGCTTCGCCGATGAAGATCAGCAGCGACAGCATGACCGACATCACCAGGAAGGCGGTGAGGCCGAGCCAGGGGGCCTGGAGGTTGGACTTGCCCTGCGCGATCAGTTCGCCGAGCGAGGGCGAGCCGGGGGGCATGCCAAAGCCGAGGAAGTCGAGCGAGGTCAGCGTGGTGATGGAGCCTGAGAGGATGAAGGGCAGGAAGGTGAGCGTGGCGACCATCGCGTTCGGCAGGAGATGCCGCCACATGATCGTGGCATTGCCGACGCCGAGCGCCCGGGCGGCACGGACATACTCGAAATTGCGCGCCCGCAGGAATTCCGCCCGCACCACGCCGACGAAGCCGACCCAGGAGAAGAGCAGCATGATGCCGAGCAGCACGAAGAAGCCGGGCGGTAGAATCGCCGCGATGATCAGCAGAATGTAGAGCACCGGCATGGACGACCAGATCTCGATGAAACGCTGCATCAACAGGTCGGTCCACCCGCCGAAATAGCCCTGGATCGCGCCGGCGGTAACGCCGACCACGGCCGACGCGATGGTCAACGCCAGGCCGAAGAGCACCGAAATGCGGAAGCCGTAGATCGTGCGGGCGGCGACGTCGCGCGCCTGGTCGTCGGTGCCGAGCCAGTTGAAATTGCCGAGCGTGCAGCCTCGATCGGCCTCCCCTTGCGCGTAGCCGGAGCAGCGCTCAGCCGCGCTCATCGTCCAGAAGGGGGCCGTGGGTGCGGAATGCGGGATGTTGGAATTGGCGCTGCGGTAGGAATAGCGGATCGGCGGCCAGACCATCCAGCCGTTCGCCTCGATCTCCTCGCGGATGAAGTCCGAGGCGTAGTCGGTCTCGGCCAGAAAGCCGCCGAACCTGTCTTCGGGATAATTGACCAGCACGGGCACCATCAGTTCGCCCTTGTAGGAGACGAGGATCGGCCGGTCGTTGGCGATGAACTCGGCACAGAGGCTGAAGCCGAAAAGCGCGAGGAAGATCCAGAACGACCAGTAGCCGCGCCGGTTGGCCTTGAAATTCTCCCAGCGGCGCTTTGCGACGGGCGACAATCGTCCGGGTTTCGCAACGGCGACAACAGCCGGGTTCGCGGTGATGTCCGTCATCAGACGTCCCTCCGCTCGAAGTCGATGCGCGGATCGACCCAGGTGTAGATGAGGTCCGACAGCAGGCTGACGACAAGCCCCATCAGCGAGAAGATGAACAGCGTGCCGAAGACGATCGGATAGTCGCGCTTGACGACGGCGTCGTAGCCGAGACGGCCGAGGCCATCGAGCGAGAAGATGTATTCGGTCAGGAGCGAGCCCGTGAAGAAGGCGGAGATAAAGGCGGCGGGAAAGCCGGCGATGATGATCAGCATGGCGTTGCGGAAGACATGGCGATAGAGCACCTGCCGCTCCGCCAGCCCTTTGGCGCGAGCGGTGACGACATATTGCTTGCGGATCTCGTCGATGAAGGAATTCTTGGTCAGCAGCGTCGTGGTGGCGAAGGCTGAGAGCAGCAGCGTGATCAGCGGCAGCGTCATGTGCCAGAGATAGTCGAGGATCTTCTGCCACCAGGTCAGCTGGCTGAAATTGTCCGAGACGAGGCCGCGCAGCGGGAACCAGTCGAGGAAGGACCCGCCGGCAAAGAGCACGATCAGCAGGATGCCGAACAAAAAGCCCGGCACGGCATAGCCGACGATGACGATGCCGGAGGTCCAGACATCGAAGCGCGACCCGTCCGACACCGCCTTCTTGATGCCGAGCGGAATGGAGATCGCGTAGGAGAGGACGAGGATCCACAGGCCGAGCGAGATCGACACCGGCATCTTGTCGAGGATGAGATCGATCACGGACGTATTGCGGAAGAAGCTCTCGCCGAAATCGAAGCGCGCATAGTTCCACATCATCGTCAGGAAGCGCTCCAGCGGCGGCTTGTCGAAGCCGAACTGCTTTTCGAGCTTGGCGATGAAGTCGGGATCGAGCCCCTGCGCGCCGCGATAGCTGCCGCCGCTCTGGTCGCCGCCGGAGGCACCCGCGAGATCGCCACCGCCGCCCGACAGGCGGTCACCGCCCTGGTTCGGCCCGGTGAGGTCGGCGATGACCTGCTCGACCGGACCGCCGGGCGCGAACTGGACGACGGCAAAGGAGATGGCCATGATGCCGATGATCGTCGGGATCATCAGGAACAGACGGCGCAGAATATAGCCGCCCATCAGATCCGCGCCCCGACCAGGACTCTGGCCCGGACTCTGGTCATGATGACGCCGCTACGGCCCCTCTTATCGTTCAACCCGGTTTTCCGATGTCCGATCAATGCGCTGACGTTCCCGTTCGTGATTCGCGGTCTGCCTTATGAAAAGCAGGCCAGTCTGACGTGCAAGGCTTTCATGGAGCTTTCGCGGCGGCCGACCACCAGATCGCGGGAAAGCCGACGGCATATTCCGGCAGATTTTCGGGATGCGTGAGATCTCGTGCGTAGGCGATCCGCATGTCGCGCGACGCATAGGTCGGAATGACGATCTGCTTGGCCAGCAGCACCCGGTCGAGCGCCTTCGTTGCGGCAACGAGGTCGTCGCGATCCTTCGCGAAGATCACCTTGCGGATCAGCGCATCGACACCGGGATCGGCAAGACCGGAATAATTCGCCGATCCTTCGCGCGTGGCGGCGGTCGTTCCCCAGAATTCCGTCTGCTCGTTGCCCGGGTTGAGGGTCTGTGCCCAGCCCAGGTAGATGGCGTCGAAGTCCTTCGACCGCCAGCGATTGGTGTATTGGGAGCTATCGACGGTGCGAACCCGTGCCTCGATCCCGATCTTTCGCAGGTTCTGGCTGAAGGGCAAGGCGACCCGTTCGATCGTCGTGCCGTCGAGCAGGATCTCGAATGTCAGCGGCTTGCCCGTCTTGGTCTCGATCATCCGGTTGCTCTTCAGCTCAAAGCCCGCTTCCTTCAGAAGGCCGATCGCCTTGCGCAGATTGTCCCGCAGCTTGGCGGGATCGCCGCCAACGGGATTCGTGTAGGGCTTGGTGAAAACGGTCGGCGGAACCTTGTCCTTCAGCTCCGTCAGGATCTCCAGCTCACGCCCTTCCGGAAGTCCTGATGACGCCAGTTCGGTCGGGAAGAAGAAGCTGTCGATGCGATTATACTCGTTGTAGAAGATCGTCCGCTTCAACTCCTCGAAATCGAAGGCGTAGTTGAGCGCCTCCCGCACCCTGACGTCCTTGAACGGTTCGCGCCGCAGGTTGAGAACGAACCCCACCATGACGCCGCTGTCCCGGCTGTCGTTCTCCAGCCGCTCGAGCTTGATCCGGCCGTCCTTGACCGCGGGAAAATCGTAGGATGTCGCCCAGCGGCGCGCGGAGTTCTCCCACCGGTAGTTCGCATTGCCCGAGCGAAAGGCCTCGAATGCGACGTCGAGGTCTGCAAAGTATGTGAAACTGATGGTTCCGAAGTTGTTCTGCCCCACATTGACGTTCAGGTTCCGGCCCCAGTAGTCGTCCCGCCGTTCGTAACGGACGGTCGAACCGGCTTTCATGGACGTCATCTTGTAGGGGCCGGAGCCCATGGGCATTTCGAGCGTCGTGCGCGCGATATCGCGTGGCCGCCCTTCCACGTCCTTTCCTTCCCACCAGTGTTTGGGCACGATGAGGAGGCTGCCGGCCACCTTCGGCAATTCCCGGTTTCCAACCTCGTCGAAGGAGAAGGTCACCTCCCGTTCGCCCGTCTTCTCCACCTTGGTGATATGGCCATAATAGGATGCTGCCTTGGGATCGAGCTCCTTGGCCTTGTCGAAACTGAAGATCACGTCCTCCGGCGTCACCGGCGTGCCGTCCGCCCATGTCGCTTCCGGCCGGAGACGGAATTTCGCCCAGGCAAAATCATCGGGAAAGGCGACGGCCTCGGCCAGCAGGCCGTAATCCGTGAGAACCTCGTCCATGGAGGGCTTCATCAGCGTTTCGAACACCAGGCCGACGGACATGCCGGAGGCGCTGGAAACGGGACCGACCACGCCTGCGGCCATCTCGCCTTTGGCCAGCACCGGGTTGAACGTGTCGAACGTGCCCATGGTGGCCAGCCGGACCTCGCCCCCCTTCGGCGCCTGCGCGTTCACATAGTCGAACTGCTTGAACCCTTGCGGATATTTCAGTTCGCCGACGGTCGACATGCCGTGGCGCCATTGGGGGTCCTGCGCCTGCACGGGACTTAAGAAGACGCAAGGAGCGAGGAAGGCGGCGGCGATGAGGCCTAGGGTGCCAAAGGTCAGTGCCGGTGTCGTCCTGCTCGTCTTCTGCCGCATGCGGTTCGTCTCCATGGTCGCGTTCGAAGCACACAATAGGCGAAATGCGGCCGATTGACAGGCGCGGCTCCGGGCAGGGCCTGAAATCCGCCTTCACATCGGCTTGACCGCAAGTCTGACACAAAGACCGTGTGAGAAAGATCCCTCTCTACGACCCCAAGCCTGAATACGCCCAAGCCCGATCATGACAGCACCGGACCGACCCGCATGACATCGTTTCTCGCAAGATCTTCGACCGGATGGGCGACCAGAGCGTTCATCGCGGCCGCTCTCATCCTGCCGCTCGGCCTCCAGCCCGCCCTTTCGGCAGAGCCGCAGCCGGCCAAGCAGCTGTTCGGCGGCATGACGCTTCCCAGCAGGACGGCGCCCGCCTCCTTCGGCTCCTACGCCAAGGGGTGCCTGTCCGGCGCAGTCGCGCTGCCGGCCGACGGGCCGACCTGGCAGGCCATGCGCCTCTCGCGCAACCGGCGCTGGGGTAATCCGCACATGATCATGTTTCTCGAGCGCTTCTCGCGCGATGCGGCCGAGATCGGCTGGGGATCGGGCATCCTGCTCGGCGATATCTCCCAGCCCCGCGGCGGGCCGATGCTGACCGGCCATGCCTCCCACCAGATCGGGCTCGATGCGGACATCTGGTTCCAGCCGAAGCCCGCGCGGGCGATGAGCGTGGCGGAACGCGAACAGAAGCCGTTCGTGTCCATGCTCGACAAGACCAAGTTCCTCACCGTCAACCCGGAGCGCTGGACGCCGACCCACGCGCGGCTGCTGATGCGGGCCGCGAGCGAACCGGAGGTCGACCGGGTGTTCGTCAACCCGGCGATCAAGAAGAAGCTGTGCGAGACCTGGACCGGCGACCGGACGGCGATGGGCAAGATCCGGCCGATCTACGGCCACGACGAGCATTTCCATATCCGCATCAAGTGCCCGGCCGATTCGCCCGGCTGCAAGCCGCAGGCGGCCGTGGCGCCCGGCGACGGCTGCGACAAATCGCTTGCCTGGTGGTTCACCCAGGAGCCCTGGGCGAAGCCCAAGCCCAACCCGGATGCAAAGCCGGTCAAGCCGCGCTTCGTCATGCTGTCCGATCTGCCGCAGGCCTGCAGCGGTGTGCTGGCCGCGCCATCCGCGTCGGAAGCCGCATCGACCTTCGGTGGCGCAGTTCCCGTCTCTGCGCCGGCGCCGGCCTCGGCCTTCGCCCCCGCCGCGCCCGACGCCATCATGCCACCCACCACGATTGACGATCCGTCCGTTCCCGTGCCCACGCGCCGTCCGGTTGCCGGCGGGGTACAGTGACGCGTCCGCACTTTCCTCTTGAATCGATTTAGGTTCCGGGAAATATGAGCGAAGAGGATGATGCGGAGGACGCAATGACGGCTCGCAAATGCATGGCGCTGATCGCGCATGACCTGAAGAAGCAGGACATGGCGGAATTCGCCAAGGCCCACGAGAGCGTGCTGGCGGACTGGCGGATCGTCGCCACCGGCACCACGGGCGGTCGCGTGCAGGAGGCCTGCCCCGGCCTCGACGTAACGCGGCTGAAAAGCGGGCCGCTCGGCGGCGACCAGCAGATCGGCGCGCTGATCGCCACCGGCGATGTCGATCTCCTCATCTTCTTCATCGATCCGCTGACGGCGCTGCCGCACGATGTCGATGTAAAGGCCCTGACGCGGCTGGCGACTGTCTACGACATTCCCATGGCGCTGAACCGCGCGACGGCCGAGCGCCTGGTGGATTTCCGGCCGCTCTGAGCACCGGGCGCCGTTACAGTTTGTCAGGGATAAGTGGAATCCGGTTATCCCGAAGAGACAAACGACGACAAAGGAATCGAGAGTCTGGCTGGTTCAGAATGAACCTGACAGACTCTCGTCTCGACTTTTGCACTGGAGCGATTCGGCAAAACATGCGAAGCGCTTTCCGCCCGCTGATCCCGGTCGCCCGATACCATTAGCCCGATCCCTCAGGAGGTTTCATGTCCGCGTCTGCAGAAACGGTTCCCGGTCTCGCCTTTCCCATCCTGATCGGCGATATCGGCGGCACCAATGCCCGTTTCGCGCTGCTGAACGACGAGATCTCGGAGCCGGTGGTGTTTCCCGTGGTGCCGACCGGGGGCTATCCGAGCATTCAGGCAGCCCTGGAAACCAGCATTCTCCAGCAAGCAACCGTTCGTCCGCGCTCGGCCATCATCGCGGTTGCAGCCCCGGTCAAGGGCGACGAGATCCCGCTGACCAATGCCGGCTGGGTCATCACGCCGGCCGACATGATCGCGACGCTCGGCCTGTCGGACGTCATCGTTCTCAACGATTTCGAGGCGCAGGCGCTGGCGGTGGCCGCCATTGCCAAGACCGACTGCGCGCAGATCGGCACCGGCGAGCCGCTGGAAAGCGCCTCCTGCGCCGTTCTTGGCCCCGGCACGGGCCTCGGCGTGGCCGGTCTTCTGCACACGCACGCCACTTACTTCCCGGTGCCCGGCGAGGGCGGCCATGTGGATATCGGCCCGCGCACGCCGCGCGATACCGCCATCTGGCCGCATCTGGAGACGATCGAGGGCCGGATTTCGGCCGAGCAGCTGCTCTGCGGCCGCGGCATCGTCAATATCTACCAGGCGCTCTGCCACACCGACGGGCTGACGCCCGAACACACCGACCCGGCCGAGGTGACGTCGGCTGCCCTTGCCGGCACCGACGCGGCCTGCATTGAGACGCTGTCGCTCTTTGCCGGCTATCTCGGCCGGGTGGCGGGCGACATGGCGCTGATCTTCATGGCGCGGGGTGGCGTCTATCTCGCCGGCGGCATATCGCAGAAGATCCTGCCGGCGTTGCAGCAGCCGGAATTCCGCGCCGCCTTCGAGGACAAGGCGCCGCATTCGGCGCTGATGCGCTCGATCCCGACCTATGTGGTCACCCATCCTTTCGCAGCCCTTGCCGGCCTTGCGGCCTTTGCGCAGACCCCGGCCCGCTTCGGCGTGGCCACCACCGGGCGTCACTGGAAGGCCTGACCGGAACCGAAAAGGGCCGAGACTCGCCAAACGGCTCCGGAGGCACTATAGAGCGCGGCGCAAGCATCCGATAAGGACCGCCCGGTCAGGGAAAGAGCTTTTGAAAGATCAGAAGAAGAAGCACACGCCAGTGGACGCCGAGACGATCACCAGCGTGCTCAAGCGGGTCGCACGGGAGAACGGGCGGGCACATATCAAGGGCTATCTGTTCGCCATCGCCTGCCTCGCGCTGGTCGCAGCCTCCACGGCGTTCACGGCCTGGATCATGGAAGCCGTGGTCAACGAGGCCTTCGCCAACAAGCGCGCCGACATGGTGCTCATCATCTGCGCCGCCATCTTCGTCGCCTTCGTCGTGCGCGGCTTCGCCACCTACGGGCAGGCGGTTGCTTTGTCGAAGATCGGCAACAATATCGTCGCCAGCTATCAGCGCCGGCTGTATTCGCATCTGATGGCACTCAGCGTCGGCTATTTCACCGATGCCCGCTCGGCCCGCATTTCCGCCAAGATCAGCCAGAACGTGTCGGGCATCCGCGACGTGCTCAACATGACGGTCACCTCGATCGCGCGCGATCTGCTGACGCTGATCGCGCTGATCGGCGTCATGCTCGGCAAGGACTGGGTGCTGACGATCATCGTCTTCCTCATCGCGCCGCCGCTGCTGATCGGCCTTCGCTACGTGTCGCGCCGGCTGCGCAACGCGACGCGCGAATCGGTCGAGATCAACAGCCACGTGCTCGGCGCCATGCAGGAGACGATCCAGGGGATCACGATCGTCAAGGCCTTCACCATGGAGGAGCAGCTGAAGGGCAAGGTCGAGGCGATCATCCAGCGGGCGGAAAACCGCGCGAACCGCATCGCCCGCCTCTCCGAGCGCACAGCGCCGATGACCGAGACCTTTGCGGGCTTCGCGATCGCCAGCGTTCTCGGCTATGCCGCGTTCCGCTCGATCTACGACAATGTGCCACCCGGCGCCTTCTTCTCCTTCGTCACCGCCCTGCTGATGGCCTACGATCCGGCCCGTCGGCTGGCGCGCCTGCAGGTGTCGCTGGAGCGTGCCGCCGTCAACGCGCGGATGATCTACGAGGTGCTCGACACGGTGCCGCACCAGCGCGACCAGCCGGATGCGAAGGCGCTGGAAGTGTCCTCTGCGACGATCACCTTCAACAATGTCCATTTCGCCTATGGCAATGGCGACGCGATCCTGAAGGGCGTCAGCTTCGTTGCCGAAGGCGGCAAGACCACCGCGCTGGTCGGCCCCTCCGGCGCCGGCAAATCGACCGTCATCAGCCTCATTCCGCGCTTTTACGATCCCTCCGTCGGCGAGATCCTGATCGACGGTCAGGACATCGCCCACATCACCAAGCTGTCGCTGCGCAACGGCCTCGCCTATGTCTCGCAGCAGCCTTATCTCTTCGAAGGCTCGATCGGCGACAACATCCGCTACGGCCGGCCGGAGGCGACCGACGAAGAGGTGTACGAGGCGGCACGGCTCGCCTATGCGCACGACTTCATTCTCGCCCAGCCGCAGGGCTACGACACGCCGGTCGGCGAAAACGGCGTGACCCTGTCGGGCGGCCAGCGCCAGCGGCTCTCCATCGCCCGCGCGCTCGTGCGGCGCGCGCCCATCCTGCTTCTGGACGAGGCGACGTCCTCGCTTGACACCGAATCGGAATCCGCCGTTCAGAAGGCGCTGGACCATGCCATGGACGGCCGGACCGTCGTGGTGATCGCGCACCGGCTCTCCACCATCGTCAATGCCGACAAGATCATCGTCATGCGCGATGGCCTAGTGGTCGAGGAAGGCTCGCATACGGAGCTTGCGGATCGCAAGGACGGGCTTTACGCTCGCCTTCACAATCTCCAGGGCAGCCAGCCGGCCGCCACCATCGAAGATCTGGTCGCCGGCGAAGATCTGGTCGACAGCACGGAAAAGACGCCATGAGCCTTACGATATGAGCCCCACCGCATGAGCAATCCGGATATGAAACTCGTCGTCGTGGGCGCGGCGGGCCGCATGGGCCAGACGCTGATCCGCACGATCCACGCCATGCCGGGCGTCACCCTGTCGGCCGCCGTCGAGCGCTCCGGCTCGGCCTTTATCGGGCGGGATGCCGGCGAAATCGCGGGCCTCGGACCGACCGGTATCCTCGTCACGGACGATCCGCTGCGCGCCTTCGTCGAGGCCGAAGGCGTCCTCGATTTCACGGCACCAGCTGCCAGCGTCGAGTTTTCCGGGCTCGCCGCACAGGCCCGCATCGTCCACGTCGTCGGCACGACCGGATGCTCGCCCGCCGACGAAGCGCGGTTCGAGGCGGCTGCCCGGCACGCGCGCGTGGTCAAATCCGGCAATATGAGCCTCGGCGTCAATCTGCTCGGCGTTCTCGTGCAACAGGCCGCCCGTGCCCTGCCCGCCGCCGGATGGGATCTCGAGATCCTCGAAATGCACCACAAGCACAAAGTGGACGCGCCGTCCGGCACGGCGCTGCTTCTGGGCGAAGCGGCCGCGCGCGGCCGCGGCGTCGACCTTCAAAGCCAGTCCGTGCGCGTGCGCGACGGCCATACCGGGCCGCGGCCCGAGGGCACAATCGGCTTTGCGACACTGCGCGGCGGCTCGGTCATCGGCGAACACTCGGTCATCCTCGCCGGCGAAGGCGAGAGCGTGACGCTGTCTCATTCCGCGACCGACCGCTCGATCTTCGCACGCGGCGCCGTGACGGCAGCCCTCTGGGCGCGGTCGCAGAAGCCCGGTTACTATTCCATGCTGGACGTGCTGGGGCTGACGGCCTGAGCCTTTCGCCTCCCTTCGTCTGCCCTTTTGCCCGACTGAAACACACAATGAGGAATGAACGATCATGAGCGGCACTCTTGTCCTGGTGCGTCACGGCCAGAGCGAATGGAACCTGAAGAACCTCTTCACCGGCTGGAAGGACCCCGACCTGACCCCGCTCGGGATCGAGGAAGCCGAAACCGGCGGCAAGGCGCTCGCCGCCACCGGCCTCAAATACGACATCGCCTTCACCTCCGACCTGACGCGCGCGCAGAAGACGCTGAAGATCATTCTCGACGCCGTCGGCCAGCCCGAGCTTGAGACGATCCGCGATCAGGCGCTCAACGAGCGCGACTATGGCGACCTCTCCGGCCTCAACAAAGACGATGCGCGCGCCAAGTGGGGCGAGGAGCAGGTGCATATCTGGCGCCGCTCCTACGACGTGCCCCCTCCGGGCGGCGAAAGCCTGCGCGACACGGGCGCTCGCGTCTGGCCCTACTACCTCACCGAAATCCTGCCGCGCGTGCTCAAGGGCCAGACGGTCCTCGTCGCCGCCCACGGCAATTCGTTGCGCGCACTGGTCATGGTGCTCGACCGCCTGACCAAGGAAGAGATCCTGAAGCTCAACCTCGCAACCGGCGTCCCCATGGTCTACACGCTCAACGCCGATTCGACCGTCGCGTCGAAAGAGGTTCTGGGCGACATGTCCGGCGCGCACTGACGCCCGCCTGAAAAATGCTGGCGGGGATGGATCAGACCTTCCCCGCCTCCCAGCCGAGCATGGCGCGCTTGCGCGTCAGGCCCCAGTGGTAGCCGGTGAGCGCGCCACTCTTTCCGAGGGCGCGGTGGCAGGGGACGACGAAGGAGATGGGGTTGCGGCCGATGGCGGCGCCCACGGCCCGTGACGCCTTGGGCTGGCCGATGCGGCCGGCGATCGCCGAATAGGTTTCGGCCCGTCCCATGGGAATGTCGAGCAGAGCCTGCCAGACCCGCACCTGAAAATCCGAGCCGATCAGCACGACCCGCAGCGGCTGCTCGGCCTCCCAGCGCTCGGCCTCGAAAATGCGCGCGGCATAAGGTGTCGTGGCCACGATGTCCTCGACATAGGTCGCGTTCGGCCAGCGCCCGGCCATGTCGGCAAAACTTTCCCGCTCCTGCCCCGCATCGTTAAAGGCGAGACCGGCAAGACCGCGCTCCGTGACCATGATCAGCGCCGTGCCGAAGGGCGACGGGTGGAAGCCGTAGCGGATGGTCAGGCCCCCGCCCCGCAGCTTCCATTCGCCGGGCGACATCGCCTCATGCGTCACGAACAGGTCGTGCAGGCGCCCCGGGCCGGACAGTCCGAGTTCAAAGCTTGCCTCCAGAAGCGGCAGGCCTTCCTGGCCCAGCAGGCGCTTGGCATGGTCGAGCGTCACGGCCTGCAGGAAGGCTTTCGGCGAGAGGCCCGCCCAGCGGGTAAACGTGCGCTGGAGATGCGTCGGCGATTGTCCGAGCCGCGCGGCGATGTCTTCGAGACCCGGCTGATCGCGGTAATCGTCGGTCAGCAGCTCCACCACGCGGCAGACGGTTTCGTAGTCGGTGCCCTCGGGCGTGATCTCCGTCGTCAGGCGCGGCATGATCGTCATCCTCGTCTCCTTCTTCGCCCTTTGATCGGCGGCGCGCACGAAAGCGCTTGGCCGAGATCATCACATCCAGGCCGCTGCCGCCACCCGATTTCCGATCTCATCCCCGCCGCTTCACCGTCGCCAGTGCGCCGGAAAAGGCGGTGGCGAAGGTCTCACGGTCGTCGCGATTGAGGAAGGAGCCGATATCGGTCGCGCGCACCCGATCGCGGACATGCATGGAGACGATGCCGATCTCGTCGTGACGGGCGACATCGAAGCGGGTCCAGAACGGGTTGAACCGGTGTTCGGTCATGCGGCCGCTGGCGGTGAACTTGCGCACCGCGACATCGTCCCTGGAAATGCTGACCTCCTCGCGCATTCGGGCCGAGCGGTTGTTGAGCCAGAAGGCGCCGAAGAGGCCCACAAAATCCAGCCCGAAGAAGAACACGACGGGCCACGCACCGATGACGAGGAACACGAAGACATGGACAAGGCTCATCAGCGCGGCGATGAGGAAGACGACGCGCAAGCCCTTGGTGCCGAGCGAGCGATAGGGTGTCAGCTCGGCGGCGAAAACCGGCTTGTCAGCAGTGCGCATGTCGGCGTTGCCATCGTTCATGGCACGCCAGTATAGAGAAGACATGAAAGAGCCGAAACCGAAATCCGTAAAGCTTGCGGCCCTCCAGCCAGCGTCAAAGCCGCGCATGTCCAAAGCGACGGCAAAGCCGCGCAAGCCGAAGAGTGCCTATTCCACCGAGGAGGTCGAGGAAATCTTCCGCCGCTTCTCCGTGCAGCGGCCGGAGCCGAAGGGCGAGCTGAACTACGTCAACCCGTTCACGCTGGTCGTCGCGGTGGCGCTGTCGGCACAGGCGACGGATGTGGGGGTCAACAAGGCGACGAAGGCGCTCTTTGCCATCGCGGATACGCCGGAGAAGATGCTGGCGCTCGGCGAGGATGCGGTGCGCGAGCATATCCGCACCATCGGGCTCTATCGCAACAAGGCGAAGAACGTCATCGCGCTCAGCCGCATGCTGGTCGAGGATTTCGACGGGGAGGTGCCGCGCGACCGGGACGAACTGGTGAAACTGCCCGGCGTCGGGCGCAAGACTGCCAATGTCGTGCTCTCCATGGCCTTCGGTCAGGCGACGATCGCGGTGGACACGCACATCTTCCGCATCGCCAACCGCATCGGCCTTGCGCCCGGCAAGACGCCGGATCAGGTGGAGGATCACCTCGTCCGGGTCATCCCCAACCATTACCTCTACCACGCGCATCACTGGCTGATCCTGCACGGGCGCTACACCTGCAAGGCGCGCCGTCCCGAATGCGAGCACTGTATCATCGCGGATCTCTGCAAGGCGGCGGAGAAGACGAACACCATCCCGGCGCCGCTGGTCGCGCTGCCGCCGCAGGTGTTCTGACTCTTAGCGCCGCTCGGTGAGGCTGTAGAGCAGGGCTGCGGCCGGCAGGGCGAAGCCGAGGAGCGAGGCGCCCCACCAGCCGTAATGCGCGTAGAGCCAGGCACCGGCTGCCGAGCCCACCGCGCCGCCGAGGAACGACGTCGCCATGTAGAGGCCGTTCAGCCGGCTGCGATGCGCGTCGCCAAGCACGTAGATCGCCCGCTGCCCGAGCACGAGGGTCGTGGACACCGCGAAATCGAGACCGAAGGCAGCAAGCGTCAGCACGACGAGCGCGACCGTCGAGCCTTGCGGGGCGAGATGCGTGACGAGGAAGGCACAGGCACCGCCGACCAGCGCGATGCGGGTCGCCGCAAAGCTCAAGCCCCTGTCGGCAAGGCGCCCGGCAATGGGGGCTGCCAGCGCGCCGGCCGCACCCGCAAGCGCGAACAAGGCGATGCCGACCTGCGATAGGCCGAAGGCCGGGCTTGCCAGCAGCAGCGGCGTCACCGTCCAGAAGACGCTGAAGGCCGCGAACATGCAGCCCTGATAGGCCGCACGACGGCGCAGCACGGGTTGCGTCGCAAACAGCCGCGGCAGCGAGCCGATCAGCGCGCCGTAGCCAAGCCGGGACGCCGGCATGCGGCGCGGCAGGACGCGGGCGAGAAAGACCGCAAGGCCGGTCATTGCAAGCGCCGAGAGCACGAAGACCATGTGCCACGGCAGGAAGGCCGCAATGAAGCTCGAGACCGGGCGGGCGAGCATGATGCCGACCATCAGGCCGCTCATGACGTTGCCGACCGCGCGTCCGCGCTCTGCCGCCGGCACCATCTGCGCCGCATAGGGAACGATGATCTGCACGGCCACGCAGCAGAGCCCGATGGCGAAGGCTGCCGCCAGAAAGGCCGCAGCCTGCGTCAACAGGCCGGCCGACAGCACGGCGAGGATCGACAGGCCGAGCATCATGAGGATCAGCTTGCGGTTTTCGAAGAGATCGCCCAGCGGCACGATCAGCAACAGCCCGAGGCCATAGCCGAGCTGCGTCAGCATGACGATCAGCCCTGCCGCGTCCGGCGACAGGCCGAGCGAGGCACCGATGGGCCCGACGAGCGGCTGGGCGTAATAGAGGTTCGCGACGATGAGGCCACAGGCCGCCGCGAGAACGAGGTTCAGGCGCGCCGAAAGTCCGGTCGCCTCCGGTTCTCCCGTCACGTCTGGCTCCGATATCGTGGCCGTCATGAACGCTCTCCGTTTTCCCAGGCGCATTTTGAAAAGGCCCTTCTCCCGAGAGCCTGCTCCCGCGACCCAAAGGTGGCATCCCGCGGGAGGCAAGCGATCGATATGCCACGCCTGCCCTACCGTCCGCAACGCGGCATTTGCACGCGGAAAGCACCGCGCATGCGACAGCGAAGGCCGATAAGATCTTCCAAAGCGCGAGAATTCGCGTAAGACCGAACCCCGGCCACAGAGTTTTTCCAGGCGGGGTTCATGACCACATTCGACGTCCTCACGATCGGCAATGCCATTGTCGATATTATCGCACGCTGCGAAGAGCGGTTTCTGACCGACAACGGCATCATCAAGAGCGCGATGAACCTCATCGATGCCGAGCGCGCCGAGCTTCTCTATTCGCGCATGGGCCCGGCGCTCGAAGCCTCCGGCGGCAGCGCCGGCAATACGGCAGCCGGCATTGCGAGCCTTGGCGGCAAGGCTGCCTATTTCGGCAAGATCGCCAACGACCAGCTGGGCGAGATCTTCACCCACGACATCCAGGCGCAGGGCGTGCATTTCCGCACGCAGCCGCTCGACACCTTTCCGCCGACGGCACGCTCGATGATCTTCGTGACCGAGGATGGCGAGCGCTCCATGAACACCTATCTCGGCGCCTGCGTCGAGCTCGGCCCGGAAGACGTCGAACCGGATGTCGTCGCCAATGCCGCCGTCACCTATTTCGAGGGCTATCTCTGGGATCCGCCGCGCGCCAAGGAAGCCATCCGCGACGCGGCGCGCATCGCGCATGCGAACGGCCGGGAGGTCTCCATGACCCTGTCCGACAGTTTTTGCGTCAACCGTTACCGCGCCGAATTCCTGGAGCTGATGACGAGCGGCACGGTGGATATCGTGTTCGCCAACCGGGCCGAGGCGCTGGCGCTCTACGAGACGGAGGATTTCTCCGACGCGCTGAGCCGGCTCTCGCGGGACTGCCGCCTGGCGGCGGTGACGATGAGCGAGGAAGGCTCGATCATTGTGCGGGGCGAGGAGCGGATCAAGATCGAGGCGACCAAGGTCTCGCGCGTCGTGGATACGACGGGTGCCGGCGATCTCTATGCCGCGGGCTTCCTGTTCGGCTACACCGCGGGCAAGCCGCTCGACATCTGCGGCAAGCTCGGGAGCCTTGCCGCCGGCATCGTGATCGAGCAGATCGGCCCCCGCCCGATGCTGTCGCTGAAGGACGCGGCCGCCAAAGCGGGCCTGCTGTAGCGGTTGAGAACACTCCGGCGGGTGATACGGCTTCCGGTTGATCAGACCGGAAACCGTATTCCGGCCAGAGATTTTCGATGGTTCTTGTTTCCTGTTCGCGGAACGCGATCAGCCGGAAACCGTATTACTTGAACGCCTCGCCGGGGTAGGCGCCCCAGATCTCGGTCTGGACGATCCAGCCTTCCGCCCCTTGCGCTTCGGCCTTGCACCATTCGCCGGTGCACTGGCCGATGTGCAGCATCACGCCCGGCTCGATGCGGGCGACGATGTTGGCGTTCGATTGCGGCTCGCGGCGCATGTTGACCAGCACGCCCTGCCCCTTGCCGCGCATCCACGGGGCGGCAAGCGCCGTGCGGGCGCCGGAAAGAAGCGCCTGATTGACCCAGCCTTCGGTGCCGTCGGCATCGCGCACGCGCCGCCAGTTGTCGTATTCCTGGATGATCTCGACCGGCACGCCGGTTTTCAGGTAGCGCCACGAGACGGCATAATCGACGCTCGGGCCGACGCGCAGGTTGACGCTCTTCGATTTCAGGCTGACGAAACGCGGCAGCGGCAGGCCGCTCGCCCCCTTGGCCGCCTGCGCCCATGCCGGGTCGGCGACACCGGATATGGTGAAGGCCGCAAGGAGCGCGGCCATGAGGCCACGCCTCGCATTCACACTGAACTGCGCGATCACACTGAGATGGAACTGGCGCATGGCGAAATCCGTTTTCCGAACCGGTCGAACAAGGTGCGCATCGTCAGCGGAGCGCCCGGAGGCCGAAGCGCCGCGCGTCGGTAATGACGCGCGAAGGTCGCTCCGAGACGTCAAGCCTGCACGGTATCGAGAACCTCCGGTCATCCCGGTCGCTTCGAGGGCAGGCTGTGTTGGTCTTCCCGTGCGTCTCTGCTAGATAACGCTCTGGGATACGATCCATCATCTTGGTTAAGAAGCCGTCAACGCGATGGTCCGCCTGGCGCGGATCGGGGGAGAGATTTGACGATGACGCAGAGACAGAAGCCGACGGTCTACATCACCCGCAAGCTGCCCGACATCGTCGAGACCCGCATGCGCGAGCTCTTCGATGCGGAACTCAACATCGACGACACCCCGCGCAGCCATGACGAGCTGGCCGCCGCCATGGCCCATGCCGACGTGCTGGTGCCCACCGTCACCGACCGGATCGACGCTGGCCTGATCGAGCAGGCGGGACCACGGCTCAAGCTGATCGCGAGCTTTTCCAACGGCGTCGACAATATCGACGTGGACGCCGCCGCGCGCCGCGGCATCACGGTGACGAACACGCCTGCCGTGCTCACCGAGGACACGGCCGACATGACGCTGGCGCTCATTCTCGCCGTGCCCCGGCGGCTCGTGGAAGGTGCTGCCATTCTCGCCGACCGCCGCCACGACTGGGCCGGCTGGTCGCCCAACTGGATGCTCGGACGGCGGATTTCCGGCAAGCGCATCGGCATCGTCGGCATGGGCCGCATCGGCACCGCCGTCGCCCGCCGCGCCAAGGCCTTCGGTCTCTCCATCCACTATCACAACCGGCACCGCGTCAGCGCGGAGACCGAGGCATCGCTGGAAGCGACCTACTGGGACAGCCTCGACCAGATGCTCGCCCGCGTCGATTTCGTGTCGGTCAACTGCCCCTCGACGCCCGCGACCTACCACCTTCTCTCGGCCCGCCGTCTGCAGCTTATGCAGCCGACGAGCTACCTCGTCAACACCGCCCGCGGCGGCATCGTGGACGAGACCGCGCTCATCAAGTGCCTGCGCGAGGGCCGCATCGCCGGTGCCGGGCTCGACGTCTACGAGAACGAGCCGGCCATCAACCCCAAACTCGTGAAGCTCGCCTCCGAAGGCAAGGTCGTGCTGCTGCCGCACATGGGCTCGGCGACGCTCGAAAGCCGTGTCGACATGGGCGAAAAGGTCATCATCAACATCCGCACCTTCTTCGACGGCCACCGCCCGCCGGACCGGGTGCTGCCGGGGCGTAATTGAGCCGTCATTTGGGGTTTACGCCACGGCGTCGATCAAGTGGCTGCACGCTCCCGACATGCGTCAAGCACGTTGACGCCGGATCGAAATGTCTTACACTGTCTTACGTTTTGTGAAGCGGGAGACGCCCTATGACCAAGTCGCAAGGATCGGAATCCGTCACTCTCCGCGTGCCCTCGGATATCCTCGCAAGCATCGAGGCCATCGCGGAAGCAACGGACCGTTCGAGAAGTTACATCATCGTCCGCGCCCTGAAGACGTATCTCCTCAATGAGGGGGCGGATGTCCTGTCTGGAATTCGGGGACGGGACCAGATTGCGGCTGGCGAATTCGAGGACATCGACGATCTCATCGCCGATTTGGATAAGATCGTCGCTGGCCAGGCGGCATGACGCGAGTCAAGGTTTCGAGGGAGGCCGCGACCTTCGTCAGGAACGAGGTTGGCTATCTTCGTCGCCGCAACATACAGGCCGCTCAGCGTTTCTCAGAGACCGTCCGGCGTGCGAGAGATGTTTTGAGGACGTTCGACGAAGCCGGAAACGTCACGCACGGACTTCAGATCCGTGGCGGGCTGACCCTCGTCGTCGATACCTATCTTTTCGATTACATACGCGAAGACGGCGTTGTTAACATCATAGCCGTTCGACATGGCCGGATGCTTCAGCTCACACCGATCGTCGAGGACGACATCACCGACGGCCTTGCCATGGACGAGTCCTTTTGAATCTCCTCCCATAACGTCAAATGGAAAGACGTTCTGCTTCGGCCATCTTGCACACCTCTGCCATCATGCGCAGTACCATGGACGCGAAGGCAGAGCGCGCTCAAAGATCCGCCCGGCGGCGCTTGTAGCGGATGGTTTCGAAACGGGCTGCCAGCGCGTCGTAGAGCAGCAGGCGGCCAACCAGGGGGTCTCCGGCGCCCGTCACCAGCTTGACCACCTCCATGGCCTGCAGCGTGCCGATGACGCCGGTCAGTGCGCCGACGATGCCGGCTTGCGCGCAGGAGGGCACCGTGCCGGGTGGTGGCGGCTCGGGAAAGAGATCGCGGTAGCGCGGCGCGGGCCTGCCCGCCGCGTATGATGTCCACGGCATGAGGACCGTCAGCGACCCGTCGAAACGGCCGACCGCGCCGGTGACGAGGGGGATGCGCAGGGTCTCGGCCGTTTCGGCTAGGAGATAGCGCGTGTCGAAATTGTCGGAGCCATCGACCACGATATCGTAGCCGGCGAGCGTCTCGGAAACGGTGTCGGGCGTCAGCCGGAACGGCAGCGGGCGAACGGTCACGTGCGGGTTCAGCCGGGCCACCGTGTCCCGCGCGCTGTCCACCTTGCTCGTGCCGATGGCGGCGGTCTGGTGGACCACCTGCCGCTGGAGGTTGGAAAGCGACACCACATCGTCATCGACGATGCCGAGCGTGCCGATGCCGGCGGCGGCGAGATAGAGGATGACCGGCGCGCCGAGGCCGCCCGCGCCGACCACCAGCACACGGGCCGCCTTCAGCGCCTGCTGCCCCTGCCCGCCGATTTCCGGCAGCAGGATGTGGCGGGAATAACGGTCGATCTCTTGCGGTGTCAGTGCTTCGGCCATGCCCCGACACTCACTCGAAAACCTGCCCGTTGGCAACCGTCAAGAACTGCGCGCGGTCGCCCAGCGCTGAAAACATGGCGCGATCGGTGCCGGTCATGAAGGCCTGCCCGCCGAGATCGTCGACGATATCGAACAGCGCCGCGCGGCGGCCGGCATCGAGATGCGCGGCGATTTCATCCAGCAGCAGCACCGGTGCGTGCCCGGTGAGGTCGGCCACGAGCCTTGCATGCGCCAGCACGAGGCCGACGAGCAGCGCCTTCTGCTCGCCCGTCGAGCAGCGCTCGGCTTCGATGTTCTTGGCCCGATGGCGAATGAGAAGATCGCTCCGGTGCGGGCCTTCGAGCGTGCGCCCTGCGGCTCCGTCGCGCCAGCGGCCGGTGCGCAGACGCTCCAGATAATCTTCCTCCAGATCGAAGGCCGGGCGGTGCCACTCGCCGTCGAGGAAGCCGGACAGAGCGAGATCCGCCTTCGGAAACGTCCCGTCATCCGGGCTGCGGTCGATGAGGGCTGCCAGCAGGCCGAGCATCTCGTTGCGGGCGAGCGCCATGGCGATGCCGAGTTCGGCCAGCTGGCGCTCCAGCCCGGTCAGCCAAACCGGATCGGCCCCGTGCTCCGACAAAAGCTTGTTGCGGCTGCGCATGGCGCGCTCGAAATCGGTCGCCCGTCGTCCGTGGTCCGGATCGAGCGAGAGGACAAGCCGGTCGAGGAAGCGCCGTCGATCTCCCGAAGCCCCGGTGAACAGCCCGTCCATGGCGGGCGTCAGCCAGAGCACGCGCAGATGGTCGAGAAGCTCGTCGATCGCCTTGGCATTGGTGCCGTTGAGGCGCAGGCGGCGCGCCTGCCCTTCCTCGGTGCCGAAGGTTCCCGTGCCGATCTCGACATCCCCCTGCATGCCCTCAATGGCGGCAAAGATCGAGAAGCCCGCATCCGCGCCCACCCGCGGCACGTCGGCATAGGCCGCGCGGCGCAGGCCCCGCCCCGGCGACAGGAAGGAGACGGCTTCCATGAGATTGGTCTTGCCCGCGCCGTTCTCGCCCGTCAGCACGACATGGCGTGCGTCGAGATCGAGCGAAAGCACCGCGTAATTGCGGAAATCGCCGAGCTTCAGACGGGACAGGGAGACTTTTTGCGGCATGCCGACCGGCTCTAAGCCCTCTTGCGATGTCTGACAAGCATCGTGGCTGACACCGTGACTGGCACCGTGGCTGGCACCATCGGTTTGCTCATTCCTCGTCACCGGTCTCGATGCCGTCGAGCTCGGGATAGTGGCGGAAGATGCAGGATTCGTTGAAAGGGATACGACGGTCGGAGGCGCGGTAGGCGGCGATGTTCGGCAGGCTTGCCACATGGGCGCGCAGCGCATCGAGATGCGGCCAGCGGGCGCCATAGGCCGTCATGGCTTTCGGGAAGGCATAGTGCAGGCCTTCCAGCAGATGATGCAGCGACAGGTCGCCGTAAGAGAGCGCATTGCCGATGACATGCTGCGGCCCTGCCGGATTGGCGGACAGCATGCGCTCGAAGTAGCCGAGAAATTTCGGGATGCGCGCCTTGCGGAAATCGGCGGCGCGGCGCCTCGCCTCCGGCTTCTGGTCCTCGTAATAGAGGCCGGTCGCCACCGGGTGATGCGTGTCGTGCGCCTCGGCCACCATGTCGGCGATCGTCATCTGCAAACCATTCAGGCGATGACGCTCGCCCTCGCTTTCCGGCGCAAGGCCGAGGCGGGGTCCGAGATAGAAGAGGATATTGGCGGTCTGCGAGACGATCAGGTCGCCGTCTTTCAGGAACGGCGGCGCAAACGGCGCGTCCGTACGATCGTCCTCCATGATCTCCAGCATCCGGTCGGTGCCGTCTTGCCGGCGGGCAACGTCGATATAGTCGGCCCCCGCCTGCTCCAGCGCCAGCCGCACGAACTCGCCGCGACCGGGAAGTCCGTCCCAGTAATAGAGCGCATAGGTCATGGCGGGCATCCTCTCTTGAAACGGACCGATCGTCTTCGTCAGGCTCCAAGAGATGGGGCGGATCGAAGCCATGGCAATGACGTCCGTCCTCATGAAAAAGGCCGGAAACATTCCTGCTTCCGGCCTCGTCGATGCGTGTCCGTCCGAATCAGCCCTCGAAGAACTCCTTCATCCGGGCGAAGAAGCCGGCGGATTCGGGGTTGTTGTCCTTCGACGAGATCTCGGCGAATTCCTCGAGCAGCTCGCGCTGGCGCTTTGTCAGCTTCTGCGGCGTTTCGATGCCGATCTGGATGTAGAGGTCGCCCACCTGCGTCGAGCGCAGCACCGGCATGCCCTTGCCCTTCAGGCGGAACTGCTTGCCGGCCTGCGTGCCCTCGGGAACGGTGACGCGCGACTTTGTGCCGTCGAGCGTCTGCACGTCGAACTTGCCGCCGAGCGTCGCCGTCGTCATCGAGATCGGCACGCTGCAATAGAGATCCGCGCCGTCACGCTGATAGAACTCATGCGGCTTGACCGAGAGGAAGATGTAGAGATCGCCCGAGGGACCGCCGCGAAGACCGGCCTCGCCCTCGCCCGACAGGCGGATGCGGGTGCCGTCCTCGATGCCGGCGGGGATGTTGACCGACAGCGAACGCTCTTCGGTGACGCGGCCCTGGCCGTGGCACTTGGTGCAGGGATCGGGAATGATGGTGCCTCGGCCCTGGCAGGTCGGGCAGGTCCGCTCGATCGAGAAGAAGCCTTGCGCGGCGCGCACGCGGCCAGAGCCCTGGCAGGTGCCGCAGGTCGTCGGCTTCGTTCCGGGCTTGGCGCCCGAGCCGGAACAGACGTCGCAGGTGATCGAGGTGGGGACGCAGATCTGCGCGGTCTTGCCGGCATAGGCCTCCTCCAGCGTGATCTCCATGTTGTAGCGGAGATCGGCGCCGCGTTCGCGGCCGCCGGACGAGCGCTGGCGCTGGCGTCCGCCGCCCATCATCTCGCCGAAAATATCCTCGAAGATATCCGAGAAGCCCGCAGCACCACCGCCCATGCCGGCACCGCCACCGCCGCCCATGCCGCCCTGCTCGAAGGCGGCGTGGCCGTAACGGTCGTAGGCTGCCCGCTTCTGCGGGTCCTTCAGCGTCTCATAGGCCTGGTTGATTTCCTTGAAGGTCTTTTCGGATTCCGCATCGCCCGGGTTCTTGTCCGGGTGGTATTTCATCGCCAGCTTGCGGAAAGCGCTTTTCAGCTCCTTCTCGTCGGCCGTCTTTGCAACACCGAGTGTTTCGTAAAGATCACGTTTCATGTGGTCGCGCGTATCCCGTTGAACCGCGGCGACAGGACCGGCCGTCGGTCGTCGCCAGATTTCATTGAGCCAGATTTCGTATCGCCGAATGCCCTTGACAAGGATTTAGGAAATCCTGTCGTCCGATACCATAGCGAATCTGCGCCGGTTCCGGCTTTTTCGACGAAATGAAGGCAAGATCCATGCCTGCATAGACTTTAGACTCTTACGAAAAAGGCCCGGAACGTTCGCTCCGGGCCCTGTCTTATGGAGTGAGGTCTCGTGGCATGAGGCCTTGATGCCTTACGCGGACTTCTTGCGGTCGTCTTCGTCGCTGACGTCTTCGTAGTCGGCATCGACGACGTTGTCGCGAGCAGCGTCCGCTGCGGCATCCGAATGGGCCGCATCCGTCTGCTGCGACTCATACATCGCCTGACCAAGCTTCATGGAGGCTTCCAGAAGCGTCTGGGTCTTCGCCTTGATGTCCTCGGCGTCCGGCTCGGAAGCCTCGACCGACGTCTTCAGCGCGGCGATCGCGTCGGAGATGGCGGTGCGGTCGGCTTCGGTGACCTTGTCGCCATATTCCTTCAGCGACTTCTCGGACGAGTGGATCAGGCTTTCGGCCTGGTTCTTCGCCTCGACGCCGTCACGACGCTTCTTGTCGTTCTCGGCATTGGCCTCGGCATCCTTGACCATCTTCTCGATGTCGGCGTCGGACAGACCACCCGATGCCTGGATGCGGATCTGGTGCTCCTTGCCGGTGCCCTTGTCCTTGGCCGAGACGTTAACGATCCCGTTGGCATCGATGTCGAAGGTGACTTCGATCTGCGGGATGCCGCGCGGTGCCGGGGGAATGCCGACGAGGTCGAACTGGCCGAGCAGCTTGTTGTCCTGGGCCATTTCGCGCTCGCCCTGGCTGACGCGGATGGTCACGGCCGACTGGCTGTCTTCCGCCGTCGAGAAGGTCTGGCTCTTCTTCGTCGGGATCGTCGTGTTGCGTTCGATCAGACGGGTGAAGACGCCACCGAGCGTTTCGATGCCGAGCGACAGCGGGGTCACGTCGAGGAGCAGGACGTCCTTGACGTCGCCCTGGAGAACGCCGGCCTGGATGGCGGCGCCGAGAGCGACGACTTCATCCGGGTTGACGCCCTTGTGCGGCTCCTTGCCGAACAGCTGCTTGACGACTTCCTGCACCTTCGGCATGCGGCTCATGCCGCCGACGAGCACGACTTCGTCGATCTCGGACGCCGATACGCCGGCATCCTTGAGCGCTGCCTTGCAGGGCGCGATCGTGCGCTGGACGAGATCGTCCACCAGCGCTTCGAACTTCGCACGGGTCAGCTTCAGCGTCAGGTGCTTCGGGCCGGAAGCGTCTGCCGTGATGAAGGGCAGGTTGATTTCCGTCTGCTGCGACGAGGACAGTTCGATCTTGGCCTTTTCGGCCGCTTCCTTGAGGCGCTGCAGAGCGAGCTTGTCGTTCTTCAGGTCGATGCCCTGGTCCTTCTTGAATTCGCCGGCGAGATATTCGACGAGACGCATGTCGAAGTCTTCACCACCGAGGAAGGTGTCGCCATTGGTCGACTTCACTTCGAAGACGCCGTCGCCGATTTCCAGAACCGAGACGTCGAACGTGCCGCCGCCAAGGTCGTAGACGGCGATCGTCTTGCCTTCGGTCTTGTCGAGGCCGTAGGCGAGCGCTGCTGCCGTCGGCTCGTTGATGATACGCAGCACGTCGAGACCGGCGATGCGGCCTGCATCCTTGGTGGCCTGACGCTGGGCGTCGTTGAAGTAGGCGGGAACGGTGATGACGGCCTGCGTGACCTTTTCGCCGAGGTAGGATTCAGCGGTTTCCTTCATCTTCTGAAGGATCATGGCCGAGACCTGCGACGGGGACTGGTTCTTGCCACCGGCCTTGACCCAGGCGTCGCCATTGTCGCCCTTGACGATCTCGAACGGCACGAGGGCCTTGTCCTTGGTCACGGTCGGGTCTTCGTAGCGGCGGCCGATGAGGCGCTTCACGGCGAAGAGGGTGTTTTCCGGATTGGTGACGGCCTGACGCTTGGCCGGCTGGCCGACGAGGCGTTCGCCATCATCCGAGAAGGCGACCATGGACGGCGTCGTGCGCGCGCCTTCCGCATTTTCGATGACCTTCGCGTCCTTGCCGTCCATGACGGCGACGCAGGAGTTGGTCGTTCCCAGATCGATACCGATTACTTTTGCCATGTCGTTCTCTCCTTGCAGCGGACTGTCTGAACCCGGTCAGGCATTCGTGCGACAGCCCCTAGGGATGCTCTTCATCGTTTGGTGCCGAGGCCCGGAAGCCTTGGACGTGCGGCGTATATAAGGACGGGTTTTTTGCTGTGCAAGGCGTCGCAAGCCCTGAAGACGGTGAAAAGAAATGCGGAGACGAAAGAGTTTAGACCGCTTTTCCGAACCGCATGCATCCGCGACGCCGTCAACCCCCGGTCAGGATATCGAACAGGGTCGTACGGCGCGTCTGCGGTGTCCCGCTGGTGGTCTGCCCGACATCGGCCGGCGGCACCAGACCGCCTTCCGCGGCATCCACCGAGCCGCCCTGCCCCCGGGGTATGTCGGACGGCGGCATTTCGGCATCGGCCACCGGCGCATCCGGGTAGACGTCCGTCGGCTTCTCGCCGAAAGCTCCGGAGATGACGTCGCCGATGGTGCGCTGGATGCCGGGATCGTCGAAGGACGGCTGTATGCCCTTGGTGCCGAAAATCGGCGAGGGCGTCAGGCCTTCGTGCGCTTCGGTCATATAGGTATGCCAGGCCTTCGCCGGCAAACCTCCGCCCGTTACCTTCTTCATCGAGGTACCGTCGTCGTTGCCGAACCAGACGCCGGTCGTCAGGTTGTTGGTGAAGCCGACGAACAGTGCGTCGCGGAAGGACTGGGTGGTGCCGGACTTGCCGGCGGCCTGCCAGCCCTTGAGCTTGGCGTTCTTGCCCGTGCCGCGCTCCACCACGCCCACCATCATCTGGTTCATTTCCGAGACGATCTCGGGATCGAGCACGCGCGGCGGGTTGTCGTAGGTGTTCTCGTAGAGAACCTTGCCCTCCGCCGTCATCACCCGCTTGACGATGTGCGGCGTCGCCTTGAAGCCGCCGTTCATGAAGGGAGCATAGGCAGACGTGAGCTCTAGCAGGCTGACCTCTGAGGTCCCCAGCGCAATGGAGGCATTCGCCTGCAGCTCCGATTCGATGCCGAGACGATGGGCGAGCTTTGCCACCTGCGCCGGACCGACCTCCATGACGAGCTGGGCCGCAATGGTATTCAGCGAATTGGCAAGTGCATCGGCAAGCGACACCTCGCCGCGATATTTCTGATCGTAATTCTCCGGCGTCCACTTGCCGATGCGCACCGGCGCGTCGTTGCGGATCGACATGGGCGTGCGGCCGATCTCCATGGCGGCGGCATAGACGAAGGGCTTGAAGGCCGAGCCCGGCTGGCGCTTGGCCTTGACCGCACGGTCGAACTGGCTTTCGGCATAGTCCCGCCCGCCGACCAGCGCCCGGATGGCGCCCGTCGCATCCACGGACACGAGTGCTGCCTGCGATGCGCGCGATTTCGCGCCGCTCTCCTTCAGCATGTCGGAGAGGGTCTTTTCGGCCTTGGCTTCGAGATCGAGATCGAGCGTGGTTTCCACGACCAGATCCTGCTTGACGGCACCGACGAGACCGGGAAGCTGGTCCATGACCAGATCGGCGGCATAATATTGCGCGCCGGACCAGAAGCTCTTCGCCTTGGTCGGCGGCTGCGACATCGCGGTCTTCACCTCGTCGTCGGTGATCAGCCCCTCTTCGCGCATGGCGCCCAGCACCACCTGCGCCCGCTCCTCGGCCGCCTTCGGATCGCGCGCCGGCGACAGGCGCGACGGCGCCTTCAGGAGGCCGGCGAGAAGGGCGGCCTCGCCGAGGTTCACGTCACGCGCCGATTTGTTGAAATAACGCTGCGAGGCAGCCTCGACGCCGTAGGCATTCGAGCCGAAGAAGACGCGGTTGAGATACATCGCAAGGATCTGGTCCTTGGAATATTTCTGCTCCAGCCAGAAGGCGAGCAGCACTTCCTGCACCTTGCGCTCCAGCGTTCGCTCGGGCGACAGAAACAGGTTCTTCGCCAGCTGCTGCGTCAGCGTGGAGCCGCCCTGCACCATGCGGCCCGTGGTGACGTTGGTGATCATGGCGCGCGCCAGACCCAGCGGATCGACGCCGAAATGCGAATAGAAGCGCCGATCCTCGATGGCGAGGACCGCCTGGGGAATGAAGGGCGACATATCCTCGAGCGCGATCGCCTCGCCGCCGGTCGCCCCGCGATTGGCCAGCGTGTCGCCGTTGACCGCCAGGATCTTCACGTTCGGCGGACGCTCCGGAATGGTCCAGCTGGTCGCGTTCGGCATGCGCGAGCCGTAATAGAGCACGAGCCCGCCGACCCCCATGCCGCCCCAGATGCCGGCGACGATGCACCAGTACACGAAGGACCTGATGAAGCCGAACAGGCCGCCACCACCGCTGCCCCGCCTGCCGCCGCGCCCCTTCAGGGACCGGCGCGCGGGCTTGCCGCTGCTCTTCGACTTCACGGGTTTGGAGCCGGAGGATTTGGAAGCCGTTGGTCGTCCGCTCACGCGGTCACTCGCATCGACACGGAATCCCTCGTCGTCACCGCTCGAAAAGGACGGATCGATACGGGGACGTGAACGCGATTTGCCTGCCATACCGGGATGTGACCGCTCCGTGTGTGCGCTGAAGGAAAGGCGGCCGGCAAGCCGCCCAAGCCGTCGCAGGGTGCGGTGAACTGTAAATGCGGCGATTTAAGGGGGCGTTAACGACATGCTCCGGCACCCTCACGCGTGTTCGCGGCAACGAATGCATCGTTGCGGCAACGAACGGGGATGCGGCTCGCCTCCTGCCGCCGGAGCGTGCAAAATGGAACGAAACCCGGAATCACGCGTTCGTTACATGTCAAACAAGGGAACCCGTCATGAACAATATCATCTATATCGTCGGACTGGTCGTCGTCGTTCTCGCCGTCCTCTCGTTCTTCGGACTGCGCTGAGCCAGTATCGACCCGCCTGAAAGCCTCAAAGCCCCGCTCGTCGGGGCTTTTTGACGTCTACGCCACATCCGGTCCAAGCCGGCAAGGGTGAACGATTTCTTTCGAAGTCCGGTTTCCGTGACAGGGGTTTTGCCCTACAGCGCCGTGCGTCATACATGACGCACTCGGGTTCGCTGTAGAGCTTTATATCTGATGCATAATTCCTTAAATCGATTCCGATTTCAGGAATTATGCAGTAGGGTTTCGCACCAGAGCCGCCTGATGCGGCATGGACCGCGGTAGACCAGTGTGACAGCGACGACATTCCTTTTCATCGACCTTCCGCGCGGCGCGCGACCATGAAAACGCAGGAAGATCTGGCGATCGCCGTCCAGCGCATGCAGCAGCAATATGAGAGGGGCCGCATGGATCGCGACATCCTGCGGGGCTGGGTGCTCGGCCTTCCCTCCTATCCGCAGCCCCACGGCATGGCTATCGACGCCTTGAAAGCCTGGTTCACGATCCGGCAGAGCGACGTCACGCCGGAGATCCGCGCGCGCGATCTCGAGATGCTGGCAGCCGTTGCGGATGCCTCGGTCGCCCGGATACCGAGCGGAATGTGACATTCGCCTGTCTTGAAGGACGTGCGTTGCAGGATATGCTTTTCTCAGCGTTGCGGTGTAGAATGGGCAGAAATTGAGAATGGCGAGGACCGATGTCGAACGATAATGAACCGGAAATGGAGTATTCGGAGCTGTCCGGCGAGTTCACCGAAGACGGCGTGACCGTTCTGGTCGATATCTCGCGACCGGCCGGCACGAATCTCGACTGGCAGATGCTGGTGCTGACGCAGGAGGAGGACGTGACCGAGTGGGAAGACCCGTTCCCGACCGACCGCGAAGCCTTCGACGAGTTTCTCGCAACCGTTGCCCGCGAAGGCATCCGCTCCTTCTTCGGAGACGAAGAGCCGCCGACGCTTCAGTAGGCCTGCACATGGGACACTGACGGAACGGGAACGGCGTCGCTGCGGTTCCCGTTTTGACCAGTGCATTTCCGGTGAAGACCGGTTCACCGGAAATGCACTGGTCAGTTGTTTTTGCCGCATTGTCCGACGCCGAAGCGATCCCGCTTCGGCTGGAAATGCTCCAGACGTCAGCGGACCTCTTCCGCCACGAACCGCCCGACCCCGCAGGCCTCCCGCCAGAAATCGGCATCCTCGTAGAGCGTGGGGTCTGCGATGCCGGCGAGATGGAAGGCTTCGCGTCGCTCCACGCAGGTGCCGCACCGCCCGCAATGTACCTCCCCACCCTTGTAGCAGGACCATGTTCGCGCGAAGGGCGTGCCGTTTTCGGCACCGTCCGTGACGATGTCGGCTTTCGAGCGCTCCACATAGGGTGCGTAGAGCGTCACCGCGGCATAGCCGTCCAGCGCGTGGTTCTGCATGGTCTGGAACGACCGGATGAAATCGGGCCGGCAATCGGGGTAGATGAAGTGATCGCCGCCATGAACGGCGACGGCGACCGCATCCAGTTTCTGCGCGGCCGCAAGCCCGAAGGCGATCGTGAGCATGATGGCATTGCGGTTCGGCACCACCGTCGCCTTCATCGTCTCCTGCGCATAATGCCCGTCCGGCACCGCGATATCGTCCGTCAGCGCCGAACCGGTCAGATGCGCGCCGATCGGCCCGATGTCGATGAGATGATGGGGCACGCCTAGCCTTCCGGCCGCCTCGGCCGCGAAGTCCAGCTCCCGGCGATGGCGCTGGCCATAGTCGAAGGACAGGAGGCCGGCGAGATGATGGTCGCGCGCCACGTGATGGGCGAGCGTGACGGAGTCCAGTCCGCCGGAGCAGACGACGAGCGTTTTCATGGAGAGCGTTCCCTTGTTTTGACCGGGTGGGGCTGCGACCGGCATTGGACGTGGCGCAACCGCGCCGTCCTCGACAAGCGTACACTGCCGCATTTTTCCGCGGGGATAAAGTTCGCACGGCCTACCTTTTTCGCAGGCTTGCGCTTTTTTCAGGATGGCATTCCGGTCGACGAAACGATCCCGCTGCCATCGCCGTTCTCCTCACGCGGCACTGGTCATGCGGTCTCCGGCGATACGGTAGGAGATGGCTTCGGCGATGTGGATGCGGCCGACCGTCGGGCGGGCGTCGAGGTCGGCCAGCGTCCGGGCGACCTTGAGGACGCGGTGGTAGGCGCGTGCGGAAAACGTCATCCGTTCGGCCGCCTCGCGCAGGAGCTGGAGGCCGCCGGCATCGGGTTCGGCCAGCGTCTCGATCATCGATGTGGTGCAGCGCGCGTTCGAGGTAATCTTCGGCATGCCGAAGGCGATGAAGCGGTCGATCTGGAGCGCCCTTGCATTCGCCACGCGGGCCGCGACGACCGCGCTGGTTTCGGCGGTCGCCGGGCGGATGAGGTCGGCCGCAGACACTGCGGGAACATGGATGCGGATGTCGATCCGGTCCATCAGCGGGCCGGAGATGCGCGCCTGATAGTCGCCGGCGCAGCGCGGGCCCCGTGCGCAGCTATGCCCCGGCTCGCCCGCCATGCCGCAGCGGCACGGGTTCATGGCCGCGACCAGCTGGATGGCGGCGGGATAGCTGACGCGGTGATTGGCGCGCGCGATGATGCATTCGCCGGTTTCGAGCGGCTGACGCAGCGCGTCCAGCGCCTGCGGCGTGAACTCCGGGAACTCGTCGAGGAACAGCACGCCGTTATGGGCGAGCGAGGCCTCGCCCGGCCGGGCGCGAAGGCCACCGCCGACGAGGGCCGCCATGGTGGCGGAGTGATGCGGCGTGCGGAAGGGCCGGCGATCCGAGAGCTTGCCGCCCGGCAATTGTCCCGCGATCGAGTGGATCATCGAGACCTCCAAGAGCTCGCCCGGCGACAGCGGCGGCAGAATGGAGGGAAGGCGCGCGGCGAGCATCGATTTGCCAGAGCCGGGCGGGCCGACCATCAACAGATTGTGGTTTCCGGCCGCCGCCACTTCCAGCGCGCGCTTGGCGCTTTCCTGCCCCTTGATATCGGCGAGATCGGCCAAGTTGGCGGCCGTCGCACGGATGGCCGGCTCCGGCCGGGTGAGCACCTGCGTGCCGCGAAAATGGTTGGCGAGCGCGATGAGGCTGCGGGGTGCGAGAATGTCGATCTCGGCACCGGCCCAGGCGGCCTCCGGCCCGCTGTCGGCCGGGCAGATGAGGCCCTTGCCGATGGCGTTCGCGCCTATGGCGGCGGGCAGCGCGCCGGCAACGGCGGCGATCGTGCCGTCGAGGTTCAGTTCGCCGATGACGACGTAGTCTGCCAGCGCATCCGACGGAATGGCGCCGAGCGCCGCCATCAGCCCGAGCGCGATCGCAAGGTCGAAATGGCTGCCTTCCTTCGGCAGGTCGGCGGGCGCGAGATTGATCGTCACGCGTTTGGGCGGCAGGGACAGGCCGGAGGCGTGGAGGGCGGCGTGCACCCGTTCCCGGCTTTCGGCCACCGCCTTGTCCGGCAGGCCGACGATCTGCACACCGACCTTGCCGGGCGCGACCATGACCTGCACATCGACCGGAACGCCCTCGATGCCCTGGAACGCCACCGTGCTGACCCGTGCCACCATATTCCCGCCACTCCAACCGATACGCTTATGAGACTTTCCTCACATTACACGGCAGCTGGAATAAAACAAGAACATTGGCGGAACGATTACAATCGACCATGTCGGCAGGGTTGCAAACATCACAACCCGGCCGGTTTTTCAAGCGCGCTTGCGCTCGATCGCATCCCAAAGCAGGCTGGCGATATCGGCGCCGCCGAAGTTCCTGACCTCGCGGATGCCGGTCGGAGAGGTCACGTTGATCTCGGTCATGACGTCGCCGATGACGTCGATGCCCACGAGGAGAAAGCCGCGTTCGCGCAGAGCCGGGCCGATGCGGGCGCAGATCTCCCTCTCGCGTGCCGTCAGTTCGGTCGGCTCGGGCTTGCCGCCCGCATGCATGTTGGAACGGGCATCGTGCTCGGCCGGCACGCGGTTGATGGCACCGACAGGCTCGCCATCGACGAGGATGATGCGCTTGTCGCCCTTGCGCACGGCCGGCAGGTATTCCTGCGCGATGAAGGGCTCGCGGAACATCTGCCCGAACATTTCCAGCAGCGAGGACATGTTGCGGTCGTCGCGGGTGGAGTGGAACACACCGGCGCCGCCATTGCCGTAGAGCGGCTTCAGGATGATATCGCCCATTTCCTCGCGGAATTTGGCGATTTCGGCCGGGTCGCGGGTGATCAGCGTCTTCGGCATCAGGTCCGGAAATTCGGTAACGAAGATTTTTTCCGGCGAATTGCGCACCCAGGCGGGGTCGTTCACCACCAGCGTCTTCGGGTGGATGCGCTCCAGCAGATGCGTCGAGGTGATATAGGCCATGTCGAAGGGCGGATCCTGGCGCAGGAGCACCACGTCCATGGTGGAGAGATCCAGCCGCTCGGGTTCACCGAGCGTGAAATGATCGCCCTTCACGTCGCGCAGGGTCATGGCTTGCGCCGTGGCGTAAACCTGCCCGTCGCGCAGCGACAGCCGGTCCGGCGTATAGTGAAACAGCCTGTAGCCGCGGTTCTGCGCCTCGAGACTCATCGCAAAGGTCGAATCGCCCGCGATATTGATGGTGGAGACGTGGTCCATCTGAACCGCGACATTCCGGAGTGCCGTCCTGGTGGCTGCCATTGTCTTCCCTCGGTCAACGACCCGCCTTCATCGCAGGCGGGCCTCATCACGTAGGACGGGAAGAGCCCGAACGCAACGGCGGAACGCCGCGCAAACGGGCGAAAGTCACCGGGTCCCTCAGGCGGCGAGCGCCGCCTTGGGGGCTTCGCCGCGCAGCAGGTCGCGCAGGCGATAGGCCAGGACGACGGGTTCTGGGAATTTCTTGCGGCAGAAGGCGATCTTGCGGACATAGGTCTCGATGCGCCAGTTGGCCCAGGTGCCGCCGTTGAAGAAGCCGATGTCACCGGCGCGCAGCACCGTCTCGGTGCCGTCCTCGGCCGTCACATGCACCTCGCCTTCGAGGATGACGACCGTCTCGTCCCAGCCGAAATACCAGTTGAACTCGCCGGCCGTGCAGTCCCACATGGCGGTGACGGCGGCATCGTCGTGGCTGCGCGAATGCTCGGCGAGACGGGCGACCGGCGCACCTGCGACGATCCAGTCCGGATTGATCGGGGCCGGCAGCATGGGCAGGTCCATCGCGGGCGACGCGATCATCGCGTGCCTGCGGGCCGCCTGTTTCCCCTCCTGCTTCGATATGCCGAGCCTCGGCGCGAGCGGTGTCACCCGCACCGCAACCGCCATCAATTCCGCAAAAAGCATCTTCAGCGCCATGTCATCCCCTCGGGCATCGATCCTGTCCTGAAAGGGACATTAGCCAAGAGGCACAAAGACAGCATTGAAGGGATTGCTCGCATTTGAGCGATTGCAGACATTGCCACCATCCAACGACGCAACCGTCGTCAATTTGCCGCATGTCGATGGCCTAAAGATGCGGCATCATCCATTGATGATGCGGCATCATCACGAGGACCCTCCATGCATCACCGCGCCTTCGCCTCCCTCGCCCTTTCCGCCGCCTTGCTCACCGGAACCTTCGCCGTTCCACACGCAGCATTCGCGCAGGACGCGCCCTATGTCGACGATCGTTCGGATGGCGCAAAGCTCGTCCAGTCGCTCTACAATGCGATCGAGCGCAAGGAATATGCGCGCGCCTATGCCTATTTCGGCGACAAGCCGCCGGCCGGCGACTATGCGAGCTTCGTGCTGGGCTACAAAAACACGGTCGATGTCGAGGTAAAGACCGGCGTCGTGACGCAGGAGGGTGCAGCCGGCAGCCTCTACGCGCCGGTGCCCGTTGCCGTCCGCTCGGTGGACAAGGATGGGAAGGAGCGCGTCTTTGCCGGATGCTACGTGACGCGCATCGTCAACGCCGCCATTCAGGAGCCGCCGTTCACGCCGCTGCATATCGAGAGCGCGGAACTCGGCGAGGTGAAGACACCCTTTGCCGAGGCGGTCCCGAAGGTCTGCCATTCACCGTCGTAAGAGCAAATCCAGCAAAAGTGCGAAGCGGTTTTGCGTCCGGAGTTGCGTGAAAAGAGACCAGACCTTCCCGGATCAGGGGCCCGCGCGTCGGCGCTCCAGAAACTGACGGCGCTCGAACAGCACGACCACCACGAGCGCCATCAGGAAGGGGATGACGAGGTAGAACAGCCGGAAGATGACGAGGGCGGCCAGCACCGAGGCCGCATCGATTTCCGGCAAAGCCGCGATGAAGATCAGCTCGAGCACGCCGATGCCGCCCGGCGCGTGTGACAGGAGGGCGGCCGAGAACGAGGCGAGGAACACCCCGAGCACGACCATGTAGCCCGGATTTCCCGCCTCCGGCAGCGCGAAATAGATGATGGCGGCAGCCCCGATCAGCTCCACCGGGGCGATCAGCAATTGCCGTACCGCCAGCGTCGGCCGCGGATATTCCAGATGTAACCACCGCGTGTGGATGGGCCTGAAGCGGATGAGACTTCCCAGAAGATAAAGGCCGATCAGCACGAGGATGGCGATCGCCGTGGAAATCGAGGCTCCGAGCGGAATGACGGCGGAGAAGCGATCGACGATCTCCGGCTCGATCAGAAGCACGATCGCCGACAGCGTCAGCGTGCCCAGCACGAAGGTCAGCGAGCAGAAGGCGACGAGAACGCCGGTTTCGCTGACGCTCAACCCCCTCGACCCGTAGGCCCGGTAGCGCACGACGGCGCCCGAGAACACGGAGGCGCCGATGGTGTGCGACAGCGCATAGGCGGTGAACGAGCAGACGGTGATGAAGGTCAGCGACAGCCGCCGGCCGAGATGTTCGAGCGCCAGATGGTCGTAGGCCGCAAGCGCCGCATAGGCCACCAATGTGGCGCCGGCCGCCAGCAGCCAGCTCTTCAGCGGCACGGCCTCGAAGCTTGCCAGGAACTCGTCGAGCGAAAGCCCGCGCAGCTCGTGATAAAGCCCGTAAAGCGAAAACAGGATGGCCGCCAGCCCGACGGCCGGCCAGATCAGAGCGCGGATCGTCTTCATGCAGGTCTTTTTCGGTCCGGCGGAGGCAGTCTCGACGTCATACGGGTCATGAGACCATCGCCACCCGGCCGGGTCAAGGGCGTCCCGGCCGGCGGCGCCTTCACAATATCTTGAGATTTCAACGTGTCAGCGCCGCGTTTAGCGAGCGGCCGCCAGCGCGTCGAGGATGCGCACCCAGGAGCGGATGCCCTTGTGGAAGGACTGGAGGTCGTATTTCTCGTTGGGCGAGTGGATGCGGTCGTCGGACAGGCCGAAGCCGACCAGCAGCGATTCCATGCCGAGCATCTTCTGGAAATCGCCGACGATCGGAATAGAGCCGCCCATGCCGATGATGACGGCCGCCTTCGGCCATTCGTCCGACAGAGCCGATTTCGCCGTGTTGAGCAGCGACGAATCATACGGCAGCTGGATGGCCGGCGAGCCGCCATGCTCGTGGAACTCTACCGAGCAATCGGCCGGGATGTGCGCGCGGACGTAATCGCGGAAGGCCGTGCGGATGGCATCGGGGTCCTGCTGGCCGACGAGACGGAAGGAGATCTTTGCCGACGCCTTGGAGGCGATCACGGTCTTGAAACCCTCGCCCGTGTAGCCGCCGGTGATGCCGTTGACCTCCGCCGTCGGGCGGGCCCAGATGAGTTCGAGGACCGAGCGGCCCTCTTCGCCCGAGGGGACGGCAAGGCCGATCTCGCCCAGCATCTTCTCCGCCGTCTGGCCGAGTGTTTCCCATGCGGCCTTGATCTGCGTCGGCGTCTCCTCGACGCCGTCATAGAAGCCGTTAAGCGTCACGCGGCCGGTCTCGTCGTGAAGACCGGCGAGGATGCGCGACAGGATGTGGATCGGGTTGGCGGCAGCGCCGCCGAACATGCCGGAATGCAGGTCGCGATCGGCGGCGGTCACCACGACCTCCTCGCCCACGAGGCCGCGCAGGCCGGCGGAGATGGCGGGCGTCTCGCTGTCCCACATGCCGGTGTCGCAGACCAGCGCATAGTCGGCCTTGAGCTCCTTGGCATTGGCGGTCAGGAAGGGTTTCAGCGACGGCGAGCCGGACTCTTCCTCGCCCTCGAACAGCACGGTGACGCGGCACGGCAGGCTGCCATGGGTTTCCTTATAGGCGCGGCAGGCCTCGACGAAGGTCATCAGCTGCCCCTTGTCGTCGGACGTGCCGCGGCCGGTGATGACCTTGCGGCCAGGCGACAGCTCGCGCACGGACGGCGTAAAGGGGTCCGTCTCCCAGAGCGACAGCGGATCGACCGGCTGGACGTCGTAATGGCCGTAGAACAGCACGTGCGGCGCGTCGGTGGTGGCACCCTCATGATGCGCGACGACCATGGGATGACCGGGCGTATCGCGCACGGAGGCCGTGAAGCCGAGGCCCTGAAGGTCCGCCACCAGCCATTCCGCAGCCTTGCGGCAGGCGTCCTTATAGGCCGGATCGGTGGAGATGGAGGGGATGCGCACGAGGTCGAAGAGCCGTTCGAGGCTGGCGTCGAGATTGGTGTCCGCCTTGGCGAGAACGCCGGTGATATCGGTCATGGCAATGCTCCTTGATGTCGGCGCGACCCTACTCAAAAATTCCGGCTTGGGAAGACCCGGACATCATCTCGGGCATTCTGGCGGGCTTTCCGGCGCAGGCTCCGCATCCGGCCCCGGTCGCACCGAGGCGTCGGCTGGAGGCTGCGAAGCCATGGGCGCGGCATTGGCGATGGCCATGCGCATATATTCGAGCATCAGCTCGCGCTCGAAGCGGCGGAAGCCGGCAAACAGCGCGTCGTCAGCCGCCCGGGCAGCGAGCATGGCGTCACTCTTCAGAGCACGGCCGCGATCGGTGAGGAAGACCTGCTGGGCCCTTCGATCCGTCGGGTGGGGGCGGCGCGTGATCAGCGCATCCCGCTCCATGCGCGCCAATGTGTTGGCAATCGTCGCCTGCTCGGCATCCAGCCGGTCGAGCAACTGGCGCTGCGTCAGCCCGTCCTCGTTCCACAATTCGGCCAGCACCGGAAACTGCCCCGGCGCAAAGCCGAGCTTCCGGCCCCTCTCCTGCAGCTGGCGGGAGAAGCCTCGAGCCAGCAGGCTGGCGAGATAGGTGGCGGACTCCATGCGGTCGTAGGCCATAGCAATGGGTACGCCCGGGACAGGGCGGTGACAAGATGATGGCGAACACCGGAAATAGAAAAACCGCCATTGCTAGAACGAAAAAACCGCCATGGCGGAGGCGGGCCATGACGGTTTTTGATAATGGACAAAGGCCCGGAGAGGGGGGTTAGGCCTTTGTCCTTGCATCTGGGTTTGGCGGGGGACAGGCCTTGACCAGATGACGGCGCTTGTCGCTGCCGTTGCTTGAGATTTGTGGGTCCGAATGTGGCTTTTCAAGGGAAGCGCCGGAGAAGCCTGATTACAAATTGGTAAGGTTTGGAATGGGCCCTCATTTTTTTCTGAAGGCCCGCGTCATCAAACGGTGGGAGACCACGCGGACGGCGTCGCGCGGGCGGGTTGCCCGATGGACCTTTCGCGCCTGTCGCGCTATCCGTGTCTCCATGAAAAAAGGCGATCATCTCTTCCTCGTGGACGGCTCCGGCTTCATCTTCCGGGCCTTCCACGCCATTCCCCCGCTGAACCGCAAATCCGACGGCCTGCCCGTCAATGCGGTCTCGGGCTTCTGCAACATGCTGTGGAAGCTTCTGACCGACGCGCGCGATACCTCGGTCGGCGTCACGCCGACGCATTTCGCTGTCATCTTCGACTATTCCTCGAAGACCTTCCGCAACGATCTCTACGACAAGTACAAGGCCAACCGCACGGCCCCGCCGGAAGACCTGATCCCGCAATTCGGCCTGATCCGCCACGCGACGCGCGCCTTCAACCTGCCCTGCATCGAGATGGAGGGGTTCGAGGCCGACGACCTGATCGCCACCTATGCCCGCATGGCGGAGGAGGCCGGCGCCGACGTGACCATCGTGTCGTCCGACAAGGACCTGATGCAGCTGCTCACCCCTTGTGTCTCCATGTATGACAGCATGAAGGACAAGCAGATCGGCATTCCCGAGGTCATCGAGAAATGGGGCGTGCCACCCGCAAAGATGATCGACCTGCAGGCGCTGACCGGCGATTCCACCGACAACGTGCCCGGCATTCCCGGCATCGGCCCGAAGACGGCGGCGCAGCTTCTGGAAGAGTTCGGCGATCTCGACACGCTGCTGGCCCGCGCCGGCGAGATCAAACAGGTCAAGCGCCGCGAGAACATCCTCGCCAACGCCGATCTCGCCCGCCTGTCGCGCGAACTCGTGACGCTGAAGATCGACGTGCCGGTGGAGACCCCGCTCGACGCGCTCGACCTGCATCCGCAGGACGGGCCGAAGCTCGTGGCCTTCCTGAAGGCCATGGAATTCACCTCCCTCACCCGCCGCGTGGCTGCCGCCACCGATACGGATGCCGATGCGGTGGACGCGGCGCATATTCCCGTCGAAGGCGGCGCGCAGGCGCATGGGCCGGATCTCGACAAGGGTGACGCCTCAGGCACGGTCACAACACCCGCTGCACAAGGCTCTCCCGAAACCGCGGAAGAAGCGGCCAAGGTCCTGAGCCAGGCGCCGGTGCTGGCCGTCGAGACCGGCGCGACGCCGCAGGGCCTCGCGCGGTCCCGCGCCGAGGCCTTTGCCACCGCACCCATCGACCGCTCCACCTATGTCACGATCCGCGACATCGCGACGCTCGAAAGCTGGATCGCGGCCGCCCGCGAGGCCGGCCTCGTCGCCTTCGACACGGAAACCAATTCGCTGGATGCGATGCAGGCCGATCTCGTCGGCTTCTCGCTCGCCATCGCCGACAACAGCCGCGACGCCTCCGGCACCTCCATCAAGGCTGCCTATGTGCCGCTGCTCCACAAGAGCGGCGTCGGCGACCTCCTCGGCGGCGGGCTGGTGGAAAACCAGATCCCGGACGGACAGGCGATCGCCCTTCTGAAGACGCTGCTGGAAGACCCCGCCGTTCTCGTGGTCGCCCAGAACATGAAATACGATTATCTCGTCATGAAGCGGCAGGGCGTCGAGATCGCCCGCTTCGACGATACGATGCTGATGTCCTACGTGTCGGATGCCGGCGCCAACACCCATGGCATGGACGCCCTGTCGGAACGCTGGCTCGGTCACCAGCCAATCCCCTTCAAGGACGTGGCCGGCAGCGGCAAGTCGATGGTGACGTTCGACTATGTCGATATCAACAGGGCCACCACCTACGCGGCCGAGGATGCCGACGTGACGCTGCGGCTCTGGCATGTGCTCAAGCCCCGGCTTGCCGCCAAGAAGCTCGTGCGCGTCTACGAGCGGCTGGAGCGGCCGCTGGTGCCCGTGCTCGCGCGCATGGAGGAACGCGGCATCTCCATCGACCGGCAGATCCTGTCGCGGCTCTCCGGCGAGCTTGCACAGGGTGCGGCGCGGCTGGAGGCCGAGATCCACGAGTTGGCGGGCGAAAGCTTCAACATCGGCTCGCCCAAGCAGCTCGGCGACATCCTGTTTGGCAAGATGGGCCTGCCCGGCGCGTCGAAGACCAAGACCGGGCAATGGTCCACCTCGGCGCAGGTGCTGGAAGACCTCGCGCTTTCCGGCCACGACCTGCCGCGGCGCATCGTCGACTGGCGCCAGCTGACCAAGCTGAAGTCCACCTATACCGACGCCCTGCCCGGCTTCGTGCATCCGGAGACGCGGCGCGTCCACACATCCTATGCGCTGGCCGCCACCACCACGGGGCGCCTCTCCTCGTCGGAACCCAACCTGCAGAACATCCCGATCCGCACGACCGAAGGCCGAAAGATCCGCACGGCCTTCATCTCGACGCCGGGCCACAAGCTGATTTCGGCCGACTACAGCCAGATCGAGCTGCGCGTGCTCGCCCATGTCGCCGATATTCCCCAGCTCCGGCAGGCCTTTGCCGACGGGATCGACATCCATGCGATGACGGCGTCGGAAATGTTCGGCGTGCCGGTCGAGGGCATGCCGAGCGAGATCCGCCGGCGGGCGAAAGCCATCAATTTCGGCATCATCTACGGCATCTCCGCCTTCGGCCTCGCCAACCAGCTCTCCATCGAGCGCTCCGAGGCCGGCGACTACATCAAGCGCTATTTCGAACGCTTCCCCGGCATCCGCGACTATATGGACGCGACCAAGGCGTTTGCCCGCGAGAACGGTTACGTCGAAACCATCTTCGGCCGGCGGGCGCATTACCCCGACATCCGCTCCTCCAACCCGTCCGTGCGCGCCTTCAACGAGCGCGCCGCGATCAACGCCCCGATCCAGGGCTCGGCAGCCGACGTCATCCGCCGCGCCATGGTGCAGATGGAGCCCGCGCTCGAAGCGGCAAAGCTTTCCGACCGCTGCCGCATGCTCCTGCAGGTGCATGACGAACTGATCTTCGAGGTGGAAGACGCCGAGATCGACAAGGCCATCCCCCTGATCGTCTCCGTCATGGAAAACGCCACCCTGCCCGCCCTCGCCATGCGCGTGCCGCTCAAGGTCGATGCCCGCGCCGCCCATAATTGGGATGAGGCGCACTGAACCGTCCAGACCTCAGCCGCTTCGAGCAAGCGGAGACAGAGGAGAAACAGCGGCTGGGACGCGAGGTGGATGCGATCTGCAGCCGGAATCAAAGCAGACAGCACGGGCGCCCTTACAAGGGGTTTCCCTACGGCTATCAATGGCGGACCTCTTGCGCATCCCCGACATCATGACAACGACGGGTATCAGACCCAGCCGGAAAGATGTTGAAGCGTTCGGGATCTATCCATCTCAGGCCTGACGGCGTTTGCTCCTAAAACGCCTGCGGCCACTTCTGGGCCGTGTGGAGCACGGTCAATATCTCAATTCCGTTGCCCCCAACCCGATACGGAAGAATATACGAGATATCAGGAAGCACGAGTTCTCGCGTCCCTTTGATGCGTCCTGCACGCCCCATGGCAGGCTGCTCCGTCAGGGCTTCAGCCGCAGAGGTAATGCGAGACACGACGCGGGCGGCGGCAAGCGGATCATCTTTTTCGATATACGCGCCGATTTCATCGAGACGACGCAATGCACGTTGTGTCAAACGAAGCGTTCTTCCGCTCATGATGGGCGGGCAGATTTGACATATTTCCCGACGACGTTCGCCACGTCGGCGGCACTGGCGAAGTCACCACGATCAGCGTCTGCCACTCCAGCCTCGATTTCGGCAAGCTGCCATTCCTCACGGGCGATAAAGTCCTCGATCGCCTGCGCGGCCACGTAAGAGCGGGAGCGGTCAAGCTTTTCGGCCAGTTGGTCAAGCCTTGCAGCCGTTTCGTCCGGTACGCGCACAGTGAACGCAGTCATGGTTTAACCTTTCATTGGTTCACCGTGGTTATTGTTGAACCAGCATGGTTCGTCAAGATTTCCCTTTTTAGGCTCAGACTTGATTTATATCTTTGAATATATATTTCTTGGAGCAGGCAATGTCTTACGATGTGAAATTCCATCTCGACTTCGTTGCCGAGTGGAAGGCGCTGGACATGGGATTGAAAGAACGTGTTGGCGAGGTTTTGGATCACCTTGAAGACGACGGCCCGTTCCTGGGTCGGCCTGACGTGGATACGCTTTCGGGTTCCAGGCACGCCAATATGAAGGAGATCAGAGTGACGGTCGCAAAACAGGTGTGGCGTTTCGCCTTTGCCTTCGACCACAGCCAGGCTGCCATCGTCCTTTGCGGCGGGGAAAAGCAAGGCAGGAACCAGAAGCTCTTCTACAAACAGCTCATCAGCAAGGCTGACCCCCGTTTCGATTCGTGGCTGAAGGAGAAAAAAGATGCGCAATGACTGGAAGACGCTCCGCGCCGAGCTCCCCGAAGACGTTCGTTCGCGCCTCGACGAAAAGCGCGGCGCGCGGCGCTTGGGCAAGGCTCTGGCTGAGGTGCGAAAGGCAATGAACGCGACACAGCAGGACGTTGCGACGCGCGCCGCCATGACGCAGAACACCGTCTCGAAGATCGAGAACGCTGACGATGTCCTCGTTTCCTCGGTGATCCGCTACATGCATTCCATCGGTGGCGGTGTCGAGCTGGTCTTGAAGACGCCTGACGGCAAGGCGACGCGGGTCGACTTCGATCCCGAGATCTCTATCAAGCACTCCGCATAGCCGCACCGTACGTTTCCCGAAAATGCTCATTCCAGCCGCATTCCCGGACGCAAAACCGCTTCACCCTTTTCCCGAAATTGCTCAGATCGCCTGCGCGTCCTCACAGCGGAAGCAGCCGAAGAGGCGGGAGAGGCCTTGGCGGCCTTCGTTGGCGAGGTCGAAGCGGCGGCCGAAGAGGAGCCATTCGCTGCAGAGGCCCTTGATCATCCAGCGCATCGCCCGGGCGGCGCTGGAGGGCGTCCAGGCGCCGCTGAGGGCGCCGCGCGATGCGGCCTTGCCGAAGGCGTCTTCGAGAAACCGGGTGTGCTCGTCGTCGATTTCCTGCTGGCGTCCGAGCACCGGGGCGAGGTCGCTCGTGTAGTCACAGCGCAGGAGGATGGTGAGGATGCGTTGGCGCTGTTCGTCGGAGGCCATGACGTCCAGCCAGTCGCCGGCGACCGCTTCGATATGGGCGAGGATATCGATCCCGACATTTTCGATTTCGTCCCGCAGCAGGTCCTCGTCGGGCAGCGGGACCGCCTTGTAGAGTTCCAGAAAGATGTCGGCCTTGTTCTGGAAGTGCCAGTAGATGGCGCCGCGGGTCACACCCGCTGCCGAGGCGACATCCTCGAGCGTCGCGTTGGAAACGCCCTTTTCGAAGAACACGTGCTCCGCCGCATTCAGGATGCGGTTGCGCGTTTCCTCCGCTTTCGCCTTCGTCCGCCGCATGGTCTCGTGAACCTCCCACAGGGGTCGGCCCGCCTGACGGCGGGCCGGAACCGCGATCACTCGGCCGGTGTGGTGCCAGCGGTGTGGCCGGCGTCGTGGCCAGTACCGCGGCCAGCGGCCGGTGCGGTGGTAGTCTGCTCGTTCTTCTTACCGCGCTGGAAGATCTTCATGACGAAGACGAAGAAGACCGGCACGAAGAAGACCGCGAGGATGGTCGCCGAGATCATGCCGCCGAGAACCCCGGTGCCGATCGCGTTCTGGCTGGCGGCCGAAGCGCCGCTGGCGATCGCGAGCGGCACGACGCCGAGCGTGAAGGCGAGCGAGGTCATGAGGATCGGCCGGAAGCGCAGGTGCGCCGCCTCGATCGTCGCATCCATCAGCGACTTGCCGGCCTCCATCTGCTCCTTGGCGAACTCGATGATCAGGATCGCGTTCTTGGCCGACAGGCCCATGATCGTGATCAGGCCCACCTTGAAGTAGACGTCGTTGGAGAGGTCGCGCAACGTGATGGCGATGACCGCACCGATGATGCCAAGGGGGACGACGAGCATGACCGAAATCGGGATCGACCAGCTTTCGTAGAGCGCGGCGAGGCACAGGAAGATCAGGAGGCAGGAGAGCCCGATGAGAAGCGGAGCCTGCGATCCCGACTGAATTTCCTCGCGCGACTGGCCGGACCACTCATAGGCAAAGCCCGCCGGCAGTTCGCCCATCAGCCGTTCCATTTCCGCAATCGCCTCGCCCGAGGAATGGCCCGGCGTCGCCTGGCCCGAAATGCGGATCGACGGATAGCCGTTATAGCCGACGGTCTGGGCCGGGCCCATCTGCCACTCGATGGACGAGAAGGCAGACAGGGGCACCATGCCGCCATTGGTGTTGCGCACGTTGAGCGTGAGCAGGTCCGACGGCTTGGTGCGCTTGGTCACGTCGGCCTGCACGGTCACGCGCTGCAGACGGCCCGAATTCGGGAAGTCGTTGACGTAGGTGGAGCCGAGATTGGTCGAGATCGTGGCGTTGATATCGGCAAAGGCGACGCCGAAGGTGTTGGCCTTCTCGCGGTCCACGATCAGGTTCAGCTGGGCGACGTCCGGCAGGCCGTCCACGCGGACGCCGGCAAGGATCGGGCTCTGCCCGGCAAGGCCGAGCAGCTGGTCACGGGCGGCGGCGAGCGCCGTATCCCCCTGGCCGGCACGGTCCTGAAGGCGGAACTCGAAGCCGTTGCTGGTGCCGAGCCCCTGGATGGGCGGCGGCGACAGCGCAAAGGCGATCGCGTCGCGGATCTGGCTGAAGGCGATGGAGGCGCGCATGGCGATCGAGGCTGCCGAATCGTCGGCACCGCGATCCGCCCAGTCCTTGAGCGTGATGAAGGCGAGGGCCGCGTTCTGGCCGGAGCCCGAGAAGGAGAAGCCGTTGACGGCGATGATGCGATCGACAGCGCCTTCCTTGCCGAAGAAGCCTTCCACCTGCTGGATGACCTCGGTCGTCCGGTTGGCGGTGGCTTCCGAGGGAAGCTGCATGGAGACGATGATGTAGCCCTGGTCTTCGTTCGGCAGGAAGGCCGAGGGAAGGCGCATGAACAGGTAGCCCATGGCGGCGACGATCACGAGGTAGACGAGCATGAAGCGGCCCGACCGCTTGATCATCCAGGCGACCCAGCCGCTATAGCCGTGCGAGGTCTTGTCGAAGCCGCGGTTGAACATGCCGAAGAAGCCGCGCTTCTTCTGGTGCTGGCCCTTCGGGATCTGTTTCAGGAAGCTGCCGGCGAGCGCGGGGGTGAGCGACAGCGCCAGGAAGGCGGAGAACAGGATCGAGGTCACCATGGTCAGCGAGAACTGCTGGTAGATGACGCCGACCGAGCCGGGGAAGAAGGCCATGGGAATGAACACGGCGGAGAGAACCAGCGTGATGCCGATGACGGCGCCAGTGATCTGGCCCATCGCCTTGCGCGTCGCCTCCTTCGGCGTCAGCCCCTCTTCCGTCATGATGCGCTCGACGTTCTCGACCACGATGATGGCGTCGTCGACGAGAATGCCGATTGCCAGCACCATGGCGAACATGGTCAGCACGTTGATGGAGAAGCCCGCGGCATAGATGATGGCGCAGGTGCCGAGCAGCGCGACCGGCACGACGATGGTCGGGATGAGCGTGTAGCGGATGTTCTGCAGGAACAGGAACATCACGAGGAAGACGAGTGCGACGGCTTCGAGCAGCGTGTGCAGCACCTTTTCGATCGAGACCTCGACGAAGGGCGCGGTATTGTAGGGAATGGAATATTCGACGCCTGCGGGGAAGTACCCTTTCAGCTCTTCCATCCGCGCCTCGATCAGCGTCGCGGTGTTGAGCGCGTTGCCGGTCGGGGTGAGCTGGACGGCAATGGCGGCCGAAGGCTTGCCGTTGAGGCGGGTCGAGGTGTCGTAGCTCTGGCCACCGACCTCGAGCCGCGCGACGTCGCGCAGGCGCACGGCCGACCCGTCGGGATTGGCGCGCAGCACGATCGCGCCGAACTCTTCCGGCGAGGACAGCTGGCCCTTGACGAGAACGGGGGCTGAGACCTGCTGGGTGATCGGGTTCGGCTGGGCGCCGATGGAGCCGGCGGCGATCTGGGCGTTCTGCGCCTGGATGGCGCTGGTCACGTCGCCGGCCGTCAGGTTCAGGCCGACCATCTTGTCGGGGTCGATCCAGACGCGCATGGAGCGCTCGGAGGAGAACAGCTGCGCCTGTCCGACGCCCTCGATGCGCTGGACTTCGTTCAGCACGTTGCGGCTGAGATAGTCACCCAGACCGATGGCGTCCATCGAACCGTCGGTCGAGGTCAGCGAGATGATCAGGAGGAAGCCCGAGCCGGCTTCATCGACCTGGATGCCCTGCTGCGTGACCGCGTCCGGCAGCCGCGGTTCGACGCGGCGAACGCGGTTCTGCACGTCCACGGCCGCATCGCCCGGATCGGTGCCCGGCGCGAAGGTGACGTTGATGGAGACGGAGCCGGCAGCGTTCGACGTGGACTCGAAATACTGGAGACCGTCGATGCCGTTCAGCTCGTTCTCGATCAGCTGCGTCACGCCCTGATACGTCTCGGTAGAAGACGCACCGGGATAATTGGCGGAGATGCTGATCTGCGGCGGCGCGACGCTCGGATATTGCGCGATCGGCAGGAAGGGGATCGCGATGATCCCGGCGATCATGATGAAGAGGGCGACGACCCAGGCGAAAATGGGCCGGTCGATAAAGAAACTGGGCATGGACCGTCCTTAATTCGCTTGTGCAGGTGCCGCTTGTGCAGGCTTGGCGCCGCCTTCGGGAGCGGCAGGCTTTGCGTCGGCAGCGGGCTGGCCTGCCGGATCATTGCCGGCAGGCTCGCCTTCCGGCTTGGTCGTCGCAGGCGGTGCCGCTTCGCCTTCCGGCTTGGGCGGCTCGGGGTTCCAGTCGACGGCCTTCACCGGCGCGCCGGGGCCGACCTTCTGGAAGCCCTCGACGATGATCTTCTCGTCCGCCTTGAGGCCGCTTGAGATGACCCAGCGATCGCCGACGACGCGGCTCGTCATGACGGGGCGGATCTCGACCTTGCTCTCGCCGTTGACGACATAGACCAGCGCCTTGCCGGCGGTGTCGCGCTGGATGGCCTGCTGCGGCACGGCGATCGCATTGCGCTCGATGCCCTGCTGGATCTGGCCGCGGACATACATGCCGGGCAGGAGATCGCCGTTCGGATTGGCGAATTCGCCGCGCAGCGTGATCTGGCCGGTGGTTTCATCGACGGCCGCTTCCGAGAAGAGCAGACGGCCCTTTTCCGGATAGGGCGTGCCGTCGTCCAGCACCAGCTGAGCGGCCGCCTCGTTGGCATCGGTCATCAGCTGGCCGTCCTGCAGCGCCTTGCGCAGGCGGATGACGTCGGTCGCCGTCTGGGTGAAGTCGGCATAGACGGGGTCGAGCTGCTGGATGGTGGCGAGGTTTTCCGTGCCGCTCTGGCTGACCAGGGCGCCTTCGGTGATCAGCGCGCGGCCGATCCGGCCGCTGATCGGCGCGGTCACGTTGGTATATTCGAGGTTCAGACGGGCGGAAGCGACGCCGGCCTCGGCGATCGCCACATCCGCATCGGCCTGCGCCAGCAGCGCGACGGCATCGTCGAAGTTCTGCTGGGTCGCGACGTTCGAGCGGCGCAGCTGCTCCTGCCGATCCGACGTGTTGCGGGCCTGCGTCTGGGCGGCACGCGCCCGGGCGAGCGTCGCCTCGGCGCTATCGACCTGCACTTGGAAGGGCTTCGGATCGATGCGGTAGAGCACGTCGCCCTGCTGGACCGTGGTGCCCTGCTCGAACACGCGCTCGACCACGATGCCGGAGACGCGCGGGCGGACTTCCGCAGTGCGGGTCGCAGCGATTCGGCCCGGAAGCTCGTTGGTGATCGGCAGTTCCTCGGTCTTCGTCGTGACGACGGCGACTTCGGACGGCGGGGGCGCAGGCTGACCTTGCGCCTGGCTCTCCTCCTGCTGGCAGGCACTCAGAAAAGCCGCACTGATGACGACAGCGGCGAGCGTCAGACGATTGGTCCGCATAGATAGGTCCCACGAAAAAGACCGGCGAGCGCATGAGATCTCATGGCGTCGGCCGGAGGAAACGAAAATCAGACAGTTGCCCGAAGACGGATTCAAGGGCAGGTCGTGCGCTATACAAACACGAGTGTATGTTTTCGAGTCAAGCAGATCCTGCCGATGATGCAGCGCACAATTTTGTGATGACTTACCAAATCGACGCCTTGCCCTGACGTCAGACCCCGGTCGAACCGAAGCCGCCGGCGCCACGCACCGTTTCCGAAAAAGCGGTTGCCTCGACCACGCGGGCCTGCGTCACCGGCGCGATGACCATCTGGGCGATGCGCATGTCGCGGGTGATGGTGAAGGAATCAGCACCGTGGTTGATCAGCAACACCTTCACCTCGCCGCGATAATCGCTGTCGATCGTCCCCGGCGTGTTGAGGCAGGTAATGCCGTTCTTGAAGGCGAGACCCGAGCGCGGGCGAACCTGCCCCTCGAACCCGTCAGGGAGCTCGAAGACGAAGCCGGTCGGCACCAGCGCACGCTCGCCCGGCGCCAGGACCAGCGGTTCGTCCGCGGCCACGGCCGCACGCAGGTCCATGCCCGCGGCCCCATGCGTCTCATATGCCGGCAGCGCCAGCCCCTCTCCATGCGGGAGACGGACGAGGGCGAGGACGGGAATTTCGATGGAACCGGGGGTGTCCGTCATGCGCGGCGCCTTCACGAGAGAGGTTTAAACGGCGTCAATTGCATATCGGCCGTCATATCGCTAGATAAGCCCCAGAAAACAGGACATTCCCGATGGCTGAAACGCTTGCCGATGCGGTCTCCCGCCGCCGAACCTTTGCGATCATCGCGCACCCCGACGCGGGCAAGACCACGCTGACCGAAAAGCTGCTGCTGTTCGGCGGCGCGATCCAGCTGGCCGGCGAGGTCAAGGCGAAGAAGGACCGCATCCAGACGCGGTCCGACTGGATGAAGATCGAGCGGGAGCGCGGCATCTCGGTCGTCACCTCGGTGATGACGTTCGAATATGGCGGCAACGTCTTCAACATTCTCGATACGCCCGGCCACGAGGACTTCGCCGACGACACCTATCGGACGCTGACGGCGGTGGACGCCGCCGTGATGGTGATCGACGCCGCCAAGGGCATCGAGCCGCGAACGCTGAAGCTGTTCGAGGTCTGCCGCATGCGCGACATACCGATCATCACCTTCATCAACAAGATGGACCGGGAAAGCCGCGATCCGTTCGAGATCCTGGACGAGGTCGAGGAGAAGCTGGCGCTCGACACGGCGCCGATCACCTGGCCGATCGGCCGGTCGAAGACCTTCTGCGGCTCCTATTATCTCGCCGAAAACACGGTGCGCGGCGCCGATACGCAGGTCGAGGCGCTGAAGGTCAACGGCCCGCAGGCGGTCGCCGACCGGCTGCCGGAAAACGAACGCGCCGCCTTCATCGAGGAAACGGAGCTTGCCATCGAGGCCTGCCGGCCGTTCGACAGGCAGGCCTTCCTCGAAGGTCACATGACGCCCGTCTTCTTCGGCTCGGCGCTGCGCAATTACGGCGTGCGCGACCTCATCGATGCGCTGGGTGCCGTCGCACCGCCGCCGCGCGACCAGGTGGCCGACATCCGCACGGTCCATGCGAGCGAGGACAAGATGACGGCCTTCGTCTTCAAGATCCAGGCCAATATGGACCCGAACCACCGCGACCGCATCGCCTTCGCCCGCATCTGCTCGGGCAAGCTGGAGCGCGGCATGAAGGCGCGGCTCGCCCGCACCGGCAAGCAGCTCGGCCTCACCGCACCGCAATTCTTCTTCGCCTCGCAGCGCCAGCTGGCCGATACGGCCTATGCCGGCGACGTGGTCGGCATTCCCAACCACGGAACCCTGCGCATCGGCGACACGCTGACAGAAGGCGAGCAGCTGGTCTTCCAGGGCGTGCCGAACTTCTCGCCGGAAATCCTGCGCCGCGTGCGGCTGGAGGATGCCATGAAGGCGAAGAAGCTGAAGGAAGCGCTGCAACAGATGGCCGAGGAAGGCGTCGTGCAGCTGTTTTCGCCCGAAGACGGCTCACCGGCCATCGTCGGCGTCGTCGGGGCGCTGCAGCTCGACGTGTTGAAGGAGCGGCTGCAGGGCGAATACGGCCTGCCCGTCTCGTTCGAAATGGCCCGATTCTCGATCTGCCGCTGGGTCTCCGCCGACGAACCCGCCGAACTCGACCGCTTCATCACAGCCCGCCGCGGCGACATCGCCCGCGACCTCGACGGCGACCCGGTGTTCCTGGCGCAGGACGGCTTCTCGCTCAACTACGAGGCCGATCGCTGGAAGGCGATCAAGATGGTCGCGATCAAGGAATATCACGTCGCCAAGGCGGCGTGATATTCACCGGACGGCGGACAGACGCCTCCTCCCGCCAAACGTCATCCCGGCTCACGAGGCGTCATCCTCGGCCTTGTGCCGAGGATCTGCTGTCGTCCCCGCAAACACCACGGTCCTTCAGCTCGCGAGCCGTGCAGCAGATGCTCGGGACAAGCCCGAGCATGACGACGTCGAGCCTTCCCTCACGCCACCAAGTCCTTGAGGAAATCGTCGCACCAGCGCACCACGTCGTGCTCGTTCAGATAATCCATCATCTTGCCCCACCGCTCCTGCCGCTCGGGCAGCGGCATGGACAGCGCGCGTGCAATGGCGTTTGCCGTGCCTTCGATGTCGTAGGGGTTGACGAGCAGCGCGCTATCCAGCTCGCGGGCCGCCCCCGCAAAGCGCGACAGAACCAGCACGCCCGGGTTTTCCGGGTCCTGCGCGGCGACATATTCCTTGGCGACGAGGTTCATGCCGTCGCGCAGCGGCGTCACCAGGCCCACCTTCGCCATCCGGTAGAGACCGGCAAGGATCGGCCGTGAAATCGAGCGGTTGATATAGCGGATCGGCACCCAGTCGACCGTGCCGAGCGCGCCGTTGACGCGTCCCGCCTGTTCGGCGACCGTCCGCTGCATCGCCTCGTATTCCGGCACCTCGGAGCGGGATTTGGGCGTGACCTGCAAATAGGTCACCTTGCCCTGCTGGCCGGGATTGCCCTCGATGAAGCGCTCGAAGGCGTCGATGCGCTGGGTGATGCCCTTGGAATAGTCCAGCCGGTCCACACCGATGATCAGGTCGCGCCCCTCGATGCTGGCGGCGGCCTTGCGCACCATCACATGCGACGCGCTCTTTCGGGCAAAATTCGCAAACGCCGCGGTCTCGATGCCGATGCCATAGGTGCCGCCCTTGAAGATGCGGCCGTGGGCGCTGTAGCGGCCCGGCTTGATCTCGTTGCCGATGCCCTCGCGGCGGAGCCCGCCTGCAAAGTTCTCGAGGTCATGATCCGTCTGGAAGCCGATGAGGTCGTAATGCGACAGACCGCGCATGATCTCCTCATGCACCGGCATGGCGAAGAGCACGTCGGCGGGCGGCCAGGGGATGTGCAGGAAGAACCCGATGCGGTTCTTCACGCCCATCTGGCGCAGTTCGGCGGCCAGCGGAATCAGGTGATAGTCATGGATCCAGATGACGTCGTCCGGCTGCAGCATCGGCGCCAGGCGATGCGCGAAGAAGCGGTTCACGCGGAAATAGCCGGCCATTTCCTTGCGGCCGTATTCGGCGAGATCCAGCCGGTAATGGCAGATCGGCCAGAGCACGCGATTGGCAAAGCCGAAGTAATACTCCTCGACATCCTTGTCGGTCAGGTCGGTCAGGGCATAGGTGATCTTGCCCCGGTCCTTGAGGTCGAGCGCTTCCGGCTCCCGCGTCCCGCTGGATTTGCCGGACCAGCCCATCCAGATGCCGCCATGCTCCTCGAGCGCGGCCTGCAAAGCGACGGCAAGACCGCCGGCCGGGGCATCGCCCGATTTTTCCGGCACCGGCACCCGGTTGGACACGACGATAAGACGACTCAAGATTTCTTCCTTTCGAATGTCTGGCAGCAGACCAGCGGGCAAACCGCCCAGTCCGTGGGCAAGTCGGCCGGCATGCCCGCAGGCATATCGCCGATCACGCCTTGCCCGCGCGGGCCAGCGCCGTCAGGGCGCTGCGCACCGCTTCCGCCGAGCCGATCGTGGCCTGCGCCTGCGTCTCGGAACCGGGCTGCCCGACCCGCAGCGACATGCCGCCGGCGGCGTTCGCCACCTTGAACATGGCCTCGTCGGTCACGTCGTCGCCGATGGCCAGCGGCTTGCGCCCTTCGAAAGGCGGCTGCGACAGGAAGGTCATGACCGCGCCCCCCTTGCTCGCCGTGGAAGGGCGGAGTTCCACGACCATCTTGCCGAATTGCAGGCCCCAGTCGCCGCCGATGGCGACCGAAGCACGCCGCATGATGTGCTCGACATCGGCGCAGCGTTCCGGCGCCTGCCGATAGTGCAGCGCGACGGCCGCACCCTTGTCCTCGAACAGCACGCCGTCCCAGTCCTTCACCGTCTTTGCGAGGTCGTTCTTCAGCGTCACGAAGCCGGGCGTGATCTCCGGCCGTGTGATCGCGCCCGTCTGGTCGCGCAGTTCCGCCCCGTGCAGACCGGCGATCGGGAAGGTCGCGGGATCGAACAGCACATCGGCATAATGCAGCGCTCGGCCCGTGACGAGCGCGAGCGCACCGCCGAGACGGTGGGAGAGCGACATGAGCGTGGCGGGCAGGTCCGGGGGAACGACGATCGCGTCCGGCGTCTCCGCGAGATCGACCAGCGTGCCGTCGATATCGAGGAACAGCGCCCAGTCGTCGGGCGCTGCGGCAATGTGCCTGAACACGTCGGGGTACACGTCTGGCAGCGGCTCTTGCGCGCTGATCGTGACGTCCGGATCCGGTATGAAAAGGGTGTGGCTATCGTTTGGCATGGGGGTCTAGTTAGGTCGCCGCGTGCCCGCGACAACCCTTGGAGACGGTCGTGTCCGCTTAAGCGCCGGACTTTTCAACCAGCATGAGACGTCCGTCGGCCGCGATCTCAACCGCAAGTCCCTCATAGCCCGAGATCTTGAGATGCGTCGTGTCCATCGGGTGTTCATGCGTCGTGGTGACCACTGCGACATCGGCGCCCGCAGCTTCCCCGGCCTTGACGCCGGCGGGAACGTCCTCGAACACGAGGCAGTCGGCAGCATCGAAGCCGACGCGCTCGGCACCGAGCCGGTAGCAATCCGGTGCCGGCTTGCCCTGCGTCACGTCTTCCGCCGTCACCAGAAATTTCGGCGCGGTGATGCCGGCCTTGGCAAGGCGGGCTCTCGCCAGCGGCAGCGGAGAGGAGGTGACGATCGCCCAGCGATCGCTCGGCAGCGTCTTCAGGAATTCGAGCGCACCGGGGATCGGCTTGACGCCTTCGACATCGTCGATCTCGGCCTGCGTGATATAGGCTGCTTCCTTCGCCGGATCGACGCCAGGCAGGTTCAGCTGCGTGATCGTGTCGATGCCGCGCTTGCCATGCATGAAGGGCAGGAAGGTCGCAAGGTCCAGCCCGTGCGCCAGGGCCCACTTGCCCCAGACGCGCTCGGCCGCCGCGATGGAATTGAGGAGCGTGCCATCCATGTCGAACAGGAAGGCGGAAAAGGGCTTGCCGAGCGTGGGATGCGAAGAGGTGGTCTCGGTCGAAGAAGAAGCGGGAACAGGCGAAGCGGACGTGGGAGAAGACAAGGCAGGCATTCCTTTCGGTCTCGGATAGGACGCGGCCCGATGATGCCGGGCGTGGCGGGCCGCTTTGCAAGGTCTCCTCGGCTTAAGGATATCGCAGACAGAATGCAAACGGCGAACGCCCGAAGGGTTCGAATCGCCGTACGCGAGCCCCCTCTCACCGGCTTTCGACAGCAAGGCGCAGCCCTATTACCGCGCTGAACCGTCTCAATCTCCCGGCTTTCCCGGCAGATCCGTGACCGTGTCCAGCCATGGCATAGCGGAAGCGCACCAGATCTGGCGTTTCGGGGCGAGATCGCCGCGCTGGCGGATGTTGCCCCAGCGGATGCCGATCTCCCCGGCTTCGTCGCCCTCCCCCGTCGTGAAGATCGGGGAGCCGCAATCGGGACAGAACATCTGGAAACGGCGGTGCCCGTTATCGGCCGTTTTCACATAGGTCTTCGGCGCGCCCTTCGTCAGCGCGAAGCGGTCGCGCGGGACGGAGACGGTGACCCGGTAGGCCGTCCCCGTCAATATCTGACAATCGGTGCAGTGGCAGACCGAGACGGCATCGGGATCGATCTCCGCCTCGAAGGCGATCTGTCCGCAGTGGCATGCACCATCGATCTTCATGTCGGCCTCTTGTCCTTTGGGGTTAGAGCATCATTCCCCAAATCGGAACCGGTTTCAGCATAAAAATATGCGTTGCCGCGAGCGGGGATACCGACACAATGGCACAGCTGTATTATCAATGCCTTGCGAGAATTTTCGGCCTCATCCATCCCCGCTCTGTCCGTTGCATGCCATCATCCTTCCGTTCCGTCGCGGATACACCGGAAGGCGTTCCGGCGAGGCGGGGCCGGCTCCGGGAGGCAAGGGATCGACGCACGCCCTGCCGCTCGGGGTCCGCAGAAAATGGTTTCCCTCCGGGACGGCGGTTCCGGCGCAGCTCTGCGCCGGATCGGATGGGCCCGGACGTGCCTGTGCGGCACACAGCTTCGGTTCCGCCTTTCACGGTTTCGACCGCGCGAGGGCAAACCGGGGTCAGAGAGACCGGAGTTGCGGGCATAAACCGCCGAACGGGGCACCGGAAGGTGTCATACTAAAACTAACTTACGCGGCAACTTTCGGTGCCCCGTCCGATACCTCATCGTCAAGCCTCCGGCGTTTTCACGCGCGGGGTCGTCTTCACACGCCGGTGAAAAGCCAGGCGTGCTCCTTGGCATTGTTGAACTTCCAGGCCCGCGATGGCCCGGCCATGACGTTGAGATAGTAGAGGTCGTAGCCATGGATGGCGGCGACCGGGTGGTAGCCTTTGGGCACCAGCACGACATCGCCATTCTCCACCGCCATGGTCTCGTCCAGCGAGCGGTCGTCGGTATAGACGCGCTGCATGGCGAAGCCCTGCGACGGGTTGAGGCGGTGATAATAGGTTTCCTCGAGGAAGCTTTCGGCCGGCAGGTTGTCCTCGTCATGCTTGTGCGGCGGATAGGACGAGGTGTGGCCGCCCGGCGTGATGACCTCGACCACCAGCAGCGACTGCGCCGCCCCGTCATCCTCCGGCATGATATTGGTGACGTAGCGGGTGTTGGTGCCCTTGCCACGCGTCATCTGCGGGTGCCGCTCCGGCCGGATGACCTGCGCCTCGAACCCCTTGCCCCCCGGCGCCGAGCAGACGCCGAGCTCGAGATCCGTCGTCGCCGTCACCGTGTAAGTGGCGCCGCGGGGCACGTAGACCGAGAAAGGCGCGCCCTCGAACGGCGTCATCCGCTCACCCAGCTCGCCGAAATCCTCGCTATTCACCGTCACCCGCGCCTTGCCGGCGACGAGAACGAGGCAGACCTCCCGCTCGCCCGTTTCACCGGACGTCGCTTCCCCGGCAGCCAGCCGGTGCAGCGCAAAGCCGACATAGGTCCAGCCGGCGCTCTCCGGCGTGATGTCATGGACGAGACCGTGAGTGCCCTGCGGCTTGACGAGGAGGTTCGGCATAGTGATGTCCTATGATTGCACGAAGGATCGTGATGCGTGTGGAGACCGGCTCTGCCCCTCACCCTAACCCTCTCCCCGCTGGGCGGGGCGAGGGGACGTGCCCCAAGTCCCTTCGCCCCGCCAAGCGGGGAGAAGGTGCCGGCAGGCGGATGAGGGGCCATCGCCAACGTCAGATCAGCGCTGATCCAGCCCCGCCTCTTTCGCAAAGGCCTTGAGCGATTTGAACCCGAGCGACTGGTATTCGAAGGGAATGCGGATGGCGCTGTCCTGTTCCGCCTCGATCACCAGCCAGCCATCATAGCCATGCTCGGCAGCAATCTTCAGGACGGGCACGAAATCGACGCCGCCCTCCTCGTCGCCCGGCACGGTGAAGACGCCGCGGCGCACGCCTTCGAGGAAGGACAGGCCGTTCTCCTCCACATCCTTCCGGACTTCGCGGCGGACGTTTTTCGCGTGGATGTGGCGGACGCGGTGCATGTATTTGGCCGCGAGCTCCGCCGGGTCCGAGCCGCCGAACCAGGCGTGGCCGGTGTCGAGCAGCAGCTTGGTCGCCGGCCCCGTCGTCTCCATCAGCCGGTCGATCTCGGGCCCGGTCTGGACGATCGTGCCCATGTGGTGGTGGTAGACGAGATCGATGCCCTGATCGGCGCAATATTGCGCGATCGCCTCGATATCGGCGCCGAATTTTTCCCACTGGTCGTCGGGCAGCACCGGCTTGTCGGCCACCAGCGAGGTCGCATCATTGCCGTGGATGGCGTTCGACGTCTCGCAGACGATGCAGACCTTGCAGCCGTTGGCCTTGAGCAGATCGAGATGCGACTGGATCGCGCGTTTCTCGGTCTCGACGTCATGGGTCAGAAGATGGGTCGAGTGCCAGCCGGAGACGAAGACGAGGTCGTATTCGGCAAGCTTCGCCTTCAGCGCCTCAGGGTCTGTCGGCATCTTGTGTCCCTTCTCGATGCCGTCGAAGCCGATCTTCTGGCAATCGGACAGGCAGTCTTCGAGCGAGAGATGGGCGCCGATCGTCTGATCGTCGTCATTGCTCCAGGCGATCGGGTTGGTTCCGTAGCGGATCATGATCTTGTCTCTGTGAGGGGTGGAACGATGAAGATGGATCAGCCGACGCGCTGGGCGGCAAGCGCCCGCTCGTAAGCCCGGCGCGCCTCGCCGACGGCATCGCGCTCGGAGACCTCGGGCACCGCGACATCCCACCAGTGGCCACCGGCATCGGTGGTGATCAGCGGATCTGTGTCGATGACGATGACGGTCGTGCGGATTTCCCCGGCCGTTTCGACGAGCGCCGTTTCGAGTTCAGTGAGCGAGGCGACCTTGCGCGTCACCGCACCCATGGCGGCGGCGTGGGCCGCGAAATCGATCGTGGGCAGCTCGACGTGGTGGGTGTCGCGCAGCAGATTGTTGAAGTTCGCCCCGCCGGTCGCCATCTGCAGCCGGTTGATGCAGCCATAGCCGGCATTGTCGAGAAGCACGATGGTGATCTTGGCGCCGAGCATGATGGAGGAGGCGATCTCGGCGTTCAGCATCATGTAGCTACCGTCGCCGACCATCACGATGACATCGCTGTCAGGCTTTGCCAGCTTCACGCCAAGGCCACCGGCGATCTCGTAGCCCATGGTCGAGAAGCCGTATTCCATGTGGTAGCTGCCGGGCTTTTCCGCCCGCCAGAGCTTGTGCAGTTCGCCGGGAAGACCGCCCGCCGCGCAGACCAGCGTGGTGTCTCCCTTGCGAGCCCGCATCACCGCGCCGATGACCTGCGCATCGGAGGGAAGCGCCACATTGGTGGCGGCAAGCACTGTCTCGGCTGCCGCCTGCCATTCGCTCTTCAGCGTGCCGGCCTTGTCTCCCCAGGCGCTGTCCGCGTGATAGGATCCGAGGTCTGCCGACAGTTCGGCAAGCCCGGTTGCGGCATCGCAGACGAGAGGCAGGGATTCATGCTTGGCAGCGTCGAAGGACTGCACGTTGAGGCCGACGATCTTCAAGCCGTCATTCTTGAACAGCGACCAGGAGCCGGTGGTGAAATCCTGCAGGCGGGTGCCGACCGCGAGCACGAGATCCGCCTCTTCGGCCAGCGTATTGGCCGCCGATGTGCCGGTGACGCCGACCGAGCCCATGTTGAGCGGGTGGCTGTCGGGCAGCGAGGACTTGCCGGCCTGCGTCTCGACCACGGGGATGCCGTGCTTTTCGGCAAAGGCGGCCAGCGCCGCACTCGCCTCGCTATAGAGCACGCCGCCGCCGGCGATGATGATCGGCTTCTTCGCCGCGGCTATTGCCGTGGAAGCGGCCAGACGCTCTTGCGTATCGGGACGGGCTTTCCGCGGCAGCCAGACCTTTTCGGCAAAGAAGCTCTCGGGATAATCATAGGCCTCGGCCTGCACGTCCTGGCAGAGCGCCAGCGTCACCGGGCCGCAATCGGCGGGGTCGGTCAGCACCTGCATGGCGCGGCGCAGCGCCGGGATGATCTGCTCGGGCCGCGTGATGCGGTCGAAATAGCGCGAGACCGGGCGGAAGCAGTCGTTGACGGTCATGCTGCCGTCGCCGAAGTCCTCGATCTGCTGCAGCACCGGGTCCGGCCGGCGATTGGCGAAGACATCGCCGGGCAGGAGCAGAACCGGAAGCCGGTTGACATGGGCGAGTGCTGCCGACGTCACCATGTTCAGTGCGCCGGGGCCGATGGAGGTGGTGCAGGCCATGAAGCGGCGGCGGAAGCTCGCCTTGGCAAAGGCGATCGCCGCATTGGCCATGCCCTGTTCGTTCTGGGCGCGGTAGGTCGGCAGCGTGTCCTTGATGCCGTGCAACGCCTCGCCCATGCCGGCGACATTGCCGTGGCCGAAGATCGCGAAGACGCCGCCGAAGATCGGCACGGTCTCGCCGTCGATCACCGTCATCTGCCGCGTCATGAAGCGCGCCACGGCCTGCGCCATGGTCAGCCGCACGGTTCCGGCTTTCCCGGCGTTGTCCGATGCGATGGGGGCTTGCTGGTTCATGATCTCAAGGTCTCCTCACGCCGCAGGTTTTGCGCCTGCCTGTCCTTGCCGCCCGTCCGGACGGTGCTTGTCTTCATCGTCATCGGCCAGAACGGCCGCAACCGCTCAGGCCGCCTTGGTATCGGCGAGGCCGACCCAGAGATCGACCAGTTGCTTGAAACGCCGCGCCATGTCGTCGATCGCCGTGGCATCGTCGATCTCGCCCGCCAGCCAGCGGCGCGCGGCATCCACGAAGATCGTCCGTCCCACGGCAAAGCCGCGGACCTGACGCGAGGTGCGGGCGGCGGCAAAGCCGTCCTTCAGCGCCTCGTAGGAGGCTTCGAGACCGAGCAGAACCACACCGCGGCAAAGCGGATCGCGCGTCTCGATGACATCGTCGATGGCGCTCCAGGCGCTGCGGCTTGCCTGCGGCTCAAGCTTCCACCAGTCGGGCTTCAGCCCGGCGTCGTAAAGTTCGTTCAGCGCCCGCGGAATGGTCGTGTCGTCCAGCGTGCCATGCTTGCCGGCGATGATCTCGATCAGGATTTCGCGACCGACCTTGCGGGCCGCCTCGAAGGCGCTGCGCAGCTTGGCAATCTGGGTCGCCTTCATCTCGGCCGGATCGTCCGGATGGTAGAAGCTCAGCACCTTGATGCAATGGTCGACCGGCCAGTCGATGAGACGGCTGCCGAGATCCTGGCTGAACTCGAACTGCAGCGGGCGCGAACCCGGCAGCTCGATCGGCTTTGCCACCCAGAAATCCTTGAGCGCGCCGGCCGCGTACAGCGCGTCGCGACCGTATTTATCGTCGATCAGCATGCCGAAGCCCGGTCGGCCATCGGCGATCTTTGCCGCGGCCTTGACGGCGAGGACCTTGAAGGCGGGGATGCGGGCAAGCTTCTCCGTGTCGTCGCCGGCCATATCCTCCAGCTGGCTGCGGTGATCGATGGCAAGCGCCATCAGGCTCGGGATCTCGCGGCGGCGGGTGGTCGCCCAGTGCACGTGGTTGATCGCCTCGTCCTTGCGCAGCGCATGTTCCTTGCTGCCGTTCTCCAGAAAGAACTGAAGCTCCGTCCAGGTCGGAATTTCCGGCGCACAGAGCAGCCGCGAGACGGCGAAGGCGCCGCAGGCATTGGCCCAGGTCGCCGACGTCGCATGCGGCTCACCGGCCAGCCAGCCGCGCAGAAAGCCGGACATGAAGGCATCGCCCGCTCCCAGAACATTGTAGACCTCGATCGGGAAGCCTTTCCCGATGATGCCGTCTTCCAGATCGTTCGAAATCTCGCCGTCATAGACGATGCAGCCCATGGGGCCGCGCTTAAGCACGATCGTCGCTGTGGACTGCGCGCGAATGGTTTTCAGGGCGGCGAGAAGGTCGCTTTCGCCGGACGCGATCAGCACTTCCTCTTCCGTGCCGACGATCAGGTCGCAATCGGCAAGCACCGTCTTCAGATGCGCCGAGACATGGGCGGAAGCGATATAGCGGTTGTCGCCGGCGTCATGCCCGGCCAAGCCCCACAGGTTCGGCCGGTAGTCGATGTCGAAGGCGATCTTGACGCCGGCAGCCTTGGCAATGCGGATCGCCTTGCGCTGCGCAGCATCGGTATTCGGCCGGGAAAAATGCGTGCCCGAGACGAGGATCGCGCGGGAAGACCGAATGAACGCTTCGTCGATATCGTCTTCGCAGAGCGCGTTATCGGCACAGTTGTCGCGGTAGAACAGCAGCGGAAACGAGTGATCGTTTTCGACGGCGAGGATCGCAAGGGCGGTCAGACGCTCGGGGTCCGTGACGATGCCCTTCGTTTCCACGCCTTCGCGGGTCAGCTGCTCCACGATGAAACGGCCCATCTGCTCCTTGCCGACGCGGGTGAGCAGTGCCGACTTCAGCCCGAGCCTGGCGGTGCCGACCGCGATATTGGTGGGGCAGCCGCCGACGGACTTGGCAAAGCTTGCCACGTCCTCCAGCCGCGTTCCGATCTGCTGGCCGTAGAGATCGACCGAGGCGCGACCGATGGTGATGATGTCGAGCGGCCGTGCCGCATCCCTCTGGCTGATCCCGGTCAACGTTCCTATCCTCCCGACATGCGGCGTGTGGTCTTTTTCGTTTTCGAATGGAGCCCCATGAAACATAAATTCCGCCGCTCCGTCAATATAGAATTTTCATTCCATATCTGTAACAGCCATATTCGAAGCAAGGGGGCCACGACGTCGCTTTTCGGCAACGGCGACCGTCAGGGCCATGGCGAAGGCCATGCTGGCCGACAGCGAGCGAAAGCCCGCATGATCAGCCTCGACGATCTCGAACCAGACCTTGGAGGATTCGACCAGCGGCGAAAACGCGCTGTCGGTCAGCGACACCACCGGCACCTTGCGGTTTGCCAGAAGGCGGGCCTGATGGATGCTTTCGGACGTATAGGGCGAGAAGCTGACGGCGAAGGCTGCATCCCGCCGCCCGGCAAGTGCCAGAATATCGTCATCGATGCCGGCGGCCGTGCCGACCATCTGGTAGCGGATCTTCAGCTTGCCGAAGGCATAGGCCATGTAGCCGGAGATCGGATAGGACCGGCGCTTGGCGATGAGGAAGATGGTGTCGGCCTTGGCCAGGATATCGACCGCCTGCTCGAAGGCTACGGGATCGACCGAGCCGGCGATATTGTCGAGCGAGCGGTGGGCGGCGGCGACGAAACCGTTGAAGATCGCGCCGCTTTCCAGCCGGCTGTGACCATTGTCACCCAGCGCGCGCAGGCGCTCCTCATAGCCCGGATTGCGCTCCCGCAGCCGGGCCCGAAAGATCTGCTGCAGGCTCGAAAAACCCTCGAAGCCGAAATGCTGGGCGAAGCGAACGAGCGTCGAGGGCTGCACGTCGGCAGCGGCAGCGATGCTTGCGGCCGTGCCGAAGGCGATCTCGTCGGGCTGATCGAGCGCATAGGCCGCCACCTGGCGCAGGCGCTTGGGCAGTTGCGCCTTGCGCTCCAGAATGACCGCCTTCAGCGCATCGAAATCCTGCGGCACGGCGGCGAGCGTCGCGGCTGCGTCCTCCTCACCTTCGACATCCCGCGCGCTCTCGGCATCCGGCATCATGCAGTCATCCTCGTGTCCCGCGCTCCCATCGTAACGCATCGGGATCGTAACGCCTCGGAGACGAGAATGATAGAACACCCGTTCCAAATGCCGACTGTCGCCCAAAGAGCACAGACGAATGTTAACGCATTTTTACCATCTTCCGCCGGAAGATCGCCAAGGCTTATGGTTAACGACGTCCAGGCATCCGATTCGCGACCGCCGATCGATCCGGCACAGACATCTGGCCCGGCACATACATCTGGCAAGGAGTTTCAGCAGCATGTGCCGATGGGCAGCCTATCGCGGAGAGCCGATCTATCTGGAGGACCTCGTGTCCTCGCCGGCGCATTCGCTGATCGAGCAGTCGCACTGCGCCACGCGGGCAAAGACCGCCACCAACGGCGACGGGTTCGGCATCGCCTGGTACGGCGACCATCCCGAGCCCGGCCGCTACCGCGACATCCTGCCGGCCTGGTCGGACTGCAATCTGAAGAGCATCGCCCGCCAGATCCGCTCGCCCCTGTTTCTCGCCCATGTCCGGGCCGCGACCGGCGGCGGCACGCGCCGCGACAATTGCCACCCCTTCGTCCATGGCCGTTGGTCGTTCATGCACAACGGCCAGATCGGCGGCTTCGAGCATCTACGCCGGCCGATGGAGGCCATGCTGGACGATGCGCTCTACACGGCGCGCACCGGCACGACCGACAGCGAGTTGCTGTTCCTGATGGCCTTGCAGTTCGGCCTCGACCGCGACCCCTTGGGCGCGATGGCGGAGACACTGTCCTTCGTCGAGCGGTTGGCGGAGCATATGAAGCACGAGGTTCTGGTGCGGTTCACCGCTGCCTTTTCCGACGGGATCGACCTCTATGCCGTGCGCTATGCGTCCGACCGGTTCGCGCCCACGCTCTACGCCGCGCCGATGGGGCCGCAGGGCGGATACTGCCTCGTCTCCGAACCGCTCAACGACGACGACGATGCCTGGGTGGAGATCCCCGAGGGAACGGCCGTCGTGCTTGGCGAGAACGGCATCGACATGCGGATCTTCCACCTCGATCCGGAGATCGAGGCGAAGCGGGCGCTCCGCTAGTCCAATCTCGAGGCGATCAGGCCCGCGAGCCTTTCGGCGACCATGTCCTTGTCGAGTTCCGGCCAGCTTTCCTCGCTGTCGCGTCCGATGACGGTGACGCGGTTGCGCGTGCCCCCCATGACGCCGCCCTCGACGCCGCTACCGGCGGAAACATCGTTCGCAACGATGAAATCGGCGCCCTTGCGGGCGAGCTTCAAGCGGCCGTTATCAACCGTATCATCCGTTTCCGCCGCAAAGCCGACGACGAGGCGCGGGCGCTGCGGATGATGACCGACCGTCTTCAGGATATCCGGGTTCTCCGTCAGCTGCAGCGGCGGCGGGCCCTCGCCCGGCACCTTCTTGATCTTGGCCCCGGAGACATCGGCGACCCGCCAGTCGGCCACCGCTGCGACCATCACGGCGATATCGGCGGGCAAGGCGGCCAGTACCGCATCCCGCATTTCCACCGCCGTCTGCACGCGAACGACCGTGACGCCCTTGGGATCGGCCAGCGTCACCGGGCCGGAGACGAGCGTGACCTCCGCCCCGAGACGCGAAAGCGCCGCCGCGATGGCGTGGCCCTGCCGGCCGGAAGAGCGGTTGGCGATGTAGCGCACCGGGTCGATCGGCTCGTGGGTCGGGCCCGAGGTGACGATGGCACGGCGTCCGGAGAGCGGGCCGCTCGGCCCCGATGTCGGCCGTGTTGCCGAAAGGCGCGCTTCCACGGCGGCGACGATCTCGAGCGGCTCGGCCATGCGGCCCTCGCCGCGCTCGCCGCTCTCCGCCATTTCGCCAAGGCCCGGACCGACGAAGGCGATGCCGTCGCCGGCAAGGGTTTGGCGATTGCGGCGGGTGGCGGGATGCGACCACATCTTCGGGTTCATGGCGGGTGCCAGAAGCACCGGCCGGTCGGTGGCGAGCAGAATGGTGGAGGCGAGATCGTCCGTCAGCCCCTGCGCCATCTTCGCCATGATGTTGGCGGTCGCCGGCGCGACCAGAACGAGATCGCATTCCCGCGCCAGGCGGATATGCCCGACATCCTGCTCGTCCTCGCGGGAGAAAAGCTCGGTAAAGACCTTGTCGGCCGCCAACGCACCCACGGCAAGCGGGGTGATGAAGGCCTGCGCGCCTGCCGTCATGACCGGGCGGACGCTTGCGCCACGCTCCCTGAGCCGGCGGATCAGGTCGAGGCTCTTATAGGCCGCGATGCCGCCGGAGATGATGAGGAGAATGCGCTTGCCGGACAGGCTGTCGGGCAATTTCTCGGGCTGGGACTGGGATACAGGCATGAAACCACCGCTGCGGCATGATCGATGCACGACCCTAGCCCATGCGACGCGGAACCGGAATGCAGCGGTGGCGAATTCCCGATCGACGCGGCACGGCGATTTACGACTTCAGCAAGGTGCTCATCGTGTGCACCAGCGCCTCGCGCTCATAGGGCTTTCGCACCACCGGCACATCGGCAAAGCCGCTGGGGATGGGCGACATGTTGCCGTAGCCGGTGGCAAACAGGAACGGAATATCCCGGCGCGTCAGCTCGGCTGCGACTTCGATGGAGGTGCCGGTGCCGAGGTTGACGTCGAGGATCGCCACGTCCGGCTTGAAGGTGGCAAGCTTGGCCAGCGCCTCGTCGGCCGAGGCCGCCGTCAGGACCTTCTGGATGCCATGATCGGACAGCATGCCCTCGACATCCATGGCGATCAGCATCTGGTCTTCCACGAGCAGCACGCGGAGGTCCGGATCGAGATCGGCACCCGCTGTGGACGCATCCGGTCCGGCCGCAATGCTGCGGTCCTCGCCCTGATCCGACAGGGAAACGTGCTTGGCCGGCAGCATGAAATCCGCCTCCACCCCGCCGGGGGCGTAGGTCACGGTGCTGCGGCCGTCGAGATCGAAGGGAACGCTGCGGTCGATCAGCGCGCTGCCGAAGCCGGTGCGTGTGGGCGGGAGGACGGCCGGGCCGCCGCTTTCGCGCCAGGCGATCTCGCAATCGCCGGCCTGCGTCAGGCGCCAGCTGACCGACAGAGCGCCCCCCGGCCGGGACAGGGCGCCGTACTTGGCCGCATTGGTCGACAGCTCGTGCAGCACCAGCGCCATGACGGAGAAGGCGCGCGAGTTGAGCAGCACGGGCGGTCCCGTGAGGTCGATGGCATTGGCCGTGTTGCGATAGGGGCTCAGCTCCGCATCGAGCAGATCCGACAGCATGCCGCCGCCATCGCCGCGCACGACCTGATCATGGGCGAAGGAGAGCGCCTGAATGCGGCCCTTCAGGGAGGTCACGTATTCGGTGAGACTGCGGCCGTCGCCGACCGGCTGGCTGACGAGCGACTTGATCAGAGCGAGAATGTTCTTGACCCGGTGGTTCAACTCCTCGTTCAGCATGCGCTGGCGCACGTCGGCGCGACTGCGCTCCTCGGCCATCAACTCGCTGTGTCGCAGGCCGATTTCCACGAGGGCCGCGCGTGTCACCTCGGCGATCTCGCGATCGCCTTCCGTCCAGGGCTGGGCCTGGAGCTGCACGGTTTCCTTCCAGATCGCAAAGCTCTTGCGCGGGGTCAGGCGCTCGCCCAAGGGGCCGCTCTCATAGGACTTGTTGGGGTCGCCGCCCCAGTTCAGCGTCTGTACGAATTCCTTGCGGAAGAAGAACAAATAGTCGCGATGCAGCTGGGTCAGCGGCACGGCCAGCACGCCCGCGGCCTGCTCGCGGAAGGTCTCGGCCTCCGGCAGGCGCTGCGCCATGGCATGCGTCGCCCAGACCTGGCCGGCAACGACGGACCCCATGAGCCGAAGGATCGCCGGCACAGCGCTGGCCGGCGGCGCCGACCCGAAGGTCGTCCACGTCCCGTTCATCCAGAGCCCGATGCCGTCACAGGCCATGAGCGAGGTGAAGTGCGAGAGATGATCGCGCAGCAGCTCGCCCATGTCGGCGTGGTGCGAGGCCATGCGCAGGAAGCGATCGAGCGAGGCGCGGGCGCGGTTGGTGGTGACGAGCTTCTGCTTCTGCTTCAGCGCATGCAGATGGAGGGAGAAGAACTCGCCGAACATTTCGGCCGCCACGCGCTGCGCCATGGGCAGGATTCGCGGCTGGTAGTGATGGCAGGCGATGAGGCCCCAAAGCTTGCCATCGACGATGATGGAGATCGACATGGAGGCGGCGACGCCCATGTTGCGCAGATACTCGCAATGGATCGGTGAGACGCTGCGCAGATGCGCGAGCGACATGTCGAGCGCTTCGCCGGAGACGTCGATTTCCGGAACCAGCGGAATACGGGTGCCGCTGGCGTCGCCGATGATGCGGATGGTGTTCTGCAGGTAAAGCGTGCGCGCCTGCTGCGGAATATCGCTTGCCGGGAAATACTGCCCGAGGAAGCTTTCAAGATCGCCGCGCTTGGCTTCGGTCACCACCTTGCCGGCACCGTCCTGCTCGAACGCGTAGATCATCACACGGTCGTAGCCGAGCATGCCGCGGATGAGGCGGGCCGACTGGCGCAGGAGCTGATCGACGTCGTCGATATCGGTGATGCGGCCGATCAGCGTGCGCGCCAGCTGCAACGGCTGCCCGTCCGTCGCCGGCTCGAACTCGATGATGACGGTGGCCTTGTTGAGATGGATGGAAACGTCGTAAGCGCCGTTCGCAAGCGTCAGGGCCGACAGCAGCGCCGGTCGGCTACCGTCGCGCAGGGCCGCCACGGCATTGCGCAGGGTATGCGTCGCCTCGTAGCCGATCAGCGCTTCCAGCGGCTGGCCGTTGACCTCGCCCTCCAGACCCAGAACATCCGGCGCATTGGCGGAATGGCGCAGCACCATGCCGGCACGCGCGTCGCAGGCGAGCAGGCAGCCATGCGACTGGATGCTGCCGGGGATATGGATCGGCTCGCGGTCGCAATTGGTCAGGTCGATCGGCTCGCCCGGCTTCACCATGCGGCCTGCCGCCGGCGTGTTCTGGACAGTCGTCAGATCATTCGGCAGCATGGAAAGCTCTCCGGAAGGCCGTTTCCGCGACCGTGAACGTGGCTCTGGAGGCGCTTGCAACGCGATCGATCTCGATGGCGTCGTCCGATTCCAGGAGGTGCAGGAAGCGCGACCAACGGTCGCTCTTTTCCGCCTGTGCCGCAAGATGGCGAGCACCGAAGTCTGCCCGCAGCCCCAGTGCCTGGGCGCGGCGGTAGAGAAGCCGGGCACCCAGCGCCGAACCCTCGAGCACATAGAGCATGCCGAGCATGTCCTCCCGTGCACCACCGATCGGCGGCACGGGCACCGCCTCGTCGGGGTGGATGTCGAGATCGGCGAGATCGGCCCGGATGAGCGCGCCGAAAGCCTGCTCCGACCAGAGGGAGAGATCGTCCGGCCAGATCCGTCCGGCGAGCATCGCCTCGACGGGAATGCGGAAGGCGCTCATGCCACGCAGATATGTCTTGTAGGAGGACAGACTGTCGAAAGCGCCGATCATGTCATCGAGCGCCGCGTGGGCATCAGCAGTGCTCTCGCGGAGAAAGACTCGGCGCGACCGGTCGGGCATAGAGGAATTCCGGAAGTTCAATAAAAAGATCAGACAGGGTGAAAGTATCGGAATGGCGTTCGGTTCCATCCCGAACGAGATTTTCTTGCAGAAGCCCTGCCTTAAGGCGCCGAGAGGGCAACGGCCGGCTGAAGGCGCGACGCGTTATGCGCCGGGAGATAGCCAAACACAAGACCGGTGACAAAGGCACTGGCAAAGGCCAGGAGAACCGGCCCGGCGGAGAAACTGACGGGCACGCCGAAGGCCTGCGCGATCGCCCCGATCGACAGGCCGAGACCGACGCCGATGAGGCCGCCCAGCGCCGAGACCACCAGCGCCTCGACGATGAACTGGGTGAGGATATCGCGGCCACGCGCGCCGGTCGCCATGCGGATGCCGATCTCCCGCGTGCGTTCGGTCACGCTGACCAGCATGATGTTCATGACGCCGATGCCGCCGACCAGCAGCGAGATCGCAGCGATCGAGCCGAGAAACACTTTCAGGATATTGGAGGTCTCGGTGAAGGTCTCCCGGATGGCGGCGAGATTGGCGATCTGGGTATCCTGGCGCTGGTGGCGCTCGTCGAGCAGGGCCTGGATCTGGTCCTGCGTGATGTTGATGGCGCTGTCGTCCTTCACCTGCACGGTGATGGAGCGGACGTTGCGGGCGCCGAAAAGACGGAGATTGCCGGTCGAGAGTGGCACCAGCACCGTATCGTCCTGATCGTTGCCGCCGGCGGTCGCGCCCTTGGCCGCCATGATGCCGATGACCTGAAAAGGGATGTTCTTGATGAGGATGTACTGCCCGAGCGGATCGGCGCCATCGGGAAACAGCGTATCGGCGACCGTCTTGCCCAGCACGGCGACGGCGGCATAGCTCTGCATATCGGCCGGCGCGATGAAGGCGCCTTCGGCGAGCGCCCAGGTCTTTGCCTCGGGAAACTGCGGCACCGTGCCGTTGACCGTCGTCTGCGTGTCCAGATTGCCGGCGCGAACGGTCAGCGAACTCGACATTTCCGGCACGGCAAACGAGATGTTCGGCAGCTCCAGGATCGCATCCGCATCGGCCGGCACGAGCGAGACGATGCTGCCGCCCTCCCCGCCGCGGAAGTTCGCCATATTGGGCCGGATGACGAGCAGGTCCGAGCCCATGGCGGCGATGCGGCTCAGAACCTGATCCTGCGCGCCTGTGCCGATGGCGAGCATGGCGACGACGGAGCTAACGCCGATGACGATGCCGAGAAGCGTCAGCACCGTGCGGAAGAAGTTCGCCCGAAGCGCCCGGAACGACATGCGCACGGCTTCCGCCACATCGGAAAACAAGGCGGCGTTGCCGGCCTGGGTCGCAAAGACGCGGGACGCGGGGCGAACAGGCCGCGTGATGCGGCGCGGCAGGCGATCGGCGACGATCAGGCCATCGCGGATCTCGATGACGCGGTCGGCCGATTCGGCGAGATCGGGCGCATGGGTGATGATGATGACGGTATGGCCGTCCTCGTTCATGCGCCGCAACGTCGCCATGACGTCCTTGCCGCTCTGGCTGTCGAGCGCGCCGGTAGGCTCGTCGGCCAGAATGATCTGGCCGCCGTTCATGAGGGCGCGGGCGATGGAGACGCGCTGCTGCTGGCCGCCCGAAAGCTGGCTCGGCAGGTGGTCCATGCGATCCCCGAGCCGCAGCGCCTCCAGAAGCTCGCGTGACCGCGCCTCGCGCAGTTTCGCGGAGACACCGGCATAGATCGCAGGGATCTCGACGTTTTCGCGCGCCGTCGACGTCGCCACGAGGTTGTAGCTCTGGAACACGAAGCCGAACATCTGGCGGCGGCGCTCTGCCAGCTGGTCGGCATCAAAACCCGCGACGTCCTCGCCATCCAGATGGTAGGCACCGCCCGTCGGCTGGTCGAGGCAGCCGAGAATGTTCATCAACGTCGACTTGCCGGACCCGGACTGGCCGACGATCGCGACGAATTCACCCGGCTCGATGTCGAGCGAGACGCCGCGCAGGGCGTCCACGGGAACATCGCCAGTCATGAAGGTCTTGCGGATGTCCTTGAGCGAGATCAGGGGGGTCATGGCGATTGACCTCAGAACATCGGCGGCGGTCCGCCGCGTGTCCGGGTTGCAGCGCGCTGGGCATTGGAGGCGCGGCCGTCCGTGCCGGAGCCGACCACGACCTTGTCGCCTTCGGAGAGGCCGCTGCGGATCTCCACGCGGACCCGGTTGCGGATGCCGGGCTCGACCGTGCGCACCTCTTGGCCGCCATCGCCCGACACGACGGCAACTTCCGACCGCTTGCCGCCCTCGCGCAGGCGCAGCGCTGCGACCGGGATGGTCAGCACCTTGGTTGCCCGGGACTGCACGAAGAAGACCTGCGCCGTCATGTTCATCATCAGGCGGCGATCGGGATTGGGCACGTCGAAGAGGGCGTAATAGAGGACGACGTTGTTTTCGGTCGAGGGGGTCGGCTTGATCTGCCGGAGCGTGCCGGCATAGCGCTCGCCCGGCTGGCCGAGAAGCGTGAAGTATGCCTCCATGCCGATCGTCAGCTTGCCGATATCGGCCTCCGAGACCTCGGCCTCGACCGTCATCGTATCGAGATCCGCCACCGTGACGATGGTGGGCGCCGACTGGTTGGCGTTCAACGTCTGGCCTTCCTTGGCGACGACCTCGACGATGGTGCCGGCGAGCGGCGCGTAGATCTTGGTATAGCCAAGGCTGATGCGCGCATCCTTGAGCGTCGCCTGCTGTTTGCGGACCTGCGCTTCAAGGGCGGCGACATTAGCCTCGGCCGTGGCGAGGGCCGCGACCGCCTCGTCGAGGGCGGACTGGGCGGCGCTGTTGCCGGCAACGAGGCTGCGCTGGCGGGTGAGATTGGCGGCGGCCAGCACCACCTGCGCCTTCTTGTCGGTCATCTGGGCATCGAGATTGGCAAGCTCGGCCTCGGCGATCTCGATCTGGGTCTCGATGGAGGCGCTGTCGATCTCGGCGATCAGCTGGCCCTGCGTCACCATATCGCCGACATCGACCTTGAGGCTTTTCAGCTGGCCCGACACCTGCGCACCGACATCCACATCGCGGATGGGGCTGAGGAGCCCGGAGGCGGTGACGCTGTTTTCGATATCGCCGCGCGTAACGGCTTCAGTCACCACGGCTTGCGTGACGCCGGCCGCATTGTAGGTCTTCCACCCGTACCAGCCACCGATGCCGAGGATCGCCAGCAGCCCTGCGAGCAGGAAAACGCGGCCCTTGCGACGACGCGGCTTTGCCTTCGCTGTCGGAGCTTGCGGCGGTGTCTTCTCCGGCTGCCCCTGTGGCAGGCTTTCGGGCGAGCGGGGCTCGACGATCTTGGGATAGGCTTCCGCCATTCAGGCCGGTCTCCGGAACATGTCTTCACTCCCCAGTTAAGCCGTGACTGCGGTGAATTGAAGTCGTGCCGGATTACATCTCTGTCATGTCGGCGAATTCCGCGTTCCCGGACATGCCCTTGCAACGCGGGAATATCCGGAAACGTCGTATCGTCAGAGGATCTTGATGACGATGATGGCCAGCAGCGCGGCAATCACCCAGAGGGCGGCGCGGCCGGAGCGGGTGTGGCGGGCTTCGGCACGACCGATGGCTTCCGCCGTCTGCGCATCGAATTTCAGGCCGTGCTCGGCCATTTCGGTCAGATCGCGCGAGAAGCGTTCGGTCTTGGCGACGATCTCCGGGGCGGCTTCCGCAAGGCGCAAAGCGGCATGCAAGCCGTCCTTGAGGTCAGTCACCACGCGTTTCGGGCCCAGATTGTCGCGAATCCAAGCGCCGACCACGGGTTCGGAGGCCTTCCACATGTTGAAGCGCGGGTTGAGCGAGCGGGACACACCCTCGACGACGACCATCGTCTTTTGCAGCATCACCAGCTCGGGGCGCGTCTCCATGTCGAAGAGTTCGGTGACCTCGAACAGAAGGGTGAGAAGCTTTGCCATGGAGATGGTTTCTGCCGGCTGGCCGTGGATCGGCTCGCCGATGGCGCGGATGGCCTGGGCGAAACTCGCGACATCGTGATGCGAGGGCACGTAACCGGCCTCGAAATGCACGTCCGCCACGCGGCGGTAATCGCGGGTGATGAAGCCGAAGAGAATTTCGGCCAGGAACCGCCGCTCCTTCTTGCCAAGGCGCCCGACGATGCCGAAATCGACGGCGACGATCATGCCCGCGGGATCGACCAGCAAATTGCCCTGGTGCATGTCGGCATGGAAGAAGCCATCGCGCAGCGTGTGGCGGAGGAAGGACTGGATCAGCGTTTCCGCCAGCTTGTTGAGGTCGTGGCCGGCGGCGCGCAGCGCGTCCACATCGGCCATGCGGGTGCCGTCGATCCACTCCATGGTGACGACGTCGCGGCCCGTGCGCTCCCAATCGACGCGGGGCACGCGAAAGCCTTCGTCGTTGGCGGTGTTCTCGGCGATTTCGGAGAGGGCTGCGGCTTCGAGCCGCAGATCCATCTCGACCTTGGTCGTCTGCTCCAGCGTCTTCGTCACCTCCACCGGGCGCAGGCGCCGCGTGTGGGGCAGGAAGCGCTCCTGCAGGCGGGCGACGAGATACATGGCTTCGAGATCATGGGCGAAGCGCTGGCGGATGCCGGGCCGGATTACCTTGATCGCGACCTTTTCCTCCCGCCCGTCGCGTATCACCCAGCCCGGATGGACCTGCGCGATGGAGGCGGCGGCGATCGGATCGTCGATGCGGCTGTAGAGATCCGCGACCGACCGGCCGAGTGACCCCTCGACGGCGGCATAGGCCTCGGTGACCGGGAAGGTCGCCATGCGATCCTGAAGAAAGGCGAGGTCGGCCGCGAATTCCGCGCCCACCACATCCGGACGGGTGGCGAGGAACTGCCCGATCTTCACATAGGACGGCCCGAGCCGGCCGATGGCCCGCGACAGGCGGTCGCTGCGCTCCTCGAACTGGGCGCGGCGGCGCTCCACAAGGCCCGCGAGCTTCTGGGCGAACCGGGCGAAGGGCGGCAGGTTCTCCGGCGGTATGGCCGTGACGACGCCCTCGCGCACGAGAACCCAGCCGATCCTGACGATGCGGAGGTAGGTGGCGGGCGTGCTCATCGGTGCCGGGTGCTCCCCTGGAGACACGGCGGGAACAGGAGGCTGATCATGTGCTTCAGATCTTCCATCCGGAATGCAGCGCCGCGATGCCGCCGGTATAATTGGTGTAGGTGACGCGCGAGAAGCCGGCCTTCTCGATCATGCGGGCGAAATCCTTCTGGTCGGGGAACTTGCGGATGGATTCGACCAGATACTGATAGGGTTCGGCCTCGCCGGTGATCATCTTGCCGAAGCGCGGAATGGCGTTGAACGACCAGGCGTCATAGACCTTGTCGAGGAGGGGCATCTCGACGTCGGAGAATTCGAGCACCAGCAGACGGCCGCCGCGCTTCAGCACGCGATAGGCCTCCGACAGCGCGACATCGATGCGCGGCACGTTGCGGATGCCGAAGGCGATCGTATAGGCATCGAAACGACCATCCTCGAACGGCAGGCTTTCGGCATTGGCCTCGACGAATTCGAGATTGCCGGACAAGCCTTTCTTGCGCGCGCGCTCGGCACCGACGCCGAGCATGGAGCCGTTGATGTCGAGCACGGTCGCCTGCGCCAACCGGTCCGACGCCTCGACGATGCGGAAGGCGATGTCGCCCGTGCCGCCGGCGACGTCGAGAACCCTGTAGTCGGCGCTGCGACGGGGATGGAGTGCTGCCACCATCGCATCCTTCCAGGCCCGGTGCAGGCCCATCGACATCACGTCGTTCATGATGTCGTAGCGCTTGGCGACTTTATGAAACACATCGTTGACGAGGCCCTGCTTCTCGCCTTCGTTCACGCGGCGGAAGCCGTAAGACGTCTCCATGCCGCCCTCGGCGGAAACCCGTTCGTCCGTCATACCGTCAATCCCTTGTCCATTCCAAAGCCGAGAGCCGGACCTCGGCAACGACCAAACGCCGTCATGCTGGGCCGTCGTATTTTTCCGTCAACCGGCACATAGGACGTTTGCGTCCGTCCTGCCAGCCACCGACATAGCAAGACCATAGCGAATCCGATCCGGCGACGCTATCTCTTGCGGGACGCCCGCCGACGCGCCTGCCTTGAGAAAAGGACTGTCCATGCCCGAACTGCCCGAGGTCGAAACGGTCCGTCGCGGCCTTGCGCCCGTGATGGAGGGCGCGCTGATCACCCGTGCGGAGGTGCGCCGGGCGGACCTGCGTTTTCCGTTTCCGCCCGATTTCGCCCACCGCATCGAGAACCGGCGGATTCTCGCTCTGTCGCGCCGGGCAAAATATCTCTTGATCGAACTCGACAATGACGACGTCGTCATCGCGCATCTCGGCATGTCCGGCTCGTTCCGCGTGGTCGAGGCGGCGTCCACGGATGGCGACACGCCGGGTGACTTTCATCATCCCCGCGGCAAGGACGAGCGGCACGACCATGTCGTCTTTCATCTTCTCTCGGACCGCGGGCCCGTGCAGGTGATCTACAACGATCCGCGCCGGTTCGGCTTCATGGACATCGGACCGCGCGAGACGCTGGCGGCCCATGCCTTCTTCCGCCAACTCGGCGAGGAGCCGACCGGCAACCGGCTCGATGCCGCCTATCTCGCCGGCCGCTTTGTCGGCAAGGCGCAGCCGTTGAAATCGACGCTGCTCGACCAGCGGGTCATTGCCGGGCTCGGCAATATCTATGTCTGCGAGGCCCTCTGGCGGGCGCGACTGTCGCCGCTGAAAGCCTCGGGAAAGCTGGTGGACGCCAAGGGGCGGCCGCGCGCGCCGCTGGTCGTGCTGACGGAGGCGATCCGCGCCGTCATTGCCGACGCGATCGCAGCCGGCGGGTCGTCGTTGCGCGACCATATCCAGACCGACGGCTCGCTCGGCTACTTCCAGCACACCTTCGCCGTCTACGACCGGGAGGGCAAACCCTGTGCACGACCGGGCTGCGGCGGCACCATTGCCCGGATCACGCAGGCGGGACGCTCGACATTCCACTGCGCTTCGTGTCAGGTGTAGCGGCAACCTCGCATATCCGCTGTCGATGCCGCTTGAAATAGCGCGTTGACGAAATGGGCGTTTGCGTCTATACGGCGCCCACAGTTTGGGAAGCCACGTTGCAGGTTTCTCGCTATTGCCTCCGAAGAGCTTGGATGACAGGTCGCAGTGACCCGACACGGCGAGGCGGAGGTGCTTGTCAGAATCTGAAGAGAGAAACCCATGGCCAATACAACTTCGGCGAAAAAAGCGACCCGCAAGATCGCCCGTCGCACCGAGATCAACAAGTCGCGCCGCTCGCGCGTTCGCAACTTCCTCCGCAAGGTCGAAGAAGCCATCGCTTCCGGCGACCAGACCGTTGCCCAGGAAGCCCTGCGCGTTGCACAGCCCGAGCTGATGCGCGCTGCCAGCAAGGGCGTCGTGCATGCCAACACGGCATCGCGCAAGGTTTCGCGCCTGGCCAGCCGCGTCAACGCACTGTCGGCTTGAAGCTTCATCATTTCATCTATTGAGAGAGCGGCCCGGTCATCGACCGGGCCCTTTCGATTCGTACGCCGGCTTTTTCGGCCGATCGTGCCCCATGACGACTTCATGTCATGCGTATGAACAAATATTCCCCACATTAACAACAGCTTGCGAAGGTTTGTGACAGGCCGGCCTCATATTGGCCGCCGCCTTTGCAGGGAATCTGAGTCAAGCGATTTTTTATTTTTCTTGCTTTTTGGGGCGGCCTTGGAGCCTTCAAAAACAAAGCCTTTGATTCGACTGCGATTCTCAAAAGGCGGCTTCGGGCAGTTGCAAAACGCTGCCTGAGAGTCAACGGGCAAGGCCTCGCGACCCGTAAAAATGGCGATTGATCTTGGGTCATGATCCTGCCTAAATGCTTTCAGCAAGAGACGTGGGACAGCGAGTTTTCGATGTCGGCAGCAGACCCTGACAAGGGCCCGTTAAGCCTCCGCAACTCTTGAACTGGGGTGGACATCACAATTTTCCATCAGCTTAAAGCTTGCCTCACCCTGTCCGGTTCGCCGTACGGGAACGAGAAACTGCATCTTAAGGTTGAGGGCAATATTGAACCTCGGACGGCCCTTCCAGGCCGTTGGCCGGCTGCGACAGCCGTGGTGGGAGATCACGCCCGGCGGATGCGCCGGAGGAAAGTGCTGATGCAGGACGCCTCGAACCTTCACATGTTTCGAGAAAAGATTGCAGCAGTCGAGACGGCAGCGATGTCTGGCATGGCGGAAACGACATGCGGCGCGCTGGAACGGTCCCACGGCAAGCGGGGACCTGGATGGCGGAAGGTCGAACAGGCCGATGCCGGACGGGTTTGACGGGGGACCTGAGCGAGCGGGAAACGAGGGTCCCGGCCGTTCGAACGAGACCATGGTGATGCCGCGTTTCCGCGGCACATCCGACAACAGACTGCCGGCGACGATAGCCGGCATCGGGACAGACATTGGAAGGCGGCACATGCTTGGAAATTCGGTGACCTCGGGGCGCACATTCGCTGGCGGCGAACATGCTCGGCCGATCAAGAGCGGGCAGATCGAACAGACGACAGGAGAGCAGGCCATTATGACCCAGAGCGCACTTTTCGATCGGGTCAGCGCTCTTCTCAAGGCCCAGGTCGGGCCTGACGTCTTTGCAAGCTGGTTCGGCCGGCTGAAGCTGCACTCGATGTCCAAGAGCGTCGTGCGCCTCTCCGTGCCCACCACCTTTCTCAAATCCTGGATCAACAACCGTTACCTCGACCAGATCACCACGCTCTTTCAGCAGGAAGACGCCGAGATCCTCAAGGTCGAGATCGTGGTGCGCAGCGCCATGCGCGGCACCCGTGCGCCGATCGAAGCCGACATCACCGTCGGCGATGCCGCGACATCCGCGCCGGCCGCCGCCACCGCTCGCAGAAACGCTGCACAGAGCCTTGGACACCATGCGACGGCAGCCCTGCCGGCTGCCGCAAAGCTTCCCGTCGCCACGCCGCTCTTCGGTTCGCCGCTCGATCCGCGCTACAGCTTTGCAAGCTTCGTCGAGGGCTCTTCCAACCGCGTCGCACTCGCGGCCGCCAAGACGATCGCGGAAGCCGGTGCGGGTGCCGTGCGGTTCAATCCGCTCTTCATCCACTCGTCCGTCGGCCTCGGCAAGACGCACCTTCTGCAGGCCATCGCCATCGCTGCGATCCAGAGCCCGCGCGCCTCGCGCGTCGTCTATCTCACGGCCGAATATTTCATGTGGCGCTTTGCCACCGCCATCCGCGACAACGACGCCCTGTCGCTGAAGGAGACGCTGCGCAATATCGACCTGCTCGTCATCGACGACATGCAGTTCCTGCAGGGCAAGTCGATCCAGCACGAGTTCTGCCATCTGCTCAACATGCTGCTCGACAGCGCCAAGCAGGTCGTCGTCGCGGCCGACCGTGCGCCGTGGGAGCTGGAATCGCTCGATCCGCGCGTCCGCTCGCGCCTGCAGGGCGGCGTCGCCATCGAGATGGACGGCCCGGATTACGAGATGCGTCTGGAAATCCTGAAGCGCCGCCTGGATGTGGCGCGCGAGGAAGACCCGTCGCTCAACATTCCCGCCGATATTCTGAGCCACGTCGCCCGCAGCATCACCGCCAGCGGCCGTGAGCTGGAAGGCGCGTTCAACCAGCTCCTGTTCCGCATGTCCTTCGAGCCGCAGCTCTCGATCGAGCGCGTCGACGAACTGCTCGGCCACCTCGTCAATGCCGGCGAGCCGCGCCGCGTGCGGATCGAGGACATCCAGCGCGTCGTCGCCAAGCATTACAACGTCTCGCGCCAGGAACTGGTCTCCAACCGGCGCACCCGCGTCATCGTCAAGCCGCGCCAGATCGCCATGTATCTGGCCAAGACGCTGACGCCCCGCTCCTTCCCGGAAATCGGCCGCCGTTTTGGCGGACGCGATCACACGACGGTGCTGCATGCGGTGCGCAAGATCGAGGACCTGATTTCGGGCGATACCAAGCTCAGCCACGAGATCGAGCTTCTGAAGCGCCTGATCAACGAATAGGCCGCCTTTCGCGGCAGCACTTCAAGGCGCCGGAGCGATCCGGCGCCTTTTCTCGTTGTCCGGAGAGGCTTTTCAGAGATCCCGCGCGATGATGTCGTAGAGCGCGCGGATGCCCTGCGCCTCGCCGCCGACCGGGGCATGCGGACGCTCAGTCGGGTTCCAGCCATAGACGTCGAGATGGACCCAGCCGCTCGTGTCGGCCACGAAACGCTTGAGAAACAAAGCGGCGGTGATCGCGCCGGCCATGCCGCCGGAGGGGGCGTTGGTGAGGTCGGCGATGCGGGTCGTCACATCTTTTTCGTATCCCTTGAACAGCGGCAGCCGCCAGAGCGGATCATGGGTGGAGACGCTGGCGCGAGACAGGTCTGCGGCGAGCGCCTCGTCATCGGTGAAGAACGGCGGCAGATCGGGACCGAGCGCGACACGTGCAGCGCCGGTGAGCGTCGCCATGTCGATCAGCAAATCGCTCTTGCTTTCGCTGGCATAGGCGAGCGCATCGGCGAGGATCAGCCGCCCTTCCGCATCCGTATTGTCGATCTGCACGGTCAGACCCTTGCGGGACCGGTAGATATCACCCGGGCGGAAAGCATTGCCGGCTATGGAGTTCTCGACGACCGGAACCAGCACGCGCAGCGAGACGTCGAGACCGGCATCCATGATCATCAAGGCGAGACCCATGACGTTGGCGGCACCGCCCATATCCTTCTTCATCAGCAGCATGGAGGCGGCCGGCTTGATATCGAGGCCGCCGGTGTCGAAGCAGACGCCCTTGCCGACGAGGGTGATCCGTTTGGCGCCCGAGCCCCAGCGCATCTCCAGAAGGCGCGGCGCCTGCTCGGCCGCCCGGCCGACCGTGTGGATCAGCGGGAAATTCTGCTTGAGCAGGTCCTCGCCGAGGATCGTCGTCACCGTCGCGCCGTAATGCCTGCCGAGCGCCTGGAAGGCCGCTTCCAGCGCGTCCGGCCCGAGATCGTTGGTGGGTGTGTTGATGAGGTCGCGGACGAGCGTGATGCCTGCCACGGTGCGCTCGAGCGCGGCGCGGTCGATGCCATCGTCGAGATGGAGCAGCGGACGTTCGCCCGTTTTCGGCTTGTAGCGGTCGAACCGATAGGCGCCGAGCGCAAAGCCTAGGGCCGCCTGTTCGGCGGGCAGGCTCTCGGAGACGATCCGCCAGCGACCAGGCGGCAGGGAGCGGGCGAGCTTGCCGGTGGCAAACGGTGCATCGAGCGGCTGGGTGCCGAGACCGAAGAGGGCGCCGCCGAGCCCATCTGCCGCACCGGCGCCGCCGGGGCTGGACGGCACGAGGAGGAGCGCGCCGCTCTCGGCGGTAAAGCCGGCCTGCCGCGCCCAGTTCCGCAGGAAGGGATCGAGCGTCTCGTTCAGGAGATCGCCGGGCGTCAGAGCATAAACCGGCAAGGACGATCCCGAGGACGTCGACCCCTCCCCCGGCGTGAAGGGTGACGGACGGTGATCAAGGGAAAAGGGCGGCATGGGATCTCCTGAAGGCAAGGAACGGCAGCGGCTTCCGGCCATCTTGCGCCGATGGGGGCGGGTCGGCCGGATGACGTGATTAACACTCTGTTAGGGTTAACAGATTATTGATGATCGCACGATTTGCGCCGTGAAAGTTGATGCGTGCCGGTGCTTCCCCCTTCTGTCCGGGAGCTTTGCCATGGTGGCACCACGTTACCAGCCTCATCCGCGGCGCGCGTTCCGCGCATCCGTCCATCTGTCCCTGTCCGCTATCATCATTTCAGGCCTTCTCGCCGGCTGCGCCTCCCCGCGCAAGGAACTCACCACCGGTTCGATCCCAACGACCGCCTCGGCCGGTTCGGCTTCCATGAATGCCGGGCAGTTGAACGCCGCCGCGCAGAGCCTGGGGAAAGCCTATGAGAAGAACCCTAAGGATCGCACGGTCGGCCTGAACTACGCCAATGTGCTGCGCATGACCGGGCGCAACGATCAGGCCCTTGCCGTCATGCAGCAGGTGGCGATCCAGTATCCCGCAGACCGGGAAGTGCTGGCCGCCTACGGCAAGTCGCAGGCGGCGGCCGGCCAGCTCGACCAGGCGCTTGTGACCGTCGGCCGCGCGCAGACGCCCGACCGGCCGGACTGGAAACTGAAATCGGCGGAAGGTGCCATTCTCGACCAGCTCGGCCGTTCGCCGGAAGCCCGCCAGCGCTACCGCGAGGCTCTGGACATCCAGCCGAACGAGCCGTCCGTCCTGTCCAATCTCGGCATGTCCTATCTCCTGTCGAAGGACCTGAAGACGGCGGAGACCTATCTGCGCAAGGCGAGCGAACAGCCGGGCGCCGACAGCGGCGTCCGCCAGAACCTGGCGCTCGCTATCGGCCTGCAGGGCCGCTTTGCCGAAGCCGAGGCCATCGCCCGCCAGGAGCTGTCGCCCCAGCAGGCCGAGGCGAACGTCGCCTATCTCCGCTCGATCCTGTCGCAGCAGAACGCCTGGCAGAAGCTTACGAAAGACGGCAAGCCGGCCAAGGCGACGGATACCGGAACGAACTGAGCCTTTTCAACGCAAATGCCCCGCATCCTGGCTGGATGCGGGGCATTTCTCGTTTGGAGCATCGGCCGGGGAAACCCCCGTCTACATGCGATCGGCCACCTGAATACCGGCGGGGCCGAGGATGACGGCGATCAGGACCGGCAGGAAGAACAGGATCATCGGAACGGTCAGCTTCGGCGGCAGGGCGGCAGCCTTCTTCTCCGCCTGGTTCATGCGCTGGTCGCGGCTTTCCTGCGCCAGAACACGCAGCGCCTGGGCGATCGGCGTTCCGTAGCGATCCGCCTGGATCAGCGCCTGCGTCACCGCCTTCACATCTTCGATGCCGGTTCGCAGGCCGAGATTTTCGAGCGCGATGCGGCGATCGGGCAGGAAGGACAGTTCGGCCGTCGTCAGCACCATCTCCTCGGCAAGGGCCGGCGACTGCCCGGCGATCTCGTCGGCGACGCGGCGCATGCCGAGTTCCATGGAGATACCGGATTCCACGCAGATGAGCAGAAGGTCCAGCGCATCGGGCCAGGCGCGGCGGATGGAGGACTGCCGCTTGCCGATCGCATTGCTGATGATGATGTTGGGCAGGTAGAAGCCGACATAAGCCGCCACGATGACGCCGAAAAGGCGCATCGTAAACGGCCTGTCGGCAAAGGCGCCGATGCCGAAGACATAGATGGCAGCCAGACCGAGGAAGATGAACGGCAGGACGAAGCGCGCGAAGAGGAAGATGTTGAGCGCGTTCTGCGACCGGTAGCCGGCCATCTTCAGCCGGTTGACGGTCTTGTCGTCCACCAGCGCCTTGCGCAGGTTCAACCGCTCGACGACCTGCAGCACGGAGGTGTTGTTCTTCGCCCGCAGCGACGCGCGTCCGATGATCTCGTTGTTCAGCCGCGCCCGTTCGCGCGCGCGGATCTGCTCGCGCTCGGACGCGACGGACTTCATGCGCTTCTGCAGATTGTCGCCTTCGAGGAAGGGGGCTGCCAGCGTGTAGATCGTGGCCATGACGGCGATGGAGACGAGGACCGCCACGATGGTCGCCGGGGTTAACAAGTCCAGCATGACGCCAAATCCCTACATATCGAAGTTGATCATCTGCCGCATGACGAAGATGCCCATGCTCATCCAGATGGCGGAAATCCCCATGATCAGGTGACCGCGCGGATCGGTGAACAGCACCATTATGTAGTCGGGCGAACTGAGGTAGACGAGCAGCGTGACGATGAAGGGCAGCGCCCCGATGATGCAGGCCGATGCCTTGGCTTCCATCGACAGGGCCTGGACCTTCGCCTTCATCTTGCGGCGCTCGCGCAGCACCTTGGCAAGGTTGCTCAAGGCTTCCGACAGATTGCCGCCCGCCTGCCCCTGGATGGTGATGACGACCGAGAAGAAGTTGACCTCCTGCAGCGGCACCGTCTGGATCATCCGCGTGCAGGCCTCCGGCACGGTCATGCCAACGCCCTGCGCATCGATGACCCGGCGGAACTCGGTTTTTACCGGCTCCTGCCCGTCGCTGGCGATAAGGCGAATCGCGTCGCTGAGCGGCAGGCCCGACTTGATGGAGCGCACCATAACCTCGAGCGAATTGGGAAACTCCTCGATGAATTTCTTGCAGCGCCGGTTGACCAGGAAGCCGACGATCCAACGGGGCAGACCGAGCGAGGCGAAGATCATGATGCCCAAGGCGATCAGGAACGACCCACCGACGATCAGCGCCACGAGAAACGCGACGAAGCCGAGAATGCCGCTGAAGACGTAGAACTGCGTGATCGAGATCGACAGGCCTGCCTGGGTCAGGCGCACCTTGATGGGTGGCTTGGCGCGCGCCGATTTTTCCTTCTGCTTCTTCTGCAGGTCTTTCAGCGAGTCCTGAACCGATTTCCGGCGCTTGGAAAGCTCGTTCATGCGGTCGCGGGCGGCCTTGATGTTGACCCGGTCCGTCTCGGCGGCCTTGATCTTGCGAAAGCGGGCATTCGCATTCTTTTCGTCCTGAATGCGCGAGAACAGGAAGCCGTAGCCGAGGCCCGCCGTCGAGATGGCGGCGAGAACGGCGATGGCGATGATCAAGGGATCGAGACCGAACATCGCCCTACTCCTTGTTCATGGTGTCGAGCGTGGCAGCGAGACGCTTGTCCTCGTTGAAATAGCGGGCGCGATCCCAGAAATGCGGGCGGCCGATGCCCGAACCCTTGTGACGGCCGACGATCTTGCCGACGGCGTCCTCGCCCTCGATGTCGTAGCGCATCAGGTCCTGCGTGATGATGACGTCGCCTTCCATGCCGACCACTTCGGTGATGTGGGTGATGCGGCGCGAGCCGTCGCGCAGGCGGGCGGCCTGGATGATGATGTCGATCGAGCCTGAGATGATCTCGCGCACGGTCTTGGCAGGCAGCGTGTAGCCGCCCATGGCGATCATCGATTCCATGCGGGCGAGGCATTCGCGCGGCGTGTTGGCGTGGATCGTGCCCATGGAACCGTCATGGCCGGTGTTCATGGCCTGCAGGAGGTCGAACACTTCGGCACCGCGGACTTCGCCGACGATGATGCGTTCGGGCCGCATGCGCAGGCAGTTCTTGATGAGATCGCGCATGGTGATCTCGCCTTCGCCCTCGATATTGGGCGGGCGGGTTTCGAGACGCACGACGTGCGGCTGCTGCAGCTGGAGTTCGGCCGTGTCTTCGCAGGTGATGACGCGTTCGTTGGCATCGATATAGGCGGTCAGGCAATTGAGGAGCGTCGTCTTGCCCGAGCCCGTTCCGCCGGAGATGACGACGTTGCAGCGGACCCGGCCGATGATCTGGAGCAGGACGGCGCCTTCCGGCGTGATCGCCCCGAAGCGCACGAGCTGGTCGAGCTTCAGCTTGTCCTTCTTGAACTTGCGGATCGTCAGCGCGGCGCCATCGATGGCGAGCGGCGGCGCGATGACGTTGACGCGCGAGCCGTCCGGCAGGCGCGCGTCGCAGATGGGCGAGCTTTCATCGACGCGCCGGCCGACCTGGGACACGATGCGCTGGCAGATCGACAGGAGCTGGGCATTGTCGCGGAAGCGGACGTCGCTCTCGATCGTCTTGCCATCGACTTCGATGAAGGTCTGCCCGGCGCCGTTGACCATGATGTCGGCGATGTCGTCGCGGGCCAAGAGCGGCTCCAGCGGCCCGTAGCCGAGAACGTCGTTGCAGATATCCTCGAGCAGTTCCTCCTGCTCGGAGATCGACATGGCGAAGTTCTTGATCGTGATGATATCGTTGACGATATCGCGGATCTCTTCGCGCGCGCTTTCCCCATCGAGCTTGGCGAGCTGCGACAGGTCGATCGTATCGATCAGCGCCGAGAAGACCTGCGCCTTGGTGTCGTAATAGTCTTCCGTGCGGGGTGCGCGCTTGCGCGCTGCCGGTGGTGCCGGCTGGCGAACGAGGGCCGCCGCATCGCGGGTGCTTTCCGCAATCAGAGGAGCCGTGGGCCGCTCCATCACGGCCACGGCAGGCGAGGCCATAACAGGCGGCGGACTGGCTATCCGGCCGGTGCTATCGTTTCCGCGTTTACCAAACATGGCTGTCCACCTGATCCCGTCTCATCGTCGCGTTCCCTCCCCGGCTCAACTGCGGCCGAGAAGACCGAGCACCATGCCGAGACCCGCCTTCTTGGGCTTCTTGGCCGTCACTCGGCCCGTCAGCAGATGTGCCAGCTGGGAGAAGATTTCGGCTGTCGGGGCCTTCTTGTCGGTCTCGCCGATCATGCGCCCGCTGTTTGCCGCCGTGCCGAACAGTGCCGCATCGAAGGGAATGATCGCCGCCGCCTCGATTTCCAGCGACTCGCAGAAGTCGGCGACGGAAATCTCGGGGCGCTTCGGCATGCCGACCTGGTTGAGAACGAGATGCGGCGCCTTGTCGTTGGGGCGCAGCTTGCGGATGCTGTCGAACAGGTTCTTGGCGTTGCGAAGATTGGCAAGGTCGGGAACGGCGGTGATGACGAGCTCGTCCGCCTCGCCGACGATGTTGCGCGTCCACTCGTTCCACGTATGCGGCACGTCGAGGACGGAGACCGGCGCATTGCGCTGGAGGATTTCGGCCAGCGCCTGAAAGGCGTTTCCGTCGAAATCATAGGCGCGGTCGAGCATGGACGGGGCGGCCAGCAGCGAGAGATGCTCGGAGCATTTTGTCAGAAGCCGGTCGAGGAAGACCTCGTCGAGGCGTTCCGGCGAGAAGACGGCCTCGGCCACGCCCTGGGGCGGGTCCTGGTCGAAATTGATGTTGGCGGTGCCATAGGGCAGATCGAGATCGGCAAGCACCGTCTCGGTCGCAAAGAAATGGGAAATACCCCAGGCGTAATTGTGCGCCAGCGTGGAGGAGCCGACGCCGCCCTTGGCACCGATGAAGGCGATGTTGCGACCGAGCGGCTCGGCCTCGGGATCGACGAAGATCGAGGAGATCGCGCCCATCAGGTCGGACATGGCGACGGGCGCCACCATATATTCGGAGATGCCGTTGCGGATCAGCTCGCGATAGAGGCCGATATCGTTGTAGCGGCCGATGAGGATGACCTTGGTGGTGGGATCGCAGACCTGCGCGAGCGGGGCGAGTTCCTGCATGAGGACGCCGGGCTCGGAGGATGTTTCCAGAATGATGAGGTTCGGTGTCGGCATGGTGGCGAACATGTTGGCGGCTGTCGCCACATTGCCGCTGTTGATGCGGAAGCCGACCTTCGCCATGCGCCGGTCCTGCCCGCAGCGCTCCAGACTGCGCTGCACGGCCTCGGTCTCGCAGAAGGCGTGGATGGAGATGCGGGGCAGCGGGCGCAGGTGCTCGATGTCCTGCGGCAGGACGACGTCGGCCTGTACCGGCGCCTCGCCGCTCAGGCTCTCGATCTTGTAATCAATGGCGCTCATGTGATGCCCCGCGACGCGTCTGCTGCGTCAGTTGGTCGTGATGGAGATCGTGGTGTCCGGGGCTGAATTGAGACCCCTGTAGTCGTCGATGACCTGGCCGCGTCGCGCCGCATCGATCGGCGATTGCGCCTGGGGCCCCAGCAGATCCGTGGGATTGGCGATCTGGGCTGCAAGGTTCGACTGGCTGGCGCAGCCGAAATTGCTCCAGTTGCGGTTCTCCGTCGTGTTGCTGACGAGATCCTCCGGCCAGGATCCGCAAGGGCCGGTCGAGGCGGTGATCGCGGTGAAGCTCAGGCGCACGGGCGCGGCATCGCCGCTGCCGGCCGCATCATAACGGCTTTCGAGAAGCCGGTTTGCCGGAACGCCGGTCTGGACCAGGATCGCGCGAATATCCCGGCGCACAGCCTCGACCGCGGCGCCATTGCGGGAGCCGCTCGGCAGCATGATCTGGACCACGCCGTTGGCCGAGCCACGATAGGTCTGGGCGAAGCCCTTGATGACCTCGCGCGTGCCGACGGGAAGCCGGCGATCGCTGGAGGCGATGGGGATGTCGATCGCGCGCTCGCTTTCGCCGACGATGATCGGATGCCGGGTGCGATAATCGTCGGGAATGCCCCCCGTCGACAGGTCGTCGCGCTTGGCGCAGGCCGCAAGGCTCGCCGCAATGCCGAGGCTGAGGAGAGCGATGCGGGCAATGCGGGATGGGCCGATGCGGGACGGAAACGGCATGGCCGAACGCCTTTCGAACTGGGGGAGAGCACTCAGTGATGTCATGTCCGTCCCCGCCTATTTGTAAATGAAGCCGACATTGCCGTGATACTGCCCGACCGGCTGGGCGCCACGGTTGCCGTAGATGCGATTGACTTCGCCGAGGAAGAAGCCGGGGAGATCGGCGGACGGGTTGAAGTTGTCGTCCGGCCGGGAGATCTGGTTGCGGGCGACGGGACGCACGAGGTAGGGCGTCGCGATGATGACCAGTTCGGTTTCGTTGCGCAGGAAATCGCGCGAGCGGAACAGCGTGCCGAAAATCGGAACCTTGGCAAGGCCCGGCACGCCCGAGATGGCTTGGCGAACGTTGTCCTGCACGAGCCCGCCAATGACGATCGAGCCGCCGGAGGGCAGTTCGACACTGGTCGAGGCCTCGCGCTTGCGAATCGACATATAGGTCTGGCCGGGAATGCCCCTGAAGCTGCCGCTGACGACGCTGCCCTCGAAAGTCGGTTCGGAAACGTTTGTCTCGATATCCAGCGCAATCCGGCCCGGCCCGAGGACGACAGGCTTGAAGTTCAGCTCGACGCCATATTCGACGCTCTTGACCTCACGCGTGAGGACCGGCTTCATTTGGCCGGTGACCTCGTCTTTCTCTTCCGTCACTGCCTGACCGGAAGGGAGGCGATATTCGCCGCCGACGAAGAACTTCGCGCTCTTTCCCGAAATGGCGGTCAGGCTCGGCTCGGCCAGAGTCCGCATGACTCCGGCCTGCTCCATGGCATTGATGGAACTGACAAAGGACATGGTGCCGCTGCCGATCTGGCCGGTTGCCAGCGACGAAGCTGTGTTGATGGCGTTGCCAAGGTTGGCCGGGTTGTTGAAGGTGATGCCGTTGCCGCTGGACTCGCTGCCGACGGAACCCGAGAAGCCAAGCTGCTTGAGGATCTGGCGCGAAACCTCGGCAACCGTGACCTTCAACATCACCTGGTCTTCGCCGTCGATGGTCAGGAGATTGACGATCTTCGACTTCTGACGGTCTTCGGCGTAGATGTCGGCATCGCCGTTCGTGCCCTGCGCGGTGATGTTGCGGGTCGTCGCCTCGCCGCCCTGGAGGAAGGCCTGCGCCAGTTCCACGACGCGCGTGGAGTCGAGCGGCGTGCGGACCGAGCCGGTGAGCACGATGTTGTCCGAGACGATCTCGACGTTGATATCGGAGTCCGGCAGGTAGCGGCGAAGATTGGACTGGAGCGTCGAGACATCGCGCTCGATTTCGAGATCGAGGCTGACGATTTCCTCACCACCGGCGCCGAAGATGAAGATGTTGGTCTGACCGACGGACTTGCCGAAGAGATAGATGCGGCGGGATGTGCGCGTGACGGCATCGGCGAGCGAGGGATCGGCGACGAGGATGTCATGGGCATCGGTTGGCAGGTCGATGACGACGGCCTTGTTGAGGCCGAGCTTGATGGTCTTCTTGACGCCGGGACCGCTGTCGACGATGCGCACGAGCGCGCTGTCGGCGGCCTGTGCGACACCCGTAAAGCCCGGCAGGACCGGTACGGCCGTGACAGCCAGCGCCACGGCAAGAGCGCCGGCCAGCGGCGCGCGCAGCGTTTTGCCCAACGTCATGGGGATCTTTCCTCGGCGCGCGATCATTGCATCGCTCCCGTCTTGGTCTCGCCGTCGGAGGAGACGATGGAGCCGGACTTGATCAGCTGGACGGCCGGACGGCTGCCGCCGGAGAGGAGGTAGTCGGCAGCGATCGTGTCGGGTTCCTGCGCGTCGGCAATCGAGCGCAGAGCGAGCGACAGGCGATCGGCCATCTGCTGGGCGACGGCGAGGACCTTGGCCTGGTCGGGCGTCAGCTCCAACGTCGCGGTGGTCGCGAGAACGGTCTTGGAGCCATCGTCCTTTTCCTCGATCTGCTGATCGACCGCGAGGATACGGACGTTGCTGAGCACGGTTTCCGTGTTGAACGTCTTGCCCTCGCCCTTGCGGACCATGATCACATCGACGCGGTCGTTGGGCAGGATGAAGCCGCCGGCACCGGTGGCAACGGTGATCTCGGTCGACACGGCGCGTTTGCCGGCCGGCAGGATAGAGGAGAGGATCTGGCCGGAGGCATCGGCGATCTTTTCGGCACGAACCGGTTCGCCATTGAGAAGCGGCAGGCGAACCACGGACCCCTGCAGCTGCGTGGCCGCATCCGGGCGGGCCTCGTCCGTGATGAAGCCATCGACGATCCCGGCCTTCGGCCAGGCCATCCACCGGATGGCATCGGCACTGAGGCGCGCGCCGACTGGCAGGCTCTTGGCCATGACGAGGACGTTGACGGTCGGCTCACGCTCGATGACCGGCTCTGCCGTCTCGACGACGGTCGGCCCGGTGATGCTCATCGCCAGCAGGCCGGCAAGGCCGGCCGAGACGACCGCAACCGCCAAAATAAAAACGCGCGCCGGCTTCATCTGATGGACCGAACCCTTCCTTGATCACGCTGGGATCACTTGGGAAAAGGCTACGGCGTAAAGGTATAATTAAGGTTAACGAAAACGAACCGACTATGCTTAACAGGAGGTTAAGTCAGGGCATCGATTGCGCTTCAGCGCATATGCGCCAGAGCGAGCTGCATCAGGGGGGATTCCTGAAAGGTCAGGAAGGCACCGCAGCCGATGGCGACGCCGTAGGGCACCTTGGAGCCCTGAAAGAGTTGTGCTGGGACCGGAATGCGGTAGGCGAGGATGAAGTTCTCCTGGGTTCGCAACACGAGAATTGCGAGAACAAGCACGCCTCCGAGGAAGGAAACGGCCACGAGGAAGGTGAGAAGGCTCACGTTCCAGCCGAACCAGACGGCGCTGGCGGTCAGCAGCTTGGCATCACCGCCGCCCATGACGTTGAGGGCAAAGAGCCCAAAGCAGACGGCGAAGACGGTAAGGCCGGCGGTGAGATGGAGACCGATCTGGGTCATGTCGAGGCCGGCTAACGGCGCGATCACGACGAAGGCGCCGAGCAGGATGGCGGAAACCCGGTTGGGAATCGTCATCGAGAGAAAGTCGGAACAGGCAGCAAAAGCAAGACACAAGGGGAAAATGACGAAAATTGCAGCCTGAACCATATCTCGCTCCAGGAGCTATTTGACATTCAACCCCGCGAAGCAAGGGATACCAGCAATTACTCTTGTCTTCGCAAGGAAAATAAGAAATGGCCGCCTCCGTAGACTGCCACTTCTGAAGACACCGATGAAAAGTGAGATCGTCTTATTTGATTGTCGACTCAGTGCCAAGCTTCTTAGCAATGTTGCCGAATGCCGTGTTGATCTGACCGCCGAGGGTCGTTGCACCGGCAACGATCGCCAGAGCGATCAGCGATGCGATCAGGCCGTATTCGATGGCGGTAGCGCCGGACTCGTCCTTGAGAAAACGCGCGAAAACTGCGGTCATGTCATTTCTCCTGCTTCAATGTTTCGTGTTCAGCACTGCCGCCGACATGTCTCTGCCGGCCGGTTGCAATGAACTTACCCAGCACGCATTTCGATCGACTTAAGGAAGAGCGTTACCAAAAAATGAACGAATTTGGACAAATGAAGGGGATGCCGCCCATCCAGGGACCTTCCGTCCCTGGCCTTAATTCTTCATTCACCAAAACCACGGATGGTGCCTCATCGGCATCACCGGATCCTGCAACGTCATGGCCTTTCCCTCGCTTTCCCGCGTCTCTTCATTTGCACATACGCACATCAGAACGATGCTCGGCGCGACCCTGTGCCTTGCTGCGGGTGCCATGACGCCGGGTTTTGCGATCGCGCAGGATGCCGCGCTGATGAACGTCTATCTCAACCATGCCCGGGTTCTCAAACTCGACCGCAGCGTCAGCCGGGTGATCATCGGCAGCGCCGAGATCGCCGATGCCACCGTTGCCGACGCGCAGACCATCGTTCTCACCGGCAAGGCCGTGGGCACGACCAACATCGTCATTCTCGATGAGAACGACAATCCGATCGTCGATCAGCGCATCCTCGTCTCGACGGACGAAGGCAATACCCTACGGGTCTATCGCTCGACGGCCCGCGCGGTCCTCACCTGCACGCCAAGCTGCGAAGAGCATACGAAGAAGTAGACGCCTGTCGCTCTTCGCCATCGCGACGTTACGAAGTCGAAACGCTTTCTCGATAAGCTGCCATTCCCGGGAACATGGCAGGCACGATGGCGCTCACGAGACGAGACGACGGACAGGATGGCGTGAAGGCATCGGCACGCCAGACGCTTGCCAGCCGCTTTGCGCGCGATCGCAAGGGCGCGGCCGCGATCGAATTCGCCATTCTCGTCATTCCCTTCCTTATGGTCATCTTCGCTTCGATCGAAACCTTCGTCGCGTTTACCGGCGAACAGATCCTCGCCAATGCCACCCAGACCATGGCCCGCAAGATCCGCACCGGCCTGCTGCCGGCGACGATGAACCAGAGCGAGTTCCGGACAGCCTTCTGCAACGAGCTCACGGCCATGCTGAGCTGCTCTGCCAGCGAAGTGGGAACGCCTGCCAAGCTGCTGATCGACGTTCGCAGCTATACGAGCTTCAGCGATATTCCGATCGCCATTCCACGCAAGGGCACCGATCTCGACGTCACCGGCTTCAAATATGCGCCCGGAGGGCCCGGATCGATCAACCTGATCCGTGCCTATTACCGCTGGACCGTCGTGACCGATCTCGTGCGCCCCTACATCACCAATCTGCGCCCGGCCGGCAGTTCTATGCCGAACGATTATCTCATGGCGACGACGGCAGCCTTCATGAACGAGAAATTCTGAGATGACCGGTGCAAATCGCAACACCAGCCCGCGTTCACCTCTCGTTTTGCTGTTTCGCCACTTGGCGCGCGATCGGCGGGGAACGAGCGGCATCGAATTCGCTCTCATCGCACCGATACTCCTGATGATCTATCTCGGCGCGTTCGAGCTGTCCGTCGGCTTCAACATGTCGCAGAAAGTCTCGCAGGCAACCGGCACCGTGGCCGACATCCTCAGTCAGAAGACGGAGGTCACGCCCACGGAACTCGACGGCATGAAGAACGTGGCGCTGAGCATCATGGCGCCGTTCTCCATCAGCAAATACACGCTGAAGGTCTCCGGCATTCGCGTCACCGCGCCGGGAGTCGGGGTCGTCGCATGGTCGCGCGACGAAAAGGGCGGCACGCCCTATGCCGTCAACGCGACCGTTTCCGTTCCCTCGGACCTCACCGTCCTCAATACCTTCGTCGTCCGCTCGGAATTCACCGTTCCCTATGAACTCATGCTGTTCACGCCGCCGGGTATGAAGGACAATTCGCTGTCTATCATGAACCTTTCGGAAAACTACTATTATCGCCAGCGCGTCGGCCTCGGGATCAGCTGCTCGCTCTGCAGGTAAGCGCCACCCCGTATGCTGCGCACCCGGTTTGCAAAAACGGGAGGCGAAGCGTATCTCTTGCCGCAAACGATCGGACCCGGTTTGGGGATATCTTTCAGGAGATTGCGGAACGTGCGGGCTTTTCTCTTCGTTCTGGACTCCCTCGGCATCGGCGGTGCGCCGGATGCCGCCGCCTTCGGCGACGAGGGTGCCGACACGCTCGGCCACATCGCCGAGTTCTGCGCAGCCGGTGCGGCCGACCGGCAGGGTCTTCGCGCCGGGCCGCTGGCGCTTCCCAACATGGCGGCGCGCGGGCTCTTCCACGCTGCCCGGCTTTCGAGCGGCAGCCTGACCGCCGGCGTCACCCTTCCCGAGACCATCGACGGCGTCTATGGCGCGGCCGAAGAGGTGTCGCGCGGCAAGGACACGCCGTCGGGTCACTGGGAGATCGCGGGAACGCCGGTGCGGTTCGACTGGGGGTACTTTCCAGATACCGGCGACGCCTTTCCGGAGGCGCTGGTCGCCCGGATCTGCGAAGAGGGTGGTGTTCCCGGTATCCTCGGCAATTGCCACGCCTCCGGCACCGACATCATCGCGCGGCTCGGCGAGGCGCACTTGGCGACGGGAAAGCCGATCTGTTACACCTCCTCGGATTCCGTCTTCCAGATCGCCGCGCATGAAGAGCGTTTTGGCCTCGAGCGCCTGCTGGACCTCTGCCAGACCGTTCGCCGCCTGCTCGACGATCATAATATCGGGCGGGTGATCGCCCGTCCCTTCATCGGGCGGACGGCGCAGGACTTCGTGCGGACCGGAAACCGGCGCGACTATTCGGTGCTGCCGCCGGAGCCGACGCTGCTCGACCGGTTGACCGAGGCGGGCCGCACCGTGCACGCCATCGGCAAGATCGCCGATATCTTCGCCCATCAGGGCATCGGCCGCACCATCAAGGCGAATGGTAACGAAGCGCTTTTCGATGCCAGCCTGAAGGCGATCCAGGAGGCCGGGGATGGCGACCTCGTCTTCACCAATTTCGTCGATTTCGACATGCTCTACGGCCATCGCCGGGATGTCGCGGGCTATGCGGCGGCGCTGGAAGCCTTCGACCGCAGGCTGCCCGAACTCGACGCCGTGTTGCGGCCGGGCGATATCGTCATCCTGACCGGTGACCATGGTTGCGACCCGACCTGGCGGGGCACTGACCATACGCGCGAGCGGGTGCCCGTGCTGCTCTTCGGCCCCGGCGTCGCCAGCCGGCCGATCGGGATCATCCCCGGGTTTGCCGGGATCGGCGAGACGGTGGCACAGCATCTCGGTATCGAGCCCGGCCCCCATGGAAGGAGTTTTCTGTGACGCTGCACCTCAAGAAAGCGGAACTGCACTGCCATATCGAAGGTGCTGCGGCGCCCGCGCTTGCCCTTGCGCAGGCGGAAAAGTATGGCGTCGACGTCTCCGGCCTCATCGAGGACGGGTCCTATGTCTGGACCGACTTCAGCGAATTCATCGTCTGCTACGACCGCGTCGCATCCCTGTTTCGCACGGAAGAAGACTATGCGACGCTTGCCGAGACCTATCTGACGGAGCTGAGCGCCGCCGGCACGATCTATAGCGAGATCATCGTATCGCCGGACCACGGCAACACGATCGGCATCGGCGCCGATGCCTATCTCCGCGGGCTTGCTGCCGGTATCGAGGCGGCACGTGCGAAAACCGGCATCGAGGGCCGGATGATCATCACCATCATCCGCCATCTTGGCCGTGAGGCCGCAGAGCGCACCGCGCTCTACGCCGCCCGTCGGGATCATCCACTCGTGACCGGCTTTAACCTTGCAGGCGAGGAGCGCATGTACCGGGTCGCGGATTTCGCGCGTGCCTACGACATCGCCCGGGATGCGGAGCTCGGCCTCACCATCCATGCCGGCGAGATGGCGGGTGCCGACAGCGTGCGGGATGCGCTCGACATCGTCAGGCCGTCGCGCATCAGCCATGGCGTGCGCGCTATCGAGGATGCCGATCTCGTCCGTCGGATCGCGGCGGAAGGCGTCGTGCTGGAGACCTGCCCCGGATCCAACATCGCGCTCGGCGTCTTCACCGGCTTTCATGCCCATCCCCTCAGGGTGCTGCGCGATGCCGGATGCCGCGTCACGCTGAATGCGGACGATCCGCCGTTCTTCCACACATCGCTTGCGCAGGAATACGATATCGCCTCCGAGGTGATGGGGTTCGCTGACGCGGAGATCAATGCCATGACCCGCACCGCCATCGAGGCCGCCTTCGTGGACGAGGACACGCGCGCGACGCTGCTCTCGCGCCTCTGACCTGCTGCGCGACATCGTGTGATGGGTTGGGGACGGCGCGGCGGCGGACTTGCGGCGGCGGGTCTTTCCGTGGAAAAGGGATGGGTTCCATCCGTCGCGGCAAGAGGCTTACAGCATGACCAGCGTTACCGTCATCGACCACCCGCTCGTCCAGCACAAGCTGACGATCATGCGCAAGAAGGAAACCTCGACCGCGGGCTTCCGGCGGCTTCTGCGCGAGATTTCAACGCTGCTCTGCTACGAGGTGACGCGCGATCTGGAGCTGACGATGGAAACCATCGAGACGCCGATGCAGCAGATCCAGGCGCCCGTGCTCGAAGGCAAGAAACTGGTGTTCGCCTCGATCCTGCGGGCCGGCAACGGGCTTCTCGAAGGCATGTTGGAACTGGTGCCCTCCGCGCGCGTCTCGCATGTCGGCGTCTACCGCGACCATGAAACGCTGGAAGCGGTCGAGTATTATTTCAAGGCGCCCGAGAACATGGCGGAGCGGCTGGTGATCGTCGTCGATCCGATGCTCGCGACCGGCAATTCCTCGATCGCCGCCATCGACAAGCTGAAGGAGCGCGGCGCTGTGAACCTGCGGTTCCTCTGCCTTCTCGCAGCCCCCGAGGGCATCGCCAATTTCCACGCCGTGCACCCGGACGTGCCGATCTTCACCGCCTCGATCGACAGCCACCTCAACGAGAAGGGCTATATCATGCCCGGCCTTGGCGACGCCGGCGACCGGATGTACGGGACGAAGTAAGGTTCGTTAACCCTCAGGCGCAAGGGACGGAGCAGGCCGCGCCGTCTTTGCGTCTTCTTAAAGACCCTGCACGATAGTTAGAACACCGCGCGTCATTCATGACACGCGGTGTTCTAACACTTTTAAGTTGCTGCGGAGTTGCGGGCATGATGAGCCGCGTGCTGATGATTGCAGGCCTTGCCGGGCTCTGCGCCTATACCCTTCCGAACCTGACCGACCGGTATCTCGACCGGACGTCAACGCCCGAGGCAACCTTGCCTGCCAAGCCCTCCGCCACCGCCCCGGCGGTGCCGGCAGCCGCCGGCGCGCGCGAGGTGGTGCTGCCGGCCGGACCGGGTGGGCATTTCAGCACCAACCTCGAAGTGAACGGCCGCAGCGTTCTCGGCTTGATCGATACGGGCGCGACCGTGGTCGCGCTCAACGAGAGCACCGCACGACGGATCGGCCTTTCGCTCTCAACGCTCGACTATTCCATCTCCGTTTCCACCGCGAACGGCCTGGCGAAGGCGGCATCGGTGACCTTGAAGCGGATCAAGGTCGGCAGCATCGCCGTCGACAATGTGCAGGCCATGGTGCTGCCGGATGCAGCCCTGTCCGACACGCTGGTCGGCATGAGCTTCCTCAACCGTCTCTCGTCCTTTGCCGTCGAGGACGGGGCCTTGAGGCTGAAGCGCTAACTTCAGGCCGTCAGGCGGGACAGGATGATCGGACGGGACGCGGGAGCGCCGTCCTCGATCGTATAGGCTGCCATGAACGCCGACGCGGCGTCTTCGGCGGCCGCATCATCGGCGGCGTGGACGCGGGCAAGTGCCTGTCCGGCCTCCACACGGGTGCCGAGCGGCAGGATGTCGGAGAAGCCGACGCTGTGATCGATCGACTGGTCGGCGCGGGTGCGTCCACCACCGAGCGCGATGACCGCCAGCCCGATGGCACGGGCATCGCAGGTGCTGAGAACGCCCGCGCGGTCGGCGGTGATCGGCCGGATGACCGGCGCCGCTGTCAGATAGGCTTCCGGGCGCTCCACGAAATCCACAGGCCCGCCCAGCGCCGAGACCATGCGGCCGAAGATGTCGAGGGCCGCTCCGCTTTCCAGCGCCCGCCGCGCCGCATCCTGGCTTTCGACCGGGCCCGAGGTAACGCCGGCAACCAGCAGCATTTCGGACGCAAGCGCCATGACGACCTGCTCCAGACGCGTGCCCTGCTTCTCGCCGCGCAGGAAGGCGAGGCAATTGAGGATTTCCAGCGCGTTGCCCACGGCATCGGCCAGCGGTTCGCTCATGTCGGTGATGAGAGCCGTGGTGCGCAGCCCTGCCCCGTTGGCGACGTCCACCAGCGAGCGGGCGAGGATCTCGGCTTCCGACAGGGAGGCCATGAAGGCGCCGCTGCCGACCTTGACGTCGAGCACGAGGGAGCCGAGGCCGGCCGCGAGCTTCTTCGACAGGATGGAGGCCGTGATCAGCGGCACGGAATCCACGGTCGCGGTGATGTCGCGGATCGCGTAGAGCCGACGGTCGGCCGGTGCCAGATCCGCCGTCTGCCCGATGATGGCGCAACCGACGCTTTCCACGACACGACCCAGGGTCTCCGCGGATGGCGCGATATGATAGCCGGGAATGGATTCGAGCTTGTCGAGGGTGCCGCCGGTATGCCCAAGGCCGCGGCCGGAAATCATGGGGACGACGAGGCCGCAGGCGGCCAGGATCGGCGCGAGCATGAGCGAGACATTGTCCCCCACACCGCCGGTCGAGTGCTTGTCGGCCACCGGCCGCCCGAGCGCGTGATAGTCGAGCACCGTGCCGCTGTCGCGCATGGCGACGGTCAGCGCCACCGTCTCGGCGCTGGTCATGCCGGAAAACCATGTTGCCATGGCGAAGGCCGCCACCTGCGCATCGCCAATGGAGCCGTCGGCCATGCCGGCGACGAAGTCGGCGATCTCGCTCGCCTCGAGGGCGACGCGATCACGCTTGCGGCGGATGAATTCCTGCGGGATCATCGCCTCAATACGCCGCTGGTGCGGCAAGGGACTCGCGCCCGTCGATGATCGAGAGGATATCGCCGAGCAGGCCCGACGCACCGAAGCGGAAGGTCGAGGGCATCAGCCAGTCGGGACCGTGAATGGTGGCGGCGAGCGTCAGGTAGAGCCGCGCGTCGGCCACGGTCTTGACGCCGCCGGCCGGCTTGAAGCCCACACGGCGACCGCTTTCGCGGATGGCGGTCAGCATGATGTCGGCCGCTTCCAGCGTCGCGTTGACGGCGACCTTGCCGGTGGAAGTCTTGATGAAGTCGGCGCCTTCCTGGATGGCGAGGTGGGAGGCGTTGCGGATCAGCCCGCGCTCCTTCAGCTCTCCCGTCTCAAGGATGGTCTTGAGAACAATGGTTTCGCCGCAGGCCGTGCGCACGGCGCGGATCATCTCGCGCACCGCCTGCTCGTCGCCGGCCATCAAAGCGCGATAAGGAATGACGAGGTCGATCTCGTCGGCACCATCGGCAATCGCGGTGGTAGTTTCGGCGACGACGTCATCCACTGTCAGGTCGCCCGAGGGGAAATTGACGACGGTTGCGATGCGCACCGGGCTCGACGCCCCGAGAATGCCGCGGGCTTGGCGTACGAAGCGCGGCCAGATGCAGATGGCGGCAACGGGCCCATGCGGCGTGCGCGCCCGTGCGCAAAGCGCCTCGATGGCCTCAGGCGTGCAGTCGTCGCTCAGATCGGTCAGGTCGAGCAGGGACAGCGCGAGAGAGGCGAGCTGCCGGTTGCTGGCTTCCAGTGTCATAGGTGCCTCCCTTGGGCGGGTTCGGTCCTGATGCGGTAGAGGTTTTGGCGCCGTTTGGCAAAGCCAATCGCGGCCCTTTGCGGCCTTGAGAGCCTTGGGGGCGAGATCAGCCGATCGTGTCTGTGGCGAACGAATGCGGCAGGAGGTCCGAGAGGGTCACCGTCTTCTTCACCCCGGTCTCGTCGCAGAGATAGATCGGCGTGCCGGCTTCGGCAAACTCCGACAGGCGCTGGCGGCAGCCGCCGCAGGGCGGGCAGAGCGGCAGCTTTTCGGCAATGACGGCGACTTCCAGGATCTTCCGGGCGCCGCCCATGATCATGTGGCTGATCGCCGTGGTTTCGGCACACCAGCCCTCGGGAAAGGAGAGGTTCTCGATATTGGCGCCGGCATAGATCGTGCCGTCCTCAGCGCGGATGGCCGCGCCGACGGGAAACTTGGAATAGGGCGCATGCGCGAGCGCCATGGCCTTGCGTGCGGCTTCGAAGAGATCGGTCGCCATGGGATCAGCGCTCCTTGACATAGGGCACCCCGCCGGCCTTGGGCGGCACGGCCTTGCCGATGAAGCCGGCGAGAAGGATGACGGTGAGAATATAGGGGAGTGCCTGCATGAGCTGCACCGGAATCTGCCCGATCAGCGGCAGCGGATTGCCCTGCAGGCGAATGGCCAGCGCATCGAGGAAGCCGAAGAGCAGGCAGGCGAGCATGACGTTGAGCGGCTTCCATTTGGCGAAGATCAGCGCTGCGAGCGCGATATAGCCCTTGCCGGCCGTCATGCCCTTGACGAAGCCGGCGGTCATGGCGAGCGACAGGTAGGCGCCGCCGAGACCGGCAAGAATACCGCAGCAGATGACGGCGCGATAGCGCATCCAGACGACAGAAATGCCGGCGGTATCCACCGCGCCCGGATTCTCGCCGACGGCCCGCAGGCGCAGGCCGAAGCGGGTGCGGTAGAGGATCCACCAGGTGATCGGCACCATGGCGAAGGCGAGGTAGGTGAGGAAGAAGTGGCCGGAGATGAGATCCGCATAGATCGGCCCGATGACGGGAACCGGGCGGATCTCCTCGGCGAAGGGGAAGGTGATGGTCGAGAACCGGGCGTCTCCAGCAAGCGCCGGCGTGCGGCCGCCCTGGCGGAACCAGGCTTCGCCCAGAATGACGGTGGAGCCGAAGACGATGAAGTTGATCGCCACGCCCGAGACGATCTGGCTGCCGCGCTGGGTGATGGAGGCATAGCCGTGGACCAGCGACAGGAGGACAGAGATGAGGATGGCGGCGAGGAGACCGGCCCAGACATTCCCGGTCACCGCCGCGACCGCACCGGCGGCAAAGGCGGCACCCAGCATCTTGCCCTCGAGCCCGATGTCGAAGACGCCGGCGCGTTCGGTGAAGAGACCGCCGAGGGCTGCGAAGATGAGGGGCACGGAGACGCGGATGGTCGATTCCAGCACTGTCACCAGCATGTGAAAGACATCCATGGATCAGGCTCCCTTGGCGGCTGACGATGCCGATCTGCTGCTTGCGACAGAGGCGAAGATGCGCCCGATCGCCGGACGGAACATGTTTTCGAGGGCGCCGGCAAAGAGGATGACGAGGCCCTGGATGATGACGATCATGTCGCGCGAGATGGTGGGCATCTCGAAAGCGATCTCGGCACCGCCCTGATAGAGCATGCCGAAAAGGATGGCGGCGGGAATGATGCCGGCCGGGTGCGAGCGGCCCATGAGGGCGACCGCGATACCGACGAAGCCGGCGCCCTGGACGAAATCGAGCTGCATGCGGAACTGCTCGCCCATGATCGGGTTCAGCGCCATCATGCCGCAGAGCCCGCCCGAGATCATCATGGCGATGACGGTGATGCGCGCATCCTTGATGCCGGCATAGCGGGCTGCCGACGGGCTGTGGCCCATGACGCGCATTTCATAGCCGAGCCGCGTGCGCCAGATCAGAAGCCAGCAGCCGAAGGCGGCCAGCAGCGCCAGCAGGAAGGAGATGTTGAACGGCGCATTGCCGATGTCGAGCCCGAAGATGCCGAGCAGCCAGTCGAGCTTCGGCAGCTGCCCGCCCGCCTCGAATGTGCGCGTCTGCGGCGCCATGGAGCCGAGCGGCTTGAGGACACGCGTCAGCAGGTAGACCATCAGGCTCGAAGCGATGAAGTTGAACATGATGGTGGTGATGACGATGTGGCTGCCCCGCTTGGCCTGCAGCCAGCCGGGCAGGAACGCCCACAGCGCCCCGAAGGCCGCCGAGCCGAGGATCGCCAAGGGGAAGACGACGTACCAGGGCATGATGCGATCGAGCCAGAGGCAGACGAGGGCGACGCCGATACCGCCGACATAGGCCTGCCCCTCGCCGCCGATGTTGAAGAGACCGGCATGCGAGGCGACCGCGACCGCAAGGCCGGTGAAGATGAAGGTCGTGGCGTAATAGAGCGTGAAGCCGATATATTCGCCGCGGCCGAAGGCGCCGTTGATCAGGTGGTAGGCGGCCTCCAGCGGGCTCTCGCCGACGAGCAGCACTACGAGGCCGGCCACGAGGAAGGCGACGACGAGATTGACGAGCGGGATGAGACCGTATTCGGCCCAGCCGGGCAGTTTGGCGTAAGGATTGCTCACCGGGCGGCCTCCATGCGGTTTTCGACGCGGTTTTCGACACCGGCCATCAACAGACCGAGGTCGCCCTCGTCGGCGTCGGAGGTCCGCTCGCCGACGACGCGCCCGGCGAACATCACGAGGATCCGGTCCGACAGAGCGCGGATCTCGTCGAGCTCGACCGAGACCAGAAGGACGGCCTTGCCCTGATCGCGCATCTCGATGATCCGCTTGTGAATGAATTCGATGGCACCGACATCGACGCCGCGGGTGGGCTGGCCGATGATCAGCACATCGGGATTGCGCTCCATCTCGCGCGCCAGCACGATCTTCTGCTGGTTGCCGCCGGAAAAATTCGCCGTCTTCAGGCGCGGGTTCGGCGGGCGAATATCGTATCTGGCGATATTCGCCTCCGCATCCGCCCGCATGGCGGCGATATCGAGCAGGGCACCCTTCTTATAGGCGGGATCGCGGTGATAGCCGAGAATGGCGTTTTCGCTCTCCTCGAACTTCAGCACGAGACCGACATGATGGCGGTCTTCCGGAACATGGGCGAGGCCGCGCGTGCGCAGCTCGGCCGGGTCGGCAAGGCCGGTGACATCGACCGTGGAGCCGTTGAGTTCCACCGTACCGCCGGTGGCACGGCGGATGCCGGCGATGGCTTCGAGAAGCTCGGACTGGCCATTGCCCGCGACACCGGCGATGCCGACGATCTCGCCCGCCCGGATGTCGAAGGAGACGTCATCGACCATGGTGACACCGCGGCCGTCGCGAACCGTGAGGTTGCGCACCGAAAGCTTGATGGCGCCGGGGCGGGCCTCGCCCTTTTCCACCCGCAGCAGAACGCGCCGTCCGACCATGAGCTCGGCCAGTTCCTCGACCGAGGTCTTGTCCGTCTCGCGCGTGGCGACCATCTCGCCGCGGCGCATGACGGAGACCTCGTCGGTGACGGCCATGATCTCGCGCAGCTTGTGGGTGATCAGGATGATCGTCTTGCCCTCGTTCTTCAGCTGCTCGAGAATGCGGAACAGGTGATCGGCTTCCGGCGGCGTCAGAACGCCCGTGGGCTCGTCGAGAATGAGGATATCGGCTTTGCGGTAGAGGGCTTTGAGGATTTCCACGCGCTGCTGCAGGCCGACCGGCAGTTCCTCGATGATGGCATCGGGATTGACCTCCAGCGCATATTCCTTCTCCAGCCGCTTCAGCTCGATACGGGCCTTGGAGATCGAGGCATTCAGCACCGGGCTGTCCTCGGCACCGAGCATGACGTTTTCGAGCACGGTGAAGTTTTCGACCAGCATGAAATGCTGGTGCACCATGCCGATGCCGCTTGCGATCGCCGCATTCGGGTCCTTGATCGTCAGCACCTTGCCATCGACGAGGATATCGCCGCGATCGGCCTGGTAGAAGCCATAGAGGATCGACATCAGGGTCGATTTCCCGGCACCGTTTTCGCCGATGATCCCGTGGATCGTTCCCTTTTTGACGACGAGGTTGATATTTTTGTTGGCGTGGACAGGGCCGAAGCTCTTGTCGATGCCCCGAAGCTCAATCGCGATATCGCTCATGGCAGCCGCATCCCGTTCCCGGCACCCGTTGTCGGCAGGCCGTGCCGCCGGGTGCTTGCTTGATTGTCCGACCGCCCGCTTTAAGGAAAGCGGGAAGCCTAAGGCTAACATCGATCACGGCGATCGGAAGCGCTAAATCAGCGGATCGGCTGTTTCGCGTTTGACCTGCCGCCGGGCGAACCCTCTATAACGAGAGAAGACGATCCGCCAGCGACAAAGAGAGAATGACGATCATGACGAGCGACGAGACACGGATGACGGCCATCGAGGAAACGATCGCGCATCAGGCCCGCGTGATCGAGGACCTGTCGCAGCAGCTTGCCGAACAGTGGAAGATCGTGGACCAGGTTCGCACGAAACTGGACCGGCTGACCGAACGGTTCCTGACGCTGGAAGAGACCTCGCTGGAGGCCCCCGCCAATACGCGGCCGCCGCATTACTGACACGCCGTCGAGGGGCATGCATCGTCGGCCACATGGGCCGACGATGCTTTCCCGTATCGCGGATCGCCTCAGTAGGCGCAGGTTTCGTCCGTCATATAATCATGGACCTGAAGCGTGCCGGCAATGATGTCGGCCTTCGCCTTGTCGACGGCGGCCTGCATCTCGGGCGTGATCAGCGCCTTGTTGTTGTCGTCGACGGCATAGCCGACGCCGTCTTCCTTCAGGCCGAGATTGGAGATGCCGGCCTTGAACGTGTCGTTCTTGACGCTCATGAAGCTGTCATACACGGCGACATCGACGCGCTTGATCATGGAGGTCAGGATCTTGCCGGGCTGCATGGCGTTCTGGTTCGAGTCGACGCCGATGCCGAGCTTGCCGGCATCCGCTGCCGCCTGGAGAACGCCGACACCGGTACCGCCAGCGGCGTGGTAGACGACGTCCGAGCCCTGGTCGAACTGCGACTTTGCGATTTCGCCGCCCTTGACCGGATCGTTCCAGGCTTCCGGCGTCGTGCCGGTATAGGCTTCGAGAACCTTCACGTCAGCGCCGGTGGACTTGGCACCGCCGATATAGCCGCAGGCGAACTTGTGGATCAGCGGAATGTCCATGCCGCCGACGAAGGAGACGGTCTTCGACTTGGAAGCGAGGCCGGCGAGAATGCCGACGAGATAGGACCCTTCCTGCTCCTTGAAGACCACGGACTTCACGTTCGGCTTGTCCACGACCATGTCGATGACGGAGAACTTGGTGTCGGGATATTCGGCGGCGACCTTTTCGAGCGCGGCGGCCCAGGAGAAGCCGGCCATGACGATGGGGCTGTTGCCGTCGCCGGCAAAGCGGCGAAGCGCCTGCTCGCGCTGAGCGTCATTGGCGATTTCGAACTCGCGATAGGCGATGCCGGTTTCGGCCTTGAACTTCTCGGCGCCGTTGAAGGCGGATTCGTTGAAGGATTTGTCGAACTTACCGCCGAGGTCGTAAATGACCGCGGGCTTGATGTCGGCGGCCAGCGCCGTGGCCGACATCATCGAGAAGGCAAGGAGACCGAGGAGGGTTTTCTTCATTGTGCAGCCCTGTTTGTTACCATGTGTTTTCTGGGTCCTCCCGCACGCTTCTCTTATGTCGGAAGCATGTCTGCGGAACCGGCCGCGCTTTGTGGCGGGCCTGATTGAGGTGTATCCTTGCACGGGCCTTAGGAAAATACACCCGAAATTTTTCAACTGGTAAAACTTTCATCCTCCTATCCGCAAACGACAAGAACCGCGGCGATCCCTGTCTGGATCCGCCGCGGTTCGCCTTGTTCACGGGTGATGCGAGCCTTCGCAGGCGAGGATCAGAACGACTTGCTGAGCTTCAGCGTGATCGTGCGCCCGGCGCCATAGCCGCAGGTGGAAACGCCCTGGCAGCTCTTCACGTAGTCCTTGTCGAAGAGGTTGGCGACGTTGAGGGCAGCACCCCAGCCTTTCTTCTCATAGCGAATGGCCACGTCCGCCAGAAGCGCATCCGGCACTTCGCGGGTGTTCTCGTTGTCCGCAAACGACGTGCCCTGATAGCGCAGGCCTCCGCCGATGCTCATGCCTTCCAGCGCGCCTTCGGTCAGCGCATAATCGACCCAGACGGCCGCCTGGCTCTTCGGCACGAGGTATGGACGGTTGCCGACGAGGGCCGGATTGAGATCCTCGGTGATCTCGAGATCCGTATAGGAATAGGAGCCGAGCAGCGACCAGTGCGCGTCGAGATTGACCTTGGCCTCCAGCTCGATGCCGGTGGAGGTCACTTCGCCCAGCTGTTCCTGCAGGAAGTCCGGCCGGGTCAGCGCCACGTTTTCCTTGACGATCTGGAATACCGACACCGTGAAGAGGCCGTCGATGGCGGTGGGCACGTATTTCAGCCCGGCTTCGAACTGGTGACCTTCCTCCGGCTTGAGAGCGCCGCCGAGATAGGAGGTGCCGATCAGCGGGTTGAAGAAGGTGGCGGCGCTGGCATAGGGCGTCATGCCGTTGTCGAATTCGTAGGCAAGGCCGGCACGACCGCTGAGCGCGCTGTCATTGTTGCGGTAGCTCGTGCCGATCCGCGCGTCGGACTGCGTATCCACATAGTCGTAACGGCCGTTGAGCGTGACGAGGAAGCCGTCGCCGAAGCGCATCTGGTCCTGCGCATAGAGGCCGACCTGCTGCAGGGTCAGAACCTGATCGAGATAGACGCCGCTCAGGCCCGGCTGTGGCAGGCCGTAGATCGGATCGACGGGATCGATCGGCGTGGCGGCCGCCGGCCATGCCGGGACGGCCTGGACCTGATCGAGACGGTAGTGCTTGTAATCGATGCCAGCGAGCAGGTTGTGCTCGACCGGGCCGGTGTCGAGCTTGATCTCGGCGCGGTTGTCGACGGCAAAGCTGTCCACCTTGCTCGTGTGCTCGAAGCCGACGCGGTAGAGATCGTAATAGTTCGGCGCCGCCGGGTCCGTCGTGTTGACGTAGCCGAACGGGTAGAACAGCACTTCGTGCTTGTCGAGGTGGCTGTAGCGCAGGTTCTGCGAGAGCTTCAGCCCGTTGTCGAACGTGTGCTCGGCCTCGTAGCCGATCATCTGCTGGTCGTAGCGGCCGGTGTCGAGATCGGGCTCCGAGAAGAAGGCGTCGCGGTCGATCTTGCCGAAGGGCGCGTTCACCACCGTGCCTTCGTAGGGCAGGAAGCCGTTGCCGGTATGGCGCTGGTTAAGGCCCGAGAGTGTCGCATAGACGGTCAGGCTGGTCGCATCGTCCGGCTGGTAGCGGATCTGCGGCATGAGGAAGCCGCGCAGATCGTTGGCGTAGTCGCTCTCCTGCTCGCCGCCGGCCACCTTGCCGGTGACGCGGTAGGTCACGGCATCGCTGACCTTCTGGTTGACGTCGAAGCCGAGGAAGGCATTGCCGAAATTGTTGATGCCGACCTCGACCTCGCGAACGGCTTCGTCCTGCGGGCGCTTGCGGATGAGATCGACGATGCCGCCGGGGGTCGCGCCGCCATAGAGCACCGATGCCGGGCCCTTCAGCACATCGACACGCTCCAGCATGTAAGCATCCGTCTGGAAGCCGCCGAAGCCGAAGGAATAGAGATTGAGACCATCGAGAAAGACGCCGGTCTGCGTCGCGTCGAAGCCGCGGATGTAGAACCAGTCCGTATCCGGATCGGAGCCGAAGGGCTCGGTGGTGACGCCGGCGGTGTAGCGCAGCGCTTCGTCGATCTTGGTGACGACGCCGCGGTCATCCAGCTCCTTGCGGCCGATGACGGAGACCGACTGCGGAACGGCTGTCACCGGCAGCGCCGATTTCGACCCCGCCGTCGTGTCGCGGGCGACGTAACCCTCGACCGGGCCGGTTGCCGATCCCTCTGCCGCCTGCCCGCCGCGCACGACGATGGCTTCCAGTTGCGTCGGCTGCTGGCCCTGCACCTGCGGGGTTTGAGCCTGCGGCTCCTGAGCCAGTGCAGCGGATGTACCGGCCACACATGCGATGGCTGCGGCTCCCGCGAGCCAGACCGCCTTGCGGCTTTTGTTGATTGTCCCCGTCATGTCGTCACCCCATCTCGGCCACCCGGCAGAACGGCCCCGACACCTGTTCCTTATCCGGCATTGTCGCCCCATGAAGATGAGGCGATTTCTCATGTTTCGCATAGCTCAAGTAAGCGGGATCGGATTGATCCGTCCTGCGGATTTTGAACGATTCCGAGGCGATGTTCTCAGGCGCAGCATCTACAGTGAGACTGCGGCAAATTCGCCACGCGTGCTCGGCTATCCAGCCCTTCAGCGGCTGCGCAGCCACCGGCCGGGCGTGGTGCCCGACATCTTGCGGAACGCCCGGGTGAAATGTGCCTGATCGGCAAAGCCGGTGACTGCTGCGACCTCGCTGAGGCTCGCCTTGCCGGCTGCCAGCAGGGATTTCGCATGCTCGATGCGCGTCTTCATCTGCCACTGGTGCGGCGGCATGCCGGTCGAGGCCTTGAAGGCGTGGCTGAAATGCGACTGGGAAAGGCCGGTGAGCAGGGCCAGCTCCTCCAGCCGGATACCGCGCAGGCAATGAGCCTCGATGAACTCGGTGGCCCGTCGCAGCTGCCAGGGCGCCAGCGCGCCGCGCAAACGCCGACTGGGTGGGGGAACGCGCATCAGGGCGATGAAGAGACCGAGCGCAAGGCCATCACCATAGAGATCGTGCAGCGGATCGGGATCTGCGCATTCTGCCGCCAGAAGATCGGCCACGGCGATGAGGCGCGGATCGGCAAACATCAGCCGCGGCTGTTCGAGAACAAGGGGATCGAGCTCGCCGCCCACGCGCTGGCCGAGCGCGGCCGCGTCGAAATGCAGATCGAGATGGCGGATCGCGCTGATGCCCTGAAGCTCGGCGCGAAGCTCCATGCCAGCGGGAATGTAGGACAGGCGCCGGCAGGGCGAACCGGGCAGGCCGTGTTCCCGTGCGGAAGACGTGCCCGTCGATATCGACGCCATGGAGAGACGCCGCGCGGGATCTCCAAGGGTTTCGAGCACCACGAAAAGCCGGGGCGCGTCGGCCACATAGACGCCGCCGGCCAACCGGGCGCATTGCACGTCCCAGAGGTCGGCGACCACACCGGTATAGACACGCCGGTTCCAGGTTCCAATCACGTCGAAACCGGAAATCCTGTTGTTCATCCTGGGCTGGAAGGTCATCGGCGCTGTCGCGGCGTCCCGGCGGTTAAAACATGAAAGAGAGTGTCATGTATTAATCCGAAACGGTCCCGGAAGCAATGCCGGGGGATGGCAGGCATGCGCTGCCATCCCTTTGCAGCAGGGTCTTGAGACGCGAGCCTCGGAATGCCGGATCAGAGGGCAGGCACGGGGCAGCTCACGCCCGTTCCCCGCAGGCCGCAATAGCCATTGGGGTTCTTGGCCAGATACTGCTGATGCTCTGCTTCTGCGAAGTAGAATGTGCCGGCCATCGCGATCTCGGTGGTGATCGGCTCACGGTGGCCCGCCTTCTTCAGCTGGGCCTGATAGGCATCGCGCGCGGTCTTCGCTTCGGCAAGCTGCGCCTCGTCTCCGACATAGATGGCGGATCTGTAGGTCGTGCCGACATCATTGCCCTGGCGCATGCCCTGCGTCGGATCATGCTCCTCGAAGAAGACCTTCAGGATCTCGCCGAACCCGACGACCTTCGGGTCATAGACCACGAGAACGACCTCGGTATGGCCGGTCAGTCCCGTCGTCGTTTCCTGGTAGGTCGGGTTTTTCGTGTAGCCGCCGGCATAGCCGACCGCCGTGACATAGACGCCGGGCAGCTGCCACATCAGGCGCTCGGCGCCCCAGAAGCAGCCCATGCCGAGCAGCACGGTCTTCATGCCATCGGGATACGGCCCCTTCAGCGGCTGCCGGTTGACGGCGTGATGTGCCGATGTAGGCAGGGGTGCGTCGCGCCCGGGAAGCGCATTTTGCGGCTCGGGCATGGTGGTTTTCTTGCTGAAAAGCTCGGTCAGAAACATAAGATCCGTCTCCATTTCAGAATGGGTTGTTCGTATCGTCGAAATTGATGTCGTTGGAGCAAAAGCGGCGAATCTCCATGCGGGTCTTGCTCTGCTCTGCCGGCCTTCATAACGGCATCAGGCCAGCTGACGCCTGCGCGCTGGGCGATACCCGGCCATCCAGAACAACAGCGCCACGATCAGAAAGACCGCGAAGGCCGGTTGCTGCAGAAACCAGCGTACGACCGGCTGCATCGCGGCAAAGCTGCCGCCCGGCCGCTCCAGGGCCTCGATCATCTCAAGCCCGGACGTGCTGATCGACGCCACCGCAATGCCGAGCGGCGTCATGACCACAGCCGTTTCGGACACAGAGCGCACAGCATCCACCGTTCCCGCAAGAAGCGCGGCGAGAAGGGCAAGAACGCTCGCGAGCCTGAAGAGAATTGCCATCATTCGTCTCCCCTGCCTGCGGCTACCCATATTGCTCTGCGAATGCCAAGAGCGCTGCAAGCCGGCAACCGTTGCTGCCGGCAGTCCGACCTGGCCGGCCGGGACCGGTTTCCTCATCACACTTTGCCTCGTGCTTCCATCATAAGATAGGTTCTCGCCGCCCAACCGCAATGGTACCTTGGCCCAAGCACCATCTGCCTGCGGGAAAATGCCTGTCGCCCGTTCAAAAATCTGTCAGATTTCGGTTGATCGCTTTGAGATCATCGGTATATATCGCGCCGTTCGCAGGATTTTCCGATCATAGGATTTTTGGCGAACCGTTGCACCCGGTCGCGATCCTTCGCCATCCGCGCAACAATCTCGCCGCCCAAACCAGCGGTGACGATATCAAGGACAGGTGGCCGAGTGGTTTAAGGCGCACGCCTGGAAAGTGTGTGTGCGTGAGAGCGTACCGCGGGTTCGAATCCCGCCCTGTCCGCCATCCCTTCATTATCTCGCCCGACCGCGCGCAAACACATGCCGTAGCAAACTCAAACAGGCCGCGACCCCCAAGAGGACCGCAGCCTGCAGCTTCAAACGTAAGGCAATAAGGGCCTAGCGCGACTTCTTGTAGAGTTTCTGGGCGATTTCGAACATTTCTTCCGGGGCGTAGTCCGGGGTGAAGGCCGAGGGTACGCCGACGAGCTGGTGGATCTTGCCGCCTTCCGGCATGCCGTCGACGACTTCGAGTTCGCCTGGCGGATCGGTCGGAAGGGCCATTTCGCCGTTGCCCCAGATGCCCGCCATTTCCTTGTAGTCCTTCGGACTGAACGTGTAGAGGCGGCGGTGGGAGCCTTCGTCCAGGTATTTCTGGCATTCCGGGATCTTGCTCAGCGGAATGTTCGGTGTCGGCAGGAAGTCCTTGATCTTTACGCCGGTGATCTTTTCCAGCGCCAAGGCATAGGCGTGCGCGTGGACGGAGCCGCGCACGAGGAGATAGCCGCAGACCTCGCGGCCGGTCGGATCGGTCAGGGTTTCATAAACACGCAGCTTGTGGAGACGTGCGCCGCATTCCAGATGGAAATTGTGGAGGAGATCGACCACGACATTGCCGGTCGTTGTGATGAAGTCGTTGTTCCACGAGGCGCCATTGCTGTTGACCGGCATGGCACCGCCGCCGCCCGACAGGAAGGCGGCAGCGAGCCGGATGTCCTTCATGTCCTCCCACGGCGCGCCGGAAATATCGCCGCCATCGCCCGTGTCACCATCCTTCTTGTCCGGACCGTTGGCGAGCATGGCGACGCCGTTGCTGACGAGCTCTACATGGCCGAGTTCCTCGGCCGTGATGCTGGCGACGAGGCTGTAGAAGGGGCGCAGTTTTTCCTTGGAACGGAAGTTGAAGCTCTGGAACATGTAGTTCCCGAGCGTCGACATCTCGCCGTATTTCCCACCCAGCAACTCCTGCAGGGCGGCCGCGGCATTCGGATCCGCCCGCTTGGGCGCAGGCAGTTCTGCCTGTAGTTGATCGACGCGCATGAACATCTCGGTCACCTTTCATTGGGAATGACACCTCCGCAACTGAGCGCGTGCTTCTCCGTTCCGTCCTGCGGGGGATCTTCTTCCGAATGTCGGCCTTTATGCCTTCCGGGGACCGCCAATTTGCATCCGCAGTCTGCAGTTTGGCGATTCTCCAAATCGTGATATCCGACCGGTTTCGTGAAAGAAGGGACAGATACCGTGAGCGAACAGACCGTGGCCGAGGTAACCGAAAAGATCTACGCATCGCTCCAGTCGGACAATGCCGACATCGACGACCATATTGCGAGCCTCAAGGCGGCGCTTGCCCGGGAGGGTGCGGCAGAAGCCGTGTTCGATCCCGCCAAGCTCGCGCAGAACAACCGCTCGGGCCGCAAGATGATGCAGGCCTACTTCCGGCAGCGCGGCGTGCGGGTCAGCTTTTCGGCTTGACGGGAGGCGAAGCTTCCGGCGCGATCACGATCGCGCCCTCTGCCCCGCCTTATCCCTCAAAGAGCGCCATCGACGATGACCATGGGGCGGCCGCGGGAGCAGGGCTCTATGCGGGCGTCGATACGGTAGATGTCGCGCAGCATGGCGGTGGTGATGACGCTGGCAGTGGTGCCGCTTGCGACCATTTCGCCGTTGGCGATGACGATCGTGTTGCTGCAGTAACGCAGGGCATGGTTGAGATCGTGGAGCGCGATGAGGACGATCATGCCGGTGCGGGTTGCAAGGTTTCCAACGAAGTCGAGAACGTCGATCTGGCGGTGAAGGTCGAGGGCGGAGGTCGGCTCGTCCATCAGCAGAACGTCGGGCTTGCGCACCAAAGCCTGACCGAGCGAGACGAGCTGCCGCTGCCCGCCCGACAGTGCGTCGAGGCCGCGGAAGGCGAGGTTCTCGATGCGCAGGGAGGCGAGGATCGCGTCGATCTCGAACAGTTCGTCGTCATGCACCCGCCAGCCGCCACCCTGCTTGGCGGACAGCAAAAGCGACTCGTAGACCGTGAGAACGGCATTCGAGCCGGTATCCTGCGGCATGTAGCAGATCGCGCGGTCGCCACGGGTCTTATTCGATAGTTCCACGGTTCCCGGACCGGCGAGCAGGCCGGCGATCCGCTTGAACAGGGTGGATTTTCCCGCTGCATTCGGGCCGATGACGGCCGTGACGGAGCCGGGGCTGAGAGGATCGATGCCGACCTTGGAAAGGACCGTGGTGCGGCCATAGCTGGCACCGACATCCCTCAGGGAAAGGCTTACCATGCCCGCCTCCTGTTGGAGAAAATCAAGACGAAGAAGAAGGGCACGCCGACGAGCGCGGTGATCACGCCGATGGGCAGGATCGCGCCGGGGATCAGCACCTTGCTGACCACCGAGGTGGCCGACAGGAGCAGCGCGCCGCAGATGACGGCGCCGGGCAGGAAGAAGCGCTGATCCTCGCCCACCACCATGCGGGCGATGTGCGGGCCGACGAGGCCGACAAAGCCGATGGTGCCGACGAAGGACACGGGCACGGCCGCCAGCAGGCTGACGATCAGCATGGTGTGAAGCCGCAGGCGGCGCACGTTGATCCCCATGCTCGCCGCCTTGTCGTCACCGAGCCGCAGGGCGGTCAGCGCCCAGGCCTGGCGCATGAAGAGCGGCAGCGTCACGACGAGGATGGCAGCCGTCACCCCCACCTTGTCCCAGGTCGCCTTGGTGAGGCTGCCCATCGTCCAGAACACGACGGCTGCCAGCGCCTGTTCGGAGCCGAGATATTCGAGCAGCGACAGGGCCGCATTAAACGTGAAGACCAGCGCAATGCCGAGCAGCACGATGGTCTCGACCGTCACGCCGCGCATCGTCGAGGCGAAATGAATGAACAGGGCGGCAATGACCGCCATGACGAAGGCGTTGATCGGCACCATGTACTGGGTCGCCCCCGGAAAGAGGGCGACGCCGCCGACGAGACCGAGGGCCGCACCGAAGCTGGCGGCCGCGGAAATGCCGAGCGTGAAGGGGCTTGCGAGCGGATTGGACAGGATCGTCTGCATCTGCGCGCCCGCGACTGAGAGCGACGCCCCGACCGTCACCGCCATCAGCGCGATCGGCATGCGGATGTCCCAGATGACGACGCGCAGCTGGTTGCTAGCCGTTTCCGGGGAAAACAGGGCCGAGAGAACCTGCGACAACGTGTAGTTCGCTGGCCCCAGCGCCATGTCGATGGCCACGCTGGCGGCAAGGGCAATCGTGAGAGCCGCCAGAATGAGGATTCGCCGGAAGGCAAGGGCGCGATATTGATCACGCCCCGTGCGCTCGGCAACCGGGCTTGCGCGATCTCCCTCGCGCCGCGCTGCCGTGTCCGTGGTTGCCGCAGCGGTCATCGCCTATTCGTCCTTGAGCGAGACGAAGTATCCCGGCTTGTAGGGGAGCGGCAGGAAGCGCTCGTGCAATTCCTTGAAGGTCGCCTCGGGATCGAGATCCTTGAAGAGATCCGGATGCAGCCATTTGGCGATCTGCTGGATGGCGACGAACTGGTAGGGATTGTTGTAGAACTGGTGCCAGATCGCGTGGATCTCGCCGTCGTTCACTGCCTTGATGCCCGTGAAGGCGGGGCGCTTCGTCAGGTTCTCCAGCTTGCGATGCGCTTCCTGGAGGTCGGCACCGTATCCGACGCCCACCCAGTTGCCGCCGGGCACATAGGCTTCCCACATGCCGCCGGTGATGATCACCTGATCCGGATTGGAGGCGATGATCTGCTCCGGGTTAACAGAGCCGAAGGTGCCCGGGATGATGTCCCTCGCCATGTTGGTGCCGCCTGCAATCTCGACCATGCGGCCGAAATTCTCGTTGCCGAAGGACATGCAGCAATCGTCCGAGTATCCGCCGGCGCGCTCGACGAAGACCAGCGGCTTTTTCGGAGCGTTCTTTTCGAGCGTATCGGTCACCTTCCGGATCGCTTCGGCGCGAAACGCGATGAAGTCTTCCGCGACCTTTTCCTTGCCCATCAGCGTGCCCATGATGCGCATGCTCGGCTCGGTGTTCTCCATCGGCTTCTCGCGGAAATCGACATAGACGAGGGGAATGCCGACCTTGGCGAGCTTTTCGATATAGCCCGCCTCTTCCGTCGCGGTCTTCGCATCGAGGTTCATGACGATGACGTCGGGCTTGAGCGCCACGGCCTGCTCGATATCGAAGGTGCCGTCCTTCATGCCGCCGAAGGTGGCGAGCTTGGCGATCTCGGGATATTTTTCGAGATAGGCGGCATAGGATTCCGGATCGGCCTTCGGCAGGTCGTCGCGCCAGCCGACGACGTGCTGGAACGGGTTTTCCTTGTCGAGCGCGGCGAGGAAATAGATCTGGCGGCCTTCGCCGAGAATGACATGACGCGCGGGCACGTTGACATCGACCTTGCGGCCCGTCACGTCCGTCACCTCGACGGCAAGGGCAGGAAGAACGGACGCCATGAAGAGGCCGAGGGCTGCGATGGCCGACCTGCCGGAAAGACGCATGAGAGGAAACTCCAGTGGAACCTGCCGAGCACATATGATTTGTGGACTTTCTTCGTCAAGTTTTATCTTTTAGAAACGTTTTACGTTTGAAGCGGGATGTGAGCATGCGGAACGATCCGGCGGCACAGGCCATGAATTACACGTTGAGAGACGAGATCCGGGACTACTGGTCCGCCCGCGCTGCGACCTTCGACCAGTCGCCGGGGCACGAGATCTTCTCCGAGGACGAGCGGCAGGCGTGGCACGGGCTGATCGAGAAGCATCTCGGGCGTGGGTACGGGCGCGCAGCCCTCGACCTTGCCAGCGGAACCGGCGTTATCTCGCACCTGATGGACGATCTCGGCTACCGCGTGACCGGCATCGACTGGTCCGACGACATGCTGGCCCTCGCCCGCGCCAAGGCGACGGCGCGTGGACGCAGCATCCGCTTTCATCTCGGCGACGCCGAACGGACGCTCGCGCCCGACGAAAGCTACGATGTCGTCGTGACACGGCATCTCGTCTGGACGCTGGTCGATCCGCAAGCCTGCTTCAGGGAGTGGCACCGGGTCCTGAAACCCGGCGGCCGGCTGCTCGTCATCGACGGCGATTTCGTCCATACGGGCTTCTGTGAGCGGGTGATCAAGCGCATCGATACGCTCTTGCAGAAGGCCGGCTGGATTTCGCCGCAGCCGGCCCCTGCGCCGGCAGGCCTTGCAGACACGCACCGGAGCATCCTGTCGCGGGTGCACTTTTCGAACGGCGCCCGGGCCGATGCCGTCGGGCACCTTCTGGCGGATTCAGGATTTTCGGTGATCTCGATCGACCGCGATCTTCGCCGGATTCACAGGGCGCAGGCCGCGCATCTCGGCCGGCTCAAGGCGCTCGCACGGGGTCTTCATCACCGCTATGCGATCGTGGCGGAGAGGCCTGCCAATGCGAACCCGCCGGACTGAACCTCGTTCCGAGGTATCTTCACCGGAAACCGCAGCATTGGTCCGGCAATGGGCGTCAGCTGCCGGCCGATCCGCTGGCCCGAGGGCCATCGACATCGATGCCGATCTGGTCGCGGCCGCGCATCTTGGCGGCATAGAGGGCGAGGTCCGCGCGCCGATAGAGATCGGCCGGGTCGTCGCCCGCCCGGGCGCTGGCAAGACCGGCCGAGAACGTATAGCGGAAGCTTACCTGCTCGCGCACCGGGCGGGACTGACGTACCTCCGCCAGCATGCGGCCGATGATCGCTTCCGCTTCCCATGTCGTCGTGTTCGGCAGAACGAGAACGAACTCTTCGCCGCCGACACGTCCGAGAACGTCCGTCTTGCGCACGAGGCGCTGGATCGTCGCCGCGAAATCCATGAGCACGGCATCGCCGACGCTGTGGCCGAACCGGTCGTTGATATATTTGAAATTGTCGATGTCGAGAACGGCGACGCATCCGACCGCCGTGGTTTGCCCGGCTGACATCGGAGGATCGGCCGGCGCCGTCTTCACGAGCGCCTCGAGCTTCGACATGACGAAGCGCCGGCTGGCGATGCCGGTGAGGTCGTCGGTCTCCGACGCCTTGATCGCCATGTCGCGGGCCTGGCGCAGTTCGCGTTCGTCCGGCCGCAGCGACGTGATGTCGGATGCCACGCAGAGCATCCAGCCATCCGCCTGCATGGTCTCCGTCATCCAGAGCCACCGGCCGTCGTGAAGATCCGTTTCGAAGGCCCGGAAGCCGGTCTTTCCCCGACGCCCGAGCACCGAGCGCAGCCATGTTTCGAAATCGTCGGCCGAGATGACCGTGCCGCGCCGTGCTGCAAAATTCCGGCGCATCAGGTCGGACCAGAGAGGACGCTCGTCGTCCTCGATATGCCAGGCTGCACGAAAGGCGCCATTGGCAAAGCGCAACCGGTCGTCCTGATCGTAGACGGCAACCATGACATCGGTGCCTTCCATGAGCTGCGCCAGATGCAGCAGTGCTTCTTTATCGACCAAGGCTTCCGATCCTCACCAAAGGGAGATGATGGTCAGTACAAGGCGCTCGTGAACAAAAGATCAAGCGCGCGCCGTGATCCGACAAGAACGGACAGCGATGTCGAGGGAAAGCGGCGACAGCGGACAGGGCGCAGCTGTCCCGCCTGAATCGATCGTTTCAGCGGGCCGACACGGTTTTCGCCGGGAACTTTCGGCGGCATCCCCGGTTGCGGGCGTATCGGCGACAGGCCGATGAGACGTCGGGAGCCCGCGTTGGTATGCCAAGGTATTATTTTCAGATCGTCGAGCGGAATGCGGTCCTGGACGATCTGGATGGCGCCGAGCTCGCGTCGATTCAGGATGCACGGCGGGAAGCCGAGCGGGCGATCCGGGAGATCGCAGCCGAACATCTGCAGATCGAAAGCAGGCTCGAACTGACCTCGATCCAGATCCGGAACGAGGCCGGAGAAGTCATCGCATCCGTGACCTATGACGAGGCGATGGAGGATATCCTGCCGTAACGCACGGGAACCTGATCCGGCAAAGACGATTGAACCAGCCGAAACAGCCGCGGCCGAATACAGGCGCATTATCGGGTAACGACGGGCCTTTCGACGTTCAATGCGTGGCGGCCATCTGTCCGAGCGCCGGATGGGCCAGAGCCTCGAAGCTCGGGCGCGCGAAGAAATAGCCCTGCATCAGGCGAACGCCGAGATCCTCCAGAGCTCGCGCCTCGCCTGCGGTCTCGATGCCTTCGCACAGCGGGATGACGCCCAGATCGTGCAGCATGGAGACGGTGTGGCGGACGATCGTTTGGCGCACCTTGTCCGTATCGATATTGCGAATGAGATCCATGTCGAGCTTGGCGATATCGGGCTGGAACTTCGCCAGCAGCGCCAGTCCCGCATGGCCGGCGCCGAAATCGTCGATCGCCGTGCGGAAGCCCATTTCACGATAGGTCTTGAGAATGTTGAGAAGGTGCGCCGTGTCGAGGATCTCGCCTTCGGTGAATTCGAAGATAATGTTCTTCGGCGAGAACTTGGTGCGGGCAGCGGCCGCCAGCGTCAGGCGGATGCAGGCGCGGGGCTCGTAGACGGCATTGGGCAGGAAGTTGATCGACAGGCCGACGTCGCTCTGCGCGCCATACAGCCGCGCGGCAAGCTCGATGGCTTTGACCCGGCATTGCTGATCGAAGGCATAGCGGTTCTGCGCATCGACGGCCGAGAGGACCGAGCCGGCGCCCTCGCCCGCGATACCGCGGACCAGCGCCTCGTGCGCAAATGTGGTCTTCGAGACGACATCGACGATCGGCTGGAACGCCATGGAAAACGGGATGTGGAAGTCGGCACCGTCGCGACATCCCTGGCAGGCTTCTGGCATTGATCTTCTCCAACTCTATGTAAGTTGGATAAGACGCTACCCGGGTGAACGCGACCTTAAGATGTACCCGCAAAGGGCGTATATTCGTCGATCGGTCCGTTTACAGACCCAACTTTGCCGTGGAAACAGGCCGCACCCGGGGAACTCCGTTCGCCCTTCGCGGGTTTGGCCTCCAACATACAGGAGAAGACAAAACCATGGCAGAGCGGCAGGCACCGGCCTTCAAAAGGATGGCCACCTTCGTCATCACACTTCTGCTCGCCGGCGCGGTGCTTGCCGGCGTTTATCTGTTCGTGTCCAGCCCCGGCGAAGTGCGCGATCAGCCGCTGGCTGGGCCCGGGACTGAGACTGGGAGTGGGCAGCAGATGCAGTGACGCGACTGCACTGATCCCTCAGACGATGCCGCCACTGCCAGCGCGGGCTGCCGGGCGCTCCGTGCCCACCTTGGTGCGATAGCCGCTCTTGCGGTAGGCGGCGATCGGATCGATGGCGCCACCCTCGCGACGACGCGCTTCGGCAAGGATTGCTTCGACATCGGTGCGGAACGCGCGCTTCAGCGTGTCGGACGCCATCAGCGCATCGTTTTCGTCCTGATACCCGTCCAGAGCCTCGCGATCAACGAGAAGCGCCTGCGCGTAGGCGCGGCGGATTTCGTTGGCGCTGGAAATCAGGCTTTCGATCGGATCGGTCACATTGTGCGACTGGTCGATCATGTGGGCCGGGTCGAAATCCTTGATACCGTGGTGCTCGGCATCCACCAGTTCGTTGAAGACGAGGAAGAGCCGGTAGGGATCGACCGAGCCCGCATCGAGATCATCGTCGCCATATTTCGAATCATTGAAGTGGAAGCCGCCGAGCTTGCCGAACTGGGTGAGCCGGGCAACGATCATCTCGATGTTGACGTTGGGCGCGTGGTGGCCGAGATCGACAAGGCACTGAGCCTTGGGGCCGAGCGTCGAGGCGATGAGGTAGCTCGTCCCCCAGTCCTGCACCACCGTGGAATAGAAGGCCGGCTCGTACATCTTGTGTTCGGAGAACAGGCGCCAGTCGTCCGGCAGGGCTGCGTAGATGTCGCCCATCGAGGCGAGGTAGCGCTCGAAGCTGCGGGTGAAGTGGCTCTGGCCGGGGAAATTCGAGCCGTCACCGACCCAGACCGTCAGCGCCTTCGAGCCGATGGCGCGGCCTATCTCGATGCATTCGAGATTGTGCTCCACCGCCTGCGCCCGTGTTCCCGCATCCGCATGGCTGAGCGAGCCGAATTTATAGGAGAGCGACTGCCCCTCCGCGTCCGAAAAGGTGTTGGAGTTCATGGCGTCGAAATGCAGGCCGTAGGCTTTCGCTGCCGCGAGCAGTTCGGCCGGGTCGGCCTTGTCCCAGGGGATGTGCAGGGAAACGCCGGGCGTGGCGCGCGTCAGCTGGTTGATGACGGCGCAGTCGGCCAGCTTGTCGAAGATGCCGCGCGGCTCGCCGATGCCCGGAAACCGGGCAAAGCGCGTGCCGCCCGTGCCGACCCCCCAGGAGGGAACGGCGACGTGAAAGGCCGAGACCTTCCGCGTCACGGTTTCGATGTCGATGCCCCGGCGTGACAGGTGCTCGCCGAGGGCGTGATAATCCGCCGCCTGCGACGCGGCGCGGCTTTGGTTGTGCGCGGCGATAAGGTCGGGCGCGATGCGGTGATCGGTCATGATGGTCTCCTCCCTCTTACACAGCCTAGCGCGGAAAGCTCTGCGCGTTGCCGCCATCAACATTGATGATGTTGCCGGTGGACTTGGCCGACAGGTCGGAGGCGAGGAAGTAGATGGCTTCGGCCACGTCCTCGGGCAGGATGTTGACCTTGAGCATGGAGCGCTTGCGGTAATGTTCTTCCAGATCGCTGACCTCGATCTTGGAGGAGGCCGCGCGCTGCTCGCGCCACTCGCCATCCCATATCTTCGATCCGCGCAGCACCGCATCGGGATTGACCGTGTTGACGCGAATGCCGCCTTCCGCGCCTTCGAGCGCGAGGCATCGGGCGAGATGAATCTCGGCGGCCTTGGCGGTGCAATAAGCGGATGCGTTCGGGGACGAGGCAAGACCGTTCTTTGACGCGACGAAGACGACGTTGCCGCCGAGCTTCTGGCGACGAAACAGGCGGAAGGCCTCCCGTGAGACGAGGAAGTAGCCGGTTGCGAGGATCTCGATGTTGCGGTTCCACATGGCGAGGTCCGTCTCCTCGACCGGTGCGGAGGATGCGATACCGGCATTGGAGACGAGGATATCGATGCCGCCGAACTCGACCAGACCCTGCGTGAAGGCCTCGGCCACCTGCTTCTCATCGGTGACGTCGAGCTTGACGCTGCGCACGGCGTCCGCACCGTAGCGCTTGGCGAAATCGGCCTGCGCGCCGTCGAGCGCGGTCTGGTCGATATCGGCGAGCACGACGCAGGCGCCTTCGGCGATCAGGCGGGTTGCCGTGGCGCGGCCGATGCCGCCGGCACCGCCGGTGACGAGGGCGACACGACCGGCAAGGCTCTTCGGCTTCGGCATGCGCTGGAGCTTGGCCTCCTCGAGCAGCCAGTATTCGATATCGAAGGCCTCCTGTTCGGGCAGTCCCTGATAGTCCGACACGGTGGAGGCGCCGCGCATGACGTTGATGGCGTTGACGTAGAACTCACCGGCAATGCGGGCCGTCGCCTTGTCGCGGGCAAAGGAGAGCATGCCGACGCCGGGAATGAGGAAGATCACCGGATTGGGATCGCGCATGGCGGGCGAATTGTCGTGGCGGCAGGTCTCGTAATAGCGGGCGTAATCGGCACGGTAGGCGTCGAGCGCCGCATCGAGACCGGCGACGACCGAATCGATGCTGCCATCCGCCGTAGGGTCGAAATCGAGGATCAGCGGGCGGATCTTGGTGCGCAGGAAATGATCCGGGCAGGAGGTGCCGAGCGCGCCAAGGCGCTGGAGGTCGGCCGAATTGACGAATTCCAGCACGGCGGTCTGATCGTCGAAATGACCGAGCTTCCGTTCCTCCCGGCCGATGCGTCCGCGGATTTCCGGCATCAGCCTTGCGGCGATCGCACGGCGTTGCGCCTCCTCCAGGCTGGTCGCGACGGCACCGCCGAAGACGGTCTTGCCTTCTGTCTTCGTTGCAAACCAGTCGATCGCACGGTTGATGATGTCGAGCGTCAGCTCGTAGCAGGCCTTGGCGTCATCCGCCCAGGTGAAGAGACCGTGGCTTTCGAGCACGACGCCCTTGGCATTCGGGTTGGCCGCGACGAAGGCCCCGAGATCGAGACCGAGCTGGAAGCCGGGACGGCGCCAGGGGAGCCAGCCGATCTCGTCGCCGAAGACCTCTTTGGTCAGTTCGCGCGAGTTCTTCGACGCGGCGATGGCGATGATCGCATCGGGATGCATGTGATCGACATGGGTGAACGGCACGAAGCCGTGCAGCGGCGTGTCGATGGAGGCGGCGCGCGGGTTGAGCGCGAAGGTGCAATGCGGCAGGAAGCCGACCATGCGGTCCTCGTCCTCGACGCCCTTGTAGAGACCCTTCAGCGCTTCCAGCTTGTCGAGGTAGAGCGTGGCGAAACCGTCGAGCTTGATGGTGCCGACATCGCCGCCGGAACCCTTGACCCAGAGGACGCGCACGGGCGCGCCGGTCAGCGGATCGGTCTCTGTCACCTTTGCCGACGTGTTGCCGCCGCCGTAATTGGTGATGCGCTTGTCGGCGCCCAAAAGGTTCGAGCGGTAAAGAAGCTTGCCCGGCTCATCGAGAGCGTTCGCGATCGCATCATCCCAACGGCTTTCGAGACGGTGGCTCTGTTCCGACATGTCATCCTCCCATGGTATCGGAACCCCTGCGTCGAACGCAGGTCGGCCCCGTATTGCCGACGATATCGCGCAGTCCAACCGCTCATGTCAATCATATTCGATCATAAATGTTCATGTTGCAGCGCAATATAGAAATTTATGATCGTTATTGATTGACAGTCCCCGCTTAATTCGCATAACTCGCTGTCGAGGAGACACCCATGCACGAACGCGAACGCCACCGCATCATCTTGAGCGCCGTCCAGGAAAAGCCTGTGGTGACGGTGCAGGATATCGCGGAACTGACGGATGCGTCGGAGGCGACGATCCGCCGTGACATCGCGTCGCTGCATGTTCAGGGGAAGCTTCGCAGGGTTCGAGGCGGGGCCGAAGCCGTGCATCCGCCGCAAATCGGCAATCTGGCCGCACGCCCCTTCCGGGTTTCCGAATCGATCAACTCCGATAAAAAGCGCGCAATCGCCCGCATGGCCGTCGATCTCTGCGAAGAAGGCGACGCCGTCATCATCAATGGGGGAACGACGACCTTCCAGATGGTGCATTTCATGGCGGCCCGTCGGCTGCAGGTCATGACCAATTCGTTTGCGATCGCCGAGCATCTCGTCAAGCATTCCAAATGCACGGTGACGGTGCCCGGCGGCACGATCTATCGCGACCAGAGCCTGATCCTGTCGCCGTTCGAAAACGACGCCATCCGCAATTTTTCCGCCCGCCGCATGTTCGTCGGCGCGCAAGGGGCCAGCGCGCTCGGCATCATGGAGTCCGACGCTCTGGTGATCCAGAGCGAGCAACGCCTGATGCGCCAGGCCGACGAGCTCGTCGTCATGATCGATTCGGGCAAGTTCGCCCGGCGATCGAGCCTCATTCTCTGCCCGCTCGAAAACGTTTCCACCATCATTACCGACAGCGCCGTGTCTGAGGAGGCCGTGCGCATGGTGGAGGCCGCGGGGGTCAAGCTGGTCACGGTTCCCGTGTCGGCGTCGGATACGAAGGATCATACCGCATCGGTCGCATGAGCGGCCGGGCACTTATCGTCAACTGGGAGGAAGACAGCATGAAACTCGCACAAAAGCTTGCCATCGGGGTGGTGTTCGCCATGGCCGCATTCGGCTCGGCCGCACACGCCGCCGAGGTCAAGATCGGCCTCGTCGTGAAATCGCTCGGCAACGGCTTCTTCGAGGCCGCCAACAAGGGCGCGCAGGAAGCGGCCAAGGAACTCGGCGATGTCGAGATCATCTATACCGGCCCGACCTCGACGACGGCCGAAGGCCAGATCGAGGTGATCAACGCGCTGATCGCCCAAGGCGTCAACGCCATCGCCCTCTCGGCGAACGATCCCGACGCCGTGGTGCCGGCGCTGAAGAAGGCCGCACAGCGCGGCATCAAGGTTATCTCGTGGGATTCGGGCGTCGCACCCGAAGGCCGCATCCTGCAGCTCAACCCGTCTTCGAACGATCTTATCGGCAAGATGTGCCTTCAGCTCGTCAAGGACCACCTCGACGGCGGCAAGGGCGACTTCGCCATCCTCTCGGCCACGACGACCTCCACGAACCAGAACATCTGGATCGAGGAAATGAAGAAGCAGCTGAATGACTTCCCCGGTCTCAACCTCGTCACGACCGTCTATGGCGACGACCTTTCGGACAAGAGCTACCGCGAAGCCCAAGGCCTCATGACCTCTAACCCGAACGTCAAGGTCATCGTCGCCCCGACCACCGTCGGCGTGCTTGCGGCGTCGCAGGCCGTCAAGGATGCCGGCAAGATTGGTCAGGTCTACGTGACCGGTCTCGGCCTTCCCTCCGAGATGGCCGGCGCGATCAAGTCGGGTGCGACGAAGGAATTCGCGATCTGGAACCCGATCGATCTCGGCTACTCCGCCGCCCAGATCGCCTACCGCCTCGTCAAAGGCGACACGGACGGTGCGCCGGGCTCGGAAATCGAAGCCGGCCGCATGGGCAAGATCAAGGTCGGGGACAACGGCGAAGCCGCCATGGCCGATCCCTTCGTCTACAATGCCGAAAACATCGACCAGTTCTCCAAGGTCTTCTGATTTTCCAGACGATCCGGCGGCGCCCACCCGCGCCGCCGGTCCTCTCTTTCCGACCGGACATGGACATGATGGCCCTTCAACACCCCGTCGCCGAGGATCGTACGCCCGCGCCCGCCATTCTGGAAATGCGCGGCATTTCGCAGATCTTTCCGGGCGTCAAGGCGCTCGACGGCGTCGATATCGCGCTCTATCCGGGGACGGTGACCGCGCTGATCGGCGAGAACGGTGCCGGCAAATCGACGCTCGTGAAGATCCTCACCGGCATCTACCGCCCGAGCGAGGGCGAGATCCGGATCGACGGTTCGCCGATCGTCTTTGCCGATGCACAGGCGGCCATCGATGCCGGCGTGACCGCCATCCACCAGGAAACCGTGCTCTTCGACGAGCTGACGGTCGCCGAAAACATCTTCCTCGGCCATGCGCCGCGCACGCGCCTTCGCACCATCGACTGGACGACCATGAACCGGCGCGCCGGCGATCTTTTGCGCTCGCTCGAAAGCACAATCGATCCGACCATCCGTCTGAAGGACCTGTCGATCGCGCAGCGCCATCTGGTCGCCATCTCGCGAGCGCTCTCCATCGAGGCACGCATCGTCATCATGGACGAGCCGACGGCGGCGCTGTCCCGCAAGGAGATCGACGATCTCTTCCGCATCGTGCGCGACCTCAAGCGCCAGGGCAAAGCCATCCTCTTCATCAGCCACAAGTTCGACGAGGTCTACGAGATCGCCGAGAACTACGTGGTCTTCCGCGACGGCAAGGCCGTTGGGCACGGCGCGCTGGCGGCCACCCCGCAGGACGATATCGTCCGCCTGATGGTTGGACGCACGGTGGCCGACGCCTTCCCGAAGATCGCGGTGACGCCGGGTGCGCCGGTGCTCGAGGTTTCCGGCTACAGCCACGCGACCGAATTCCACGATATCTCCTTCACGCTCCGCCGTGGCGAGATCCTCGGCATCTACGGCCTGATCGGCGCCGGGCGCTCCGAGCTTTGCCAGTCGCTGTTCGGCATCACGGTGCCGGCAAGCGGCACCGTGCAGATCGAGGGCCGGCCGGTGACGATCCACTCGCCGCGCGATGCGATCCGCGCCGGCATCGTCTATGTGCCGGAGGAGCGCGGGCGCCATGGGCTGGCGTTGCCCATGCCGATCTTCCAGAACATGACGCTGCCATCGCTCGGGCGGACGTCGCGCGCGGGTTTCCTGCGGCTTGCCGACGAGTTCGCGCTGGCCCGCAAATATGCCGAGCGGCTGGACCTGCGCGCCGCCGCCCTTTCCGTGCCCGTCGGCACGCTGTCGGGCGGCAACCAGCAGAAGGTGGTCATCGGCAAATGGCTCGCGACGCAGCCGAAGGTGATCCTTCTCGACGAGCCCACCAAGGGGATCGACATCGGCTCCAAGGCTGCCGTCCACGCCTTCATCAGCGAGCTTGCCGCCGAGGGCCTGTCGATCGTGATGATCTCGTCGGAGCTGCCGGAGATTCTCGGCATGTCGGATCGGGTCATGGTGATGAAGGAAGGCCTGTCGGCGGGCATCCACCCGCGCGCCGGGCTGACGCCGGAAATGCTGGTGCGCGCCGCCACCGGCAACGCGTGAGGAGTAGCCCATGACCTTCCTGAAAAAGCGCGAAACCCTGCTCTTCCTTATCATCGCCCTGATGGTCGTCGCGTTCTCGACACGGGCGCCCGGCTTCGGGAACCCTCGCAACCTCGCCGTCATCTTCAACGATACGGCGATCCTGATCATCCTGGCGCTGGCGCAGATGACCGTCATCCTGACGAAGTCGATCGACCTTTCGGTCGCCGCCAACCTCGCCTTCAGCGGCATGGCGGTGGCGATGCTGAACGCGGCCGTTCCGGGCCTGCCGCTCGTCCTCCTGATCCTGCTTGCCATCGGCATCGGGGCAGCGCTGGGCGCCATCAATGGGTTTCTCGTCTGGCGGCTGGAAATGCCGCCGATCGTGGTGACGCTGGGCACGCTGACCATCTATCGCGGCATGGCCTTCGTTCTCTCGGGCGGCGCCTGGGTCAACGCGCACCAGATGACGCCGGAGTTCCTCAACGTGCCCCGGCTTGGCATCGCCGGGCTCCCGGTTCTCTCCTGGGTCGCGGTGCTCGTCGTCGTGCTCGTGTATCTCATGGCACGCTACACGCCCTTCGGCCGCTCGGCCTATGCGGCGGGCGGCAATCCCGTTGCCGCCGTCTATGCCGGGATCGATGTCGGCTATACGCGCTTTCTCGCCTTCACGCTGTCCGGCGCGCTTGCCGGTCTCAGCGGCTATCTCTGGGTGTCGCGCTATGCGGTGGCCTATGTCGATATCGCCATCGGCTTCGAACTCGACAGCGTCGCGGCCTGCGTCATCGGCGGCATCTCGATTGCCGGCGGGGTCGGCACCGTCATCGGCACCGTGCTGGGTGCGCTGTTTCTCGGCGTCATCAAGAACGCGCTGCCCGTCATCGGCATCTCGCCCTTCACGCAGATGGCGATCTCCGGCTCGGTGATCATTCTCGCGGTCGTCTTCAATGCGCGGCGCGAGCGCAATCGGGGCCGGATCATCCTGCGCAACCGGGCTGCCGAAGACGGCGGCGCTGATAAAACGGACAAGATCGGCAAGGAGGCCCTGGCATGAGCGCGATCCCCTCGACATCTCCCCAGCCCGAGCCGTCGCAGCCCACGCGCCGCGCCATTCCCGACCGGCTCGGCACGCCGCTTCGCCGGCTGCTCGCCAGCTGGGAAGTTTTGCTGCTCGGTGTCGCGGTTGCCATCTTCGTGTTCAATTCGCTGGCCTCACCCTATTTCCTCGACGCCTGGAACCTCTCCGACGCGACGTTCAACTTCACCGAAAAGGCGATGATCGCCTTTGCCATGGCGCTGCTGGTGATCGCCGGCGAGATCGACCTGTCGGTCGCTGCCATTATCGCGCTGGCTTCCACCGCCATGGGCGCGGCAGCCCAGGCGGGCGTGGGTGCGGCCGGGCTGGTGGGCATCGGCCTCTGCGTCGGGCTAGCCTGCGGCACCGTCAACGGTGTGCTCGTCTCGGGCATGAAACTGCCGTCCATCGTCGTCACCATCGGCACGATGAGCCTGTTTCGCGGCCTCTCCTATATCGTGCTCGGCGACAAGGCCTATGGCGGCTATCCCGCCGACTTCGCCTTCTTCGGGCAGGGCTATGTGGTCTGGGTGTTCTCGTTCGAATTCGTGCTGTTTCTCGTGCTGGCCGCGCTCTTTGCCCTGTTGCTGCATGCGACGAATTTCGGGCGGCAGGTTCAGGTGATCGGCAATAACGAGTTTGCCGCGCGCTTCTCCGGCATCCCGGTCGAGCGGATCAAGTTCATCCTGTTTCTGCTGACGGGCCTGATGAGCGGCATCGCCGCCGTCTGCCTCACCTCGCGCCTCGGCTCGACGCGGCCCTCAATTGCGCAAGGCTGGGAGCTGGAGGTCGTGACCATGGTGGTGCTCGGCGGCGTCTCCATTCTCGGCGGCTCCGGCACGATCGGCGGCGTCGTCATCGCGGCCTTCGTCATGGGCCTCGTCACCTTCGGGCTCGGGCTTCTCAACGTGCCCGGCATCGTCATGTCGATCTTCATCGGCCTGCTCCTCATCATCACCATCGCGCTGCCGATCCTGGCGCGCCGCATCAAGGCGAGGTCCTGATGACCCCCGATAGTACGCTCGAACGCCACGCCTTCGTCATGAAGCTGCATGCCGGACAGGAGGCGGAGTATCGCCGTCGTCACGACGAAATCTGGCCGGAGCTCAGCGCGCTGCTGGTGCAGGCCGGCATCCGCGACTATTCGATCTTCCTCGATCCGGAGACGCTGACGCTGTTCGGCGTGCTTTCCCGCCCGCGCGACCACGGCATGGCCGCCCTGCCGGAGCATCCCGTGATGAAGCGCTGGTGGGCGCATATGGCCGATATCATGGAGACCCATCCCGACAACGCCCCGGTCTCGCGCGATCTCATCTCCGTGTTCCATCTGCCGGCGCAGCCATGACGCAAGGCGCTGGCAAAGTCGCCGTCTTCGACGTCGGCAAGACCAATGCGAAGCTCGTGGTCTACGACACCGCCAGCGGCCGGGAACTCGTCTCCCACCGGATGACCAATCGCGTGGTGAGCGAGGGCCCTTATCCGCATTACGACACGGATGCGCTTTGGGCCTTTTTGATCGCCTCGCTCAAGGCCGTGGCGGAAACGCCGGGGTTCGATGCGATTTCGGTGACCACCCATGGGGCGGCGGCGGCCCTTCTCGATGCGCAGGGGGAGCTGGCGCTGCCGGTGCTCGACTATGAGCACGACTTCTCGCCAGAGATCCGGGCCGACTACGATCGCATCCGCCCGGACTTCGCCGAGACCTTTTCCCCGAGGCTGTCGATGGGGCTCAACCTCGGCGCCCAGCTTCATTATCAAACGACCACGTTTCCCGACGAATTCGCCCGGGTGCGCACCATCGTTACCTATGCGCAATACTGGTCCGGCCGCCTGACGGCACGCTTTGCGACGGAGGTAACATCGCTCGGCTGCCATACGGATCTCTGGAATCCGGCGCTCGGGCGGTTTTCGACGCTGGTCGAAGCGCTTGATCTTTCCGGGCTGATGGCGCCGGTGCACTCTGCGTTCGAGGCGCTGGGGCCGCTGCTTGCGCCGCTGGTCACAGAGATCGGGCTGGAGGCAGACCAGGAGATCCCGGTCCATTGCGGCATCCACGACAGCAACGCCTCGCTTTTGCCGCATCTGATCGGGCGCGAATCTCCGTTTTCGGTGGTCTCCACCGGCACCTGGGTCGTCTCCTTCGGCGTCGGCGGCGATCTCGGACGGCTCGATCCCGCCCGCGACACCCTCGCCAATGTCGATGCCTATGGCCGCGCGGTGCCGTCCGCCCGCTTCATGGGCGGGCGGGAATATGAGATGCTGACATCCGGTCTGGAGCCTGCGCAGGCCGAGGCCAGCGATGCAGCGCTCATCCAAGCCGTCATCGCGCGCGGCATGATGCTCCTACCATCGGTCGTCCCCGGCTGTGGGCCCTTCCCCGGCATGACGGCCGCGTGGGTTTCGGCAGACGGTGCTTCAGGCGCCGAGCGTCATGCGGCGATCTGCCTCTATCTCGCGCTGATGACGCGGGAGAGCCTCCGGCTCCTGAACGCCGGGGGCCCCATATTGGTCGAAGGACCGTTTGCGAAGAACGGGCTTTATCTCTCGGCACTGTCCGCCTTTTCCGGCCGGAGCGTGCTTGCGCTGGAGGGCTCGACCGGAACGAGCCTTGGTGCCGCGTTGCTGGCCGGCGGCGCGGCTCCGAAGGCATCCGAAGACGCCGCGGTCGTGACGCCGCTCGGCACGCCGGCCGGGATCGAGACCTATCAGAGGCTCTGGCTGGAGCGGATCGCCGCCCGCTGTTAGCCGAGGCCTTCGAAGAGCACGGTCGAGAGATATCGCTCGGCGAAAGAGGGGATGATGACGACGATGCTCTTGCCGGCATTTTCAGGACGCTGGCCGACCTGAATGGCGGCTTCGAGGGCGGCACCCGAGGAGATACCGACCGGCACGCCCTCTATCCGCGCGACCTCCCGCGAGCGTTCCACGGCCTTGCTAGAAGAGACCGTGACGACCTCGTCGTAGATGCCGGTATCGAGGATGGCGGGGGCGAACCCCGCGCCGATGCCCTGGATCTTGTGGGAGCCGGGCGCACCGCCCGAGAGCACCGGCGACTCCTCCGGCTCGACCGCAACGATCCGCAGCGTCGGCTTTCTCTCCTTCAGCACCTGCCCCGCACCGGTGATGGTTCCACCCGTGCCGATGCCGGCAACCAGAATGTCGATGGCGCCTTCCGTATCGTTCCAGATCTCCTCGGCCGTCGTGCGGCGGTGAATGTCCGGGTTGGCGGCGTTTTCGAACTGCTGCGGCATGACGGCGCCGGGGATGGTCTCCAGAAGCTCGCGCGCCCGGGCGATGGCCCCGCGCATGCCCTGGCCACCCTCGGTCAGCACCAGTTCCGCCCCCAGAAGCGTCAGCATCTTGCGCCGCTCGACGGACATGGTCTCCGGCATCGTCAGGATCAGCCGATAGCCCTTGGCGGCGGCGACGAAGGCGAGCGCGATGCCGGTATTGCCGGATGTCGGCTCGATCAGCGTGCTGCGCTCGGGCGAGATCCGGCCCGCCGCCTCCAGCGCCTCGACCATCGCGACGCCGATGCGGTCCTTCACCGAGCTGATCGGGTTGAAGAATTCGAGCTTGGCCAGGAGGTGCGCCTCGACGCCATGAGCTTTCGCCAGCCTGTCGAGGCGGACGATGGGTGTATCGCCGATGGTCTCGGTGATCGAACCGTAGATGCGCCCGCGCCCGGGCCTATGCTCACCTGCCATGCGTGTCTCCGCAAATCCTGTTTTTCTCGGTCCTTCGCTGCAGAAGGCCAGCGGACTTTACAATGCAGCGGCCATCCCCACGAGAACCGCCTTTCAGCCGTTCCTGTTTCCGAGAGCAAAGATCTGCGCGAAACGCGCCTTTCGGAGAAGGATCATGCGCTGCGGAGCGCGATATAGGCGGCCGTTGCGCCCAGCATGCTCGCCGCCGCACGGTTGAGGACTCTCAGTGCCTTCGGCCGGCGCAGGAACTGGCGCGCCCGCGATGCGAGCATGATGTAGGGGATGAGCACCGAGAGCAGGACTGTGAATGTGGTCAGCACCAGAAACACGTAATCGCGCGGGCCGATGGCACCGAGATCGATCAGCGTGGGCACGAGCGCGACGTAGAACAGCATCGTCTTCGGATTGCCAAGCGTGACCAGAAGCCCTGAGAGAAACGCAAGACCGGGCGAGGTGCGAACCTTGTTCTCCTCCACGTCCTGCGCCATCAGGCCCGATGTCCAGAGCTTCCAGGCGATGAAGCCGAGATAGAGCGCGCCGAGGATCTTGATGACGAGAAAGGCCGTGGTGAAGGTTTGCGCCACATAGGCGAGCCCAAGGACCACACCCGTGAGGTAGACGAGATCTCCCAGCACGAGGCCGAGACCCATCAGGAACGTATCGCGAAAACCGGAGCCGAGGGCGCGCGCGACGATGGCGGTCATTCCCGGACCGGGAATAGCGGCAGCGACGAACAGGGCGGCGGCATAGGCAAGGAGACTGGCGAGGGTCACGGTTGAAAACCTTCAAAAAAGACGGATCGAGAAAGGCCCCGACGATCTTCCGGGACGCTCGGACGCTAGCCCCGTCCGTCGCCAAGGGCAAGGGCACGCCGCAGGCTCTGCCCTGCCGCATCCAGCCGCTGCTGCGCGACATCGCGGCGGACGCCGGATGCCAGGAGAACGGCGATCTTGACTGAGCCGTCAGCCGCTTCGAGATGCCGCTCCGCCGTGGCCCGGTCGATTCCGGCGATATCGGCAACCATGCCGGCGGCGCGCTGGCGCAGCTTCCTGTTGTCGGGCCGCAGATTGACCATGTGCCCGTCATGGACATGGCCGAGCCCGATGCCGACCATGGTGGAGAGCATATTGAGCGCGATCTTCTGCGCCGTTCCCGCGCCCATGCGGGTCGATCCGGAGATGACCTCGGGCGGGGTTTCCAGGAGAACGGCGACATCGGCCGCCTCGAACAGCCGCGCGCCGGGATTGTTCGCGATCGCCACCACGCTGGCGCCGGCGGCCCGCGCCGCAGCCGCGCAGCCGAGCGCATAAGGTGTGGAACCGCTGGCGGAGACGATGACCAGACAATCCCCGGCTCCGACGCCTGCCTGCTCCACATCGCGGACACCGAGATCGTGATCGTCCTCGTAGCCGCCCGCGAGGTCGGCAAGGCTCGCCGCGCCGCCTGCGAGAAGAAAGACAACCGCATGGGGCGCCAAACCATAGGTGCCGGGCAGTTCGAGCGCATCGACCATGGCCATCAGCCCCGAACTGCCGGCGCCGGCATAGATCAGCCGGCCACCGCTTTGCAGCGCCTGCGTGGCAAGACCGGCCGCAGCCGCCAGTGGCTCCAGCGCATCATCGACCGCCCGCGCCGCCGCCTGTTGGCTTTCCGCCAGAAGCTTCAGGACCGAGACCGCATCCCTGACGTCGATGTCCTGTGCCTCTGCATGGCGCTCTTCCGTCATGTCCGCCAAGCGAACCTCCTTGAGAATAAGTCCAAATGAATACCAATAGAACGGATAAAATCAAGACGGCGTCGTGAGGACCACCACAAATACGGAGACGGCCTGGGCTTACGGTCCTGTAATTTCATCGTAAAATCAAGTTTCTAAATTTTGTTGATTTTCACCTTGGTAAATGGTCCTTTTTTGGTATTATCACGCCGGAGGTTATCCATGGATCATTTTCGTGTTGGAATCGATGGTGGGGGTACGCGGTGCCGGGCGGCGGTGGCCGGTGTGGACGGCCGTATTCTCGGCCGTGGCATCAGCGGCGCTGCCAACATCCTGACCGATCCGGAAACCGCGCTCGTCCATATCCGGCTGGCGACGGAGGCTGCTTTTCAAGAGGCGGGCCTTCCCGTGTCCGGGCTCTCCTCGGCCACCGCCGTTCTCGGTCTCGCCGGCAACAATGTGGCGGATGCCGTCTCCTTCATTGCCGCACGCCTGCCCTTTGCAAAGGCCGAGATCGTATCCGACGTGCTGATCGCGCTTCAGGGCGCGCTGGGCGACCGCGATGGCGCGGTGGCAAGCCTCGGGACGGGCACCGTCTACAGCATTCGGCAACAGGGCACGGTCTCCATGCTCGGCGGTCACGGCTTCAAGGTGGGTGATCTTGGCAGCGGTGCCAGACTTGGGCAAGGCCTTCTTCAGGAGGCGCTGCTTGCCCATGACGGCATTCGCCCTGCCTCTCCGCTGACCGAGACGGTGCTCGCAGAGTTCGGCCACGCGCCCGCGGCCATCATCGCCTTTGCCCATACCGCGCATCCCGCCGATTATGGCCGCTACGCACCGAGCGTCTTTTCGGCCGCAGCCGTCGGCGATCCGGTCGCGGTCGAACTCGTCCGCACGGCCGGACGACACATCGACCAGACGCTCGACGCCATCGTCGCCCGCGGTGTGCGGACCCTCTGCCTCGTCGGCGGCCTCGCGCCGCTCTACAGGCCGTGGCTCACTGAGCGGCCGGGCATCGAGATTTTGGAACCGACGGCCGATGCGCTCACCGGAGCCGTTGCGCTCGCGGTCCAGCGCTTTGCATCCGATCCGTCTCCGGCACAAATGGAGGCGGCGCAATGAGCGATCATCTGGCGCATCTGCTGCCGCTCGAAGGCCTGCAGGGTGCGGGGGCCGGGCCCTTGTACCTCAAGCTGCGCCAGTCGCTGGAAGAGGCGATCCAGTCGGGCCGGCTCAACCATGGCGATGCGCTGCCGCCCGAGCGCGACCTTGCCGAATATGCCAATATCAGCCGGGTGACCGTACGCAAGGCGGTGGACGACCTCGTGCGCGACGGGCTTCTCGTGCGCCGTCACGGCTCGGGCACCTTCGTCGTGAAGCCGCTGGCGCGCGTGCAGCAATCCCTCTCCCGCCTCACCTCCTTTACCGAGGACATGGCGCGCCGCGGGCTGACCACGCGGGCCCAGTGGATCGAGCGGGGCCTCTTTGCCGCCTCGCCGGACGAGATGATGACGCTCGGCCTGCCGGCCGACGCGCTCGTTGCCCGCCTCGGTCGCCTGCGGATCGCCGACGACATGCCGCTGGCCATCGAGCGGGCCAGCATCTCGGCCGAATTCCTGCCGGATCCGATGCGGGTCACGACGTCGCTCTACGCAGAACTCGACAAGACACGCGCCCGCCCTGTGCGCGCGGTACAGCGGATCTCGGCCTGCGAACTGAAGGATACGGACGCCACCATGCTGGGCGTCCGCAGTGGAGCGGCGAGCCTGTCGATAGAGCGCATCTCCTATCTCGCATCCGGCCGCGTGGTGGAGTTCACCCGCTCGCTCTATCGCGGCGATGCCTATGATTTCGTGGCTGAACTCAGCCTTTCCGACACCTGAAGACGGCCCGACACGCAAGAGACGGCCTTGAAGGACACGCACGACATGACGACCGAACAGACCCATATGCGCCGCGAGATCAACGAGATCCCAGAAGCTGCCGCCCGGCTTCTCGAAGGTTCTCGCACAGCGCTCGATGCCGCAGGGGCCGCGCTTGCGGCGCACGACCCCGCCTTTCTCGTGACCATCGCCCGTGGCTCCTCCGACCACGCGGCTTTGTTCCTCAAATATGCGATCGAGCTGACGACAGGTCGCCCTGTCGCCTCGCTCGGGCCGTCGCTCGCCTCGATCTACGGCGCGAAGATGGCGCTGGCGGGGGCTGGCTCCATCGCCATCTCGCAGTCCGGCAAGAGCCCGGATATCGTTGCCATGGCGGAGGCCGCGACCAGGGCTGGCGCTGTGACCATCGCGCTGACCAACACGCTGCCGTCGCCGATCGCCGAGGCAAGCACGCATCCGGTGCACATCATGGCCGGCCCGGAAATCGCCGTTGCCGCGACGAAATCCTACGTGAACTCGATCATCGCCGGACTTGCGGTGCTGGCGGCCTGGACGCAGGATGCGGCGCTCGAACGCGCGGTGCGCGACCTGCCCATGCATCTCGCCCGCGCCGTGACGCTCGACTGGAGCGCATTGTTCGACGGCATCGGAACATCCGACTCGCTCTACGTGCTCGGTCGCGGCCCGGCGCTTGCCATTGCCAGCGAAGCGGCGCTGAAGTTCAAGGAGACATCCGGCCTGCACGCCGAGGCCTATTCCGCAGCGGAGGTGCTGCACGGGCCGGTGGCGCTGGTCGAAAAGCGCTTTCCCGTTCTCGGCCTTGCCGCGCGCGATGCGGCCGAAGCGTCCGTCACCGGCATTCTCGACGACCTCGCAGGCAAGGGCGCCCGCGCGTTCCTGACGGCCGACGCCCATGGACGCGCAGCACCCCTGCCCTTTGTCGCGACCGGCCATCCGCTGACCGACGCGCTCTGCCTGATCCTGCCCTTCTACGGCTTCGTGGAGGCATGGTCGCGCGCCAAGGGCTTCAACCCGGATCAGCCGGCAGCGCTGAAGAAAGTGACGGAAACGCGATGAACGCACAGCGCGACGACACGGCTTTCGCCGTCATCGGTGCCCGGATCTTCGACGGGCAGGACTGGCACGCCGGACAGGCGCTTCTGGTCGGCAGCGGCGTCGTCACCGGCATCGTCGCGCTGGAGGCTCTGCCTGAAGGGATCGAGACGGTGTCTGCCGACGGACATCTGCTCGTGCCCGGTTTCATCGACCTGCAGGTCAATGGCGGCGGCGGCGCGCTTCTCAACGATGCGCCGAGTGCAGACGCGATCCGCACGATTTGTGAGGCACATGCGCGCTTCGGCACGACCGCCCTCCTGCCGACGCTGATCACCGACACGCCGGATGTCCGCACCCTCGCGATCACCGCGGCGCGGGAAGCGCGGGCAGAGGGCATTCCCGGCTTCATCGGCCTGCATCTGGAAGGCCCGCATCTGTCGGTGGCGCGCAAGGGCGTCCATGATCCCGATCTGATCCGGCCGATGGAGGCCGACGATCTCGACGTGATCCTCGCCTGCGCCTCTCTGTTCGATGCGGTGATGGTTACGGTCGCGCCGGAGAATGCGACACTGGAGCAGGTGGCCGCCATGAGCAAGGCCGGCATCACCGTCAGCCTCGGCCATACCGCGGCCGACTACGAGACCGTGGCGACCTATGCGCTGGCCGGCGCCCGCACCGTCACCCATCTTTTCAACGCCATGAGCCCGCTCGGGCATCGCGAGCCCGGCTGCGTCGGCGCGGCCCTCGATCTCGGCACGCTGCACGCCGGCATCATCGCCGACGGGTTTCACGTGGATCCGGTGTCCATGAACATCGCGCTGCGCGCAAAAGTCGGACCCGGCCGGATCTTCCTCGTCACCGACGCCATGTCGACCATCGGCTCGGACCAGACGGGGTTTCTCCTCAACGGGCGCGAGATCTTCCGCCGCGACGGTCGGCTGACGCTCGCCGACGGAACGCTCGCCGGTGCCGATATCGACATGCTGTCGTCCGTGCGCTTCGTCCACCAGACGCTCGACCTGCCGCTCGGCGAAGCGATCCGGATGGCATCCGCCTATCCGGCCGACGCCATCGGCCTGTCGGCCACCAAGGGCCGGCTGCTGCCGGGGCTGGATGCGGATTTCGTCCTTCTGACGGAAGATCTCGACATGGTCGCGACCTATATCGGCGGCCATGCCGTGTTTTCGGCCTGAAAGCAGGCGCGACCGCCGATCTCGATCAGAGCGCTGCCTTCAGCGCCCTGACGATACCGGCGTCGCTGCGTCGTGCCGTCTCCGGCGCAAAACCCAGCTCGACGAGACGGTTATCGGCGGTGGGAACCGAGGCCGAGCAGGACGCGTGAACCTCCGAGACGCCGGTGGCGAGCAGCGGCCCTACGGTCGCCAGCGTGACGCCGGAACCCGGCATGATCGAGAGGCGTCCGCCAGCCCTGCGCACGAGCTCCGTGATGGCAGCGATACCTTGAGCGGCCGTCTTCTGACCGCCCGAGGTCAAGATCCGCTCGAAGCCGAGATTGATAGCGGTTTCGAGCGCTGCCGCCTGATCCGGCACGAGGTCGAAGGCGCGGTGGAGCGTCCGACCCATGTCACCTGTGCGATGCACGAGACGGGCAAGGCACGCCGCATCGAGGCTGCGATCGGAGAGGCTTGCGCCGAGCACGACGCCGGCGAGACCGGCCTGCCGCGCGGCATCGATCTCCGCTTCCATCATGGCGATCTCGGTCTCCTCGAAGACGAAATCTCCGGCCCGTGGGCGGATCATCGCATAGACCGGCACGGACATGCGGCCGGCAAGCTGCATGAGACCCGCGGTCGGCGTCAGGCCGCCGAGCGACAGAGCCGAGCAAAGCTCGATCCGATCGGCGCCTCCCTCGACCGCGGCCAGGAGGCCGGCTGCATCATCGACGCAGACTTCCAGCAGGACAGGGCTCATTGGTCATCTCCCGTGAGGGCCAGAAGGGCGGCACCGATCAGGCCGGGCTCGATGCGGCATTCCCCCGGCACGACCAGCGGCCGATCGAATTTGCGCAGAATGCGGCTGCGGACCGCATGATCTATGGCCGCAATCAGCGGCGTGACGCCCGACAGGCCGCCACCGACGGGCACGATGGTGGCGCCGGTGATGTTGATGGCGAGCGCCAGAGGCGATGATACGAGATCGACCAGAACCTCGATGGTGCGGGCGGCACCGGCATCGCCCGCCTGCCAGCGCGCGGTGATCTCGTGGCTCGGCAGTGCTTCCGCGTGCAGCAGCTGGTGAAGGCGCTCCATGCCGCGAGCGGCACCGATGGTGTCGACGCAACCGCTCTGGCCACAACCACAGGGAAAGGCGGGAATGGCAACCGGCGGGTTTCCAGCCGTGGCAGCCACAGCGGGACCATGCCCCCACTCTCCGGCAAAGCCGCCATCGCCGTTGATCAGTCGCCCGTTGGCAACGAGACCGCCGCCGACACCCGTGCCGAGGATGACGCCGAAGACGATGCGGTGTCCGCGTCCGGCACCGAGACCGGCTTCGGCCAGCGCAAAGCAGTCCGCATCATTGGCGATCAGCACCGGCATCTGCAGGCGGTCGCCGAGATCGCGGGCGAGCGGGCGTTGGTGCAGGCAGGGAATGTTGGCAACGGTAATGGCTTGCGTGTCGGGATCGACCACGCCGGCAATCGACAGGGCGATCCGCTCGGGCCGGATGCCGGCCTCCTCGAAGGCGGCCTCCAGCGTCGCGACGAAGGCATCGAAGTCGTTGAGCGGCGTCGGCCGGCGTGTCAGCGGGCGGATATCCTCAGGCGAGGTGGCGACGGCACCCTTGATGGCGGAGCCGCCGATATCGAAACAGACGATCATGCCTCACCCCGGATGATATGTTCGGCAGCCAGCGCGGCCGATAGCAGCCGGCGATCCTCGCCCTGCGGCGCCGAGAGAAGAAAGCCGACCGGCATGACGGCGTCGCCCGTGCCGCAGGGAATGGAGATGCCGCAGCCGTCGAGAAAATTGCCGACCAGCGTGTTGCGCAGCGTGCGGAAATTGGTGTCCACGAACAGCGCGTCATCGGTCAGAAGCGGCGCGATCGGTGGCGCGACATGGGGGAGCGTCGGATGGGCCAGCAGTTCGCGCGGGCCGAGCATGGCGGAAAAGGCGGCGATCATCCTGCTGCGGGCGGCGGCCAGTGCGATATAGTCGGCCATGGCGATCTTCTCGCCCATCCGCGTGCGGACCACGACGCGCGGGTCCATCCGTGTCGCATCCGGACCCGCGAGCCGCTCGCGATGGAGCGCGAAGGCCTCGGCGGTCACGAGCGCGCCATGGCGGGCGAACAGCTCGAAGACCTCGGCAAAGAGCGGCACCGCGCAGCGCTCGATACGGGCACCGGCATTGGCAAGGCGCGAAAGCGCCGCCTCGAAAGCCGCGACGACGGCAGGTTCTGCCCCATCGAACATCACGGTCTGCGGCACGACGAGCGTCAGCCCCTCGATCTCTCCACGACCGGCCTCGGGGATGCCGACGTTTCGCATCGCGGCATCCACCCAGACGGCATCCTGCACCGTCCGGCAGAGGGGGCCGAGCGAATCGAGGCTCGTGGCCAGGGGAAAGACGCCATCCATGGCATAACGACCGCGCGTCGCCTTGTAGCCGACGATGCCGTTCAGGGCTGCGGGGATGCGGATGGAGCCGCCCGTGTCTGTGCCGATCGCGACCGGCACGAGACCGGCGGCCACCGCCACGGCCGAGCCGGACGAGGAGCCGCCGGGAATGCGCGGCACATCGGTGGAGGCTGCATTGGCCGGCGTACCGTAATGCGGATTGATACCGAGGCCGGAAAACGCGAACTCACTCATATTCGTCCGGCCGACCGCCACCATGCCGGCGGCTGCGAGCGCTGCGACGACGGTCGCGTCTTTTTCCGCCGGGCCCTCATCGAGAACGACCGAGCCTGCCCGCGTCACCGCACCTCGGCTGTTGAATAGGTCCTTCCAGGCAACGGGAATGCCATCGAGAAGACCAAGCGACCGGCCGGCCTTCAGGCGCGCACCGGCAGCCGCCGCTTCCTGCAAGGCACGCTTTTCCAGAACCTCCGTGAAGATCGCCGGGTCGGCGGCCTTGATTTTGGCAAGCACCGTTTCCACTAAATCGACCGGGTCGAGAGCGCCGTTCTGGAGAAGGACGGCGAGGCTGGCGACGGAAAGGTCCGTCCTGATATCGTTCATGATGCGCTCCGGCGAGGTTGCCGTTCTCTCCTACTGCATTCTCGCACAAACCAAAATCGGCCCCGGCGATTTCTGCACTGCGGAAACGGGCGATCGCGTCGCTTTGCCAGCGCCTTCTTGCGAGGATCGGGCAGGCGCTCTACATGATCTTTCGCACTGCAACACGCACATGCCCTGGAGCCGCCGGATGATCTTTCACGCCGCCCGCCTGTCGTTTGCCAACCTCTTCGCGCCGGAGACGCGCGCTGCGTTCTGGAAGACGCTCGGCCTGACGATCCTTGCGCTCGTGCTGCTCTGGCTGGCCTTGCGCGAAAGCTTCGTCTACTTCGTCGCCCCTCTCGTCACCGAGATGCTGCCGGGCACGCCGGAATGGGCGGGGTGGTTCACCTTCATCCTCATCATCCTCGCCAGTATCGGGCTTGCGCTCGGCCTTGCCCTGCTGCTGGCACCCGTCACGGCGCTGATCGCCGGGCTTTTCCTCGACGACGTCGCCGAGATCATCGAGAAGCGGGATTATCCGGACGAGCCGGCCGGACGCGCATTGCCCCTGGGCGAGGCGATCCGCGGCACGCTGAAGTTCCTCGGCATCGTGCTTGTCGGCAACCTGATCGCACTGTTCCTGCTGCTGGTGCCTGGCATCAACCTCGTCGCCTTCTTCCTCGTCAACGGTTACCTGCTCGGCCGGGAATTCTTCGAATTCGCCGCCATGCGGTTCCGGTCGCCGGAAGAGGCCCGGGCTTTCCGCTCCAAGCATCGCGCAACGATCTTCATGGCCGGTCTGCTGCTTGCCGCGTTTCTGGCGGTCCCCATCGTCAACCTTTTGACCCCGCTCTTTGCGGCTGGGCTGATGGTGCATCTGCACAAGGCATTGTCCGCACGCGACCCCGAGTTCGGCTACCCCCGCATCCGCCCATCTGTGCGACCGCCCTTGCAGAACGCGCCTCTCTGAGTGGCGTCATCGAGCACTTCCCGCGCTCGGCAGCCTTGCCGAACGTGTTGCGGTGGAAGGCAGACCGGAAATGTCGCCGGCCTAGAGCGTCGCGGAAGCCGGTGCCTTTAGGTAAGCCCTGACAATCTCTGGCCTCTTTCTTTGACCTCTAGCAAGTTAAAGGCTTCTCGCAGATGCAAAACAACCTTCAAGAGTGTTGCTCGCCTTTGCTACTTTCTCCGTCGCGTTGCCTTTCTACACTGTCGGAAAAGTAGAACCCCCAGATTTGTCTACCCGGCTTAGTGATGTCTTAAAAACCTGAGACTATAAAGTCATACGGTTCCTCGCTGCTGGCGGGGTAAGACAAGCGCTCGCTGACATGCGTACGCGTGTCGGGAGAGACAAGGAGGCATCGAGGGGCGACATCATGGTGAAGCGTATCGAGAGGCACGAGGCCCGCGTTGGCATGTTCATCGAGTCGCTCGAGGGTGCCTGGCAGGACAACCCCTTCGGCCAACGCCGTTTTCTGTTGCGTTCGGAGACAGAGGTCGACCTGATCAAGAACAGCCGGATCACCGGTATCTATATCAACCTTGCCAAAGGCGTTGATGTCGATGGGTCGAGCCGCAGCTTCGCCAACAGTTCGCCACCGCGTAGCCCCCCTCCCCGAAAGGCCTTGCTGGACGAACGCCGCGCGACGGTCAGGGTCGTCCAGGCCTCGGTCAAGCGGCTCGAAACCGCGTTCAAAGAGAGCCGAAGCGGCGAGCCGATCAACATCGAGAGCGTGTCCGAGATCGTCGGCGACATCTCGACCCAGATCGGTAACAGCCCGGCCATTCTGCTCGACATCACCCGGCTGAAATCGAAAGACAAGGTTACCTTCGTCCATTCCGTTGCCGTATCGGCCCTGCTCGTGCATTTCGCCCGCCATCTCCATTTCGAGGAGCCGCTGGTGCGTGTGCTAGGTTTCGCGGGGCTGGTGCACGACATCGGCAAGCTGGCAATTCCCACCGCAATCCTCAATAAAGCCAGTGTCCTGACCGCAGAGGAACGCAAGATCGTCATGCAGCATCCGGCCATCGGCCATGATATTCTCAAGCGGCAAGGCAACCTGCCGGGTGTCGTGCTCGACATCTGTCGCCATCACCATGAACGCATGAACGGCAAGGGATATCCGGACAGCATCCCCGCCGGCGAACTCTCGATCTATGTGCGCATGAGCGCGATCTGCGACGTCTACGAGGCGGTGACCTCGGTGCGCCCCTACAAGAAGCCGTGGTCGTCTGCGACCGCTCTGTCCTGGATGCTGCAGCATGGCGACCATTTCGATACGCAGCTGCTCTGGAAATTCATTCTCAGCCTGGATTCGGAGCTGACCCGGGGCGTGGCCTGACAGCCAAAGCGCGTTTTCGCGAAGAAAACCCTCTCATTCCCTGCCGGACCGTTTTAAGGTGTCGCCGTCACAATCAGGACGGATACCAGCGAGCCGATGAAGAATACGCGTCTTTTTTCCAATATGGGCGGCCTGCCGGGCCAGAGCGAACTGCTTTCGAGCAAAGCGGTGTTCACAACGGCGTATGCGGTTATTCCCGGCAGCGTCATGCGCGACATCGTCACGAGCGTGCTGCCGCACTGGGCCGGTACACGCGCCTGGATCATCTCGCGCCCGCTGACCGGCTTTTCCGAGACCTTCTCGCAATACATCATGGAAGTGGCACCGGGCGGCGGCAGCGACAAGCCGGAACCCGATGCACGCGCCTCCGCTGCCATCTTCGTGGTCGATGGCGAGATGATCGTCACCTTCGAGGGTGAGGAGAAGGCCCTGCGGACCGGGTCCTTCGCCTACCTGCCCGCCGGACGGCGCTGGACGCTGAAGAATACGGGCGACGTGCCGGCGAAATTTCACTGGGTGCGCAAGGCCTTCGAGGTGGTCGAAGGGCTCGAGGCCCCGCCCGCCGTCTTCACCCATGAAGACGATTGCGAGATCAGCGCCATGCCCGACACGGACGGGCGCTGGGCGACGACGCGGTTTCTCGATCCGAACGACGTGCGCTACGATATGCACCTCAACATCGTCACCTTCGAGCCGGGTGCCGTCATTCCGTTCCTCGAAACGCATGTGATGGAGCACGGGCTCTACGTGCTGGAAGGCCGTGCGGTCTACCGGCTGAACGAGGACTGGGTTGAGGTGGAGGCCGGCGACTATATGTGGCTGCGCGCCTTCTGCCCGCAGGCCTGCTATGCCGGCGGCCCCGGCCGCTTCCGCTACCTGCTCTACAAGGACGTCAATCGTCACACCAAGCTCTGGTAGAGGCAGGAGCATCGGCCTGACCGCCGTCGCCGATCGAACGCATCTCCGCCTTGCACCGCATAAGGTCCGCAGCCGGCACGACGACCCGAAAGTGCTGGTCCTGCGGACCGGCGGCCGGTATAAGACAGGGAGCGTGTGCTGCGTGCGCCCTCGGCTTGCCCCCTACGGAGACTGCGTCCAACGTTTTTCGAGGTGCCGAACGCATGACCGAACGCCCCGCATCACCGCCTGTTTCCAAGGGCCGTATCTCATCGACCGTCCGCGCATTTCTGGACAATGAAACATCGAGCGGCCTCCTGCTGATGGGCGTCGCGCTGCTTGCCATTCTCACCGCGAACTCTCCTCTGGCCGAGGCCTATTTCGGCGCGCTGCACATCTATATCGGGCCTCTGAGCCTGCAGCACTGGATCAACGATCTGCTGATGGCCGCTTTCTTTCTGGTCGTCGGGCTCGAAATCAAGCGTGAACTCCTCGACGGGCAGCTCTCCACCTGGAGCCGCCGCATTCTACCGGGCGCGGCGGCAGCCGGCGGCATGGCCGTTCCGGCGCTGATCTACATCGCCTTCAACTATCGCGATCCGGTCGCGGTGCACGGCTGGGCCGTGCCGTCTGCAACGGACATCGCCTTTGCGCTCGGCGTCCTCTCACTGCTCGGGCCGCGCGTTCCGGCCTCGCTGAAGATCTTTCTCGCCGCGCTCGCGATCATCGACGATCTCGGCGCCGTCGTGATCATCGCCGTTTTCTATACGTCCGACATGAACCTGATGGCGCTTTGCGGCGCGGCTGTGGTGATCGGCGGGCTGGTGGCCCTCAATCGCGCAGGCGTGCAGCGCCTGCTGCCCTATCTGGCGCTCGGCGCGGTGCTCTGGGTGCTCGTCTTCGCCTCCGGCGTGCATGCCACGCTTGCCGGTGTCATTCTGGCACTCACCATCCCGATCCGCCGCACGCCGGGCACACCGGAAGCCACGCCCGATACGTCGCCGCTGCACCAGCTGGAGCATGCGCTCCACAAACCGGTCGCCTTCGTGATCGTGCCGATCTTCGGCTTTGCCAATGCCGGCGTGTCGTTCGCCCATGTCAGCCTGGCCGCGCTCGTGGAGCCGGTGACGCTCGGCGTCGCCGCGGGACTGGTGCTCGGCAAGTGCATCGGGGTGTTCGGCACCGTGCTGATCCTCGTCAAGACGGGGCTTGCGGACCTGCCGGCAAGAGCGAGCTGGGGCCAGACCTTCGGCGTCTCGCTCGTCTGCGGCATCGGCTTCACCATGAGCCTCTTCATCGGGCTCCTCGCCTTTTCCGATCCCGACATGCAGGACCGCGTCAAGGTGGGTATCCTGATCGGCTCGCTGATTGCGGGCCTGCTCGGCTACACCATTCTGCGCCTCACGAACCGGCGGCAGCCTGTGTCGGTCGGTCATCCGGGCATCTGACCGGCATCGACCGGTTCAGGCGCGATCCGTTCAAGGCGCCGCACCTGAACCTTCGAGATCCGGCATCAGCTGCGTCTCGCCGTTCGGCGTCTCCTCGCCCCTCTCCTCGCCTGTCGCCTCTTCGGACGGCTTGAAGGTCGGGAGGCGCATCGTCTCGCCGTCTTTGTCGAGCACCATCTCGCGACCATCGACCGAGACGACCGCCCAGCCTCGAAAGAGGTCTCCCGTTCGCAGCACATGCCGCGTGTCGTCGCTTTCGTCGCGCACGAGCGCACTCACGCCCTCCGGCGTGCCGATGATGCCGAGGAGTTGCAGGGTGACCGGCTCCGATGGCTGTTCGGTCGGCGGCTCCGCCACCTCGGGGGCTGGTTCGGTCACCGGATCGGGTGGGCGGGTCCGGCTGGGGGAGAACAACGGCCGGTCGCGGAACCCGGTCAGGGATGCGGGATCGATCCCCGACAGCGGATTCGGATTGGGGTTCTGCGTCTGAGCTGCGGCCCCGCCGCCTGCGGCGACGATCCCCGTGCAGAGACCTGCCGCCAGAAGCAGCGGGACGCCGTGCAGGCGAAGGCGGCTTTGTCGCGACGGTGCCGGTCGAAGCTTCCACATCACGAACCGGTCTCCGCGCCCGCTTCGGACCCTGTCTCCGGCGCCCACCGCGCGCCGATCGCCATATCCACCCGCAGCCGGATCTGCGCGTTGTCACCCGGGCTTTCCCCGTCTGCATCGGGAAGACGGCGGATCGAGAGGCTTTCGACGGTCATCAGGGGCAGACCGCTTTCCAACTGGTAGAGCAGGCGGAGAAGGCCGTCATTTTCGATATCGAAGGTCGTGGTGACGGCGATCTCGTCGCTTTCTCCGCCTTCTGCCACATCGCCTTCGCTTGCTGCCGTCTCGATGATCCGGCCAGGAGCGGCCGCGATGGCATCGAGGACCGTCTGTTGCAGCCGTGCGATGGCGGCCGTGCGCGAGGGGCCTTCGATGGTGAGGCTTGGTGTCGTGTCGCCGGTCGAAGCCGGGATGCTCGCAAGTCGGCGCTCCAGCGTGGCGGCCTGACGGGTTGCCTCCTCCACCGTAAGGCGATCCTCGGCGATCTGGAGATAATTCAGCACACTCAGCGTCATGAACAGCGCCGGCAGACCAATGAAGACGAGGATGGCCGAGAGGCGAAGGGCCTGCATACGCGGCGGCGAGACGGTCATGGTGCAGGCGCTCCGTCCTTGCCCGCGCGGATGACGGAAATGTCGAAGCGATCGCGACCGTCCTCCTGCCGCGTCACCGGTGCTGCAAAGCTCGCCTGCGACAGGGCGGGTTCCGCCTCGAGGATCCCGACGAGAGACGAGGCCTCGGTGGATGTGCCGGCGAGCCGCAGGCTCTGCGGCAGGATGTCGAGTTCATCGAGCGTGGTCGTCTCGGGAAGAATGGTCGCGAGACGGTCGATCAGCACAAAGCTCGCCTGCTCCGGGGTCTTTGCCTCCAGCATCGCTGCCTCGCGCTCGCGAATGCCGCCGCTACCGGAAGCCCCCACCATCTTGCGGCGGGTCGCATCCAGTGCTGCCTGTGCGTTCGCGACCTCGCTCGTGCTCATCGAGAGGGCTGCGATCGACGCGAGAAAGCCTGCGAGGGTCAGGACGAGGACGGCAAGCGTGCCCGCCGCGATGCGTCTACGACGGGTTTTGCGCAGCGTATCGTTCTCACCCTTGAGAAGATCGATGCGCAGGCGCTCATCGATCGGCTCACCCGCCGATCCGACGCGCGAGGGCACGAGGCCGAAGGCTGCGAGCCGGGAGATGCCGGCCGCCACGATCTCGCGCGAGGTCGCGAGGACGTCGACGGTGAGCTGACCATCACCGCCCGGTTTCGAGGCGACATGAAAACCGTGCAGCAACTTTTCCGGTCGCCACGGCGTCAGCCTGTCGAGGCGACTGGCCACGATCTGCGCGGCAAAACCGGATGCTTCCACCGGCACCTTCATCTGGGTCGTGACGACGCGATCGGCCTGCAGGCGCAATTCTGTCTCCGCATTTCCCCGGCCGCGGACCGCCCGACGGACGGGTTCGGGAAGGCTGCTGCCATGGCCGAGAAAGACCGCGCCGCGCCGCGAGACCCGGTAGAACGCAAGGTCGCCGGACGAGGGCGGCATGCCCGCCGCCTCTGCCGCCATCGGCGGATCGCGACGATCGCCCGAGACCTCCACGACGATCCAGCGCGCGCCCGGCGCAAGCGCCATGAAGACGGGCTCGACAGCATCCACAAAGGCCGAGAGCAGCGGCCTTGCCGGCCGGACGAGGCGGGAAAGGATGCCGCTCATGAGCGCGCCGCCTTCGGGTGAGACAAGACCCTCCACCTCATCCGGTCGCCCTGATCACTTCGTCGATGGTGGTCATGCCCTCGGCGCATTTGGCCAGCCCATCCTCCAGCATCGAGGTCATACCCCGCTCCTCCGCCTGGCGGGCGATCACGGCCGGGTCCGGATCTCTCCGGATGGCCGCCCGGATGTCGTCATCGACCGGCAGCACTTCAAAGATACCGATCCGGCCGCGATAGCCGCTCTGGCCGCAGGCCTCGCATCCCACCGCCCGGTGAAAGTTCAGTGTGGCGGGCAAGCGAATGCCGCGCCGGGCGGCGAGCGTGACGCCGCCTTCCCGCGCGCTGTCATCCGATGCCTTGCAGCGCTCGCAGAGCCGGCGCACGAGGCGCTGCCCGAGGACACCGCGCAGGCTCGCGCCCAGCAGATAAGGCTCGACGCCCATGTCGATCAGGCGGACCACGGCGTCGGAGGCGGAATTGGTGTGCAGCGTCGTCAGCACGAGATGCCCGGTCAGCGCCGCCTGGATGCCGATACCAGCTGTCTCGCGGTCTCGCATCTCGCCGATCATTATGACGTCGGGATCGTGGCGGAGGAACGAGCGGAGGGCGGAGGCGAAGGTGAGCCCGATGGATGGCTTGATCTGCGTCTGGTGGATGCCGGGGATCTGGTATTCGACGGGATCTTCCACCGTGACGATCTTGCGCCCGGGATCGTTCAACATGGAAATGGCCGTTGCCAGCGTCGTCGTCTTGCCGCTGCCTGTCGGGCCGGTGACGACGACCACGCCGTGCGGCTCGGCCAGCAGGGTTTCGAACCTGCGCTGGTCGGGCGTGCTCATGCCGATGCGGCCGAGATCGAGCAGCCTGCTGTCGCGCAAGAGAATGCGCAGCACCGCGGTTTCCCCATGCAGCGTCGGCATGACCGCGACGCGCAGATCGGCCTCGGCATTGCCGATGCGGATATTGGCGCGTCCGTCCTGCGGCAGGCGGCGGTCGGCAATATCGAGTCCCGCGAGGATCTTAATGCGCGAGATGACGGCGGGCGCGAGGCCGAGCGGCAGCCGCTGGTCACGGCGCAGGAAGCCATCGACGCGAAACCGCACCCGCAGATGATCGCGCTCGGTTTCCACGTGAATATCCGTCGCACCGGCGCCGACGGCACGCTCCAGAATTTCATCGATCAACCGGACGACAGGCGCGCCGCGCGCCAGATCCTGGATCGCCTGAAGGCTGTCGCCGGTCTCCTCCGGTATCTCGATGGCGGCGACGCCGGTGTCAGGGCCGGTGTCAGGGCTCACCTCCTCCGACGCCCGCTCGAACAGGAGCGCGATGTCTTCGAACGAGACGACGCGGAGGGCCGGCTGCGCGCCGAGCGCCAGCTGCACGGCCCGCACGGCATCGCCGCGGGCAGGGTCGGCCAGCGCCAGCATCGGCGCACCGTCCTCGTCGTAGGGAAAGAGATGCGACTCGCGCAGATATCGCCGCGACAGATCGCTCATCAGATGCGGCCGAGAGGCAATCGCCTCGAACCGCCCGCGCGGCACGGCGTGGAATGCGGCGAGCGCATCCGCAATCTCGGTCGCCGTCGCAAGGCCACCGCGCCACATCTCCTCGGCCGACAGGGGTTTCGACGTTTGCGGGAGAGCGGCCCGGAGCCCGCTCGCGCGCTCCGCCATGAAGGCCTGAAAGTCATTGGCAGACTGGGAGGCGAGCGCGATCAGGGAAGAGGCGTCAGTTTGCGGCTGCATGGCACGTCCTCCTTTTCACATCCGCATCCTCGCATCTGGCCGCGACGCATATGGTGCCACGACGCATTCACGCCGGCTCGTCGTTCTTTTGAGCACTGCACAGGGTTCGGTTCAAGAACCGATTGCAGGCGGCAGTGGTCATCCGGAGAACAATACCGCCAAATGCCTGCATGCCGAAAAAGGAACAGCCCGTACGAGGACGGGCTGTCTGTTTCGTCCCGAGGGATCGCTTTGGATCAGGCGATGTTGCCGTTGAGCTTACGCGGGAAGAAGCTCGCCTCGCTGGCGCCGGAGCCGAGATAGACGATGTTGAGGACCTGTTGCGGCGTGCGGCTGAAGGCCAGACCATTGGCGTCGGTCGGCACGATGTTGACGCTCTTCTCGCTGCCGATGCCCATATCGAGATCGGTGGTGCCGTCGAGCGAGTCACGCGCGTCGGAGATCGCGTTTGCCTGCGCAAAGAGGCCGCGGGACGCCAGCAGCGTGCGGATTTCGCCAGCGTGATAGGCCTCGACGGCGAGAAGCCCGGCAGCTGCTTCCAGGAAGTCCTTGTTCTGGATGAAGCGGGCAGCCCCCTTATAGGCGGTTACGCCGACATCTTCGAAAATGAAGGCCGCGAGCAGGAAGTTGTTCTCGTTTGCAAAGGCATCGAACGTCTCCTTCGCACCGACAAGGCCGGCGGCACGCGCCGCGGCCGTGAAGCTGGTGGCAAGGTTGATGCCCGGCCGAGCGACCTTGGCATCGCCGAGCGCCTTGCGGAGGAAGCGGACATGGGCCTGCTCGTCGCGAGCGATCTCCTCTGCATAGCTGCGGACGAGCGCCGACTTGAACGGGACCTTGCGGCCACCGAGAACACCGCCCAGACGCCCGTTTCCGGTCGTATCGCCATCCAGAAGCCGGCGGCCGAAGGCGGCGATGAGGTAGAATTCCGCTTCGAGATATTCGAGGTTCAGAGCGAAGTTCAGGATGGTCGCATCGTCCAGTTCCTGAGCTTCCGCCTGTTCCGGCAGGCCGGTGAGGCCGATGGTTGCAGCTCCTGCGGCCATGAGGCCTGCGGAGCGCAGGAAGGCCCTGCGGCCTGCCTGAAGATCGATCGTCCGTGTGGGCACAAGGCCCTCGTCTTGCATCTGTGTCATCTGCTCGTCCCTTCCCCATTCGCTCGAAAGCGCGCACCGGCACATGATCACCGGCACACACACGACGAAGCCGGAGCGCAAGAAGTTTCACGGCCGGGATTTTGCGTTTTCGAACCATGCGACGCATTGCGCCGATTTGAAACTTAGCGTCCCGATCCTTCGTCTCTTGATCAGGGCAAACGACGAGCCTGCGTAAGACAGGCGGCTCTAACGAAAGATCTGTGGTGTACCTGCGCCGGGCCGGTTTGGTGCTTGCGCAGGCGGATGTTTTCGTTTGAGGTGACATGATGGCGAGCGGGGCTCGTTTTTCTCTTGGGGGTGTTGAGAGCGTGCCGGCATTCATGCAATTTGGCCGCACTGTTCTGTGTTGCGTCCTTGTTGGTCTCGTCGGGGGTTTTCTCACCGGATGCCAGACCAGCGACGGCGATGGCGAATCCGCATTTGCGGGCGGCGTCTTCAGCGATCTCCAGGCGCGCAATCCCCGCGAGCATCCCGACGCGACCTCGACATCTCCCGCACGGCGCACCGGCAGCACGCAGACCTTCGGTCCGGACCGGGGACTAACGCCCGTCGGCTCGTCGGATGCGGGCTCTGCCGGACAATATACGTTGAATTTCGACCGGACCGACATCAAGGATGTGGCCCGCGCGATCCTCAACGACGCACTGCATCTCAACTACTCGATCAGCGGCGAACTGTCCGGCCCGGTCACGCTGTCGTCTGCCCGCCCCGTCACGCGTGAGCAGCTTCTGGCGACGCTCGAAACGTCGCTCTCCTCCTTCGGCTTCTCGCTCATCCGCTCAGGCAGCGAATACCGCATTGCCGCCAGCGGGCTGTCCGGCGGCACGGTCGATTTCGGCAATCGCACGCGGGCGGGTTTCGGGGTCTCGGTCATCCCCCTCAGCTTCGTGTCTGCCTCCACGATGATGGAGCTTCTCTCAGGCTTCGTCGCCGAGGCCGACGGGTTGCGGGTCAACGCTGCCGGCAACAGCATCATCGTGCGCGGCTCGGGCCCGCAGCGCGCAGAGGTCGCTGAAGCCGTGATCTCGTTCGACTCCGATTTCATGCAGAACCAGTCCGTGTCGATCTTCCGCCTGGCCGAAGCGCGGCCGGAGCAGATCGTTCCGGAACTGGAGCGCATCTTCAACAGCCAGGGACAGAGCGGCGCCATTCAGTTTCGCGCGGTCAACCGGCTGAAGGGCGTCATGGCGATCTCGCGCAATGCCGGGCTCCTGAAACGTGCGGAAAGCTGGGTCCGGCGGCTCGACCAGCAGGATGGACAATCCGGCCAGAACGTCGTCGTCTACAAGGCGCGCTATCGTAAGGCCGCCGAACTCGCAGCCGTCATGAACAATCTCTTCGGCGGATCGAGCGGCGCCGTTTCGTCCCCGACCCAGCAGCCCATGCCGACGCAGCCGGCGGAAGAGCCCTCGGGGTCCGGCAATCCGGCCATGTCGGAAACCGAGGGATCGGGCTTGGCAACCCAGGCCAATGCCCGCATCGCCTCAGCCTTCGCCACGACATCGGACGAGAACACCGGCTCGGCGATGAGCGGCGTGCCCAATGTCGTCGACCTCACCTCGGGCGCCCAGGAAACACAGGCGCCGATCCGCATCAGTGCCGATCCATCCAACAATTCGGTCGTCATCTATGGCGATTCCGAGCGGGCCGACCAGATCATCCAGACGTTGAAGCGCCTCGACGCAACCCCGGTGCAGGTCGCCATCAACGTGACGATCGCCGAGGTGCGGCTGACGAAGGAGCTGAAATACGGCGTTCAGTATTTCATCAACAGCAAGAACCTCGGTCTCGGCACCAATAACGGCTCCGTCAGCCTCGTCGATCAGGCGAGCGGCGTCCTGAAGCGGCAGATCCCGGGCCTTAATTTCGTGATCGGCGCCAATGCCGATCCCGACGTCATCATCTCGGCGCTCGATGTCATCGGCGACGTCGAGGTGCTATCGTCGCCCTCGCTCGTGGTGCTGGAAAACCAGACGGCGACGCTGCAGGTCGGTGACGAAGTGCCTATCACCACGCGCCAGTCGCAGAGCCTCGAAAACGCGGTTGCGCCCGTGATCAATCAGGTCGAGTTCAAGAACACCGGCATCATCCTCAACGTCACGCCGCGCATCAGCCAGAACGATGCGGTGACGATGCAGATCGAGCAGGAAATCTCGAACGTTTCGAGCGGCGCCAACACGCTGACGCCGACGATTTCCAAGCGACGCATCGAGAGCCAGATTTCCGTCAACGACCAGCAGACCGTGCTGCTCGGCGGCCTGATCAGCACCGGCACGAACAATGGCAAGAGCGGCATTCCCGGCGCCAACCGCATGCCGGGCATCGGCGGGCTTTTCGGCCAGACGCAGAAGAGCGCCAACCGCACCGAGTTGATCGTCCTCATCCGCCCCGTCATCATCCGCGATGCGCAGGACGCCGCCAATGTGGCGGAAAGTCTTCGCGCGCAGATGTCCGTCATCGGCGGGCGCGGTGGCGGGCGCATGAAATGAGCCGCGTCATGGGCCGTGCGGATCTCCTTGCGCTGACGGTCGGTATCGTCGTTGCGGCTGCCGTGACAGCGGTGCCTATGCCCGGCGTTACGGCACAGGCCGCGGCCGCTTTCGTGATCGTCGCTATGATCGGCTGGATCGCCTGGCAGGACCTTAGCACGTTCACGCTTCCCGATGGACCTCTCGTCGCCCTCGCGCTGACAGGCGCCGCGCTTCGGCTTTCCCAGGCTTTCGACCTGCCCTACGAGGCTTTGGTCATCGCGATCGACGCGGTTCTCTGCGGCGGCGCGCTTCTCGCCATTCGCGAGGGTTACTACCGCTGGAAGGGTGTGGACGGCCTTGGCTTCGGCGACGTCAAGCTGGCGGCGGCCTGCGGCGTTCTGGTGGGTGTCACCGGCTTTGCGCATGCGCTTCTTGCCGCAAGCGCGTTCGGCATCGCACTCGTGCTGGCGCTGTCCTTGCGGTCGGGTGCAGTGGCTATCGACCGGCTGCCGTTCGGCGCCGTGCTTGCGCCGGCCTGCGGTCTCGTCTGGGTCCTCTCGTCGCTGGTATGAGCGCGTGCTACAGCGAGGTCTCGTTCGGAACGAGTGACACGGGTGTAAACGAGGGTCCGATGCATGGTGTTTGAAGCCGTCATGATGCAATTTTTCTTGGTGTGAAGGGCCGTCCTCCATTGACCGTGTTTTCCTACCAGGCGCTGGGCGCCAGCGGAAAGATGATCGCCGGCACGATGGAGGCGTCCACACGTGCGGATGTCATCGAACAGCTCGACCGCGCCAATGCCACGCCGATCACGATCGAGGAAGCGACAGGGCAAGAGAACCGCAGCTGGCGCGATCGCCTGACGATCGAGCCCGCCGGCGAGGATATTACCGGCTTCACCGTCGATCTGGCCATGCTCCTGAAGGGCGGCGTGACGCTGAACGAAGCCCTTCTCATTCTGACGCAGATGGAAACGCGGCGCTGGCTCGTGAAGCTGATCGAGCGCCTGCATGTGGAGTTGTCCGGCGGCAAGAGCTTCTCCAAGGTTCTGGCGCAGCATCCCCGACTCTTCCCGCCGCTCTATGTGAAGATGATCGAGGTTGCCGAAGTCTCCGGCCGGCTGGAACAGGCCCTGACGAGCATCGCCGCCGAGCGACAGCGCTCCGAGCGCCTGCGCAAACGACTGATCGCAGCGCTCGCCTATCCCGCCTTTCTGACCGTCGCCGCGCTTGGCGTCTTGGCCTTCGTGCTTCTCTACATCATTCCGCAGTTCGAAGGCGCGATCGCCGGCTTTCGCGACCGTATCTCGCCTTCGGCGCTCTTCGTCTTCCGCCTGTCGGAGTGGTTCCGCGGGAATGTGGATCTCGTGCTGATCGCGATGGCAGCTCTTCTCCTCGGCTTCATGCTGCTCAAGCGGCTGGGGCAGCGACGGTCGCTGTTCCTCGAAATCCTGGCCGTTCTGCCCGTGACATCGCGCATCATCACCTATCACCTGACGCTGACCTTCTGCCGGACGCTCGAGATCCTGCTGGAAAACGGTGTCGATATCTCGACCGCGCTGCGGCTGATCCGCGGCATCCACCCGCTGCCGAGCACGGTCGCGAAGGTCGATGGCGTGATTGCCGACGTGCGCGGTGGCAAACGGCTGACGCAAGCGCTTGCCACGCAGAACCTACTGCCAACCCATGTCGTGCAGATGTTGCGCGTCGGTGAGGAATCCGGGCATCTCTCCGACAGTGCCGGGCGGATCGCCGGCTTCTATGAGACGAAACTCGATGCTTCGCTCGCACGTCTCACAGCTGTGGCTGGCCCGTTGCTGATGATGGGCGTCAGCATGCTGATCGGCTGGCTTATTCTGTCCATCATGAGCGCGCTCATGAGCATCAACGACCTTCTCGTGTAAAAGACTCTTCTCGTTTAAAGACCCGGCCACTCTCACATCGGACGTTCCCATGATACCCATACGCTTTCAACACAGGCGCCCTGCGCGCCGGGACCGGTCCGGGGGGTTCACGCTGGTGGAGCTCCTCGTTGTCCTCGTCATCCTCGGCCTCGTCATGGGTCTCGTCGGTCCGCGCGTCCTCAATTACCTCACCAGTTCGCGCACGCGCGCGGCAGCCCTGCAGCTGAGTTCGTTCAAGTCGTCACTCGACCTCTTCTATCTCGACATGGGCCGCTATCCCTCCAGGAGCGAGGGGCTGTCCGCGCTCGTCGTGCGACCGGGCTCGGCTCAAGGGTGGAACGGCCCCTACCTGCAGCAGCAAGCCGTGCCGTCCGACCCCTGGGGCAACGCCTATCAATATACCGTTCCGGGCGACAAGGCGCCCTACCGGATCCTATCCTATGGTGCCGACGGCGTGGCCGGAGGGAGCGGCGCCGATGCCGACATCGTCAGCCAATAGGCGCAGCTTTCCGGGTGCGCTTCGTCCGGTCCCGCGCGACAGGCGGGGCGGCTTTGCGATGCTGGAGGTCGTGCTGGCCCTCGTCGTGCTCGGCCTTCTCGCTTCACTGGGATTGCCGCTCGTCCGCACGCAAACCGGCGCGACGGCGCTACGCTCCAAAGCGTTCGAAATCGTCGCGCTGCTGCGCATCGATCGCAATGCGGCGATGGCCTCGGGGCGTCCCACGACCGTCTTCATCGACGTGCAGGCGGGACGCATCCGATCCGCGCGCACGACAAGCGAGATCGCCCTGCCCGCGACGATGGCGCTCAACCTTTCGCCCGCTCGGTCGGCCAGCATTCGGTTTTTTCCAGACGGACGGGCGACCGCTAGCGAGCTGGCGCTGAGCTCCGGACGCGATAGCATTCGCATCGCCATTTCCGGACCGACCGCCATGATCCGTATTGTGGGGGCATCCGTTGCGGCGCGCTAGGGCAGCTTCTCCGATGCGCAAAGGCGGCGCACAGGGTGGCTTCACCCTGATCGAAGTGCTGGTGGCGTTTCTCGTGCTCGCCTTTGGCACACTGGCGATCCAGCAGGCTGTGATGACCTCCGTCGAGGGCACGCGTCGCGCCGAGGATCGCCTGCGCGCGGAACGGGTGGCGCGATCGCTAATGACGGCGCCCATCAGCGGCGATCCCGGCGACGGCGTCCAGACCGGTGTCATGGATGGCCTCTCATGGTCGATCCGATACGAACCTCTTCGCCTTCCCTTTACGACGGCGGCGGACGCAGAGGGGAAGCCGGTGGACTGGACACCGCGCCGGATGATGGTGACCGTACTCCTTCCGCCGCGCAGCCGCTGGTCGCTCAGTGCCCGTCGAGATGCGGTGGTGAGCATCGAGACCATCCGGCTCGTTCGGGTTTCGACCGCCGAAATTGCGCGCCCGGAAGAGCGTTCCCCGTGACGCGCGCCTCGTCTTCGAGACCGCCGCGACGGGGCTTACCGACCTCGGGCTTCCTGCTTGTGGAAGCCCTGACGGCGATGGCCATCGGCGCGCTCCTGCTCGTGGCTTTGGGATCGCTGGTCTCCCTTGTTCTGCGCGCCTCGGACAGAACCGCCTCGACGTCACAACAGATCGAGGAAACAAGCCGCATCTTCTCCACCCTGATCGACAGGATCCAAACCATTACGCCCCAACGCTGGGCAGGTGCCGGAGCCGGTTTTGTGTTCGAGGGAACGGAAACGGCCCTGGTCTTCCCCCGCTTTCCGAAGGCGTCCGAAGCGGGCACGGGCAGCCGCCTCGTCATCCTGACCAGCGATGGCCCGAATCTGCGGGAGGAGGAACGTTCGCTTCCGCCGAATGCGACCGATATAAAAGCCGTTATGGATCGCGAGACAGCAACCACCACGCTTCTCCAACAGGGCTATACCGTGCGCTTTGCCTATTTCTCGCGCCTTCCGGACGGGAAAGAAGCGCTGACCGACCGCTGGTCCGGCCGCCGTGCCATGCCGGTTGCCATGCGCATCGCCTTGGCGGACGCGCGCGGGAAGCCCCAGGGCAGCGTGCGCGTGCCCATCCGCGTCGATGCCGAACCCGGATGCGCCGCACCCGGACAGGGCATCTGCAGCCTCGTTCCCGACGATCCGTCCACGCCGCAGAATGCATCACCGGCAGGTGCAGCGCCGATCGATCCCGATGACGGCCGGGGCTGGGAGCGCTACGTTCGACCATGAGACGTCCATCGCGCCTTCAAGGAAATTCCGGCTATATCCTCATCTCTGTGCTCGCCATCGTCGCCCTGCTTTCGGGCCTGGTCGCCGCACTTCTTCTGCTCGGACGCGCTGCAACAGATACGGCGCATCTCGGCAGCCACGATCTTCGGCAGGAAACGCTCCTCCAGTCCGCCGTGGCGCTCGCCGGATATCAACTCTTTATCCTGAAACGCCCGCTCGACAGTATCGACGGTCAGCAGTTACGGCTCGATGCGGGCGTCATCACATTGCGGGTCAGCTCGGATGCCGGGACGGTGGACCTGAACGGCTCCGGCAAGGACCTGCTGGCCGCGGCCTACCGGGCCTCAGGGTTAACAACCATGCGCCCGGAGGTCTTTGCATCGAGGGTCATCGAATGGCGCGAGCCCGGGGACATGCCGCAACCGGGCAGCGCCGACACAGCTGACGACCGCCCGCCCGGTCAGAGCGCCCGCAACGCCCCGTTTCGTACCCTCGATGACATTGCCTTCGTCCCAGGCGTGGCACGGGACGACATCGCCCGGCTTCGCCCATTTCTCACAGTCTTCAACCCTACAGGCCGTTTGTCGGCCTTTTTCGCTCCGGAACCTCTCATGGCAGCCATTCCCGGTATCGGCAAAACCACGTCTCGGGATATCGTCGCGCTTCGGGGGAAGAAGACGGCAGAAACCGAGCAGGCCATAGCAAACCTTGTGCTCGTCGCGGCATCACAGATCGATACGAAACCACCGCGAACCTACCGTGTCGTCGTTGAACTCCTGTTGCAAGGAAACCGCCCGGAGCTCGGCTTTACCGCCGTGTTGTCCACAGGTGCTGATTCTACGTCGCCGTATCAGGTGCTCGCTTGGGATCAGGATGCATTCGGGAATTAATTGAGGGCCGTTGGGATGAGCCGTCGCAACTGGACTGGCGATAGATGAGCGAGTGGCTCTCCATCACATCGATGCGTTTGTGACAGCCATGCATCTATCCGCCTCACCCAGAATGGCGACCTGCAAACGCCCCGACTGGGCATGGCGTTGCGACTGTGCCCTTCCTGCCGTTTGCCTCTGGCAAGAGGAAGCCTTCGTTCTTTAACGAGAGTGCAATCCTGAAAGACCTGATAGGCCACGCCCGGACGCTTGACGGCCCCAAACGCAAGAAAGCCCTCCTGTGAGGGAGGGCTTCATTGTTTGAGCTTGTGCAATCGTTTGGTTGCGGGGGCAGGATTTGAACCTGCGGCCTTCAGGTTATGAGCCTGACGAGCTACCGGGCTGCTCCACCCCGCGGAAGGGATTGTGACTGA